>CAZEUN010000008.1:3547-214618 GCA_964515595.1 uncultured Oleiharenicola sp. | reverse complement strand
CGCACGCGGCCCTCAACCCCGGCCCTCCGACAAGCGGAGGCCCTACATTAGGCCATCAATGCCCTCTCACCCTTCGCCGGTAATCCGAGGGCGTGTATCCGATCTCCTGCTTGAAAGCCTTCGAGAAATGAAACACGTCGCAGAAGCCGAGCGAGTCGGCGATTTGCTTGAGCGAGGACTCGCCATGATAAATCGCGGCGCAGGCCCACTCCAACCGGCGCCGCTTCTGGTAGCGGCCGGGCGACTCGCCCGTCAGTTCGACGAATCGCTTGCGAAAGTTCTCGTAGTTGAGCCCGACCTCCGGCGCCACTTCCTGTGGCGTCAGCCAGCCGGTCGGACTGCGGTCACCGAGCAGGCGCAGGCTCTTTTCCAACCAGGCATCGCGGCCGGCCTGGCGCGTGCTCTCGGCGTCCGAGGCGATCATGTCGGTCACCACGTGCAACAGCCGCCCGAGCGCGCGCATCGGCGCCCCCGTGCGGTGCAGCGGCTCGCCTTTGACGACCTCCTGCAAGCGCCGCCGCCAGTAGTCCACTGCGCCCAGCCGCAACACCGGGTGCTCCGGCGCGAGCAGCCCTTGGGCGCGCCACAGCTGGAACTGCGGCCCGTCGAACACGAAATAGATCTGCGTCCATTCGCCGCCCGGCATCGGGCCATAGGCGTGGGCGATTTCCGGGAAGACCAGGACGACGTCGCCCGGCCCGATCTCGAGCTTGGTCCCGCGGGCATCGCGGTAGTAGCCCTTGCCCTCCACCATCAGGACGAGCGTGAAACGTCTCAAAATCCGCATGCCCGTCGGATCGATGCCCGGCACGTTGCGGAGGAGGCCGGCGAGTTCGATCTCCCCGACAGGAGTGCGCAGCGGGCTCTGCAGCCAGGGTTCGGAGCGGTACTTGGGGACGGCAGCCATCCACCCAAAATTTACATGACTTCTCCCACTTCAACCATTTAATCCCCGGGGGTTCACGTGTACCTTGGTCCCATGAGCACGACTACCTCCCTCCCCCAGCTCTATTCCTTTGGCCACGAGCTCGAAATGTCCGACGACAAGGTCGGCCTCCTGCGCGACTCCCGCGACGCCCAGGACGACGTCGAGGAACTGCGTCGCCGCTTCGACACGGACGGCTATCTCTATATCAAGGGCGGCCTCGATCGCGACGAGGTGCTCGCCGCGCGCCAGAGCTTGGTGGACGGCCTCGCCGCCGCCGGCGTGCTCGACGAGAGCTACCCGCGCATGGACGGCGTCTGCAAGCCCGGTTCCGGTTACGTCTTCAAGCCCGAGCTGACCAACAACAACCCGGCGATCCAGAAGCTCCTTTATAGCGGGCGCCTCCCCGAGTTCTACCGCAAGTTCTACGGCGAGGAAATCCGCCACTACGATTTCACCTGGCTCCGCGCGATCGGTCCCGGCAAAGGCACGAATCCGCACTGCGACCTGCCCTACATGGGCCGCGGCACGCACAAGCACATGACCTGCTGGGTGCCGTACGGGGACATCTCGTTCACCCTCGGCGGCCTCGTCGTGCTCGAGGGGTCCCACAAGCGCATGGACCTGCTCGAGAACTACGTTTACCGCGACGTCGACGCCTTCTGCGAAAACAAACCCAAGGACAAGGAGGCGGCGCAGGCCGGCAAGTGGTCCTTCACGGGCACGCTCTCGCACAACCCGCCGGCCGTGCGCAACAAGTTCGGCGGCCGCTGGCTGACGACCGAGTTCGAGGCCGGGGATTTCATCACGTTCGGCATGTTCCTGGTCCACGCCTCGCTCGACAACCGCAGCGAGAACCGCCTGCGCATCTCGAGCGACAGCCGCTACCAACGCGCCAGCGAGCCGATCGACGAGCGCTGGGTCGGCATCAACCCGCCGGGGCACACCACGGCGGGCAAGCGGGGGCGCATCTGCTAAGACGTCATGTAGGGGCGGCGCTTGACGCCGCCCGCGGGCGTCCGCAAGGAACGCCCCTACAAAAACCGCACACATGGTCGCCTCCACCAAGCCCGCTCCCACCACCGCCCCCTCCGCCACCGGCCGCATGGCCGCCGTGCAGGACATGGCGAAGCTCCAGCGCAGCCTGTTCGAGGTGGAACGCGAATTCGTCCGCGCGGCGACGACGCTCATCTACCGCGTCGGCGAACCGGAACTGAAATACCTGCTCTGCCAGCACGTCTGGGAATCCGCGAGCCACGCCCGCTTCCTGCGCGAGCGCGGCCGGGAGCTCAGCGGATTCGGCACGGGCGAAAACGTCCGCCCGGCCCTTCGCCGGCTCTTCAACGAGGCCATCATGCCGGCGGACGGCTACGTCGCGCTCGCCGGTTTCTACCGCGTGCTCAAGCCGGCGCTGCTCGCGGCCTACCGCCACTATCTGCAAGCCACGCACCACCTCGCCGACTGGCCGTCGCGCAAGTTGGTTGAGGAATTCATCGCCGATGAGGAACGCCACGCGCGCGAGATCACCCCTTATCTCGGCACCGGGGACGCTTCCGCCTGGATCGCCCACCTCGGCACCGCGCTGATCGCGCAGGGCGGCCTGCTGGGCGAGACCGCCTCCGTGCCGTTGCCGGCGGGTTTCGTGTGGGAGTGCACCGCCCGCACCTACCGGCATCCGGACACCTGCAACCGCGGCAAATACCCGACGTGTTCCAGCGTGTTCAGTCCCGACCAGCCCGACGAGACGCCGATTGTCCGCACCTGGCTCGTCGATCCCAAGACCGACGCCCGCGTCATCCGCCTGATGGTCTATGTGTGGCTGATGATGGAAATGGATGCGGTCGATTACCTCGCCACGATTTTCCATGACACGCCCGACGCGCCGTTCGACCTGCATCATGACATGGCCCGCCACCTGTGGGATGAGTCGCGTCACAGCCAGTTCGGTTTCCGGCAACTGCCGAAGCTCGGCGTCGATCTGATGACGCTCGAGCACTCGCTCGATCTCTACAACATCCTCGTGCAGATGCCGCCGCATGAGCGCTACGCGATGATGACGATGGAATTCGAGGCCGGCAGCTTCCCGACGAAGGCGCTCGTGATGGACCGCGTGCGCGAGCTGAACGATTTCGAGGCGGACACGCTCCTGGCATTTGATCGCAACGACGAGCAGAACCACGTGCGCTACGGTCACCGCTGGCTGCCCGAGATCATGAAGCTGTGCGGCGAGACCCGCCCGGCCGAGGAATTCGTGAAGGCCACGCAGGCGCGTTTCGCCGAGCTGGCCAAGACCCATGGCGGCCGGACGCCCCACGCGCTGCCACCTGAGCGGCGATTGACGGCGACAAAGATTTTGCAGCTGGCGGGAGTGGCTTGAGGTGCGGCTGGCGCCGCCCAAGCAACACACCCCGCCCTGCGGGCACTCCTCACGAGAGGGGATCCTACGCCGGCGCTGAATGAGATCCCCTCTTGAGAGGGGTGGCGCGCAGCGCCGGGGGTTTAATCGGGCGCGGCATGGCCGCCCCCCACCCCCTAAATTTTCATTAATTTTCAGAATGATTCCTGGGCCCGCATCTGCATAGTGGGCGCCCAATCCAGGCGGGAACCCCTCGGTTCCCCTTCCTTCCCACTCTCTTAAGTCCGTGCCGCCCTCCAAGAAAACCTATCGCGCCGCGCTGGTCGGCACCGGCTCCATTGGCGACGCTCATGTGCGGGCCGTCGAAGCCACCCAAGGCCGGGTTGTGCTGGTCTCCGCGGTCGACATCGACGCCCAGCGCGTCGGCGACTTCGCCAAGAAACACGGCATCCCGAGCCACTACACGGATTTCAAGGCGATGCTGGCGAAGGAGAAAATCGACATCGCCCTCATCGCCACGCCGCCCGCCCAGCACGTGCCCATGAGCATTGCCGCGATGGAAGCGGGCGCCTGGGTGATGTGCGAAAAACCGCTCTGCGGCTCCCTCGCCGAACTCGACCTGCTCGAGGCCGCGGAGAAAAGGACCGGGTGCTACACCGCCTGCATTTTCCAGATGCGCTTCGGTTCCTCCACGGCGCACGTCCGCCGGCTCGCGGACGGCGGGTTGCTCGGCCGTCCGCTGGTCGGCGTGTGCAACACGCTTTGGTACCGCGATGACGCCTACTACGCGGTGCCCTGGCGCGGCCGGTGGGACACGGAACTCGGCGGACCCACGATGGGCCTCGGCATCCATGCGATGGATCATTTTCTCCACCTGATGGGCGACTGGAAAAATGTGCGCTCCGTCGTCACCACACTCGACCGCGCGATCGAGGTGGAGGACGTCTCGATGGCGCTCGTCACCTTCGCCAACGGCGCAGTCGGCTCTATCGTCAACAGCGGGCTCAGCCCGCGGCAGGAAACCTACCTGCGCCTCGACTACCAGAAGGCCACGGTCGAGCTCACGCACCTTTACGGCTACACGCGCGACAACTGGAAGTTCACGCCCGTCCCGCCCGCGCAGGACGACGGCCTGCTCCAGGCCTGGCAGAGCTTCCCGCCCGAGGTCGGCGCCACGCACGGCACGCAGCTCAATGCGCTGGTGGCCGACATGGACGCGCGCCGGCGGCCGCTGACGTCCGGCGATCAGGCGCGCCAGACGGTCGAGTTGCTCACCGCGATCTATAAATCCGGTTTCACCGGCGAGATCGTCACCCGCGGTTCGATCCAGCCCGGCGATTCCTTCTACACCGCGCTCCACGGCAATCGCGCCCCCAAGCGCACCAAAGGCGAGCGCCCGAACGGGTGAGGCCCCGGGTGTTTCGCTCGTGCGAGCCTTTGCTTTGCAAAGCGGGACGTCCCTGGCATCCGCCACCCCGAGTTTGGATCCAACCTCCATTTCTCCAACCCGTCATTCTGAGCCGTGCGAAGAATCCAAGGGGGGAATGCAGATGACAGCCGCGAATACTTGGATCCTTCGCAAGGCTCAGGATGACGTGCCGGGAGTGCCAAGGTCTTTCCACGAGGGGCTCGTGATTACCGCTTCGAATTTCCCTTCTTCACCGGCACCATGATCCCCGAACCCCTTGCCTCGCGCACGCTCCCCGGCTACCTGTGGGCCAGCCGCGGCGAACTGTGGCGCGGACTGGGCCTCGCGCTGCTGCGCTCGATCGCGGTCGCGCCGTGCCCGTGGCTGTTCCAGCGCATGATCGACGTTGCCGTGCCCGCCCGGGACACCGGCGCCATTCTCCAGCTCGGCGGCCTGTTCCTCCTGTTGCTGGCGGTGCATTACGTGTTCTCGGTCTGGGGCGCCAACGAGATCGCGAAGGCCATGGCGCGGATGATGGTCGAGTTGCGCAGCCGGCTGTTCTTCAAACTGCAGTTCCTCAGCTTCGGTTATCTCGACCAGCAAAAGACCGGCCGGCTGCTGTCGAAGTACGCGTTCGATACGCAGAAGGTCGAGGCGCTGCTCTACAACATCCTGAACCAGTTCCTGCCGAACGTTCTTTATGGCGGCAGCATCTTCGTGATCCTGGCCGTGCTCAACTGGCGCCTGGCGCTCGTGCTGGCATTGATCATCCCGGCCTACGCGATCGCCAAGTGGCACTTCTTCGCGCGCATCCAGCGCAGCAACAACGCGGCGCGCCTGGCGCAGGAAAAACTCACCGGCACCGCGAGCGAATACATTTCCGCACTCCGCCTCGTCCGCAGTTTCGGCGAGGAGAAACAGGCTGAGTCCGACCTCGACCGCAGCAGCCTGGATTTCGCCCGGCACCGCGTCCACCAGAGCTACATCAACGCCATCTTCGGCACCTTCTGGTACGTCAGCACCCAGGTGATCGCCCTCGTGGTGATGGCCGGCGGCGCCCTGCTCGCCATCCGCGGCACCATTTCCTACGGCACGCTCTTCGCGTTCGTCGCGGGCCTGCCCATCGTGCTCGGGCCGATCCAGGCCTTCGTCGGCCTGAGCGAACAATACTTCATCGGCTGCGAAAGCTACCTCAGCATCAAGGAACTCCTCGACTCCGCGTACGTCGAGGACTGGCGGGGCACGCGCCGGGCGGACCGCATTCGCGGCGACCTCGTGTTCGCCGACATTTCCTTCGCCTACCCATCCGCCCCGGAACGCGCGGTCATCCATCACATCGGCCTCGCAATCCGGCCGGGCGAACACGTCGCATTCGTCGGCCCGTCCGGTTCCGGCAAGAGCACCCTGGCCAACCTCCTGCTCGGACTCTACGCGCCGACGCGCGGCGAGATCCTGATCGACGGCGTGCCGCAGTCCGAATGGGACATGCGCTGGATCCGCCGGCAACTGGCCGTGGTGCTGCAGGACAGCCTCCTCCTGTCCGGCTCGATCCGGGACAACCTGCGTTTCGCCCGGGCCGACGCGACCGACGCCGAAGTCCGCGAAGCCGCGCGCCAGGCCAACGCCGAGGAATTCATCGCGAAACTCCCCGAGGGCTATGACACGCTCGTCGGCGAGCGGGGCGTGTCCCTCTCCGGCGGCCAGCGCCAGCGTCTCGCCATCGCCCGCGCCATCCTGCGCAACCCGCCCGTGCTCATCCTGGACGAGGCCACCTCCGCGCTCGACTACGAGAGCGAGCGCCTGATCCAGGAAGCGCTCGACCGCCTTTCGGTGGGGCGGACCGTGATCACGATCGCCCACCGCCTGAGCACGATCCGCAATGCGAGCCGGATCATCGTGCTGGCCGAGGGCCGGGTCGTGGAGGAGGGTAATTTCGCCACGCTCACCGCCCGCGGCGGCGCCTTCGCCCGCCTGGTCGCCGCGCAAAATACTGGCGATGCCACCCTGCGCCCGTAAGCTCGAACCAAGACATTCCTTGCCGCACAATGCTCAAAAAGCGCAGACCCGATCCCCGGCATTTTCCTTTTGTGACTTCCGGGCCTTTTGTGGCCAAATCCCTTCGTTCCCTCTGCGTCCTCCGCGATCTCCTGTAACCATTTCCCCATGAAAACCCGCCTGCTCGCTCTCTTCGCCATCCTGATCGCCACCGCCGCCGCGCAGTCCGCCTTCCCCGGCCTCAAGGCCGTGCTGACGAAAGCCGAATGGGAACGCGCCGGGCTCGACCGGCTCACGCCCGACCAGATCGGCGTGATCGACGCCGCCCTGATCCGCCAGCAGTCCGGCGCCACCGCGCATTTGCAGGCCGAGATCGCCAAGGTCCGCACGGAGGCCGCGCCCACCTCGCCGGCCAGCCCGGGCTTCATGCAGCGTTTCGGGCTGCCGCTCTTCAATGACAACGACTGGCGGTCGATGCCGCCGTTGAAGGCCAAGGTCGTGAAATGGGAAGGCGGCAACCGTTTCCGCCTCGACAACGGCCAGGTCTGGGAGGGCGCCGAAGCCATCCCCTACGAACTGCCGGGGAAGGAAATCGAAATCCAAGCCCGCCCGAGCGGCCAGTTCGCGCTGATCGTCGATGGCGCGAACACCACGTTGCGCGTCATGCGACTGCGGTGAGTTTTCCGATCAAGGATTGCGCCTCGGAGCCCACGGAAATCCCAAGGAAGGACAACGGAAACCCAATCAGGGCTGATTCTTCGCGGGCGTCGTCCGCTTCTGTCAAAATTTTCTTCTGAGTATTCTGAGCGTTCCGTGACCATTCCTGTCCGGTCATCCGTGTTCATCCATAAAATCCGTGGTTAACCCCCGCCTTTTCCCATGCTCCATCTCGCCAACGCCGAACTGACCGTCGACCTGCTCGATCCCACCGCCGACCACGCCCGCCTTGGACCGCGCTACTGCTGGGGCGGCTACATCTGGCAGGTGCATGACCGCGCGGTCGGCACGCTCCTGACGGGTCCCGAGTGGCCCAACCCGACGCCGACTCCGTTCAACGGCCAGGGCCTGCCCGAATCCTTCCGTCACAGCACCGCCGATGGCGTGGCGCTCCTCTGGGACGGCGCCACCGGGCTGGCGCCCGGTTCGGGCGCGCTGGGCCGGGATGCGACGGGGGAAATCGTGGTCGTGACGCCCTGCACCTGGCAAATCGAGCAGAAGGCGGACCGCATCATTTTCCGCACCTCGCAAACGGTCGGACGCTGGGCCTACGACTTGGAACGCACGATCGAACTCCGCGGCCGCCAGATCGTCTCGCGCTCGCGCCTGACGAACCGCGGTGCCGGCCCCCTGAAGCTCGAGTGGTTCGCGCACCCCTTCTTCGCCTTGGAGGCCGATCGCAAACTGACGTCCACCCTCGCGCCCGAAACCGGCCTCGCGGAAAATCCCGGCTTCAGGCTCGCCCGCGGCGAACTGACGCTGAAGCGCGCGTTCGTCGGGCTCCACGACGGCCAGGTCGTGCATCTGGATCTGCCGGCCGGAAAACCGTTCGCCGTCTCGGTCTCGCATCCGACCCTCGCATCCGTGCGCTTCGCCACCGACTTCGTGCCCTTCAAATGCGTGCTATGGGCCAACGGCAACACGCTGTCCTACGAACCCTACCTCGCCCTGGACCCCGCCCCCGGCCAGTCGCACGAGTGGACGCTGGTGTTCGAGTTTGGGAAAGTTCGCTGATCTCGAACCCCACACCCCGGCCTGCAGCCACCCCGCTCGAGAGGGGATCCGCGCTTGCCCATACCGTGTAGCCGAACGCGTGAGCGTTTGGCCGCAGCGCTCACGCAACCCGCCAACGCTCACGCGTTCAGCCACGGCCTGCTGCCTTCGTTCCCTCCGTTCCCTTCTGTAAATTAAATCCGTTTCCGTATAACTCGTGTGATCTACTTGCCGACCACCAGCTCCGGCACCGCATCCCCGGGCTGCAACGCCCGCACCGATCCCGCGCGGTAGACCCAGCCCGAGCCCGTTTCGAGCGTCACCTGGCCGGCGTGCAACCGCGCGATCGAGGCGTTCGCCAGCCCCAGCACGGTCTCTGTCGGGTTGAACTGCAGGTAGGTTTTTATCTTCCCCGCGCGGCCGTCGTGCTCGGCCTTCGTGTCCGGGGTGGGATGGTGCGGGTTGATCACTGCCGGGAAGATGCCCAGCGCCTTGCGGCTGGGAATCTCCGCGACGGGAAAATCGTTCGTCGTGCCGATGAGCAACCCGGCCACGTTCGCGCCGGCGCTTGAGCCGCCATAAGGCACGCCAGCCGCGACCCGCTGGCGGATGAGTTCCAATTGACCCGTGCGATAGAGTTCGCCGAGCAACACGAAAGTCTCGCCGCCGCCGATGAAAATGCCGTCGGCGCTTTCCAGCAGCGCCTTCTGCCCGGCCGGATTGAGCCGGTGCAGCGACCGCGCCTTCGCGCCGTTCAGGTGCTGGAAGGCCTCCTGCAGCCGCGCTTCCATGCGATCCTGCTCCGAGGGATGGGTGGCATAAAGGACCAGCGCGATGCTCTTGGCGCCGGCATAGTGCGTCCGCATCGCCGCGAGCGTGCTGTCGGCAAAATGATTGCCGTTCATCATGCTGCCGCCGCAGACGAGCACCGAGGGCGAGGCGGCGAAGGAGACGAGCGAGGCGAAGAGAAAACAACCGGCCAGTCGAAGGAAGCGCATAGGGATACCCGAGGAGAACAGGTTTCCGGGCGGCCACAATGCTGCGGAATCCCATGACTCCGATTTTTAATCATCAAACGCCCTGTTCTTTCAGCGGAGCTTGCAGGTTGGCTGCGAATTCACGGCTCCGCCTGGATTTTCGCGCGACTCGGAATGACCGGTGGTTGGATTGGGAAGTTATGCGATGACGCCGCACGCATTCCCGGGCGCTTCGATCTCGCACCGGAACGAGGTGCGGAAACTTTCATAAACATTCATTTTGCACGAGACCGCTCACGACCAATCGTGGGCGCATGGTTTATCCGCTGCCCCGCGTCCTCATCCTGTTCACTGCGTTGGTGTGTGCGGCGGGAGCCGCCGAACGCGTCGTCGACCTCCGCTACGGCATCCCCACCTGGCACCAGCCGCTCGGCATCCCCGGTGACTGGCACAAGCCGATGGCGAACGAGCGCGGCGCGCTGCTCTACGATTTCGGCCCCGGCCCGTATGTGCAGGGGCTCACCGTCGTGGAAGCCTCGGCCGAGGGCGAGGCCTTCGCCTACGACCGGCAGCTCTTCCTCGAAGGGCCGCGCGTGCCGGTCATGAGCACCGTGCTGAAGCGCGGGGCCGACTCGATCGAGATCACCACCTTCTCCGTGGCCCCCGAAAAGCCCGCGGCCTCGGACGGCCACACCGGGGACTACGAGCGCCTCGACGGCATCAGCGGCACGATCGACTGGGCCAAGCCGGCCGAAGGCGTTTCCCCGGAATTCCGCAACGTCGCCTGGGGCCCCAACCGCCCCGTCGCCTACCGCTTCCGCGTGCCCGCCGGCGCCGCGAAGCGCGTCATGCTCGGCTTTTGCGAGAGCTACAAGAAACTCCTCTTCCAGCGCACCGCGACCATGGAGGTCGAGGGCGCCGCGACCCAGGCCGTCGACCTCGCGCTGAACGCCGCGACCAACGCGCCGCAGGTATTCCTGTTCGATGCCCGCGATGAGGATGGCGACGGCTGGATCAATCTCCGCGTCTTCGGCCCGCAGGGCCAGGACCCCAACTCCACGCTCGCGACCGTCGCCGTGTACGCCGCGGGCGCCACCCTCAGCCGCGAGGAACTGGTGGCCGGATCCCTCGCCGCCCCCGACCGCGCCGAGTTGCGCATCGCGTGCGGCACCGAAGTCCTCCGCCAGGTGCCGCGCACCGACATCCTCCACGCCAAATACTCCGGCCGCGTCCAGCCCGAGCTCGCCTTGCGGAGCTTCCGCCCGCTCGCCCTGGCCCAGGATGGCACGATCACGGAAAACAACCGGCCGTTCCTCGTCACCTCCCCGCAGGCCACCGGCCTCACCCGCACCGCGAAGGGCTGGCAGGTCACCTTCCCCGCGGGCACCACGGAAATCACCGCCTGGGTTTTCTCCGGCCAGCGGGCCGACGGGACGCCCAAGGCGGGCAGGCTCCCCGTCGCGGACGCCCTCAAGCAGACGATCGCCCGCTGGTACAAATTCGAGATCCCCTATGATCGCGTCACGGTCGGCGATCCCGCGATCCAGGCGATGATCGTGTCCGCGCTGCGCACGCTCTACCAGGCGAAGGAAACCATCAACGGCCGCACGCAGTTCGACTCCAGCTTCTCGCTCTACCGCGGCCTCTGGGCCGGCGACGCCGTTTACATCACCAACCTCGCGTCCGCGCTCAACGATTCCACGTCCGCCCGCCAGACCCTCGACGCGCTCTGGGCGCACCAGTTGCCCAACGGCATCGTGGACGAACTTCATCCGCAGAAAATCTTCCGCACCACCGCCGAGGTCATCTGGGCCGTCGTGCGCGAGGCGGAGATTTCCGGCGACTGGAGTTACGCCGAAAAAAGCTGGCCGAAAATCGTGCTCGGCGTGTCCGGTATTCGCGGGCTCCGCGAGGAAACGCTGAAGCATCCCGGCGCCGCCTATTACGGCATGCTGCCGCCGGGTTTCAGCGACGGCGGCATCATCGACATCGGCTCCGAGTATTCCTCGGTCTACTGCATGATCACGGGCCTGCGCGCGGCCGAGCGGCTGGCGATCAAGCTCGGCCACGCGAAGGAAGCGGGCGAGTTCCGCCAGCTCGCCGACGACTTCCTCGGCTCGTTCAACCAGAACCGCCTGCGCGACCAGCGGCGCGATGGGCATGGCAATCTCTACCTGCCCGTCCGCGTGGGCTTCAAGGGCGAGGATCCGATCCCGCAGTTGACGCAGTGGGCCTTCATGGACGCGCACCTCAACGGCGAAGGCTGGCTGCCCTCGGACCACGAGATCGTCCGGGGCTCGCTCGCGCTGCTCGAGTCCGTGGAGAAACAAGGCATGCCCGTGAGCATGGGCTGGCTGCCCGGCGGCAACTGGGCGGGCATGGGTTTGTTCTATGCGTTCCAACCGCTGATCCTGAATCGTCCGGAAAAAGTCGCCGACATCCTTTACGCCAGCGCGAACCACGCGTCGGCCGTCGGCACGTGGGTCGAGGAGCAATCGCTCGTCGGGCAGCCGCTCAAGCTGGCGGGCGACCAGCCGCACTGCTTCGCCTCCGCGATGATGGTGCAGCTCCCGGCCTCGATGCTCGCCTACGACCGCCAGGGCACGCTGCACCTCCTCGGCGCCGTCCCGCCCGAGTGGTTGAAGCCCGGCGCCGTCAACCGGCTCGACCGCTACCGCACCGCCGCCGGCGACGTAACGCTGTCGCTGATCGTTTCCAAAGACGGCAAGACGGCGAGCTTCACGTTGGCGGCGGTGGACCGCCCGGGCGCGAAGGGCCCAATCCTGCTCCACACCAAAAGCCTGACCGACGCCGGTTTTGTGGTTGAGAACGCAAAGGAAAACCTCATCGAAATTCCCCGCAGCCAGCCCATGAACCTCACCTTCGTTCGCCGTCCGTAGGCGCGGGGACCCGATCGAATACCCGGGCGGACTTTTCCGATGGCCGAAAGCAAGACCAAGCCCACGGCCGCGAGTGTCGCCCGGTACCTGGCCTCACGCGGAAATGAGCAACAGCGCGCCGACTGCCGGGCCTTGATGGCCATGCTCAGGCAAGCCACCCGCCAACCGCCCATGATGTGGGGACAAAGGATTGTCGGCTAGGATGTTTACCGGTACACCTACGAGCGTGGGCGGACCGGTGAGGCGCCGCTGGCCGCCATTGCGACCCGCGACCGCGAACTCGTGGTGTACCTGATGGCGGCAGGTAACCGCCAGACCTCCTTATGGTCGAAACTCGGCCGGCACAAGATGGGCCCGGCCTGTCTGTCCTTCCGCCAACTCGCCGATGTCGACCAATCGGTCCTCGCGCAACTCGTCGCGAACTCAATCGCCGACGTAAAGCGCCGCTACGGGTAGCCCCCGCTTTCTAAATGCAGGAAGGCCGGTTCGAAATGTCACGTATTACGTGACATGTTCAAAACCGACGCGCCGGGTGGAATGTCACCCATTACGTGACATTCCCGAGCAGGCGATCCGAGAAAGATGTCACGTAATACGTGACATTCATTTGCTCGACTAGGGCTGATCCTCAGCGGCCGATTACGAGGACGGCCTTGAAGAAGACCTGGATGAAGCCGAGGGCATCCTGGCGGTTCAATTTCGGGAATTCCTTAACACATCAGGGGATTCCGTAACACGCCGGGTCAGGAACTGAGAATATCAGGAGCGATCGACGGGCCTGCTCCAACTATTCGAAGTGGCTTGTCTCACTCCTGACCTGACGTGTTCGGCCCGGCCCTTCCGGCATGTCACCCAATAGGTGACATGCCCCCGAGCCCGCCGGGCGTGATGTCACGTATTACGTGACATCGTTTTTGATCGGGGGATGAATTCTCAGTGGCCGATCGCCAGCACGGCCTTGAAGAAGACCAGGATGAAGCCGACGAGGGCGCAGCAGCCGATGAAGCCGAGGGCGTCCTGGCGGTTCCATTTGGTGAATTCCCAGTTCGACCTCGGGAACAGCTTCTGGTCGTCGAAGCGCGTGGGCTGGGCGTAGCTCGCGGCCACCTCCTGGGCGTCCTGCTCGAGCGTGGGGCCGACCGGGGTCTTCATGCGGGCGTAGAAGCGGGCGACGCGCGCCGGGTCGGTCGGCTTGGTCAGCAAACTCACGACGACCAGGATCAGGATCGGCAGCAGCGCGTCGACCAGGTAGCGCGTCGTCATCAATTGCGCGGAGTTGAACCCGGCGACATCGACCCCGAGGAGCGAGATCAGCCAGACTTCCGCGCGGAAGAGTCCGAGGCCGGTCTTGGGCGACTGCAGGTCCTTCGGGTCCACATGCACGACGCCCTCCTCGAAGAAGATCGAGACCGGCTCCGTGCGCTGCGTGCGGACAAAGGTCGCGCCCACGGTTGCGGCGCGGCCGGCGGTGACGTCGACCGCGGTGGCCACGGCCTCGACGGTGACCACCCGTTCCCGCGTCATGGCCGTCAGCGCCGCCGAGCGCGCGAGGGAAGGAATTTGCGGGACGGTCCACGGGAGCACGCAGATGAGGACCAGCATCGCGAAGACCTGCACCCGCACCGCGGTTTCCGTCAGGCGGCGCCAGAGGAAGAGCATGGTGATCGGGACGCCCCAGATGACGAGGAACACGATCGCGAACTTCAGCAGCGCGATGACGCTGTTGAGGTAAAGCCCGATGCCGATGCCGAGCGCCAGCGCGACGGGCACCGTCAGGCGGGCGACGAGCATGTAGTGCCGGTCCGATTTGCCCGGGAACAGCGGCTCGTAGATGTTCTTCACGACGAGCCCGGCCATGACGACGGACTGCGCGCCGAGGAGCGCGAGTTTGCCGCCGAGGATGCCGATGATCATCACGCCCACCAGGCCGACCGGCAGCAGCGCCTTCGTGAGCATGCCCCACACCTGGTCGGGATCGGACAGGCCCGGACCGAACAGGCCCAGCGCGATCAGCCCGCAATAGGCCCAGGCAATCGTCACGAAACGTTTGCTGAACCCGCCCGTGACGGCGCCGATGCGCGCGGCGAACTCATCCTTGGCCGAGCCGGCGATCGTCATGTTGGCCTGGGAACTCGAGATGCCGAGAAACTGCACGAGGAGCAACGCGCCGATGGAGTACCAGGTGTATTCGCTCATCGCGCCCCCGCCGAAGAGATTGAACATCACCGCGGGGACCTTCTGGTGCAGCGCGTCCGCGCCGCCGAGTCGCGCCAGGCCAAAGGGGATCAAAATGACCGAAATGACGATGACCAGGATCGCCTGCACGGCGTCGACCATCGCGGAGGCTTTCAAGCCGCCCAGCATGATGAAGACCGCAACCAGCAACGATGAAACCAGGTAGAAGATCACGGGTTTCAAATAGGTCACGTATGGCTGCAACTCCCCCCGGTCGTAGTAATTCTTCAGGACGTCGTAGCGGGTGGTCGCCTCGGGAGTCAGCGTCCCGGCCGCGCGCTCCGACCGCAGCTGCACGAACTCGTGGTAGTTATCGACCTTCTGCTTCTCCGCGACGGTGTAGGCCGCGGGCTCCTTCGCCATGAGCGGCTGGAGCGTCTTGAGCGCGACGACGTTGCCGCCGGCGATGCTCACGATGATGATGATGATCGTCGTGCCCGCGTAGAGGGAGCTGAGGAAGCGCTTGCCGAAGCGGTCCTCGAACAGATCCGCGGTGGTCGTGAGGCGCACGCGGCGGAACCAGACGTTGAGGAACCAGTAGTAGGGCGTGAGGAACAGCGTGATGAGCGCGAGCCAGGCGCCGCCGGCGCCCTGGCGGTAAACGGAGCTCGAGGTGGTCGTCGCCTGGCCGGGATCGGCCATGCTGCCGAAGCTCAGGAAAAATTGAAACCACCGGCCCAACGAGCGGCCGCCGAGGAAGAAATCGCCCTGCCCCTGCACGCCGTGCGAGAGCCGGTGGCCGATGAAGAGGACCGTGAAGATGTAGGTGACGATGATCACACCGTCTAACCAGTGGAGGCCGAGGAAATGCATGGGGTTTTAGGGGCGGACTTTTGCAGAAGGTAACCAAGGAAACGAAGTGCTGATTGTTTTGTGCTTCGTTCCCATCGTTTCCTTCTGTGCGAATGGGGGGGGTGGGAGTAAGGGTCAACGCGCCGAAAACGGCCAGTAGCCGGTCGCGCGCAGGCGGGGTTCCAGGCCGAAGGTGGTGAAAAGCTTTTCCGTGTCGGCGGGCGCGCGGCGGAAGGCGCCCAGCGCCGCATCGTTGGCCAGCGCAAGCACGAGGTCGCCAATGATGGCCGTGGAATCGACAACAATCTGCTCCGGCAGCTTGTCGATCGTGTCGCCAAAGTCGTGGTAGTAGCGGACGGACTCGCGCGGGATCGGCGCGTTGAAGGTGATCGCGCGCACGCCGGCCAGCTGGTAGGGCGTGTGGTCGCTGCCGAACCAGTTGATGTTCTCGACGCCCTTGGGCAGCTTGCGTTCGCCGCGGCCGGTGTTCCAGCGCTCCAGCGCCGCCACGAGCGACTCGTCCCCGAGGGCGTTCACCGCGATGGGCACGCCGACCATGTCGAGGTTGATCATCGCGACCACGGGCGCGTCGCCGAGCGTGGCGGCGGCATGGCGCGAGCCCCACAGGCCCTGCTCCTCGCCGTTGAACCAGTGCAGTTCGACGGTGCGCGCCAGCGGCCGGTCCCGCAACGCCCGCGCCAGCGCGAAGAGCTGCGCCGTGCCGAGGCCGTTGTCGAGGGCCCCCTGCCCCAGGTCCCAACTGTCGATGTGCGCGCCGACAATGATCCGCTCGGGGGAGCGCCCGGGAATCACCAGGCGCAGGTTGAGCGTGTCGATTGCCTTGCTGCGCGATTTGGTCTCCATCCGCACACGCACGGCCTCGCCGCGCGCCAGCAGGCGCTGCAACCACTGGCCTTCCTCCTGGGCCAGCGAATAGACCGGCATCGCCAGGTTCTCGCCGATGAAGCTCCCCGTCCGCGCGAGCAACTGCCCGCCGCCCTCACGGTTGATGAACAGGATGCCGCGCAGGCCGCGCTCCGCGGCAATCCGCGAAAACTCCCGCGCCGGCAGCGCGGTGCCGGGGCTCAGCAGGCCGATCTTGCCGCGGGCGTCCGCCGGATAGTCGGTGGCGGCCCCGGCCCCGATCGTCACGACGTCCGCCTCAAAGGCGGCGTGGGGCTGCGAGTAAGACAGCGCGGCGGCCCGCAGCGGACGCGTCAGCGGCGAGACCAGCGCCACGCGATCGTCGCCGCGTTCCCAGCCGGGCATCGTGAAGGGCACAATCTCCGGCTGCAGGCCGAGCGCGCGCAACTCCTGCGCGACCCGTTCCACCGCGCCGCGGTTGGCCGCGCTGCCGGTCAGGCGGCCGCCAAAATCGTCGCATAGCCGCGTGAGCATCGCATGCGCCGCCTTGCCGGAATCCCCGAAGGATTCCGCGGCGAACGCGGATGCCACCATGAGCACCGCGCAGAGGGCGCCCGGGAGGGCGCGCCTGCAGCCAAACCGGATGGAGTGAGATGATTTCATGTTTCCCTTAGCCAAACCCGCATTTCTCCTTCGCCGCGGTTGGCCCACAGCGCATAAGGCACGGCGCACAACCGCACCGCGGTGGTCCGGGCGGGCTCGGTCGCGTACAATTGGCCGCCGTGCTCCGTGCGCACGGCCTGGCCCTCGATGATCACGCAGCCGCCCAGCATCCCGGGCACAAAGTGGGCCTTCAATGGATTCGAGCGCGGCAGGCTGAGCGCCGAGAGCGCGGCGCCGTTGTCGGCCTGCTCCACGCAATAAACGACGGGCCCGCGTTGCAGCGCGACCTGGCCCGCCGCGGCCGAGACCCGCGCGTCGGCGTGCACGCGCTCGACCGGCATCGGCAGGTCGAGCACCACCCGGTCCCCGGCCCGCCAGGTGCGGCGCAACGCCGCATAGCCGTGCACGTTCTCCGCTGCGACCGGACTGCCGTTCACCTGGAGATGCGGCGCGCGGCACCAGCCGGGCAGACGCAGGTGCAGGGTGAATTCCACCGGCTGCGCGGACTGCACCAGGAATTCAACGTGTCCTTCCCACGGGTAATCCGTTTTCACGTCGAGGGACACCGCGTGCGCGCCTGCGTTGAACCGCACGGTGCCGCCGGCATGGAGGTGGACGGCCACCCCGTCCGCGGTTTGCGACCAGGCATAGTCCCCGATCGACGCCAGCAGCCGCGCGATGTTCGGCGGACAGCAGGCGCAGCCAAACCAGGGCACGCGCTGCGTTTTCACCAGGTGGCATTCGTAACGCCGTTTCGCGACGGCCGGCACGACTTCCAGCGGGTTGACATAAAAGAAGGTGCGGCCATCGAGCGCCAGGCCGGCGAGCACATTATTATAGAGCGCCCGTTCCATCACGTCGGCATACTCCCCGCGCAACTCCAGCTCGAGCAGGCGCCGGGCGCACATCATCACGCCAATGCCGGCACATGTCTCGGCGTAGGCGCGGTCGGGCGGCAGGTCGAACGGTTCGCAGAATTTCTCGCCGTACGGCTCGGTGCCCACGCCGCCGGTGACATAGAGATGCCTCGTCGTGATCGCCGTCCAGAGCGTCCGGCACTGCTCCGCCAGCGCGGCGTCCGGCCGGTCGCGGGCGAGGTCGATCATCGCGGACAGCAGATACATCATGCGCACGGCATGGCCGACCGGTTCCCTGAGCTCTTGCACCGGACGCGCGGCCTGCAACGTGGCGAGTCCGTCATGGTGCATGTGCCAGGGCAGCTTCCCGTTTTCGCCGCGCCGCTTCGCCTCGGTCTCGAAGTAATTCGGCGACTGCCCGCGCTGGGTGATGAAGTAATGCGCGAGGTCGCGGTAACTTTCCACGCCGGTCGTCCGCGCGAGCTTCACGAGCGCGAGCTCGATCTCCTCGTGCCCGCAATAGCCGGGCGTCTGGGCCGGTCCCGGGCCGAAGGTGCGGCCGATCATGTCCGCCAGCTTGCAAACGACGTCCAGCAGCGTGCGCTTGCCCGTCGCCTGGAAATGCGCGACGCCGGCCTCGATGAAATGCCCGGCGACGTAGAGTTCGTGGCAGTCGCGCAGGTTGGCCCACCGGTTCTGCGGCTCCACGAGCTGGAAATAGGTATTCAGGTAACCGTCGGGCTGCTGCGCCTTCGCGATCGTGGCGATGAGCCGGTCGAGTTCGGCGTCCAAAGCGGCATCGGGATGGGTCGCGAGGCGATAGCTCGCCGCCTCGATCCATTTCGCCAGGTCGGAATCCTGCCAGAAGAGCCCGTGGAATTTCCCCGACTTCTCCCCGGCGGCGACCTGGAAATTATGAACGCAACCGCTGCGCTCGGCCCCGGCGATGCGATCGTTGAGCGCCTCCCATTGATAAGGGATGACCGTCTCGCGCGCCAGCCGCGCGCGTTCGGCGAGGAAACCCCCGGTCAGGGTCACCTGTGACAGCGGAAGCGACGAGGGGTAAGTCATAGACGGTGGAGCGCGTTGTCCCCAAGGCGTTTCAGGACGTGGGCAGCCTGGCGGCGCGTTGGGGGCAACGCGCTCGACATGGCAAAGGCTCCGGGATTCCGCATGGGTTCGGCTCAGTTCGGGCGAACCCGGTCGGTGATCGTGAGCGTGTTGAAGTCGAGGACGCGCTCGAGCTTCCCGTGCGTGATCGTCAGCTTTTTCGAATCCTTCTCGGCGTTCAGATACGGGCCCTTGAAGAGTTTCCACTGCGTGTAGTCGACCGGCTGGCCATCGAGGACCGGCGCCGCGCCATAGGTGCAGACGACCTGTTTGCCGCGCAGCGTGGTGAACTTCACGGTGGGCACAGGCGCCAGCTTGAACTCGAGCGGCAACGCCCGGATGGCGGCCTGGAAGGCGGCGAAGTCCTTGAACTCGCCCGCGCTCGCGGCCTGCAGGATCGTGCCGTTCTTCAGGTGCGGGCTGTAGAGGATCCTGTCGCCGGTGTCGGCGCGCTCGCCGGTCCACGACGACTTGATGCGCGCGATGGATTTCAGCTCGTAGTCCGCCAGCGGCCGGTACGCCAGGTAGGCGTTGCCGCCGCGGGCGAAGATCCAGCCGGACTTGTCCACCGTGAGATCGGCGAGGTCCTTCGAGAAGAAGCCGTTGATGTGCGGAAAGCGCGTGCCCGGCGGGATGTCGTAGAGCGCGATCACCGTGTCGAGGTTCTGGAACACCTGCTCAAAGCGCGAGCCGCCGAGGAACTTGTCGGGCGAGTCGTAGGACGCCTTGCCCTCCTTGGTGACGCCCTTGATCATCTGGTCGGGCAGCTCCGTGAAGTAGGTCTGCATGTCGAAGCCCGACGACATCGGGTGCATCGAGAACATCGTGTTGTGCACGCCGCGCGGGTCGGGCACGGCCCAGGTGACGTCCCACACATGCGTCTGGATCGGATCCGCCATGCCGCCCTGGTAGGAGCCGACGGCGTAATCGCGGCGCGAATAGTTCTGCTTGTAGATCGGCGCCATCAACACGTCGCTGTTGCGCCAGCGGCGGCGTGAGCGCTTGAGGTCCTGCTGCAGGAAATCGCCGTCGCGATCGACCGCGACGCGGTAGATGACCTCCGGCACCTCGTAGCCCTTCGCCACGGTGGCAAAGTAGGTGCCCCAGCCGCCGTAGCCCGCCGGGGGCGGCGTGTTGCCGAAGAGGATCCAGCTGAAGAAGGAAGCGAGCGCGTTCCAGCGTTCGATGACCGACGTGTCGTCGGTGCGCGCGTTGGCGCCGTGCAGGACGCCGTTCAGGGTGTTTTCCGCCAGGTCGGCGAAAAGCCAGTCGAGCATCAGCTGACCGCGCTTCTTCATCGCGGGATCCCTGGCCCACACCGCGAGGTAGAGCATCGGGATCGCGTACTCGCCGATGTAGTGCGTGGGGTTGAACTCGCCCTGCCCGATCGTCGTGGCGAGATCCATCCAGTGGATAAGGTAGTCGCG
The DNA here is from genome assembly GCA_964515595.1 of uncultured Oleiharenicola sp. Taxonomy (GTDB): domain Bacteria; phylum Verrucomicrobiota; class Verrucomicrobiia; order Opitutales; family Opitutaceae; genus Lacunisphaera. The sequence goes on along the minus strand of CAZEUN010000008.1, from coordinate 194,399 downwards.
CGATTCAGCCAGGTTTTCGGCCGAGCTTTTCCCCGTGTACCAGCTGTTCGCCGGGTCGTCGGGGTAGAGTTCCGACATCAGGTAAAGCGACGTGTAATACATCGCCCAGTGATTCTCCGTGTCGCCGCGGATCTGCATCTGGCGCCGCCACGCGTCGCGAATTGCCTGGCGCGCCGCGGGCGAGAGCTGGTCGCGCCCGAGGAACGCCACATTCACCGCCGGAAACATCCAGAAGGGTCCGCTGCCGGGTTCCTTCATGAGTTCGATCACGCTGCGGTTGCACAGGTCAATGTCCTCGTGCCGGGCGAGTTTCGCGCCGATGACGGCCATGTCGGTGAGCAGTTCGCCGGGCTTGGCCAGGCTGGAACGCCACGCCAGGACCTCGTCGACGCGCGCCTCGTATTCCGCGCGGCGCTGGCGGGCGTCCTGGACGACGCGCGGCGCCGGGGCGGGCGCTTCAAAGGAGGGCTGAGCGGACAGATCCGCCGCCAACGAAAACAAAATGAAAGCGGTGAGTAGTCTATAATTCATAGGAGCACGTCAGGCGGAGCGAAGTGAGGAATCCCAGCGAACGAGGGCGGGAGGCGGTCGAGAGCGCGTGGATTCTTCGCGGCGCCCGGAAGGACAGGATGGGGGTGATGGAAACGGTTCGTTATTTCGCCGGCTTCGGCACGAAGATGAAATTGTAGACGAGCGCGCCCTCGAGGCCGTCCTTCCGCCAGGTGCGGCCGAAGTCGTCCGAGACGTAAACCGCATCACGGTAGACCCCGGCGTAGAGCCGGCCGTTGTCCGGGTCGATGCCCACGCGGAACACGCAGTGCTCGGCGGGCAGGCCGGCGTTGCGCTCCGTCCAGGTGTCGCCGCCGTCCTCCGTGACCATCACGCCGTAGGTCCAGCTGCCGATCGCGATGCGGCGCGGGTTCCGCTCGTCGAACGACGCGTTGTAGAGCGCCTCGGCGGACGGCAGGCCCGGGATTTTTTTCCACGTGACGCCGCCGTCACGCGACACCTGCGCGCCGTCGCTTTGGGTGGTGGCGATCCACAGCTTCGCATCGCTTGGCGATTGCCGGAGATCGGTGACGGTCGCGGTCGACGCAAACACGCGGCGCCACGAGCCGGCGGTGTCCTCGGTGAGGTAGATGCCCGATTCGCAGGCGGCGAGCGCGCGGCCGGCGCGGGTGCGGTCGACCCGGATGGCCTGGGTGTACCTGCCGCGCTCCGGCAGGCCGTTTTCGCGCCGCGGCCAGGTGCGGCCGCGGTCGGTCGACACCGCGATGCCGTCGGGCAACGCAAGGTAGATGTGGTCCGGGGCGTTGGGATCAACCCAGACATCCTTCGGCTCGGTCATGTCCCAGCTGGTCCCGATGCGCCAGTTCGCGCCGCCATCCGTCGTGCAGAGCACGCCGTTGATCGAGGCGACGTACATCACCTTCGGATCGCGCGGGTCGATCGCGAGGCTGACGAAATAGGGAAAATTGAGCCCGAAGTGGCCGTAGGTATTGTCCGCGCCGCGCTGGAAGAGTCCGCTCAGCGTGACCATCTTCGAGCCGACGACGAAGTTGTTGTTCACCGCCGCGACGACGTAGAGGTTGTGGCCCGGTGCCTCGGCCGCCACCGAGAAGGCGGCGGGAAGCAGGAGCAGTCCAAGGAAGGTTCGAATGCGCATTAGGGTAGGATCTGGCGTTCTGGCGTTGCGGCCCGGCGGGCCATCCCGCATGGGTCGATGCCATCATGAAGAAAATTCTGACGATCTTGGGATGGTTGGCCGGAATCGTTTCCGCCCACGCCGGCGAGCCGGCCGGTCCGGTCCAGCGCCTCGCGACGCTCGGCATCACGCTCCCGCCGGTGCCCGCCGCCGTCGGCAGCTACGTGCCCGCCGTGCGAACGGGCAACCTCGTGTTCCTCGCGGGCCAGATCGCCCGCGCGCCCGATGGCCGGACGCTGACCGGCAAGCTGGGCCGCGAGCTGACCGAGGCCGAGGGGGCGGCGGCGGCGCGCCTGTGCGCGATCCAGCTGCTCGCGGCGCTGCAGGCGGAAATCGGCGACCTGGCGAAGGTGAAGCGCATCGTGCGCGTGGGCGGGTTCGTCAACTGCACGGACAATTTCACGGCGCAGCCCCGCGTCATCAACGGCGCATCCGACCTGCTGGTCGCCGTGTTCGGCGAGGCCGGCAAACACGCGCGGGCGGCGGTGGGCGTGAACGCGCTCCCGGCCGGCGCGCCCGTGGAGGTCGAGCTGGTGGCGGAAGTAGAAATGGAACGCTGAGCGCATGGTCAGAGATCGCGCGCGGCGGCGCGCATCGCGGTCACCACGCGGACGGCGTGGTCGTGGGAATTGAACACGTGGAGCGAAACGCGCACGGCGTTGAGCCCCTGCTCGGTCACGGGGCGGCAGCGCAGCCCGTGGTGTTGCATCAGGTAACCGAAGAATTTGTCCACGTCGGCCCGCGCGTGCCGGAGGGTGACGATCGAGCCGCGCATGCCGGCGGGCGCCGGCGTCAGCACGGTCAGGTCCGCCACGCCCTTCAGTTCCTGCGCAATCATCGCCGCCAGATCCCGGCCGTGCGCCGCGATCCGGTCGCGGCCGAGGTGCGCCTGCAGGCGGACCGCCTCGGCGAGGCCGGTGATGAGGCCGGCGTTGCGCGTGCCGTACTCGTGCCGCGAGGCGGCGTCGAAATTGGCAATTTCGCCCGGCAGCCGCGCGAGGTTGCCGGAGTAGGCGCCGGCGGAAATCAGGGCCACGGACTCAAGCCGGTCGCGCCGCAGGTAAAAGCCGCCGGTCTCGTGCGGGCCGCCCAGCCATTTGTGGCCGCTGAAGGCGTAGGAGTCGCAGCCGATGGCCTTGAGGTCCACCGGGATCATGCCGGCGGATTGCGCCCCATCGATGTGGAACCAGATGCCGCGCGACCGCGCGAGTTCCGCGATGGCCGCCACGGGGAAAAGCAGGCCCGTCGTGCACGTGAGGTGGCTCACCTGGATCACTTTCGTGCGCGGCGAGAGGAGCTCGCGGATCCGGGCGAGATTCGCCTCGGCCGAGGTGTGGTCCGGCTCGAACAAGCGCACGACCACGCCGCGTTGCCGCGCCTGGTTGAGCCAGGGGAAGGAACCGCCCGGATGCGCGTGCGTTTCGAAAATGACCTCGTCGCCGGCCGCCAGCGCGAGACCGCCCGCGACAATCGAGTTGGCCTCGGTCGCATTGCGCACGAAACACAACTCCTCCGGCTGCGCGCCCAGGAAACGCGCCACGGCGGCGCGCGCCGGCGCGAGCAGGTCGTGGCCGGTTTCGGAGTGTGCCTGCAGATGCCGCGTGGTCTTCTCGACCGCGTCGAGCACCGGCTGCGAAGCCGGCCCGAGGCCGCCGGTGTTGAGATAAACCGGCTCGTCGCGGAGCGGATAGAGCGCGCGCACTTCCCGCCAGAATTCATCCGCGCGCGCCGGGTCGAACGACGGCAGCCCCCGCGGCGCCGACTGCGCGCGCAACGTGCCGCCGGCGGCCAGGCCAATGGCGCCGGCCCCAAGTCGCCGCAGAAAGGTTTTCCGGTCGAGACTCATGCGTCGGTGAAGGTGAGCGTGTAGTCGACGTTGAGGGCCGCGCCGGCCGCGAGCGGCAGGTCGTGCTCGTATTGGAACGGCAGCGCGGCGAGCGGATTGTGGCGCCGCACAAAGCAGTGGAACGGACCCAGGTGGCTTTCGAAACGCACGTTGACCCGCCGCAGCGAGGTGTCCTTTTGCCCGCGCCATTCCATCCAGCGCGCCGCGGCGCCATGGACCGCGGTTTCGCCGCTGAGGCCGCCCTCGGCGAAAATCCCGATCGCGTCGTCATGGTGATCGTCGAGCAGATCGCGGGCGCCGCGAAACTGCAGGCCGCTGTAATGCGAGCCCTTCAGCCCCTGGTTGGAATAATACTGGCCCAGTTGCAGCGTGCGGTCCGTGACGTTTTTCAGCGTCGCGTTCCAGCGCAGCGACCAGTCGCGCGACGACAGGATCGCCGCCGTCAGCTCCCGGCGTTCTTGCAGCAGCCGTTCGCCATCCGCACCGATGCGCCAGTCGAGGCTGTGCGCGAGGTGATTGGCCTCCTGCTTCAGCCAGCCGGTGTGCTGCTGCGTGCCGTGGTCGGCGCGCAGCTGGTAGCCGTCGGCCGCGCGGTAGGTCGCGCCGCCCCAAAAATTGCACCCCGACAGGCAGTTGATCGTGAAGCTGAGCCCGTGGTGCCAGCGGTGGTCGTTGGGCCGGAAATTCGTGAGCGCTTCGCCCGCGAGCGTGTTCACCGGATGAAGGTACGGCCGCGCGGACTCGTCAACCGGCGTGTCGGGACGGTATACATACCGCAGCAACAGCCCGCCCGCCGCGCGGTGGATTTCCGCCGCGTGGTCCCCGACCATGACGAGTTTGAGGTCCGCGCTCATGGCATTTTGACGGCGAAGCGTGCGCGTCCGCCGGTGAATTCCTGGCGGCTGCCGTCGGGCAGCAGCACGGTCACCGCCGTGTGGGCGGGAGCGGTGGCTTCGAGGTGAAAGTGACCGCCCTCGACCCGCCACGCGACCTCGACCAGCCCGCGCGGCGTGCACACGGAACCCTCGGCCTGCACGAGCCCGCAGGTCCGCGGCGCGACGTTGATGCGGGTGAAACCCGGCGTGGCCGGCGTGATGCCCAGGATGCGCGTCTGAAATTCCAGCGCCGGGTGTGCGCTCCACGCGTGGCAGAGCGAGCGCCAGTAGCTGTTTTCCTCGACGAAGGTATCGAGGCCGTAAGCGACCGACTCGTGCCACGGGCCGAGGAATTCCGGCATGCGGTCATAGGCTCCGCAGAGATCGAGCGCGCGGAAACCGGTGTGCCACCAGAAGAACGAGCCCGGCGCCAGTTTCGGATCGTGGGGAAAGCGCTGCAGCAACCGCGCGCGCGTGCCGGCATCGGCCGCGCCGCAGACGACCGCCCAGGCGTTGCCGTACTGGCTGACCTCCGGCCCGCCGGGGCGGTCGAAATAAAGGCCCTCGGTTTCGGACCAGAACCGGCGGTGCAGCGCCGTCCGCAATTTGTCCGCTTCCGCCGCCAGCGCCGTCGCCTCGTCCGCGCGGTCGAGCAAGCGACAGAGGTCGGCGACCTCGTCGAGCGCCACGATGTATTGCGCCGAGATGATGCAGGTCGGCCCGGCGTCGGCGCCCGGCACCACGCCGCGCGGCCACCACGCGCACCAGTCGGTGATGTTCCAGAAAGGCAGTTTCTGCGGCAGGCCGTCCGCATCGCCATGGCGCCGGAACCAGTCGAGCACGGCGCGCGCGCCGGGCAGCAGGTCGCGGGCGGTCGCGACGTCGCCACTGCACCAGGTGTAATCGCGGAGATTCGTGATCCAGTGCAGCGACCACGAGGGGATCACCTGCAGCAGGCGCGACGGATACCGGCTGTGCGTCAGGCCCTCGGGCAGCCGCGACCAGTCGAAATGATACAGCGCCTGCCGGCTGAGCGCGTAATCGCCCGTCGCGAGCATCGCGATCTTCGAGGTGATCATCGTGTCACCGGCGTACTGCATCTGCTCGTAGTGCGGGCAGTCCTCGAAGGTCTCGTGCGAACAGAGCCGCATCGTGTGCAGCGCGGTGGTCCAGATGCGCTCGAGGCCGGGATCCGAGCACCGGAATTCCGCCGCGATTCGATAAGGATAGGCGGTGAAGCGATGCTGCACCGACTCGATCACCAAGGGCGCGGTCCCGGTCGTGATTTCCACGCCGACGTAGCGGAAGGCGCGCCAGTGCCACGGCGCGAACTCCTCGGGGGCGAGGCCCGCCGGCTCCCACACATCCGACCAGCCGGTGATTTGTCCGCGGCGATCGAAGGTCCAGCCATTGGCCTCGTCGGCGAAATGCGACGCGAGGTTCGCAAGGGGCTGCGGCTTGCCGAGCAGCTTCGCCCCGGGTGTCGTCCAGGGCAGCCGCAGCGCCTCGGCATATTTCAGCCGCAGCCGCGCGCCCGGGCCGCCGCGGGTGCGCAATTCCGGATACGCCGTGGTCAACCGGCCGGTGTCGAGAATCACGTTCACGGTGCGGCCCGCGGGGATCGTCAGGGGCCGGTCGCTCGCCAGCAGCTCGCGCCACTCCGCGCCGGGGTCGCCTCCGCCGGGAAGAAACATGTCGCTGAAGCGGTCGAGCCGCGCCTCCTCCAACGCCGGGATCATCCGCGGCATGAGGCCATAGGGGCTGGTGGGATCGCGCCGGTTCTCGTGACGCTCGGCGAGATAGAGGGTCGTGGCCACGGGCCACGCGCCGTCATCGAAATCAGCCGTGTTCCAACCGGCCGGGAGTTCCGCCGAGACCCGGTGCTCGAAATAACCGTGATACCCCTCGAACCGGGTGCCGTCGTTTTGAAACCGGTGGGCGCGGTCCGTCTGCACCCGCCAGCCGGCGAGGCCGGTGTCGAGGCGCTCGGCGGTTCCGGCGGGGGACGTCACCTCGCCCTCGAGCAGGAAGCCACCGGTATAAGTCATGACCGCACACGGTGCACCCAGGGCGGTGGGCCGGTGGGCGACGCGGGACATGTCGAGCACCAGCGCCGCGAGGACGTTGCGGCCCGGCTGCAGGTGTCCGGTCAGGTCGCAGGTTTCATAGAAATGGTGATGGATATCGCCCCGGGCCGGGCCGCGGCTGACCAGCTTGCCATTCAAATAGAGCAGGTAGCGACTGTCCGCCGTTACGTGCACCTTGGCGGGCAATTTCGGGTCCGCGACCTCGAACGACCGTCGGAACAGCCGGACTTGGTAATGGGACGGCGATGCCTGCCCCGCGGGGGGGACGGCATGGCTGCCTTCGGCGGACCAAATCCAGGAAGCGCGCTGCGAAAATGGCTGGGATGACATGAGCGAAAGCATTGGCGGCCCAATGAAACGAGGGGGCTGGTCCGCCAAGACGGAGCAAAATGGGCTGGCCATCGCAATGATTTCAACATCTGTTTTCAGATATTTTCAGTAACCCCATGAAAATTGTTTCAGCCCCGCCCCGCCTCATCCTCTGTGCGCATACCTGGTCGATGGTTGGCTACCCCACCCCCGCCCGTGAATGGTCAGTGGAACGCAAGCTCGATGCCATTCAGGCCGCCGGCTTTGACGGCGTCGCCGCGTATCTCACTCCGGAGATCCAGGCCGGCGCCGTGGCGCGCGGGCTGCGGCTGATGAGCGGCTTCGATTGCGGCGATTTGCGTGTCGCCGAGCGTCGCCTGAAGGACCAGCGCGCCCTCGGCGCGCACTTCATCAACATCCAGTTGCTGGACCATGACACCCCGCCCGCGCCCGCGGCGGCGATGGCGGTGAAGCTGATCAAGCTCTCCCGCCGGCTGGGTCTGGGCGTGCACATCGAGACACATCGCGACACCGCCACGGAGACGCCCGAGAAGTTCACCGAAATTGCCCGTCGCTACCGCCGGGCCACGGGGGAAATCATGCCCGTGACGTGGGACCACTCGCATTTCGCGGTTTCGAAGCATGTCATGCCCGGGGATTACTCGAAGCGCCTGCTGGAGTGGCCGAAGGAGATCCAGGCCTCGCAGATGTTTCACCTGCGCCCCTTCAACAGCCAGCACTGCCAGGTGCCTGTCACCAACGGCCGGGGCAAACTGACGCCGGAGTTCGCCGACTACCTCGTGTTCATCGAGGACCTTTTCACCCTCTGGTTGCGCGGTCCGCGGCCGGGCAACGAGCTCTGGGCCTGCCCGGAAATGGGCATGAGCCACGGCTACCAGGTGAGCACAAACCCGCCGGTGTGGCCGGACGTGATCCGCTCCCGTCGGGAAATCCTCGCGGCCTGGCGGAAAGCCCTGCGGCGCGCCGCGCGGGGACATTAATCCCCCGGTTTCGTGAAAATACTTGACCATGGCGGGGCCCATTTTCATTAACTGTTGCTGAAATTTTCATAAGCCCGAGCTTACCCCTTAATGCTCCTTTCTGAAATTGCCCACAAGGCGCGCGTGTCCCCAGCCACCGTGTCGCGCGCCATCAACCAACCGCAGCTTGTCGCGGCGGACAGCCTCGCGCGCATTCGTGCGGTGATGCTCCAGCACAACTATGTGCCGGCCCCGCTCAACCGCCGCCGCGGCCCGAAGGCCCGCCTGCCCGAGCAGCGCCGCATCGGCGTCTGGTTTGTCGGCGCGAAGGCCAACAACCCGAGCTTGAACTGGTTCCAGGATCAGTTGCTCCAGGTGCAGTCCACCGACCCGCGGTACCGCGTTGACCTGCGCGTCCTGTTTTCCAGCAACCCCGATGAACTGCCCCGCAACCTCGCGAACGAGCAGCTCGACGGCGTCATTGTGCAGGGCATGGAGCCCTCCGCCGACTGCCTCGCCAAGCTGCGCGAGCTGCCGAATGTCTGGTTCATGACCCGCCGGTCGGCCGCCTACCCCGGCGATTACGTCGAGCCGAACAATGCCGAGAACGGCCGCATGGCCGCGGATTATTTGAAGGAGCGCGGGCACAAGGCGGTCGCGGTGATTTCCACCGATCCGGACTACAGCGCGATCGTCAGCCGCAAGGACGCCTTCGTCGCTCGTGCCGAGGAACTCGGCCTCGCGGTGCACACGATTCTCGGCCGTTCGAATCCCGGCGTCAGCTACCTCGAGATCACCCCGCTGCACGGCGAGAGCGACAGCCTCGTGAAGCGCCTCCTCGAGTGCACGCCGAAGGCCACGGGGTTGTACATCCCGGTCGACCATTTTTGCGGCGCGTTCTTCCGCTCCCTGCGCGAGGCCGGCAAGAAGCCGGGCCGCGACATCGAGGCCATCCTCGGCAACTACAATCCCGTCATCTACCACAACCTCGACCACTCCCCGGCGGCGATCGACATCAACCTGCCGATGCTCGTCCGCAAGGTCGTCGACCACCTCCTGTGGCGGATCGAGAATCCCGACGTGAATGGCCGCATCGGCGTGACCATTTCGCCGCGCCTCCTCACGCCCGACGCCGCAGCCCAGCCGCTCAAGCCGGCCTGATCCTTTTCCTGTAAACTGAACCCTTCACCGCGTTCAAAGCCGGAAACTACAAACCAACCATACGTATGAAACCACCCCTGCATACCCCCACCCGGGCCAGACAAGCACTGGCCGTCGGACTGGCTGCAATGCTCACGGTCGGCCCTGCCTTTGCGCAGTCCGCTGATTCCGACGCCCTGCGCCGGCTCCAAGAAGAAAACGCCGCCCTCCGCCGCCGCCTCGCGGAAGTCGAAGGCTCCAAGGCCCAGCCGGCGACGGCCCAGCCCGTGGCCGCACAGCCCGCCCCCGTCGCGGCGCAGCCCTCGGCTGCCGCCCAGCCGGCAGACAAGGACGTCCTGGAACTTTCGCCCTTCGAAGTGAAGAGCGACAAGGACTACGGCTACCTGAAGACCAATGCCGCCACGGCCACCCGCATCGGCATGGAGATTCAGAACATTCCGATGAACATCAATGTGATGAGCGAGGAGTTCATCAAGGATGCCGGCCTCACGAAGGTGATGGACATCTTCCGTTACACCGCTTCCGGCGCGCCTGACGGACGTTTCGCCATGCGTCGTCCGGCCAACAGCGCCACCCCGCAAGGTGCCTTCACCATGCGCGGTTTCACGGTCAACACCCTCCTGCGCAACGGCGTGTTCCGCTACACCTCGTGGAACCTCGACAACGTGGATCGCGTGGAAATCGTGAAGGGACCGGCGGCGGTCTTCTTCGGCCAGGGCTATCCCGGCGGCGTCATCAACTACGTCACCAAGCGGCCCTCGTTCACGAAGATCCCGACCACGATGAGCTACCAGATCGACAGCAATCTGGGCGAAAAGGTCACGATCGACACCAATGTGGCCATGAGCGACAAGGCCGCGTTCCGCGTGGTCGGCGCCTGGCAGAACCTGATTGGCGATCGCCGGGGTGAGTACGATGACAACTTCAACTTCACCCCGAGCCTGACGCTCAATCCCTTCAAGAGCGGCAAGCTGCGGATCAACCTTGAGATGGAATATCTCAACGAGCGCTTCAACTACAACGACAACGGCTGGACCGCCCCGCAGGCGTGGTTTGACGCCTACCAGAATCCGTCCGCCGCGCTCATGAACGCCGCCGGCGCCACCATCACCGGCGCCGCTGATCCGGTCGCGGCCTACCGCGCCCGTATCTTCTCGAATCTCGGCCAGTACATCGCCGACTATCGCAACTCGATCGGCGACCCGACCGCGGTCATCTACACGCCCGGCGTCGTGAAGCCCTACGCCACGATCACCAACAAGGCCGGCACCCGGGTGACCGACAAGGAATTCAACTTCACGAATTCCGGTTCCTACAGCCACAACATGGTGGAGACCTTCCAGGCCACGGTGGACTTCGCCCCGCTGAACTGGCTCGATATCCGCTACGTCTACACCCACGACAATGATCGCTATGACAGCATCGAGGGCGCCAACGCCCCGAACGCCGACGGCATCACGTGGAACGCCGCCTCCGGTGGCAACGGCGCCGGTTACTACCTCCGTGCCGACAACCACCAGCTCGACGCCGTCCTGAAGGGCGACTTCTTCGGCACGAAGAACAAGCTCATCTTCGGCGGCGTGGCTTACAGCCCGTTCCAGCAGTACATGGCCTCGGTGGGCGCGAATTACTTCATGGTCCCCGGCTATAACTACCCGGTCGTCAATCCCAGCAACGTGGCCGGCGCGCCGGGCAGCACGGTGCCGGTGCTCCAGTACCTGACGAACCGCAATGGGCAGATCATGACCGCGCAGCAGGTCTATTCGCAGTGGGATCCGGCCCTCCACGTCAATCCCCCGACGAGCAAGATCTACAACATCAACCGCAACCTGCTCGATGGTTACAATGATCGCCGCTACGCGTGGTATGCCAACTGGCAGGTCACGGCCCTCAACGACCGCCTGACCGGCATCGCGGGTTACCGCAAGGAAACCGCGAAGTTCCGCGGCCAGTGGCTCGTCGCCAACGACCCGTGGTTCAATCCTCCGGCGGACGTCTACCTGCATCAGGACCAATACCCGCCGGCCGTCTGGAACTACAGCCCGGCCTACTCGGCCAGCAACAACCAGACGACCTCGGGCGACGCCTACATGGTCGGCGCCTCGTTCGCCATCACCCCGCAGATCTCGGTGTACGGCACGGTCTCCACGACCTTCCGTATCAACACCGGCCTCAAGGGTGACTTTAGCGGCATCGCCGCCACGCCGGATGAGATCATCAATGCCCTCCTCGCCAACAACCCGGGTGGCTACACCTGGAAGGGACACGTCATCAATTCGCTGCAGAGCGGCTTGGACGCGTTCAAGGCCGAAGGCGTCCTGGACAACGTCCCGAACGAAAGCGGCAAAAACCTCGAAGTCGGCGTCAAGGTTTCCACGCGCGACAACAAGATCGTCGGCACGCTCTCCATCTTCAAGGGCGAGCGCAAGAACCAGAAGTTCGACGACGCCATCGCTCAGGCGAACAGCTCGGAACCCCTCAACAACTCGCCGTCGCCCTTCGCCCTCGGCTCGATCTTCAATCCGACCGGCTCCGGCGCGCGCGTGCTCCGCTGGCGCACCGTCGGCCTGAAGAACGAGGTTAACGGTGCGGAGTTCGACCTCACCTGGACCCCGAACCGCAACTTCCAGCTGATCGCCAACGGCGCCTGGCTGTGGGACGCGCACACGGTGGAAAGCCTGTCGTTCGCCAAGCCCGGCACGGCCGCCTACAACGCCTACACCGCGTTGAACAAGGCCAACGCCGACATCACCTACAACAGCCGCCTCGTCAACGTGCCCGAGTATCGCCTCAGCCTGTGGGGCAAGTACGTGTTCACCGACGGCGCGGTCCGCGGTCTGGCCACCGCGCTCGGCGCGCGCTACGCCTCCGAGGAAGTTGTCTCGCAGTCGGTCGACTGGAACCCCCTCAAGGGCGGCTTCCAGGCCGGCGACTACGTGGTGTTCGACGCCAACATCAGCTACCCCTGGGAGCTGTGCGGCTACAAGCTGAGCACCTCGCTCGGCGTGAACAACCTTCTCAACAAGGTCTACTACGAGGGCACCTTCGTTCCCTCCGACCCGCGCCTCTGGACCCTGCGCACCTCGGTCAGCTTCTGATCGTGGCTTCGGCCAATTGATCGCAAGGGCGGGGGCTTCGGCCTCCGCCCTTTTTATTTTCTGACACCGCCTGCCGACCTCCGCCTTGCCTTCCCCTCTCCTTCCGCCAACTCTTCCTTCCCGTGAAACCCCATTACCTCCCGTGTGTCCTCGGGCTCGCCGCCCTTGTTTTTTCCGGTTGTGAAACCGGCCGTTCCGCCCGCATCCAGGAAAAATCCGCCGCCTACGCCATGCTTTCCGATGCGCAAAAGGCCCGCATCTCCCAGGGCAACATCGGCACCGGAGACAGCGCTGATGCCGTCTACATCGCCCTCGGCAAACCCAACTCGACCAGCACCCATCCGTCCGACCAGGGCGAGGTGACGGTCTGGACCTACAAGAACTTCGTGGTCGGTGAGGAGATGGCCACGCGAGTCACCCTCAGCCAACCGGCTCAAAAGATGGCGGGGACGGCTGGGAGTGGAGGGCCCGGCGGCAGACTTGGCCCAAGCATCAGCAGCACCACCTCAAGCCGGGGCGGCCCGCAAGGCATGACCGAAGCCTACGCCGATACGGTCACGCTCAACGTCGAAATAATCGACAACCGGGTCGTGGCCCTGCGCGTGGACCCGTGATCGGGATGGCGGATTAATTATGGGCGGAGGCTGCAGCCTCCGCCTTTTTTTTGGCCGCATCCAGCCCGGCCGGCCAGGAAACTCCAGCCACACGCCATGGGCCGCAGGACATCCGCACGCACATGGAGCGCGGCGCAATGGGAGGGCCGCCGCGTAAACCCGGAACCGCTGCCGTCGTTCCAAGCGCGCAGGAATTGCGGTGGAAATCCACGCACCCGAGCTCTCCCAAAACCTACATGTTTATTCCCATTTTAGAGTCCTAAAAAACGCCTGCGGGCTTTCCTCGGCCCGCAATTTTGCTGTGCTTTTCGCGTCATCCCGCGCCTCCGGTTTCATGCTTAGACCTCTCCTCCTCCCCCTGTGGCTTGGCCTGGCCCTGACTGCGCCCGCCCCGGCCGGCGACGCCGCGCCAGGTTCCGCCAAGCGACCCTTCGCGCACACCGACTTCGAGGCCTTCCGCACCATCACCGGCCAGGGGTTGTCGCGCGACGGACGCTGGCTGGCGTACGCCTACATGCCGCTCGAGGGCGACGGGGATCTCGTGGTGAGGGATCTGCGCTCGGACCGCGACCTGACTTTTCCCGCCGGTGCGTTGCCGGCGGTCCCGATGACCGGTTCCGAAGCGGATCCCGAGCGTCCGCCGCCCCGGCGCAACGTCAATCCGGTCTTCACCAGCGACAGCCGCTTCGCCGTGGCCAACACTTTCCCGGTCCGGGCGGCGACCCTCGCCGCCAAGCGCGCGCAACCGGCCGCCCCGTTGCCGCCCGAGGGGCTCGTCATCGTCGACCTCGCCACCGGCGCCGCCACATCCATCGAAGGCGTGAAAAATTTCCAGGTGCCCGTCAGCGGCGGCGCCTGGCTCGCCTATCTCCGTTCCTCCGGCGAACTCGTTCTGCGCGATCTCGCCGCCGCCACCGAGCGCCGTTTCGCCGGCGTCAGCGATTACTCCTTCGCCCGCGACGGCCGCACACTGGTCTTCACCGTCGCCAGCGAGCCGGCCGGCGCCCACGGCCTCTATGCCGTCACGCCGGGCGACGCCGCCGCGCCGATCGCGCTCGCGGCCGGAGCCGGCCGCTACCGGCGGTTCGTGTGGGATCGCACGCAGACGCAGGCCGCCTTTCTCACCGATCGCGACGAGGCTACCGCCTCTTCGCCGCGCCTCGCAGTTTATCACTGGAAGCGCGGCGCGCCGGCCGCCGTTCCCGTGCTCGCCGCCAGCGCCGCCGGCATTCCGGCCGGCGCCGTGATCAGTCCCGACGCGACGCCCGCGTTCTCCTTCGATGGACGGAAACTTTTCGTCAGCACCGCCCCGGCCCCCCAAGCGCCCGACCCGCGCCTCGCAACGCAACTCGACGAGGAAAAGGTCACCGCGGATCTCTGGCGCTGGAACGACGATTTCATCCCGCCTTACCAGAAGGTCATCGCCGACAAGGAGCGCCAGCGTGCCTACGTCGGCGAACTCGACCTCGCCACCGGGAGTTTCCGCCAGCTCGCCGACCCGGCGCTGGCCACGCTGACTTTCAACGATGACGGTTCCAAGGCCTTCGGGCTCGACGACCGGCCCTACCGCCGGCGCGTCGACTACGACGGCTTCTACCAGGATCTCTATTTCGTCGATGCCGCCACGGGGGCCCGCCAGCTCGTCGCCCGCGCCATCGGGGAAAAGGCCGGCGTGCGCTGGTCCCACGACAACCGTTGGATCGCCTGGTACGCCGACCGCCAGTGGTTTGCCGCCGACAGCCGCGACGGCTCCGTCCGCGCGCTGACGAAGGACCTGCCGTTCCCCCTGTACGACGAGCGCCATGACATGCCCGAGATGCCGGGCGCCTATGGCAGCTCAGGCTGGACGCGCGAGGGCGAATCGCTGCTGGTCTATGACCGCTACGATCTCTGGCAGGTCTTTCCCGATGGCCGGCCGGCCCGCAATCTCACCGGCGGCTACGGCCGCCAGCACCGGCTCGAGTTGCGGCTGCAGCCGCTCGACGCCAGCGAACCCGGCCGGGAGCTCCGCGGCATCGACCTTGCGCAACCGCTCACCTTCCGCGCCGAAAGCGAGGAGACGCGCGACACGGGGTTTTTCCGATTCGCCGCGCCCGGCGCGCAGCCGGAACGCCTGCTTTGGGCCAGCAAGGACTATCGATTCGCCGGCCGTGCGCTGCAGGCCGGCACGCTTCTCCTCACGGGCTCGCGGTTCGACGAGTTTCCCGACCTGCTCGCCACCGACCTGAACTTCACCGCGCCGCGAAAGGTTTCCAACGGTGGCGCCCAGCTCGAGCCCTTTCTGTGGGGCTCGGCCGAACTCATCCACTACCAGGACGCCGACGGCCGCCCGTTGTCCGCCATGCTCTGCAAGCCGGCGAATTTCGACCCAAACCGGAAATACCCGACGATCTTCTACATCTACGAGCGCCTCTCGCAGATCGTGAACCGCTTCATGACCCCCGCGCCGACGGTGGTCATCGACCCGGCGTTCTACACGAGCAACGGCTACGTCGTCGTGATGCCCGACATCGTCTACACCACCGGCCATCCCGGCCAGAGCGCCTACCGCGGCGTCATGGCCGCGGCCGACGCCGTCGTGAAACGGGGCATCGCCGACGAAAACGCGCTCGGCCTCGAGGGCCATTCGTGGGGCGGCTACGAAACCTGCTACATCGTCACACAAACCGGCCGCTTCCGCGCCGCGGAGGCCGGCGCGATCGTCGGCAACATGACGAGCGCCTCCGGCGCGGTCGGCGCGAGTTCCGGCCGCTCTCGCCAGTTCAAGTACGAGCAAAACCAAAGCCGGATCGGCGCCACGCTCCAGGCATCGCCCGGGCTTTATATTGAGAACTCCCCGGTGTTCCAGGCCCACCGGGTCACCACGCCCCTGCTCCTTCTGCACAACGACCACGACGACATCGTGCCCTGGCCCCAGGCCGTCGAGTTCTTCCTGGCGCTCCGCCGCCACGGCAAGGAGGCCTATCTCTTCAACTACAACGGCGAACTGCACAGCCTCCGCCGCCGCGCCGACCAACAGGATTTCGCGCGGCGCATGCACCAATTCTTCGACCATTTCCTCAAGGGCGCCCCCGCGCCGGCGTGGATGACCGACGGCATTCCCTCCCTCGAACGCGACGGGGAAAAACTCCGTTTCCGCGAAACTCCCAATCCCACCCCGTAACCCTTTCCCATGCATCGTATACTCGTCTGTCTTCTATCCTCCGTCCTCTTGGCCTCCGTCGCGACGGCGGCCTCGCCGCTCGACGGCCGCTGGCGACTCGACCCGGCGCGCAGCACCGCGCTCGATGGCTGGAACCTCTGGGACCTCGTCATCACGTCGGACGGCCCCCGCGTCTCGCTGCAGCACGACATGCAATGGCGGACCACAAAGCATTCCGCGACCAACACCGTCGACACCACGCAGGCGGTGAAGCTCGCCCATTTCTTCCGCGTCGAGCAGCGCCACATGGCGCTCTATCCGGCCAAGGGCGGGCAGACATCCGCCCGCGCCAGCTGGCTCGACGGCGGTCGCACGCTGCGCCTCGAGGCCGACACGCCCATCGAGATTTCCCAGGGCGAGGCGACCATGCGCCTCTACAGTGAATACCGTCTCCTCGAGGGCGACCAGTCCCTCTTGCTGATCGAGCTCCACAGCTCGCGTCCGCAGCCCCTCGTCTATCGCTTCACCAAGGTCACCCCGGAGAAATAACCCATGCGCCGTCTTTTCATTTTCCTCACCCTCGCCTGCGCCACCGCGCTCTCCGCCGCCGACAGCGCGCGTTCCGCGTTTTTCATGCGCTGGGATCTCGACTGGAACGTCACCGGCGGCCTGCCCGAAAAGGCCCTGCTGCTCAGCCTCCAGGGCTTGGCCAACCGCGAGTCGCCCCAGCTCTACATCATCCACCCGCCCGAATACCAGTGGGAGATCACCGGGCCGCTGTTTTCGTTCTATGAGCGCAAGCACGGCGTGAAGTTCACCGAACTCAAGACCGCCGACGAGGCGCTTGCCCGGTTCGCCCGCGCCGCCAAGGGCTATGTGGTATGGGACCCCGCCGTCGGCGCGACGATGAACGTCGCCTTCACGATCGCCGGGCTCGAGGACGCGCTCGTCGTCACGCCGGCGCTTATTGCGTCCGTCGAAAAGCACGGCCTGAAAAAAATCGATGACCTGCGCGGCCGCTACACCGGCCAGACCGACGCGCAGATCTACGCCGACGCCGTCAAACGCTACTGGGCGCGCTGCAGCCGCGACGCCTTCATGCTGATGGGCGGCCACGCCGGCGCCGTGCGCATGCCGGGCATGGCCGACTGGGGCGTCCGCCAGAAGATGTTCTTCAGCGACCTTTCCGCCAACCCGAAGCATCCCGACGAACTCGCGCTCGCGCAAAGCCTCCTTGGCCAGCTCAACCCGGGTGCGACGATCTTCGGCTGGCACTCCTACGCGAAGGACACCGAGGAGCAATGGACCACGCTGCTTTCCAGTTACGGCCTCAAGATGGAGGGCCTCCACAATCTCCCCAACCTGAGCTTCAACTGCCAGTTCACCTTCACCCCGGGCTTCAAGTTCACCAACAACCACAATGTCCCGCTCGACGCCAAACTCACCGCGGAAAAGAAGGTCTACCTGGCCTTCGTCCAATCCGACAGCATCGGCATCGGCGTCTGGACCAAGCCCGGCCGCGGCAAGCTGCCCTTTGCGTGGCAGGTCACGATGAACTGGACCAAGTTCTCCCCGGCTGCGCTCGAGTATTTCCACGAGAGCGCCACGCCCAACGACTACTTCATTGGCGGCCTCTCCGGCCCGGGCTACATGTATCCCAACCACATCCCGACGGGCAAATTCCCCGGGCTGATGAAGGAGGCCAACGAGCTCATGGCCGTGCTCGACGAGCATGCGCTCGAGATCATGGACAATTCCGCCGCTGACGGCAACGTGGGCAACGCCGACCTCACCAAGGAAACCGTTGATGCCTACTATAAGGCTTTCCCGAAGGTCATCGGCTTCATCAACGGCTACGGTCCGGCCCGCACCCGCGACCTGCGCGATTCGCGTCCGCTTATCTCCTACGACTATTACATCGACCCGCGCCGTCCGCGCGCCGAGGTGGCCGCTGACCTCAACGAGCTGATCGCCCTCAACGCGAAGCGCCCCTACTTCCTGCTCGTTCACGTCCGCGAGTCCAACGATGTCAACAGCCTCGTCGAGGTCGTCAAGCAACTCGACGGTCCCGTGGAGATCGTCCCGCTCGACGCCTTCCTGAAGCTCGCCGCCAGCGCCAAGACCTACACCACGCGTTACCAGGATCCCGCGGACCCGAAGCATTTCACGGGATACCGCAAGCCCTGACGCCCCGCCATGCTGCGTCCCACCCGGCTTTTTCGCCTCGCCGTTGCCACCGCGCTGCTGGCCACGGCGGCGGGGGCGCTGACGGTGGACGGATTGCGCGTCGAATACCTCGACCGGCCGCTCGCCGTCGACACCGCGCAACCGCGGATGGCGTGGACCTTGCATTCGCCGGAGCGCACGCAAAAACAAACGGCCTACCAGGTGCTGGTCGCCTCCTCGCCCGAACTCCTCGCCGCCGGCCGCGGCGATGTTTGGGACAGCGGCAAAGTCAGCGCGGCCGACAGTTTCGGCGTCGAATACGCCGGCCCCGTCCTGCAGGGTGGCGCGCGCTATTTCTGGCAGGTTCGCTCATGGGATGGAAAGGACCAGCCCTCGGGCTGGTCCGTCTCCTCGTGGTGGCAGATGGCGCCGTTGAGCCCCGACGCCTGGTCGGCGAAATGGATCAGCGCGGCGCCGGAAGCCACCAGCCCGCTGCTTCGTCGCGACTTCCAGCTCGGAAAGAAAATCGTCCGCGCCACCGCGCATGCCTACGCCGCAGGCTGGTATCGCCTGTTCGTCAACGGCGCCGAAATCACCGAACGCGTCCTCTCGCCGGCAAACTCCAATTACGCCAAGGGCCTCTTCTACGATTCCTACGACGTCACCGCCCTGCTCCAATCCGGCCGCAACGCCCTGGGCCTGTGGCTCGGCCATGGCTACAGCCAGAATTATTCGAAATACGGCTATCGCTGGGACCAGCCGCCCACCGGGTTCCTCCAGGTGGAGGTCGTGTTTGCCGACGGCTCGAAACAAACGCTGGTGACCGATCGCGACTGGAAATGGACCGCGAGCCCCGTCACCGCCAACGACATTTACAATGGCGAAACCTACGATGCGCGCCGCGAAATCGCCGGCTGGAGCCAACCCGGTTTCGATGATCGCGCCTGGCAGCCCGTGGGGGTGCGCGAGGCGCCGCCCGGCCCGCTCATAGCCTGTCCCTTTCCCGGCCTCGCGATCGTCAAGGAAATGCGCCCGGTCGAACTGACCGAGCCCAAGCCGGGGGTTTACGTCTACGACTTCGGCCAGAACATGGCCGGCTGGGTGCGGCTGCAGGTGGAGGCGGCGGCGGCCGGCACGGAGATCGTGCTGCGCCACGCGGAATCGGTTTATCCCGATGGCATGATTGACGTCGTCACCAATCGCGGCGCCAAGGCCACTGACACATACACCACCGCCGGCCGCGGGCGCGAGACCTATGAGCCGCGTTTCACCTACCACGGCTTTCGTTATGTCGAGGTGACGGGTTACCCCGGCAAACCCACCCTCGAAACCCTGCGGGGACGCGTCGTGCGCGCCGCCGTCGAGGAAACCGGCTCCTTCGCTTCCTCCGACCCGTTCCTCAACCGGCTGCATGCGAATTTCCAATGGAGCATCGCCAGCAACCTCGTGGGCATTCCCACGGACACCGCGGCGCGCGACGAGCGCACGCCCTGCCAGATGGATTCGCTGGCGGTGGAGGACGCCGCCATCGCCAACTTCGGGATGGCCGCCTACTATTCGAAATGGCTCAATGACATCGCCGGCGATGGCGGCAACCTGCCGAACTGGACGGGCGACCAGGTGGTGTTGCCCTACCTGCTTTACCAGAATTATGGCGACCGGCGCATCCTCGCGCGGCATTTCGAGAACATGAAACAGGTGGTGGACAAATTCACCGCCACCGCGGAGGAGAACAAATATTGGGCGACGGGCTATGGCGACTGGTGCGCCCCCAACCCGGACGGATCCTTCGAAGGGGCTTTCAACGAAGGCGAGTTGGTCGGCCGCGCCTTCCATATCCGGTGCGCGCGCATCGTCGCCGCGACGGCCTCGCTCCTGGGTCACCCCGAGGAGGGCAAACGGTACGACCTGCTGTGCCTCCGTCTCAGCGAGGCCTTCCAAAAGCGGTTCTACCAACCTTCCACCCACAGCTACGGCAGCGGCCGGCAGGTCACCTCCGTCCTGCCGCTGGCCTTTGGCATTCCGCATTCCTTTCCTTCGCGCGCCGCCGAAGCCGCGGCCTTGCGGCGGCGGATCGTGGAAAAGGACCGGACGCACCTCGACACCGGCATCTTCGGGACCCGTTACCTGTTCGAGGTGTTGATCGACCATGGCATGGTCGATCTCGCGTACCAGTTGCTGACGGCGCCGGGTTATCCCGGGTATGCCGACCAAATCGCCCAGGGTGCCACGACGACTTGGGAACAGTGGAGTTATCGCGGCAGCATGCAGACCCACAACCACGCGATGTTCGCGGGGGCTGACGCCACGCTCTTCTCCCATTTCGGTGGGATCCGGGCCGTGGAACCGGTTTTTCGCCGGATCGAAATCCAACCGGCCATGCCCGCCGCGCTGGAGTGGGTCGAGTGTTCGCGCGAGACCCCCATGGGCCGCGTGGCGACGCGCTGGGCGCGAACCGAGGCCGGCCTCACCCTGAAGGTCACGATTCCCGCCAACGCGTCGGCGTTGATCCGATTCCCCACCTCCGACGCCGCGTCCCTTCTGGAATCCGGTCAGCCGGCCGGGCGGGCCAAAGGCGTGCTCGTCGGGCTGACCGAAGCCGGTCACACTCAGCTCGAAGTCGGATCCGGCACCTACGAATTCACCGCCCCGCGGCCTGTCGCCGCCACTCCCAACCCCGTCACCCCATGACCATGAGCCCCACCCGCCGCACATTCCTCAAGAGTTCCGCGATCCTCGCCGCCTCCCTGCCCTTCGCCCGTCTCGACCTGAACGCCGCGGAGGCCACCCCGGCCGCGCCCGCCGGGGGCGCGACGAAGGAAGGGTTGATCTTCGCCCCCTCCGACCTGCCGCGCATTCGGGCCAACTTCGCGCTGCCCCGCTGCGCGGAAATGCGCGCCCAGTTGGTCAACGTGGATTTCGCCGCGGAGACCAGGTTCCTCCGCGAGGAATTGCGGCTGAACAACCACGTCGTCGACTTCGGCCGCGCCTGGAAACTCACGCAAAACTGCGCGCTGGCTTATGTGCTTTGGAATGACCCGCGCCAACTCGAGCTCGCGCTGCTGGCCATGCGCCGGCTGTGCGATTACCCGCGCTGGGATTATTTTCTCGAGGGCGGAAAGGACACCATCGGCCTGCAGCGCGCGCCCGAGGCCACGATCGCCTGCCTGTACGCCCTGGACTGGCTCGGCTCCGCGGTGCCCGCCGACCTCCGCACTGCGGTCGAAAACCGCATCACAACCGAGGGCGCGCCGGCCTGCTACCGCACGCTCTACGGCATGAAGTATCCCGACCGCGTGAAGGGCTGGGGCTTCGATCCGGATGACGACTATCCGCAGGCCTATCGCGTCAGCCTCGCCCGCTGGCCGCTGATCCTCAACGCCACCAACCTCAAGATCATCCCAACCTGCGGCCTCGGCCTCGCCGGCGTGTGGTTCCACGGCCGGCATCCGGACGCCGCCAAGTGGCTGCAGCTTTCCCGGCAAAGCGCCCAGGCTTTCGCGGTGATGTACGGCGAGGACGGCTCGTACGACGAGGGCGTCGGTTACTGGGGCTACACGACGTCCCACCTCGCCATGCTCGCGGAGGGCATCTACCGCCGCCTCGGCATCGATGACCGTCATCTCATCAATTACCCGGGCACGATTCGTTTCGCGCTGTCGATGGCGATGCCCTGCGCCGGCGCCGCGATCGCGGACCCGAAACTCAACACCGCCTACAACGCGACCCCGAAGGGAAATTACGATCCGGAACTCGATATCGTGAACTTCTGCGATGCGCTCCCGGGCATGGATGTCTCCGTCGCCGGCTGGGTCGGCAGCTCGACCGGCGACAAGGTCTGCAATCACGTGGCCAAACACATCGGCGCCATCCGGCTCATGCAGGGCGTGATCTGGTACCATCCCGGGGCGGACGAACAGCCGCCGGGCGCCGAACTGCATGATGTCCACATGAGCAACGATTGGATCGTCTCCCGCACGGGCTGGGCGCCCGAGGACTCCGTCGTCGCGCTCCGCAGTGGCGGTCCCGCCAATCACGAGCATGCCGACCGCAACAGCGTGATCTTCAAGGCGCATGGTGACCGGCTGTTCCACGACCCGTTCCGCGCCGGCTACTCGTACACCACGCCGCAATGGAAGCTCCGGCTCACCGAGTCGCACACCGCGGTGCTGATCGACGGCAAGGGGCACCAGTATCACAACGGTTCCGAGGGCACGAACGCCTCCTGGGCCAGCGCGAAGGTGACGGACTATCGGACCGGCCCGAATTGGATGAGCGTCACCAGCGACGCCACCGAGGCGTATGCGCTGGTGCTGCCGGACGTCACGCTCGTGACGCGTACCGTGGTGTTTCTCAAGCCCGACATCCTGCTCCTGCTCGATCGCGTGCAGCTCAAGTCCGCTGCGCCGGTACAGTTGCGCTTCCAGGTCTTCAATGACGACGGCAAGGGCGTCGCGACGGCTTCCGGACAGAATTTCAGCATCGAGCGTCCGCGCGCGTCGCTCCAGGCCACGCTCGCCGCCAGCGGGTCGGTCGCCGCGGCGCCGGGACGCCTGAATGTCCCCGAGAGCGTGGGTGTGTTTCCGTTTGTCGAGGCCGTCTCCGCCGGCGCCACCCGCCACGAGATCGTCACGGCCTGCACCACCGCGCCTGCCGGCGGCGCGCACGGCGCGTTGAGCGTCACCCGCGAGGGCCCGGGCTGGCGCATCCGCGGCACGCACGCGGGACGGAAGGTGAATGTGGTCATCGATACCGCCGGCGACGCCCCGGTCATCACGATCGCATGAACGCGCAACGTCCAGATCGCAGCATCCAACGCCCGAGGGTGAAGCCCCCGGTCATCCTTCCCTCCGCCGGATACTCCACGTTGAGCGTTGGAGGTTAAACGTCTTCCCGCCCATGCCCGTCCTCAACCATGCCAACGCCGCCGATTACGCGCTGATCGCGCTGTATTTCGGCATCGTCATTTTTGTCGGCTGGTATTCGTCGCGGAAGAACCAGACGACCGACGACTATTTCAAGGGCGGCGGCAAGATTCCCTGGTTCCTCGCCGGCGTGTCGAACTGGGTCTCGGGGTTTTCGGCGTTCATGTTCGTGGCGGCGGCGGGCTTCACGTACCGCAACGGCCTCGGCGCAGCGGTGGTCTTCACGGCCGCCACCTGGGCCTACCTGGTCGGCGCGTTCTATTTCGCCTCGCGCTGGCGCCGGGCGCGCATCAATTCGCCCCTGGAGTTTCTCACGCGCCGGTACTCGTCTTCCACGACCTATTTCTACTCGGTGACGGCGGTAGTGCCGCAGATCATCGGCATCGGCCAGGGCCTTTATATCCTCTGTATCTTCGTCGCCACGGCCCTGGGCTTCGCGCACGAGCAACATGCGTTTCTTGGCGTCAGCTTCAGCGGGCTGGAGCTCACGATGATCAGCATTGGCGTGGTCATGATCGTTTACACGGTGATCGGCGGGCTGTGGGCGGCGGTGCTGAGCGACGCCGTGCAGGGCGTCATCATCCTCGTCACGTCGCTGCTGATCTTTCCGGTCACCTTTCGTTATCTCGGCAACGGCGACGGAATCGGCGCCGGCCTGGCGCGCCTCTGGCATGAGGCGCCGGCGGGCTACTTCGGGTTGAACGGCCAGACGGGCCAGCCGCTGTTCCTGCTCAGTTACGCGGCCGCCTCCATGCTCGGCTACAACGTGGCGTGGTGGCAGGTGCAGCGCTACCAAAGCGTCCCCGACGAGCGCAGCGCGCGCAAGATGGCGCTGCTCTGCGCCGGGTTCTCGCTCTTCGGTCCGCTGCTCTGGATCCTGCCGGTGATGGGCGCGCGCATCATCTTTCCGAACATCGCCGAGGTCTGGCCGCAGTTCGCGGCGCCCGAGGAGGCGTCGTTTGTCGGTCTCGCGCTGATGCTGCTGCCGCACGGGCTCATCGGCTTCGTCATTGCGGCGATCCTTTCCGCCACGCTTGGCCAGGCGAGCGACGGCTTCAACTGGCTCGCGGCCACGACGACCCGCGACATCTACGTGCCGCTCCGGAAGCGCTTCGGCCACTCCGTGCCGAGCGAGGCGCACCAGATGCGCGTGGGTCAGGTCACCATGCTCGTCATCGGCGTGCTGGGCATCGTCGCCGCGCTCTTCATCGCCCGGACCGGCGGCGCGTTCGATTTCGGTTTGAAGTATTACTCCCTGACCGGGCCGGGCTTCATGATGCCGGTGCTCCTCGGCATGATCTACCGCAAGACGCCGTGGTGGTCCGGCATGGCCTCGTGCATCGCGGCCTTTACGGCGGCGTTCAGTCTGCTGGCGATCGGCGCCTTCGCGGACCACGCCTACGAGCGCAACATCATCAGCGCGATCACCGGCGCGACCGTGGTCTTCGTGATCTCGGCCTTTTTCTACCGCCCGGACGACCCGCGCAGCGCCGAGGCGCAACGCTTCGACGCCGATCTGCGCACGCCGGTGCCCGTCGACCCGAATGAACCTGTCGGCGGACTCAAGGATTTCCAAATGCTCGCGATGGTCAGCGTGCTGCTGGGGGTCGTGTTGATTGCCTGCGTCGTCCTGCCCTCCTCGCCGCTCGCGCCCCCTGCCATCAACGTGGTGGCGGGCGTCGCGTTGTTCATCATCGGCGGCCTCCTCTGGCGCGCCTCGCGTCCGAAGCGCTGAATTTCTTAATCACGGGATTGCACGGATGACACCGGTGGAAGCCACATCGCCAGCCATCATGCTTGAGCGCAGTGCGGCTCCCATCATACAAGCGCCGGAACGCCCATCCATGTCATCCGTGCAATCCGTGGTTAAATTGTCCCGATGAAGCCCATCCGCCTCCCCGCGCAGCTCTACCGGCAGTTCGATGCCGATCCGGCGCGAGCCGTGCCGGGCGAGGGTTACGCGGGCTGGCACACGGTCGAGGCGGAAATCGCGCCGCGTCACACCGCGCTGGTGGTTATGCACGCTTGGGATTGCGGTCAGCCGCATGAGTTCCCCGGCTGGCGGCGCGCCGTCGAGTATACTCCGCGGGCCGAGAAGATTCTGGCGGAGATTTTCCCGCCGTTGCTGGCGGCGGTGCGGCGGTCGCCGCTCCCTGTTTTCCATGTCGTGGGCGGCGGCCGGGACTATTGGTCCCACTTGCCGGGTTACCAGCAGACCGCGCAGCTGGTTCGGGAAGCCCCAACCTGTCCCTTGGCGTCCGGCGATCCCGTGTTCGAACGCAACCAGTTCCTCCGCCGCAGCCAAGGCTCGCCCGGCGTGCACAATGCCCCGGACATCGCCGCCGGCTTCGCACGACTCGATTTCGCCCCCGTCGCACGGCCGGTCGGGGACGAGCCCATCGCGAAGGACGGCGCCCAACTCGCCGCGGTATGCCGCGCGCAAGGGATCAACCACCTCGTTTACGTCGGTTTCGCCCTCAACTGGTGCCTGCTGATGTCGCCGGGCGGCATGGTCGACATGGCGCGGCACGGTTGCCTCTGTTCCACGATCCGCGAGGCGACCACGGCGGTCGAAAACCGCGAGACTGCGCGGCATGAGCTCGAAAAACAGCAGGCGCTCTGGCGCGTGGCGCTGGAGTTCGGCTTTGTTTTTTCACTGAAGGATTTTTTGGCGGCGTTGCGTACCATCGGGTAGCATCAGCCCCGATGTCCGCAAAGCGACAGGCCGGGCCCATGGCGGACCGGTCGCACGGGGTGCGTGGGGGCACGGATGACCCTGTTTAACCGAAAGCCGCGCGGCGGAGTTTGCGCAGTGTCGCGAGGCGGCCCCAAGTGGTGATCGCGGGGACGGACGGAGGCCCGGCGGCGCCTGGTTTTTGTGATGCGGGAAGATGGCGGCGGACGAAGGACCGGCCGCCCAGGACTGCGCCGTCGCTAAAATAGCGCACACGACAACGCAGCACGGTGGCCAGGGGCAACCGGCCCCCTTGGGCCAGGATCTGACTGAAAACTTCGGGCGCAATACGGCCACCACGCTCCCGCGGCGCGGCGCCAGTTCCGAAAAGCACCTGGCGGTAGCCGGCTTGCGCTTGGGTCCAATTCGCATCCGGGTTGTTGATCGAGCAGATGCCGCGACGGGCAGCCTCATGTCCCGCCACGGCTTCCGCATAGCCGCAGAAGCGATAGTCCTTTGGGTCGGTGGCCAAGCCGGCGCGGACGCAATTCAGATCGATGTAGGCGGCCACTGTTTCAAGCAGGCGGGCCTTCGGTTCGATGAGGATGCTTTTGAAGCGTTCCGCCCAGAGAGTGCCGTAGCGCCGGTGGCTTTTGTTGAACCAGATCGAGAAGCGTTGTTTCACGAGCTTCATGAACTGGGAAAGGTCGCCCATGAGCGCGAGTTGCCGCCGGCGCCAGGCCGCCGCCTCGGGTCCATCCGCGTGCAAGAGGGCACGAATGGCCTCGAGGCCGCGTACCTGGTAGCGGGTCGGTCGCGGATAGAGCACCTGATAGCGGCGCAGCAGTTCGGCATCGGGGATGGGTGTCAGTTCCGGCACCCGCAGCAGCACGTGAAAGTGATTCGACAGGATGGCGTAGGTGATGATTTCCACGCCGGTGTAATCGGCCACCTGCCAAAGCTGCCGACGCAGTACTTCGCAAGCGACCTCATCGAACAGGTGCTCGCCGTTCACTGTTCGCGTGATGGCATGATACACCCCCTGGCCCTCCGCCGGCGCCACCTTGATCCGGGCCTGCCGCATAGTAAAGGAGGCTGCGAGCATGCCCTCACCTTTCGTCCGTCGTCAACGCGCTCCCCAACTAAAAACCACCTCTCCTAAGGCGGCACTTTTCATCCGCCATAACCTGTCCCTGGCCGCCCGCCCCGGCCCCCAGCTCAGCTGCTATAACCTGTCCCTCGCCATTTGCCTGGGCCGCTCAGGCTCTCCTGCCATAGCCTGTCCCTATTGCGATTTTCGGAGCAATCCCGTCATTGCCGCGAACGGAATCCCCGTTTGAGATGGGGCATGCCTTCGCTCCGCCCCCGTCCCGCTCCCGGTCTTGGCGCCGCCGCCCTCGGCCCCGAGGAGGAAGCCCTCGTGCTCGACGTCCTCCGTCGCCAGGAACTTTTTCGCTACTACGGCAACGACCCGCAGCGCCCACCGCAGATCACCGCCACGCTGGAAAAGGAAGCCGCCGCCCTCATCGGCACCGACTACACGCTGGCGGTGAGCAGCGGCACGGCCGCACTCGAGGTCGTGCTCGGCGCCGCGGGCATCGGATCCGGCGACGAGGTCATTATCCCCGCCTGGAGCTGGATCTCGTGCTTCACGTCGGTCGTGCGCTGCGGCGCCCGGCCGGTGCTCGCCGAGGTCGACGCCTCCCTGTGCCTCGATCCGCAGGAAATCGCCCGGCTCACCACACCGCGCACCCGCGCCGTCATGGTCGTTCACTACCAGGGCGCCACCGCCGACATGGAACCGATCATAAACTCCGCGCACCGGCGCGGCCTGTTCGTGATCGAGGATTGCGCCGAGGCGCCGGGCGCCACCTACCGCGGCCGGCGGGCCGGCACGTGGGGCGACGCAGCCATCTTCAGCTTTCAACACAACAAACCCATGACCGCGGGCGAAGGCGGCCTCATCGCCACCCGCGATATCCGCCTCTATGAGCGCGCCGTGCGGCTCCACGACCTCGGCCAATACCGGGCGCCGCACGCGGCCGTCACCCCGCCCCGCGAACCGGCCTTCGCCGGCGGCCAGTACCGCATGTCGGAACTCACCGCCGCGGTCGCCCTCGGGCAGTTGCGCAAGCTCGACGCCGTCCGCGCCCACTGCCGCCAACTCAAGGCGCGGATCGCGCCGCGCCTGGCCCGGCTGCCGGGGATATCTCTCCGGCCCCTCGCGGACGACGCCGGGGATTTTGGCTTCGAACTATATTTTTATGCGCGCTCCCCGGAAAACGCCGCGGCGTTCCGCGCCAAACTGGACGCGCGCAATGTCTGGTGCCAGCAACGCACCGGCACCTACCCGCAATACCGGCGCGATTACGTGCAAACCGGCCTGGCCACACATCGCGCAGGCTCGCCCTTCCGCGACCTTAAACCCTGGCCCGCCCCGGGCTATCGCGCGGAGGATTTTCCGCACACCGAGGATCTCACGTCCCGCTTCGTCGCCCTGCCGCTGGGCTGGCGCTACACCGCGGAGGACGCCGACTACATTGCCTCGAGCGTCGAAGCGGTGCATGCCGAGGTCTGTCCCGGGGAACAATCGCGCCCGGTCGCGCCCACCGTCACTTCGCCAGCCGCGCCGCCACCTGCCGAATCGCGGACACCACCTTCGTCACATAGGCTTCCGTCATCGCCTCATTGACGGTCAGCTTCACGCTGTCCTGCAAAATCGCTTCAGCCACCGGGCAGCTCACCGCGCGGTAATTCATCTTCGTCAGCCCGAGCTCGCGCACCGGCCACCGGCCGCCGAAGAAATTGTGATTCTGAAACACCGGGTACTGATAAACCGGCCGCGGGATGTAACCGGGCGTACAGGCGACGCCCTCGGCCGCGAGTTCCGCGGCGAATTGGTCGCGCGTCACCTTGAACCGCCCCGGCTCCAAACGGAAAAGGTAGAACCAAAAACTGTGCGTGTCACCCGCCCGCACCGCCGGCAACTGCAGCCCGGAAACTCCCGCCAGCCCGGCGGTCAATTGCCGCCCGACGCGCACGCGATCCGCGGTGATTGCAACCAGCTTCGTCAGTTGCGCCGCCGCCACCGCCGCCTGCGGCTCGCTGATGCGATAATTCGGCGCCAGCTCCTCGGGATCGCGGCCACCGGCGACGCGATCATAATATTTGTCACCCCACTTCGACAAACCATTCCCGTGATGCGGGTCGTTGGTGGCCACGATGCCGCCATCGCCACAACTCACGTGCTTGAACTCATTGAAGGAATAACACGCGATATCCCCGCGCAAGCCCACCGGCTCATCCTGCCAGCGCGCCCCCCACGCCTGCGCGCAATCCTCAATCACCGCGATCCTGTGCTCGCGGGCCAGCGCCACGAGCGCCGCCATGTCACAGGGATTGCCGGCAAGGTGCACCGCCATGATCGCGCGCGTCCGCGGCGTGAGCCGGCGGCGCACGTCGGCCGGATCGAGGTTGTAGGTGTGCGGATCGAGATCGGCGAAAACCGGCACGCCTTGTTGATACAGGATGCCGATGACCGACCCCATGTCGGTGATGGCCGGCACGATGACCTCGTCACCCGGCTGGAGCCGCAGCGCCGCGGCCGCCACATGCAGCGCCGCCGAGCCCGAGGAACAGGGAAAGGCAAATTTCAGCGCATGATGTTTCCGGAATTCCGCGAGCAGCGCGTCGGTCTGCGGCCCCTTCCAATAGAACAATGACGATTGCCCGACCATCGCCGTCAGCCGCGCCAGCTCCGCCTCGCCCCAGCGGCGCGGCAACGGCAGCGGTTCGTCGACGATCTGGCTCATCTTGAAAAATCACGAGCCCACTTGCCCGGAGTGCAGGAGCTTGCCTGCAAGCGATTCGGGACTCGCGTCGCGAAACCACGCCTTGAATCGCTTGCAAGCAAGCTCCTGCAAGGAGAATGGAATGTTGAGCGGGACGGGGCGATCATTTGAGGAAGCGCTCAAGATTGCCCGCAGCGATGGGTGACCGCCGGCTGATCGGAGTCTCGGCGCGGTCGAGTTTTTCCCGCGCGGCGGACGTCACGAGAAACGGCGTGTGTGACGCGAACGCCAGCTGCCTCGCCGCCACCTTCGCCAGCAAATGCGGGATCGTGTCGTGCCACTCCGCGAAGGACAGGTCGGCGAGCAGGTTCGGGTGCTTCGGCGCCAGCGGCAGGATCTCGGAGCGCAACAAGCCGCTCGCCAGCACGGGAAGCCGCGCGTGGGCTTTGAGAAATCCCCCAAGCTCGTCCCCCGACACGGGCTTGAGGTTCATCGCGTGGAATTCGTGCCGCTCGTCGATCAGACGCACTTGCACGACGGGCCGCAGCTTGCGTCGGCCGAGTTCGGCCATGAGCTCCCCGATGACGGGAGCCGTGAGCCGGTAATTGTGATAGCGCGGCAGCAGCCGCACGGCCCGCACGCGCGAGTCTGCCGCGACCGCAGCCAGTTCCTCGCGCCAGTTCGCCAGCGCCGGGTTGATGACCGGGACGGGAACCAGTGCAGCCACGCCCGCGGTCGTGCGCAGCAACTGGCGATTCGCCGGCCCGGGCTCCGGCGCAAAAACCGCATCAAGCGGCGAGACCAGGGCGCGGCCGATGCCATGGGTCCGCAAATGTGCGGACAGCGACCGCGGCGTGTGCTCCTCGATAAAGGCGAAAGGCCAGCGGCCGGTCCACGTGTTGGCGTCGAAATAATTCATGCCGAAACCTTTTGGCCGCCAATTTCCCGGATGAACCCGGATGAATAAGCAATGCCCAGGCGCGCCACCCTGAACCCAGCGAGGGTTCCAAGGTGGGGTGCGCGAACGACGATCCACCTGGATTCCCCTCTAACCCCCGAACGACGGAGGCGGGTGATTGGGCCTGAATCCGTGTTCATTCGTGTAATCCGTGGTTATACTGATTGAGGCGAATGCTCATGGCAGCCCCAGCAATTTCCGCGCGTTCTCGCGCAGGATTTTCCGTTTGGTCGCCGCATCGAGCTGCGTGCCGGTGACGCGCGCGAGCGCCACGGCGAAATCGCGGATCGGCACATCCGAGCCATAAAGCACGCGATCCGCCCCCAGTTGGGCGACGGCATACTCGACGAGACCCGCCTCGGGCGCCGCGCCGGACGTGTCGATGAACAGGTTCCCGCAATCCTTCACCGCCAGAACCCCGCGCACGCCGCAGCCCGTGAGGTGGGCCATGATGATGCGCACGCGGGGAAAACGTTTCGCCAGCAAGGCCACGTCCTCCGGATCGGTGTGGAAGCTGCGCTGCCGGATCTTCGTCATGCTCCACGCGTGCTGTAACACGACGAGATTGTGTTTTTCCGCCGCCACCATCACCGGCCGCATCGACGCGTCCCGGGCGTTGTTGGCGATCTCGAGCTTGATGCCGCGAAAGCCGCGCGCGACGCAGCGCTCGACTTCGCGTGTCACGGCGCGCTCCCCCAGCACCGGGTTCAAATGACAAAAGCCGGTCACATAACCCGGGTAGTGCCGCATCAGCCAGAACGTCTCGTCGTTGATCGTGCGCAGTTGGGCCTCATTGGGCTGCCGGCCGAACCCCAAAACATCGCCCAGCACCACAATGTGCTCGATCCCGTGGGCGCGCGCCCGCCGGATCAGTTGGGCGGCTCCCGCCCGTCCGCGCTCATCGTGGCGCAGGATCGGATGGGTATGAACATCGATGGCAGACATGAAAATTCAGCTGATTTGCGCTTGGCATTGGTCACTCTGCTGGAGCGATATAGTCCTGACAAGTATCCGTTGCACAGATTCACTTCGCGTTGAAATTTCATGACCTCCCTCCCTTCCACCGACCGCGAAATCGAACTGCTGCTTTCGACGCCCACCACCGGCGCAGTTAATGCCGTCAAGGACCTGCCCGGCGACTTCATGGTGCTGGGCGTCGGTGGCAAGATGGGCACGACGACCGCCGCCATGTTGCGCCGCGCGCTGGACCAGGCAGGGCGGCGTGGCGCCACCGTGACAGGCGTGTCGCGCTTCAGCCGGGCCGAGGCCCGGACGGAACTCGAAGGCTTGGGCGTGCGCCCGCTCTCCTGCGATCTCGCCGATCCGGCGCAGGTGGCCGCGTTGCCCGCCACCGCCAACGTCCTTTTTCTCGCCGGCCAGAAATTCGGCACCGACAGCGCACCCGGCCTGACCTGGGTCCAGAACACCTATGTGCCCGCACTCGCCGCGCAGCGTTTCCGCGATTCGCGCATCGTCGTATTTTCCACGGGCTGCGTTTATCCCTTCGTGCCTGTGGCCGGTCCGGGCGCGAACGAGCGCGAGCCCGTGGCCTTCCTGGGCGAATACGCCAGCACCTGCGTCGGCCGCGAACGCGTGTTCTCGCACTACGCCGCCGAGTTCGGCACGCGCCAGTTGATGTACCGCCTCAACTACTCCGTGGAATTGCGCTACGGCGTGCTGGTGGACATCGCGCTGAAGGTGGCGCGCGGGGAACCGGTGGACCTCACGATGGGCTGGCTGAATTGTATCTGGCAGGGCGACGCCTGTGCCCGCGCGATCCAGTGCCTGGCATACACGTCCAACCCGCCCAAGATCCTCAACATCACCGGACCCGAGAAACTCAGCATCCGCGCGCTCGCGGAGGAGTTCGGCCAGCGCTTGGGGCGCAAACCGGCGTTTACGGGCACCGAAGCGGGCACGGCGTGGCTCGCCGACGCAAGCGAGTCGCTGAAGCTGTTCGGCCCGCCGGAGACGTCGGTGGCGCACATGATGGATCTCATCACCCAGTACGTCAGCGGCGGCGGCCGCTTCCTCGGCAAACCCACCCACTTCGAGGCCCGCAGCGGGAAATTCTGATCATGGATTTGAACAGGAGATCGCAGAGGACGCAGAGATTCTCAATCACCCAGACATTTTCACAGAAGGAAACGAGGGCAACCAAGCCGAGCCTCCCTTCAGGGTCCTTGGTTTCCTTAGTTGCCTTCTGTAAAATCAGTTCGGACCTCCGTGCTCTCTGCGTCCTCCTGTAAATCAAACAAGCCAGAATGAATCTCCGTTCCCATCTCCTCGCCGGCCACGTCATCCCCGCGCAGCCGCTCGCGCTCGATCGCCAGCGCAAGTTCTCCGAAAGGCACCAGCGCGCCCTGACGCGCTACTACGTCGCCGCCGGCTCCGGCGGACTCGCGGTCGGCGTGCACTCGACCCAATTCGAAATTCGCGACCCACAGCACAACCTGTTCAAGCCCGTGCTGGAACTCGCCGCCCGCACCGTCCGCGAGGAACTGGCGGCCGCGCCCCGCGACTTCGTGCTCATCGCCGGCATCTGCGGGCAGACCCAACAGGCCACCGCCGAGGCGGAACTCGCGCTCTCGCTCGGTTACCAGGCGGGCCTCGTCAGCATGGCGGCATTCAAGACCGAACCCGAGGATGCCATCGTCGCGCATGTCGCCACGATCGCGAAGCTCATCCCCGTGGTCGGTTTCTACCTGCAACCCGCCGTCGGCGGACGCGTGTTCAGCTACGCTTTCTGGCGGAAGTTTGCGGAGATTCCCGGCGTCGTGGCCATCAAGATGGCGCCGTTCAACCGCTACCAGACGATCGACGTCGTGCGCGCCGTCGTGGACGCCGGTCGCGATGACCTCGCCCTCTATACGGGCAACGACGACACGATCGTCGCCGACCTGCTCACGCCGTTCACCTTTCAACATCACGGCAAGCCCGCCACGCGCCGCATCGTCGGCGGCCTGCTCGGCCATTGGGGCGTCTGGACGCACGCCGCCGTGAAATTGTTCAAGGAAGCCCAGGCGGCCGCAAAGCGGCCCGCCATCGACGCCACCTGGCTGGAGCGCGCCGTGGCCGTGACCGACATGAACGCCGCGCTCTTCGACGCGGCCAACAAGTTCCACGGCTGCATCCCCGGCATCCTCGAGGTGCTGCGGCGACAAGGCCTCGTCGAATCGATCCATTGCCTGAACCCGCACGAAACCCTTTCACCCGGCCAGGCGGAGGAACTCACCCGCGTTTCCCGGGCCCACCCGGAGCTGATCGACGATGCGTTTGTTGCCGCGAATCTCGACCGCTGGTTGCGTTGACCCGTTGCTTTTAACCACAGAATTCACGAATCAAAACGAATCGAAAATCCAATCCGCCCAAACCGTCATTCTGAGCGCAGCGAAGGATGACGGGGTTCGGCCGTTTCGCTCCAGCCGTGCTCATCCGCGCAATCCGTGATTAACTCCCGTCTTCATGCCTGATCTTCCCTTGCCACAATCCTGCGAAGAGCTGCTCGCGCAGATGGTTTCGTTTGAAACCGTCAACCCGGCGTTCGGCGGGCCGGCGGGCGGCGAGGCGGCGCTGGCCGCCCACTTGGAAAAACTCGCGCGCCAGTGGGGCCTGCAAAGCCGGCGCAGCCCGGCCGGGGACGGCACCTTCAATCTCCTGATCACGACGGAAGCCTCGCCCATGGCCGAATGGCTGTTGTTCGAAAGCCACCTCGATACGGTGAGCGTGGACGGGATGACGGTGCCGCCGTTCAAGTTGACGATCGCCGGCGACAAACTGCACGGCCGCGGCGCCTGCGACACCAAGGGCACGGGCGCCGCGATGCTGTGGGCCTTGCAGGAATACGCCCGCCAGGCGAACCGCCCGCGCAACGCCGGTATTATTTTCGCCGTGGACGAGGAAGCCGCCATGCGCGGGGCGCAGGCTTTCGCCGCCGCGGAAATCCCCCGTTTCAAACAGCTGCGCGGCATCGTGGTCGGCGAACCCACGGGCCTGCGTCCGGTGGTCGCGCACAACGGCGCCCTCCGCTGGCGGACGATCACGCGCGGCGTGGCGGCCCATTCCGCCGATCCGACCAAGGGTCGCTCCGCCATCCGCGCGATGCTCCGGGTGGTCGAGGCCCTCGAGGCGCGGTTCATCCCGCACGCCAACCGCGAGTTTCCGCTCACGGGGCGCGCCGCGGCGAGCATCAACGTCATCCGCGGCGGCGCGGCGGTGAACATCATCCCGGACTATTGCGAAATCATCTGCGACCGCCGCCTGGTACCCGGGGAAACCGCCGCCCAGGTGCTCGCCGAGCGCGACGCGGCCCTCGCGGGCCTCACCGTCGAACACGACGGCCAGTATCTCGCCCCGCCCCTGCCGCCGGAAAATTCCGCGGCGCTGCACCGCTGGGCCGCACCCGCGCTCACCGCCTGCGGCCTCGACCCCACCGCCACCGGCGCGCCTTACGCGACCGACGCCAGCCACTACGCCGCCGCCGGCGCGCAAGTCATGGTGCTCGGCCCCGGCGACCTCGCCCAAGCCCACACCAAGGACGAGTGGCTGGATCGCCGCGAATTGGCAAAGGCCGTGAAGGTTTACGGGGCGCTGCTGGCCCTGCCCTAAAAGGAGCCGCCGTCGTCAGACGGCTGGCGCCAGCGGTCTGACGACCGCTGTTCCTTAAATCCCCATCCTCCATGAAATCTTTTCTCCTTCTTGCCACTCTCCTCCTCGCCGCGCCCCTCTTCGCCGCGCCGCCGGGCCGGCTGCCCCAGGATCTGATCGAACGCGCCGTGCGTCTGAAGGCCCCGCGCTGGAAATTCGTCGACAAGGTCGTCATGCGCGAAATCCCGGAGACCTTCGCTCTCCAGGTCACCGCCGTGGCCGCCTTCCAGTCACCCGAGACCGTGGTCGACGGCCAGACCCTCGCCACCCACCTCGCCGAAAAACTCCGTTTCATCCTGGTCACGCCGCGGCCCACGCCCCAGCCGGATGGCAGCACCCACGAACCCGAATCACTCGGGGGCATTGGGGGATGGACGCATCACGTCCCGGCGCACGCCTTGCTCCTCGCCAAGCGCACGCCGGCCGTCTGGTCGCAGCTCACCGCCGAGGAGCGCGGCCGCGCCGACCTGCTCATGCAGGCCCTCGCCCTCGCCGCGCACTTCTGCCTGGACGACGACAACGACTACTACCTCCGCCTCGACGGCTGGTCGCTCAACCACAAGACCTGGAACCCGAACATCGCCGAGGGCTACGCCGACGTCATCGCGGTGGCCGCGCTTTATTTCGGGGCGGACGAGCTGAACGCGTTTTTCAAGGACTTCGACTTCGACCGGTTCATCGCGCGCCTCGATGCCGCCAATTTCCAAAACATCAAGCGCGGCTGGACCTGGACGCCTGCGATCAAGAACCTGATGATGCACGGTGGTCCGATCGCCGTGCCCGCCGATCAGCAATTTGCCCAAGGCGTGGTTTCCAGCGGAGCCGGCGTAAGAAACACGTTCACGCTGAATGGCGATTCCCTGCACGAACCGTGGCTGATTTTCCGCGGACAGGCCTTGCGCATGTTCTCCAAGGTTGCGCGCACCCGGGTCGAGGTCGGCCAGGGGCCGGGCACGACGTCGCACCTCCTGCACGGCGCGTCCAACGCCGAAGTGTCCCCTTGGGAAGGGCAGATGGGCATGTTCTACGAATTCGAGACCACCGACTGGAACGGCATGCGCACGAGTCTCCAGTACGCTTATGAAGGCGCGATGATTGTCATCCCCACCGCGGTGACGCTGAAGCTGGTCGGCGCCTGGGATCCGCAGCGCGGCGGGGACGTCCTCGAGCGCCGCATGGGGGTTGGCATGGCCGACATGCTCTTCAAGGCGAAGGAGGGTTATCTCAGTTACTCGCAGGCGAAGTTCTACGAAACGCGCTGGAAGGAAAACCTGGAGCCCATGGGCGGCGATTTCATCGTCGGGCTGTGGCAGGCGTTCTTTGAGCCAGTGCCTGCGAAGTAACTGGTGCGAATCCCTACACACCCCGTCCTGTCGGGCACCCCTCTTCATCGAGGGGACTTCGGCTGGCGTGAATCCCCTCCATGAAAAGGGGTGGCCCTTGCCCGCCGAAGCCTTGGCGAAGGCGGGCGAAGCGCCGGGGTATGGAGGAGGGGGCGTCCTCGGCGTGTCTAAACTTTCATTCCTTTTCAATCGTCACGGCCGCCGCACCGCCTCTTCTTCAGGTCTCAGGTTTCAAGTTTCAGGTTTTTTCTTTACCTCCCATGTCCCGTTCCCCCCTCTCTTCCTCCGTCGAAATGCGCGCCGGCCGCCCCACGCTGCTGCTCAATGGCGCCCCCTACACGCCGCTCATCTATGCGCTGACCGACTGCCCCGGCGCCCGCTGGACGTGGGAGGAGGTGCCGGCGCGCAACCTCTGGCTGATGGGCCAGCAGGGCGTGCGGCTTTTCCAGGTGGACCTCTGGTTCGAGCAAATGCTCGGCGAGGACGACCGCCTCGACATCACGCTCGCGCAAAAACAAATCGCCGGCGTGCTCGCGCAATGCCCGGAAGGCGCGGTGATGATCCGGTTGCACGTCAACGCCCCGGCGTGGTGGCTGGACAGGAACCCCGACGAACGCGTGGGCTATGCCGACGTGCCCGTGAGCGAGACGGCCACGTGGGGACTCGTCCGCCGCGTGGGCACCGACGGCGACACGCCGGCGCGCGCCAGCTTCGCCTCGCGCAAATGGTACGACTGGATCACGCCGCACCTGCGCGATTTCTGCACCCGGCTCGGCAGGACGCCCGAGGGCAACGGTCTCTTCTCGATCCAGCTCGCCAACGGCATGTACGGCGAATGGCACCAGTTCGGTTTCCTGCATCACGATCCCGACACCGGGGTGGCGGCCACGCATTCCTACCGCGCCTGGTTGCGCAACCGCTACGGCTCCGAAGAAACCCTCGCCGCGGCCTGGGGCAAACCCGGCGTGCGCCTCGACACCGTGAACCCGCCCGACACGCCGGCCCGCGAGCGCGCCGACCTCGGGCCGTTGCGCGATCCGCAAAAGCAGGCGGACATCGTCGACTACTTCACGTGGCTGCACAGCACCATGGCCGACACCTTGCTCGGCCTGGCCGCGACGGTGAAGCAATCGTGGCCGCGTCCGATCGTGACCGCCGCCTTCCAGGGCTATTTCTACGGCCAGTTCGCCCGCAACGCCGCCGGCAGCCACCTCGCCCATGACAAGGTGCTCGCGTCGCCGCATCTCGACTGCCTCTGCTCGCCCGCCTCGTACACCGATGGCGTCCGCGCCATCGGCGGTTCCGGCCACGGCCGCGGCATCACCGGCGCCGTCCGCCGCGCCGGCAAGATCTGGCTCGATGAGAACGATCACGGCACCTTCCTCGTCGGCTGCCCGTGGGACCGGAATTTCAAGACCGACCTCCACGACGACATCGCCTGCCTGCGCCGCAACACGCTGCAGCCCGTGCTGCGCGGTGGCGGCCAGTGGTGGTTCGACTTCGGCATGATCGCCGGCACGCCCGCGTTCGCCTCGCACGGCAATGTCGGCTGGTGGGATCATCCGCGCCTGGCGCAGGAAATCGGCGCCATCCGCCAGGTCGCCCAGAACCGGCATTCGCACCGCTTCATCCGCCCCGCCGATGTGCTGGTGATCCATGACCCGTGGTCCTTCCGCCACACTGTCGCGAAGCGCTGGTCGCTCGAGGGCTTCAAATTCGGCGACCAGCCGCCCGTCGGCCCGAATCCGTTTTCCGGCCGGGGGATGGACGGGCTCCTCGAGGGGCTCTACCGCGCCGGGCTCATCCTCGACGAGGCGCTCGTGGGCGAACTCGGCACGATCGACCTGACGCCGTTCAAGCTCGTCATCTTCGGCTCGACCGTGGTGCTCGACGACGAACAGCGCAAGTTGATCGCCGCGCGCGTCGCCACCGCCGGCCGGCACGTGGTGCTGCCCGGCTATTCCGGCTGGAGCAACGGCCGGAAAATCGGCAGCGCGCTCGCGACGGCCATCAGCGGCATCCCGACTTCCGGCCGCGATGCGGCCACTCCGACATCCGCCCTCGAACTCGACGGCGCCACCGAGCTCCAGACGCTGGAACCGCCCAAGCACGTGCCGGTTTTCGACGTGCCGGCGGAGCAAGTCGCCGGCCGCTGGGCCGACGGCAGCATAAGCGGCGCCTGGCGCAAGGCGGACGACGCCACGTGGTGGGCGTTCAGCGTGTGCCCGACG
This sequence comes from uncultured Oleiharenicola sp., assembly GCA_964515595.1. GTDB lineage: Bacteria > Verrucomicrobiota > Verrucomicrobiia > Opitutales > Opitutaceae > Lacunisphaera. Next base: position 155,847 of record CAZEUN010000008.1, on the reverse strand, counting down.
GTGCCGGCGGTCCTCCGCGCGCTCGGCAAACGCGCCGGTTGCCTTGTGCTCAACGACCACGACGACGCCACCACGCTCGGCGACGGCCTGTTGATGGTGCATACGCTCAACGGTGGCGCCCGCACGCTCCGACTGCCCGGCGGCAAGACTCTCTCAGTCACCCTGCCCGCCCGCAGCACGACAGTGTACGACGCGCAGACAGGGGAAGTGCTGCTGGGAAATTGATCTCTTTGCCTTAAGGTGGAACCCGCCCTCCGGACGGGTTGGGGCATGTGCGCATCCTTCTTCCGGCCGCCTATCCTGAAAGCGCGTCCGGAGGCCGCGCTTCACCTCAATTCTCCGTCCGCCACGGCGTGCCTTGTTTTGGCGGGAGGAGTTTCACACCCCGATCTCGTAGGCGGCATGGATTCCGTCGGGATATAGCCTTGGCAATCGGTAGGGGCGCCGCTTGACGGCGCCCGCGGGCGTCGTCAAGCGACGCCCCTACCTTCCGAAAAACTCGTCTTCCAGCATCAGCGAGAGGCAGTGATAAACCGGCAGGTGAAATTCCTGGGCGCGGAAAGTTTCCTTTGCCGGCGCGCGGACGCAGACGTCGCTCAAACCCTTGATTTTTCCGCCACCGGCGCCCGTCAGGGCGATGACCTTCATGCCCCTCGCCCGCGCGACCTGCGCTGCGGCGCAGACGTTCTGCGCATTGCCCGAGGTACTCAGCGCCACCAGGACATCGCCGCCACGCCCGAGGGCGAAGGTGAGCTGCGCGTAGGCCAGGTTGGGGTCCACATCGTTGCCGAAGGCTGAGGTGGCCGCGGGAAAGGAGGTCAGCGGAATCGCCGGCAAGGCGCCTTCGAGTTTCGCGGCGATTGCCGCCGGCAGGCCGGCGCGCGACTTCTTCGGGAGCCGCCGGTCCGCGCAGAAACTTTTGAGTAGTTCGCCCGCCCAGTGGTCGGCGTCCGCCGCGCTGCCGCCGTTGCCGCAGAGCAGGATCTTGTTGCCGCCGCGAAAGCATTTCCGCAGCACTTCAAACGCCTGGCGGATGGACGGCTCCGCGTCGGCCAATTCAGGATAACGCGCGAGGAGGGCGGTCAGGTGACGCTTCGACATAAAGGAAATGGATTTACCTGCAGGAGCTTGAAACCGGAGGCCATCATTTCGGAGAGGCCGGCCAAGTATCCAACGCATGCAACGCGACTGCAACCGCGGCGTTGCTGCCGATGGTTTCACCCAGCACGGCCGGCACGATCCGGCAACCCGCCAGTGCGGACGGCAGCGCTTCCGCGGCGAGCGCCCGGTTCATCGCGGGCAACAGCAACTCCGGGCAGCGCGGGAAATAGCCGCCGAGCACGATCCGCTCGGGGTTCAGCGTGTCGATCAGCAGCGCGAGCGCTTCGCCCAGACGTTCACCAGCGGTATCGAGCACCTTGAGCGCAAGGGCATCGCCACGGACCGCGGCTTCCGCGATGTCCTTCAACGTCGCGCCCGGTTGCGGCCAACCCATGGCCGCGGCGAGCCGCGCGATCCCGCCGCCGCTGCAAAAGCCTTCAAAGGACCCGCGCTTGCCGAAACCCAGCGGGCCGTCCGGCCGCAGTCGCAGGTGACCGACCTCGCCGGCATCGCCGGTGGCCCCTTCATAAAGCCGGCCGTTGAGGATCAGCCCCGCGCCTATGCCGGTGCCGGCCGTGAGAAAAACCATGTGGCGGCAGCCCTTGCCCGCCCCGAAATGCCACTCCGCCAGCGCCGAGGCGTTGGCATCGTTCATCAGGAAAGCGCGTCCGCCGAATGCCTCGGTGAAGGCCCGGCAGATCGCGAGGTCTTCCCAGCCGGGGAGATTAGGGGGATTTAGAATGATCCCACGCGCCGCATCCAGGGGACCGCCGCAAGAGATACCAAACACGACTTCCTTCCCGGGTTGCAAACGCGCGACAGTCTCGCGGTATCGCGCGAAGGTCGTGGCAAAATCCTTGGTGGGAAACCGATCGACCTCCTCCACCACGCCGTCCCGCAATACGCTGACGGCGCATTTGGTCCCACCGATGTCGATGCCGATGATTTGCACAGGAAAAATTTCCCGGCCAAGACAACAGAAGGGTCACCACTAATCCACACAAATGGGTCACTAATGCGACCAAGCCTGATCGGGATTAGTGGGATATTAGTGTGGATTAGTGGTGAAACCGACCACGCTTTGTCTTTCCTCTCTCCTGATGTCCTACCGCCGCTCCTTCTCCACCCTCGGCTGTCCTGAATATTCACTCGAGCAGGTGTTCGAACTCGCGCAGCGCCACCGACTCGATGCCGTGGAGATCCGCGCGCTGTCGAACACCATCGACGTGCCCGCCGTCCTCGCCGCCGCCTATGGCACGCCCTTGAAGCTGGCCGAGCGCCTGAAGTCCGCGCCGGTGCCGATCGTGTCGCTCGACACCTCCCTCCGGCTGGCGGAGAACCAGGAAGCCGATCGCGCCGCGTTCCTGCAATTCGTGCCCTGGGCCGAGGCCTGCGACGTGCCGTGGCTGCGCGTGTTCGACGGCGGCAAGAACGCCGATGCCGCCACGCACCGCGCGATGGCCGACACCGTCGCCTGGTGGCGCGAGCAGCGCCGGCAGCACGGCTGGAAAACCGACATCATGGTCGAGACGCACGACGCCTTGTTCACCGCGGCCTCGATCCGACAGTTCCTCGCCCTCGCACCGGGCACCGCGATCTTGTGGGACAGCCAGCACACCTGGCGCAACGGCGGCGAGCAGCCCGTGGCCACGTGGGAGGCCATCAAGCCGCACGTCGTGCACATTCATGTGAAGGACAGCGTCAGCAAACCCAGCGGGAAGCATCCGTACTCGTATGTGCTGCCCGGCGAAGGCGAGTTTGCCATGTCTTCCCTGCGCGCGGCGCTTTCGACGGAGTTCACCGGCTGCGTGAGCCTCGAGTGGGAAAAACTCTGGCACCCCTCCCTCGCGCCGCTCGACGACGCGCTGACGGCGGCCGCCAAACACCCCTGGTGGTAAGCCTCCCGTGGCCGAACGCGTGAGCGTTTGGTGGTTTTCGCCGGCGGCCAAACGCTCACGCGTTCGGCTACTTTCCGGACACCAGCCCCTGCTTCTTCAGGAAAACGATGATCAGCTGGCGGGACTTTTCCTGCCACTCGGGCACATCGTTGCCGAAGTTGTGACCGCCGCCGGGCACGATGTGCAGTTCACAGCCATTGCCGGTGCCGAGGAGCTTGTCGCGCAACGCCACGGCCTGGCGCAACGGCACCAACTTGTCCGCATCGCCATGAAACGCCAGGACCGGCGGCATCTTCGCGTCGAGTTGATGCACCGGGGAGAGCGCGGTCGCGTGTTCGCCAAATCGCTGCGGCGTGTAGCCGGTTTCCTTCGAAGTGTCCGAGACGGTGCTGAAGAGGATGAGCGCGGCGGGTTTGGCGCGGGGCGATTCCTTTCCGTCCGAACCCGGCGGCGCATGCGCGATGGCGGTCCACAGGGCGACGTGTCCGCCGGCGGAATTGCCGCCGACCACAATGCGCGCCGGATCCAGGCCGAGTTCGGCCGCGTGATCCTGCACCCAGCGCAACGCCGCGCGGCTGTCGGCCACGGAAAACAGCGGCGAAACATCATGGCGGCCCTTCGTGCGATAGTCGGGGGCGATGCCGACCATCCCGAGATCGGCGGCGAACCTAGCCCAGAAAATCGAATTGACCGGCGTGCCCGTCGTCCAGCCGCCGCCAAAAAAGAAGATCAGCGCCGGACGGCGATCGGCCGCCTGCCAGCCGGCGGGTTTCACCACGAAAAGCCGGACGGGCGTGGCGCCCTCGCGATAGATGAAGGTTTCCGCACCCGGCAGCTCCGTGGGCGTGGCCTCGGGGGGAGTCTGCGCGGAGGCCGCAAACGTCGCCCAAAAGATGAATGCCAATCGCGCCAGCCATGGTAGCGCCGCCGCTTGGCGGCGGGCCGTTTTCCGGGTGGGAGGGGTTTCACACCCCGACAGCGAAGTCGGCGTCAATCCCGTCGGGGTATAAAACCCCTCCCACCGCGGTCCGGCGACAAGCGCGGACCCTGGCTGGAAAGGCATCCTCACCCTTTGCCCGCCTCCTCGTTGCTGACGGGTTTGAAATTCGGCCGGCCGTAGCGCTGTGTCGGCGGGGTGCCGTATGGGTTGTGCTTGAATTCATCCACGCCGCGGCAGAGGTAGATTTTGAAATTCGGATTCACGGCCAGGTCGTTTTTCACGTTGGTGCCGGAATAGCGAATGGTCAGACCCGCGCGGCGGCGATCGGACGGGTTCGCCGGCGAGCCGTGAATCGCCCGATCATCGTGCAACGAGCACTCGCCGGCCTTGAGGCGGAACTGCACGGCGGCGTCGGCGTTGAAATCGCTGCCGTCCTCCAGCTCGAGCGTGAGCACGGAACTGGTTTCCTTCGAGCGGCGGTGCTTGATGACGCCGCCGTGGTGCGAGCCGGGCAGCAGCTTCATGCCGCCGTTCACCTCGTCGACGTCGTCGAACGCGAGCCAGACGGTGACGGAATTATGCGGCGCCATCGGCCAGTAATAGGAATCCTGGTGCCAGCCGACCGTCGAGAGCGTGTGCGGGTCCTTGATGAAGAAGTTGCTCGCCCAGCAGTAGAAGTTGGGCCCGAGGATGCCCTCGACGAGGTCGAGGATCTTCGGGTTCATCGCGATCTCGTAGAGGTAAGTGCTCGTCTCATGCCACTCGCGGATGTCCTTGGTCGTCTCACCCGGCTGCAGCAGGGCGAGGAGCTGGGGCAATTCCGCATTAATGCGCGCCATCTCCTCGCGCGTATAAATCGCCGGCAACCCGAGCAGGTAGCCGTTTTCGTGGTAGAACTTTTGCTGCGCGGGGGAGAGGCGGTGGGTGGTCATGGGGTATCGAAAGGTTACGAACACCCTCTACACACCCCGCCCTGTCGCGATGCCTTGCAATCCCCTCTCGAGAGAGGGGTGGCGCGAAGCGACAGGGGGTGTCAAACGCGGCATGGCTGCGTTACCGTCCGAGATACTTATCCCGTCCGCGCACCAGCGCCTCCATCTTCCGGTCGGCGATGGAGCGCTTGAGCATCCAGAAGCCGCAGTCGGGGTGCACCCAGCCGACGCGGCCGGCGCCGACCTTCTTCTCGACCGCCTCGATGCGGGCGGCCACTTCATCGGCCGTTTCAATGTGGTTCACCTTGATGTCGATGACGCCGACCCCGAGCGTGATCTTCTTGTCGATCCGCTTGAGCGCGTCCAAATCCGCCGCCGGGCGGTGCGCCAGCTCGAGCACGAGGTGGTCGGTGTGCAGGGCGTTGAGGAAATCGAGCAGCTTGGCCCAGTTGCCCTTCTGGATCGTCTGGCCGCCGTAATTGCCGAAGCAAAAATGCACGGCGCGCTCCGTGCCCTGGTCGATGCCATCGAGCACCAGGTTCATCGAGGCCGCCGCGAGCGGGCCGTCGGCCGGATTGCCCGGGATGTTGGCCTCGTCCACCTGGAGACAGGCGGCGGGCAGGCCCGGCATCTGGGCCGCGAGCACCTCGCCGAGCGCCATCGTGAGCTTGTCGAAACTGCCGTAGTGGTGGTCGAGCAGCGTGCGGGCGAGCATGTAGGGGCTCGTGACGGTGAACTTGAACGCCCCGCCGGCGACGGCGGCCGCGCGCTGGCAGTCGGCGAGCAGGTTGAGCGAACCCTCGCCGAGGGCGCCCGTGACCACGCCGGCCGGCTTGCGGCGGAAACCCATCGGCGAGTGGCTCGAAAATTCCTCGGTGATCGAGCGGCCGACCACGGACGAGATGCCCGCCATCGGACGGATGAAATACTCGATCATGCCGTTCGTGTCCGGGTGATTGACGTCAAACCGGTACAGCTCGCCATCCGTCGGCAGGTCGATGCCCGCCTGGCGCTGGAGGTCGAAGACCACCCGGGTGGCATCGATCACCGCCTGCTCGCTCGGCAGCGCCGCCAGCCAGTCCGGCACCGGGTAGGAGCCCACGGTCGTCGTGAGGATCCGGGGCGACTTCGGGATCCGCGGGATCGGGGCGGACTTCACCGAAGCCGGACGGGGCGCGGCAGCGGCGAGAACACGGGTGGCGGTGGCGGGACGGCGCGCGGGGGAACCGGCGCCAGGGGGGCAGGAGGAGCACATGGGATTGGGATTATGCATTCACACCGGCGGTGAGCCAGCGTCGAAATTGTTTTTGGAAAGTCGTGGCGAGGGTGTCACCGGGCATCACCAGCACGCCCCAGCCGCCCCGGGCGGGGTTGAGCGGCACCTCGCGCGGGATCTGCAGCTCGCACATCTGCCGGTCCTCCTCGAGCACCCGGATGGCGAACTCGATCTGCGCCGCCGGCGGCGGGCCGCGGAAACCGGGTGAAATCGCCAGCGACCAGAACACGGTGCAGCTTTCGGCCGTGTTCGGCGACGGCACGTGGACGAGCACGCGCTCGTCGCCGTCATGGAACGACTGCCGGATCGTGGTGAAATTGGGCAGATGGCAACGCTGCCGGCGGTGGTGCGCGCTCTGCAGCTTGCCGGGCATCTCATGCGCCGACTCCAGCGCGGGGAACGGCGCGTCCATTTGAAAACCGTCGTCATGCAGCCGGATGTCCATGTCCGGAATGCGCGGGTCGGCCGCCTTGCCGAGGGTCGCGCTGTGGGCGAAGGCGAAATGCGACATGTCGAGGTAGTTCTCCACCTCGCGCCGCCAGCCGGCGGCGAATTTCGTCGGCGGACCCATCACATATGTCCAGCGCGCATCCTCGAACTCCGGCACGAGCGGCAGCGCGTGCGGGCTGGTCGCCAGCTTGACCCAGACAAAACCGTAACGCTCCTGCACCTCGTACGTGTGGAGGTGGGACAGGGCCAGTTTCTCCGGGCTCGATTCCACGAGGGACGGAATGCTCTGGCAGTCGCCGTCGGGGTTGAAGCGCCAGCCGTGATACGGGCAGACCAGTTCGCCCCCGCGGATGCAGCCGGCGGACAGCCGCGCGCCCTTGTGCGGACAGGCCACGTCCGCGGCCAGCAGCGATCCGTTCGCAAACCGGGCGATCACCAGTTCGGTGCCCAGCAACGTGTAGCCGGTGACCTTGCCCGGCGGGAGGTCGGCGGCGTTGGCCACCGGCTGCCAGGTGCGGCGGAGCGCAGCGATGGCGGTGTCCTCGGTCAGGGCGGGCGGAGGCAGCGGAGGGGAGACCAGGGAAGACATGGCAGATGGGGCGAACCACCCTACCAGAAACGGGTTTTCCTTACTTGGATATTCCGGCACGGCGTGCTTGGTAGATCGGGCAATCCCATGAAACAGTCCCGGCCGCTTTCCATCACCATGCCGGCCACCGGCGTGGTCTTCGCCGAGAGCGCGCACACCGGCGATTTCCGCATGGCCCCCCGCACCGATGCGTTTCACAAGCTCCTCTACGTGCTCCGGGGCGAGGTCGTCTATGCGGAATCCGGCCGCCCGCCCGAGCCGGCGGCGGCCGGGACGCTGCTGGTCATTCCCGCGGCCGTGGAGCACGCCCTGCAGGACGTGCGGCCCTCCACCCTGCTTCTGCTCTGCGTCACGCCGGCCTTTCTCAAAACCGATCCCGAGCTGCCCGCCCTGTGGCGCGAGCTCACCGCGCGCGACGAGCGCCGGCTGGCGCTCAGCCGGCCGACGCAGCACCACGTGGAGTCGGCCTGGCGCCGCGCGATGCTCGAGGGCGTTCACCGCCAGCCCGGCGCGCGGACGCTGCACCGCGCGCTGGCGGCGCAAATCCTCGTCACGCTCGTCCGCCTGCCGGCCCGGAAGCCCTCGAGCGCGCCGCTGACGCGCGTCGCCGCTGTCGCCCGGGAGCTGGAGGTGACTTTCTACGACGAGTGGAACCTCGATCGCGCGGCCGTGCGCGCCGGGGTCTCGCGGCGGCATTTCAGCCAGCTCTTCCGCCAGGTCTGCGGCCGGACGTTCTGGGAGCACCTGACGGAATTGCGGCTCAGCCACGCCGCCCAACTCCTCCGGCGTGGCGACCACTCCGTCACCGGCGTGGTGTTTTCGTGCGGGTTTGGCGACGTGTCCCAGTTCTACCGCCTCTTCCGCGCCCGCTACCGGCAACCGCCCGGCGAGTGGGCCCTCGCCGCCCGCCGGCCAAAGTAGTCTATCTATTAAACCACAAACAGCGCCGCGCGGAATGGTAGTTTAATGACTACTTTGGCCGGGTCTGCCTGGACTTGGGCTCCCCTGAAAACTGGCCTTCCCTGCGACGGGGCGCGCTGTTTAGCTCGGGATCGTCAACCCCGATTCCGTTCGATGCCCCCTGCCCCTTCCACTCCGTCCCGTCGCGTTGGCTTGCGGAGCATCGCCGAGGCCGCCGGGGTCTGCTTGATGACGGTGTCGCTGTCGTTGCGGGACAGCCCGAAGATTTCCGCGGCCACGCGCGAGCGCATCCAGCAACTCGCCGGGAAGCTCGGCTACCATCCGGACCCGGAAATCTCGCGGCTGATGAAGCACCTCCGCGGCTCGCGCACGGCGCATGGCCGCACCGGGCTGGCCATCCTCGATTTCTACCCCGACGCCTCCTACCAGGAACACGTTTACCACCGCTGCATCCGGGAAGGCGCGATCAGCCGCGCCGGCCAGCTTGGCTTCGGGGTCACGGTGTTTCACGCGCACGAGTATCATTTCAATTTTCCGCACCTGCTGAAGGTCGTGCGCAGCCGTGGCATCGAGGGACTGATCCTGCTGCCCGCGATCGTGGCCCCGCTCTCGCTGGACCCCGACATCGACTGGCAGGGCCTGGCGGTCGTCTCGACCACCAACTCCATCCTTTCCCCGCGCTTCCACTGCGTCGTCCCGCACCAGTTCGCCAACCTCATGAAATTGATCGCGGCGATCCAGGAGCGCGGTTTCCGGCGGATCGTGTCCGTGTTCGAGGAATCCTTCGACGAGCGCACCGCGCACAACTTCACCGCCGCCCTGCGCTGGCACCAGCACGGCCGGCGCGTGCTGGTCGTGCCCGCCGCGCTCGCGCCGGCGGCCCGGACCCGCCTGATCGGCGGTTGGATCACGCGGCACCAGCCGGACCTTATCATCGCGCAATCGCCCGAGGGGGTGGCCCAGACCCTGGCGAAACTGCCGGCGACCAAGTTGCGCAAGACGAAGATCGTCGGACTCGGCACGCCCAACAACGGCGTTTACTCCTACCTCGACGAACGACCCGAGCTTGTCGGCGCCGGCGCCGTGGACCTGCTGGCCGGCATGATGTATTACCATGAGGCCGGGGTGCCCCTTCACGCCCGCACCACCATGATCGACGGCGAACTGCGCGCCCCGCGCCTGACGGCGTTGCGCACCGTCCCGCGGGCGGTGACCGCGGCCCGCTGAGGGCCCGCCGGAAAGTATACGCTATTCCTGCAGGCGACTCGCTACCCGGCGCGCCCCGGAGTCTGCTGGAGACTGCCCTCCCTCCCCCCGCCCCCGGGGAAACGCCGGGCGCTCCCTTTTCGTCGCCATGCCCGTTTCCCAACCGTCCACCCGCCGTCCCTGATGAAGCCCCGCTGCCTGCTCGTCCTGGACGACCAATTCGCCGACCTGCTGCTGGGACGCGAGGACGTGGCCCGGCTGGCCGCGCTGACCGACCTCGCCTTGCCGCGGATCGATCCCGCGGCGCTGTCCGCCCGGGCCGACCTCCTGCGCGAGGCCGAGCTGATTGTGTCCAGCTGGCACATGCCGGTGCTGGACAAAGAATTTCTCGCCCGGGCCCCGCGGTTGCGCGCGCTGTTCCATGCCGCCGGCACCATCAAGCATCTCGTCACCGACGCCTCCTGGGCGCGCAACATCCGGATCACCAGCGCCGCCCTGGAGAACGCCAAGCCCACGGCCGAATTCGCCTTCGCCGAGATCATCCTTTCGCTGAAGCGGACCTGGCCCCGGATCATGGCGCTGCGCGAGCAACAACGTTACCTGCAGCACGACCCGCTCGCAGCCGGCTGCTACCAGCGCACGGTCGGGCTGCTGTCCCTGGGCAAAATCGGCCGGCTCGTCGCGCAACGGCTCGCGTCCCTCGAGGTGCGGGTGATCGCCTACGATCCCTTCATCGCGCCGGCCGCCGCGGAGGAACTTGGCGTGCAGCTCCGCCCGCTGGCGGAGGTCTTCGCCACGGCGGATGTCGTTTCCTGTCACATGCCGCTGACAGAGCAGACCGCGCAGTCGCTCGGTCGGGACCATTTCACCCGCATGAAACCCGGCGCCACCTTCATCAACACCGCGCGCGGCGGCCTGGTGGATGAGGCGGCGCTGATTGCCGTGCTGCGGGCGCGACCCGATTTATGCGCGGTGCTCGACGTCACCGAGAGCGAACCCCCGGCACCGGACAGTCCGCTGTTCTCGCTATCGAATGTCGTGCTCACGCCCCACATCGCCGGCAGCGGCGGCTTGGAATGTCGCCGGCTGGGGCGGATGATGGTGGCGGAGGTCGAGCGCTACGTGACCGGCCAGCCGCTGCAGGGCGAGGTGTTCCGCGAGCAGCTGAAAATCCTCGCCTGATCCGCCATGAAGACCTGTGTGTTCCTCCTCGCCGGCCTGCTCGCCGCGAACCTCGCCGGGGCCGCCGCGCCCTACCGGCTTTTCGGACACCGCGGCGGCGTGGTGGAGGATAAATTTCCCGACAACTCCGCCGCCGCGCTGCACGGGGCGGTTGCCCGCGGCTACTGGGGCCTGGAAATCGACATCCGTGAAACCAAGGACGGCGTGCTCGTGATGCAGCACGATCCCGACCTGCGCCTGAACTTCGGCGATCCGCGGCGGATCTTTGAGTCCACCTGGGACGAACTCCGTCCACTCCGCACCAAGGTCGCCGACCAGCCGTTGTGGCGATTCGAGGACGTCGTGCAGGCCGCGCGCGCGGCCGGACTGGCGCTCATGCTCGATTCCAAGGACCCGCATACGGCCGATTTCGCCGCCAGGATCGAGGCTGTCCTGGAGAAACACGGCATGACCAGTCGCTGTTACATCATCGGCACGGGCGACACGATGAACCACTTCACCGGCAAGGCGCTCGTCGGCAAAAAATTTCGCGGCCTCAAGGCGCTGGTGGAGGCCGACCCGACGGCGAAGGATCGCTTTTTTCTGTTCGACGAGGGGACCACCCTCACGGCGGACATGGTGAAATGGGCGCAGGCCCACGGCGTGAAGGTCGTGCCGAGCATCAACGTCTATCATTACTATGATCCCGCCACGATGGCCGGCAAATCCCGCGGGGAACTGGCCCCGGTGATCCTCGCGGCGGCCCGCCGGCACATCGAGGCGCTGAAGGCGATGGGCGTGACGGAATTCCAAATCGATTCTGAATTCGACGGCTGGTTCTGAACAACCAGCCCTCTCTTTTTTTTCGCGCATGAGCTCCTTTCGTCATTCCGTGTCCCAGTGGTGTTTCCCGGGCATCCCGCTACCCGACCTTTGCCGCGCCGCCCGGGCCATCGGCCTCGCGTCCGTGGAATTGCTCGAGCCGCCCGACTGGCCGGTGGTCCGCGCGCATGGGCTGGTGTGTGCGCTCGGTCGCGCGCCCGACACCATTGCCGACAGCTTCAACGACCGCGAACACCACGCCCGGCTCCTCCCGGCCTTTCGCGAACGGCTGCGCGCCGCCGCGGCCGCGGGCGTGCCGGCTCTGTGCTGCTTCTCCGGCAATCGCCACGGTCAGGCCGACGAGGAAGGCCTGGCCAATTGCGCCGAGGCCTTCCGCCAGCTTGCGCCCGTGGCGGAGGAGACGGGCGTCACGCTCTGCCTCGAGCTCCTCAACAGCAAAATCGACCACCCCGACTACCAGTGCGACTCCACCGCATGGGGCGTGGAACTGTGCCGGCGGGTGAACTCGCCGCGCGTCCGGCTGCTTTACGACATCTACCACATGGCCGTGATGGGCGAGAATCCGATTGCGATGATCCGACAGCATCACCGGTGGTTCGCCCACTACCACACCGCTGGCGTGCCCGGCCGGCATGAAATCGACCACACCCAGACGCTCGATTACCCGGCCATCATGCGCGAAATTCAAGCCACCGGCTTCACCGGTTTCGTCGGCCATGAATTCCTGCCGGTCCGCGATCCCCTCACGTCGCTCCGCGAGGCGGTGAAGATTTGCACGGTTTAAGCGGATCGATACGGAGAGGTTTTATACCCCGACCGGATTCGAGCCATGAGCAGTCGGGATATAAAATCCCTCCCACTCAAGCGCACCCGCTGACCGCTATCCGCCGAATGGTACGCGGAAGGTCCGCCCGCCCTGGAGAAAGGAACAGCTCCGCTCCACCGCCGAAACGGCGAGTTCCGTGACCGGCTCGTGGACATCGCCCTTTCGAAACGGCACCAACACCATGGCGTACACCCGCCGGGTTGCCCCGCCCTGGTCATCGAGAAGCAGCCGGGTTGAAGGGCGGTCCGTGTCCGGCGAATCTGAAATGCGCCCGGGCAACAACGCTCCACTCAAACCCCCACTGGTGTAGAGAGCCAGCTTCACGTCCGCGTCGTCGGTCAAGGCGCGGTTCGCGGCTTGGTCCCACGTCACCTTCATCGAATCGAGATGGAAATAGACCTGCACAGTCGAAGCCGGCGCGAGCCCTTCGACCGTGTCGATCACCACCAGCAAGCGCTGATCCACCAAGGCGAGCGTGCGCCGACAGGTCGCCGGCGCGTAGTTGCGGTGAAACGAATCCACCCGCACGAGACCCGGGGCATCCGTCACCGCCGTCACCCGGCCCTCCTGCTGCGGCGAGTAACGCCAGCGGCTCACGTATTCAAACGGACTGCGCCCATCGATGGTCAGCACGCTGTGGTATTCCGCGCTCTTGAATAGTTTCCGGTCCGCACTCTCGCGATAGGTGAACACGCCCGGATCCGCGACGAGTGTCCGGCCGAACGCCGTGAAATCAAAACCGCCGAGATCGATGTGCTGGTGCCCGCTGCCGGGCACGAGCGGCGAGTGGCACGAGAAGAACACGCTGAGCTCCTCGCGGCCCCACGAGGTGCGCGCCATCACCTGGTCGTTGTCCCGGTCGTGCCGCACGAGCGTCCGCGGCGCCGGCTGGCGCCCGATTTGCGCGAACAATGCCCCGGGATCGTCGAGGTCCCACAAATGGGGCGCCGCGTCTGCCCGCACCCGGGCCTCGCCCATCAGGCCGGCCAGGTGCTGCAACCCGTCCACCGAGCCCGTCGCGCGGTAAAGCCACAGCGCGGCCTCGACCTGGTTGCTGCGCGTCGAATCGCCCCATGGGACGATTGCCCCTGTCGGTCGCACACTGTGCAGGGTTTGTCCGCCGCTGGCCTCGGCCAGCGCGACGATTGCCGGTGGCAACGGACGGCCCGCAGCCGTGGCGAGTGACAGGTAGCGCGCCAGCAGCACCACGCAGACATTGTGATACGTGGGGCAGGCCTCGATGTGGCCGCCATCCGCCGTGAACTGCTTCTGGACGCACCGTTGCAATTCGCGCAGCGCCTGGTCCGTCCAGGCCGGGTTCAACTCCGGGAAATAGACGCCAATGGCGAGCAGCCCGAGCATCTCCATGAAGTAGTGATTATGGTCCGCGTCGGGCCAGAGCAGCGGGCTGAGCAGCGCGATCGATTCGCCGTGTTGCGCCACGCTCGCTGTCAGGCGCGCCAGGCGTTCGCGCGGCAGGTGGCGCGTGCCCGCGAGCTGTTCAAAAACCACCGGCCAACTGTCGAACATCCGGATGCCCACCTCCAGTTCACGCCACGGGGGCGGGCCGGCGTTGGTCCCAATTTCCAGGTTGGGCCGGCCGTCGGGATGCCGGAACGACGGCGGCGGCGTTCGCGCGATCCAATCGTCGAGTTCGACCCCGACTTTCGCGGCGTAACGTTCGTCCCCCGTGAGTGCGTGCGCCTGCAACAGGGTCTTCCAATGCATCATCCGGTTGAGGCCCCACAGGTATTCCTCGTCGCCATGTTGCGGGACCAGCCACGCCGGCGGGTTTCCAACGGACGAAAGCGCGCTGCTGCCCGGCAGCAGCAGGAGGCCGTGCATGGCCTGGTCGGCCGCGGCGAGAATTTTAGCCCGCAGGTCCGGATGCGCCCCGTTGATGAAGGCCGCCACCCGGGCGAAACGCCGCCGGGCGGGGGCGGTGCGGGCCACCAGGCCGGACGCTTCCGCCCGCAACAGCGAAGGAGACAATGCCGCGCCCGCCACCAGCGCCGTTTGCCCAATAAATTGGCGGCGACTCAGCGGCATCGACTCACTTGCCCGGCTTGACCGGCCGCCCGGTGCGCAGGGACTTGACCGCCGCCTCGGCGAGCACGATGGCCTGGCGGCCATCCTCCGCGCCAACGGGCATCGGCTTGTTCTTCGTGACCGCCTCCACAAACGCCGCGAGTTCCGCGCGGTAGGCGTCGGCGTAACGCTCGAGGAAGAAATAGACGGGCTTCTCCGTCGTGACGGCCGAGCTGTCGGCCAGTTCGACCGTGGTCGCGATGCGGTTGCCGGCGAGCAGGCGGCCTTTTGCGCCGTGCACCTCGATGCGCTGGTCATAGCCGTAGGTGGCGCGGCGGCTGTTGTTGATGTGGCAGAGTTTCCCGGACGCCGTCTTCATCAAAACCATCACGGAGTCGGTGTCGCCCACCTTCGCGACGGCGGGATCCACGAGGCAGCTGCCGATCGCGTAGACCTCGACCGGCTCCTCGCCGAGCAACCAGCGGGCCATGTCGAAATCGTGGATCGTCATGTCCCGGAACTGGCCGCCGGAAACCTTGAGGTAGGCGATGGGCGGCAGACCCGGGTCGCGCGAGGAGATGATGACCTGCTCGACGTTGCCGATGGCACCCGCGCGAATGCGATCCTGCACCGCGGCAAAGTTCGGATCGAAGCGGCGGTTGAAGCCGACGAGCATCGGCACCCTGGCCTTGCGCACGGCGGCAAGGCAGGCGTCGACTTTCTTCAAGGAAAGATCGATCGGCTTCTCGCAAAAGATGGCCTTGCCCGCCTTGGCGGCGGCGATCGCGAGATCGGCATGCGTGTCGGTGGACGAGGCGATGAGGACCGCATCCACCGCCGGGTCGGCCAGCGCCGACCTCACATCCGTAACGCGCGCGCCGTGTTTGGCCGCGAGGGCGGCCGCGGCGGCGGCGTTCACGTCGACGACGTACAGCAATTGGGTGACCCCGGAGGAGGCGAGGTTGGTGGCGTGGACCGCGCCGATGCGGCCGGCGCCGAAGAGGGCGAATTTAAGCATGGGAGAAAAGGCAGTGAAGCAGGCCGGCCGGCGCGTGCCGAGGTTCCTGGCGGTTTAGCGTAAAGCGATCACTTCGCGGTCAGGATCTCCTCCAGCACGCGACCCTCGGCGTCCGGCAGCGGCAGGCCGAGCAGCCGCGCAATGGTCGGGGCGACATCGAGGTTGCGGATGCGACCCGGCGAGGCGCCGGCCTTGATGCCCGCGCCGCTGGCAATGAAAATGCCCTCGAGTTCCGGTTCACTGGCGAGGAAGCCGTGCGTGCCGCCGTAGTTCACGGACGGACCGAGGATGCTGTCGCCGATCGCGCTTTCGTGGAAGCTGATGGCCTCGTCCTTCGCCACGAGGAGGAGGTCGCCCATGTTAAGGTTGTCCTCGGGCCGCGGCAGGCCCAGCGAAGGCGCGTCCGCGCCATCGATGACACGGGCGATGCCCTCGGTGTGTTCGAACAGTTCCTTCAGCTTCGGCTTCAATTCGGCACGACGGGCCGGGTCGTTGATGTAGACGACGGCCGTGCCGCCCCAGGGCATCACGTAGGCGTCGTTGGCCACGACGCGGGCGCCGGCGACCTTGAGAAACCCCGCCTGCTTCAGGGCGACGTTCGCATAGAGGAACTGCTGCACTTTCTTAAAGCCGTGATCCGTGACGACCAGGATGGTGGTTTGCTCGCGCAGCCCGCTCGCGTCGATCGCCGCGAGCAGGTCGCCGACGAGGCGATCCGCGTAGGCGAAGGCCGTGAGGCTCGCCGAACTTCCCGGGCCGTAGGTGTGATTGCAGTGGTCGGTGTTGAGCGTGTGGTAGAGCAGCAGATTCGGCCGGTACTGCTGGAACATGAATGCGGCGGCCTTCGTCCAGATCCCGTCGCACACCAGCACCTCGCGCTTGGGTCCGAATTCCATCGCCTTGAGCTCCACCCCGGTGAGCCGGCCGGCGGCGAGCATGGCCTGCTCCACCCGGCCCTGCGGATCCGGCATCTCCGGGAAGCTCCAGTCGATCGTCTTCGCGCCCTTGACCGCCACCCAGTCGGACTCCGCGGTCGTCAGGCCATGCTGGCGGGCAATATCATAAAGCGCGGGCACGAGGACGTATTCGTTCTTGTCCGCCCATTGCTCGACAAAGGGCGCCCGGCCGCCACCGGGACGGCGCAGCAGGCCGTTGAACAGGACGCCATGATGCTGCGGGGTCCGGCCGGTGATCATCGTGGTGTGGTTGCTCCACGTGCTCGACGGATTGGTGACGACCATCGAACTGGCGGCGGCGCCCGCGGCGGCCAGCTTGCGCAGGTTCGGCACCGGGAGGTTCGGGTCGCGCCAGAGCCACGCGGGAAATCCGTCGATGGAAATGACGACGACGTGCCGGCCCTTTTCGGCGGCCGCGAGGAAGCCGGCGAGGCCGGCGAGCAGGACGAGGCGAAGGCAGGTCTTCATGGGGAAACGGGGGCGGCGAGCGCGTGGCGGCGGGCGAGTTCGGCCTTGATCTCGTAGCTGCGCGCCTCGGTCAGGTCATAGCGCCGCATGAGCCAGAGCGCGATCACGGCGCCGGTCGCCGGGGCGACGACGTAGGCGGCCTTCATTTGCGCAAGGGTGGCGGGCGACTGCGCACCGATCTTCGCGTTGAAACCGATCCAGACCAACACAAAGCCCGCGATCAGCGAGCCGAGCGAGTTGCCGGCCTTGTCCGTCCAGCTCAGCAGCGAGGCGAACAGGCCCTCCCGCCGGAGGTTCGTGCCGAGTTCGTCGTAGTCCGCGATGTCGCCCAGCATGGCGGCGGACATGAGCATGAAGCCGGACTGCGCGGCGCCATTGCACGCGAGCACGATGAGCTGCAACCAGGGCAGGTCCGGTTGGTAGAGGAAGATTTTCCCAAGGCAGCCGACAATCAACACGCCGCACGCGATCTGCAGCGTGGCCTTTTTTCCCACCCGGCGGGCGAGCGCCGGGTAGACGAACAGCGCCGTCAGCGTGGCGGTCACCTGAAAGGAAGTGCCCAGGAAGCCGTAGGCGATCGCCGCGCGCTTCAAGTCGCCGCCGAACACGTAATACATGTTCATGTAGATGCCGAGCATGCCGACGATGTTGTAGCAGAAGCTCGTGACGAAGCGCGTGCCGAGCAGGATGACGAACGGCCGGTTGCCGCGGACCGCGCGCAGGCTGGCCAGCAGGGAGGTGCGCGGCTGCTTCACCGCCACGCGGGCGTAGTGCCGCTCGCGGCAGAGGAACACCGGCATCAGGCCGGCCGTCAGGAAGAACCCCACGCACCCGCCGGCCACCCAGCGCAGGCCGGTGAGGCTGTCCCCGAAAACCGTCAGTTGCGTCAGCGGAAAGAACCACTGGCAGGCGATCTGGAACACGAAGCCGAATGCGAGCGTGACGCCGGCGACGCGGCTCCGTTCGTGGTAGTCGTCGGTCGCCTCCACGATGAGTCCGCCCAAGGGCATCGCGTAGAGGGAGTGCGCCACGTAGAAAACGAGCGAGACCAGCAGCAGGTGCAGGAAGAGCGCGTTTTCCGACGCCCCGCGCGGAAACCACCAGAGCGCGCCAAACAACACCGCCAGCGGCAGCGCGGCGGCCGCGAGCAACGGGAGACGGCGGCCCCAGCGCGAGCGGAAATTGTCCGAGAACGAGCCCCAGAGCGGGTCGAGCATCGCATCCCACAGCCGCTGGATGAAGACCACCGAGCTGATGAGCGCCGGGTTGACCCCGAGCGTGATGTTGTAGATCGGGTTGACCAGCACGTGCAGCGTGCCGTGGCTGCCGTCGGCCACGACCTTGCCGAAACCCAGGCCGATCTTTTCCCGCCAGCTGACGCGGTCTTCCGGACGGGTCACATGGGACGCAGGGGGAGCGGACATGACGGGAATCGAAGTAAAGCGCGGCGGGTGACGAAGGCTAGAATGGAAAAAGGCGGCCCGACCCCACGCCGGTGCCGCCTTTCATGTCACCATGGACTACATGGACCCAAATCAGAAGCTCACCGTGGCCGACAGGCTGAAGCTGCGCGGCGGGATGTAGTAATATTGGTTCGGCGTGGCGACGCGCCCGGGGTTGGTGACGTCGCCCCCCGGCGGCCGCTGCGCGGTATTGTAGTAGAGCACCTTGTCTTCATCGAGGACGTTGTTGACCGTGAGGTCGAAGCGCACCGGGTAGCCGAGGAGTTTGCGCGTGTAGCCGAGCGCCAGCGTGGTGGTGGAGTAGCCGGGGCGGTAGACCGGCGTGAGGGCATCCACGCTGGGATCGTCGATCGCCGTCGTCGGCGCGGCCGGATTCACGATGGTGTCCGCCCCGCGGTAGCCGATGATCTCGCGACCGCGGTAGTTGATGCCGCCGCCGAAGCGGAAATCCTTCCATGCGCCCGACTGGATCGTGTAATCGGTGAAAAGGTTGGCGGTGACCTCGGCGAGGCGCGCCACCTTCTGGTAGGCGGGCGTGAGGTTCGCGGCGGCGCCCTGCAACTGGTTCCAGGAGTTCGCGGCGTTGGTGGAATCAGGCGAGTTGGCGGTCGTGATGCCCGCGTTGACGGTGGCCACGCCGGCCGAGCTCACGCTGACGCCGGCATCCGCGAGGATCTGGCGCAGCACCGTGTCGTTGGCCGCGAGGTAGGCCCGCGTGTCGGCAAAGCCGTCGCCCTGCGTGGCGTCGGCCAGCGCGAGGTTGGCCATCAGGCGCCAGCCCGGCCGGAGGTTGGCGACCGTCTCGAACTCCCACCCCTCGGTCTTGCGCGAGGCGACGTCGACGTAGCTGCTGGGCACCAACGTGAGGCCGCGCGCGTTGTTGCCGCTCGCGCTGAGATCGCCGACGACATTGGTCGTGATGATGGCGTTGATCGCGTTCGGCAGGGAAACGGCGAGACCGGCGGAACCCGTGCCCGTGCTCTGGCTGAGATTCTTCTGGTTGCTGCCGTAGGCGGTGACGGAGGCCTGGAGCTTGCCGTCGAAGAAATTGAAGCGGAGGCCGGCGTCCCAGCCGTCCGACGTGACCGGCACGAACACGGTGTAGTCGATGCGCAGGTTGCTGCCCGGCGGGGCCCACGTCTCGGCGTAATTCGCGAACACGCTGACCCACGGCTGGAGGTGATAGACGCCGCCGTACGAATAGGTGCGGGTCGTGCCGGCCAGCGTCGGCGGCGAGAAGTCGTCCTGGAAGACGTCGGCCGCGTATTGCGGCAGCGGGTTGCCGGCGCCATCGCGTGGCCGGGCGGCGGCCTGTTGGCGCGAGCCGGTGGCGACGCCCGCGGCGTCCTTCGGCGTGTACTGCAGCCCGTAGTAGGTGGCCGGGTCGCCGCTCGGCTTGAAGACGCGGTCGGTTCCGTTGTACGTGGCGGGCAGGTCGCGGCGGAAATCGGTGAAGAGGCTGTTGGTCGACCAGTCGTCCTGGCGGGCGGCCGCCAGCAGGTTGAGTTTGCCCGAGAAGAGCCTGGCGTTGAGCGCGAGCTGGTAGAAATCGAAGTTGTTGCGCGTGCGGACCGTTTCGGTCGGACGGTTGGAGTCGAGCACATAACCCGTGGGAATCTGGCTGGTGGTGCCGCTGACGGGGTTGATCACGCTGACCGAGCCCAGGTCGTTGAGCGGGCGGTCCGGGACGTTCAGGTAGTAACGCCAGCGGGTGACGGTGTTGGAAATCCACTCGCGCGATTCGATCGCCGGGTCCTTGACCGCATAGCGGAACTTCGTGCGGGAACTGTTGAGCAGGTTCCGGCCGGCCTCGGCGTTGAGGCGGAAGTCGCCCCAGCGGGTGTTGTCGAAGACGAAGGCGGCGCTGGCGCGGTAGTTGTTGGCCCAGTTGTCGACGGTGTCGAAATCGCGGGTCGACTCGAGGTAGGGCTGGAGGAAGTTCGGATTGGCGGCGCCGGTCGGGAGGTTGCGGTTGATGTCGATGTAGACGTTGTTGAGGCCGCGCACGATGATGTAGTTCGTCTCGCGATAACCCGACGAGAAGTTGCCCGAGGCGGCGAGGAAGACGTGCCGGCCGACCTGCTGGTCCACCGACACGATGGCATTCATGTAGTTGTTGACGTAGCCGTCGCCATCATACGTCGGCGCGAACTCGCGGCCGGGGAGCTTGAAGTTCGAGCCGCTGATCGCGCGGGAGAGAAAGTTCGCCGGCAGGCCGTTCGTATCGAGGATCGGATTCTGGTCGTTGTTGATGCTCGCGCCGACAATCTGCGCGCCGCCGATCGGCGTGCCGGTGTTCTGGCCGCCGCTCTGGGTGGCGGCGGAATTGGCCCAGTTCACCACGGCGTCGCCCAGCAGGCCGGGCGAGAACACGTAATAAGGCGCGGTCGACGAGCCGTTGCGCACCGTGCCGGTGGAGTTGGCGGGGGCGGCCGCCAGCGGCGCGGAATAGGTGGTGGTGCCGTCCCAGCCGGCGAGCCGGTCCCCGAGCGTCGTCAGGGCGAAATTATTGCGAACCTTGCCCTTCTCGACGATGGCCTGGAAGCGCGTCTTCTCCCACGGTTGGAAGGTGAGGTGCGCCGATCCGGCCAGCTTGCTCTCGAATTCGCGGTCGCGCCAGGTGTGGTTGTCCTGCCAGAGGAAATTGCCGCGCACCGCCAGGGTCTTGGTCAGCGGCTGGTTCACATCGATGGTGGCGCGGTAATAATCCCACGAACCGACCTTCACCTGCAGTTCGCGGAAGGCCTTGTCGAGCCGCGCGGACTTGTAGAGGGCGTTCGCGGTGCCGCCGTTCGACCCCGAGCCGAACAGGATGGAATTGGGGCCGCGGGAAAAATCGAAGCGATCGAGGTTGTAGCTGTCGTAGTCGAAATAGGCCGGGAAGAAATTGATCTGCGGCTGGTCGGCGCGCACGCCGCGGAAGTTCGTGAGCGTGCTGAAACCGGGGTTGCCGAACTGCGTCGAGCGGCCGTCGTCGGTCGCGGCGCTGGAATTGACCGTCCAGGCCGACGCCTTGGCGACGTCGGTCAGGCCGACGGCGTCGATGAACTCGCGCGTCAGCACCGTGTACGCCGCGGGCGTGTCCTTCAGGTCGGTCGCCAGGCGGCCGCCGGCGAGGGCGCTGGCGGCGATGAAGCCGACGTCGCGCGAGGAATCGACCACGAACGGAGAGAGCACGAGCACCTCCTCGGCGGGAGCCGCCGCGGCCAGCGCGGGCGCGGGCTTCGCGGGGGCGGCCGCCGGCGTGGCGGCCACTTGGGCGAAGGCGAGAGCCGGCAGGAGCGCAAACAACGCGATGCCGCCGGCACGCGAACCATCACGAACACGGATAGGGGAGTTCATCTGGGGTGGACTTTGGGGCTGGGGAGGGTCGGACCGGGGGAGATGGCCGCCCTTGCACTGGGGTAATTGACCGACGGGCCCAGCAGAACCGCTCCGGAAAAAATGACGAGCGCCCTAAAGATATAGCGTATACCAAACCGGGCGACCGCGCGCCGCCGTCTCAGCGCGCCGGCGGCGCGAGCACGGCGGCCAGCGGCGGGGCCGCGGCGGGAAACGCCGCGCGGAAATCCTCGCCGAGCAACGCGGCGACCGTCGCGGCCACCTGGGCCGTCGCCGCTTCCGGCACGTCGTGCAACTCGCCCAGCGCGGGCGTGTCCGGTCCGAGCACGGCGAGCCAGGTTTCACCGGAGCCGGCGGCGGACGGATTGTGGTTCGCCCAGTCGCGCGGGGAGGCGCCGCGCCCGTGGTCCGTGGTGATGATCAGCGTCGTCGTGCCGCGGTACTGCGGCCGCGACTGAAGCTCCGCCCAGAGCTGGCGGATGAACCGGTCCGCGCGCCGGATGGAGTCCACATAACGGTCGTAGACGCGCCGGTGGGCGTAGGTGTCGGGCTCGCCAAACCCGACGAACAGCACGCGCGGCGACCGCGTGGCGAGCGCATCGATCGCCGCGTGATACACGAACGCGTCGTAATGTTCCTCGCGGTCCTTCGTCGGGATGTCCTCCATCCAGCGCTCGATCTCGAGCAGGCGCGGCGAGGCGGTGGCGGGATCGGAATGCTGGTTGGTGAGCCAGAGCGGGAGATGGCTGCGCTCCACGTTGAGGATGGCGGCAAACACGTTCCACGCCGCCAGCGGCACCACCCGCCCCGCGAAACCGGGGCGGCCGTTCAGCCACTCGAGCACCGTGACGTGCGGATTCGGCGTGCGGGCATTGTCGGTGATCGCCGGGTCGGGCGCCCCGGTGAGCATCTCGTTGTAGCCCGGATAGGAAACCTGCGCGGCGTTCGTCACGCGCATCGGGCTGCCCGTGTCGCGGTTGCCGTAGAGTTGGCCCCGCGCGGACACTTCGTTCCAGAGAAACGGCATCAGCAGCCGGCGGCGCGCGGCCGGCGGCTGTGCGCCGTAGACCGCCTGCAGTTCCACCAGCGACTTGTCGGAGACGCCGCCAAATTCCTTGTTGGCCATCGCATCGTCCGGCCCCCGGAAAACCTCCTGCCAGCGCAGCCCGTCGATCGTGACGAGCACGACGTTGCGGGTCTTCAGTTCCGCGGCGGCCAGACCTGCGGCTGCGAAGACCAAGCCGGCGAGGAACAGGCGGCGGCGCATGGGCGGAAATCAGAACAACACGCGGCCCTCGCTGCGGGGCGGGGCCGGCAGGCCGAGCAGATGGGCGAGCGTCGGCGCGAGGTCGTCCACCCCAACCCGCTCCGTGCGCACGCCGACCGGCACGCGGAAGCCGAACCAGAGCAGCGGCACCTGGTTGTCGTAATTGTACGGCGTGCCGTGCGTCGAACCGGTGGCCTTGTTGAAATAATAGGGCTTGGTCTGGAAAAACACGTCGCCACTGCGATCGCGGTTGAAGCTCAGCAACGCGCGGCGGCCGAGTTCGTCCGCCATGAAGCCGGCCACGAACTGCTCCCGCGTGTAGGCCGCCTCGATGAAGGGCAGCGCCTGCAGCGCCGTCCGCACCACGGCCTGCGCCGCGGCGGACGTCACTTTCTTTTCCGCCAGCGCCGCGGGGTAGAAGATGATCGAGGTGTCGTCCCGCACGTACCACGCGCTCTTGTCCGCCAGCGCCCCGAAGGCTTTTTCCATCGCGGCGGTCACGGCGGTGTTCACTTCGTTGACGTAGCTCCGGCTGGCCGGCACGCCCGGATTGAGGCGGTGGATGGTCTCCGGCATCGGCGCGACGCCATGGTCCGCCGTCAGCACGATCGTGCAGTTCTTCAGGCCGATGCGCTCGTCGATGAACTTGAACAGCCCGGCCAGCGTGCGGTCGAGGCGCACCACGTTGTCCATGATCTCATGGCTGTCGGGCCCGTAGGCGTGGCCGATGCGATCATTGGCCGAGAAGCTCAGGCACAGCAGGTCGGTGATCCCGGGCCGGGTCCCGAGTTGCTCGTGCTCGATGGCGGTCTCCGCAAAATCCGCCAGCACCTCGTCGCTGAACGGCGTGTTCTCAAAGGCGGCATAATAGGTGGCGTTCGGCGCCTTGGCGCCGCCCGAAATATCCTTGGGCAGGGTGTTGCCGAATTTGTTGCCGGCCACGTCCTCGCCCGGCGCATCGTCCGGGCCCTGCACCGCGTACGCCGCCGCGGGCAGTGCCCGGTCCCATTGCCGGCCGAAGTAGGCGTCCACCTTGCCGGCCGCATTCCACGCCTGCACCCAGGCGGGGAGCTCCTTCATATAATAAGTGGAGGAAACCATCCGGCCGTTTTCCGAGAAATACGCGGCGTTGGCCAGTTTGCCGGCCATGAGGATGGCGCCCCGGTCCTTGTCGGAAATGCCGATCACCTTCGGACGTCCGCCGCGGGCGAGCCTGAGTTCGTCGCCCACCGTGGTCACGAGGAGGTTCCTCGGCGAACGCGGCATGTAGGGATCGTCCAGACCCGGGAGGCGCGGCGCCGTGGACGGCGGCAGGCCCACGATCGGCGAAGCCGCGTCGCCCACGCAGGACACGCGTTCGAAACTGTTCCGGTCGAGCCAGTCATTGGCGATGATGCCGTTGAAGTTGGCATGCACGCCCGTGAGCATCACGGCGTGGCCCGGGCCGGTCTTCGTCTGCGAATGCCGGTAATGGCAGTCGGTGAAATAAGCGCCCTGCTCGAGGAAGAGCCGGAAGCCCGCCGGCCCGAAATGATCCCGGAACCGCTCCAGGTAATCGGCGCGGAACTGGTCGATGCTGATCGCCACCACCAGGGCCGGCCGGTCCGGGGCGACGGCGGCCCGCACTCCCCATCCCAGCGCACTTAAAGCCATCAGCAAAACAAGGGAGAGACGGAGCGGGAGTACTTTGATCATCGAGGGAGCAGCGCCGGGCGCCGGTTTGGGTTGAAGCGAGAACAGGAATCCGCGCAGCGTTGGCGGCGGAAATTGTTTTGGCGAGCCCGGGATTATTTATGCCAAAAAAAATTCCGGCCCGGTGCGACCCACGCTCAGGGCTTTTTCTCCGCGAGCCACGGCCACTCCGTCTTGACCGCAAAATTATAACGCAGGCACCAGCGATTGAGCGTGGCCATCGGCCAGCGGCTGACGAAGACCAGCGCCTCCTTCGCCAGCCGCGCATCCACGTCGGCGTCCGGCACGTGGAAATCCACGTAGGCCGCGTAGTCGCCGGGAAAATTCTCCGGCCAGCCGCGCGCGAGCGGGTCGCGGGGCCGGCGGGCGGCCTGGTTGTGCGCGAGATCCCAATGCCGTTGAAAAACCGGCGCCGCCTCGGCGAGCGCGCCACGCGGCAGGCTGCCATGAAACCCCCACTCGACCCCGATCCACGGGCGCCCGCCATGCGCGTTCGCGTCGTCAGCCGCGGCCGCGGGCGACAGCACCGTGCCGTGGAAATAAGTGCTCACCTGCACGACGCGGCCGTCGGCCGGATCGTATTCCACCCAGACGATCTCATGGTCGCAGGGCTCGTTGTCGCTCGGGTAGGCGATGTCGTCCTCCCAGAACAGATGGTAACCGATGACCGGGCGGTCGGGGTGAATGATCACCGCGATGTCCTTCAATGGAAAAAATTCCCCGACGGGATGGTAGAGCCGCGGCAGGAATTTCCGCGCCAGCGCCCACTGCTCCGCGGTGGGCACCGCCGGCGGCTCGAGTTCCAACAGCTTGCGGTAAGCCGCGCTGGCCTCGTTGAGGCTGCGACGGCGATGCGCGGCCAGGGCTTGGTCGTTCCACTGCTCCGGCGAGGTTTCGGCGGCGCGGCCCGCCGGCAGCCCAAGCGACAAAAGGACAAGCCACAGGACGGTTTTCATTTCCAAGTCGCGAGGGGCGCGAGTTCCGGTGCGGATCGCGGCGGCCAGTCGGCGCCGACCGGCGTGAGCAACACCGCCACGCGCGCATCGGTCACGGTCGCGGCCGGCGGCACGATTGCCTCCAGCGCCGTGACGCCGGCATTCTGGTTTTCCTTCGCGGTGGGCGGCGTGGCGGGATGCGTCAGGAACGTGGCGTTGGCCGGCGCGAGGATTTCCACCCGCAGTTCGCGGCCGTTCTGCGCGAGCACGGCGCGACGCGGACCGTCCAGCCGCACCCGCGCGCCGGTGAGCAGGCGCCAGGTGAGCGGCGTGCCCGCGTTCAGCGCGGTGACTTCATCCTGCACCAACACCCGCGAGCGGTCGAGCAGCGCAAGGCCGCGCAGGAATTTTTTCGCCTGCGTCGGATAGGCGGACGTCAGGTCAGTGACCGCAAAGGCCCGAGCCGGCGCCGAACCGTGGGCGATGAACGGGGCATTGGCGTCGGGGGACTGCCGCGCCCCGCCGGGCGTCAGCGTGTTGTGACTGGAATTGTTGAGCCGGTAATATTCCCACCGCGGGCTGTCGGCCTTCGCTCCCTCCCAGTAACCCGGGAGGTTATAGTCGTCGGGACCGAGATCCACCGCCCAGCGCTCGCCGCTGGCATCGAGCAGGAAGGAGCCGAGGTCGAGGTGACCATGGTTGACGCGATTGCTGCCGGCCTTGAGGCCCGTCCACAACGCACCCGGATCATCCCAGGCACTGCGAAAAATCGCCAGCTGGCTCGGTCCGCCGAAAACAACATCGCGCGCGAGCGCCGGCGGCGACGCCGGCTCCGGCGGCAGCCAGAGTGCCTGCGTCGCGAGGAAGCGGTTATCCGGGTTGGCCGGGCGGGCCAGTTCCGCCGCGAGCTGCCGGCGAAAGCCGGCCACGACCGCCGCGTGTCCGTAACGGCGGCCCAGCCAGCCCATCGCCGCGTCGGCCCCCAGACCCGGCCGGCCGTCGGCGAAGTTGAAGGACAGTCCGGTCGGACTTTGCACCTGCTGGCGAAAGAGCACGGTCCGATCGAAGGCCGGCATTGCGCCCAGGCCGAAGTCCTGGCCCAGCGCGCTCTCGAGTGCGGCGAGAATCAGCACATTGTAGCCGGTGCCATAACCCCAGTAAACCGGGCCCTCCGGATAGGCGCCGTCCGGCTGATAGGCGGCCATCGCATGCGGCAGGGTCTCGCGCACGCCGGCGAGGACGGTTCGCGCCAGTGCGGGCTCCTCGTCGGCCAGCGCGAGCGCGGCGAGCAGAAAGCCGCCGTTGCACACCTGGTTCCAGTTGTTGGTCAGGTTGCCCTGCACGAAGGGAAAGGAAATGCGCTGAGGGCAGGCCCGCGCATAAGCGGGACCCGCGAAGACCAGCGCCTTGTCGAGCAACGCCTGCTTGATCGCCGCGCGATCCGCGGGGGCCAGCTCGTCGTAGAGCCAGTCGTAACCCAGCGCCAAGGCGGTGGCCATTTCCGCCACGTCGAGAAAGTGGTCGGGGTTCCAGTCGGGAAAGGCCGCCGCCGTCAGCATCACGTCACGCGCGTGGACGAGAAACCGGTGGTCGCCGCTCAACCGGTAGGCCAGCGCCCCGGTGGTGACGTGCGCCAGCGCCTTCCGCGACTGGTCGAGCAGGCGCGGGCCGACCAGTTCATGCTTGATCGGGGTTTGCCCGAGCTGCTGTTCCGCCACCTCGATGATCCGGGCGTGCAATCGCCGCGCCAACGGATCCCGGTCTTTCCCCAACGCCGCCCAGGTCCCGCTCGTGGCCAGCAGGCGGGGATGATCCGGCCGGAGCGTCGCCAGCGGATCGGGCGCGGCGCGGCCCGCAACGGCACCGAGGCAGGCAAGCAGGCAGAGGAAAAGGCGCATGGGGAGAAGCCGAAGCCGCAGGCTGGCCGGAAAGACGGCCCTTGGCCAGACCCGTCCGGTTTTAGCGTATAGCCGACCGCACCCCGCACCGGCCGCGCCGGGAATTTAATAAAGCATTGAAACAGCATCATAGTTATCAGACCCTGCCCGCCCCGTGCGCCCCAAGAAGAAGATTTCCCAAACCCTCCTCGCCAGGGAGCTCGGGGTATCCCAGGCCCTCGTATCCCTCGCCCTCAACGGCCGGAGCGTCGGCATCAACCCCGACACCTACAAGCGCATCTGGGATCATGCGATCAGCCTGGGTTATCTGCCCAAGGGCATGCGGGTTGAATCGACGCCGGATTCGTCGCGCGCCAAGCAGATCGGCTACATCCTGCGCGCGCCGCTGCGCCTCTATATTCCGAGCGCTTACTTCGGGCACGTCCAGCACGGCCTGCACCAGGAACTCGAGCAGCGCGGCCAGCGCCTCGTGTTCCTCGGGTCCGAGGACGAACTCACGTCCGACAAGCTCCGCCAGCTCTTCCATCCCAGCAATCACCTCTCGGGCGTCGTCGTCCTCGGCGAGGTCGCGCGCCCGTTCATGGAGGAGCTGCGCAAGCTCACCCGGCGCGTGGTCGCCGTGTCCGCCCGCTATCCCGGGCTCTGCCACTCGGTGCTGGGCAATGAACCCGAGGCCCTGACGCAGGTCGTGCGCCATCTCTTCAACCTCGGCCACCACCGCATCGGCTGGCTCGGCGGCAATGCGCGCCTCGGCCGGCACGACGCGCGGCTGGCGGCGCTCAAGGCCGCGCTGGAGCCGCTCGGCCTGAAGCTCGACCCGCGTTACACCATCGTGCTCCAGCAAGCCGACCGCGCCGAGGGCGCCGAGGCCATCCACGCGATGTTGAAACACTCGCGCCGGAAGGATTTCCCGACCGCGTTCGTCACCTACAACACCCAGATGTCCTACGGCGCCGCCCTCGGCCTGCAGCGCGAAGGCTGGAAGGTGCCGGGCGACATCAGCCTCGCGTCGGCCGACGTCTCGCGCCTGAGCATCGAGGGGCCGCTGCGCATCACCGGCGCCGGCACCAGCCCCGACAAGCTCGGGGAGGCCGCGGCCCGCCTCGCCATGGGCGAGGGCCTGCCGGCGGAAGGCTTCGCCGATCTCGTGCTCCCCGCCCCCCTCGTGGTGGGCGGCTCGACCGGGCCGGCCCGCTGAGTCCCATGGCCACCGGCCGCCCACCCGCCCGCCGGTCGATCCCACCCCCTTCCTGATACTTTGGGCTTGGAATTTGATAATTATTAAGCCTGCCTGTTCGACCCTTTACCCCCATGACCTCCTACGACTACACGGTGCTGGTCTTTTACTTCGGCTACATGCTGGCGATCAGCTGGGTCTTCCGGAAGTTCGTGACGAACGTCAGCGACTATTTCCGCGGCGGCGGCAAGGCCGTGTGGTGGATGGTGGGCGGCTCGGCCTTCATGGCGGCCTTCAGCGCGTGGACGTTCACCGGCGCGGCCAGCCAGGCGTATGAGACGGGCTGGCCGGTGATGGCCATCTTCGTGGCCAACGCCGTCGGCTTCGTCCTCAACGCCGTCGTGTTCGCCCCGCGCTTCCGGCAGCTGCGGGTGATCACGTCGGTCGAAGCCATCCGGGAGCGCTTCGGTGCGGTGAGCGAGCAGATCATGATGTGGCTGCAAATCCCGCTCAGCACGCTGCAGGCCGCGATTCACCTCAACGCCCTCGGCGTGTTCTTTGCCGCCATCTTCGGACTCGATCTCACGCTGACCCTGATGGTCACCGGCACCGTCGTGCTGATCATGACGCTGATCGGCGGCAGCTGGGCCGTGCTCGCGGCCGACTTCATCCAGGTGCTGATCCTCATGCCGGTGTGCGCCGCGGTGACGGTGCTGGCCGTGCTGCGTCTGGGCGGTTGGGACGGCTTCCTGGCCGGCTTGCCGGCGTCCCACCTGAACCTGGGCCAGATTTTCACCAAGGAATTCCTCGGCATGTGGTGCGTGGCGATGCTGCTCAAGCAGATCATCAGCACCAACAACCTCTTTGAAGCGGGCCGTTACCTCAGCGTGAAGGACAGCCGCCATGCGCGCTGGGCCGGCTATCTCGGCGCGGCGCTCTTCCTCGTGGGCATCGTCATCTGGTTCATCCCGCCCATGGCGGCCCGTGCGCTCGGCGTCGACCTGCACGCCGTCTTCCCCACCCTCCGCGCCCCGGAGGAAGCTTCCTTCATCGCCATCTCCCAGGTCGTCATGCCGGTCGGCATGCTCGGCCTGCTGGTCAGCGGCATCTTCGCCGCGACGATGTCGGGCATGGACTCGGGCCTGAACAAGAACGCCGGGTTTTTCATCAAGAATTTCTATCAACCGCTGCTGCGGCCCGCGGCCACCGACGCCCAGCTCCTGAAGGTGGGACGCATCGCGACGTTCGTCCTCGGCGTGCTGGTCATCTTCATCTCCGTCCGCATGGCGGAGATCAAGAATCTCGGCCTGTTCAAGACGATGCAGCGCGTGAGCATCCTGATCGGCGTGCCGATCACCGTGCCCCTGCTGCTCGGCCTGGTCATCCGGCGCACGCCGCCGTGGTCGGCCTGGACCACGGTGCTCGTCGGCTTCTTCGGTTCGATGTTCGTCGGGTACTTCTTCACGCCGGAGCGCGGCGCGGCGTTCTTCGGGCATGCCGCGCCGCTCGACGCCGAGTCGCGCGAGTACTGGATCCAGGGTTTCCAATTCTTTGCGAACGTCACCCTCGCCTCCGCCTGGTTCCTCGGCACGAAACTGTTCTGGACGCGCTGCAGCCCGGAATACCGGGCGCGGGTGGATGCCTTCTTCACCAAGATGAACACGCCGGTTGATTTTAACCGCGAGGAGGGCGCGGGCTCGGCCAACGACGGCCAGCAATCCCGCACGGTGGGCTGGCTCGCGCTGGCTTACGGCGTGTTCGTGTGCCTGCTGGCGCTGATCCCCAATTCCCTCGTCGGCCGCCTGGCCTTCGTCGGGTGCGGCGGGGTCGTGGTCCTCATCGGCGCGCTCCTGCTGCGCAGCGCCCGGTCGGCGCCGGACGCCGCTTAATTCTCCAGCTGACGCCGACCTGCCCTTTACCCGTTTCCACCACCAGACCATGTCCGACCACCGTGGCAAACTCGTGCTCCTACCGCCCCATCGCGTGTGGCGCACCTACCAGGGTGGACGGAGCCTGGACGCGCTGGCCGGGGCGGCCGCGCCGGCGGATTCGCATTTCCCGGAGGACTGGATTGCCTCCACCACCCGCGCGATCAATGCCGGGCGCGAAAACATCCGCGAAGGGATCTCCCCCGTCATCGTCGGCGGCCGTCCGGCCGATTTCGCCGCGTTGCTCGCGTCGGATCCGGACTATTTCCTCGGCGCGCGCCACGTCGCGCAATTCGGCGCGCAGCCGCAGTTGCTCGTCAAATTGCTCGACCCGTCCATCCGGTTGCACTTCCAGGCGCACCCCACGGCGGATTTCGCGCGGCGCTTCCTCCAGGCCCCGAGCGGCAAGACCGAGGCGTACCACATCCTGGGCGCGCGGCCGGGCATCGCTCCTTATATTTATCTGGGCTTCCAGCGGCCGCCCTCGCGCGACGCCCTCCGCCGCATGATCGAGCAACAGGACATCGCCGCGCTCGAGGCCTGCTTCGACCGGATCCCCGTGCAACCCGGCGACACCTACCTCGTGCCGGGCGGCGTGCCGCATGCGCTTGGCGAGGGATTGCTGCTGGTGGAAGTCCAGGAACCGAGCGACCTGGTGGTGCGATTCGAGTTCGAGCGCGGCGGCTACGTGCTGCCGGAGGCCGCGCGTTTCCTGGGCCGCGGACTCGAGTTCTGCCTCGATGTTTTCGACTACAGCGCGTGGCCCGCGAGCCGCCTGGCCGTCGCCGCCGCGTGCCCCCCGCGCCGCCGGCGCGCGCTTGGTCCGGACTCGCACCAGGACGACCTGATCGGCCCCGAGCGCACCCCGTGTTTCCGCGTCCGCCAATCGCACCTGCGCGGACCGGTGACGAAAACCGAGGACTCGGCGCATATCGTCATCGTCACCCAGGGCCCGTGCACCGTGCGCGCGGGCGGGGAAACGCACGAGTTGAAGGCCTGCGACAAATTTTTCTGCCCGGCCGGGCTGGGGGCCGTGGACTTTCAACCGGCGCCCACCGCCACCCTGCTCGAGTGTTTCCCGCCCACCGAATCCGCCACCTGATCCCGATGCCACGCCCTGCTGCCCTCCTCGTCTCCCTCTCCGCCCAGGAACTGACCGAGTTCCTCCCCGGGCAACTGTGGTCGGAATTGCGCGCGCTCCCGCTGCGCTGCGAGCATCGCGATCCCACGCAACAGACGCGGGAGGAATTCTATCGCGAGCTCGCCACGCTCAATCCGGAGGTGCTCGTCACCTGTTGGAAAACCCCGCGCCTGCCCGCCGAGCTCCCGCCGGGTCTGCGCTACGTCTGTCATCTCGCCGGTTCCGTCAAGCATCTCGTGACGCGCGGGCAGATCGAGCAGGGCCTGCTGGTTTCGAACTGGGGCGGCTCCATCAGCCGCATCGTGGCGGAATGGGCGTTGTTCCATGTCCTTTCCTGCCTCCGCCGCGCGACGCACTGGACGATCGCGATGCACCAGGCCGGCGCATGGAAGGACGCCGGCAGCGAAACCGCCTCGCTGTTCGGGCGGCGCGTGGGCCTGCACGGCTTCGGCCTCGTGGCCCGGGAACTTGTCCGCCTGCTGCAACCCTTCGGCTGCGTCATCTCCGTCTGCGCGCCCGACGTGACCGCGGACACGGAGTCGCGCCATGGCGTCCGCCGCGTGGCGACCCTCGAGGAACTGTTCGCGCAGAACGACGTGATCGTCGAGCTGGCCCCGCTGATCCCGGCCACCACCCGGATCGTCACCGAGAAACTCCTGCGCCTGATTCCGCCGGGCGGCGTCTTCGTCAATGTCGGCCGCGGCGCCGTGGTGGATGAAGCCGCCTTGCTCCAGGTGGCCCGCGAAGGGAAAATCATGGTGGGCCTCGATGTGTTCTCGAAGGAGCCTCTCCCGGCCGATTCCGGCTTCCGCGGGCTGCCGAACGTGACGCTCACCCCGCATCTCGGCGGCCCCACCACCGACCGCCGTCGCGATGCCGGCGCGTTCGCCCTGGCAAACCTGCGCGCGTACGCCGCCGACCAGCCGTTGCAGGCGGTCATCACCCCGCGCGTTTACGACATGAGCACCTGATCCTTTGGATTTCCGATTCTCAATTTTGGATTAGCGACCCGCCCCTCAGATCGAAAATCGGGAATCGAAAGCGAAGATGTCCCCTCCCGCCCCTTACCTCCATTGGCAGGATTCCGCCCGCCGGCTGCTCGAGCCGCTGGCCGCGCTCATGCACCCCGGCCGGGCGGAGTTGGACATCGCCGGCGCGCCGTCGGACCACGACCGCCAGGCGGACCGGCTCGAATCGTTCGCGCGTCCGCTGACGCTCGCGGCATTCTGGCTGCAATCGGCGGCCCGGCCCGGGGACGCCGCGTTTCGCGAGCGCCTGGCCGGATGGTTCCGCGGCGGGCTCGTGGCGGGCACGGATCCCGCCAGCCCCCACTATTGGGGGCCGGATGCCTCCTATCACCAACACCACGTGGAGATGGGGCTGATGGCGATTGCGCTGCAAATCGCGACGCGCGACGTCTGGACGCCGCTTTCACCTGATGAGAAAGCCCGGGTGGCGCGCTGGTTCGCGACCTGTCGCGGCGGCGGGATCGTCAACAACAACCACCTGTTCATGTCGGTGCACATCCTCGAGTTTCTCGGGCAGCACGGCTTCGCGCACCGCACCGACCGCGCGGTCATCGCCGCGCACCTCAACCAGCTCGAGACCATGCACCGCGGCGGTGGCTGGTTTGAGGACGGCATCAACCAGGCCTACGATCACTACAACGCCTACGCCTTCCATTTCTACGGCCTGATGTGGGCGCACCTGCACGGCGGACAGGAACCGGCCCGGGCCACCCGCTGGCGGGACTGGGCGAAACTCTTTGTTCGCGATTACCAGTATTTCTTTGCCACGAGCGGCGAGCACCCGGCGTTCGGTCGCTCCATCACCTACCGGTTCAATTGCCTGAACGTCTTCGGCCTGGCCCTGGCGGAAAACTGCACCGACCTCGCGCCCGGACTGCTGCGCCGCCTCTGCACGCGCAACCTCGACTTCTTCCTGTCGCGCCCGATCTACAACGAGCAGGGCGTGCTCGCGCCAGGGTTCACCGATGTTTTCCCCCCGATCATCGAGCCGTACTCCGCCCCGGCGTCGCCCTATTGGGCGGCCAAGGGCTTCACCCCGCTCCTGCTGCCGCCGGACCATGCGTTCTGGAACGAGCCCGAGCAGCCGCTGCCAGCCGAACGCGGGTTCGTGCACGTCATGCCCGTGCCCGGCCTCATCACCCGCAGCGTCCCCGGCGGTGACATCGAAATCCTCAACGCGGGCTCCATGGTCGGCAACACGCAGCTGCGCTACGGCGCCTGGAAATGGAGCAAGCTGAGCTACCGCACCGGCGTGCACTTTTGCTACGCGTTTCCCGAGATCACGAACACCTCCTGCGACAGCGCGCTGACCGCGCAGCTCGACGACGGCCGGGTGTTCGCCCGGCACTCGACGGTGCCGGTCGAAATGGACGAAGCCCATCTCGGCTACAGTTGGAACCTCGGCTTCAAGACCGGCCAGGTGAACACCAGCGTGGAAACCTTCGTCTTCTGGCGCGACGGCTGGCTGCTGCACGTGCACCGCTTCGAAGCCCGCCAACCCCTCGTGCTGCACGTCGGTGGCTTCGCGCTGCCGCTGGGCTCGCCCAAGGTGGAACGCGCCGGCCTCAGCGCGTTTTCCGCGGATGGCCGCGGCACCGCTTTGCAGCCCCTGCTCGGCCTGCCCGATTCCGAGTGGGACACCCGCCTCGACGACTCGACCGAGCGTCGCCATGTCGCCGCGCCTTATCACGTCACGCCCGTCGCAAAATCCCCCCGCCTCAGCGGCCCGGGCGCGGTCGCCGCGCTCTCCTGGACCGGCACCGATCGCGCCGCCGCCGCCCCCTGGCGGATCGCGAGCGGCGCCGCGGGCGAATGGAAATTTTCCCACCCGAAACTCGGCGACTGGACCATCCGTCACTGGTCGCTCCCCGCCCTCAAGTAGGGCCGGTCTCTGACCGGCCTGTTTCCGCCACCCTTTCAAACCGCTGTTTGCACTCATCACCCCAAGGCCGGTCACAGACCGGCCCTACCATAATGCTCCGTTTATTTTTGCGCTTCCCAGGCCTTTTTGCGGCGATCCTGACTTCGATTGCTGCCGCCCGCGACCGCGCACCGGCCGGCCTCTACGATGGCTACACCGGGTTCGCGCTTTCAGCTGAAGCGGTGCTGCCCGCACAGGAAGTGCATCCTTCGCTCTGGTTCCAGGCCGCCGGACTGCCGGCGCTGAAGGCGCGGTTGTCAGCCGACGATTTCGCCCGCACGCGCTGGGCGGCCGTGCAAAAGCTTGCCGATCTCACGAAACCGCTGCCGGTCGCTCCGGCGGCCACGGACAAGACCGAGACGATCCACAAGTACTACGGCGCCCTGTCGATGGCCGCGCGGGCCCACGCGCTCGTCGCGCTGCTGGCGGATGACGCCGCCGTCCGGGCGGCGCACCGGCAACGCGCGACCGAACTTCTCCGGCGGGCGTACGACGGTCCGATCTTCGAACTCGATTCGCGCGTGAAAGGCAGCGCGGTGGACGAGATTTACCGCGGCTCGTGGCTGCAAAACTATGCGCACGCCTATGACTGCATCCAGCCGCAGCTGTCCGCCGAGGACGACCGCCTGATCCGCGAGCGCCTCGCACGCGAGGCGCAATGCGTTTACGACAACCTCTACGTCTGGACGCCCGACAGCCCGCACAACCATCTCTCCAAACCGGCCTGGGGGCTGGGCTCGATCGCGCTGGCCCTGTCAGCGCATCCGCAGGCCAAAGCCTGGCTGGCCCGCGCGCTCGAGGCGGCCAACAGGAACACGCGCTATTTCTTCAGCGGCGACGGCATCTACCGCGAAGGCAGCCACTACTTGATCTTCTCCCTCACGAACTTCGTGCCGTTCCTCTATCATTACCGCAACGTGTCCGGCATCGACGGGTTCGGCGCGTTCCAGCCCGTGTTCGAAAACATGATCCAGGTACGCAACAGCCACGGCTGGCTGCCCAACCTCGAGGACTCCTACATCCGCCCGACGCCCACGCACCTCGTGGCTGCCGCTTATCGCTCCGCCCAAACCAAACTTCACTCCACCGCCCCGCTGTCGGAAGTGCTGACCTGGAGTTATCAGACAACCGACCTGGCCCCGTTTGAAAAGGAACGCGGTGACACCGGCTTCAACTACACCGGCGCCAGTTGGGACTATCCGCTCGAAATCGACGAGTTGCTGACGCACGACGCCACGCTCAAGGCCACCGCGCCCGACGCGGCGCCGAATGTGTTTCTCGCAGGCGGCCAGACCGTGCTGCGAAACAGCTGGGCGGACAGGAACGCCGGCCAGCGCTACCTGCTCTTTCACGGCGTGGCGGTGGCCGACAACCACAACCACGACGACCAGCTCAGTTTCCTCCTCGAGGCGGAGGGCCAGTTGATGTGTTCCGACGCCGGTTACTCGCGCGGCACCTACGCCGGCGCCGAGCGGACCGCGTGGTACAACACCGCCGCCGCGCACAACACGCTCACCTTTAATGGCCAGCCGGCGGACAAGGAAGCGACCAACGCCACGCCGCCCGTTTCGTTCCGCGTCGACCAGGCGGGCCTCGCCGGCGAGGAGAAAACGGCCTTCTTCGGCAGGAAGGCCGCGTGGCATCGCGCCATCTTCTGGATCGCCGGCGACTACTATGTCGTCATCGACCGCGTCGAGGCAAAGCAAGCCGGCGAGGTGAAGGCGTTCCTGCATGGCGGGCGCGGCTCGCTCTCCCACGAAGGCGGCGCGCGCCGCTGGACCTATTCCGCCGATCGCTATGGCCCCGCCGCCACGCTCAGCTGCTGGATGTCCGCGCCCGGGGCCAAGATCGCCGAAAAGCAGGGCGAACTCACCTACATCAAGGGGGACTTCGCTGAGTTTCCTTATCTTGAAACCTCCTCCACGGATTTCACGGCGCCGTGGCTCACGCTGCTGAAGCCGGCCAGCGGACCCGTCGACCCTGCCCTCTTCCGCGTGGAGGAACGCAGCGCGGCCGATCGATCCACCTTTGTGGTGAAGGCGGGCGGCCAAACCAGCCTCATCTCCGCCGCCGTCAAACCCGCCGGCCTCTCGCTCGAAGGCATCGAAACCGACGCCGCGATCGTCGTCGTGACACGCGATGCCGACGGCAAGGTGCGCAACCATTTCGCCACCGGCGCCACCTATCTCCGCGTCGATGGCCAATCCCTCCCCCTCCAATGAAATCGCTCCTCCTCTGGCTTGGCCTGGCCGTCGGCGCCACCGCCGCCGAACCCTATTATCTGAGCCAGGCCGAACTCACCGCCCTCGCGGCGAAGGCCCCGGACGCGCTCAAGGTGCCGATCACGACCGTGACCGAAAAGACGCAGCTGCCCGCCAGCGGCAATGCCCATGACTACATCAGCTATGCCCGCTACTACTGGCCGGATCCCAAAAAGCCCGACGGCCTGCCGTTCGTCAGCATCGACGGAAAACACAACCGCGAGCAGGTGGCCCGCGGCGACCGCAACCGCATTGACCGGTTCGCGGACGCGGTCGCGGCGCTT
Source organism: uncultured Oleiharenicola sp. (assembly GCA_964515595.1). Classification (GTDB taxonomy): domain Bacteria; phylum Verrucomicrobiota; class Verrucomicrobiia; order Opitutales; family Opitutaceae; genus Lacunisphaera. The sequence continues at coordinate 118,897 of CAZEUN010000008.1, read as the reverse complement.
GCGGCGGCCTGGCGGGTGAAGCGCGACGAGGCCGCCGCCCGGCGCGCCGGCGAATGGCTGCGCGCCTGGTACCTCACCCCGGCCACGCGCATGAACCCAAATCTCGAATACGCGCAGGTCCGGGTCGGCCACGGCGGCAACCACGGCAATCCCGCCGGCATGCTCGACACCCGCGCGTTTGCGCAGGTGATCGACAGCCTGCTGATCCTCGAGGACTCGCCCGCGCTGACGGCCGCCGAACACGCCGCCGTGCGCGCGTGGTTTGCCGACTATTTGAAATGGTTCACGACGGCGAAGATCGCCCTCGAGGAGCGCGCCGCGAAAAATAATCACGGTTCGTGGTACCTCGCGCAAGTGATCCCGATGGCGCGCTATGTCGGCCGCGAGGATCTCGCACGCCAGCTCTGTGAGGAGGACAAGGCGCGCATCGCCGCGCAAATCATGCCCGACGGCAGCCAGCCGGATGAAATCCGGCGCGTCGACGGGCTGGGTTACAGCCGGTTCAACCTCGAGGCGCAGGCCGTCGTGGCCCGTCACGCCAAAGCCCTCGGCATGGACCTTTGGAACTACACCGCGCCGAATGGCGCCAGCCTGCGGAAGGCGCTGGAATTTCTCACCCCGTACAACCAGGCGCCCGAAAAGTGGCCGACCTCACAAAACGAAAAACTGCCGAAAGGTTTCCTCGACGAGCTCCTCGCCGAGGCCGCCATCAACTCGAAATAAAATGAAATACCTGATCTCCCTGACTCTCTATGCGGGCGCTTGTTTATACGCGATCGGCGCCCCCGAGTCGCCGGCCAGCAAGCTGCCGTCAAAGGAAGCGGCCGCCCCGAAATCCTCCACCCAAGTCGAAACCCCGCTCACGCTGCCCGGCGCGGAGACCTTCATCTACCACGACGTGAAGCCCGAGCCGATGCGGCTCCACGTCTTCAAACCCAAGGGCTGGAAGGCAACCGACCGCCGCCCGGCGCTGGTCCATTTCTTCGGGGGCGGTTTTATCCGCGGCATCCCCTCGCCCGGACAGGCCAAGCAGGCCGCGGAGTGGGGACTCGTCGGCATCGCCGCGGACTACCGCGTGAAAACCCGCCACAACACGGATGGCACGCTTTGCATCGCGGACGCCCGCGCCGCCCTCCGCTGGGTGCAGGTCCACGCCGAGGAACTCGGCCTCGACCCGGCCAGGGTGGTCGTCAGCGGTTCCTCCGCCGGCGGGGGTGTCGCGCTCTGGACGGCCATCACCGCCTCGCCGCCCGGCAGTGATCCCGCGGAGGCTCCGCTGCAAAAACCCGCGGCCTTGGTTCTCCTCTGGCCGGCGGCAGACTTCAGTTTCTACGCGCCGAAGCCCGACCGGTTTGGCGGTCACGCCATGGAATGCTCCCCGGTGCAGCACCTCGACCCGAAGATGCCGCCGTCGCTCCTGCTGCACGGCGACAAGGATCCCACCGTGCCCTATCAATCCTCGGTGAACCTCCACCGGAAACTGACGGAGGCCGGTAATGTGTGCGAATTCATCACCATGACAGGCTGCGGCCACGGCGCCACGTTGCCCGAATGGAAGCAGAAGCTGCCCGGTTTGGTCGAAAAATTCCTGCGGGCCCAAAACCTGGTGCCGGCCGAAAAACCGTAGCCGCCGTCGTCAGACGGCTGGCGCCAGCGATCTGACGATCGTTGCTCCTTTCCTTAATGGAGGGCCGCCCCTTGTCGGTGGGCCGGGGGGCGTGCGCGCCACGGCCCCGCGACAAGCGCGGGCCCTACTCTCGCCCTGACCTGCTTTCTCTGACAGTCATTTTCAGCCCGTTTCTTGCTTGCAAAGAAATACGGCTTGCCAAGCCTCGCCGGGCTTTGGCCACCCCGCCCGACAAGTTCGACTTCAGTGTGCTGCGTCGTCTGCGCGAACAGCATGAGATGACGCTGGCCGACTTGTCCGAGGCTTCCGGCGTCTCCGCCGCGGTGATTTCCAAGCTCGAACGCAACCAACAGTCGGCGGAACTCGACACGCTTTACCGGCTCGGTCGCGGCTTCGGCATGAGCGCCACCGACCTCCTGGCGCTGGCCGAATCGCCCCTCGCGCATCGGGGCGAGGAGGACTCGCACCGCTCCGGCCAGTTCAAGTTCCGCCAGATCCGCTTCGCAAACGTCGTCGCCCTGCTCGGCACCGCTCCCGCGAGTTCGAAGGTGTCGCGGCCCGAGATCCATCACGACGACACCGAGGTTTGCTGGGTGCTCGAAGGCAAGCTGCGCCTCACCCTGCCCCACGAGGAATGCGTCCTCGAGACGGGCCAGTGCATGCAGTTCGACGCGATCCTGCAGCACACCTACGAGTCCCTCGCCGACTCGCGGTTCCTGATCCTGCACCTAAGAAAGGATAAACGATACTAAGCAAAAAGCCGACCCAATCAATTCACAGGAGGTCGCAGAGGACACAGAGATCCCACCTCAATTCTCTGCGCTCTCTGCGCACTCCTGTAAAATGCAGCTCTCCGTTCCCTCCGTTCCCCCCTGTTAAATCCGCTTTATGAAAATTGACGAATCCCTCCAAGCCTCCGCGCTGACGCCTGCGCTGCAGAAATTCTGGCAGCTTTCGGGTCAGAAGATCGACCTCATCCTCAAGGAATACGATCCCGCCAAGGGCTCGCCCGTTTTCACCGCGGCCGGCAAATACACCGCGCGCGGCTGGACGGAGTGGACCGAGGGCTTCAGCTACGGCTCGGGCTTTCTCCAGTTCGACGCCACGGGCGAGAAGCGTTTCGCCGACGCGGCCGCCAAGCTGACGGTCGACCGCATGGCCTCGCATGTCTCGCACGTCGGCGTCCACGACCACGGCTTCAACAACCTCTCCACCTACGGCAACTGGCTGCGCCTCCAGCACGAGGGCAAGCTCCCCGCCAACCAGGTCGAGTTCTGCGAGCTCGCGCTGAAGGCCTCGGGTGCCGTCCAGGCCGCTCGCTGGTCCACGATCTTTGGCGGCGGCGGCTACATCTACTCCTTCAACGGCCCGCACTCCCTCTTCGTCGATACCATCCGCTCCGTCCGCATCCTGATGGTCGCCCACCGGCTCGGCCACCGCCTCATGGGCGAGAACGACACCGCCCACTCCCTGCTCGACCGCGCGCTCCAGCACATCGACGCCACGGCGAAGTATTCCATCTACTACGGCGAGGGTCGCGACATCTACGACGTCCCCGCCGAGCGCGGCCGCACGACCCACGAGGCCGTGTTCAACCGCAACGACGGCCGTTTCCGCTGCCCGAACTCGCAGCAGGGTTTTTCCGGCTTCACCACGTGGACCCGCGGCCTGTCCTGGGCGATGGTGGGCTTCGCGGAGGAACTTGAGTTCCTGAAGACGGTTTCCGACGCCGACCTCGCCCCGTTCGGCGGCCGCGCGAAGTGGGAGGCCATCCTGCTCAAGGGCGCCAAGGCCACCTGCGACTGGTACATCGCCAACACCGCGCTCGACGGCATCCCGTATTGGGATGGCGGCGCGCCCAACCTGCACAAGCTCGGCGACTGGCGCGCGCGCAATGCGGAGATCTTCAACGACCACGAGCCCGTCGACAGCTCGGCCGCGGCGATCGGCGTGCAGGGCCTGCTGCGTCTCGGCCGCTACCTAGGCGAGACCACGCCCGAGGGCAAGAAATACTGGCAGGCGGGCCTCACCACGATGCGCACACTGCTCAGCGATGCCTACCTGGGCATCGACCCCGCGCACCACGGCCTGCTCCTCCACACCATCTATCACCGCCCGAACGGCTGGGACCACATCCCGCCGGGCCGGAAACAACCGTGCGGCGAAGCCTGCATGTGGGGCGACTACCACATCCGCGAAGCCGCCCTCACCCTCCAGCGCATCATCAAGGGCGAAAAGGCCTACACCTTCTTCGGCTGCCTGAAGGACTGATCGATCAATCATTCTCGTTCTCATCATCCCAATCGTTCCCTCGCTCGGACGCCCCCCAACAAAGATTACGATAACGACTAAGAGAACGATTTGCTGCCATGAATCCCTCCTCCCCCCTGCCCGATCTGAGTCGTCTCTGCATCCACACGATCACCACGAAGCCGTGGGCGATCGAGACGTCCGCGGAGAAATTCGCCCAGGCCGGCGTGAAGGGCATCACCGTGTGGCGCGACACGCTGGCGGGCCGTGACATCAAGCAGACCGGGCAGCTGATCCGCGACCAGGGCCTGTCCATTGTTTCACTCTGCCGCGGCGGATTCTTTCCCGCCGTCACCGCCGCCGACCGCGCGAAGGCGCTCGACGACAACCGCAAGGCCATCGAGGAGGCGCATGCCCTGGGCGCGCCGCTCATCGTGCTCGTGTGCGGCGCCGTGCCCGGCCAGTCGCTCGTCGAATCACGCAAGCAGATCACCGACGGCATCGCCGCGCTCTTGCCCGAATGCCGGGCCGCCAACGTGAAGCTCGGCATCGAGCCGCTTCATCCGATGTATGCGGACAGCCGCTCGGCGGTGAACACGCTCGGCCAGGCGAACGACATGGTCGAGCAGATCAACTCACCCTTTGTCGGCGTCGCCGCTGACGTCTATCACCTCTGGTGGGATCCCGCGCTCGAACAGGAGATCGCGCGCTGCGGCCGGTTGAACGCTCTCTTCGCGTATCACGTCTGCGACTGGCGCACGCCGACGACCGACCTGCTCCTCGACCGCGGCCTGATGGGCGAGGGCTGCATCCCGCTCCGCCAGATCCGCGCCTGGATCGAGGCCGCCGGCTTCAGGGGTTTCAACGAGGTCGAGGTTTTCTCCAACCGTCTCTGGGCGATGGACCAGGACGAATACCTGAAGAAGATCGTCCAAGCTTACTGCGACCACGTCTGATTTCCCCTCACTCAACTCTCAGCACTCAACTCTCAACTCGCTTTATGAAAACCCACAAAATCGGCATCATCATGAACGGCGTCACAGGACGCATGGGCACCAACCAGCACCTCATCCGCTCCATCAAGGCGATCATCGACCAGGGCGGCGTGAAGCTCTCCGACTCCGAGGTCATCATGCCCGACCCGGTCCTCGTCGGCCGCAGCGAGGAAAAGCTCAAGGCCCTCGCCGCCCGCACCGGCGTCTCGCGCGTCTCGACCAACCTCGACGCTGAACTCGCGAAACCCGAGAACCAGATCTACTTCGACGCCACGCTCACCGGCCAGCGCCCGATCGGCGTGCGCAAGGCCATCGCCGCGAAGAAACACATCTACTGCGAGAAGCCGACCGCCACCACCTCCGCCGAGGCGCTCGCGCTCGCCAAGGAAGTGCAAGCCGCCGGCCTCAAGAACGGCGTCGTGCAGGACAAGCTCTGGCTGCCCGGCCTGGTGAAGCTGAAATACCTCATCGATACCGGCTTCTTCGGCAAAATCCTCTCCGTGCGCGGCGAGTTCGGCTACTGGGTCTTCACCGGCGAGCACGAAAAGCTCCAGCGTCCGTCGTGGAATTACCGCAAGGAGGACGACGGCGGCATCATCGTCGACATGCTCTGCCACTGGCAGTACGTGATTCAAAACCTGTTCGGCGAAGTGAAGAGCCTCACCTGCCTCGGCGCCACGCACATCCCGCAGCGCTGGGACGAGGCCGGCAAGCCCTACAAGTGCACGGCGGACGATTCCGCCTACGCGACGTTCGAACTCGTGAACGGCGTGATCTGCCATTTCAACTCCTCGTGGGATGTCCGCGTCGACCGCGACGACCTCCTCACCCTCCAGGTCGACGGCACGATGGGTTCCGCAGTGGCCGGCCTGCGCGATTGCAAGGCGCAGTCGCTCGCCGCGACGCCGCGCTGCGTGTGGAATCCGGACGTCGACAGCCCGATCAAGTACAAGGACGGCTGGGTGCGCGTGCCCGACCAGGGCATCTACGACAACGCCTTCAAGATCGAGTGGGAGCTTTTCCTCAAGCACGTCGTCACCGGCAGCCCGTTCCAATGGGACCTCTTCCAGGGCGCCAAGGGCGTGCAACTCGCGGAGCTCGGCCTGAAGTCGTGGGCCGAACGCAAGTGGGTCGACGTGCCGAAACTCGCCTGAGCGAGTTTCGGAACTCCAAGCTCCACCCGCCAACCTCCAAAGAATCACCAACCCTGACTTCCAAGTTTTCGACATTGAGGCTTCCCTGGAGCTTGGATGTTGGAGCTTGGAGCTTCTGCCAAAAATAAAATGAGCAAAGTAGCCTTAGTAACCGGCGGCAGCCGCGGCATCGGCTTCGGCATCGCCGAGAAGCTCGCCGCCGAGAAATGGGATATCGTCATCAACGGCGTCCGCGAGGAATCCGCCGTCGCCGAGCCGCTGGCCAAGCTCCGCGCGATGGGCGTGAAGGCCGGCTATGCCCGCGGCAACGTCGGCTCGGCCGAGGGCCGCAAGGCGATCCACCAGGCCACCCACGACCTCATCGCTTCGTGGTACCCCGCAAAATCCGGGGATTCGAATCCGGCAGGTTTCAGGTCCCAGGTTTCAGGTTTTCTCCTCGTGAACAACGCCGGCGTGGCCCCCAAGGTCCGGGCCGACTTGCTCGAGACTTCGGAGGACAGCTACGACTACGTGGTGAACACGAACCTGCGCGGCGTGTTCTTCCTCACGCAGGCCTTCGCCCGCGACCTGGTGGCCGCGAAAAAGGCGGACGCGAAGTTCGCCGCGTACATCATCAACATCACCTCGATTTCCGCGACGGTCGTCTCGATCAACCGCGGCGAGTACTGCATCGCGAAGGCCGGCCTGAGCATGATGTCGCAGCTCTTCGCCGCCCGCCTCGGTGCCGACGGCATCCCGGTTTACGAAGTCCGCCCGGGCGTGATCAAAACCGACATGACCGCCGGCGTGACCGAGAAATACGACAAACTCATCGCCGGCGGCCTGTGCGTACAGCCCCGCTGGGGCTACCCCGAGGACGTGGGCAAGGCCGTCGCCGCCCTCGCCCGCGGCGACTTTCCGTTCAGCACCGGCCAGGTGGTCATGGTCGACGGTGGCCTCACCATTCCCCGCTTATAGTAACGTCCTGGAAGCGCTGGGCCGCGCCGGCCTCGTCGCCTGGTCGCGATCAGGCGCGAAATTCCGTTTCTTCAACGGATCAGCAGCGCGCCCGGGATGCTGACGTCCAGCGTGACCAATCGCGCCCGCTGGGCCACGGCCAGTTCGAGCAAGTGCCCGTCGGTCAACTCCCCCGGCTTCCGCACGTAGGCGGGCAGGCGGGCAACGCCCAGCGCATCCGGCCATAATTCATAGGCGACCGGACCGGTTGCCTTCACGTGCGCGAGTGCAGTCTGCGCCGTGAAGATGTCGGCCTGCAATCCCGCCTGTACGCTGACGCGGACAAAACCCAATTCGGTGATCGCGCAGGTGCCCGGAACATCCGCGCCCGCGCTCAGGGAACCCTGCCACCGCTGCGCCCGTTGGTGGTGGGCATGCACCGCATGCCCGAGGGCGATCAACGTGTTGACGTCGAGCAGGTATCTCACGGGAAATCCACCAGCAAGGCGCGCACCTGTTCACTGGTGACGCGCGGCGCGCCCTTGGCGCCCCTGGTGATGATTTGGCCCGTGATTTTGGATCTGACAAACTGTGATTTGCTCCGCTTCCCTTCCCGCTTGGCGCGGACGACGGGCGACTTGGCTCCCGTCTCGGCCAGCAACTGACGGGCCAAGGCCTGCTTTTGGCTCTTGGTCATCTTGGCGATGGCATTGGCAACCGCGGTCGTCACACCCAAGACCTTGCCCAGTCCCCCCGGCGTTTCAAGCGGGGAGATGCTGCCATCCCTTCATCGAGGCCAAAACCGCCTCGTTGCCGCCCGTCCTCCGAGTCCCTGGCCAAGGACCATAACGTCCCGATGGGCCCGCCCGTGATCGACGCCGGTGCCGGGCGTAGCGGCTCCTTGACTCCTCGCCTCACCAATCCTTCCCGTGATGATTCGCACCCTCCGTGGTCAACTCCGCCGTTGCTTCAAGGCTGCTCCCGACTAGCTTGACCACCATGACTCGCTTGGAGCAACTCGAGCTGGAAGCCGGCCAATTGCCGGAGGCCGAGCGTGCCGTTTTGATCAGGCGACTGCTTTCCACTTTGCCGCCGGTCCTGGCTGACGACGACGGCGGTGTCGCGGAGGCCAGGCGCCGGGACGCCGAGTTGGAGGTCAATCCTTCGCTTGCTCTTACTGACACTCAATTTCGGGCCGCGGTTGCTGCTGCTCGAAAACGATGTCCCTGACCTATCATCCGAATGTTCAGCACGACGTCTCTTCGGTGCTGGCTTACTACGACCGGGTAGGCGGATCCCACTTGGGCGACGCTTTTTTTGAGGAATTCATGACCTTCGTTGCGTTGGCGGTCGAGATGCCCACTCGTTTCCACGCTGTGGAGCGGGATCTGCGAAGGGCAAATCTGACTACGTTTCCCTATCATTTTCTGTACCGCATCACCGGTGATAGCATCCGCATCCTCGTTGTCCGCCACCACCATCGTAGCCCGGACCACGGAGTCCGCCGCACCTAGGGTCATTCATTTCCATAAGGAGTAATTTCCTACCCTCCGATTGGGCCGCATCCTGAAATTAGGCGGAAATTTTACCGGCTACGGACTGACGCAGGCCCCAGATTTCGTCTTATTCCCGCCATGAGTCCGAGTCTTTCCTCCGCCGACGCGCCCGCCGACACCGCGCAACTTGAGCATCTCCTCCGCGCCCAAACGCGCCTCGTCCAGGCCGTGCAGGACCTCTCCCTGGTCCGCACGCTGCCGGCCATCCAGGAGATCGTCCGGCGCGCGGCCCGCGAGATCGCCGCCGCCGACGGCGCGACCTTCGTGCTGCGCGACGGCGACCAATGCCACTACGCCGACGAGGATGCCATCAGCCCGTTGTGGAAGGGCCAGCGTTTCCCGATGTCCGCCTGCATCAGCGGCTGGGCGATGCTCAACGCGCAGGCCGCGGTGTTGCCCGACATCTATGCCGATCCCCGGATCCCCGCCGACGCCTACCGCCCGACCTTTGTGAAGAGCCTCGTGATGGTGCCCATCCGGCTGAATGCCCCGATCGGCGCCATCGGCGTGTACTGGGCGAACCCGAAGCACGCCACCCCGGAGGAAGTCGCCCTGATCCAGGCGCTCGCCAACACCACCTCGGTCGCGATGGAGAACGTCCGCGTCTACACCGAGCTCGAACAGCGCGTGGCGTTGCGCACGCAGCAGCTGGAAACGCTGAACAAGGAACTGGAGGCCTTCTCGTATTCCGTTTCGCACGACCTGCGCGCGCCGTTGCGCGCCATCGGCGGCTTCACGAGCCTGCTCGCCCGCGAGCTCGGGGCCGGCGCCAGCGAGAAGGCGCGTCACTACATGGGCAACGTGCAGCAGGGCACCGCGCACATGAGCCAGCTGATCGAGGATTTGTTGCGGCTGGCGCGACTCGCCCGGCAGGAGATGCGGCTCATCGATGTCGACCTCGCCCAGATGGCGCGGGAAATTTCCGACCGCCTGCGCCGTGAAAACCCCGGCCGGCAGGTGGAGATCGTCATTCCCGACTCGCTCCCGGTCAGGGGCGACGCCGGCCTGATGGGCGTCGTGATGGAAAACCTGCTCTCGAACGCCTGGAAATACACCTCGAAGGCGCCGCAACCCCGGATCGTCGTCGGCTCCCGGGCGGACGCGGACGGTTCGCCGACGTTCTTCGTACAGGACAATGGCGCCGGTTTCGAACTCGCCTATGCGGGGAAGCTCTTCACGCCGTTCCAGCGCCTGCACACGGTCGAGGAATTCCCCGGCACCGGGGTCGGCCTGGCGACCGTGCAACGCATCGTCCACCGCCACGGCGGACGCATCTGGGCCGACGCCGCCGTGGGCCGCGGCGCGACCTTCAGCTTCACCTGTGGCAATGCGTGAAGCGTGGCGCGAAGCAAAGTGTTCGTTGTTCAGTGTTCAATGTTCATTGGTAATATCGGACCGGGGCCGGGGCTCGAAATGGTCAATGACCATTGAATACTGAACAATGAACATTCCTTGATTCTCCTGACACAGGGTTGTCAATGGGATTTGTTAGACTCCCGGCGCCTATGAAAAACACCCTGCGTCGCTCGACCGTGGCCGCTGCCCTGTTGGGCACGGTGGCCATCGTCGCGGCTGAAACCGCCCCCATGAAAACCACCAAAGCCACCGGTCCGTTTGATGTGAAGATGGTCCCGCAATCCGCGGCGGACGCCCCGGTCGGACGTTTCGCCCTCGATAAGAAATACCAAGGCGACCTTGAAGGCACCGGCAGCGGCGAGATGCTTACCGGGATGACCGCCGTCCCAGGCTCCGCCGGTTACGTCGCCATTGAAAAAATCACCGGCACGCTCGCCGGCCGACGCGGCAGCTTCCACCTCCAACACAGCGGGACGATGACCCGCGGCCAGCCGGCCCTCGTCATCACGGTCATCCCCGACTCCGGCACCGGCGAACTCACGGGCCTCACGGGCCGGATGGACATCCAGATCGCGCGCGACGGCAGCCACAGCTACACGTTCAGCTACAGCCTGCCGGAAAAGCCCTGACCAAACAGGCCCTCCTCAGGCCGACGAGCGGCGGCGAGCGGCGATCGCGGTCCGGGCCGAGGTTTCGTCGGGGCGCGGCGCCTCCTCGAGGCGTTCGCGGCCGCGGCGCAGGGTAGCGGCTTCGCGCCGCGCTTGGCCCGCCGACCGGACCAAGGGCGACTTCGAAACCGCCGTTTCCGGGACTGAACGCGAAAGGGAACGGGAAGTTTTCATGCCTCCATAGTAACCGTGCGCGCCCGTCCGGTTCCCGGGCTCAAAGCTGGCATCACCCGCTGCCCGACCGCCGGGCCGACGGGATCGTCAATTGGCCAACCTCGCCCGGCTCCTCGAAACCGTGGACCACTCCGATGTAATTTTCCTCCGTCGTCGCCAGGGCATCCGCCCCCGGATTGTTGTCGCCCCGCGTAATCAGGCTGCCATCCGCCCGGCGTCCCACGGCACGATGGATCACCCGAATTCCCCGCAGGCGCGTGACCACGATGTCGCCGTCGTTCTCCCCCACCCGGATGTCGCCGAAAGGCACGCGCACGACGACCAGCCGGCAGGCTTCGGGAAGCGTGGGCAGCATCGAGCTTCCCGTGCCGGCGAGGACGGTGCGGGCGGGCCCCGGCTGCGCGGCGGTCAGCACCGGCACGAGCAGGCCCGCCGCGAGGCTGAAGCAGGCGCGGAGGTTCATGGCTGGCTGAAAGCGGCCCGCGCCGGCAAAGCTTAACGAAGGGCCGGCCGGTGGATCGGGATCGCCAAGGGAATGGACCGCCCGCGCCTATGAGCGTCACCCTCGCGGAAACCCCGTCCATGGCCGTGCCTGCACCTGCCGGCGACCGCGGGCAAACCCACCGCGTAATTCCCCATGAACTTTGGGCCCTCCCGCTTTCCCTACCTGACTTACCGCGGATTTCCCTATGCCTATCCGGTCGCCTCCGAACGGAATATCCGGTATAAAGACTGACGTTGCCGTCGTCGTTACCGGTTATCGACAGGCGGACGACTGCCGCATGGAAAACATCATCCCGCACCTGGAGGCGCTGGCCGGCCATCTCGCGCAGCGCCGTGAAGCCATTCTCGATTCCTGGCGACGCCGCAGCCTCGCCGATCCCGGCCAGCAAACCGTCAGCGCGCTCACGCGGGCGCAGTTCAACGATCACATTCCCGCGGTGCTGACGGCATTCGAGCTGAAACTGCGCAGCCGCCCGGGAGGATCACGGGCCGCCCATGCCGAGCATGAAATGCAGGGCGAGGAAATGAAACACGGCCAGCAGCGCTGGCAGCAGGGCTACCGGCTCCCCGAACTCATGCGCGAATGGGGCCATCTCCACCTGTGCCTGGCGGACGAGATCGATGCCTTCACCGCCGCCGATCCCACTTGGAGCCGGCCGGCCCTGGCCGCGGCCCACCACGAGCTCATCGAACTCGTGAACCAGGGAATCAGCGAGAGCGTCGATCAATTCGCCCGCATGGAGCGGTCCGAAGCCGCCGGCCGGGTCAGCGACCTCGAACTCGCGATCGCCCACCTGCAGCGGCTCGAGAATCGTCGCTCGCAGTTGATTCATCAGGCCGTGCATGACCTCCGCGGTGACGTGCAGACCGTCCGCAACGTGGCGGACCTGTTGCGCGATCCGCAGATCGCCGACGGCGAACGCATGGAATTCGCCGGCATGCTGCAGGACGGCGTGGACGCGGTCAGCAAGATGCTCTCGGACCTCATGGACCTCGCCCGCCTGGAAGCCGGCCAGGAGCACCGGACGATCGAACCCTTCGATGCGGGAACGGTCATCCTCGACCTCTGCCGCGTGGCCCGGCCGACCGCGACCGCCAAACAGCTTTACCTCCGCACGGAGGGCCCTCCCTCGCTGCCCGTCGAAGGCGACGCGCACCGCGTCCGCCGGTTGCTGCAGAATCTCCTTTTCAATGCCCTCAAGTACACGTCGACCGGCGGGGTGATCGTCAGTTGGGGCCGCGACAAGGAACAGTGGTGGCTGTCGGTCAAGGACACCGGCCCGGGCCTCATGGCCGGTCCCGGCGCGCCGCTCGCGATGAACCTGCGGGAGGCGACGGCCAGCGCCCGCGAGGCCGACGTCCAGGCGGCGGTGCAGGAAGGACGGAAGTCGCCGGTGCTCGATCAAAAGATTGCCGGAACCACCGCGCCGTCGCCCTCCCGGCAGCAAGCGGGCGAAGGCATCGGGCTGTCGATCGTCAAGCGCCTCTGCGATCTCCTGGATGCCAGCCTCGAACTGATCAGCTCGAGCGAAAGCGGCACCACGCTGCGGGTCGTGTTCCCCGTCAATTATACTCCCCCGGCCTGAGTCCGGGCACGGTTGTGCGCCACCTGGCCCAGCGCCCGCTGTCAGTGTGGGTATGCCTCCCTCCCTCGTCGTCGCCTCCGTCCGCCAAAAGACCGTGCCCCGCCTGCGCGCGCCCAAGACCGACGACAAGCCCCGGGTCTTCATCCTGTCGCCGGCCAACATGGCCGGCGTGCGCGCGCAGTTGCTGTTGAATCCGAACGCGCCCTTTCCCCTGGCCCGGCGGTTCCATGACGGGGGCGTGCCGCTCGCGGATGCCTTCACCTTCACCAGCGGACTCTATTTCCGCGGCAAGATCACCTATGCGCGCCACTTCGCCAGCGCCAACCGGCGCGATGTCATCCGCGTGATCACCTCCAACGCGGGCCTGGCCGATCCCGACACCCTCGTCGGCCCGCGCGAAATCAAATCCTACGGCGAAACGGAAATCGACGCGACGGACCCGAAATACCACGAGCCGCTGCGGCGCGACGCCCGGCGGCTCGCCCAGCGCACCGGCAACGGAACCGTGATCCTGCTCGGCAGCATCGCCACCAACAAGTACCGGCATGTGCTGCTCGACGTGTTCGGCGAGCGGCTCTTTTTCCCCAGCGAGTTCGTCGGTCGCGGCGACATGAGCCGCGGCGCCCTGCTGCTGCGCGCGGTGGAGGCGAACGAGGAACTCGCCTACGCCTCGGTGCACGACGCCGTGTTCACCGGGAAGCGGGCCGTGCGCGTGAGCGAGATCAAGGTGCGGAGCCTGCGGGTGGGTACGGACTGATCCCGTGGAGGGCCCAGCTCCGGCTGGGCCGTGCGACGATCGCGATACGCGTTCGCGGCCCAGCCGGAGCTGGGCCCTTCAGAGGCCACCTCACTTGATCGCCAGCAGCTCGACCTCGAAGATCAGCACCGCATTCGGCGGAATGTCGCCCTTGCCGCGCGTGCCATAGCCGATGTCCGCGGGGATGGTCAGCTTCCACTTGTCGCCAACCGACATCAGTTGCAGCGCCTCGACCCAGCCCTGGATGACATTCGTCAGCGGGAACTCGATCGGCTCGTTGCGCTGGACGGAGCTGTCGAACACGGTGCCGTCGATCAACGTCCCGTGGTAATGCACCTTCACGGTGTCGGTGGACTTCGGCTTCGGGCCGCTGCCGCTTTTCAAAACCTCGTACTGGAGCCCCGATGCGGTGACCTTCACGCCCGGCTTGGCCTTGTTTTTCGCGAGGTACTCCTTGCCGATCGCGAGCTGCTTCTCGCCCGCGGCGGCCTGGGCCGCCACGATCTTCTGGCGCAGATTGTTGAACGCGGCCTCGATTTCCGGCTCCGGCACGCGCGACGGGGCCTTCGTCAGGCCATCCGTAAGTCCGGCGATCAGCGCCGCTTGGTCAACCGTCAGGGAACTGTCGCGGGCGACGCTGCCGCCGATGTTGCGGCCGATGCCGTAGCTGATCTTCTGTTCGTCCGACTGGAGGACAACGGCCGGCGACGCCGGCGCGTTCTTCTGGGCCACCGGGGTTTCCGGCGACTTCTTGTTACAGCCGGCCAGCGAAAGCAGGGCGACGGCGAGAGCGGACACCACCAACGGGGAGATGCGTTTCATAAGGTAAAGGGGAGGGACTGTTGAAACCTGCCCAGTCGGTGATGACAAGTCCGCGATGGCCCGGTGCGCAAAATTCAGCCCGCACGGAAATTTTGTCTTTCCGAGGCAATCCGTTACGACGCCGTGCCGAAAGGAGCAGCCCTCGTCAGATGGCTGGCGCCAGCGGTCTGACGACCGCGGCTACTTGGGATCCGCATTCCCCGATCTTCAGCCTCCGTTTGTAGATCCAATCTTGGGTCAGTTTTTTTGAAGAGACCAGTTGGGGTCAAAATCGGTGTTGGAGCGTAAGAGGCCGATGAGGATGCGGAGCATTTTGTGGGAGAGGGCGCCGAGGATAGCGGGAGTGGATTTGCCGTTTTCGGCGAGGCGTTGGGCGAAGGCGCGGAGGGTGGGATTGTAGCGTTTGGCAACCAAGGCTGGCATGTAGAGGGCTTGGCGGAGGTAGACGTTGCCTTTGCGGCAAAGCCGGGTGCGGCCTTCGGTCTGGCCGGATTGCCAACGCTTTGGCGTCAGGCCGGCCCAAGCGCAAAGAGCCCGTGGATCGGAGGCGGCCGTCACCGGCGGTAATTCCGCAAGGGTAATGGCGGCGGTGACCAGGCCCACCCCTTTGCAGGTCCGCAACCGGCGGACCTGCTCGTTGAGCGAGGGATGTTTTTTCAGATGAGCGGAGATCTCGCGGAGCAGCTTTTTCAGCTGCTGGTCGATCGTCGCCAGCACGGCCTGCAAATGGGGCCGGGCCACCGCATCGGCGGTTTGGAGCTGGTTACGCAGCTGGTTGGCGTAGCTGACCAGCTGGTGACGGGTGCGCGTCAGGCTGCGCAAGTGCAGCTGCTCCGGCGGGGCGGGTTGCCAGGGCGTGGCTTCGTGGGTGGCGATGTAGCGGGCAATCGTGACCGCGTCGGCCGGGTCGGTCTTGTTGCGCTGGCCCAAGCTGCGGGCGTAATGGGCGATGCGCTCGGGATTGAGGACATGGACCTGGTGTCCGGCTTGGTGCAACCACTGCGCCAGGGGTTCGGCGTAAGTGTTGGTGCTCTCGAGGGCCACCCGCAACTGACCGGTAAAGTGTTGGCGCAGCCAGCGCTCAAGCTGACGGAAGCCATGGGGAGTATTGTCAAAGCGCGACTTGGCAACGCGCTGCAGATCGAACCAAAGCGCCACCGAGAAGCTCAGTTGCGCCATATCAATGCCGAGGACGGGAGTGTTCATGGGAGTTTTTCGCGCTCCGGCGGGAACCTGCGGCGAGGCGACGCTACCTTGTAGTCGGAGTCTTCCCAGAGGGGAGCTCACTCGATCCAATGCGGTCTCGCACCGCAGGGACAGAGGCCCGGTCCTATCTACTTGCGGAATCCAATCTTCACTGGGCCGCCGGCGGGTTACCGGGTCTCTGATCCCGTTGGGACGCTCTCTAAAGACAACGTTTCAAGCTACAAGGGCCGCCGCTCGCCGGCGGGCCGTCGCGCTTTCGACGGACGCTTAATCCAAGATCACCGCCCTCCCCCCACGCGACCGACAATCCCGTGCCTTTAATTCATCCGGCAAAAGGCGCGCCCATCGCGGCACGGCCCCGCGACGAGCGCGGGCCCTACAACCGTATCCTGCGCGAATCCAAAGGAGCAGCCATCGTCAGATCGCTGGCGCCAGCGGTCTGACGACCGCGGCTACTTGGAAGCGGCGTTCTCCAATCTTCAGCCTCCAATTGCAGGGCCGTCGCGCTTTCGACGGACCTTCCCCCCAAAGAAAATCACGAAGGCTTTCGTGGAGCCACTCAGCATCGGGGATTCGCAAGATAATCCCCGAACTGGTCGAACGTGCCGCCCCAGCCTTGCTTCATGTTCTCCAGGTTGGTGTCGAAAACCCGCCGCTCTTCCTCGTCCGACTCGTAAGGCACCCAATGCACGGCCACGGTGGTTTTCCCGGCGTTCTCGGCGAACGTGATGGTCGTCAGCATTTGCAACGGCCAGCGGTCGGTCGTGAACGGGTGACGGGCAAATCCGGCGGCCTCGTCCGAGAACGAATTGATCCAAACGAGCCGCGTGGGCGGCACGACCTCGCGGTAGACGGCCTTGCCCCAGATCACCGTGCCGTTCGGCATCGTCATCGAATAGTGGGTCAGCCCGCCCGGGCGCACGTCGAACTTCGCCACCGTGATCCTGACGCCCTTCGGTCCGAACCACTGTTCGAACTGCCCGCGTTCCGTCCATGCCCGCCAGACCAGGTCGCGCGGGGCATTGAACTCGCGCGAAATGACGAACGGCCGGGACTGCAGCAAGGCGACGTATTCCGACGCACGCTCGAGGGTCTGCCGGCCGCCCTCGACCGCGCCAAACTCCCTGGCCACGAAATCGCGCGCTTCCGCCGACGGGAAAACCATGCGCCCGGTCAGGCGGGTCTTGTTGCCCTCGACCGTTTCGAACGTCCAGGTCGCCACGAACGTCGCGCCCGGCCCCGTCTCGCGGCCGCCCCCGTGGGAATAAGTGATGCGCTCCAGCGGAACGATCTCCTTGAAGGTGCTCTTGTTCGGATAATTGGCGCCATCGGGCCCGTGCATGACGTGCTCCCAGGAGCCACCGACGCGGAAATCCATTTTCTTGATCGTCGTGGTGAACCCGCGCGGCCCCCACCAGTGGGTCACGTGCTTCGGGTCGGTCCAGGCCTGCCAGACGAGTTCGCGCGGGGCATGCAGGACACGGGTCAGGACAATTTCGCGATCGGAGGTGTTTTCAGCGGTCATGATTTGCGGGTGGTTTGGGCGAGGTGCCCGGCCAGGCGATTGAAGTTTTGTTCGTTGGCCGGGATGATGAAGGCCCGGACCCTCTCGCCTTCGGCCGGATCCTCGAAATGCATTGTCCAAGTGAGCTGGGTGCCGCCGTCGCGCGCCACCAGCGTCATGTCCAGGGTGAAGTCGTGCGCCGGTTGGAAATGGCGCACGACGATGCGCTCCGGCGGCACGACCGCGACGAACTGCTGGTCCATCTCGTAGGCCGCGCCATCGGCGCCGCGCATCGTGAAGCGCCAGACGCCGCCCGGGCGGAATTCGAATTGGTGGAAAACATTGGTGAAGCCCTGCGGCCCCCACCACTGGCTCAACCGGGCCGGATCGCGGAAGGCGGCGAAAACCTCCTCGCGTGACGCGGCGAAAAACCGCGAGCTCGTGATCTCGCCGGCCGGCACGGAGGGGGAATGAGGGTTCAGGGACATGGCGGCGGCTCCCTGCTTCAACGAACGGTCCCGGCCCGGGCGGACACGCGGGAGCGCGATGGCTTGCGCGCCGTTTTTTTGGGGGCATCGGCGGATTGCCGCGCTTGCAGTTCCTGCAAATAATCGTCGAGCCGGTCGAAGCTCTCCTCCCAATGCCGGCGGTATTGCCCGATCCAATCCACCGCTTCCTTCAACGGCGCGGCCTTGATCCGGCAGGGGCGCCACTGCGCGTCGCGTCCGCGCTCGATGAGGCCGCTGCGCTCCAATACCCCGAGGTGCTTGGAAATCGCCGGCAGGCTCATGGCGTGCGGCTCGGCCAGCTGCGTGACCGTGGTCATGCCCTCGGCCAGCCGCTCGAGAATGGCCCGCCGGGTGGGATCGGCGAGCGCGGCGAAAACAGCGTTGAGGCGGTCGGGCGACATGATGTTCCTTAGTTAACCAACTGGTTAAACGCGAAAGCCGGCGTGTCAAGCGCAGCATTTGAAAACGACTCACCGGGTTTCGCCCGAGCGGAGCGCGCAATTGCGGCCGCCGGCCGCGCTTTCAGCGCCGCGACTGCGCCGGCCTTATTCCTCCAACGCCGCCTCGATCCGGCGGCTGGCGGAGCGGAGCACCTCGAGCCGCGCGAAACGCTTGTTGTCCGCCGGCACCAGATGCCAGGGCACATTCGCCCGGTCGGTGAGCGCGAGCATGTCGCCCACCGCGATCTCGTAGGCGTCCCGCTTCCTCCGGTTGCGCCAGTCCTCGGCGTTCATCTTGTGCCGCTTGTGCGGCGTGGCCTCGCGCTCGCGGAAGCGGCGGAGCTGCTCGGCGTGCGAGACATGCAGCCAGTACTTGATCACGATGGTGCCATGGTCCGTCAGCTCGCGTTCAAAGGCGTTGATCTCGGCAAAGGCGCGCTGCCACTCGTCCTCGCGACAGAAACCCTCGAGCCGCTCCACGAGCACGCGACCGTACCATGACCGGTCGAAGATCGTCATGCGGCCGTTGCGGGGGATGTCCCGCCAGAACCGCCAGAGATAGTGCGCATGCTTCTCCTCGGGAGTCGGTTTCGCCACCGGGATGACGCGGTAATCGCGCGGATCGATGGCGCTCGCGAGACGACGGATCGCCCCGCCCTTGCCCGCGGCATCCCAGCCTTCGAACGCGAACACGATCGACCGGTCCACGCGCAGCGCGGCCCGCACCGCCCGGTTCAGGCGGCCGAGCCATTTTTCGCGCAGTGAATCGTAATCCCTTTCCGAAAGATCCTGGTCGAGCGGCAGCGCCTGCAGCCGCCGCCGGCCGGCGGGACGCAACGGTTGCACCTGGACGGGCGCCTTGAGCCGCGGCAGCCGCGCCACCTTCGCCTGTTGCCCGCGGAATTGCCTCAACAGGAGCTGGCCCACCGCGAGGTCGCGGGCCCGCTCGTCCTCCGCATCGATGACCGTCCACCGCGCGCCGGGCCGGTCGGTGCGCTGCCGGATGATCCGCGCCGTGCGGGCGAGGCGGTCGTAGATGCGGTGGTGGTGCCAGTCCTCCTCCGTGACGCGCCAGGCCGTGGCGGGCTCGGCCCGCAGGCTGCGCAGGCGGCGGCCCTGCGCCTCCTTGGAAATCTGCAGCCACACCTTCACGATCAGCGTGCCGCCGTCCGCGAGCAGTTGCTCGAAGTCGCGGATGCGCTCCGCCTCATGGGCGACGTGCCGCAGGGCCCGCTGGCTCCGCGCCTCCTCGCGCAGGGTTTCCGTGTACCAGGACCCGGCATACAACCCGATGCGGCCGATCCCGGGCAGGCTGCGCCAGAAGCGCCATTGCGGCGGATGGGCGAGTTCGCTGTCGGTCGGGGCGTGGTAGGAAAATGTTTCCACGCCCCGCGGATCGAGCCATTCCGCCAGCGTGTTGAGCAGGGTGCCGCGCCCCGCCCCTTCCGGCCCGGCCACGATGAGCAGCACCTTGAACGGGACCTTCTTCAACTCGACCTGCAGCTGCACCAGCTGCTCGCGCAAGCGGTCGGCCCGCGCTTGGTACGCCCTTTTCGAGAGCCTCGGCTTGGCTTTGCCCATGTGGGGTCGAAGTTGCCGGCCGGCCGGGCGATGTCGAGCCGGGGATGTGAACCGGTTGCCACCCAACCGCCGGCCCAAAGTAGTCCATAAATCTACAAATGCGGGGACGTCGTAGTAGTTTAATAGACTACTTTGAGCCCGATCCCGTTTGCCGGCAAAGCCGCTCGACGAATGCGCGCGAACCCCTAGCGTCGCCCCGCATGCTGGATTTCGAACATGCGCTGATCCTGCTCCTGCTGATCGCCAGCCTGAGCGTGGTCGGACGCTGGCTGCCGTGGCCGCCGCTCATCACCTACCTGCTCGGCGGCATGGGCGCGGCCCTCGTGCCCGCGTTCCCGCAACTCAAGCTCGACCCGGGGTTCTTCTTCCTCTTCTTCCTCCCGCCCCTGCTCTTCGCCGACGGCTGGCTGATGCCCCTGCGCGAATTCCTGCGCGCGCGTCGCGCCATCCTCACGCTCGCCATCGGGCTGGTGATTTTCACGACGCTCACCGTCGGGCTCGTCGCCTGGTGGCTCGTGCCGGGCCTGCCGCTCGCGATGGCCTTCGCGCTGGGCGCGATCGTCTCGCCGACCGACGCGGTCGCCGTCAACGCCATCACCGAGCGCCTGCGCGTGCCGGCGCGGCTGACGACCATCCTCAACGGCGAGAGCCTGATGAACGACGCCACCGGCCTGGTCGCGTTCAAGTTCGCCCTGGCCGCGGCGGTCGCCGGCGGCTTCTCGCTGGCGCAAAGCTCGCTCGAGTTCTCCGTGCTGGCCGGCGGCGGCCTCGGCCTCGGGCTCGCGATCGCCTACGCCATCGGCAAGGTGCGCGACCTGCTGCGGCGCCTGGATGGCGGCGCGGCGATGGTTGAAATCATGCTGTCGCTGATGACGCCCTTCGCCGCCTACCTCGCTGCGGACCACGCCGGCGTCTCCGGCATTCTCTCGGTGGTCGCGGCCGGGCTTTATTCCGGCTGGCGGGATCCGGTGAAGATGGACGTCGAGACCCGGCAAAGCACCTTCGCCGTGTGGGGGCTCGTGATCTTCTGGCTCAATGGCATCGCCTTCGTCCTGCTCGGCCTGCAATTCCCGACGATCCTCTCCGCGGTGCGCGATCAATTTTCGCTCCTCCAGTTGCTGGGTTTCACGACCGTGGTGGCCGGCACGGCCATGGCGGCGCGCCTGCTCTGGGTTTTTTCGGGCATCTACCTGCCGTTCCTGTTCGGGGGCGTCTGCGCCCCGCAGATGCGGCCCGCGACCGGCCTGGTGATGGGCTGGGCCGGCATGCGCGGCACCGTCACGCTCGCGGGCGCCCTCTCGATTCCGTTTTTCCTGCCGGATGGCTCGCCGTTTCCCGCGCGGGACATCGTCATCTTCCTCGCGTTCGGCGTGATCGCCGTGACGCTGCTCGTCCAGGGCACCACGCTGGAGCGCCTGATCGGCCGGCTTGGCCTGGAGGCGGACGGCTCGCGCGCCGTCGAAGAACGCCTCGCCCGCACGACCGCGGTCGCCGCGGGCCTCGCCGCGTTGCGCGAACTCGAGCCTGTCGCCATCACGCCGGATCACAACGCCGCCCTCGGCCAGGTAATCGCCGAATACGAGCACCGGCTAGCCATTCTCGAGGCAGAGGGCGAGACCCGCCGCAGTGCCCGCCGCCGCCGCCGGGCCGGCCACGGATTCCGCACCACCGCGTTGCAGGCCGAACGCAAGGCGATCGACGCGCTCTGGCGCGACAACCAGATCGCCGATGAAGTCCACCGCCCTTTGCAGCAGCTGCTCGACCACGAGGAAGCCCTGCTGCATGCCGCGCCGCCGCCGCCGGACGAGTGAAACAGCCGAATGCGTGAGCGCTTGGCCCACCCGTCATCGCGGCGGGCCAAACGCTCACCCGTTCGGCTACAACTTGAGAAGCGCAGGTGCGGAACGCGTGATTTCTGGAAATGCCGGCTAAGGATGTTGGGGCGCGCGCGTTTACCCCCGCATGTCTTCCAAGTTGCTTCCCCTCGCCGCCTGTGTCGCGGCTGGCCTCGGTCTCCTCGCCAACCTTTCCGCCCGCGAAATCACGATCCGGATCCACCAGCCGGATCGGCCCCGCATGGAAGTCGTCTTCGTGCTCGATACGACCGGCTCCATGAGCGGCATGATCGCCGGGGCGAAACAAAAAATCTGGGCGATCGCCAACAAGCTGAAGTCCGCGCAACCCACGCCGGAAATCCGCTTCGGGCTCGTGGGCTACCGCGATCGCCGCGATGCCTATGTGACGAAGGTCTTCGGACTGAGCGGCAATCTCGATGAGGTTTACACCAACCTCTACGCATTCGAGGCGCAGGGCGGTGGCGACGAGCCGGAGTCCGTCAACGAGGCCCTGCACCGCGCCGTGCGCGATCTGCAATGGAGCACGGACCCGGAGGTGCTGCGCGTGATCTTTCTCGTCGGCGATGCGCGGCCGCACATGGACTACCAGGACGACGTCAAATACCCCGAAACGTGCCGGCTCGCGAACGAGCGCGGTATTTTGATCAACACCCTGCAATGCGGCCGGCTCGACGGCACCGAGGCGGTCTGGCGCGAGATCGCGGCCAAGACCAACGGCTCCTACGCGGCGATCCTCCAGGACGGCGGTTCCATCAAGATCGACACGCCGTACGACCAGGAAATCATCCGCCTCAATCTCGAGCTGAACAGCACCATCATTCTTTTCGGCTCAAAGGCCGATCAGGCCAATGCCGCCAGAAACACCGCGGTGCTCTCAAGTCTCTCCGCCGAGGCGATGGCCGATCGCTCCTCCTATTTCAGCAAGAGCGAGGCCGGCACCGTCGTGTCCGGCCGCGGCGACCTCGTCACCGAGGTGCTGAATGGCCGGCAAAAGGTCGACTCGCTCGACCTGAAGCAACTCGACGAAAAACTCCAGGCCATGCCGGCGCCCGCCCGCCAGGAATACATCGAGCAGAAGGTCGCCGACCGTCGCGCGCTGCAGGCCAGGCTCAACGCGGTCGTCGCGAAACGTGACGCGCTGGTCGCGGAAAAGCTCAAGGAACTCGGCGGCAAGGATGGCGTGCTCGAGCTGAACGCGTTCCAGGTGCTCGAAGCCCAGGCGAAGGAAAAGGGGTATAAATTCGGGGACGGCCGCTGACGGTTCAAGGCGACGCGAGCATCGTTCCTCCGATACGGCGCGGGCCTTCCACCAAGCCTGCGCCTCTTCCGGGAGCCGCCCACCTCGCGCGGATTTGCGAAATGCGCGGTTCTGGGGACTGTGCCGCCTCATGGTCGCTTTTCTCTCCGCCAGTGATGTCACGCCGACCCGGGCCGCGTCCGGGCCAGCCGCGGACGCTCCCCTGCTCGATGCCTACTCTGCCGCCGTCAGCACCGCCGTCGAAACCGCGGGATCGGCCGTCGTCCACCTGGAAGTTCAACACAAGCGCACCGACGCCGGTCCGGCGGGCGGGAGCGGCTCGGGATTTTTGCTTTCGCCGGACGGTTATGTCCTGACCAACAGCCATGTGGTTCATGGCGGCACCAACCTGCATGTCCATCTCGCCGATGGCCGGCGGCTCGGCGCGGATCTGGTGGGCGAGGATCCCCACACGGATCTCGCCGTCGTGCGCGTCAGCAGCGAATCCCTGCCCCATCTCCGGCTCGCCGACTCGGATCAGGTCCGGCCCGGCCAGATCGCCATCGCGCTCGGCAGTCCGATGGGTTTCCAGCAGACCGTGACCGCCGGGATCGTGAGCGGACTTGGCCGCTCGTTGCGGACGCAATCCGGCCGCACGATCGACAACATCATCCAGACGGATGCCGCGCTGAACCCGGGCAATTCCGGCGGGCCGTTGATCAACACCCGCGGCGAAGTCATCGGCGTGAACACCGCCATCATCCGGCCCGCGCAGGGCATCTGCTTCGCGATCGCCAGCAACCTCGCGCGGTGGGTGGCGGCCTGGTTGATCAAGGAGGGACGCATCCGCCGCAGCTACCTGGGCGTCGGCGGGCAAACCGTGCCGCTCCTACGCGCCGTCGCCCGCGCCTATCATCTCGACCAGGCGACCGGCGTGCTCGTGTCGCATCTGAACCCGGCCAGCCCGGCGGCCGTGGCCGGTTTGCGGGAGGGCGACATCATCATCGCGCTCGACACGCTGCCGGTGCGCACGGTGACCGACCTGCACCAATTGCTCACGGCCGACTACATCGACCGGCCGGCAAATGTGACCGCCATCCGGTTGACGGAGCGCCTCGTCCTGCCGGTGCGTCCGGCGGAGATGCCGGCGGTTTAGTGCGTTTAAAATTAAGGTGGAGCCGATCAAAACCATGCCAATTACCGCTGTCGTCATTCTGAGCCCCGCGAAGAATCCAAGTGGATGGGCGCATTCCCTTGGCTGCTTCGCATGGCTCCCGCCGCCGCCGAGCCTAAGGCGGGCAGGCAGGATGACGCTCGCGGAAAAAATCCGATTCTCTGAGTCTTAAAACGGCTACGACTTTGCTGAAAAAGCTGTAGAGCGATTTCAGCAAAACCGCAGCCGATTTTTGCAGAGGTGGACCCGACATTGCGAACGCGGCCAGCCAAACGCTCACGCGTTCAGCTACGGAATGCTTGTAGCCGAACGCGTGAGCGTTTGGCCCGCCTTCCTTTCAACTGCGTCGCTTCGCCGAAACCGCCGCTCATGGCTTCGCCGCCGCGGCATAGACGATCTCGCCGCCGACAATCGTCATCACGCACCGCGTCGTCAGGATTTCCGGCTCGGGGATTTTCATGATGTCGGCGGAAAGCACGGTGAAATCGGCGCGCTTGCCGGTTTCGATCGTGCCCCGGTCGGATTCCTCGAACGCGGCATAGACGGGCCCGACCGTCAGCGCGTGCAGCGCCTGCTCGCGCGTCAGCCGCTGCTCCAGATGCCAGTCCGCATCCGCGAAGCCATCGAGGCCGCGCCGGGCGACCGCCGCATAAAACTCGATCATCGGCTCGCCCCGCTCGACCGGCGCATCCGAACCGGCCGCGAGCACCGCGCCGGTCTTCAGCAACGACTGCCACGCGTACGCGCCGGCCAGACGCTCGGAGCCGGACCCCAGGCGCTTCGGCGCGAAGTAGAGGTCGCCGATCGCGTGGGAAGGCTGCATCGAGGCGATCACGCCGAGTTGCGCGAAGCGCGGCAGGTCGGCGGCGCTGAGAATCTGCGCGTGCTCCACGCGCCAGCGCGGAGCGGCGACCTTTCGTTCCGCCACCGGCACCGTGTTGAACGCCTGCGCATACAGGTCGAGCACGGCGCGGTTGCCCCGATCGCCGATGGCATGCGTTTCCACCTGGATGCCGCGGCGCAGGGCCTCCTGCAAAAACGGCAGGAGCTTCGCCGGGTCGTGCATGAGCAGGCCGGTCGAGGCATAGTCGCTGTACGGCGCGAGCAGCGCGGCGCCGCGGGAACCGAGCGCGCCGTCCATGTAGAGTTTCACCCCGCGGCGCGTGTAACGGCCCTCGCTCTCCCCCAGCACCGGATCGGTGGCGAGCATCTGCTCGCCGTCGGCGCCGGGCGCGCTGACCGCATCATAAATACGCAGCTTGATTTTTCCTTCCGCCACGAGCCGGCGAATCGTTTCCGACTCCGCGAAGCTGTGGCCGGCGATCTGGAGGCCGGTCCAGCCCAGGGAGGCCTCGCGCTGCGCGCCGGTGATGAGCGCCTGCTCGATCTCCGCCGGCGTGGGCGCCGGAATGATCCGGTCGACCAACGTCATCGCCTCGTCGATCAACATGCCGGTCGCCTCGCCGCTGTCGGGATACCGGAGAATCTCGCCGCCCGGCGGGTTGGGCGTCGTGCGGTCGATGCGCGCCAGGCGCAGGGCGACGCGATTGGCCACCAGCGCGTGGCCGTCGGACCGCCGGAGCACCACGGGATTGTCCGGCGACAAGTCGTCGAGATCGCGCGCCGTCGGGAAAGCCGCGGGGGCCCAGTGCGTCTCGATCCAGCCCCGGCCAAGGATCCACTTTCGGGGGCCGAGGGCGGCGACCCGCGCCCGCAACCGCGCCCGGAGATCGGCGATGCCCGTCGTGCCCTCGAGGTCGAACGAGAGTTCGCGGTGACCGACGCCGTAAAGGTGCATGTGCGCATCGTTCAGGCCGGGCACCACCGTGCGACCGGCCAGATCGATGACTTGGCGCGCGTCCGCGCGATACCGCCCGGCCTCGCGCGCCGGGCCTGCGAAGACAATGCGTCCGTCACTCACCGCCACGGCGGCGACCGGCGGCTGGTCCGGCACGCCCGTGTAGATGTTGCCGTTCACCAACAGCAGGTCGACGCCCGCGGCCCGCGCCGCCAGGACGCAGGTCGCGAAAAGGGCCAGGGAATGAATCTTCATTAAAATCGGACCGCCGGTGAAAAAACCATCGATTCCTCCGGGCGGCTTACTTCGCGATCAGGCCGAAGGCCACGAGCATGGCGATCGCGATGCCCATGAGGCTCTCGCCGGCGATGAGGCCGGAAGCGACGGGCACGACGGTCTTCTCGGCCAGCGCGGGCGCGCGGCGACGCAGCAACTCGGCGACGGCCGAGCCGAGGAACATCGCGATGCAGTTGCTGCCCGGGAGCACCATGGCGATGCCGAGTCCGGCGGGTGACGGCATCCACGGCCGCAGCTTCCGCGGCGCAAATTCTTCAAACAACGCCAGCGCCACGCCCAGGGCGAGGCCGGCGATGATGGCGGTCTTGGCCGTGGGATGCAGCGCGGCGATGCCGTGGGCAAAGGACTGCGAGACGCCGGCCCACACGACGCACGACGGCGCCGGCCAGGCCTCGCTCCCCAGCACGGAAGGATCGGGCAGGATCAGGTTGAAGGCCGGCACGACCACGACCGCCCCCACGGCGACGCCCACCAGTTGCGCATAGAATTGGTGCCGCGGCTTGGCGCCGAGGAGCCAGCCGGTCTTCAAGGTGGTGAGCAGGTCGGCCGCGTGCAGGCCGATGCCGCCCGTGACGTTCGCCGACATGATGTTGCCCGGCACATTGCCCGGCGTGATCACGCCGTAGATCATCTGCGTGACCGGCCCCAGCGCCTTCGTGGGCGTGACATCCGTCTCACCCGTGACGCGCGCCGCGACGAATCCCATGACCACTGCCAGCGGCACGGCGATGAGGCCGGCCCACAGGGGAATTTGAAACAGCCAGACCATGAGTGCGGCCACGACCGGCCCCAGCACCACGAAGCCGATCGGGAACCACCATTCCGGACATTCCACCGCGGCGATGCCCGAGTCGGATTCCGTGGAGGATTTTTTGCGGAAAATCCGGGTGAGTCCCGTGAACGACCGCGCGATGCTCCGGTAATCGAGCGCAAACGACGTCAGGCCCGACGCCACGAGGATCGCCGCGCCCGGCCAGAGCGTCCAGGCCACGATCGCCTTGTAGCTCACCGTGGTGATCACGCCCTGCGCCAGCAACGCGGGTCCGAGCACGGCGTACGTGAGCAGGCCGCCGAGCAGCAGCGACCAGCCGGTGCGAAAACTCATGAGCGCGCCGCCGCCCAGGAGCACCACCTCGGCCTTGAGCGAAAGCGTCCACTCGGCCAGCTGGCGGCCCGCGAGCATGAACGGCAGCGGGATGACCGTCGGGATCAGGTGCAGCGCGTCCCGCAGCAGGGCGAGCACGGCGCCGAACACCGCCGCCGCGCCGAGCCACGCGGCCTTGCCCGCGCCGGTGCCGCTGGACACCGTGTGGATGGATTGGATCGTTTCCGCCGTGGCCGTGCCGGTGGGGAAAGCCAGGCCCTCCTGGTTGATGAGTTGTCGCTTGATCGGAATCGCCGCGAAGACGCCGAGCGCCGCGATCACGCCGAACCAGGCCACCATGGCGGACGTCTCGGGCCGGACCGTGGTGATCATGAGCAGCGCGCCGAAGGCCGCCATGTTGCCCCCGCCGGTCATGTAGCCCGCGCCCGATGCCACCGTGGTGAGGGCGTTGTTTTCCAGCAGGCCGAGCGGTCGTTTCACGATGCGCGCCGCTTGCAGCAGTTGGAAGGAGCCGAACGCCAGCAAACAGGCCGTGAGCGTCACGCCCATGCTCCAGCCCGTCTTGAAGAACACGTAGAGATTCGACAGGCACATCGCCGCGCCGATCAGCATGCCGACGACGACGGCGCGGACCGTGAGATTCGCTTCGCCCGGGCGATAAATGTTCGCCAGCCAATCGGCTTCGCGCGCGGCCACTTCGGCCGGACCCACCTTGGAATTGACCGGGCCGGAGGAAGCGGAAGAAGCGGACATAGGGGAGGCCGCAAGCTAGAAGGCCCCGCGTGACGCGGACAAGCCGTTTGTGCCCGGTCGGCATTCCTCGTTCCCTTGCAGCAGCGGTGCCTGCGCCGACCCTCCACCCGGTTGCCCCGGTCACCGCCAGGATTTTTGAGCCGGAACGATGCAATTGAACCGCGAAGGGCGCGAAGTTCCGCGAAGGGCTACCAGGAAAATCCTGATTTTGCCCGGGATCGCGAAAGAGTGACTACGGCAAGGCATCACCGGGGATAGCAGCGGTACGCCGGCGGAGGCGGCTGCCTGCAGGGCGGGGGTGTCACTCGGGAACACCACGCAACGCAGGCCTGCTAGAGCGCGGCGCTTGCCCAACCTGGAACTTCGAATCGCCGGCCCACCACGAAATCCTCGAGGGCCCGTTCCAGCCAGGGGCGGCTGCAGGAGCATTTTCGGGCGAGCACGAATTTCTTGCCCCCGCTCTCCTCGACCTCGTAGCGGTCGATGCGCACCGTCACGGGCGAAACCTCCCCGTCGAGATCACACGTGAACTCGACGGACTTGGCTTTCGAATCGATGCGGAGGTTGGTGACCGCGCCGTAGCGCCCGATGCGGTCGTTGACGAACTTCCGGGCGGCGGCCCCGGTCATGGCGTCTTTGGCGGCGGAAAACATGGAAAGCGGGCGGGTTCGCGCCCGTCCTAGAGTAAGCCAAATGCCGGTGCGGGTTCCCACGGGAGATCGGGCATTCCGTCGGATCTTGTTTACAGGCGATTCGGGATGTCAGTCGCCGGCGCGTGTGCCGGATCGCTTTCAAGCAAGCTCCTCCAGCGGAGCCGATGGGTTGGGGCGCCGCTGATCCAGGCGCGCGAGGAGATCGGGCATGGCTTCGCGCAGGGGGGATGTCGCGAGAAACTCGTCCGCCAGCGCCTTGGCTCCGCGCGTGCGCAACCCGGCATAAACATGAAGCTCGAACTGCAGGCGCAGCTGCGCCGCGGCTTCCGCCAGACCAAGCGCGCCGTACAGGAACGCCAAGGCCTCGACCGTGGCGTGTTTCCCGGCGCCGGGCGCGTTGCGCAGCCAGTAGCGGCTGGGGCCGGACAGCGGCAGGCTGACGCGGCGGCCCCAGGAACCCGCGACGCCCAGCATCGAACCCGCCTCGCTCCAGCTGCCATCGAGCAGAAGCACCTGGATTTTTGCGGGGTCGGTCGCGGCGGGCAGTTCCTCGCCGCGGGGATGCAGGATCCAGAGTTCGCGCTCGGGCGCCACGACGGTTTCGCGTGCGGGCGGCTTCTCCTGCCAGAACACATGACCGCGTGAGCCGGCGACGACGCGGTTGATCAACCGGCCGGTGCTCGTGGGCCGCCAGTACTCGCGCTTGTGGATCAGGACGTCAGCCTGCAGCGGGGTGTGCACGACCTGCAAGCCGTCGCAGATGCACCAGCGCGGCGTGCACCGGCAGCGCTCGCACCGTGGGGTGGTTTCGAGGACGACGCTCCGCGCCATGGCTCAGGGTTTTGCCGCCGCCGGCTCGGGATTCACCGCCAGCACCTCGATCTCGAAGATCAGGCCGGAGAACGGCGGGACCTTGCCGGCGCGCACGCCGCCGTAGCCCAGGTGGGGCGGGATGTAGATCCTCGCCTTCGCGCCCGCGCGCAGCGTGAGCATCGCGGCGGACCAGCCGGGAATCAGCGCGTTGACCGGAAACTCGGACGGCTTGCCCTTCGCCCGGGTGTCATCAAACACCGTGCCGTCCACCAACCGGCCGGTATAATGAACGCGCACGCGGTCCTGCAGTTGGATCAGCGGCCCCTCGCCCGGCGCGAGCACCTGGATGCCGAGGTTGCTGTTGCGCCAGGCGATCGCCGGGTCGGCGGCGATCTCCTTGCTGAAATACTGCTCGCGCCGCACCTCGGCCTCGCTCTTCTCCGGCACCGCCGGGGGGGGTGGTTCCTTCGGGGCGCAGCCCGCCATGCATGCCCAAAGGATGGCCAGGGGAAAAATCGCACGGCGGTTCATTCCCGGAGCCTTGGGGAAGCCGGCTGGAAAATCACCCTGAATTTTCCAATTGGGATCCGCCGCCCGGCTCCTTCATTGACAGGGTGCAATCCCAACGCCTGCCTTTTTGGAGTTCGCGGCCGGGCTCCGGCCAATCCCGATAAAATCCAACCCCGACCATCCATGAAGAAGCTGTTTGCCCTCGTTCTCACCGTCGTCGCGCTCTCGCTCGGCACCGCCCGCGCCCTGGCCGCCGACACCGCGCCCAAGTCCGTCATTCACGTCGTCACCGTGGCCTGGAAGGAAGGCACGACTCCCGAACAGATCCAGGCCGCGCTCGACGGTGCCAAGGCGCTGCCGGCGGCCTACAAGGGCATCACCCGCGTCTGGACCAAAACCCTCAAGGCCCAGAACGCCTCGGAAGTGGTCAAGAAGCGCACCCACATCATCGTAATGGAATTCGCCGACGAGCAGGCGCTGAAGGACTATGCGGACAGCGACGCGCAGAAGGCGTGGTACAAGCTGTACCTGCCGATTCGCGATGCGAGCACCACGCACGACATCAGCAACTGAAGCGCGACCCTTCGCGTGATTTCCCAGGCCGCCGCGAGGCGGCCTTTTTGTTTGGCTGGAGTGAGGGCGACCGGGGCCAAGGCACGCGCGGGAGCAGGGAAAGCGTGCCGTTTTTGGGCGGTCCATCGGGGGCGCGGCTGCTGTAGGGCCGGTCTGAGACCGACCCTTACCCAAGTCGGCTCAAGAAATCCGCCACTGGGCCGGATGACCCACCGGCGGTGGCCGGGCGGTCAAATGTGTCGCCAGCCGCGGCGTGCTATTCTAATCCCTCGGCTGCCTCACGCGCAGCCGGTTTCATTTTACCGCCATGCTCTTCAATTCGCTCACCTTCGTGGTGTTCTTCGCCGTCGTCCTCGCGGCCTACTGGACCCTCCGTTCGTGGCCGGCCCGCAAGAACCTCCTGCTCGTCGCGAGCTATGTTTTCTACGGGGCCTGGAACCCGCCGTTCGCGCTGCTGCTCTTCGCCACCACCACGCTCGACTTCTGGCTCGGCGCCCGCATCGCCGCGGCCCCCGCCGGCACCCGCAAGGCCTGGCTCGTGGCCAGCGTCACCGCCAACCTCAGCATGCTGGGTTTCTTCAAGTATGGGAATTTCCTGCTCGAGAACACGCAGTGGCTGCTCGCCCGGATCGGCATCGCCTATTCGCCGCCCCACCTAGACCTGTTCCTGCCGATCGGCATCTCGTTCTACACGTTCCACTCGCTCTCCTACACGCTCGATGTGTATCGCGGCGCGACGCAGCCGACGCGCTCGCTGCGCGATTTCCTGCTGGCGGTTTCCTTCTTCCCGCAACTCGTGGCCGGCCCCATCGTGCGCGCGGCCGATTTCCTCCCGCAATGCGACGCTCCGCCGACGCCGTTGAAGCACCGGATGCAGTGGGGGCTGTTCCTGATGTCGCTCGGCATGTTCCAGAAGGTCGTGCTGGCGGACACCTTCCTCGCGCCGGTGGCGGACAGCGTTTTTGGCAACCCCGGCCCCGTGTATCAGCTCGACGCCTGGATGGGGGTGATCGCGTTTTCCGGACAGATTTTCTTCGATTTCTCCGGCTACTCGACCTGCGCGATCGGCGCGGCGCTCTGCCTCGGTTTTCACCTGCGGGACAATTTCCTCTTCCCGTTCGCGTCGGTGGGTTTCTCGGACTTCTGGAAACGCTGGCATATCTCGCTGTCCACGTTCCTGCGCGACTACCTCTACATTCCGCTTGGCGGCAATCGCGTCGGCGCGCTGCGCGCCGCGGTCAACCTCATCATCGTGATGTTCCTCGGCGGCTTGTGGCACGGCGCCGCCTGGACCTTCGTCGTGTGGGGCCTCATCCACGGCTTCATGCTCGTGATCGAGCATTTCCTGCGGACGTTCACCAAGGGCGCCGCGTGGAAGGAAACCCTCCCCGCGCAGCTGGCGCTCTGTCTCCTCACCTACGTCATCGTTTGCATCGCCTGGGTGTTCTTCCGCGCGCCGAACTTCCCCTCGGCCGCGATGATCCTCGGCGCGATGGCGGGTAAGATTCCGGTCGGCGAAGCGATCCTGTCCGGCCGGGAGATCCTCCAGGTCGCGCTCGTGGTCGCCGGCCTCTGGCTGGTCCAGTGGCGCCTGCGCCACACCTCACTCGAAGCGGCGGTTGCCCGCCAGCCCGCCTGGCTCATCGGCACGGCGTGGACGCTCATGCTCGGCGCCATCATTCTCACCCAAGGGAGCGGCAATGCATTCATCTACTTCCAGTTTTGATTTTCAACGGCCGGTTCCGGCCCAGCCCTGGCGCGGCCTGCTCGTGGCCGCGCTCGTGCTCACGGCGCTCGCCACCGTGGCGTGGGAACTCCGCGCCCGCGCGCTGGGCTATGCGCCCACGCTCAACGACACCGCGGACCTCTGGGCCGACCGACGCGAGTCGGTGAAACCCGACTCGCTCGTCATCATCGGCGACTCGCGCGCGTTGTTTGACCTCAATCTCGACGTGCTCGAGCAGGGTCTCGGCCGCCGGCCGGTGCAGCTCGCGCTCGTCGGCAGCTGCGCCTACCCCATCCTGGAAAATCTCGCCAACGACGAGACCTTCCACGGCACGGTCATCGCCAGCCTGATTCCCGGCATGTGGATGGTGCCGCCGCCCGCGCCGCCCTACAAAAATTCCCTCCGCGCGCTGCGGCGTTACCAGGAGCGCACGGTGGCCCAGCGCGGCGGCCACCATCTCGGCATGTTCCTCGAGGAGCACGTGGCTTTCATGAAGCAGGATGATCTGACGCTCGAGCAGTTGCTCAAGTCGGTGGACATCCCGAGCCGGACCACCTACCACGCGCCGCCCCGGCTGCCGCCGTATTTCTCCACGATCGACCGCGAGCGCCAGACCCGGATGATCGCCGCCGCCACGCAGCCCGGCCCGCTGCAGGACCGCATCCGCGCAGGCTGGGCGCCGCTGTTCACCCCGCCCCCCATGGCCGCGCATACGCCGAAATTTGTCCTTGAGGACATCGCCAGGGCGGTGGAGGCACGCTTCGGCCAGACCGCCGACGCGGTGAAGAAAATCCGCGCCCGCGGCGGCCAGGTGATCTTTGTGCGCTTCCCCCACTCCGGTCCGCTCAAGGAACTGGAGGATCACGGCACCCCGCGCTCCGCCGCATGGACGCGCCTGGTCCGGGAAACCGGCGCGCCCAACATCTATTACTCGGATCATCCCGAGCTCATTTTCGACTGCCCGGAATGGTCCCATCTCTCGGCCGCCGACGCCGCGGAATTCAGCCAGCGCCTGGTCCCCCACCTGCAGCGCGCGCTGAACCCGGCGGTCGCCGTGGCCGCCGTCGCACCGTAATTTCCGACCGGGCGCGGGCGCATGCGCCATGGGCCACACGCCCGGAAACGGGCAACGTATCCCCTGACACGTTGCCGTTTGTCGGGCGACCGGGCGGGCCCTGATTTAGTTCTTGCTTAATTAAGTATTAACTTAATCTTCTGGGGCATGCTCAGCCTTGAAGCCCTGGCCGATCCCACCCGCCGGCGTATCGTCGAACTGCTCGCGAAGCGCGATCATACGGCGGGCGAGATCGTCGACGAGTTCGACCTGAGCGCGCCGGCGATCTCGCAGCACCTCAAGGTACTCCGCGAGGCCGGGCTGGTCACCACCCGGGCCGAGGGGCAGTCGCGCATCCAGACGCTGAATCCCGAGGGCCTCGACGAGATCGGCGCCTGGCTCGAGAAGACGCGCGCGTTCTGGAGCCGGCGCCTCGATGCCCTGGAGCGGGAGCTGCGCGCCGAGGACGAGCGGGCTAAAAAATCCAAATCATGAAAAACAACGACACCCCCGCCCAGTTCCCCGCCCCGGGGGAGATCCGCATCATGCGGACATTGCCGGGGCCGATCGAGCGCATCTGGACCTACCTGACGGATCCGGCGAAGCGCGCCAAATGGTTCGCCGGCGGCCCGATGGAACTGCGGGCCGGCGGCAAGATGGAGCTGGTTTTCCAGCACAAGAACATCTCCCCCACGGAAACGCCGCCGGCGGAGCACGCGTGCCACCACGACGGCGCCGAGGCCATGCCGGGCACCGTGCTGCGTTGCGAACCCCCGCGCGTGCTCAGCTACACGTTCGGCGAAAACTCGGACGTGACCTTCGAACTCATTCCCCAGGACGGGAAGGTCCTGCTGATCCTCACGCACCGCAGCCGCGGCGACGATCTTTCGTCCCTCACCGGCTTCGCGTCCGGCTGGCACACCCACCTCGCCATCCTGCTCGCCCAACTGGAAGGAACCCCGCAGCCGCTGTTCTGGGCAACCCACGCCCGCCTGAAGGCCGAGTACGAAAAGCAGTCCCCCACCCGCTAACCTCCACATCCGATGACCATCACCCCAACACCCAAGGTCGTTTCCCCCGCCCAATGGCTCACTGCGCGCCGGAAACTCCTGCGCGAGGAAAAGAAACTCACGAGGCAGCAGGACCGTTTGAACCAGCGCCGGCGCTCGCTGCCCTGGGTGAAGATCACCTCGCCCTATGTTTTTCAGGCGGCGAAGGGCCGCGTGACCCTCGCGGATCTGTTTGCCGGCCGCAGCCAGTTGCTCGTGCAGCATTTTATGCTCGGTCCCGGCTGGGAGGAAGGCTGCAAGAGCTGCTCCTTCATGATGGACCATTTCAATCCGACCGTGCCGCACCTCGCGGCCCGGGACACGGCCTTCGCCGCGATCTCGCGCGCGCCGTTGAAGGAAATCCTCCGTTTCAAGAAGCGGATGGGCTGGGACGTGAACTGGGTCTCGTCCCACGGCAGCGATTTCAATTTCGATTTCCACGTATCATTCCGGCCGGCGGACCGGAAGCGCGGCACCGTGGAATACAACTACAAGCAGCAGCCGTTTCCGCACGAGGAGGCGCCGGGCATCAGCGTTTTCGCCCGCGATGCCGCCGGTGACATCCATCACACTTACTCCACCTACGGTCGCGGCGTGGAGACCATCATGGCCACCTACAATCTGCTCGATCTCACCCCCAAGGGCCGCGACGAGGAGAACCTGGACTACGGCATGGAATGGGTGCGCCACCACGATCGCTACGCCGATGCGCGCGCCGCTTCCTAAACCGGGGTGGCGGCGGGGAGCCGCGATCGGCGCCCTCGCCTTCGCCCCGAAATGCCTGCTGTGCGCCCTCGCCTACGCCGGCCTGTTCGGGGCCGGCGGCGTGGAGTTTTGTGGCGCGACTCCCTCCGTGTGGCCGGAGACCTTGCCCGCGGCCGCCGGCGGCTTGGCGGTCATCGCCTATTTTTGGGCGAACCGCCGGCGCCGCTCCCCGGTCTCCCTGTCATGAGCGGATCGGCCCGAGCTGTCGTCACAAAACGCTTTTCCGCGAGCGCCGAGCGGGTGTTCGCGGCGTGGCTCGATCCCGACCAGCTGGGCCGCTGGATGTTCGGTCCGAACGTCCGTGAGGAACGCATCGTGCGTCTGGACTTGGAACCGCGGGTGGGAGGGAAATTCTCGTTCGTCGTCAACCGCGCCGGCCAGGAGTTCGACCACGTCGGCGAATACCTCGAAATCGACCGGCCGCACCGGCTGGTGTTCACCTGGGGCACGCGCGACACCCTGCCGGAAACCAGCCGGGTGCGCGTCGAGATCCGGCCGCTCGACCCCGGATGCGAGCTGACGCTGACGCACGAGATGGCCCCGCGGTGGTCCGCCTTCGCCGAGCAGGCCGCGGGCTCGTGGCGCAGGATGTTGGACGCACTGGCAGACGTCCTGACGTAGGCCGGCCGGCGCGGTTTTTCAACGGCGAGGGCGTCCGGGATCAGAGTTACCGATCCGGAGTTTCAAAGACTTTTCGCAGAACCGGACGGCATGGACCGCGTCTGTTAACGGAAACGTGCCACCGCCCACGCTCGACGCCCTCGGGACTCCGTCCCACCCGCCCCAAGCCCGGGTTGCCCGCATCCTCTACGCGGAGGACCTGCGCGAGCTCCGCGAGGTGATGCGCGTCATTGTCGAGGCGCAAGGCTATCAAATCGAGACGATCAGCGACGGTGACGAAGCGCTCGAGCGGCTCACGGGTGATCCCACCGGCTTCGATCTTTTGATCACGGACCACCACATGCCCCGGATGAACGGGCTGGAACTGGTGCGGCGGCTCGCGGTGGGTGAGTTCAAGGGAAGGATCATGGTGTTCAGCTCGGAACTCGATCCCGCCGTGCACCGTGAATACCACCGGCTCGGCGTATCCGTGATCCTGCCGAAGCCGATTCGCCCGGCAGTGTTGCGGAAGTCGCTGGCGGAGTTGGTGCCGGCTTCGCCAGCAATCGTCAGGGGATAAACCCCGCCGACAAAAAAACGGGAGCCCTGCGGCTCCCGTCGCGTGCGTATCAACCGGCGCCTCAGTTCGCCTGGGCCTTGCGGTAGGAGGCCTGCAGCTTGTCCCACGCGAGGATCACATTGTTCTTCGCGGCGTCCCACGTGTCGGCGGAGGCATGGCCGAGCGCGTCGAGCTTGGCCTTGTAGTCGGCCTCGGAGTTTTTCAACTCCTCCATGGCGGCCTTGCGGCTCGCGCTGGCCTGCGCCTCGGAATAATTCGCGCGGAGCTGGCTGACCTGCACCTCGGCCTGCGCGGCCATCGACTTCGCCTTCGAACTGAAGGCGTCGCGCTTGTCGAAGGTGAAGCTCTTGACGTCGTCCCACGCACCACTGAGGGCCGCCTGGGTATCGCGGGCCGCCTCCTTGACCGATGCGGTGGCGTCAGCCCGGTCATGCTTGTTGCAGCCGGCGGCAACCAGCGCGAGCGCGCCCAGTGCAGCGAGAAGAGTGGACGGAATATGGTTTTTCATAGTGAAAGGACAGACCGCGCGGCACCGGCCGGGTCGCCAAAAAAACGCGTCCGGCCGAATCCCGGGAACCTTTCCACCCCGCGGGTCCTCCATTTCGCCCCAAGTGCGGGTTATTCCGACTGGCAGTCTTGCCAACCGAGCGTCGGAAGTATCTGCTAATAACAATCATCCCCCCTATGCGTCTCCTCTCCCTCCCGTCCCGGGCGCTGCCCCCCTTGCTCGCGTCGCTTTGCCTCACCATGCCCGTCCTGCTCACCGCCCAGCCGGCCAACCCGTTGTTGAGCCCGAGCCCCCTCCCGTACCAGCTGCCGCCGTTCGAACAGATCAAGGACGAGCATTTCGCGCCCGCCTTTGAACAGGGCATGGCCGAGGATCTCCGGGAGCACGAGGCCATCGCCAACAACCGGGCCCAACCCACCTTCGAGAACACCATCGTCGCCATGGAGCGCTCGGGTGAGTTGCTCGACCGGACGAGCACCGCGTTCGGCATTTTGACGGGGACCATGACCAACCCCACGCTCCAGAAGCTTGAAGCCGAGCTTTCCCCGAAACTCTCGGCGCACCGCGACGCCATCCGGCTGAACCCCGCGCTGTTCGCCCGCGTGCAGGCCCTCTACGATGCCCGCGACACGCTCGAACTCGACGCCGAGTCGAAGCGCGTCCTGTGGCGGTATTACAAGGACTTCGTCCGCGGCGGCGCCAAGTTGTCCGACGCCGACAAAACCAAGCTCAAGGCCCTCAACGCCGAGCTCGCCGTGCTCTCGACCAAGTTTTCCCAGAGCGTCCTGAAGGAAGTCGCGGCCTCCGCGGTCCTCGTCGACACCCGCGAGGAACTCGCCGGCCTGACGGATGCGCAGATCAACGGCATGGCCACGGCCGCCACCAAGGCCGCCGCGGCGCTCGTGACGCCCGCAGCGCTGGCCGGCCTGGACGCAGCCCAGGTGGCCGCCGCCAAGGCCAAGGCCGCCAGCTACGCGGGCAAGTTCCTGATTTCCCTCCAGAACACCACGGGCCAGCCGCCGCTCGATGCGCTCACCAACCGCGCCCTGCGCCAGCGGATCATGGAGGCCTCGCTCGCGCGCGGCAGCCACGGCGGCGAATTCGACACGCGCGAAACCGTCGCCCGCATCGCCCAGCTCCGCGCCGAGCGCGCCAACCTGCTCGGTTACCCGACGCATGCCGCGTTCCAGCTCGATGAGCAGACGGCCGGCTCGGTCGACGTCGTGAACAAACTCCTCGCCCAGCTCGCCCCGCCCGCCGTCGCCAACGCCCGCAAGGAAGCCGCCGCGATGCAGGCCATCGTCGACAAGGAGAAGGGCGGTTTCCAAATCGCCGCATGGGATTGGGATTTCTACGCCGAAAAGGTCCGGAAGGAAAAATACGCCTTTGATGAATCCCAGCTGAAGCCCTACTTCGAACTCCGCCGCGTGCTGGTCGACGGCGTGTTCTACGCCGCCACGAAGCTCTACGGCATCACCTTCAAGGAGCGCACCGACCTGAAGGGGTACAGCCCGGACATGTTCGTGTTCGAAGTCTTCAACGAGGATGGCAAGCCCCTCGCGCTTTTCCTCGGCGACTACTACGCCCGCCCGAACAAGCGCGGCGGCGCGTGGATGAATGCCTATGTTTCCCAGAACGGCCTGACCGGCGACAAGCCCGTCATCGGCAACCACCTCAACATCCCGAAGCCGCCCGATGGCGAGCCGACGCTGCTGACGTGGGACGAGGTGAAGACCTGCTTCCATGAGTTCGGCCATGCGCTGCACGGCATGTTCTCCAACGTGAAGTACCCGCGCTTCGCGGGCACGGCGGTGCCGCGCGACTTCGTCGAATTTCCCTCGCAAGTGAACGAGATGTGGCGCGACTGGCCCGAGGTGCTCGCGCATTATGCGAAGCACTACCAGACCGGCGCCCCCCTCCCGCAGGAGCTCCTCGACAAGGTCGCGGCCGCCGCGAAGTTCAACCAGGGCTACGCCACGACCGAACTGGTGGCCGCGAACGTCATCGACCAAGCCTGGCACCAGTTCGCGCCCGGCGAGGTCCCGTCGGCCGACGGCGTGGTGGCCTTCGAAACCGCCGCGCTGAAGAAAGCGGGCCTCGATTTCCCGCCGGTGCCGCCGCGCTATCGCAGCACTTATTTCTCGCACTCGATGGGCGGCTACTCGGCCGGGTACTACTCCTATTTCTGGAGCGAGGTGCTCGATGCCGACACCGTGAATTGGTTCAAGACCCACGGCGGCCTGACGCGCGCCAACGGCGATCGCTTCCGCAAAACGCTGCTTTCCCGCGGCGGCAGCGAGGATGCGATGAAGCTCTTCCGCGAGATGACCGGCGGCGAGCCGGACATCAAACCGCTGCTCGTTCGCCGCGGACTCGACGGAGCCAACTAATTGCAGGGGAATTTCGTAAATTTTTCACAACAAGCCAGCGAGACAACCGATGTTTTATCTGTTAGCTAGGTGCTATTCCTCATGAGCATACCTGTCACATCTCCGACCGCGACCCCCGCGCCGAAGAAGTCGCTGCGGGTGCTTTACGCCGACGACATGAAGGAACTCCGCCAATTGCTGGAAGTGGTCCTGGGCCGCGACGGGCACAAGGTGGAGTCGGTTCCGGACGGCAATCTCGCGCTCGACCTGTTGAAGGATAACCCGGCGGCCTACGATGTGGTCATCACCGACCACCATATGCCGACGGTGAGCGGCTTGGAACTCGTGGCCCGGCTGCGGGCGATGAACTTCAAGGGCCGCATCATCGTGTTCAGCTCCGAATTGAGCGAGGAAGTCGACGCCACTTACCGGGCGCACAAGGTGGATTTCATCCTGCCCAAGCCGGTGTTTCCGTCCGAACTCCGCGCGCTCTTCGCGACGCTGTAAGCGGATTCAGCATCCGCCTGCGAGGGGACATCATGATTCCGCGCCGGCGGGATTCGCTACACGCAACGCGGAATCCTCACCGCCGTGCGTCATTCTGAGCCGTGCGAAGAACAGGGCCGGTCTCTGACCGGCCTTCCACGCCCTCGGGCCAGAGACCGGCCCTATTTTTTTGCCATCGCGCTCAGCAACGCCACGGCCATTTCGTTGTAAGGCGTCGCGATGCCATGCTTGCGGCCGAGGCGCACGATCACGCCGTTGCGCGCATCCAGTTCCATCGGCCGGCCGGCCGCGCGGTCCGCATGGATCGAGTTCATCGCATCGGCCGGCGCCGCGCGCTGCCCGGCCAGGACCTTGGCCGGAAGATCCTCCTCGAACACCGCGCCCTCCGCCCGGCCCACGGCCATGCACTCGCGCACCATCGCGCCCAGCAGTTCGCCCAGCTTTTCGTCGTGCAACGCGCCGGCGGGCTGCAGCAACAGCGCGTTGATCGCCCCGGACGAATTCACGCAAAGCTTCCGCCAGACGGCGCTCTTGAAATCGGCGGTGGTCGTCACTTCCACCGGCGTCCCGGCAAACAAGGCGACGAACTCCCGCCCGCGCGCATCATCCGCCACCACCATCTTCGCGGCGCCCCGCTGGCGAATGTGCGTGGGATCGGTCCGCTCGGCCGGGCAGTCGACCATGACGGGGACAATCCGGTCGGCCGGCAGGTAAGGCTGGAAGCGTTCGCGGTGCTCGACGCCATTTTGCAAAATCGCCACCGGCGCGCCCGTGGCCGCGAGTCCCTTGAGCCACGCCGACGCGCCCTCCGCATCGTAGGCCTTGGTCGCCACCAGCACCCAATCCACGGGCCGCGCCTCCGCCGGCGAAGTGAGCACCGTCGGCCGGCTGGTCAGGGGACCGTGCGGCGTTTCCACGTGCAACTCGCCGAGCGGACGTCGCGCGCACAAGGTGACTTCGTGCCGGCCCGTTTTCCCCAGCCAGGCCGCCATGACCCCGCCGACGGCGCCGGGACCGACCAATGCGATGCGTGACATGCCGCGATGCTTGGCCGGGCGCGCGGGTGGGTCGATGTCATTTCCTATCTTACAGTCATGCTGCACGGTCCTTGCGGGCGGCGCGCCGCCCGTCACGCTGCGGCCGATGACGTTGCTGCCCCGCCCCCGGCTTGCGTTGCTCGCGTTGGTGTCGCTGGCGACGGCCGCCGAACCCACCCGCTACCCCAACCCGCTGATCGAGCAGCGCGCCGATCCGTGGATTCACCAGCATGGCGACGGCTATTACTATTTCATGGGCACGGTGCCGGAGTACGACCGGCTCGAGTTGCGCCGCGCGAAAACCATCGCGGGCCTCGCGTCCGCCGAGCCCAGGGTGATCTGGCGGAAACACCCGGCCGGCGTGATGGGCGCGCACATCTGGGCGCCCGAAATCCATTTCATCGACGGCAAGTGGTACGTGTACTTCGCCGCCGGCGCGGCGGAAAAGATTTGGGAAATCCGGATCTACGTCCTCGAAAATTCCTCACCCGACCCCTTCACCGGCGAATGGGTTGAAAAGGGCCAGCTCCGGACCGGCTGGGAATCCTTCGCGCTCGACGCCTCGACCTTCGAGCACCGCGGGCAGCGTTACCTGCTCTGGACGCAACGGCATCCCGACATCAAGGGAACCAATCTCTACCTCGCGAAGATGGACACGCCGTGGAGCATCACCGGCCCGGCCGTGCGGTTGTCGAAGCCCGATCTGCCGTGGGAACAGGTGCGTTACTGGGTCAACGAGGGCCCGACGGTCCTCGCGCGCAACGGCCGGTTGTTTCTCACCTACTCGGCCTCGGGCACCGGCGCGGAATACTGCCTCGGCCTGCTCACGGCGGATGCCAGCGCGGATCTGCTCGATCCGAAATCCTGGGTAAAGTCGCCGGTCCCGGTGTTCGCCACGAGCGAGGCCCATGGCATCTACGGGCCGGGGCATAATTGCTTCGTGACGGAAAACGGCGTCGACCTGCTGGTTTATCACGCCCGCAACTACCGCGACATCCCGGGCGACCCGCTGCGGGATCCGAACCGTCACACGCGGGTGCAGCCGATCGCCTGGCGGGCCGACGGCACCCCTGATTTCGGAGCTCCGGCCCGGGAACAACCCGCGCCGAAGTAGGCCCGGCCCGGCATGAAACTAGGGTAACCAGCGGACCGCGGCGGTGTCAGTAAGGCGCCGACGATGAACCAAGCAGCGCGCAAACGACTCCGCCATATCCGCCATTTCCACATCCGGCACACGGGGGAATACATCCTTCGCGGCGTGCTGGTCCTCGCCCCGTTGCTGATCACGGTCAGCCTCCTGGTCTGGTTCTTCCGGAAACTCGACGGCATGCTCGATCCCTACGTCACCACCCCGGGCGCGGGCTTCGTGGTGCTCGTGGCGTTCATCATTACGGTCGGCTGGATCAGCTCGTTCGTCTTCATGCGGCGAACCTTCGGGATCGTGGATCGCGGACTCGAGCATCTGCCGGGCGTCAGTTTCGTGTACACTTCGGTGCGCGATTTCCTCGAGGCGTTCGTCGGCAACAAGCGGCGCTTCACGCAGGCCGTGCTGGTCAATGTGCTGCCGGAGGTGTGGATCGTGGGTTTCCTGACCGACGAGTCGGCGGGCAACTTCAACCTCGGCGAGGACTACGTCTCCGTCTACGTGCCGCAGGCCTACAACGTCGCGGGCCAGCTTTACCTCGTGAAGCGCGATCGCGTGCGGCCGATCGAGAACCGTTCGCCGGCCGAGGTGATGAAATACGCGGTCATTGGCGGCGCCATCGAAAGCACCGACAAGGAGGGCTGAACGCGGCGGAACCCGCGTCGCCGGTCCGGGTCACAGGCCGCCATGACTTCGTCCTCCGTCACCCGGCTCGGGCTCGCGCTCCTGGCCGGTTGGGTCCTCGCCACCGGGATCACGCTGCGTGCCGCCGAGGGCGGCTTCACCGCCACGCTGTCGGCCCGGGAACAGGAGGCCGCCGGCCTGTCCACCCTGGACGAAGCGGAACGCCGCGCGCTCGACAAACTCGTCGCCGATGATCTCGCCTTTGCCCGGCGCGAAAAACTCACGGTGCTCGCGGCCACTTTCACGGCGCGGCGCGACGAGCGTTCGCGTCAGTTGGCCGGCCTGGACGAACTGACCCCCGCCCAGCTCGCGAAGTTGAACGAACTGGTGGCCGCCGCGATCGCTTCGCGCCCGACGCCGAAGGAGCGGCCGCGCCTCAAGGAGAGCGACGTCGTCGTCAAGCGTCGCGGCGAAGTCCACGGTTCCGTCACCCTGGCCTACGGCTGGGGCGCCGGCGGACGTGATTTTCGTGCGGGTTCGCTCTGGCTGGATTACTACGACCCCGACTCGCGCATGAGCATCGGGGTGGGCCTGACCTCCACGAGCGGCGGCGGTTACTACGGCTACTATCCGGGCTACTACCCGGACCGCTACTACCCCGGCTCATACTCGTATGCGGACTATGATGTGTCGTCGCCGTTTTATTTCGGTCCGGTCGAGCGCGGCTATTTCGGCGGCGGTTTCCAAGGGGACGGGGCCTATTTCCGCGGCGTTCCCGCGGGCGGGCGCGGCGGCTGGCGCCGCTGAGCTCCCGATCGCCCCGGAGTGTTGGTCGAATCCCCGGCAGGCGGGCTATGCCAGCCCGCCTTCGCGTCACTTAATCAACGACTGGTAAGTCAGCACCTTCATGCGCTGGTTGAGATCGCTGCCGCCGGCGGGCATCAGCTGGGTCATGAACATGAAAACCAGCCGCTTCTTCGGATCGACGACGTACTGCGGAAAATAGGCGCTGCCCCAACCGTAAGCCCCCTCGCCAATCGCCTCGCCAAACCGGCCCGGGCGGTCGTTGACCCAGACGCCGAGGCCGAGCGATTGCCGGCCATCGAGGTAGAGGTCCCCGATCTGGCTGGCCTGCATGAGCTCGACCGTCTGCGGGCTGAGCAGCCGCACGCCATCGAGTTCCCCGCCATTGAGCAGCATTTGCAGGAAGCGTCCGTAATCGGAGGCGGTGGAGAGCAAGCCCGCGCCGCCGGAGAAGCACTTGCGCGGCCCGGTGACGTACGCGCCCTGGTCACCGGGCGCGAGCGTGCCGTTGACGAGGCCGTACACGGTCGCCAGGCGGCTGGCTTTTTCCGGCGGCAGGAAAAAGGAGGTGTCGGTCATCTTGAGCGGCTTGGTGATGCGCTCCTCGATAAACCGGTCGAGCGGCAGGCCGGAAATCACCTCGACGAGGTGCCCGAGCAGATCCGTGCCGAATCCGTAGATAAAGGCTTCGCCCGGCTGCTTGCCCAGTGGCAGCCTGGCGAGACGCTCCATCGCCTCGCCGATCGTCTCGTCATGGTCCGCGAAATACCAGCCCTGCACCCGGGCCCGTTTGAATTCCTCGGCGGCCGGATTCTCGCCCAGCCCGTAGCCCAGGCCGGCGGTGTGGGTCATGAGCTGGCGGATCGTCATGGCCGTCCGGGCGGGCACCTTCGTGTAAGGCGTGCCGGCGGGCGCATCGGCCGGCGGACGCACGGCAACCTCGGACTTGGCGAAGGCCGGGATATATTTTCCCACCGGGTCGTTGAGCATGAAACGGCCCTCCTCGTAGAGCATGAGGGCGGCGACGGTCGTGACCGCTTTGGTCATCGACGCGATGCGGAAGATCGTGTCGGGCGTCATGGCCTGGCCGGCCGCAAGATCCCGCTGCCCGTACGCCTGCAGCTTCGCCACCTGTCCGTCGCGCGCGATGAACATCACCGCGCCCGCCAGACGTTGCTGGTCGATCTCGCTTTGGATGGCGCGATCGAGCCGGGCGAGGCGCGCCGGGTCGAAACCGAAGGACGCGGGATCCGCCGCGCGCAACGCGAGGGCGGAGACGAACAACATGACGGCGGCCAGCAGGCTCGGCCGCAAACGGGGCAAGGCGGGGCATTTCATCGCGGCGAGCCAACCGCACCCGCCTGCCCGGCACAAATCTGATTTGCGCGCGACCGGGATCGTCGCACCCTGCCTCGTGCCCATCAACGTCGACTCCGCCGACCTGCTCGCCCGTTTCCTGCGTTATGTGCAGGTCGACACCCGCAGCGACGACCAGTCGGACACGACACCGAGCACCCCCGGCCAGTGGGACCTGCTCCGGCTGCTGCAAGCGGAGTTGGAGAGCCTCGGCCTCGCCGACGTGCAACTCACGGAACATGGCTACCTGCTCGCGACCCTGCCGGCCACCTCGCCGAAACCGGTGCCGACGGTGGCGTGGTTCGCCCATGTCGACACGGCGACCAATCTGCCGGGCCTCGCGAAGCCGATCGTCCACCGCGCCTACGACG
Organism: uncultured Oleiharenicola sp.; assembly: GCA_964515595.1. Lineage (GTDB taxonomy): Bacteria > Verrucomicrobiota > Verrucomicrobiia > Opitutales > Opitutaceae > Lacunisphaera. The sequence continues at coordinate 74,009 of CAZEUN010000008.1, read as the reverse complement.
GCCGGCCGATCGTGCTGCCGGACGATCCCGCGCAAAAACTGACGCTCGAGGACACGCCTTTCCTGCGCGACTGCCTCGGCCACGACATCGTCACCGCCAGCGGCACGACCTTGCTCGGCTCGGACGACAAATCCGGCATCGCGGTGATCATGTCGGCGGCGCGCCATCTGCTGCAGCACCCCGAAATCCCGCACGGCCGGATCCGGCTCTGCTTCAATCCCGACGAGGAGATCGCCCGCGGCATGGCGAAGGTGAACCTCGCGCAGATCGACGCCGCGGCCGGCTACACGCTCGACGGCTCCACGCCGGGCGAGATCGATTTCGAAACCTTCAGTGCCGACGCGGCGGTGGTGGAAATCCACGGCGTGGCCGCGCACCCCGGCTGGGCGAAGGACGTGATGGTCAACGCCGCCCGGCTTGCCGGCCGCTTCGTCGCGGCGCTGCCGGCCGACCTTTCGCCCGAACGCACGGGCGGCGCCACGGGATTCATCCACCCGGTCGAATGCGCGGCCACCGCCGAGGTGGCGCGCGTGCGGATGATCCTACGGGATTTCGAGCTCGCCGGCCTGACGGCCAAGCGCGCGACGCTCGAAAAAATCGTGGCGGACCTCCGCGCCGCCGAGCCGCGGGCGCGCCTCGAGCTCACCTTCACCGAGCAGTACCGCAACATGCGTTACTGGCTGGAGCAGGACATGCGCCCGATCGAGTTCGCCCGGGAAGCGCTCCGCCGCACCGGCCTGACCCCGAAATCGACGGCGATCCGCGGCGGCACCGACGGATCCAATCTCACCGCGCGCGGTCTGCCCACGCCCAACCTGTTTTGTGGCATGCATGAGGTCCACAGCCCGCGCGAATGGGTCAGCCTCCAGGACATGGCGAAAGCGGTTGAAACCCTCCTCCACCTCGCCCAAGTCTGGCACGAACGTTCCGCATGAAATCCCTCCTGGTCCGAGCCCTGTTGATCGTCTCCCTCGCCACATTGCTCGGAGGCTGCGCCTCCTTCAACGCCTCGGTCGATCCCGGTCGCAGCCTCAAGGGCGTCCAGCGCTTCTTCGTGGTCAGCAACCTCAACGACAACCACGCGCTCGACCAACAGATCGCCACCGCCCTGCGCACCCACGGGCACACCGCGGAGGTCGGTCCGCTGACCATGATGCCGGATGATGCGCAGGCCGTCGTCACCTTCCAGGACCACTGGACGTGGGATTTCGGCGAGCACCTGGTCTTCATGCGGATCAACGTGCGGGATCCCAGCGCCAGCCAATCCTACGCCTCAGTGACGTTCGACGCCCGCGTGCCGCTGCGCGAAGCGCCCGCGACCACGGTCAAGCGACTCGTGGACGCGCTGCTGGAGAAGTGACGGTCTTGGAAATGCAGGTCGCCGCTTCGACCAAAGGTGCAGCCGTCGTTAGCCGGCTGGCGCCAGCGGTCTGACGACCGCTGCCCCTTCAATTCCACCTTGATCCTACCCGAACACGGCGGCGCGCTCGCCTGCCGAGAGCTCGCGCCATTGGCCGGGTGCGAGGCCGCCCAACTGGAATTTTCCGACGCGCACGCGCATCAGGCGCAGCGTCGGATGTCCGATGGCCGCGGTCATCCGCCGCACCTGGCGGTTCTTGCCTTCGATTAATTCCAGCGAGAGCCAGCAATCCGGGATCGATTTGCGCGTCCGGATCGGCGGATCGCGCGGCGCCACGACCGGTGGCGGCTCGAGCCGGCGGGCCATGCAGGGCTGCGTCATGTAGTCGCCGATCTTCACGCCGCGCGCGAGTTGCCGCAGTGCGGCGTCAGTCGGGATGCGTTCCACCTGGGCCCAGTATTCGCGGGGGTGCGCGGCGGAGGGATCGAGCAGGCGGGAATTCAAACCCGCCTCGTCGGACAGCAACAACAACCCTTCGGAATCCGCATCGAGCCGGCCGAGCGCATACGTGGCCGGCGGTAGCCGGAAATCCGCGAGTGTCCGCCATGGCGAACCCGGCTCGGGCGTGAACTGCGAGAGGACGCCGTAGGGTTTGTTCAGCGCGATCAGCATGAGCCGAGAGTCCAGAGCCCAGAGTCCAGAGTTGTAACGGCCGGGAAAACATCGGCCCTGAGCCCTTGGCTCTCCGCTCCAGACTCTTGGCTCTCAGCCAGCCTTCGGTTCCCGCTTCAACCGCGCCCAGGTGAAGTTCGCATTGCGACCGTCGCGGATGCTGAGGCGGATCCAGAGGAGCGCGAGCGGCTCGAGGCTGCGGGCCATGCCGAGGCCGCCCGTGTCGACCGGCTCGAAGCCGAGGTCGGTCGCGAGCTTGGCCGTGACCTCCTTCGCGTTGTCGTGGTCGCCGCAATAAAACATCACCGGTTTCAAATCCGCCGCGTTCGGATACGCCGAGTCGGCAAAATTTTCCCAGCCGTACGTGTTGAACGCCTTCACGACCTGCGCGCCAGTCGCGAGTTTCTCGACTTCCTCCGCACCCGACGTGGTGGAACCGAGCGAAAGGCTCAGACTGCCGTCGCCGTTCAGCGAAAGCGGGTTCGTGCAATCGATCAGCATCTTGCCGCGGATGTCGCCCATCGCCTGGATCGCATCCGGCACCGCGGGCCACGGCGTGGCGAGCACGATGATGTCGGCGCTGCGGGCCGCGTCCGGCACGGTGACGACCGTCGCGGCGCCCGCGCTGATGTCACCGATCGGCGGCTGGGTCTTGCCCTTCCCGGGTTCGCGCACCCCGAAGATGATGTAGTGGCCGGCCTTGGCCCATGCTTTGCCCAGGGCGCCACCGACATTGCCCGCGCCGACGATCGCAATTTTCATACGGCGGCCACATTGACGTTTCCAAGGCTTTGGGCAACAACTCCGTGCGTGTCGGCGCAAAAACCTTTGGTAAAAATCACCGCGCTCGTGATCATGGCCGGCGCGCTGATTTTCCTCGGGATCGACAGCCGGCAAAAGCTCGGCGCATTTCGCGCGGCGACCGCGCTCGGCGAACAAGGCCGGCCCGCGCCGGCGCTCGATCCGTCGTCCCCGACCGGATACGCCGGCGGCCGCCGCAGCCAGATCCTGCAATCCACCGACGGCTACCACTGGGTGATGCAAACCGAGCAGATGATCGCGACCGGCGACTGGCGTGTGCGCCGCGTGGACTACGACAACGCCCCGGAAGGCCGCGAAGTGCATTGGTCGTCACCGCTGCATTGGTGGCTCGGCCTCGTCGCGTGGGTTGACCATATCCTCACCGGCCGCGGATGGGTGGTGTCGGTCGAGGACGCGGCCCTGTTCGCAGGACCGTGGTTGCTCGCGCTTTTCCTCGTCGGTCTCGTACCCTGGGCCGCGCGGCGCTTCGGCGTGTGGCCGGCGGCGCTGCTGGCCGGCGGGTTCGTGCTGGTCGCGCCCCTGGGTGGCGAATTCGGCACCGGCAGTTTCGATCATCATGGCGTCGCGGCGGCGTGCGCGTTGTTGAGCGTCTTGTTTCTGCTCGCGGCCTGGACATCACCGGCGGACGCGCGGCACCTGTTCCTGGCGGCAGGCATCGCCGGCGCGGCGGGACTTTGGGTCAACGCCGCCACGCAGATCCCCGTGCTCGTGGGCATCGGCGCGGGGGCGCTGCTGGCGCATCGGTTGACGCGCGCCACGCCGGCGTCCGCGCCGGACCCGCAATGCTGGCGCACGTGGGGCCTGGCCGGCGGGGCGGCCTCGCTGCTCTTCTACTTAATGGAATATTTTCCCGCCCACCTCGGCTGGCGCCTGGAAGTGAATCATCCGCTGTACGCGCTGGCGTGGGCGGGCGCCGGGGACTGGCTTGCGCGGCTGGCGGGCCGCAACTCGGGGCGTCCTTGGTGGAAATCGCCGCGTGACCGGGTGATCGCGGTTGCCGGCCTGGCGGCGATCGTCGTCCCGCCCCTGCTGATGGCGCTGGCGCCGGCGCGCAGCTTCGTGGTGGCGGACAAGTTTCTTTGGACGCTGCACGTCGACTACATCAGCGAGTTCTCCCCGCTGTTCACGCCGTGGCCCGGTTTTGAAACCCTGCTGGTGCGAATCAATGTGCTGCCGTTCGTCGGCGTCGCGGCCGCGTGGATGATTTGGCGCGGCGGACTGGCGCCGACGCAACGCGGGGCGCTGGCGATCGGCTTGCCGGCGGCCGTGCTGATCACGCTGCTCGCCTGGTCGCAACAACGCTGGGTGCACGTCGAGTGCGCCTTGTGGCTGGCGGTGCTCGTCGCGACGGCCGTGGCTGCGCGCGAACGCGCGCGGGTCTGGACGTTTCCGCGCCGCGTGATGGCGGGACTTTTCCTGGCGGCGGTGTTTCTCCCCTACCCGGTGCGCGCCGTCGTCGATGCGATGCACCGGCCGACGGGGCTGTCGCGCGAGCACCTGCGGCAGTTCGCGGTGCGCGACCTCGCGTTCTGGCTGCGTCGCCAAACCGGCACCGACCCGGTCGTCGTGCTCAGCGGCCCCACGGCCACCACCGAACTGGTTTATCACGGCGGGTTCCAAGGCGTCGGCACGCTCTATTGGGAGAACATTGAGGGACTGCGCGCGCTGGTCTCGATCTACGGCGCGCCGGACCGGGACCGCGCCTTGGCATTGCTCCGCGCGCGCGGCGTGACGCATCTCGTGATGCTCCCGTGGGGCGCGTTCGCTGAGGAGTCGGCGCGGCTGGCCCGCGGCCTTCGGGCGGATCAACCGGTGCCGGGCGGGACATTTGCGCGTGACCTGCTGGCATCGGGCCGTGGGCTGCCGGACTGGGTCCGGCCCCTGCCCTACCGCTTGCCGGAGGCCGACCTGTTTAAAAACCAATTCGCCCTCGTCCTCGAAATTGTCCCCGGCCAGACGCCCGCCACGGCGGCGGTCGGGCGGGCGCGGTTTTTCGCGGCGATGGGCGACGCGGCGACCGCCCGGGATTTGCTCGGCCAGGTGCTGGCTGACCAGCCCGACCACTTGCTGGCGCTGCTGGCGTCAGCCCAGCTCCAACGCGCCGCCCGCGATCGCGCCGCCCACACGGCGACCCTGCAGCGACTCCGGCCATTGCTCGCCCGCGACCCCGCGCTCGAACTGCGCGACCGCGTTGGCCTGGCGCTGGAATTGGCGGCGGGCAACCTTCCCGACGATGTCCGCGGACAACTCACGCGCGCCTGGGTCGAATCCTCCGACCGCGACCTGCGCCGGCTGCCGCCGGAGGCGGTGGTGACGCTCCTCCGCTTGACGCGGGATTTCAAAGTCACCGCGCCGCGCGACAAACTGCAGGCGGTTGAAAACCTGCAAGCGGGCGAGGATGGGAGTAGGGCCGGTCTGTGACCGGCCCAAAGGATGCGCGATACCGGACAAACCGAGAATTCCAACCACGGATGCCCCGCCTAACGGAACGGCAACAGGGTGAGCTGCGCCTCATCGCCTCCGAAACCGGAGCCGGTAGGCGGAGCAAACCCCTGTGCCGCGTCACGCCGCTAGCTCAGGATCGGGCCGACGCCGGCACCACGTGCAGAAACACCGCGGCCCAGTGACACGCGCTGCCGGCGAGCACGAACAGGTGCCAGATCGCGTGGTGATAAGGCAGGCGTTTCCACAGATAAAAGGCCGCGCCGCCGGTGTAACACAGGCCGCCGGCCACGAGCAGTTTCAAACCGCCCGCCGGCAGCGCGGCCGCGAGGGGCTTGATTGCCACCAGCACCAGCCAGCCCATCGCGATGTAGATCAGGGTTGAAACGAGGCGGAAGCGTCCGGCCAGCCAGAACTTGATGGTCACGCCGGCGACCGCCAGGCCCCAGATGATTCCGAACAGGCTCCAGCCCCACGGACCGCGCAGGGTGACGAGCACGAAGGGCGTGTAGCTGCCCGCGATCAGGAGAAAAATCGCGGCATGGTCGGCCTTCTGCAGCCGTTGCTTGAGCCGGTCCCCGCGCAGGCTGTGGTAGAGGGTCGAGGTGGTATAGAGCAACACCAGCGTGGTGCCGAAGATGGCGGTGCTCACCACGTGCCAAGCGCTGCCGTTCAGCGCCGCAAACACCACCAGCAACACAAGCCCGACGAGACTCAGGACCACGCCGGCTGCATGCGTCACGCTGTTGGCAAGTTCCTCGCGCTCCGTGTAGGTCGTGGCCACGGGTTGAGCCAGACAGCTGGCCGAAACGCGTCAAGGACGTGCCTGCGCCCTCAGGCGGGCCAGTTCGGCGTGCGGCCACTCTATCCGGTGCGCGGCCATCGTTGTGAAGCCGCGCCCAAACGGCCGTTGCCGGGCAGAGCCGGACGAGCGTGCCTTGTGGCAACTGGCTCCGGAGTCATGCCCTGTTGGCGGCCCAACCAATGACTCCCCGGCCGAAGTGCTCCGGACCGGCTGAAACTGCGACTCGCCTACGACCGGACCCAGGCCGGGTCTGCACCACCCTCAACCCAGGTTTCAGGTTGGCCGGGCGTATGGCAAGGCACGTGCTTTTGTGGCTCCGGACCGGCCGCATGGTTACGTCGGTGAAACATCCTTTCTCCCTGCTGTTCGCCGGGGGTTGAAGGCTTGACTCGCCGTTATGACAAGCGTTCGCTCCGCCAACCTGAGTTCGGGCCACACCTGCCTGAAATCCCAACACCAACTGCATTTACACCATGCAAAAATCGTTCCTTAGAATTGTTCTCATCGTAGTGGCGGCACTCACCGCCACTTTCGCGCCAATGGGCTTCGCCCAAGGCGTGGTTTCGTCCAGCCTCACGGGCAGCCTGACCGATACCGCTGGCAAGCCAATCGCCGGCGCCACCGTGACCGCCGTGCATGTGCCGACGAATAGCAGCTACACCGCCATTACGAGCCCGTCCGGTCGCTTCCAGTTCTCTGGCATGCGCGCCGGCGGTCCCTACACGGTGACTGGTACGGCCGCAGGCTACAACGTCAGCTCCAACTCCGATGTCTACCTCGCTCTTGGCGAGCCCACCGACGTCAGCCTCAAAGGCCAGAGCGAGACGCTCCAGCTCGAAAAATTCGTGGTCACGGGCGAGTCCAACGCCCTTGACGCCGGGGCCACGGGTGCCGGCAGCTCGCTCGACAGCCGCGCCATCCTGAACATGCCGACGACGAACCGTTCCTTCGCCGACATGATGAAGACCAACCCCTTCGTCTCGATCCGCAGCGGCGCTCAAGTGAGCGCCCTCGGCATGAATAACCGTTACAACTCGATCACGATCGACGGTGCCCGCCAGAACGACCAGTTCGGCCTCTCCAGTTCCGGTCTTTTTTCCCTCAAGAACCCCTTCTCGCTCGATGCCCTTGAGAACTTCAGCATTCAGCTCGTCCCCTACGATGTGACGCAAAGCGGCTCCGCCGGCGCCACCGTCAACGCGGTCTCCAAGAGCGGCACGAACGAGTTCCACGGGTCCGCTTACTATATCTACACCTCCTCCGACTGGCAGGGTAAGGATATCTTCGGCACGACCATCAATACCCGTCCCAGCCGCTTCTTCGAACGCACCTGGGGCGCCACGCTCGGTGGTCCGATCATCAGGGACCGCCTGTTCTTCTTCCTCAATTACGAGAAGTACAGCAACCCGTCGGGTGGCCAGCTCATCCCGGGCTTCACCCCGGACAGCGCGGCGGTTACCGCCCTGACCAGTCAGTTCTCCGCCCTCCCTGGCTCGCCCGCCTTTGGCACTTTCGGCAGCAGCATCAGCAATCTTCAGGAGGATGAGAAGAAACTGGCGAAACTTGACTGGCAGATCTCCCGCGACCATCGCCTCTCGGTCCGCTACAGCGAGACCGTCGGCAACAACCCGAGTTTCCCCGAGTTCCGCCAGACCGGCGCGCCCTCGAGCATGCCGACCATCAGCCCGGCGCCGAGCTATTCCAACGGTGTCACCACGTTCAACACCAAGTTCTACGACCTGGCGGTGAATGAAAAGCTTTGGGCCTCGCAGCTGTACAGCAACTGGGGTCCGAACCTGAAAACCGAGTTCTCGTTCTCCAAGAACAACTCCACGTCGCTGCGCTCCACGCCGGTCAACCTGCCGGAAATCGTCCTCCTCGGCGTTCCCGGCACCTCCGTCGCGACGGGCGCCGCGGTCACCAACAACACCGCCCTGCTTTTCGGCACCGACTACAGCAGCATGGGCAATGGCGTCATTGCGGACACCATCGGCTACGGCGGCAATGGCACCTACGTGTGGAACAACTTCACCTTCAAGGCCGGCTTTGATCGCGAACAGAGCGATTTCGAGAACCTGTTCCGCAACGGTTCCTACGGCCGCTTCGTGTATAATTACGTCCCCGGCTTTAACTTGGCTACCGCCACTCCCGTCGCCTTCGCGCGCAACGTGGCGTCCGCCGGCTTCCCGGGCACCGATATCAGCAAATTCGAACAGACCGGCTTCTTCGCCCAAGCCAAGTGGGAACCCAGCAGCCGCCTCTCCGTCACCGGCGGCCTCCGCTATGATGTGCTCGGCAGCCCGATCGCCCCGCCGCTCAACACGACCTTCCAGACGGCCTTTGGCGTTCGTAACGACAACACGATTGACGGCGCGAGCCAGCTGGCGCCCCGCCTGAGCTTCAACTACACGCTCGACGACGACCGCAAGATTCAGTTCCGCGGCGGCATCGGCGTGTTCCTGGGCCGCAACCCGTGGGTCTGGATCTCCAACTCCTACGGCAATGCCGGCTTCGGCCGCGTGACCCGCAGCTTCGTCGCCGCGGGCTCGATGCCGACCCTCACGCAGTACTTGAACGGCACCTTCACCGACACCGACCCGACCTTCAAGTTCGACCCGGCCAGCCCCATGGGCACGACGAACGCGAGCACGAGCACCGGTGTCGTCGACGTCGCCTTCATGAAGGACGGCCTCAAACTGCCGACCAACATGCGCGGCAACCTCGCGATCGACGTCAAGATGCCCTTCCTCGATTCGAAACTCACGGTGGAATACATCCACAATGATGTCCTGGAAGCCATCTTCTACCGGCAGATCAACCTGGTGGCCGGTGGCCAGGGCGCGGACGGACGCACCTACTTCCGCCGCTACACCAGCGCCACCAACACGACTCTGGTCCCCTTGGGCACCACGGGCGGCCTCCTGAACACCTTCAACACGGGATTTGCCCGCGTCTTCGAGTTCGGCAACACCAGCGCCGGCAAGTCGGACTTCATTTCGTTCTCGCTCGATCGCCCCCTCAAGAACACCTGGGCTTACAACGTGACCTACACCCGGGGTCGCGCCACCGAGGCCCAGCCGGGCGGCAGCTCGACGGCCAGCTCGCAGTGGGCGTTCAACATCGTCTTCAATCAGGGCCAGGTGGAAGAGACCCGCTCTGACTTCGAAGTTCGCGACCGCCTGCAGGCCAGCTTCACCAAGGAGTTCAGCTTCTTCAAGCGGTTCAAGAGCTCCGCGACGCTCTACTACGAAGGCCGGAGCGGCCTCCCGTATAGCTTCGTGTACTCGGGCGACCTGAACTTCGACGGTTCCTCCGCCAACGACGCGGTGGCTGTTCCCACCGGCGCCAGCGACGCCCGCTTCGACTTCTCGGGCATGACCGCCGACCAGCAGACCGCCTACTTCGCCTTCATCCAGAAGAGCGGCCTGGGCAAGTACGCCGGTGGCTACGCCCCCCGCAACTCCTTCATTGGCCCGTGGCAGAATCGCCTCGACCTCCACTTCTCCCAAGAGGTCAAGGTCGCCGGCCCGGTGCACGTCGAGATGTTCGTCGACTTCATCAACTTCGGCAACTGGATCAGCAAGGATCTCTTCAACTATGTCGAGACCCTCGGCAGCCCGGGTAACAGCAACCAGAACGTCGTGCTCGGCAACGCATCCTATGCCGCCGATGGCCGCGTCAGGCCGACTGTCTCGCTCAATGCCGACGGCACGCTGGTCCTCCCGACCGCCTCGCAGTTCCTCCCGAACAACGGCGACTCCCGCTGGCGCGTGCAAGGCGGCGTTCGCCTGAAGTTCTAAGCGGACTCCCTGCCCCCTTCTCAAGGCGCCCGGTGCAAACCGGGCGCCTTTTTTGTGCCATCCGAGAATTGGATCGCCCCTCGTCAGTCCCGCTGGCGCATCCAGCTCGGCGCGAAGATCATCTTCCAAGCCCGGCGTGATCCCCTCTGATACCAATCGCCCCAAGCTTCTGCCCTTTACCCGAAAATCCCAAAGGCCGCGCAGAAGATCCCCGGACCAGGATTTCTCCGCGTTCTTTTGGAGGACCCAGCTCCGGCTGGGCCGCGAACGTGATATCGCGGGCGCGCGCCGGCCCAGCCGGAGCTGGGCCCTCCACCGGAACGGCGAACCTCGGTCTTGGCGGCCTTGGTGCAAACCGGGCACCTTTTTCATGCCTGGGTTTCGCGCAGCGAGAACCTCGGACAAACACCGGGCCGGCCGCAGCAGGCCACGGCGTCCCCTGATCTTGGAGGCCTTGTTCATCTGAAATCCCCTCGATGAAGAGGGGTGGCGCGCAGCGACGGGGTGTGTGGGGGATGATCGAAAATTTCGCCGCGGCTGAACGCGCCCTACACATCCTGGCCTGCGGTCAGCAGCCTTCGCCCGGGCCTACGACTGCCAAGCCCCTCTTCATCCGGAACGAAGCAATTGAACCGCGAAGGGCGCGAAGGGCTAACGGTAAAATTCTGATTTGGCCCAGGATCACGAAAGAGTGAGTACGGCAAGGCAGCACCGAGGATCAGGTCTGACTCGCCATCTTCGCGTTTCTTCGCGTCCTTCGCGGTTTCTCCTGAATGATTCCGGCTTCATGGAGGGGACCGCGGAGTCCGGTGGCGATAAAGCGCGCGGTCCAAACCCCCGGCGGTCATAGACCGCCGCTCCAGACCCGAGCCACCGCCGAAACTTCGTTTCCCTCTCGAAAAATCCATTCCCAGGGGAGAAATCCATTTTCGCGCACGCGTCTGCACTCGCTCGCGCGCATTTTCATTTTCCCGCGCGAAAAAAATTCCTCCTCTCAAAACTTCGCCCGGCGCGGAAAATTTCGCGTCAAGAAAATATTTGCGCGACGACCGCCGCGCGCGCGATTTGCGTTTTCAGAGGAGAAATCGAGGCACGCCGGTTTTTTTTCGCGGGCCCCCACCCGGCGCAACGCACCAACCGGTATGTCGACCCAAAAAGTGACGGAAAATTATCAAATACCGCCTTTAATGTCATTGACGGGCTATAACCCGATTTCCATTAGTTGTGGTCAAGGTTCCGGGCATCCACATCCTGTGGTGGTCGACAACGTGTCAGGAAGTTTTGGCAACTTAATGTCGCCAGAGGCTTTCTGCCGTCTCTAGACCACGGGACACACACCGCTTTCTCCAAAAACTGTCAGCCATTTCCCTGCGTTAGCCATGCAAAAATCATTCTCTGTCGGCGCCAAGACGTTCGTGCTCGATGAAGCCAAGGCCGAGGCCGCTTTTGCCGCCAAGAAGGTCATCAACGGCCGCCAGGTTCCCTATTTCAACATCCTCCCCCTCAAGTTCCAGTGGGCCTACGATCTCTACAAGACGATGAAGGCGAACCATTGGGAGCCGGAGGATATCCCGATGGGCAAGGACATCGAGCAGTGGCGCGACACCAAGACCGTGTCCGACATCGAGCGCTGGATCATCCGCATGGGCATCGGCTATTTCTCGGCCGCCGAGGGCATCGTCGGCGACAACATCCAGCACGTCGTCCGCGAACTCGTCACCGCCCCCGAACTCAAGCTGGTCCTGGGCCGCCACGCCCACGAGGAGAACATCCACGCCGACTCGCTGCTCTACATGATCTCCTCCCTCGGCATCAACCCGCACGAGTGCGAGGCGATGTTCGAGGACATCAAGTCGATCGAGCGCAAGAACGCCTTCGTCAACAAGGTCTCGCAGGACCTGCGCCGCGACCTCGACATGATGAAGCCGGAAAACAAGCGGCTCCTGGCGAAAAACATCTTCGTGTTCGGCCAGTGCATGGAGGGCACCCAGTTCTACGGCCTCTTCGGCATGGTCCTGTCCCTCTATCGCCAGAACAAGTTCCCGGGCATCGGCCAGATGTTCCGCTACACCCTGCGCGACGAGTCCAACCACATCGAGCTGTTCCGGAACCTCTTCATGGACCTCATCGAGGAGAACCGCGAGATCTGGACCGCCGATTTCAAGGAAGAGCTCCGCCAGACCATGGCCGAGGGCGTCCTGCTGGAGAAGGACTTCATCCGCGACTGCCTGCCGGTCAACGCGGTCGGCCTGTCCATCGAGGAATTTCTGACGTACATCGACTACATCGCCGACCGCCGCCTCGAAGGCGTTGGCCTGACTCCGCTGAACCCGGGCATCAAGAATCCCCTCCCGTGGCTTGCGGAAATGATGGACATCAAGAAGGAGCAAAACTTCTTCGAGGGTCGCGTCACCGAATACCAGAAATCCTCCGCCCTCGCCGTCGCCAGCGACGACGAACTCTGAGGCGCTTTGCGCCTCAGCTGAGAGCCTGGAGTCCAGAGCTTAGAGCCAGAATTCGCCCCCCTTTTTCGTTCGCCCCCCACTCTTTGCTCTCAGCTCCAGACTCTCAGCCCTCAGCTCTCCGCTTTCTTCCCCCACCTCTCGCCTCTCGCCTTTAGCCTCTCGCCTCCTCTCGCCCATGAATCCTCCTTCCATCGCCCAGGACCTTGCCCTCAAGAAACTCAGCGCGACTCCCCCCGATCAGAAACCCAACTACAACTGGCGCGACATCCTCGGCGCCGAAGAGGTCGCCGTCCCCGAGATCCAGGTCCTGTGCCCGCACGGTGAGGAGCGTTTCGACCTGAATGAAGTGGCCGACACCGTGGGCCGCTCGCTCTCCAACCTCCTGCTGGCGAAGGGCGAGAAGGACATTTTCAATGAAAAGAACCAGCGCTTCGTGGCGGACGTCACCCGCGAAGTCGCCCAGAACCTCACCAAGAAAGCGCTCGAGCGCAGCCCGCTCCGCGTTTCGCTCCACGATCTTTACGTGCTCATCGAGAAAACCCTCGTCGACAACAACGCCCACGACGTCGCCAAGAGCCTCTTGGTGAAGCGTGCCTCCAAGCTCAACCTCGAGCGCGACACGCACGGCGTCACCGTCCGCCTGATCCGCCGCAACCACCAGGTCGTGCCTTGGAACGGCGCCAAGATCGAAATCGCCATCCGCAAGGCCTTCCTCTCCCTCCAGAAGGATCCCGCCCCGGCCACCGCCATCACCCGGGCCGTCGCCGAGCGCGCCGCCGCCGTGAAACAGGCCTTCCTCCATATCGAGGAAGTCCAGGACATGGTCCAGGAAGAGCTCATGAAGGCCGGCCACTACAAGGTCGCCGAGGACTACATCCTTTACCGCGCCCACCGTCACAATGCCCGCGAGGCCGCCATCGCCGCCGGCATCGTCGAGCAGCCCGCCACCCCGGCCGCCCCGCAGCAGCCGACCATGGTCGTCGTCGCCAAGGCCGACGGCACCACCGAGCTCTGGAACGGCCTCGACCTCAAGAAGCGCATCGAATTCGCCTCCATCGGCCTCGACCTCTGCCTCACCGCCGACCAGATCGAAGCCGAGCTCCGCCGCGCCCTGTTCGACAACATCGCGCTGGGTGATCTCAACAACACGATCATCCTCAACGCCAAGACGCTGATCGAGAAGGACGCCGACTTCGCGAAGTTCGCCGGTCGCATCCAGCTTTCCTACATCTACGAGGAAGTCCTCGGCTGGGACATCGTGAAGGATGGCATCGGCGCCCTGAAGAAGTTCCACCAGCAGGCGTTCGCCAAGTACATCGACCACGGCATCGCCATCAAGCGCCTCTCCCCGCGCCTCAAGGAGTACGACCTCGCCAAGATCGCCGCGGCCCTCGATCCGTCCGCCGACCTCGAGTTCGACTTCCTCGGCGTCCAGACCGTTTACGACCGCTACCTGATCATCGACAAAACCGGCAAGCGCTCGAAGCGCCTCGAGACCCCGCAGTTCTTCTGGATGCGCGTTTCGATGGGCCTGTTCCTCGATGAGAAGAAGAAGACCCGCGAAGACTGGGCAATCCGCCTCTACGAGCTCTACAAGAGCCGCCGCTTCTGCTCGTCCACGCCGACCCTCTTCAACTCCGGTACCCTCCACAGCCAGCTGTCGTCCTGCTACCTGTACTACGTCGACGACTCCCTCGAGGGCATCATGTACCGCGGCATCGCCGAAAACGCCCAGCTCTCCAAGTGGGCCGGCGGCCTCGGCGGTTCCTGGACCTCCGTCCGCGGCACCGGCGCCCACATCGCCGGCACCAACGGCGAGTCGCAGGGCGTCATCCCCTTCCTGAAGCTCCACAACGACCAGCTCGTCGCCGTCAACCAGGGCGGCAAACGCAAGGGCTCCGGCTGCGCCTACCTCGAGTCCTGGCACAACGACATCTTCGAGTTCCTCGAGCTCCGCAGAAACACCGGTGATGATCGTCGCAGAACGCACGACATGAACACGGCGAACTGGATTCCCGACCTCTTCATGAAGCGCATGGAGGCCCGCGGCACCTGGACGCTTTTCCGCGCCAACGAAACGCCCGACCTGCACCACCTTTACGGCAAGAAGTTCGAGGAAGCCTACCTCAAGTACGAGAAGCTCGGCGAGGAAGGCAAAATCCAGGCCCACAAGATCGAGGCCCTCGAGCTCTGGAAGAAGATGCTCTCGATGCTCTTCGAAACCGGCCACCCGTGGATCACCTTCAAGGACCCGTGCAACGTCCGCTCCCCGCAGGACCACGCCGGTGTCATCCACTCGAGCAATCTCTGCACCGAGATCACGCTCAACACGTCGAACGACGAGACCGCCGTCTGCAATCTCGGCTCCGTCATCCTCGACTCGCACCTGAAGCCCGATGGCTCGCTCGATCTCGTCAAGCTCCACGACACCATCCAGGTCGCGGTGCGCGCGCTCGACAACGTCATCGACATCAACTTCTACCCGACGAAGCCCGCCGAGCTGTCCAACCGCCGCCACCGCCCGATCGGTCTCGGCATCATGGGCCTGGCCAACGCGCTTTACATGAAGGGCATTCCCTTCGCCTCGCAGGAAGCCGTCGAGTTCAACGACGAGTTCATGGAGGCCATCGCCTTCTACGCTTACGAAGCCTCCTCCGACCTCGCGGCCGAGCGCGGCACCTATTCGAGCTACAAGGGCTCGAAGTGGGATCGCGGCCTGCTCCCGCCGGACACCGTTGAGTTGCTCGCCCAGGAACGCGGTCTCCCCATCCAGGTGCCGGCCGGCGGCAAGATGGACTGGACGCCCCTGCGCCAGAAGATCGCGAAGCAAGGCATGCGGAATTCCAACGTGCTCGCAATCGCGCCCACCGCGACGATCTCGAACATCACGAACACGTCGCCCTGCATCGAGCCCACGTACAAGAACCTGTACGTGAAATCGAATCTCTCCGGCGAGTTCGTCGTCCTGAATCCCTTCCTCGTGAAGGACCTCAAGGCCCGCGGCCTGTGGAACCAGGAGATGATCGACGCGCTGAAGTATTTCGACGGCGAGCTGAAGGACATCGAGGCCATCCCGGCCGACCTGAAGGCCCGTTACCTGACGGCCTTCGACGTCGACTTCAAGTGGGTGATCGACGCCGCCGCCCGCCGCCAGAAGTGGATCGACCAGTCGCAATCGGTGAACCTGTGGCTCAAGGCCCCCGACCTGAAGGTCCTGTCCCACATGTACCGCCACGCCTGGCACGCCGGCCTGAAGACCACGTACTACCTCCGCACCCTCGGCGCCTCCAACATCGAGAAGGCCACGGTCTCCGTTAAGAAAGAAGTCCGCGGCGCCGCCGGCGAAACGAAGGCCGAGACGGCCACCCGCGACGCCGCCGGCGCTGGAGGGGCGGTCTCCGCACCGACCGAAAAGAAGGTCTACACCCAAGCCGAAAAGAACGCCTGCAGCATCGAAGCGATGAAGAACGGCGAAATCTGTGAAGCCTGCCAGTAACCCTCGCTCTAATACATTCTTGCAAATCCCGTGGCCCGTGCTGATTTAAAGGCACGGGCCGCCTTTTTATACCGCTAATCGCGTGCCTGCCCGCATCTACAAACGCTATTCACCCCGTCGGCAAGTGGTCCTTCACCACGGCGACTGCTTCGATCTATTGAAGAAAATGGGGGATGCTTCTGTTGACCTAGTGGTCACCTCGCCGCCGTATTGCATGGGTAAGTCCTACGAAAAGACGAAGGATCTGGCTGATTTTCTCAAGCAACATAAGAAACTGTTTCCAGAGGTTGTTCGAATTTTAAAGCCAGGCGGCAGCCTATGTTGGCAAGTTGGCAATCATGTCGATGACAACGAAGTCGCTCCTTTGGATTATTATGTTTTCCGTGCGGCTTTAGAATTTCCAGAGCTGAAATTACGTAACCGCATCGTTTGGACATTTGGTCACGGATTGAACTGCCAGAAGAGATTTAGTGGACGCCATGAAACGGTGCTGTGGTTTACGAAGGGCGATGAGTATGCCTTCAATCTAGACCCTGTTCGGGTGAAACAGAAATATCCCGGCAAACGAGGCTACAAGGGGAAGAATAAAGGAAAGTTCACCGGCAATCCGCTTGGGAAAAATCCATCTGACGTTTGGGACATACCAAACGTAAAGGGAAAGCACTTGGAAAAGACCAAGCATCCGTGCCAATTCCCCGTGGCGCTAGCTCAAAGGCTCGTCCTCGCATTAACGAAAAAAGGAGCTGTGGTCTTTGATCCCTTTGTCGGCTCTGGAAGCTCAGGTATCGCAGCTATAATTGCTGGCCGCAAATTCGTCGGAGCTGAGCTCAAAGCATCTTTTTATAAAATCGCCACTAAGCGCCTTTCTGACGCGTTAGATGGATCGATCCGCTTTCGTCCTCACGACAAACCAATTCACGTTCCCGGGCCAAACGATAAAGTAGCGCAAGATCCGTTCTTAATACCGTTTAACAATGGCCAAAAGAAAGCGTCGTAAACCCAAGCTGCTAACCCCGGAGCAGCTTCAAAAACGCGAACAGCGTAATCTTACAAACGCCGTCGGTCGGGTGTTTAATCGAACTGGATTCGCTCTCATTGAAACAAACGGAATAGAGCTCGAATTTGGAGGCGGTAAAACCGAGATAGATCAGATATTTGTCTGCGATGGTTGTTTTGTCGTCGTGGAAGAAACGTGCCATAAAGAGACGAAGAAAATTCAGCCACACCTCAATAAAAAGGTCCTTTTTTATCAAAACGTGTGGGGAAAGGAACGGGCATTCATCAAAATACTGAGAACTAAATTCCCCGATATTGATCGTGTGGTTAGTGAAGGCTTAGATCCGCAGACGTTCAAAGTTCGTTTCGTTTACTGCACACGCTATCCGTTTGAGAAAGAAAATCGTCCCGGCCTAGATCAGGTGATTTTCATGCGACATGAATATCTTAAACACTTCGTCCATCTCACGAAAACAATTGGGAGAAGCGCACGATTTGAGCTCTACAAATTTCTTGGGCTAGAACTCGAAGATGTTCAGCAAAGCCGTCCCGAGAGCACCTACAAGTTTGATGGCTTCGTTCTTCCGGAAAGCCGCAGCGGATTAGGCGAAGATTTTAAGGTAGTAAGCTTTTACATGGATCCGGAGAGGCTGATCGAAGTTGCATATTCTCTTCGGCGGGACAGCTGGATGGACAAGGAGGGGCTTTACCAACGCATCTTGAGCCCTTCCAAGATTCGCAATATGCGAGCGTTTCTCGTGAACGAAGGCCACGTCTACGTGAACAATATAATCCTAGGCCTTCCCGGGGAAGTTCGGATCACAGACGTCAAAGACCGCGACATCCAACTCGAAACACTGAAAAAAGTCGAAGTGGTCAAAGTCCATTTGCCTGCAAAGTTCAATTCAGTGGGATTAATCGATGGGCAACATCGAGTCTACTCCTATCACGAGGGGACGGACACGCATGAAAAGATCATCAAGGGCAAACGACCAATGCAGCAGCTGTTAGTGACTGGATTGATTTTCCCGAAAAACCTGGACCCCGAAGAGAAACTGAAGAAGGAAGCGAAAATCTTTCTCGAGATCAACGCGGAGCAGACCAGCGCTAAGGCAGAACTGAAGCAAGCGATTGAAACAATTGTTCGGCCCTTTACCAGTGTCGCAGTAGCCAAGTCCGTAATCTCCCTTCTCGCAAAACGAGGAGCCCTCAGAGGAGAGCTCCACGATCATTACTATGATGATGGCGTCATTAAGACATCATCGATCATTGCTTACGGTCTCAAATATCTGGTGGCGCTAGAAGACCCCAACTCCCCGACGTCGTTTATTTCGAAGTGGGATCGAGAAAAAGCAGCAAAACTAAGCCGAACTCAGGACACGTCGCTTCGCGAAGAATTTGTCTCATACTGCGCAACACAGATAGGAATCATATGGGCAGGATTCTATGCTAATATTCCTGAAGAACTCCAGTCGGCCAAGAACAAGGAGAGTCGTGCTCACTCGGTCACAATGATTAATGGGCTCGTCTATTGCACACGGCGCCTTCTCCAAGAGAACCGATTGCTAGTGGACATGAATGGTTACTCACGTGCGTTCGCGTCTCACGGACTCGATCTTCGCAAAGGAAAATTCCGGTTTAAATCCAGTCAGTGGAAAAGCCTCGGTGACCAAATCGCGAAACAATGCTTCGGCATCGAACCTGCGGTTGAACCAATTGCGTGATCGATTCCCAAGCGCGCCCCAGAGGGGATCAGGGCCCACCCAAAGGGGTCAGGTTGGAATGGCGCTAAGATAAGGCCGGTGGTCGTCATTTTTGAGCGCGGGAGGGAGCGACGACCATTTGATGGCGGGGCTGCGTGAGCAGCTGGTAAGATTTGGGGCGTCGTTTGCGGGCGCGCGGCTCGCTGCGCGCCGGGCGTTCGAGCACCTGATCGGCCGCGATGATGCGCAGGAGTTCAGCGCGCACATGCTGATGGTCGAACAAGGTCGGAGCCAGTAGTGGAGTCCACTGGCGGAGCGTGTCGACTGTGCCCTTGAAGCTCAGCCGTGTTAGTTCGACCCCGTGGGTCCAAGCCGACTCCAGCATCAGCGCCCGAATCAGGTTGTAAGCGATGACCTGCAACCAAACCTCCTTTTCGATCAGCTCCGGGGTTTGGCAGCGCAGCACATCCAGTCCGAGCGTGGTTTTAATGTCCCGGAAGAACAGTTCGACCGTCCAACGCCGCTGATACAAAGCGATGATCTGCTCGTCGGGATACGCCTGCTCATCGAGCAGCGTAGTGACTAGCACGATCTCCTCGGTGCGATACCCCGGCACGCTGACCCGGAAGCGGACGATGCGCATGGCCAGCGCAGCCGGCAGCTCGGCCCACACTTCCTTGGTCCAGGTCTCGACCTTGCGCTGGGGCTTCGGCCAGCTCATGCGCCGGCCCCGGAGCTTGCGGGCTTGATGGGCCCGCATCACCACATCGACGCCTTTTTGCTGCAGCTGCGCGATCAGGCCCCAGCCGCAGAAGCCCCGGTCGGCGAGCACCACCGAGCCGTTTTCAATCCATTCGAGCAGTCGCCTGGCTTGGGGGATCTCGTGCGCTTTCCAGACATCGAGGGCGAAGCGCACCAGTTGTCCGGTGGAGAGGGAAAACAGGCCAACCAATTGGGCGGTGGGAAAGCCACAACCGGGCTTCTGGCCACCGGCGTAGGGCCAGCGCGCCCGATTCTCATCGGTGTCCGGCATCGACAGCCCGCAACCATCCAGGACGCTCACCGTCCGGCCGCACCACTGCCAGGTTTCCTTGGTATGTCGTCCGATCCACCGGCCGAGCGTTTCATGCGCGGCCTGCAGCGTTTCGAGCGGGAGGCGCACCCTCGCCTGGCAATACGCACTGGTGTTTTCATCCGGCAACGCGCGCTTCTGAGCCGCGCACCAAGCCTGCACCCGTCGAACGCTCTCCCGACAGGAACTCCCGCGCGTAAGCGTCTGGCCCAGAAACGCGATGAAGGTGGCCCACGGGGTGTAGACTCGCTGGCGCTGCTTCTGGCCCGGAGCAAACAGCTTCGCCGGAACGAACTTCGCCACCAACGCTGCCAACCCATCAAGCCTCTCCGTCCGCGTCAGCAAACGCTGCGCCGCCGAGCGCGTACCACGACCTTTCAACTGGTGGCTGAATCCGGGCAGATACAACGTCGGGTTTTTCATGCCAGGACCCGTTGCAGTTTCCTCGCCGGCCCACAAAAATTCGTCGCGAATTATCAACGATCACCGACCTTAACTTAGCGCCATTCGGGTCTGACCCCTTTTCGAAGATCTCCTGACCGTCAGCCGACCGCCACTTGCAAGAGAATGCCGCCGGACGGGGTCATGCTGCGAATATTTGGGTGCCGTGGCCATCTTGCTCCCCATCCCTCCGACCCAAACATTCGCAGCATAACCCCACTCAAAGGGGCCTTCCACGTCGTGCCAATCGAGCAATCCAAAGCCTTGAAAGCGTTGCCGGGGTCCGGCTGACTCGAGCCATGCAGCGACTTCGGGCGGCGGCGGGTTTTCTCTTCCTTGGTTTGGTCTGCGCGGTTGTCCCGGTGCGGGGCCAGGCGCCGAACGTGACGGCGACCGCCGGAGGGAACGGCGGCGGCAATCCCTACCGGGCCCCGACTGATCCCACCCAGTCGGTACTCGATCTGGAAGTGATCGACGTCAGCGCGCACCTTGAGGAATTTCTCGAACTGAACGCCGACCTCGCCGGCAGCGCCACCCCGGCAGCCCTGACCGAGACGATGGCCTTGCGCAAACTGCGCGCCTTGTACGCCTCGGGCGAGGCTCGCCAGCTGCTTGAAACCGCCCGCCGCGAACCGAAGCTGCAATCTCCCGAGGCCCTGCAGGCCGCGGCCGCCGCCCTTTACGCGCGGGGGAAAGGCGGGCCCGCATTCGCGTGCCTGCTGCTGGCGGCTGAGAAGGCGCCCACCGATGCGGGTGTCCTCATGAATCTCGCGGCCGGCGCGCTCGCCGGGGGCCGCGCCAACGAGGCCCTGCCGCTCATCGCGGCGGCGGAACGGGGCCAACTGCCGCCGGGCCCTTGGGGCATCGGCGGGGCCAAATACGCCGCCTACCTGCGGGCCTATGCCCAGTTCCTGCGAGGCGAGTACACGCAAGTGCGCGGGCCCCTGCAACGACTCGTCGACGAAGAACCCAACCTGAGCGAGGCCGCCCTCCTGCTCGCTTTGGTCCAGGCCAAACTCGGCGAGGAACCCCGCGTGGCCTACCTCAAGGCCGCGGTGCGCAAGCGCGCCAAGCTGATCGACCTCGATCACGATCCCAAGACCATCGCGGAGGCCCGTGCGGAACGGGACGGCTTGACCGAGGGCAATCAGGTCGTCCCCTCGCTCGCCGACCTCTTCGATCTGAGCGGCGGACAGCCAGGCTCCATTCCCCACGTGCCTCGGCCGCGCTCGGCCGAGGAGATGATGGGCATGATGGAGCCCTACATGAAGCGGTGGCAGGCCGCGAACCAGGAGCAGGCGCGGCTGCATAACGACGTGATCGGCGCCGCTTGGGAGAAGTGGCGCGCCCGCGAAGGCTCCGTGTCGCGCGCCTACAGCCATCGCCAGACCGCCCTGGTCAACCGTGCGATGAACCGCCACTCCGCGACGCCGGAGCTCAACCGGGTCGCCCACGAGGTGGACCTGCTCCGCCGCGAGTTGGACGAAAAAACGGAAAAACTGGTCTCCCGCACTCTCGAGGCGCGCATTCCGATCGCGGCGCGCCAAGCCAGGGAAAGCCAGGGCAAGCCGATGACCCCCGCCCTGCTTCGCCAGTTCGCGAAGGAACTGAACGGCCCGACTGACGACGCGCTTAACAGCATCGAGGGACTGCTGGCCGCCTACCATGACGCGGTCGGACGGGAATACCTGCTGCACAGCGCGGTCATGCATGGGATGCTCTCGGTCGTCGGCGCGCCGGAGTTGCGCACCGTCCTCAAAACCGCCGCCGAGGAAGCCCGCTACAAGGCCGAGGCGGACATGCTCTCCGCGGTCGCCAACCTGTTCTCCACCCTGGGCGCACCGTACGACCCGAATCGCATCACCTTGGAAGAAGGCACGGCCGGCAGCGGACCGCCCTGCAGCGATGAGCAGGCCAACTTCTCCGTGTCGCTCAACCTCGGGCCCGCCGGCGTCGAGATCAATTGCAACAGCGTCACTCTCGAACTCGAGGCCGACGTCGTCCCCGAAGTGCTCGGCGTTTCGGGCGAGATCGGCATGGATTTGAGCGGCGAAGTCACTGGCTTCATCGGCCCGAAGCAGTCGATCCCCGGCGTCGGCAGCACGAAGGAAGGCTTCTACATGAAAGCCGGGCGCGATGGCCTGCACGACATCGGCGTCAAGGCCGAGGCAAAGGCGACCGCCGGCGTGGGCCCGGTCGCCACGTCGTACAAGGTGGGCGAAGTGGCGTGCTCGTTCATTCCCAGTCCGCGTACCGCCGTCCACGCCCCAGGCGCGCTCCCCGAGTTCAAGCGGTGAGATCAAGCTGACAAAGCCAGACCACCGCGGATAATCCTTGGCTTAGTGAGCACCTCCACGTTGGCAGCCGACGTGAAATCGGACGCAAAGTCGCGGCCTGGCTTCGTGCCCCCGCCTCGAAACCCCTCCGGCAACTACGCATTCACCACACACCACACAACCCGACCCCTTGATCGCGAACTTTGTTTACTGCCCTCCTATCGGCTGGAGCCGGGCGATCATACGGCGTCCGGCGCGCGCCGACGGCGCCGCCAGAAGGCGACACCCAGCGCGCCGAGGCCGACCAGGGTGGCATAAGTGGAGGGTTCTGGAATCGCCGTGACGCTCATGCTCAGATTCGGTCCCTCATAATTCGAATCGCGAATCTCGGCGTAAAAACCGGACGCCGTCGAAAAATCCAACGGACTTATCCCCACGATCTCCGCAAACGTCTGGCCGCTTCCTGTATCGACGAAATCCCTCACTCCACCCCAACCGTAGGTCAGACCGATATCCAGGAAATCGGCGCCATTGATCTGCGGCAATCCCGAACCGTGGAGTTGCAGCGTGATGCCTTCGCCATTCGCGTTGAGGGAAAAATTAGGCTCGGGATCGAACATAAAAACCCCGACCGACGGATCCCATGTACCGCTGTTCGAATCGCCGCGCGAGAGGGCGAATGCCATCACTCCGGATCCAAACTGGGCCCCATGGGTCGCGCTGTTACTGTCAATGGTCTGGTCATCGAACGAGAAACTGTAGTTAAACGTATCGCCCGCCTTGAACGAGTCGCCGTAGTCCGAAGAAACCACAATCTGTCCGGAGACGGCGATGGTCCCGGCCAAACCAAGGACGGGAGACAGGACCAGCAACGCCATGAGCATGACGGTGCGGACGGGCTTGTGGCACGAGGAGAGGTTCACGGAGAGGTCGGCTTTTAGTATTCGCATGGGTGTCGATGGATAAACCCCTACCCTCCTGCGTTTTCAAGGACTTCCGAGAAAAGATTCGATGAGACCCGCAGAACGGGGCTCAGGGTGGCCCCCTTTCGCAAGCCTTCAGCCAACGATCGATTCGCTACACCGGCTTGCGGAATATCCTCACGTCGCCGACCTCGAGGTCGAGCGCGTGCTCGCGCGCGGGGGCACCGCCATCGACGGGCAGGT
This sequence comes from uncultured Oleiharenicola sp., assembly GCA_964515595.1. Taxonomy (GTDB): domain Bacteria; phylum Verrucomicrobiota; class Verrucomicrobiia; order Opitutales; family Opitutaceae; genus Lacunisphaera. The sequence continues at coordinate 50,493 of CAZEUN010000008.1, read as the reverse complement.
GCGGCCGCGGCAGCGTGAGCGTGCGTTTGCCGGGCTCCGTTGCGACGAGCATGGTGATGTCGCGGGTCGCGTAGACGATGTCGCTGCGCGAACTCCACATCGGCAGCTTTGCCTCCGCCGCGAGCCAGCGCAGGATGTCAATCGGGACCGGACCGGTGCCGACATAAACCGACGTGAAGCCGTCGTGCTTCACACGCGCAAAGGCGGGTTCGCCGTTGTCGAGCCAGCGGCCGAGCACTTCCGCTTCCGGACTGCGCACAATGAAACGCGGGCCGCGGTCGCTGATCACCCCGAAGTTCATCGCCGGCGCAGGCTTTTCGGCCTTGATCATCATCAGGCCGGGCTTCGGCAGCATTTCAAAACGCATGCCCGTGAGCGACTCCATGGGCGCCAGGTCCAGCCGTTCGGGCGTGATGTAGCCTGGCGCGTAAACCCACAGCACCGTCGCGCCGCTGCCGCGCAGCCGGTTGCGCCAGGACGCCACCTGCGCCGGCGTCAGGCGAAACACATTGAGCACCAGCAGGAGCTTGTAGCGCTGGCAGTCGTCCTTCGTCAGGTCCTCGTGGTGCAGGACATCGACGGGCGCGCCGAGGCGAAAGATCGCGTGCGACTGCGTGTTGAGAAACCAGTGGTTGATGAAGTCGGAATAGCGCATGCCCCAGCTGGGCCACGGCTTGTCGTGCAACCAGTGCCCGGTCGCGGCGAAAACCTGGTCGTCGGTGATGACCGCCGCGTCGGAGACCGGACTGATGTCCAGCTGCGGCCGCAGCTGGCCGAGTTCGGAGAAGCGCTTGATCGCGGCGACGATGGGCGGCGACGAATACCAGCCCTCGGGCGAATCGTTGAGCGAACCGAAATCAAACAACCAGCCCGCCGCTCCGCGCGTGAACATCTGACCGAGATCCCGATCCATGATCTGGATCGAGCCCTTGAGGGTGTCCGCCCCGTTGCCGCCGGAACCGCCCACCACCACGAGCGGATGGGCGCCGCTGTAAGTGCTGGAATCCATTTCCGACAAGTAGAGTTTTCCCTTCCGGCGCATCGACTCGGTCATCGTCCGGTAAGTGCCATCGCCCGCCACGCCGCGCGCGTGGCCGTATGCATTGTTCGCGCCGTCCAGCATCGTGGGTGAACCGTATTGGTCGAAACCGTTTGTCCGCTGGTACGTGTAGGTGACGGCGAGGTAGTCGAGATCCGGGCAGTCGAGGACCTTCTGGAAAGCCATGTAGCCGCCCTCCTGGATTTCCACCTGCTCGAGCAAATAGCCGTAGAAGGTGCCGCAGATCAGGCGGCGGCCCACGGCCTCCTTCGCCACTTTTGCAAAGTACCACACGGTGTCGGCCACGACTTCGTGGAACTTGAGAAAATAATCGATCACCGCCTTCTCCTTGGCCGGATCGCGCAACAGACCCGCCGTCGTGTTCAGGCGCTCCTCGGTGGACGGCGCCGGGCCCGTGATCGCCAGCATCGGGTCGCTCACGTCCGGCATGGACTCGGCGGCCCACGTGTTCCACTCGCCGGTCTGGCCGGTGACGGGATGATAGCCCACGATGCGGCTGCGCAACGGCGACTTTTCAAAATGCGTGATCAACGCCCGCATGGCCTCCGCGGTGTCGGCCCGCCATTTCTCCGACGCAAAGGAGACGTTCCACATATCCTGTCCCTGGCCGAAGTAGTAGCCCCCCTCCGACTCCGGCAATTTCTGCGTGCGGATCACGTCGTAGCGATCCTTCGGGCCGGTCAGGCCGTACTTCATGCATTCCCCCGGATGCGCCGTCTTCCACCAGCCCGGCGCGTCCAACTGGATTCGCGGGAGCAGTTTGGCCTCGGAGTCCGCCTCCAGGAGGCGCGCGTAGAAAAGTTCGATCACCGTCCAGTCGTACTGATTCGGTCCCAGCCAGCCGGACGCGAGCCCGACGATCGGGTTGTAGAGATGAATGCCGGCCTCGGCGAACTTTGCCGCGGTGGCGACCAGGCCCGTCGACGTGGCCATGAGCGGATACGTCTCCTCGCCATTGAGGAAGAGTCGCGGGCCGCCGCGCTCCACGCGCACCTCCGACTTCATGACCGGCTCGCCGGCCAGCCGCGCAAAAATTTCCCGCGCCTGTTTCGGCGCCGCCGGATTGGCCCGGAGCCAGGCGGCCTGGCCCAAGGTTGTCGCTCCCGCGGCCCAGCCGAGCAGTTGAAGAAATTCACGGCGGCGCATCTCTTGCGGAGGGGTTTCCATGAACGCCGAAATTGAAGGCAACTGCGTGACCGGCAAGGAGAACCCCAAGTATTCTTCGTGAATATTCATCGCCTGATGCGACGAATCTTGGGCGCTTGAAATTGAAACGACCCAATCAAATCAGGAGCCAACCCTCGCGCTGCCGACGCCCCTGAGGGGGCAGGCCGCTTCTTGCTCCATCAAGTTTTGCGGCCGCGAATCCTGACAACCTTTGTGCAGCGATCAGCGGCCTGACCCCTTGAAACAGTCTCTGTGGGCGGCCCCTCAAAACGGGACGTCTTCGCCGGCGACCGATTCGCCGGGCTCTTCGGGCAGCGGCGCCCCGGCGTCGTCGACGGTCGGGGCGGCCGGACCTTCCGGGGTGATCTTCCAGGCGTTGAGATTCACATAGTAGCTCTCCTTCCACTCCCGTCCGCGCAGGTCGAAGGAGACTTTCACCTTGTCCCCGGGCTTCAGGCTGGCGACGAGCGCGACCTTGTCCTTCACGCACTCGAACTTGATGTCCTGGGGGAAACGTCCCGACCCAATCGTGAGCACGAACTCGCGCTTGTTGAATCCGCTTCCGAAGGTTTGCTCCTCGAAGATCTTTTTGATGGTGCCGGCAACTTCAAACATGGCGCCCAGCGTGCATCTCATTCTCCTCCACGCCAGTCCGGAAAGCAACGATCACAGCCCGGGGGCGGCAAGGAAGAGGTCGTGCTGCGAATATTTGGGTGCGTGGCCATCTTGCTCTCCATCGCTTCGACCCAAACATTCGCAGCATGACTCTTTCAGGACTCCTCACCTTTCGGACGGAGCGGAGCCAGGCGATCGGTTGAAGATTCCGACATTGATTCGGGGCCGCTGAAAAAGACCCATCGGCAGAAAGGATATCTCGCCAAGCGGGCACTATTCGAGGTGACTGGCCCCATCCCATGAGACGCACGTCAGCTTCCGCCACGATTTTTCTCGCCGTGATCCTCGGCTTGCTCGGCCCGGCCGTCGCCCCGGCGCAGACCGTCCTGGCTGACATCGCCGGCAACTATGCCACCACCGGCACCCTGACCGACACCCACGGGACCGGCACCTGGGCGTACTATGCGTCGACCGCTGCCACCGGCGGCACCCTCACCGCGCTGACCTACGGCGCGATCGGGACTGCGGACAATTCCGGCTACGGCCTCGACAGCGGCTCGTACAGCGTGCCCGGCGTTGCCAACGCCAGTCTCTTCGGTGACGGCGCGACCCCCGCGGTCAATCAGCTTGCTTGGCACCCGGGCGACTCGGCCCCGGAGTTCACGGTGCTCCGCTGGACCGCGGGCGTCGGCGAAGCAGGCTCGATCCGGCTTGAAGGCGCATTTTCCAAAATGGACGAGCCCAGCGGGACCGTGGACTTCTTTATCTTCGTAAACGGCGTGCAGGCCTATGCGCAGACTGGCGTCGAAACAGGCAGCATTCACAGCTACGATTTCACGGCCAACATTCTGACCGGCCAGTCGGTGGACTTCGTGCTGGGCGCCAATGTCGATGGTTTCGGCGGCGATGAGTCACTCATCAGCGGCACGATCACCTCCGCGATTCCCGAGCCTTCCACGTACGCGGCCCTGGCCGGGCTCGCCGCCCTCGGTCTGGCCATGTGGCGCAAGCGGCGGTAACGGGACGATTCGAAGCGAGGCCGAGCCCACGGGACGGTGAGTTGAGTTTGGAAGGCGGGATCCCGGGCCGGACGACGGTCAGCTCAAATCCCCTGTTGCCAAGCACCCTGCCCCGGCTTCTCCTGAGCGCGTCTTGTCCCCACGCACCTCCCGGTCCATGAAGAAGACACCTCTCATCACCGCAATTCTCGCGCTCGGTCTCGCGGCCGTCCAAGCCCACGCCGCCATCATTACCTGGTTTGGCCGGGGCGATGTGACCGATGTCACCGACGTCGCCAACACCGGCACCTTCATCGCCGCAGAGAGCGGTTACTTCACGACCGTCACGGTGAACGGCGTCGCGTTTGCCCCCCAGGACACCAACAACGGCATCGACTTCGGCGCTTCCACCCCGGCCGGAACACCGGGCTACGGCACGGCCTCGCCGACCGCGGACGCCGATTTCAACGCCATGCTCCGGGCCGGTTACTTCAGCCCCGGCAATGGTTCGCCCGACACCATCACGCTCAGCGGCCTGACGGTCGGTCTCGAATATCGGGTGCAGGTATTCGTCGGCAGCTGGAATGCCACCTACCCCACCACTTTCCTGGATCCAGGCAGCAACAGCATCGACCTGTTGAACGACACCGATCTCCCCACCTTCGCCTTCGGCACGTTCACGGCAGACGCAACCACGCAGTCCCTCTTCTACAAGGGAACCGACGCCTCGCACGGCCTCGTCAGCGCCGTCGCGCTCTATGCCATCCCCGAGCCTTCCACCTACGCCGCGCTGGCCGGCCTGGCGGCGCTCGGCTGTGCGTTCCGCCGTCGTCGCGCGCGCGCCTGATCCGCTGGACGCGGGCTCGCTCCCAAAAAATTCTTTCCGTGACGGCAGGAAAACGATCGCACCGCCACGGGAAGAGACCTGACGGCTGCAGCCGTCGCGGTTCCGATCGAGCCACCTTCAGGATTTCGCATTTCCCGGGGGACCGGATTTCACCCGTATGAAATTCAGTGCCCTCCGCCGGTTGATGTTGCTCCTGCTGGTCACCCCGGCGGTTCCGGCGGAAACGGCGCCGGCCTTCCCTGTCGACCGGTTTCTCACGACTTTCTACGAGGCGCCGGACCTGGACCGCGTGCCGGATTTCCTCACGGCGGCCGCCGCCCTGCGCCTGGCTGAGGGGAAGAACAGCCGCCCGCCCTTGATCGGCTTCATCAGCGAGTTGATCAGTCTCCACCCCGATCACGCGATAGCTTGGGCGAAGGCCATTCCGGAATCCGCGACCGCCATGCGGCAGCTGTGGATCGAGGCCAGCGAACTCAGCCGGAAGGGAGGCGCGCGGACCGTCCGCGGTCACAGCCCGGGCATCAATGATCTGAACTGGGGCGCCTTCTTTGCGACCGGACATGCCGATTTTGTGCAGCGCATCATTGCTGGGATTGCGTTCGCCGACGAACGCGAGGACCGAAACCTCTTTCTCACCGGCCACACCGCCTGCTGGTCCCTCAGCAGCAATGCCCGCATCCACCTCAAGGTCCGGGAATTGCTCGTCGCGGCAAAAGCGTCCGCGACGCCCCGAACCCGCATCCTGATCGACCAAATCCTCACCCGGGAACCGGCCGCTTATCGGGCGGAAATGGTGGACATCATCAGCCGGCAGCGCCGTCTGGGAAGGTGGCTGGAGGCCCCGGCCCCCGAAAAGAAATAAGGATCCGCTGGTGTCCGGGCGGACACCGCAACGCCCGACAAGGCCGAGCCGACAAGGCCGAGCCGACGGGGTCGAGCCGACGGGGTCAGGCCGCTTTCTGCTGCAGCGCAATCCGCGGCAATCCCTTTCGAGCGGCGCCCATGGCAGCAAAAGCGGCGAGGCAGGAAGGGGTCATGCTGGCTCCTCGAATTTTCCTTGGATCCCTGTATGCCTCAGGACGACGGTGGCGGAAACCATCCGTCTTTCTCGACCGAGAGCCGGTTGCGCATTTATTTAAAATGCTCTAATTGCCCAGCAGCTGCGGATTCAGGCGCCACGTCTGGCAAGCCAGTGCCGTCGCAAACGACACCCAGGCCAGATACGGCAGCAGCAGCGCTGCCGCCAAGGGCCGGACCCGTCGGAACGCGACGAGCGTGGCCACGAGCAGGATCCAGAGGACTACGATCTCCACGAAGGCCCACCGCCCTTGCCGCCAGGCAAAAAAGAGCCACGACCACAATGCGTTCAACCCCAGTTGCGTGACGAAAAGGATCAGGGGCCCGCGCACCGTCCGGGCGGCGCGCTCGCGCCAGACCAGCCAGACGGAAAAACCCATGAGCAAATAAAGCACGTTCCAAACCGGGGCAAAAAGCCAGGACGGCGGAGCCCATGAGGGACGCACCAGCTGGCCATAGAAGCCGGCGGCGTTGATGGAAGCGATCGCCCCGACCGCGGCGGCGGCGAACACAAGCCCGAGCCAGCCCAGCAGGCCAAGAATGTTGAGTTTGCGCGTCACGATGGTTTATCGACCACGCCTAACCAAGGCGGTTTGCGATTTTTGTCCAGCGCCCCGCGTTTCGGGCAATGCCTGTCACCAGCGCCCGGCCAAATGTTGCATGGTTAAAACCAGCCGACGCGTAGCCTCGAACCAGGCGGCGCGTATACTCGGGGCGAGCCATCATCGGTATGTCCCGCCTCCCGCCATCTCCTGAAATTCCGGTGCCGGCACGGACGGTCCGGCTCGGCGCGCCTCCCGCCCCGCGCTCCTTTCCGTGGGTTTCGCTGCTATTGCATCCGGCCCATTCGCTGCCGGCGGCGGCCGCGCCGGTTTTGGTGGGCGCGGCGCTGGCTTACCATGACGGCGTTTTCGCCGCGGTGCCGGTCGTCCTGGGCTTGGCGGCAAGTTGGTTCATCCATGTCGGCGGCTTGTTTTGGGAAAACTACTGGCTGCTGACCCGCCACGCGGAATTGCGCGAACATCCCGAACTGGCTGATGCCGTGGTGAACGGCTCGCTTCCGCTCGCGGCGCTGCGACGCGTCACGCTGCTGTGGTTCGCCTTGGGTGGCTTGACTGGAATGTGGCTCCTGCCCCGCGCGGGCCTGATGGCGCCCGCGCTGGGCCTGATCGGCGTCGCTGCCAGCGCCGGATATTGTTCGGGACGCTTCTCCGTGATGAGACTGGGCATCGGGGAACCGGTTTTCTTCAGCATGTTCGGCATCGTGGCGGTGGCCGGCACCTACTACATCCAGGCCGCGCCGTTTCACGCGCATCCGGTCGGGTGGCAGGGGGTCGCGGCCGCGCTGCCGTTGCGCGCCCTCGTCATCGGCCTGCCCCTCGGCGCGATCATCACGGGCGTCATGCTGGTGGACGACTTGAGCGACATCGACGTCGATCGCGCCAAGGGCTGGCGCACGCGCCCGGTGGTGTGGGGCGTCCGCTGGGCCCGGCGCGAATACGCCGGCCTCCTGCTGCTCGCCTATGCGCTGCCTTTTTGGTTCTGGCGCGGACTGAACTTTAAAGCGTGGATTTTGCTGCCGCTGGTCACGCTGCCCCTGGCCCTACGGGCCGTTTACCTCGTTTACACCATCGAACCACGGAACGTGGAACCCGTCAGTCCGAAGACCGCAGCGATCGCCTTCCTCTACGCCGTCCTGCTCTCCACCGGCCTCGTGCTCGGCCGCTAGGAATCAGGAATCAAGGAATCCGGCGGCCTCGATGCCAGCGTCCAAACCAGCGCCCCCGGAAAAGAGTCGGTTGGGCTTTATTCCCGATCGTTGCGTGGGTGCCGCCCGAGGGAAATTCAGCAGGAATAAAGCAACCTGACACCTTTCTGAAAAATGTTTCGGATTTAAAAGAAGGCAGCCGGGGAAACGAAGGCCGGCCATTTCGACCTTGGACAGAGTTGGGCTACACGTGCGCCCAGCACGTCGCCTCGCCGCGAGCGACCCACCTCGTGCTCACCCGCACCTAAGCTTGAAGTCCGGAAATCAATCGGGGTTTCACAGAAGGGAACGGAGGAAACGAGAGCGGGCGGCTTCCCTGCTTATCTTCGTTTGCTTCTGCAGGAACCGCCTTAGGCCGTCATTGCAATCTGTCCGCTGTGAACCGAAAAGGTTTACCCCGCGATTCGGGGCGCCAGCCGGCGTCGATCGCCTGTTGGGTGCATTCCTGGATTCTCGCGGCGAGTTGCGCGGGCGAAGCGGGTCGTTTGGCCGGATAGTCCTGCGGATCGAACTCGATCACGAGTTCCCGGGTGGCGGCCTCCGCCAGGCTCACTCGCGCGGTAATTCCCCGCAGGTGCGTGTTCACGGAGGCTTCACCGCCGTAATATCGGACGCTCCACTTGAACCGATCCGCTCCCAGACAAAATTCGCCCGAATCAACGCGTGACATTCCTCTGGGCTAAGGATCGATTGCCCGACGGCAACTCCGAAGACCCGCGGAGTCACCAAAAGGCCAGCCACGGGACTGGTTGCTCTATCCCGAAGAAAGTCGTGCGATCAAACGGGTCAGCAGCGACCCCCATGTCCAACTTCAATGCCAATGCCCAGCCGGTCGCCCCTGAACATTGAAAGTCGAACGTTGGACCCTGAATGTTGCCTCGGCTCTTAAGCCGCGGCCGCCGGGCCCTGCGGGTTCATGATTTTTCCGGCGGCCTTGGCGGTGAGGGCCATGATGACCGTCGCCGCGGCGATCAGGCCCGCGTGCATCAGCCAGAAGTTCACGCCGCTCATCGTCTCGACGTAGCCGCCGAGTTTGCCGACGAGATTGTTGCACAGGAAGAGGTGCAGGTAATACACGCCCATCACCGTGCCCGCGACCTTCTGCGGCGCCACCCGCACGTACATCGCGAGGCCGACGGGAAACACGTTTGAAAAACCAATGCTGTTCAGGACCTCGAAGCCGAGGATCCAGCCGATGCTGGCCTTGGCCCCGCCCGATGACGCCATCGCGGCGCCGGCCAGGCAAAGCTGACCGGCCACGCTCAGGCTCAGGCCCAGGAGGATCTTCGTGACCTCGTTCGGTTCCTGGTGGGTCTTTGCCCAAATCCGCCAGAACGCCACCGTCCCGAACAGCGCCGAGACACTCACGACGGCATCGAGCGTCACGAGCCACGTCGTCGGCATCGTCTGACCGAAGAACACGAGGCTCACGTGCTCCGGCACCCAGATCATGTAGGCATTGAAGATCTGCTGGTTTCCCACCGCGCCGACCGCCAGCACCGGGATCAACAGGATCAGCACCCACATGGCTTTCTTCTCGTCCGCGGTCATGCGGGATGATTCCTGCCGCGCCGCCTTCGCCGTCGGCCGGGAAGGCGGGAGCCATTTGCGACCGGCAAGATAGATGACCAGGCCGAGCACCATGCCGACGCCCGCCGCGCCGAAACCCCAGTGCCAGCCGACTTTCTCGCCGAGCGTGCCGGTGATGAGCGGCGAGGCGATGACCGCGCCGTTGATGAACAGGTAGTAGATCTGAAAGGCATCCGCGCGCCGCAAGTCCGCCGGCGCATAAAGTTCGCCAACCTGGCTCGCCAGGTTGCCCTTGAAGCAGCCCACGCCGCACAGCAGGCAGAACAACGCCGCGAGGAAGGACCCGTCGAACGCCATCAGGAAATGGCCGAGCGCCATCAAGACGGCCCCGATGGTGATGGTCGTGGTGCGCCCGAGCCAGCGGTCGGCGATGAAACCGCCGATGATCGGCGTCAGGTAGACGAAGCTCGTGTAGGTGCCGAAGATCGCCGACGACAGCGCGACGACCGTCATGGTGTCGCCGCCGTTGTAGGCCACTTCCATCAGGCGGCGGAACCAGCCCATGCCCGCGATGTTCTCTACATGGCCCGGCAGGAGCAGCTGCCGGGTCATGTAGAGCACCAGCAGCGTCTGCATGCCGTAGTAGGAAAATCTTTCCCATGCCTCCGTGAAGGCAATGTAACCGAGGCCGCGGGGGTGGCCGAGAAAGGCGCGATCGTCAGCCGGGCTGGCGCCGGGGGGAAGAGGGCTCGAACTCAAGCCCGCACGTTCAAGGATCCGCGGCCGGCTGGCAAGCAGCCAAGCGCCGGAAAAAGCCGGCCAGACGGAACCCCGGCTTGAAATATTTCGGGAAGTTGGGCGCAGCCAACTGTCCGTCAAATCACGGCACCTCCCGGCCGCCTCCCCTCCCCGTAAAAAGAATTGCGTCCCCCGACGAGCTTTGAGCCAAATCAGCTGATCATGGAAACCCCGTCGCCATCGCCCGCCTCGGACAAGGGTACAAATACTTTCGACCATTATTCCCGGCGGGCGCAGGCCATGGCCGCCGCCAAGGCTCCGCGGCACGAAGTCCTGACCTGCCTCGTGACCGCGGCAGAAACCCTGGCCGGTCCGGGCGCCGTTTCATCCATCCTGGTGCTCGACGACGAGGGGCTCCTGCGCAACGGCGCCTCGCCGAACCTGCCGGTCGATTACCTGCGGGCCATCGATCGGCTGAAACCGCATCCCCAGGTGGGCACCTGCGCGGCGGCCGCGGCGACCGGCACGATGGTCATCACCCCGGATTTCAACGCCGACGGGAAATGGGCCGAGTTGCGCCACCTGCCGCAATCGCTCGGCTTTGTCGGCGCCTGGAGCATGCCAATCAAGGCGCCCGACGGCCGCGTGCTGGGCACCTTCGGCACCTATTTTCGCGAGAACCGCGAGCCGGCGGCCCACGAGATCAGCCATGTCGCGCGACTCGTCGCCATTGCCGCGGGCGTGCTGGCGACGGACAGCTGACACCCAACGTTCATCGCTGAAAATCCACCTGGATCGCTGCGGACAGAGTCGTCCTTGGCCAGATTCATACAATGGAAGATCTTGCCCTTCTGCGGCGAGTCCCCCCTCCGCTGCATGAGTCCGGCTTGGTTAGCTTCATTTTCTTCTGTAAGAAATTGCCGGGGCATCCCGCCGGATATCCCTGCGAGGGCCTCCCCGGCAAATGGTCTGGTTATCCCGCAACAAAACCGACCGAATTTACGTCCTCCCCGCGATTCGTGTCCGGTTGACCGTCCGCCGTTCGTTGAGATAAACAACCCCGCAACCGCGAGGACCAACCATGAGGAAAATCATCGTCGGGTCATTCATTTCACTGGACGGAGTCGTGCAGGCTCCCGGCGGCCCTGAGGAGGGCTTCACCTTCGGTGGCTGGAGCGCCCCGTACTACGATGAAGCCCTGGACAAGATCGCGGAGAAACAGAAGCGCCCGGCGCGGGATCTTCTGTTGGGCAGAAAGACCTTTGAGCTCTTCGCTTCATTCTTTCCCGACCACGAGGACATCTGGCCTGGCGTAAACGATGTCACGAAATACGTCGTGAGCAGCACGCTGGCAAAGTCCGCTTGGAAGAACTCGGTTTTCCTGAGGAGCATTGATGACCTCAAAATGCTCAAGGATTCGGAAGGCCCGGAACTCCAGGTGCACGGCAGCGGCAACCTGATCCAGACCCTGCTCAAACACGATCTGGTCGATGAGCTGTGGCTGCTCATCCACCCGGTGACGCTTGGCGTCGGCAACAAATTATTCGCCGGCGGCACGATTCCGGCGGCATTCACGCTCCTGGAAAGCACGGCCACGCCCCGTGGAGTGATCGCCGCCCACTACACGCGAAGCGGAGAAGTGAAGACGGGCCTGATGGGTGGTTGAGGCCTCACGTTTTCTTGAGCGAACCGGGTGACTCATTCAGTTCAGGTTCTGTCCGGTTGAGCACGCATCGCTCGTTGAGGTAAAACAGGGATTTCCTATCATGAGAAAGATCATCGCCATCACCCAACTCTCCCTCGACGGCGTCATGCAGGCGCCGGGCGGGCCCGAGGAAGACACGAGCAACGGCTTCACCCACGGCGGCTGGTTCATGCGCCACGGGGACCAGGGCGTGCGGCAAGCGCTCCACGAAACCCTCTCCGAAAAATTCGACCTGCTGCTGGGACGCCGGACCTACGACATATGGGCCGCTTACTGGCCGCACAATGGCAACAACCCCGTCGGGAAAGCCTTTAACCGCGTGACGAAATACGTCGCCACGCGCAAGTCGGCCGGCCTGACCTGGGAAAAAACCCAGCGCATCGACGGCGACGTCGTGAAGGCAGTCCGCCGGCTTAAAACCTCGAAAGGCCCGACGTTGCACATCTGGGGCAGCGGCAAATTGCTCCAGACGCTCATGACCGCCGGCCTCGTCGACGAACACCGTCTCTGGATCGCCCCCGTGGTGCTCGGCCAGGGCAATCGGTTGTTCGAAAAGGGCCTCCCGGCGCACGCCCTCAAGCTGGTTGATTCGCGCAGCACGCCCCGTGGCGTCGTGATCAATATCTACCGCAGGAAGGCGAAATCCTGAGGCCGGAAATCCGGGAAGGCCGCCGAGCTACCCAGGTTCCCTTCCGGAAGAATTTAATCGGGAGGCGCACGCTCGACAATCGGCAGGCGATTGCTCTGCTTTTCCGCATGCCTCCCAAATCCTGTCTCGTGCTGCTTCTCGGTGCCGTCACCGCTTTCGCCCAGCCCGCCGCCAAACCGGTCGATTCCACGAAACTCGATCCCACGCTCGCGGGCACCGCGGTCGCGAAGGCCGAGCTCGCGTGGCACGATGTCGAGTCCTGGGGCCTGGAGGGCCGGGCCTGGCCGGAGCAGGCGCGCCTGCGCTGGTATGACCGGTTGCCGGCCGCTGCGGAAAAGACCGTGACGTCCAACGTCTGGAATCTCAGTCGCGATTCCGCCGGCATGATGGTCCGGTTTCAAACCGATGCGTCCGCGATCTCCGTGCGCTACAAGCTGCTCAAGGACAAACTCTCCCTGACCAACATGACGGCGATGGGCGTGAGCGGCGTGGATCTGTATGCCCGCGACCCGAAGGGCCAGTGGCGCTGGGTGGTGGCCTCCAAGCCGGACAAGCCGATGATCGAGGCGGAACTCGTGACCGGCCTCGCCCCGGGCTCGCGTGAATACGCGCTCTACCTGCCGCTCTATAATGGTGTGGACAAACTCGAGATCGGCGTCGCCCCCGGCGCTGCGTTCACCGGGCTCGCCCCGCGCACGGCGAAACCCGTGGTGTTCTACGGCACCTCGATCACGCACGGCGCCTCCGCCTCGCGCCCGGGCATGGTGCACACCGCCATCATCGGGCGCCACCTCGACCTCCCGGTGATCAATCTCGGTTTCTCCGGCAATGGCCGCATGGATGCCGCGGTCGGCGATTTCCTGACGGAGATCGATGCCGCGGTGTATGTGATCGACTGCCTGCCGAACATGAATCCGGCGCAGGTCCTCGAGAAGTGCGGCCCGCTGGTGAAACAACTCCGCGCCAAACGCCCCGCCACGCCCATCGTGCTCGTCGAGGACCGGCGTTACACCAACTCCTGGATCCGGCCCGGCCAGGAAAAATTCCACACGGACAACCACGCCGCGCTCAAATCCGTCTTCGACACGTTGCAGCGCGAAGGCGTCAAGAATCTCCTCTACATTCCGGGCGACAGCCTGCTCGGTGACGATGCCGAAGGCGCCACCGACGGCTCCCATCCGAACGACCTCGGTTTCATGCGCCAGGCCGCGGCCATGGAACCGGTCATCCGCCAGGCGCTGGGGCGGTGAGGATTTCCCACATTCCAACCAATCCGGGTTGAAGGTGGAGCGCGTTGCCCCCAACGCGCTGGTTTGAGAGCGACCGCGCCCAAGCGCTCCAGGGCAGTGCGCTCCACCTTTCGGTCTTGGCCCTCCGGTTGAGCCGTCGTCGTTTTCTTCCGCGGGAATTCACCCAGGCTCTTTCGACAACGCGCTTGCGCCGCGCTCTGGATTTGTTGCGTTCGTGCGATGTCCATTTTCCTTCGTTGGATCCGTCCCGCTGCCCTGCTCCTGTTCGCGGCCGCCTTGGCCCGGGCTGGATCGCTTGAAGATGGCGCCAGGGCTTTTGCGGCCCGCGATTTTGACCGGGCCCGCGAGATCTTCTCGACCGAACTGGCCCGCTCCCCCGGAGATGTGTTGACCTCGCTGTGGCTCGGGCTCGCCGTTCACGCCACCGGCGGCCCGTTCGCCGGCGCCGATGAGTGGCGGGTGGCTACGGGCAATCCGCGCTACGAACCGATGGCGAAGTTTTTCCGCGGCCTCAGCAACTGGCAGGCCGGCTACGCCAACGACGCGCGCGCGTATTTCAACGACGCCCAGGTCAACGTGACCGACGGCAAACCCGTCAACTACCCGCCCGCGCGCAAGGCGCTCGCCGATCTCGCGGCCGGCCGGCCCGTCCCCGCGGTGGAAACCTGGCCCGCCCTCGCCGGCTTGCCCGCCTCCCACGCACCAGTCGCTCCCGCCGCGCAACCGGCGCCGACCGCACCCGTGGCTCCGGCGATACCCCGGGTCGTCGCGCAAGCTCCGGTCCCGCCGCGGGTCGTCGCGCCCGTGGGCGGCTATCGCCAGTGGGAAGCCGCGGGCATCCACCGCGTGGGCGACCGCGTCCTGTTCCGGGCCATCAACGGCGAATGGCGCGCGGGCATCGTGGAGGAGGTCGGCACCGCGGGCACCTTCCGTGACAAATACCTGGTCGCGCAGGCGGATCGGCCGCTTTCCAAAGACTACTATTACTACATGGATGTCAGCGGCCCCGATCGCGAGGAGTTCTGGACCGCCTTTTTCATTGGTGAGTGGGGCCTCGGGAGCGGCATGTCGGTCTCGGAGAAAAAGGAAGGCACGGAACGGCGCAACGAATACCTCTACGTCGGTTCGAGCGAGGCCCTCGTGATCAAGACGGACGGAACCTACACTTGGTCCACCCCCAACCAACCGACCCGCAGCGGGCGCTGGCAACCGCACCCCACCGCGCCGGGAATCATACTCCAGCGGGGCGTGCGGGATCGCGACTACGACATCTTCAATATCACCGACCCGGCCGCGGTCGGCGTGATGAAGGAACATCACATCCGGCTCCAAACGCCCGGGATCCAATCCACGCTCGGTCGCCGCAAGATTCCGTAAACGCCCGGACGGGGTGAATCTTCGCTTCGCTCGGGATGACGGAAGCGGGGAATGGAGCCGGTGCGCGAATGAGGCATCGAATTCGATGCACGTCATTCTGGGCCCGGCGAAGAATCCACGGAAGCGCGTTGGACGACGAGCGCCGGTACTCGAGCTTAGCCCCGGCGGGCGCTGCCGGCCCTAGCTCACCAACCGTAGAAATTTGCGCAGGTCCGCCGGGATGGCGGCGGGCAGGTTCGACGCGGCGAGCGAAAATTCCCAGCGGGCCTCGGCTTCCTGCGCCGCGGTCAGGGCACCGCCCGAGTCGCCGCCCTCGGCGGGCGCCGCGGTGAAGGCCACCAGCTTCTTGTTCTCGAACAGATCGGCGCCAGCCCCCGTCAGGACCGCGGCGTAACGCGCCATCGTGTAATTGAAACCGACGATCGTGCGCTCGGGCTTGTTGTTGCGCCGCACCACGAGCCGGGCGTGGCCGGCCCCCTTGTATTCCTCGCGATATTGCGTCGGCACATCGCTGTCGGTCGGACCGCCTTTCAGCGTCGTGCTTGCGATCACGGCCTTGAGAAACGGCTGGTAGGCCTTGTCCCAGCCCGCGACGAAGCCATCGAACTTCACGCCGCACACGGAGTATCGCGCCGAGCAGATGTAGTGCGCGAGGATGCCGCGCAGTTCCAGCTTCACCCCGCCGTGCACCAGCTTCAACACGCAGGTGTTGCCGGTGAAAGCGACCGCCGCCATGCTGATCTGGATGTGGGCGCCCGCGGACGAGAGATCCACCAGCGTGCCCGGCCATTCCTTGTTCGCGGAACTCGCGTCGGAGCTCCGGATCGTGATGGAGGCGCGTATACGGCAGTCCTCACTGACCGTGTAACGTGTCTGCGTGCGCTTGGATATTCCCGCCTTGGCATCTTCCGAACCCATATGAATGGGGGGACTATGACGCTTTCGCGGCAAAGCACAACCGGGACCGCTGTTTGCCGGCAAAAACTTCGAAGTTCAGCCGGAATCATGCAGTAGCCGGCGCCTGTTTGCAGGCGATTCAGGGCCTGCGCCAACGGACGACGCCCCCCGCTCAGTCGTAATACTCCGCCTCGGCCCCCTTTACCGCACCCACCTTCGCCGTGCGTGCGCCTGGTCAACGGCCCGCGTCCACCTCCGCGCCCTCTCCATCCGCAATCACGGCCCGCGGCGACCCTCCAGTCGAACAACCGGGTCCTTGTTTCGTCGCCGGACAATAAAATGAAATCCGTGCAGCAGGTTTCAATAATACCCTGCGATGAAACCACTCCTGTTCTGTCTCGCGCTGGTCGCCACCGTCGCCGCGACCGGCGAGGAAGGCCTCGCCGGTCGCTGGCTGTCCGCCAAAGGAAGCTCCCCGGAAATCAAGCTGGGCTTCACTCCCAAGGAGAACCTCTGGTCCGTCAGCCACAGTTGGAGTTCGCCCAATGCGATGGCGATGAACACCGCCGACTATCTCCTGACGGGCACGGATGCCGCGGGCAGCTTCGCGATGGCGAAGGAGAAAGACTCCAGCGTCCCGGCACGCTTCACTTTTGCGCGGAAGGGCGACACCCTGACCATCACGGTCCCCGGGGGCGACTTTGCCGGCCAGCACCAGCTCACGCGCTTTTCCTTGACCACCGCGGCGGCCGCCAAGGCCCTCGCCAAGGCCGGCAAAAAACCCGCGACCACCCGGCCGAAGTTGATTGGGAAATGGAACGGCAGCCCTGACGCCCCCGTCCAGGCGTCCCTCACCATCAGCCCGGGCAAAAGCGAACAGGAAGTCCTGGTCACCCAACAATGGCATGACGAATCCAGCAGCGTCATGGGCATGAATACCGCCTACGAAGTCCAGATCCAGGACGGCAGGTGCACCCTGGAAAAGGTGAATTCCGGACTGCGCACTTCCGCGCCCGCAGTCATGAGCATCCTGGTCGATGGCAATGCCCTCCTGGTCACCCTCCCCACCGGAAGCCACGCCGGCACGCATCTGCTGACCAAGGGATAGAGCCGCTGCCGGCAAGCTGCCGCTGCCGGCCGTGAACGGCTGTCTTCGGGATCGCTTATTGGCCGGCACCTGCGACATCTCACGGTCCGCATGCCCGCCCGGACCTCCGTCGCCCAACGCTTCAAGCTCTTCGACCGCACCATCGCGGGAATGGAGGAGCGCCTGCTGCGCGTGCGGGCCCCGGCAGAGATGATGACCGCGCTCCGCTGGGGCCTGGACGAGATCGATGCCACCTACGCCGGCACCGCCGCCGGCGTGCGGGCCACGGTGGCCTGCCGCGACCGGTGCGACCATTGCTGCCGCGTCCCGGTGGACGTGCAGGCGCACGAGGTCTTCTTTGCCGCCGATCATATCCAGGTTCATTTCGCGCCGGATGCCCTCGCAGATGTGATCGCGCGCCTCGCCGCACACCGCGGACGCGTCGCCGCTTTCGCCGAAGGCGCCCGGGCCACCAGCCGGCAGCCATGCGCACTCCTGCGCGACGGCTCGTGCTCCATCTATGCCGGACGCCCCGAGGCCTGTCGCGCGCATCACACCAACAACGTGGCCGTGTGCCAGGCCCACATGGCGGATCCGGCGGTCGATCTGAGCAAGGCTTACATCCCCGCGTTGCGCGCCCGCATGTTCGCGGTGATGCTCGGCATGGATGAAGCCATCGAGGCGGCAGGCTATGACGATCGCTCCTACGATTTCGGCTCGGCCCTGCACGAGGCCCTCACCGACAGCTTCTGCCTGGTGCGGTGGATGCGCCGCCAGGCGGCCTTCCCCGACAGCTGCCTCGCTGATCGCTTCGACTAGGTCGAACGCGCGGACCCCGGCGCGCTTTCCCCAGCCAGATCGAGGCGGGTAAAGACTCGCTTCTCTACGGCGGCCCGGACGGAGACCGGCTGTCGCGCTTGATGTTGACGTCGTGCTTGTCGCGATGGGCGCGCACCAGGCTCTCGCGCACGCGCCGCAGCTCATCATAAACCTCCTGGTCGAAACCCGACTCGATGGGTCGCGCCTCGAAATGCCGCAGCGATTGGTCGATCGCGTTGAGCAGTTCCTGGTATTCCTTGTCGTCGACACTCATGGGGTTGGCGCAGCCTTCGGGAGCAAGATCGGCTGCCTCAACCCTCCAATTCCGGATGATTCTGCAATTTATCCAGCAACCTCGTGCGCAGCGCCTCCAGCATCTTCTTGATCTGAAGCTCCGACGCCGTCAGCCGGTTGGAATGCCGGGCAAAAACCGCGAGGCTCAGATCGATGTTGACGATGATATCCTTGAGCGCCGACGCGTTCAGTGAGGTGAATTGATCCGTCATCCGCGGCAGTTGTGCGACGTCCGGCGGATCGCTGCAATCGCGGAAATGCTTTCACCACGGCCGGCGCAGCCCGGCGTTAAGGCGCATTATCGCCCGCTGCTCAATTTTCTCAGCAACCCGATCGCCAGGCCGAAATCCTCCGGTTGGTCCTTCGAAAACATTCCATCCGGCTTCGCCGCCAGCAGCTCGGTCCGCTTCGAATCGGACATCGTGCCGCAATAAAACACGTAGGGCGTCATCGGCGCGATTAGGCGCGCCACGCGCACGGCATCCGGCCCCGCGAGATCGTGCACTCCGGAATCGGACAAAATTCCCGCAAAACCGCCCGACTCCAACGCCTTCAGGAAGGAAAGACGGTCGCCGACCGCCACGACCTCACAACCCGGCACTGCTTGCTGGCAGGCCAGCTGCAGCAGCTCCACATCGAGCGGATCATCCTCCAGGTAAAGTAGTTTCACTCAAATCATCCTACCATGCGCCCGCGGCCCTGCCAATAGGGCTAACACCCGAGGGTACGATGATGATTCATCGTACGGAATCATCCCATCGAAAGCGCCGTTGCCGCGACGCTCCGCTCGAAATTCAAGCGGAGCTGCGCCTGCGCCGCCAAAAACCTCCGGAAGATGGCAGGCCTTTTTGCGATGCGGGCATTTCGTGATAGGTTTATTTTAAATAAATCCGGCTCGAGCACGTCAGAGAGCCCAACCCCGGGCGGACGCCGCCCTCACTCCCATGAAATCTCTCCTCCTCCCCCTGCTGCTTCTTTCCAGTGTCTTTCTCGGGCGCGCCTCCGCGGCCGATGTCGTTGGGCAAAGCCAGCCGCTGACCCCGGAACAAATCGAGGAACTCGTCAGCCCCATTGCGCTTTATCCTGACCCGCTGGTCGCCCTCATCCTCCCCGCCTCCACGTTCCCCTCCGATATTGTCCTCGCCGCGCGTTTCCTCGATCGCGGTGGCTCCCCGGAAACCGCCGGAACCGAACCTTGGGACGAGAGCGTCAAGTCGCTCGCCCGCTACGGGGAAGTGATCGATTACCTCGACGACCACCTCGAATGGACCCGCCGGCTCGGGCATTGCTTCATGGACCAGCCGGATGCGGTCATGGATGCGATCCAGATGGTGCGCATCCGCGCCAAGGCCGCCGGGCTCCTCGCCGACACCCCGGAGCAGCACATCATCGTCGAGGAGGATGAAATCTGCATCGTGCCGGCCCAGCCCACGATCATCTATGTCCCGCGCTATGACCCGTGGATCATCTGCGGCCCGTCGATCCCCGTTTATTCCCGCGGCCCGTTCATCACCTTCGGCCTCGGCTTCACCGTCGGCAGCTGGCTCAACTTCGACTGCGACTGGCGGGCGCGCTCGCTCCGGATCGTCAGCCGTCCGGCCTACTGGTATCACTCGCCGCGCTGGGACGACCGCAACCGTTACCGGCAGTTTGCGGCGACCCCTTGGAGCCGCCGCACGCCGTATCCGCGCCATGACGGCCGCTTCGACCGGTCCCGCGTGGCCGACTACCAGATTCCCGGCCGCGACCGTCGCGACTGGTCGGAGCGCGACCGCGTGGACACGCGCCCGCGCACGGATCACCGCCCCGACAGCGGACGCCATTCCACCGGCGCGCAAAACGACCGTTCCCGCGACTGGCAGAACCGGCGCCGCTCCGAGACGAACGACCGGTCGCGCGATGCGTTGAATCCAGCCGGTTCGCCCGTGATCCCGCCGGTCGCAACCCCGATGCCCGAAGCGCCGCGCCCCGTGCAATCCTACCGCCGGCCGGATACCCGGACGCCGGCGGGCCCCGAACGCTTTTCACCCGATCGCACCCGCAACGACAACCGCACCCCGCCTCCGGCTCGCGTCGCTCCTGAACGGCCCGCACCGGCTCCGGCGCCCAACACGATGAACCGCACCCGCCCGCCGGAGCGCGCGCAACCGACGCCCGCGCGTCGCGCCGACCCGCCGGACCGCTCCGACCAGCGCAGCGATCGCAATTCGGATGACCGCAGCAGCTCGCGTCGATCGGGCGGTCGCGATTCAGGGCGCGGCGTCGACCAGTTGCGCTGACGGCAAAAAGCAGGGCCAGTCTCCGGACTGGCCCTGAACCGGTCAGAGATCCGCCCCATTTATTACCGTCAGCTATTTTCCGGTCGGACGCGTGTGGGTCTCGACGGAAAAGTTCCTAATCCCCGCCAGGCGCACCGCATCGATGGCCGAAACCACCGGGCCGAACTTCACCTTCTCGTCGCCACTGATGAGCACGCGCGGATCGGCGGTTTTGCTTCGGTAAGCCGCGAGCCGCGCCGGCAGCTCGACCAGGCTGATCAGCTCCTGGTTCCAATAGGCCTGGCCACCCTCGGTGACTTGGAGAACGACGTTCTCCGCACCGGTGTCCGGCCCGCCCTTGGGCAGCGTGAGCGGCAGCGATCGCGTGCTGCTCATCATGAAGCTGAAGAGAACAAACGTCGCCAACAGGAAGAACACAACGTCGATGAGGGGGATGATCTCAACACGTGCCCGACGAGGCGCAGCGAGCGCAAACCGAGGATTCATTTGCATGACAGGAGGGGGTTAAACCAAACCTTTGCTTCGCTGGCCGCATTGTCCCCGCAGCGCGGCGAAAGTCGAGCCCGCACGCAAGGAACGGCTCGCAAGCACATGATGCTTTTCCGCGAGATGCGTGCTCCCTACACACCCCAGTGCGGCGCCCCCCTCTCAAGAGGGGATTTTGATTCGATTCCCCTCTATGAAGAGAGGTGGTGCGCGCAGCACCAGGGTGTGTAGGGAACGTGCGAACCCATTGCGATCCCCGCCCTCTCCAGAAAGAGCCAAACGCTTATGCGTTTGGCCCCTGATCGCTGAATCATGCAGTCAACAGTTGCCACGGCGCCCGTGTTTCGCATCCTCCGCCTCATGCGGCGCGAGCGGCTCAAGGACCAGATTGAAGACCCGCGCGTCTCGTTGTTCGATTCGTTTGTCCGCGCCGTCGTCGTGCTGATCAGCCTGGGGGCTGTTTACTACGCCCTGAGCGGACGCGGCTTTCCGGTTGCATCGCAGACGGTGGCGCCCGATGCCGCGACCGGAGCAATCCTCACGGCCACGCGCGATCATCAATTCTATTGGGACCAGGAGGGCCCTCTCCCGCTCGCCGAGGCTCGCGCCCGCCTGGCCGGCTGGATCAAGACCCACCCGGCGCCGCGCGTCGTGATTGCCGCCGATGAGTCCGCGTTGCTCGGCGACACGATGGCGCTTTTCAACGAGGCGCGCCGCCAAGGCGTGGTCCAGCTCAAGATCGAGGCGCAGACCCGGACGGCGCCCTGAAACATTTCGCAGCCCGGCGCCTTCGCACGAGGGTCTAATTCGTCACCCATGTCTGTTCGCGCCCTTCCCCTGATCCTCCTTCTCGGCCTGCTCGCCGGCTGCGCCAAGCAGGCGGATCTGCCTGACACCGTCATCGCCGCGTCGTCGCATGAGGAATTCACGCGCTTTCGATCCGAGTTGGGCACGCGTTTCCCAGCCGACCGGTTGCGGGATTTCGACACCGCCACGCGCGAACTCCAACTCGACGCCATGAATCGCGAGATCGCGACCGCGGATGCGCGCGAGGCCGACATGCTGCGCGCCGCGCACGGCAAGACCGTGCACGCCGTCACAGTGCTCGGCTGGGGGGCCCGCAAGGCCCGCTTCCTCCGCGAAATCGCGGAAATCCGCGCAATGCTGGAGCGCGACCTGGCCCTCCAGGCAAAATCCGCCGCAACCGGCACCCCTGAGTCCGTCACCCGCCGGATCGGCAGCGAAAGGGAAGTCCTCGCGCAACTCGAGCGCAACCTCGCCGACACGGAGCACCACCTCGCCGAACTTCAATCCATCCCCGGAAATCGAGCGGGCAACTGAGCCTTCTCTGTCTGGCTTCTTGATTTTCCCCACCTGCCGCTCCCCGACATGAAAACCATGCTGCTGGCCTGCCTCGCCTTGTGTTCCGCCCTGGGGATCCGCGCCGCGGAGGCCGGTGCCGCCACTGCCCAGGTCGCGATCCGCGAATTGCTCGCGGATTTCCTCACCCATAACAGCGATCCGGCCCGGCACGAGGCGTTCTGGGGAGACGACGTCGTTTACACGAGCGCGATGGGCGTGGTGCGCACAAAGCCCGAGCTCATGGCAAACGTCAGCCGCGCCGCCACCGCAGTCGCCAGGCAGCCCGCTGCGCCAGCCCCCACCTACACCGCGGAGGACATTTCGATCCGGCCTTACAACGGATTCGCCGCCCTCACCTTCCGACTCGTTGCCCGCAGCGCCGACGGCACGGTCGAAACCTATCGCAACAGCGGCACCCTCATTTTCCGCGAAAAACGCTGGCAGGTCATCACCTGGCAGGCGACGAAAGTACCGTCACCCGAAAAGCCCTAGCCCCGCGCGCTGCGCGCGAAGGTGCTAATAAATCCGGGTCCGGGCCGTGATCTGCGATCATGAAGCTCATTCACTGGCTGGTTCCCTGCGTGGGGGTGGTCGCGTTCGCCGGTTATTATCATCATTGGGACGCCAGACATGCGGAGGAAATCTTCTCCTGTCCGACCATCGCCCGGGATCCTTTCGAGGAATACGCTCATCGCGACGGCCGGCGCGAGGCCGAGGCTGATCTTGTCCGCGGCATGCCCAAACTGCTGGGGTATGGCCTGCCGGCCCGCTGGACCTTGGAATATGCGGAAATCCTGAAGCGCGATTATGGCGTCGAAGAGCGGGCGGTGGCCGGCTGCGTCGTGACCGAGTCCATCCACAACTATGTCGGCGCGTATAACGAAGTCATCGTCCGAGACCTCAAAAACCGCTTCGGCTCCGACTGCATGGAAGTTGCCGTGAAAAAGGCGATGGCGCTCTATGACGAACGTCATCCACCGGCCGACAAGCCGGCCGGCTCTCCCTAGCACCGCCCCCTCCAACCCGGCGTCCAAAAGCCGGAATGAACATTCGGCGGCAGCCGGGGTCAGACTGCCCCGCCATGACCCCACCGGCCGGCGTCCCGACGTTTTTCTCTCTGGCCGCCGCCGTGGTTCTGTTGACGCCGCCCGACGCCCTTGCGGACGAAGCTCGCGACCAGGTTCGTCAGGCCATCCAGCGTGACCTGCCCCGCTACGATCCCGCCATTCGCGAGAAGCACCTGGCCGAGCAAGCCGCCAAACCGCCGCCCGCACCGAGGAACACCCCCGCGCCCTTGCCCGAGGATAAAACGGCCCCACCGAAGACAAGCCCCGCCCCGGCGGGAGAGCCCGCGCTGGAGCTGCCCAAAGTCACCGTCCGCGCCATCCACGTGCGTCCAAAAATCCTGCCACGTTTCGAGTCCCCACCCGCACCGCCCGGCGGCGATCTGAAAGCGGAACCGTTTGAATCGACCGCGGGCCGCGACGCCCGCCTGATAAAAAAACACGTTTCCAAGCTCGCCCAATCCCTCAACCGTTTTTCCGCCTTCTTCGGCGTTTCACCCCTGGCCCTGGCCAAGGAGGCGGAAGCCCGCGAACAGAAGGCCAACCTGATGAATGGCCTCGCCGAAGGCATCGAGATGCAGGAGTTGCTCGGACGCGATCCCGAGGAGATCAAAAAACTCCGCGCGGAATACCAGAAGCTTTATTACTCCGGCCCCAAGTGAAGCCGGCTCAACCCAGTCCGCGGGTCAGCGCGCCATGACCTTTCGACTCAGGATGCCGGTTATTAAAATTGCCGCCTTCCGACCGAGTGGCAAAGCCTGCGCATTTTGAAGACCAGGCTCGCTGGCCCACGATGGAGGTCTAGGCCGCGTCCGTGTTCGGCTCGTCGACGGTCTCGGGCTGGTGCCGCGGGAGCACGTCTGCCATCTCGAGCACGCGGCGCAGCGCGGGCCGGTAGACATCGCCGAGACCTTCGAGGCGGAATTTCATTTCGACGATCATCCCCGAATCGTGGACGCTGGAGAGAACGGCGTGCAACTCGTCGATTTCCTCGGGCAGGAAATGCTCTTCCGCGACCGACTGGTTGAAATCCTGCGCGATCAGCATCGCATTGGGCCGGCCGGCCTCCTCGTTCGGCCCACGCAGGATCACTTCGCCGGTGACACCGAGCCAGGCGATTTTCCAGGCGAAGTTTCCGATCCACTGGTAGGCGTAGGCGAGGTTGGCCAGCCGCGCTGCCCGGCGCAGTTCGTCACGGTGAAGGATGAGGAAATCGAAGTTCATGGCGGAAAAGTTGAATGGGTTCATGAGAATAGACCGGGCCGGACGGCTCCGGCGTCTGGTGTGCTAACCTACCTTTACCCCGGGAACGTGCGCGGCCGCCCTCCGCACAATGCCCCATCCCGAAGGTCACCTGCCGGCCACCCACGGCCCCTGGAGCCAGCGGCATTCGGGTTGCCACGCGCCGCGTGGCACGCATGCTCCGCGCCATTGATGAGCCGCGTACTGGTAGTCGAGGATCACGCCCCCATGCGGGCCGTCATGGCCGGCGTGCTCGCGGGCATGGGGCACGAGGTTTTCCAGGCAGCCGATGGCCGCGAGGCCCTGCGGGTGCAGCGCGAGGCGCAGGCCGAGTTGATGCTCACCGATTTGTTCATGCCGGAGATGGAAGGACTCGAAACCATCCGCCAGATGCGGGAAAACCACCCCGCGCTCCGGATCATGGCCGTGTCGGGCGGATCGTCGCGCGGTGAGGCGGGTGACTATCTCGAGATGGCGCGGAAGTTCGGCGCGGCCGCGACCCTCAAAAAACCGTTCACCATCCAGGAATTGACCGATGCCGTCACGGCCCTCGGATTCGGCGGGACGCCCAAAGGGGGAACCTGACTCCGGGCCGGTTGGCTCGGCGGTTTGCGCGCGCGAACGTCCTCCAAGCGCGCGGGAGTCAGCACCGTCCCGACGTGTCCCGCGCATGGAACCCGCCGCGCAATCCTCGCGCTTCGCCGGACAGGTCTGGCCTTCGTTTTTCGAAACGTCAGGTTGCGTCCATGCGATGGACGCGGCGGCACGCATGCACGGTGGCCTGCCTGCTGATGCTGGCCGGCGGGCCTGCATCGTCGGGGGCGCTGCGCGTTTTGTTTCTCGGCAACAGTCTCACCGCGGGCCATGACGTCCCGGCCCTGGTGCAGGCCATGGCCCGACTGCAGGGCGTCGATTTGCAATACACCGCGCTGACCCCCGGGGGGTTACGCGCTCGAGGACCACTGGAGTGACGGGCGCCAGGCATTGCTGGAGACGGGCGGCTACCATGTGCTCGTGCTGCAACAAGGCCCCTCCACTTTGCCCGAAAGCCAGGTGAATCTGCGCGAGTGGACGATCACCTGGGCGGCCCAGGCCCGCCGTTTCGGCACCCGGCCCTCGCTCTATATGATCTGGCCCGTCCGCACCCAGGCCAATGGCTTCGCGCTCGTCTCACAATCCTACCGCAACGCCGCGCTGGCGGCGGACACGGCCCTCTTCCCGGCCGGCGAGGCCTGGCAACAGGCACTCCGCGCGAATCCCTCGATCGGGCTCTATGACAGCGACGACCTGCATCCGACCCCGGCGGGTTCGTTCCTCGCCGCGATGGTGATCGCCCGCGGACTCGCGGGCCTCGATCCGGCGCGGGTGCCGGCCACGGTGCGCGACGTCCATGTGACCGCCGCCACGCTCGCGACTTTCCGTGCGATCGTCGAAACCCTGCCCGCCACGGTGATGGAAGGAGACGCAAATCCCGCGACCCCGCCGGTCATCCCGGCCGGCCCGGACTCCTCCCCTGCCGGCGCCGCGCCGGCAGCGACCGGAAACGGCGGCGGCGCTACGAGTGGGTGGTTCCTGCTCGCGCTGTTGATTGCAGGCGCCAGCCGCAGGCGACGACGACGAGAACGATGATGGTTTGGATGGAGGAAGTCATTGGATTTTACCGAAGGGAACAAAGAGAATGCCCGGACTGGGTTGGCTTTGTTTCCTTCTGTGAAAAAATTTAATATCCCCGTGCGCGGCCGGTTTGATCAAGGATCAGGCACACGAGCCAGGCGGTGTGCGCGGACCGCAAGCTCGCGTCCCGCCGCCAAGCGCGGCGTTGTTTCCTGGTTCCTTTGTGGTAGCCACAGGGCATGCCCCTGCCGACCAAGGAAGCCGCCACCACCCTCCTCCACCAGCATGTCCGCGATGAATACCAGCGCCTGCACGCGCTGATGGTCGCCACAGCCCTGGAAGGATACGGAGCTCACCTGGGTGAGGATCCGCTGCTGTGGTATCTCACCGGTCTGCTGCACGACATCGATTTCGAGGAGCATCCCGACACGCACCCGGCCCCGTCACTGCAATGGTTCAAGGACTGGAACTACCCGCCGGAACTGATTCACGCCGTCGAAGCCCACGCTTACGGGTACCACGGTTTCACCACGCTGCCGCAGACCAAACTTGCCGCCGCGCTCGTGGCCACCGACGAACTCTGCGGGATTTTCTACGCATACCGGAAAATGAACCCGGTGCCGTACGGCCAGATGAAGCCGGGTTCGATCAAGAAGAAATTCAAGGACCCCGGCTTCGCGGCGAAAATCGATCGCGGCACGATCGAACTCGGCTGCCAGCATCTCGGCGTGTCCCTGGACGCGCATATCGCGAATCTGGTGAAGTTCCTCGGACCGCTGCCTTGAATCGATCAATTCCCAGCCACCGATCCCCCCGTTTTCTGCCGAAGGCTGCCTGCGGCGATTCGAACGCCCGCAGGCACCCGATGCCCGGCCACGGGCTTCGCCCGATGGAAACCACGCGCGGGTCCCGCTACCGTGCGGGACCATGAGAAACCCCGACCACGCCGCGAAAATCATCATGCAAGGCATCCACGTCGAGCTGACGCCCGCCCTGCAAACCGCCATCCTGGAAAAATTCGAGACGCTGCTCCGGCACGATGAGCGCATCATCCGGCTTAACGTCCGCCTGCACAAGGACCAGCACGTGGGCCGCGACTATCACTACACCGCAACCGCGCAGGCGGAGGTGAGCGGACCGGATCTGATCGCCCAGGCGGAAGACAAGGACGCCTACGTCGCGCTGGAGAAGCTTTCTCAAAAACTCGACCATCTGCTCGAACGACGGCACGACCGTCGCAAGGACAAGCGCAACCATCCCCACAGCATCGAACTCGAGTCCGACCTGCCCAAGGTGGTGTCGCCGGTCCGCACCTGAGTTCCTGGAACTCAGGCCCCCCTTCAAGTCCCAGTGATCGCCGGCGCAGTTCGAGCCCGTCCCGCGGAAAGCGGACATCGGGAGCGGCGCACGCCAGCACTGCTTCCTTACAGGCTGAACACACCCCGGCGCTGCGCGCCACTCCTCTCGAGACGGAATTGGCCCAAGCCTTCAATTCCAGCGCTCGCGAAAGAATAGGGTTTCACCCCATTTGGCTGATTGGTCCATGAGGTATGCTGTTTGCGTTAGCACCCCACATGACCGGCAGCCGTCCTGATTACCATTTCGAAGAAGCCATCTCGCGCGAGGAGCTGGAGGCGAAGGCGCCTGAATTGAAGGGCGCCGGCTGGAAGACGGTCGGTGAGCCGCGGCAATTCGAGCTTAATTTCCCGAGCGGCCGCCGTGAGATCCGTTTCTCGCAGGCCTACGTGCGCCCGGTGTTGTTTCCGATTTGTGAGCGCCTCCGGAATTCCCTGCCCGCGGGTTTCGGCGTCCTCGCTGACCCGATCAAGCCCTGCGAGCACTTCGTTCATTTCTACGACAATGAGCTGGTGTTCCTGAACTCACTGGAGACCTTCATTCTCCGCGGCCTGATGGACGGCGAAGCCGTGGTCGTGATCGCGCTGCCTTCCCACCGCACGGCCCTCGAGTTCCGCCTGGCGGGCCATGGCCTCAACTTGGCGAAACTGATCGCCTCCGAGCAACTCGTGCTGCTCGACGCCCGCGAAACCCTCCACACGTTCATGTGGGATGGGCTGCCGAGCGAACCCCTTTTTGAGGAAGTCCTGGGCAAGCTGGTCCGGCGGCTCCGGTCCGGCCACCGCACGGTGCGTGCGTTCGGCGAGATGGTGGGCATCCTGTGGGAACAGGGCAACCGGGCCGCCACACTGCGACTCGAGGAAATCTGGCACCGGTTCTGCCAGCGCGAAGGCCTGGTCCTGTATTGCGCGTATCGCGAGGAGACGTTCGCGTCCGAACCGGAATCGCGCCGGCGGATCTGTGGCTCGCATTCCCACCTGATCGAAGCGTAACGGCCGCGCGTGCGCCGCTTGCCTTGAGGCAGCCCTTATGAGCGCCGCTCTCCGCGCCCCGCCTGGCGCACTTTGGAGCGCCCGGCTGGCAAACCGGCGCGACTTGGGCATGGTGAAGCCATGGTTCCGATTTCGGTTCTCGACCTTTCCAACATCCCGCAGGGCGGCACGGCGGGCGACGCCTTGCACCGCTCCCTCGAGCTCGCCCGCCACGCGGAACAACTGGGCTTCACGCGCTTCTGGCTGGCCGAGCATCACAACATGCCGGGCATCGCCAGCGCGGCGACCGCCGTCGCCATCGCGTACGTGGCCGGCGGCACCCGGCGGATTCGCGTCGGCTCGGGCGGCATCATGCTGCCGAATCACGCCCCGCTCGTCATCGCCGAACAATTTGGAACCCTGGAATCGCTCTTCCCCGGACGCATCGACCTCGGCCTGGGCCGCGCCCCGGGCACGGACCAGCCGACCGCGCGGGCGCTCCGCCGCGGAGCCCGCGACCCGGCGGACACGTTTCCGCAGGACGTGCAGGAGCTGCAGGCATATTTCCAACCCGCGGTGGCGGGCCAGGTCGTGCAAGCCGTCCCCGGCGCCGGCCTCCGCGTGCCGATCTGGCTCCTCGGCTCGAGCCTCTTTAGCGCGCAACTCGCCGCGGCCCTCGGCCTGCCGTTCGCCTTCGCCTCGCACTTCGCCCCCGATTACCTGGATCAGGCACTGGCGCTCTACCGCCATGAATTCCGGCCGTCCGCGGTTTTGGCCAAACCCCATTCCATGGCGGCGATCGGCGTGGTGGCGGCCGACACGGATGCCGCGGCCGCGCGGCTAGCCACCTCCCTCCAACAAAGTTTCGTGCTCCTCCGCCGCGGCCTGCCGGGCCCGCTCCCGCCGCCGGTCGACAGCATGGACGGACTCTGGGCCCCGCATGAGCAAGCCGGCGTCGAGCACGCCTTCAGCGAAGCCGTCGTCGGCTCCCCGGCGACCGTGCGCACGGGACTCGAGGCGTTCATCGCGCGGACCCGGGTGGACGAGCTGATGGTGACCGCCGCCATCTACGACCACGCCGCGCGCCTCCGCTCCTTTGAGATCGTGGCGGAAGTGGCGGGGCTGAAAAAATCGCAGGTACCGGTTGCAGCAGTTTAAATTAGCACGACTCCGTCTGGTCGATGTATGGCGTGATGGACCGCTACTCAGCGACCGCATGCGGGCCGGTCACGCGCGATTCCTTTGACCGGCCCCGCCGCCGGTGCGCCTAGGACTTTTTCCGCGCCGGTTGCTTTTTGCGCTGGTGCAGCGTGATCATGTTTCCATCCGGGTCGCGCACGCCGAGCATGCGACAGGTCGGGAAATCCTGGACGGGAATGGCCAGCTTCACCTTCTTTTTCGCCAAGTGCGCCACCGCCGCGTCGAAATCGACGACCTCCAGCGCGGCGCATGTGCCCTTGCGCGAGGGCGGCCACTGTTTGGGCGCGCAGGCCACCACCAGCGTGCCCGGGCCGATGTCGTATTCGATGAATGACTTCGAGAACTTCCGGCTGACCTTCAGACCGAGCACGCCTTCATAAAACTTCCGGGCGCGCGCCATGTTCGTGGCCGCATAGGCCGTGAATGCGATTTCCTTGTAGCGGATCATAGTGCCATGCAGACCGCCGCGCGCCGCCGGCGGTTCCGGTCCGCCCGGCGGCGCGAAACTAAAGGTCGCTTGTCGGGGTAAACCGGTTCCTGATGCCGGCCTGAAAATCAAGACCGCCACCTTTGCGATCAGCGCCCCGAGCCTCGCCCTTTGTCCGCCGCCGGGGCTCCCGGAATTCGCCTTCATCGGCCGCTCCAATGTGGGGAAATCGTCCCTCATCAATTTGCTGACGGAGAAAAAGGACCTGGCGAAAGTCTCCGACCTGCCGGGCAAGACCAAGCTGATCAATTTCTTCACGATCAATGGCACGTGGCACCTGGTCGACCTGCCCGGGTACGGCTACGCGCACGTCGCGAAGACGGAGCGCCAGGACTTCAACACCGCCGTGCGCGACTACCTCGGGCACCGCCCGACGCTGCGGCAGATCTTCGTGTTGATCGACTCGCGGCACGAGCCCGCGGAAATGGACCTCAAGTTCGTCCACTGGCTGGGCAAGCACGCCCTGCCGTTCGCCCTCATCTTTACCAAGATCGACAAGCAGGCCGTCCAGCATTCCCAAAACACCATCGCGCAATTCCGGGCCGCGATGGCGAAGTCAACCGACGCCCAGCCGCCGGTCTTCGCGAGTTCCTCCACGACGAAAAGCGGTCGCACCGAGATCCTCGCCTTCATCGCAAAACTCCTGCCGGCGGCCAATGCACCCAAGGCATTCACGGGCGCGCCGATGATGAGCCACCCGCGCCGCCCGCCTTCGACGGTGATCGGCGACGAGATGCTCGGTGACGACCTCGATGCCTGACGCGCACTGCCTGGACGAGTCCGCCCAACCCGGGGCGACCGCGGATCTCCCCCTGTGCGCGGGTTGCGGCCGGTGCTGTCACCTGACGGTTGAGTTGCGCGCCGGAGACGTCGTGCCCGAGGAATTCGTCGCCGTGCATGCGGGCGTGCGTTGCATGGACCAGCGCGGTGACGGCGCCTGCGTCGCCCTCGATCCGACGACCCGCCTCTGCACTCTCTATGAGACCCGCCCGCAGACCTGCCGCGACTTCCAACGCGGCTCGACGCTCTGCCGGCAAATCCTGGCCCGTGCCTCCGCGGTTCACGGGTGCAAGGTGAACGCGAGCCGCTGAAGTTAAATTGTCCGCGTCGCGAACGGTCCAAAAAAAACCGCCCCGGGGACGAGTCCCCGGGGCGGCGTTATTTTCTTTAGAATCGGCGCTCACGGCGATCGGAACCCGCGATGAGGTAAATCAACGCGACCGACAACCAGGAGACCGAGATGGCGAGTACAGTCATCATGACTTTATCGTCCTCCATGCCGCTTGAAGCGGCGGTCAGGGCCCTTCCCCACCCAGCAGATCAGGGCATTTTCAATCAACGGCAGGAAGGAGCCCGGCTCCCTCCGTCGCGCCCGAAGATGACCTGGCCTCACCCCTTCGCAAGGGGCCGCTTGGTAAATTTTCGCGCGTTAACCATGAACGACTAACGCATCGATTTTACATCCGAGGCTGAACTATGCAGCCAGCGTCGCCGCGAGGGTCACCTTGGCGTTCAGCAGCCGGGAAATCGGGCAGCCGGCCTTGGCCTTCGCTGTAATCTCGTCGAACTTCGCCCGGTCGATGCCCGGGATCTTCGCCGTGAGCACCAGATGGGAGGCCGTCACCGTCCAACCGGCCGGCGGGACATTGTCGAGGCTGACCTCGGCGGTCACGTCGAGCCGTTCGGGCGTGATGCCCGCCTCGCCCAGCATGGCGGAGAGCGCCATCGCGAAACAGCCCGCGTGCGCCGCGGCGATCAGCTCTTCCGGATTGGTGCCGGCACCCGACTCGAAGCGGGAGCCAAAGGAATATTCCGTGTTCTTCAAAGCGCCACCGGCTGAGGTGAGCGCGCCCTTGCCGGTTTTGAGTGAACCCTGCCAGACAGCCGATGCGGTGCGTTTCATATGGGAAAAGAACCAATCCAGCCGCGCCGCAATGGCAAGCCGGGCCCGCGTCGCGCCTACGTATAAGCGCGTAGGCCCACGCCATTGACTCCCGAACGCCACCGGTAAAATCGCCCATTCAGAATCCGCCGGCTTTCCGCCGGTGCCCCAAAACCGCCGCACTGCCCGCCCACCCCATGAAATCCCGCACCCTGCTCTGTTTCCTTCTCGCCCTCGCCTTCCTGCCCGTGGCCCGCGCCGCCGACGTGGCCGATCTCGCGCGTGCCCAGTTGCTGTTCGCGAAAGTCATGAACGGCCTCGACCAATACAAGAAGATCTCCGTTGCCGCCGGCAGCATCCAAGCCGCGCCGGTGGCCCCGCAACCCGTGGCGAACAAGGGCGGCAAATTCTTCGCGCCGTACGACGCGAACGGCCAGCTCACCGCTTGGGCCAACAAGGCCCTCGCCGCCAACGTCGGCGCCGCCGTCGGGGCCAAGGCGGGCGAGAAAGCCGGCCAGATGGCCGCGTCGCGGATCCCGCTCGCCGGCGGACTGCTCGCGATGGGTGCCAAGAAAAAGGGCAAGGAACTCGGCGCGCTGGCCGCCGTCGGCGGAGCCGACTTCGTGAAGGAATCGTCGAGCGTGTCGTTCAATTCCGTGCAGGACCTCGCGCTCTACATGCACCTGAACCACGCGGCCGGCGCCGACTACGTCAAGGCCTTCGCCGCCACGATGGCGATCTACCCCGAACTTGAGAAAACCTACGAGAACACGATCCGCGGCGCCTACGGCGCGCATTGAGCGATTCCAGCGGCGGCAAGAGAACTCACCCCCGCCCATCGCTAGCCGGGATCCTGAGAGGTGGAGCGCACTGACCCCAGTGCGCTGGCTCAAAAGCGGGCGAGTTCAAGCGCACTGAGCTCAGTGCGCTCCACCGCTGACGGCATGACACCGGCTTTTTCCAGGCACCCGCCGCACGCCGGGCAGTCCAAGGGACATGAACCTCAACCAACCGGCCGCGCCGGTCCCCACCCCGGCCGCCGCGAGCAACCTCCCCATCCTCTACGTCAAAACCGGCTGCCCCTGGTGCAAGGAGGTGATCGATTTCCTCGGCGACAATGGCGTCGGCTACCGCGAAAAAAACGTCAGCCAGGACCCCGCCGCCCTCGAGGAAATGCGCGCCAAGTCCGGCCAGACCAAGGCCCCCACCCTCGACTGGCACGGCCGGATCCTCGCCGATTTCGGCGTGATGGAACTCAAGCCGTTCCTCCAAAAACAAAACGTGAAGCTGGAGGACAGCTGAGTAAGGGGAAACCCTGAAACTTGAAACCTGAGACCTGAAAATACCCGCGTGCAGGGCCGCCGCTTGCCGACGGGCCGCGACCTGAATCCCCAGTGGAGGGCCCAGCTCCAGCTGGGCCGGGCGTGCGACCGCGCTATCACGTTCGCGGCCCAGCTGGAGCTGGGCCCTCCACGCGGAAACCCTCAGGTCGCCCGCTTCAGGTCTTCAACAAGCAGCACTGCTTGTACTTCTTGCCGCTCCCACAAGGACAGGGATCGTTGCGGCCGACTTTGGGGGCGGCGGACTTGTAGGGCGCCGGCCCGAGCCGGGCCTCGCGATTGTAGAGCCACGTGCCGTCGATGCGGAGAAACTCCGCCTTCTCGTGCAGCACCTTCTCGATGCCGTCCTCGGTGCCGTATGCGGAGAAATCCACGTAGGCCTTGTCCGCGTTGTCGGGCGCCACCTCATGGCTGTGCACTTCCAGGCGGGTCCAGGTGACCGCCGGCTCGCCTTCCTCGGCGACGTACGGCTTGCCCGCGCTCGGCCGGAACGAGTCGTGCAGGAACTTGAAATTATGCGCCACATGCGCCGTGAACCGCGCGCGCATCAACTGCTCCGCCGTCGCCGCCGGCTTCCTGCCAAGGTGGATCGGCTCGCAGCATTGCTCGAACAGCTGCCCGCTGCCGCAGGGACAGGGCTGGCCGCGCTTGGGTTGGTGGTCGGTGGTCGGTGCGGAAGGCATCTTTCAGACCTAGCGGGCCCCGCCACCCCAAGGCGAGGCCAATTCTCGCGAAAGCAATGTCACGTATTACGTGACATCCCCTCGGGGAACCGCGCGCCTCCGCCACCCGGCATGTCACCCAATAGGTGACATTTGCCCCCCGTCATTCGCCGATCTGCGGGTTGTCGATGCCGAGCGCGTCGGCGAGATCGGTCAGGTGCTCCTGCTCCTGCGCGATGATCTTGCGCAGGACCTCGCTGAGCCCGAACTCGCCCATCGCCTCGGCCTGCCGGATGCGCTGGCGGTATGCCTTGATCGTCTCCGCCTCGTTATCGAGGTCGAACTTCAGCATCTCCTCGGGCTTGTCCGACATCTTCACCGGCTTGGGCACCGTCACCGGCGTGCCGTTGAAATAGTCGACCTGCTTGGCGATCTGGATCGCGTGGTCCAGTTCCTCGCTTGCGTGCTTCTTCAGCTCCTCGGCGATGGCAGTGAACTTCGCGCCCTTCATGGTCTGGCTGTAGACAACATAGGCGATGACGGCCTGGTACTCGCGGGCCAGATCCTCGTTGAGCAATTTGATCATTTCCTCGCGGCTGATTTTATCGGGATTTTTCATGGTAAGTAAGCGTGGCATCGAGCCACCCCTGCAGACAGCCTAAAAGCCCGGCCGGTCCGGGCAAATCTGCTTTTGGAGACGGGCGGCCTTCGGCGCGTGATCGCGCCGCCCTTCCAGGTCGGACGGTTGACCTGCCCGAACTGCCCAGGTTAGAGCAAGGGCGATGAAGAAACCGACGGCCGACGAGCGCCGGCAGCAGTGCACCCGCAAGCGTCGCTATCGCACGCAAGGGGATGCCCTCGACGCCGCCGTGCTGGCCGGCGTGGCCAGCGAGCGCACCGCCTACCGGTGCACGCTCTGCGGCCAGTGGCATCTGGCGACGAAGCGCTGAATCGAGGTGGAGCGCGGCCCCGGGCCGCACTTTCAGGGCTCGCGCACATTCAGCCGTCAGGCCGCCCACAAGCGCGGCGTCGTGCTGACGCAGCGATAGAAATGCACCGGGAACTTCAGCCGGCTCAAGGGCGGCGGCGTCCATGCCTCGTAAAGTTCCAGCCAGGGTTTCGCCGCCAGCTGCGGGCTCAGCACCGGGTTGCAATACGCGATGCGCAGCGGCCGGGGCCGGCGCGCCAGCGATGTTTCCAGGAGCTTCAGCACCCGGTGCATCGTTTCGGAACCGAAGGGATGAAAGAGCGTGATCACCGTTGCCTCGTCATAATTGAAATCCGTGGCGGACACCGCGCGAAACTCGATCGGCGCGCGGCGACCGCGCATGGCCGCGACATTGCGCTCCCCGGCTTCCGCCAGATGGGCGTCGATTTCCACGCCGACCACGCGCTTGACCGGGTAGGACGCCGCGACACAGACCACGCGGCCCTTGCCGGCGCCGAGGTCGACCACGACGTCGGACGACCCCAGCTGCAAATGATCGAAGATCCGGAACCAGCTGTGATACGCGACGAACCCGTAGGCGTTGATTTCCCCGGTGGGACTGGCGCCCGCGTGGCCCGTCGTGTTGATCATGAAACGATTTTCCCAGAAGGAATCCGAGATGCGGTTGATCAACGACGTCGCGAAATGCGCCGGACCGCGCGTCGGGCGGTGGGAATAGATCGGGGACAGTTCGCAGGAAATCGCCATGCGGAAGGGTAGGTCGGGCCCGCCCGGGCGCCCAGTGGGTTATCGCCCCAGAATCCGCCGGCGGAAACCGGACGAGCGCGACGTTGCGCTGGGCGCACGGGGCCGCATAGTAAATGGTCCTTCATGATGTTGCGCCTCCTGCTCCCTCCCAACCTTGCCGCGGCCGCCCCACGCGACGCCATCGCCGTCCGGGTGGAGATGGACCTCTCCTCCCCGCCGCCGGAGAGCCTCCTGCCGGCACTCGCGATTCTCCAGCGGGTCGGCGTTCCCGCGCAGCCCGTCTCGCTCATCCAGTTGAAACGCGCCCAGTTGAAGGAACTCGTCTCGGCGCTCGTGCAGGAGCCCGTGTTTTTCCTCATCAACCAACCCACGCGGGCGCTGCCTTGGAACGGGCTGGACCTGCCCGGGGTGACCGAACACCTGCGCGAACCCACCCCGAAAGCGGCTCCCCCGCCAGCCGAAATCCGACCAATCAAAAAGAAAGAGCCCGAGCCCGAGGAAGACGACGAACTCACGCCCGTGACCGTCGACGGCTCCGAGCATTTTCTTGCGATCACCCTGCCGTCCCGCGAGTCGATGGTTTACGAAGGCGCGCTCGAGTTTCTCCGCGCGCATCGCTTCGTGCTGGATCCGCTGACGCGCAAGTGGTGGCTGCGCGACCGCCACAAGGTCCTCAACCTGCTCGCGACGCACGGCGCCTTCCTCCGGGAGAACCTGCACGCGGATTTCACCGCCAACTTCGAGAAGAACACCGCCAAACTCAGGAGCGCGGAAATCGCCGCCGAGGTCGGCGAACAGGCGGACGGCTATGACGTCACGCTCGGCCTGAGGGCCGGTACCGCGCCGGAGGCGCAAATCCGCGCGGCGGTGGCCACCGGCCGCGGCTACATCGAGGCCGACGGCGCGATCTACCTGATCGACGCCGCGAAACTCGCCGAACTCGAAACCGCACAACGCGCGCTCGCCGGCGAAATCACCGCGGCCAGCGCGCAGGGACGGCACCGCATCGCCAAGGCGCGCGCCGCCGAGGTCACCGATCTCCTCGAAACCATCGCCCCGCATTTCTCCGCGCCGGAAACCTGGCACCAGCGCAGCGCCGCGCTGCGCAACCTCTCCGTCCTGCCGCCCGCGCCGATCCCCGCCGATTTCAGCGCGATCCTCCGGCCCTATCAGCAGCTCGGCGTCGCCTGGCTGTGGCATCTCTACGGCCAGGAACTCGGCGGCATCCTCGCGGATGAAATGGGCCTGGGCAAAACCCCGCAGGCGCTCGCGCTGCTGGCCGCGGTGAAGGGCGCCACGCGCTCCCCCGTTCCCTCCCTCGTCGTCGTCCCCGCCTCCCTCGTGGAAAACTGGCGCCGCGAAGCCGCGCGCTTCGCCCCGGCCCTGCGGGTTTTCGTGCACCACGGCTCGGCCCGGCTCGGCGTTGGGGATTTCGGCCACCACGACCTCGTCCTCACCTCCTACGGCACGCTCGCCCGCGACACGGAATTGTTCGAGGAAGTCGAGTTCGACGTGATCCTGGCCGACGAGGCGCAACACCTGAAGAACCGCCGCACCCAGGCGGCGCAGGCGTTGCGCGGGCTGCACGGTCGCGGCCGTTTCCTGCTCACGGGCACGCCGCTGGAAAACTCGCTCGATGACCTGCGCTCGCTGTTCGAATTCCTCATGCCCGGCTTCCTGCCGAAGCTGCCGCCGGGCATGAAGCGGGACGAACGCGCGTTTCACGACGAGCGTCTCCGGCTCCAGACCGCGCCGTACATCCTCCGCCGCACCAAGGCCGTCGTCGCGCCGGAGTTGCCGCCGAAGATCGAGCAGGTGATCTGGTGCGAGCCGACCCCGCCGCAGGCCGCCTTGTATCGCCGCATGCAGGAGGACACCGAGCGTGAACTCATCGACCTCGCAGCGGCCGGCGCCGGCGAGGGCCGCATCCACCTGGCCACGCTCACGCAGCTTCTGCGGTTGCGACAGATTTGCTGCGATCCGCGATTGATCGAACCCGCCGGCCGGGGAGCCCCGGCGGCACCCTATCAGAATTCCGCCAAGCTCGAGGCGTTTCGCGAATTGCTCGCCGAATCCGTCGATGAAGGCCACCGCATGCTGGTGTTCTCGCAGTTCACCTCGCTGCTCGCGCTGCTCCGCGAGGAACTCGAGGCGCAGGGCGTCGCCTATTGCTACCTCGATGGCTCCCTGAGCCCGAAGGCGCGCCAGGCGGCGGTCGACAAATTCCAGGGCGACGACTCGATCCCCGTTTTCCTGATCTCGCTCAAAGCCGGCGGCACCGGGCTCAATCTCACCGGGGCGGACGTCGTTGTGCACTATGACCCCTGGTGGAATCCCGCCGCCGAGGCCCAGGCGACCGACCGCACCCACCGCATCGGCCAGACGAAGGTCGTCACCAGCTACCGCCTGATCTGCGCCGGGACCGTCGAGGAAAAGGTCCTCGCCTTGCAGGACGAAAAGCGCGCCCTGCTCGCCGGCGTGTTCGACGCCAGCGACGCCGCCGCCGCGAAGCTCAGCCTGGCGGATCTGCGCGCGCTGTTGAAGTAGGGCCAGTCTCCGGACTGGCCCGGAACGGTCACAGGCCGGCCCCCCCCCCCGGAAAACTTTTGCCAAATTCCTTCTCCTGCTCAGTTTTTAGCCCTCTCCTCCCCTCCATGAAAACCCTCGCTACCCTCCTCGTTTCGCTCGCCCTCTCCACCGCCGCGTTCGCCGGCACCAAGGGCGCCGAGCCCGCCCACATTTCCCAAGGCCAGACAGTCGACCTCGCGGCCGAGGCCGTGCCGGGCAAGACCACCGTTTTCGATTTCACCAGCAAGTATTGCGGCCCCTGCCAGGTCTACAACGAGCCCCTGGCGAAACTGCACGCCACCCGCGCTGATGTCGCCGTGGTCAAGGTCGACATCAACCGCCCCGACGTGCGGGGCATCGACTGGAAATCGCCCGTCAGCGCGCAGTTCCAGCTGCGCAGCATCCCGCACTTCAAGGTCTACGGGCCGGACGGCAAGCTCCTCGCCGAGGACAAGGTGACCGTCGGCGCCGACGGGAAGCCGAGCCGCGATTCAGCCGCCCGCCGGATGGTGGACGGGATGATCGCGGCGCTGAAATAAGCGGCCCGCGACGCGGCGTCAGCCGCGCCAGTAGCCTTCGACGTAGACGTAGCCGCCGCGCGGATCGCGTTTCCAGTGCGGCGCCACGTAGCTGCGGTAACGCGCCGGCGGACGCTCCCAATGGCCCTCGACCCACGAGTAGCGACCGTGGCCGGCGTAGGCCCAGTAGCCCTCCACCCACACTTCCTCGCGCGGGCCGGGATACGAGCGCTGCTCGACGACGACGCGTTCGCGCGGTGGCGGCGGGGCCGGCGGAGGCTCGGACATGACCACGTTGGTGGTCGCCTCGGATTCCGAACGATACAGCGTTCGCTGTTCGTTATCGGTGGCGTTGCCCAACGTCCCGCCGGCCAGGCCGCCGGCCGCGGCGCCGATGAGCGCGCCACTGGCCCCGTTGCCGCCCGAATTATTGCCGATGATGGCGCCGGCAATCGCGCCGAGCGCGGCACCGCCCACGGCGCCGCGCTGCGTGTTGGGTCCGGTGCCGACGCACCCGGATAGAAAAGTGGCGGAAACCGCCGCCGCCAGCAGCAGAGGTGATCTGGAGTTCATGTCCCGATCTGACTTGGCCGGGCTCGCGGTGTTCCCACGAGCCGCGATCCCCTTCGTTTTTCGGGAACCAAATGGGACGCTCTTCCCTGTCGCCGTTCCGCAAGAACGCGATTTTCCGCGTTTTCATTTTCCCGGCGCCCCCCCATTCTCTCAACACCATGATCCGACGCCTGTTGCTCCTCGTCCCCGCCCTGGCCTTCGCCCAGGCGCAGCCGGACCCGGCGCCCGCCGGCAGCCCGGCCAAACCCGCCGTCGCGGCCGAGGCGTCGGCGGACGCGCCGGCGAAGGAGGAATCCGGCCCGCTGACCGCACCGCCGGTGGCGAACTGGACGGAGGTGCAGATCGAACTCCATCGCCGCGGCTTTTCGTGCGGCTCGATCGACGGATTGCGCGGAGCCCAAACCGCGGAAGCCATGAAAGCCTTCCAGCGCAACGAGGGTCTCGAACCGACCGGCGATCTCGACAAGGGCACCCGCGACATCCTCCGCCTCACGGCACCGGGTTTCATCACGCACACGTTCACGTCGGCCGAACTTGCGCGGCTCGAACCGGTGCCGGACACCTGGCTCGGCAAATCGCAGCAGCCCGAGCTTTATTATGCGAGCGCCCTCGAGTTCGTCGCGGAACGCTACCGCGCCAACCCGAAGTTTCTCCGCACGCTCAATCCCGATTTCAACTGGGACGACATTCTGCCGGGCGCCACTATCCAGGTGCCGGCCGTCGATCCGTTCACCAGCCCGCTCAAGGTCGCGCGCATCCACATCCGCCTCGCGGAAAAGGTCCTCGAAGCCACCGACGAATGGGGCCGCATCATCCTCCACTGCCCCGTCAGCATCGCGCGCAACGTCGAAAAGCGCCCGGTCGGCGAGCTCAAGATCGTCGTCGTGATTCCCAATCCGGATTACACGTTCGATCCGGCCGTCTTCCCCGAATCGGCCGAGGGCAAGGAAATCGGCCGCCGCCTGATCATTCCGCCGGGGCCGAACAATCCCGTGGGCCTCGCGTGGATCGGCCTCGACCGCCCCGGCTACGGCCTGCACGGCACGCCCGACCCGGAAAAGGTCGGCCGCACGGAATCGCACGGCTGCTTCCGCCTCGCCAACTGGGACGCCGTCGCGCTGCTGGCGCTCGTGAAGGTCGGCCTCCCCGTGCTGGTGGAGCCGTAGCCGGCAAAGGCCGGTCCCGTGTGGAGGGCCGGTCTCCCGACCGCCTTTTTTTCCACTTACTTGCCGAACATTTTCGCGACGATGAAAATCACGACAGCGCCCGCCAGGCCGCCGCCGAAAAGAAGATAAAGAAGCGACCAGCCGGCCGCGGCCACGGGAAGAGCGGGGATGAGGAGATGCATGTGAATCAGGATTGAGGTTAAGAAGCGGCGGTCGGAACGACTCGCCTTGGGTTATCCCTATGGACCCGCCCCGCCGCCCGCCTGCAGCCGAGAAAAACCCGGGCCCACACCTCCGGTAAAACCCCGACGGCGTCCGCTTCTCCGCAGAGCTGCCTGGCACTTTTGCTTATTAAGCAAAAGTGCCGCGAGAGCAGCCGAACGGGAGACCCCCTGAGCGGACGAGCAACGGGGTTTCCTTTTCGGGGCTTTTGTGCTTTGGCTAGCAGCCATGCTGCTGCGCTGCCTTCTCCTTGCCCTGCTGCTCACCCCGGCCCTGCGCGCGCAGGAGGCCTACACCAAAACCATCGAGGAATGGCGGGCCAGCCGGGTCGCCCGCCTCACGACGCCGGACGGCTGGCTCTCGCTCATTGGCCGCCACCCACTCGCCCTGGGCGACAACAGCGTCGGCACGGAAACCGACAACTCGATCAGGCTCGCCGCCGGTCCGCCGTACCTGGCGACGGTCACCCTCGGCGCCGACCGGCGCGTCACGCTCCTCCCCGCCCCGGCGTCGCGCCTCGAGGTCGACGGCGTGCCGGTGCAGGACAAGACGGAGCTGCTCTACAAGGGCGAGCAACCGACGCGCGTCACGTTCGGCACCGCGAGTTTCTACGTCATGCAGCGCGGCGAAAACCTTTACCTCCGCGTGCGCGACCGACTGGCCCCGAATCTCGCGAAGTTTAGCGGGCTCGACTATTTCCTGGTCGACCCGGCGTGGCGCATCGAGGCCACGTGGGTGCCGTTCGATCCCGTGAAGCAGGTCAACATCACCAACATGATCGGCGTCACCGAGCCCGCCCCCGTGCCGGGCAAGGCCGTGTTCACCTGGCAGGGTCACACCGTGGAGCTGCTGCCGATCGAGGAAGGCGACAACCTGTTCTTCGTGCTGACCGACCTCACCGCCGGCAACGAAACCTACGAGGCCTCGCGCTTCCTGTATGTGCCGAAACCGAAGCCCGGCGACCGCACGGTGGTCCTCGACTTCAACTGCATGCAGAATCCGCCGTGCGCCTTCACCGAGTTCGCCACCTGCCCGCTCCCGCCGAAGGAAAACCGGATGCCGTTCCGCGTCACGGCCGGGGAAAAGAAATACAACGGACGCCACTGAGTCAGGCTATTGAACCGCGAAGTGCGCCCAGGAGCGCGAAGCGAATCATTCATCGCCCCCCCTGTTCCGCTCATGATTACTCCAGACTTTCGCGACTCTTCGCGCCCTTCGCGGTTAACCAAGATGCCTCTCCTTCGTCTCCTTCCCGCCCTCACCTTTGTCTCCGCGGCCACCGCCTTCGCGGCCGAGGCGAAACCCATCGACCGGCACACGCTGGTCAGCCGCCACAACCCCGTTGTCCGCAAGGTCGACGTCGACGCACCGCTCACGGTGGGCAACGGCAACTTCGCGTTCACCGGTGACATCACCGGCCTCCAGAGCTTTGCCGCACTCTACCAGCGCGACGGCGTGCCGACGGAAACCATGGCGCGTTGGTGCTGGGTGACGGATGAGAACCCGCAGCACTTCAACCCGGAAAACGCCAACAAGGATTTCACGTTGCCCGACGGTCGCGTGCTCGGGTTCCCGACGCGCGCGAGCACGCCGGCGGGTGACTGGCTGCGGCGCAATCCGCGCGCGCATCCGCTGGCGCAGGTCGCGTTGCAGTGGGTCAAGCCGGACGGCAGCGATTTCGTTCCCGCCGACATCCAGGAGGCCGAGCAAACGCTCGACCTCTGGACCGGCATCGTCACCAGCAAGTTCAAGCTCGGCGGCGTGCCGGTCACCGTCACCACCGCGAGCGCGAGCCGCACCGACACCCTCGGCGTCGAGATCGACTCCCCGCTCGTCGCCGAGGGCCGGCTGCGCGTCCGGCTCCGCTTTCCGCGCGGCTATGATCCCGCCGTGAAAAACACCCCGGCGCTGGACTGGAGCCGCCCCGAGGCGCACCAGACGATCGTCAACGACTTGAAGGACACCCGGCTCGACCTCCTGCGCGTGGTGGGATCGACGCGGTACTACGTCACGTTCGCTTCAAACGAACGCCTCCTCTTCAACCACCTCGACACCCACGAATACGACATCGCGGCCGGCAGCGGCCGCGTGCTGCGTTTTGCGCTGACCTTCTCGCGCCAGCAAGTCGAGCATCCGCCCTACGACGCGGCCGGCGTGCGCCGGGCCAGCGCGCAGGCCTGGGAAAAATTCTGGAAGGAAGGCGCGGCCGTCGACTTCACCGGCAGCACCGACCCGCGCGCCGTCAAATTCGAGGAGCGCATTATTTTGTCCAGTTACCTCACCGCCGTGCAAAGCGCGGGCGACGTCCCGCCCCAGGAAACCGGCCTCACGTGCAGCACGTGGTACGGCAAGCACCACACCGAGATGATCTGGTGGCACACCGCGCACTTCGCGCTCTTGGGCCATGACGCGCAGCTCGAGAAAAACCTCGCCTGGTTCCAGGCGCAGTTGCCCGCCGCGCGTGCCCTGGCGGCAAGTCGCGGCCTGAAGGGCGCGCGCTGGGCCAAGATGACCGGCCCCGAGATGCGCGAGAGCCCCGGCGGCAACCCGCTCATCGTCTGGAACCAGCCGCACCTGATTTACCTCGCGGAACTCCTTTACCGCAACGAGCCGACGCCGGCCACGCTCGCGCGCTACCGCGACCTCGTGCTGGAAACCGCCGACTGCCTGGCGACGATGGTGCATTGGAACGAGGCGAAGCAACAATACGACCTCGGGCCGCCGCTCTGGATCGCGCAGGAAATCTACGACCAGGCCACGAGCCAGAATCCCTCGTTCGAGCTGGCCTACTGGCGCTGGACCCTCGGCGTCGCGCAGCAATGGCGCGAACGCCTCGGCCTGCCCCGCGAGGAAAAATGGGACCACGTCATCGCCCACCTCGCGCCGATCCCGCAGAAGGACGGCAAGTATGTGGCCCTCGGTTCCAACCCCGACACCTTCGACAACCTCGACAGCCGCCACGACCACCCGACGATGCTGGCGCCACTCGGCCTGCTGCCCGGCGGTCCCGACGTGGACCGCGCCACGATGCAACGCACCTTCGACGCCGTCATGAAAACCTGGGACTGGGAAACGAAAATCTGGGGCTGGGATTACCCGATGATCGCCATGACCGCCGCGCGCCTCGACCGGCCGGAAGACGCCGTGGAGATCCTGCTCCGCGACGGACCGAACAACCGCTACCTGCCCAACGGCCATTGCCCGCAGCGCAGCGACGTCGCCCTCGACCGGAACGCCAAGCCCGGCGTGCCGCGGCGCGAGATCGCGGTCTATCTTCCGGCGAACGGCGCCTTCCTCTCCGCCGCCGCGCTGATGATCGGCGGCTGGGACGGCGCAAAACGCGCTCACCCGGGCATCCCCGATGACGGCAAATGGGTGGTGCGCGCGGAGGGATTGAAACGGTTGCCGTAGTCCGAAGCCGCCGCCGCGCAAGACGGCTGGCGCCAGCGGTCTCACGACCGCGGCTACTTCAAATCCACCTGACTGTCCGACTTGGAAACCGTACGCGGGGCTTTACGCCCCGATGCTTTACCACATCCTGTCGGGGTATAAAACCCCTCCCACCCCAAGTTTTGCTGTGATGAAACCCTTTCGCTCCGCCGCTCTCGCTGTCCTCACCTTGCTCGCGCTCGCGGGCTGCCAGCAATCCACGACCGGCACCAAAATCAGGACCGACGCGTTCGCCGACTGGCCCGCCGGCACCGCGCCCGCCGACGTCGGCAAGCGCGTCGCGGAAAACTTCGCCGCGCGCCGGTTCGATTTCCAGACCAACCCGCGCCGCAAGTACGTCATCTATCCCGAGGTGTGCGCGTGGTACGGCGGTCTCGAGCTCGCGCGCCTGACGAAGGACGCCGACCTGGAGAAACGGCTCATCGCGAAATACGACATCCTCCTCACGCCCGAGGGTGCCAAGCGCATCTCGACCGACGCTCATGTCGACTACCGGGTGTTCGGCGTCGTGCCGCTCGAGATCGGCCGGCTGACGAAGGACCCGAAGTTCATCGAGGCCGGCCGGTATTTCGCCGACGCGCAATGGGAGAAGCCCACCGCCGACGGCATCACGCCCGAGGCGCGGTACTGGATCGACGACATGTTCATGAGTCCGGCGCTGCAGGTGCAGGCGTTCCGCGCCACGGGTGATGCCAAGTACCTGGATCGCGCCGCGCTGATGATGTCCGCCTACCTCGACAAGCTGCAGCAACCGAACGGCCTCTTCCTCCACGCGCCCGACTCGCCCTTTTTCTGGGGCCGCGG
Organism: uncultured Oleiharenicola sp.; assembly: GCA_964515595.1. Classification (GTDB taxonomy): domain Bacteria; phylum Verrucomicrobiota; class Verrucomicrobiia; order Opitutales; family Opitutaceae; genus Lacunisphaera. Next base: position 5,673 of record CAZEUN010000008.1, on the reverse strand, counting down.
CAACGGCTGGGTGGCCGTCGGCATGGCCGAGTTGCTGCGCGATTTGCCCGCCACGAATCCCCACCATGCCCGCATCCTCGCCGGCTACCGGAAGATGATGGCGGCGCTGCTGGCGGACCAGGGTCCGGACGGCATGTGGCGCCAGCTCCTCGACAAACCCGAATCGTGGGCCGAGACGTCGGGCACCGGCATGTTCACCTTCGCCTTCGTGACCGGCGTCAAAAGCGGCTGGCTCGACGCGGCCAGTTACGCGCCGGCCGCCCGCAAGGCGTGGATCGCCCTGGTCGGTTACCTCGATGAGAAGAACAACGTCCGCGAGGTCTGCATCGGCACGAACAAGAGCCGCCAGGAAACGAAGAGCGACGACCTGAAGGTGCAGTACGATTTCTACCTGGCCCGGCCCCGTCGCACCGGGGATCTCCACGGTCAGGCCCCGATTCTGTGGACGGCGGCGGCATTTCTGCGGTGAAAAAGCCTGCGGATCGAAATGGAGGGCCGCTCGTCGGCGGGCCGTGCCCGTGGTGGGAGGGGTTTTATACTCCGACGAGATGGATGAGGCCTTCGTGGTCGGGGTGTAAAACCCCTCCCACCCAGGAAAGGGAGCGCCCATGAACGCCCGCGATTGGGACCGCCTGGCAGCGGCGTATGCGTCCGAGGTCTGCGATATTTTCAGCCGCGATCGCCGCGGCGTGATTGCGCGCTGGTTGAAAGCGCGCGGTTTGCTGCGCGGCGACAGGACGGTGGTCGACGTCGGCTGCGGCATCGGCTCGTTCTTCAAGCATTACGGCCGGCAGTTCGGGCGGAAAACCGGCACCGATCATTCGCGCCGCATGCTCCAGATCGCCGCCCGGCGCTGTCAGGCGCTCCCCGATTGCCATTGGCTGCAGGCGGACGCGCAGCATCTGCCCGCGGCGCTCCGCGAGACCGCCGATCTCGTCGTGTGCTCGAACGTCATCACCTTCGTCTCCGCCGCCGCGTGCCGGCGGGCCACGCGCGAAACGACCCGCGCGGCCAAGCCGGGTGGCTGGCTGTTGTTCATTCTCCCCGCGTTGGAAAGCCACGACGCCGTGGTCGCGCTCGAAACCGGCCGTCCCGCGCCGCGGCGCACCCGCCCGGCGGCAATCGTCCGGCGCGACGACCGCATGCAGCGCTTCTACACGGCCGCCGGCGCCCGCGCGCTCGCCGCCAACGCCGGACTGCGCGCCATCACGGTCCGCAAGGCGTGGTATCCCTGGACCGACGAGGGCATCGCCCGCCCGCCCCGCGGCCACGAGCCGCCCTGGGACTGGTGCGTGACCGCGCGCCGCTGACTTGAAAACGTTTAATATAATTCGTTACATGCTTCCGCCGCCACGGACGGAGCCCGCCCGCGCCCGATGAGATAATTTCCATCATGTCCCTCGATCCTGAAGCTGTCGTCCAGCGGCAACTCGACGCCTACAACGCCCGCGAGGTGGATGCCCTCCTCGCCACCTACGCGGAGGATGCCGGGCTCTTCGAACACCCGGCCACGCTGCTCGCGCGCGGCGCCGCGGCGCTTCGCGAGCGTTTTGCCGCGCGCTTCCGGGAACCCAATTTGCACGCCGCACTGCAAAAGCGCATCGTGACGGGCAGCTTCGTCATCGATCACGAGATCGTGACCCGCACCTTTCCCGAAGGTCCCGGCACGCTGGAAGTCGTGATGATCTACGAAGTGCGCAACGGTCGCATCACGAATTCCTGGTCGATTCCCGGCGCGAAGAAATTGGAACCGCGGTAAACCGCAACGATTTCGTCGAGCCCGTGTGTAGGGCCGTCGCTCGCCGGCGGGCCGTCGCGCTTTCGAGGAACACCGATCCAGGATCAACGCCCCCTCTGGTGCGACCGAACTCCCGTGCCTTGAGATTCGTCCGGCAAAGGCGCGCCGGCCGCGGCATGGCCCCGCGGCGAGCGCGGGCCCTACAATCGAGTCGCTGCGCGAACCTAAAGGAGCAGCCGTCGTCTGACGACCGCTGCTACCTTGGATCCGGGCGCACGGCAGTGTAGGGCCGCCGCTCGCCGGCGGGCCGTCGCGCTTTCGAGGAACACCGACCCAGGATCAACGCCCCCTCTGGTGCGACCGAACTCCCGTGCCTTGAGATTCGTCC
>CAZEUN010000008.1:164-3447 GCA_964515595.1 uncultured Oleiharenicola sp. | reverse complement strand
CCAGGATCAACGCCCCCTCTGGTGCGACCGAACTCCCGTGCCTTGAGATTCGTCCGGCAAAGGTGCGCCGGCCGCGGCACGGCCCCGCGGCGAGCGCGGGCCCTACAAGCGAGTCGCTGCGCGAATTTAAAGTAGCAGCCGTCGTCAGACGGCTGGCGCCAGCGGTCTAACGACCGCTGCTACTTTGGATCCGGGCGTACGGCTTACAGTGTAGGGCCGTCGCTCGCCGGCGGGCCGTCGCGCTTTCGAGGAACACCGATCCAGGATCAACGCCCCCTCTGGTGCGACCGAACTCCCGTGCCTTGAGATTCGTCCGGCAAAGGTGCGCCGGCCGCGGCACGGCCCCGCGGCGAGCGCGGGCCCTACAAGCGAGTCGCTGCGCGAATTTAAAGTAGCAGCCGTCGTCAGACGGCTGGCGCCAGCGGTCTAACGACCGCTGCTACTTTGGATCCGGGCGTACGGCTTACACTGGAGGGCCGCCGCCCTCCACTCCGGACTGTAAGAAAGCCTTGGGGTTGCGTGCGGCCCCGGGGTAACGTGGATTTTTCTGCCTGGTCGCTCACTCCGCCACGGTCCTGCGCCGGCCGAAGGCGCCCTGAACCTGCAAATCGAATTACCCCCCACCCCTTCCCCATGAAACGAATTTTTCCCGCGCTCACGGCCGGTCTCACCGTCGCCCTCACGCTGGCCGCGGGGCCGCTCACGCTCACGGTACCCAAGGCCGCTCCGTTGCCCGCGGAAACTTTCCACATGGGCACGGCGCGCAATCCGGCGGGATCAACCCTGATCGTCGACCGCCGCAGCCTGGTGCTGGATGGCAAACCGTGGACGCCCGTGATGGGAGAGTTCCATTATTCGCGGTATCCCGCGAACGAGTGGCGCCAGGAACTGCTTAAGATGAAGGCCGGCGGCATCGACATCGTCGCGACGTATGTTTTCTGGATTCACCACGAGGAAGTGGAAGGCCAATGGGTGTGGGACGGCGACAAGGACCTGCGCCAATTCGTGCAGCTCGCCGGGGAAGCCGGCCTCAAGGTCATTGTGCGCTGCGGGCCGTGGTGCCACGGCGAAGTGCGCAACGGCGGTTTGCCCGACTGGATCGTCGCCCGCGGCAAGACGCGCTCCGAGGACCCGGCCTTCCTCGCGAGCACGCAGAAACTCTACCGCCACATTGGCGATCAGTTGCGCGGCCTGCTCTGGAAGGACGGCGGGCCCGTCATCGGCATCCAACTGGACAATGAATACGGCGGCCCGGCCGAATACCTCCTCGCCCTGAAAAAGATGGCGCGCGACGAAGGCCTCGACGTCCCGCTCTACACGCGCACCGGCTGGCCGGCGTTGAAGACGCCGATGCCCTTCGGCGAAATCGTGCCGCTCTACGGGGTCTATGCCGAGGGTTTCTGGGACCGCGAGCTGACGACGATGCCCGGCAAATACTGGGCGGGCTTTCATTTCTCCACGCTGCGCGTCGACAACAACATCGCCAACGAGGCGCTCGGCCGGCGTGACACCAAGGATGCGGACGACGTCGCGCGCTATCCCTACCTCACCTGCGAAATCGGCGGCGGCATGATGAGCGCCTACCACCGCCGTATCCTCGTCGATCCGCGCGACATCACCGCCACCACGCTCGTGAAGCTCGGCTCCGGCAGCGTCTCACCCGGCTACTACATGTATCACGGCGGCACGAACCCCGAGGGCAGGCTAACCACGCTCATGGAGGAACAGGGCACCCCCATCACGAACTGGAACGACATGCCGGTGAAGAATTACGATTTCCAAACCGCGCTCGGCCAGTACGGCCAGGTCCGTCCGCAATTCTACGCGCTGCGTCCGCTGCATCTTTTTCTCCACAGCTTCGGCGACCGGCTCGCCGGCATGGACACCGTGCTGCCCGACGTGCGCCCCGGCGGCAAGGACGACGTCACCACCCTGCGCTGGGCCGCGCGGGCCGACGGCCACGGCGGGTTCGTCTTCGTGAACAATTTCGAACGCGGCCGGAGCCTGCCCGCCAAGGAAGGCGTGCAGTTCACGCTGAAATTTCCGGAGACCGGCGCGATCACGTTCCCGTCGACGCCGGTGACCATTGCCGCCGATGCGCATTTCTTCTGGCCGGTGAATTTCAACCTCGGCCGCGGCGGCAACTTGGTGTGGGCCACGGCCCAACCCGTCGCCGTGACCGGCATGGGCGCAGACGCCACGTGGTATTTCATGGAGACGCCCGGCGTCGCCGCCGAGTTCGTGTTCACCGGGGCGCGCGTCGTCGCGCATCGCGGCAGCGTGGAGGCACGCGGCGATGGCTACGCGCGGGCGATGGGCGTCACGCCCGGACCCGCGCCGGCGCTCACCCTCAACTCGAGCATCAAGCTGGTGCTGCTCAGCGTCCACGAGGCGGAGCGACTTTTCCTCAAGGCAATCGCGCCCGGACCATCGGTGCCGGTGGCGTTCGAAGCCGTGCGCCCGGCGGGTCCGTTGCGGACGATCGAGATGGGCAAATCCAAGCAACCGGTGGCGGCGGCCCCGACCGATGCCGATTTTGCCGCCGCCGCCGTCTGGCGGATCCAGCTGCCGCCCGCCGCGCTGGAGGGCGACCAGGTGCTCCGGTTGCATTACGTGGGCGATGTCGCCCGGGTCTATGTGGACGGCAAATTCATCACCGACGACTACTACAATGGCAACGCGCTCGAGATCGGGTTGCGGCGCCACGCGGCGACCCTGAAGAAAGGCGAACTCACCATCGCGATCCTGCCGCTGCAGAAGGGCGCGCCGATCTACCTGCCGGATTCGGCGAAGCCGGATTTCGGCGCGGCCGGGAGCAAAGTGTCGCTCGACCGCGCGGAAGTCGTCCCCAATCCCGCGCCCGAAGCGGCGGACGATCTTAAATAGCCGGGCCAATGAACCGCGAAGGACGCGATTAACCATCCGTTCGTGGTGGGAGGGGTTTCACACCCCGACTCAGCATGCGGCAAACTGTCGGGGTATAAAACCCCTCCCACCGTGCCCTCTTTCAGGTTTCAGACACACCCCAGATTCGGGACCCTCGCTCGCCGAAGGGCCGCATCGTGGAGGGCCCAGCTCCCGCTGGGCCGGTTCGCTGGAGGGGCGGTTTCAACCGACCGTTTGGACGGGGTTCCATTGAACTTAAAACCCGATCCAGTGAACCGCGAAGGACGCGAAGATGCGCGAAGGACCCAACGCCTTCGCGTCTCTTCGCGCTCTTCGCGGTTCACCATCCGTTCGTGGTGGGAGGGGTTTCACACCCCGACTCAGCATGCGGCAAACT
>CAZEUN010000008.1:0-64 GCA_964515595.1 uncultured Oleiharenicola sp. | reverse complement strand
GTCGGGGTATAATACCATTTATCTTTCAAAAATATAATAACTAAGAGGCCACCCAAGGAAAGGA
>CAZEUN010000007.1:0-225951 GCA_964515595.1 uncultured Oleiharenicola sp. | reverse complement strand
GCCAGATTAGCGACTACTACGAGCCGTCAATGAGGACGCCGCCCGGACGCTTACAGGGGATCTGGGGATTTAAAAATAAAAAGGCCGCTCACGGCGGAGCGGCCTTGGACACTTGATGGTTGGGTCGCGGCGATTTACTGCTCCGGGTCCTGCAAGAGGCCGTTGCCGTTGATCGTCAGCCGGTCCGCTGTCACCCGGCCCTGCAGCGTGGCGTTGCCATTGATCGTCACCGTGCCGTTCGGCGCGTCGACGCTGCCGTGGAGCGAGCTGTTGCCATTGAGGGTCAGGCCACCGCTGGCGATCTGCACCTTCAGCCACTCCGGGTGCGCTTCCTGGCCCACGTCGGCATTGAGCGTGAGCGCCCCGGCCAGCTTCAGCACCACGGGGCCGACGATCCGCACCTGCGTGTTGCCATTCAACGTGAGCTGCTGGAATCCGTACACCGCCGGTTCGGTCGCGCCGGCCACACCGAGAATGAGGCCGCTGGAACCGTTCACCGTGAAGTTGCCGTAGTTGCCGGCCGGAACCGCGACCGTGCCCGCGTTGCCGTTCAAGGTGAGATTACGCAGCGTCGCGAACGCGCCGACGGGATCACCGGCCTTGTTGACCGTGACACTCCGCGTCCCGGTCGGGGCCGCGGGCGCAGCCACCGCCGGCAGCGCGGGGGCATCGACGCGGCGCACGAGGTTGCCGAGGATCGAGTTGCCGTTCAGCGTCACGGTGTAATTCGTGGGCGTCGCCGCACCGGTCGCGTCGCGCGTGCCGCCAAATGTCGGACGTCCGTTCAACTGCACCTTCGGCAGGCCGGGAACCAGGATGTCACCCAGCACCAGGGCGCCGCCGTTGAGCGCGAAGCTCTCCGGGCTGAGCAGCTGCAGCGAACCTTCGAGGCCGCCGTTCAAGGCGGGCGCGTGACGCACGAGTGCCGTGACGGTCACCACGAGCGTGCCTTCCGCCGTGCCCTCGTAACTCGGGCTCGTGAGCTTCGCGGACACCGCATAGCTGCCGGGCAGCGTGGGCGCCACGGTGCTGCCGCCATAAGTGACGGTGACCGCCAGGCCGGCCGGAACCGTCGTCGCGGTGACGACGCGCGGCGTGCCATCATAAGCCTGCGCAAGCGGCGCCAGGGCGATCGTCACCGGGATCTTGGCGATGACCAGCGTGCCATTGGCCGAGCCGGCGTAGTTGGCGTCGTTCACCGCGCCCACCACGGCGTAGCTGCCGACGGCGCTCGGCGCGGTCGGGCTGCCATTGTAGGTCAGTTGCACGGCCAGGCCCGCGGGGGTGGTGGTCGCGAGCACCGCCTTGGGCGTGCCGTCGTAGGTCTGGTGCAACTGGCCGAGGGCCACCGGGGCCAGGGCCTTGAGCACGAGGAGCGTGCCCGTGCCGGAGCCGGCGTGGTTGGGATCGTTGATCGTCCCGGTCACCGCATAGGTGCCGGCATTCACCGGCGCGCCGGCATTTCCGGCGTAGGTGAAGCTCACGGGAAGTCCGGCCGGGGTCGTCGCGGCGGAAACCGTGCGCGGCGTGCCGTCGTAAACCTGTTCCAAACCGGACAGGGCGACCGACGCGCTGGCTTTGCCGACCACGAGCGTACCCGCGGCCGTGCCGGTGTAGTTGGCGTCGGTGACCGTCGCTTGCACCGCGTAAGCGCCCGCATTGACCGGCGGCGTCGCACCGCCGTCATAGGCGAGCGCCACCGTCAGGCCCGCCGGGACCGTCGTGGCCGTGACCACGCGGGAACCGCCGGAATACGTCTGCAGGAGCTGGTCGAGCGTCACCGCGGCGACCGCCTTGTCGATCACCAGCGTGCCATCGGCGGCACCGGCGTAGTTCGCCTCGTCCACCGTCGCCACGACGGCATAGCTGCCGGCGTTGACCGGCGGCGTCGCGCTGCCGTCGTAAGTCAAGCTGACCGGCAACCCGCCGGGGACCGTCAGCGCCGTGGCGACCTTCGGCGACCCGTCATAAACCTGCGCGAGCCCATCGAGCGCGATCACCGGCACCGCGCGATGCACCACGAGCGTGCCGGTGACGCTGCCGTGATAATTTTGATCATGCACGGATGCGACCACGGCATAGTGGCCGGCATTGACCGGCGCATCGACGTTGTCGTCGTAGGCGATGATCACTTCCAGATCGGCCGGCGTCGTCGTGGCCGTGGCCACGCGGGGCGTGCCATCATAGACCTGCTCGAGCTGACCCAGCGTCACCGTGGCAGTGGCTTTGGCCACCACCAGCGTGCCCGTGGTTGCGCCGACATAATTGGCGTCGTTGATCACCGCTCGCACCGCATAGCTGCCCGCGTTGACCGGGGTCGTCGTGCCCTCGTCGTAGGTCAGCGTCACCGCGAGACCGGCCGGGGACGTCGTCGCCGTCGCCAGCTTGGGCGCGCCATCGTAGGTTTGCGCCAGTTGACCGAGCGTGACCGTCGCCGTGCCCTGCTCGATCGTGAGCGTGCCGCTTGTCGAGCCAGTGTAGTTGGCGTCATCCACAGTCGCCACCACCGCATAATTGCCGGCATTCACCGGCGCGGCCGCGCCGCCGTTGTACGTGAAGGTAACAGGCAATCCGGCGGGCGTCGTGATCGCCGAGGCGTTCTTGGGCGAGCCGTCGTAAATGTGCTGCAGGTCGCCGAGCGTGATCGTCGGAACCGCCCGCTCGATCACGAGCGTGCCGCTGGCGGTGCCCGCGTAATTCGGATCGTCGACGGTCGCGATCACCGCATGGCTGCCGGCATTGATCGGGGCCGAGGCGCCGCCATTGTAAGTCAGGTGAACCGTCAGGCCGGCGGGATTCGTTGTACCCACTGCGGCCTTGGGCGAGCCGTCATAGACATGCTGGAGCTGGCTCAAGGTCACCGTCGCCGTGGCCTTGTCGATCACCAGCGTGCCGGCAGCGGTGCCGGCGTAGTTGGCATCGTTGATGGTGCCGACCACGTCATAGCTCCCCGCCCCCACCGGCGCGGCGGCCGCGCCATTGTAAGTGAGATCGACCGCAAGCCCCGCGGGCGTGGTGACGGCGGAGGCCGCTTTCGGCGAGCCGTCGTAGGTGCGGGCCAGGGCGCCGAGCGTCACCGTGGCGGACGCCTTGCCGATCACCAGCGTGCCCGTGATGCCGCCGGTATAATTCGCATCGTTGATCACCGCGGTCACCGCGTAGCTGCCCGCGCCGGTCGGTGCGCTCGCGCTGCCGTCGTAGGTCAACTGCACGTCGAGACCGGCCGGAGCCGTGGTCGCCGTGACCGGTTTCGGCGACGCGTCAAACGTCGGCGCGAGTTGCCCGAGCGTCACCGTGGCGGTCGCCTTGCCGATGACGAGGGTGGCATCAGCCGCGCCGTGATAATTCGAATCCGCGATCGCAGCATGAACCGCGTAACTGCCCGCATTCACGGGCGGCGTGAGGCTGCCGTTATAAGTCAGCGCAACCGCCAGACCCGCCGGAGCCGTCGCGGCGGACGCCGCCTTGGGCGTGCCGTCGTAAGTCGGCGCAAGCTGGTCCAAGGTGATGACCGCCGCGGCCGGATCGATCACCAGCGTCCCGGTGGCCGTGCCGGCATAATTTCCGGCGTCGATGGAAGCCACCACCGTGTAACTGCCCGCATTCACCGGTGGGGTCGCGGAGCCGTCATAGGTGAACGTGGCACCCAAGCCCGCGGGCTCGGTCGTGACCGCCGCCGATTTCGGCGAGCCGTCGTAGAGGTGCGTGAGCTGTCCGAGGGTAATAACCGGAGTGGCTTTCGCCACGACCAGCGTGCCGCTGGCCGCGCCGGTGTAGTTGGTGTCGTCAATCGCCGCCTGGACCGCGTAGCTGCCGGCGTTCACCGGCGCGGCCGGGTTGCCGTCGTATGTGAATGTCACAGTCAGGCCGGCGGGCGCCGTGGTGGCGGACACCGACTTCGGCGTGCCGTCGTATTCCTGAGCCAACTGGCCGAGCGTGATCGAGGCAACCGACTTGGCCACCACGAGCGTGCCGCTGGCGGTGCCGGTGTAACGGGCATCATTAATGGTGGCGACGACGGCATAACTGCCGGCATTCGTGGGCGCGACCGAACTGCCATCGTAAGTGAAGGTGACCGCCAGGCCGACCGGGTTGGTCACGGCGGAAGCCGCGTGAGGCGTGCCATCGTAGGTCGCCGTCAACTGGCCGAGCGTCAGCGTGGCCGGGGCTTTGCTGATCTCCAGCGTGGCGCTGGCGGTGCCGGTGTAGTTGGCGTGATTAACGGTCGCCACCACGGCGTAACTGCCCGGCGCGGTCGGCGGGGTGGAGCTGCCGTCATAGGTGACGTCGACCGGAAGGCCGGCCGGCGAAGTCACCGGAGCGACGGCGACCGGCGCGCCCGTGTAGGTGCGGGCCAGATTACCGATGGTCACATTGGCGTCCGCCTTGGCGATCGTGAGGGTGGCCGTGGCCCCGCCGGAATAATTCGGGCCGGTCGCGGTGACGGTCACCGCATAGGAGCCCGCCGCCGTCGGCGCGGTGGCGTTGCCATTGTACAACAAAGCCGCGGAAATACCGGCCGGCGTCGAGTTGAAGCTCACGGGGCGCGGCGTGCCGTTGTAAACCTGGTTCAGGCTGGCGGCGACGAAACTGAAGGTCGCCGGCGCGGATGCGACCGTGATGGTCACGCCGCCGCTGCGGGTGCCGTCAGCATTGGCTGCGCTCAGGGCCACGTCGAACGAGCCCACCGCGGCGGGTAAACCCGAAATGAGACCGCTCGTGGGATTGAGCGTCAGGCCGGGCGGGAGGCCCGTCGCCGCAAAGCTCGTGGCCGCCGGCGCGGCGGTGATCGCATAATTGAAAGAGTTGCCGTAGACCGCGTTTGCCGTCGTCGCGGAAGTGATGACCGGCGCGGTCCGGATCGTGATCGCGAGCTGGGTGCCGCTCACCGTGACCACCGCGCGCGTGCCCTCCGGCAGGCCGGTGACCGTGAAGTCAGCTGCGGTGAAGGTCGTGGATCCGAACGTGGCGAGCGTGTAGCTCGCGCCGTGCGCCAATTCCGCCAGCGGATTGACCACGATGACATACGGGCCCGTGCCGGCGCCTTTGGCCAAAGCTCCCGTGACCGCGAGACGGTCGGAGTTTGCCACCGCGAGGTCGACCAGGAGCGCGCTGCCCGCGTTCCAGGTGACCGCGCTGGCCGTGAGCGTGCCGACGACGTCGGCGCCGGCCGGGGACACCGTGCCACCGTTGAGGACGACCTGCCGGCCCAGCGAACCCGTGCCGGCGAGCGTGCCGGCGGCATTGACGGTGAGATTGCCCCCGGCGGAGAGCGTGCCGTTGAACGCCAGCGTGCCGGCTTCGACGGTGGCTGTGCCGCTGAAAGTGGCGCCAGCCAGGGTCTGGGTGCCGGCGCCTGTCTTGACCAGGTTCATCGTGCCCAGTTGCAGGGCACCGGCAAAAATTCCGTCAAGTTCGTTGCCGATCGTGAGCGTGCCGGCGCCGCCCGAATTCGTCACGAGGCCGGTGGCCGTCGCGATGGAGTTGAGCGTGCCGATGCCGGTGCTCAACCCGCGAACATCAAAGGTGCCGCCGTTGCCACCGGTGGGTCCGCTGGCGCTGGTGGCGAATGCGAGATTCGCGCCGCCCGTCGTCGCGCCCGCGGTCCAGAGCAACAGCTTCGAGTTGCTTTTCAAAGTGATCGTGCCGCCGCTGATCGCGCCCGCGCGGCGCGCCACCAGCGACGAGGTGCCATCCATCACCAGGTTGCCATGCGTGATGGCATCAGGCCCGTTGGTCAGGAGCGCCATGCCGCCGGCGATCGTCAGCGGAGCCGCCGTGTTGGGAAAATTAAGCTGGTTGAACTGCAAGCTGCTCGCCTGCGGCGTGGTTCCCGTCAGCGTAAACGGAACCAGCCCCGCCTGCACGGTGCCATAAACCTCCCGCGAGACCGTCCGGTTGGCCGTGATGTTCAGGCCGGGGGCCACGCCCCCATCCAGTTTATAAACCTGCGTGCCGGGACTGGCCGGCACCGTGTTCGTGAGAAACCAAAGATCCCGGGAAGCGCTCGTGGCGGTACCGGCTCCGTTGGCAAAATTTACCCGGTCCCCGGCATCGAAACCCCAACACGGATAATTGTTCGCGTTGTTCGCGGAGCCGTAGTCCCACCAGATCCCCTTGTTCGGATAGAGAAACATCGTGTAGCTTTGCACGCCGTCGGAAACCACCACCACTTGGAAGGTGCTGACGCGGTCCGCCTGCGCGGAATAATAGCCGACGTGGTCCCAGGTGACGATCTGCGCGAAGGTGGGTTCGAAGTTCGACATCCCCAGCATCGAGTTGCGCAGCCGGTCCCGGATCGTGGCCAGCGAAGGCTCGTCCACGACCGTGCGGTACCAGATGCCTCCGCTGAGAGTGCCGCGCGTATCCACGTCGGCCCAAAACGGCGCAATCATCGGCACGTTCAAATTGGCGGGGAAAACCTGGGGCGTGTAGGAACTCACGCCGTTGCCGAAGCTGACGTTGCCGTTGGAATTGATATAGAGACTCGGGTACTGGCGGCCGAAGAAAGGCATCAGCAAGCCGGTCCCAATGGGTCCGAGCGTGTCCCACTGGACCAGGACGGAAATATCGTCCGCATTCTTGTTCATCAAGATGTCGCCGGCCGGCGGCCCAAAGGGAAACAGCGTGGCTCCCACCGTGGAATTCGCGGGCGGCTGGACGTTCGGTCCCACGGCCCGCACTCCGGCGTTCTGGCTGGTCAGCGGCGTCAACGTGCCGTTGGCCGCGTAATAACTTTCAACGGCATGCGCCGACAGGGAAACAAGCAGGGCAAAAGCCGCGAACGCGCGGCGAGCGAGAGTGTGCATGAACCTGCAAGATCAACGGGTTGCACCGTCAGGGCAATATCCATTCCACCCAACTGAAAAGGATTCGCCCCGGATCAGCCGGGTCCCGGCCACAAAAAAAAGACCGGCCGATCGGCCGGTCCTTTCGGAAAATCCCGCGGTCGCCGCGCGTTATTTCAACTGCGGCGGATAGGTCTTCTTCAACCACGACTCCGGCACCGGCACGACCGCGATGTTCAATGAGCGGCCGTCCTCGGCGATCATTGAAGTCTGCACCTGGATGCGGGTGCTGTCGGCGCTGAAGGTCGGATGGATGTGGTCGCGGGCGGTGACCTTGCTGCCGAGGTCCGCCAGCAGCACGCGCTGTCCGTCGTTCACATCATAAAGCCAGAGGCGATACTTGAAATCATCCGCGACGACCCAGCGGCCGTCCGGCGAACCGCCCACGTGCCAGACGGACCGGCCCGGATCGCCGACCGGATTCTGGCCAATGATGCGCAGATCGCGCGTGCGCAGATTCACCAGGGCCACCCCCGTCGGGTGATCGCCCGTGCCCGCCGGCCCCCACGCGTCCTCCTGGCCGGGACCTTCGGGCGCCTTGGCGCCGGGCAGCTTGATCGACCGGTGCGCGAGGATCGCCACCGCGACGTAGTCCCTGCTGACGACCGCCTCGTGCGTGACCCAATCAAACTCGGACTCCGGGAACAGCGGACGCAGGCCGGTGCCGTCCCCCATCACGGTCCAGGTGCGCTGCGGCGCCTTGCCACCCGTTTCCCAACAGAAAACAATTTCGCCCGGGACCCACGGGTTGGTCTGCACGTGGCCGATCTGGAACGGCACGGCGACGACGAAGTTCACTTCACCGTTCTCGAGATTCATGCGCCCGAGACCCGTCGGGCCGGAGCCCATGTTGCGCGGGCCAAAATTTTCCGCCGGCTTGACGTCCGCCGCGAGATGCTTGGCGGCCTCTTCCTTGCCCACGCGGAAATACGCGTACTTTTCCGTGCAATCCAGCGCCATGTCCCCACCGGCGCCCCACTCGATCGGGATGGTGCCGCACACTTTCTGGTAGGCGTCGGCCGGCTGCATCCTGCCCGCGGCGCTGTCGGCAAACACCTTCGCCAGGTCGACGCGCACAATCTCCGCCGGACCGGTCTGGCGTCCGCGTCCGCCGAAAGCGCCGCCCGGGCGCGGCGCCGCGCCCGCGGCCGGCGCGATCGCATCGGCCGCCCGCGGCGGCGGCGGCACCGACGGCTCGCCGCCCACCATGCCCGGGGCCGCGCGCTCGTACGGGACGCGCAGGAAATAAAGGTTCATCGAATTGTCGGCGAGACAGAGCATGCCGGCATAGCCGCCCTCGGTCACCTGGACCATTTCACCGGTGGCCTCGTTCACCGCCATCGCCTCGTTGCCGGCGCGATTGGAACGGAAAATCAGCCACTGGCCGTCGCTGGTCCACTGGTGGTGGGTCTGGTAGATCTTGGAATCCCCCTTCGCCGCGGTGGTCAGGAACGTGACCGGCACGCCCGTCACCGGGTCCGGCACGATCTTCTTCTCGGAGGGAAACCGCCGGCCGATCTGCGCCAAGGCGGCCGAGGTGAGCAACAGAAACGTCGCGGAAAGAATGGCAATGCGGTGACGGGAGGTGGGGTTCATCATGGAATTGATCAGGGAGGGTTGAACGTGGACCGGGGGATGACGGGTCAGCGGCGAGACGCATTCTTCCCGGACCGGTTTCGGGGCGGCAGGGATTTGAAATCTGACAGTATGAATGGCCCGCCCGGGGAAGCTGGCAAAATGAAAAATCGATTGGACTAAGTCACGCGGGGCCGATGAATGGCCGCGGCGCATGCCGACCATCGTCAACCTTTCCGCCTACAAGTTCACGCCGCTGGACCGCCTGCCGGAAACCAGGGAGCGTTTGCTCGCCGTGGCGCGGGACGGAAACCTGCGCGGCACGATCCTGCTCAGTCCGGAAGGAATCAACCTGTTCGTCGCCGGCGAGCGTCCGGCCATCGACGCGTTGCTGGCCGCGGTGCGGACGCTGCCCGGCCTCGCGGACCTGGAACCGAAGGAAAGCCTGAGCGCGCAGCCGCCGTTCGGCCGGATGCTCGTGAAGATCAAGCGCGAGATCATCGCCTTTGGCGTCCCCGGAATCGACCCGGCGCGCCGCCCCACGCGCAAACTCTCCCCGGTCACGCTCCGGCAATGGCTCGATGAGGGGCGTCCGGTCACGCTGCTCGACACGCGCAACGACTACGAGATCGCGCGCGGCACCTTTCGCGGCGCGCGGCATTGCGGCATCGCGCATTTCCGGGACTTCCCGCGCGCCGTGGAGCAACTGCCCGCCGACCTCAAGCAACAGCCCATCGTGATGTTCTGCACCGGCGGCATCCGCTGCGAAAAGGCCGGGCCCTTCATGGAGCGGGCGGGTTTTCAAAACGTGCTCCAGCTCGACGGCGGCATCCTGAAATATTTCGAGGACTGCGGCGGCGCCCACTACGACGGCGACTGCTTCGTGTTCGATGAACGCGCCGGCGTCGACCCGGCCCTGCGCGAGAGCGCCCGCGCCGCCGCGGGTCAGGGTTGCGTCGACGCCGGTTGAGTGCTTGCTCGGAGCATGCTGAAAAACGGCCAGCCTGACAGTTGTTGCGTCCCCGGACACGCGCATGCGCCATCCCCGGGTGTGATCGCGAACCAGCCGTTTGCCCGCACCGGGGGATCGGCCCCGACATCGGGCATGAGCCTCATTCCCGGCGGGGAGTTCCTGATGGGCAATGATCGGGACTACGGCTTTGTCGCCGACGGCGAAGGTCCGGTTCATGCCGTCAAACTGGCGCCGTTCTGGATGGATCCGTGCACCGTCACGAACGCGCAGTTCAGCGATTTCGTGAACGCCACCGGCTTCAAGACCGAGGCCGAGCGCTTTGGCTGGTCGTTCGTTTTCCAGGGACACCTCACGCCCCGCCAGCTCGCCGGCGCCGTGCGCCAGGTGGTGGCCGGCAGCGAATGGTGGTGCCGCGTGGACGGCGCTACCTGGCGTCACCCCGAGGGGCCCGAATCCAACATCAAGAAACGCTGGGACCATCCGGTCGTGCAGGTCTCCTGGCACGATGCCCTCGCCTACTGTCAGTGGGCCGGCAAGCGCCTGCCGACGGAGGCCGAATGGGAGTTCGCCGCGCGCGGCGGAATGCCGCCCGGGAATCGGTTTCCCTGGGGCGATGAACTGGAGCCCGGCGGACGTCACCTCATGAACGTGTGGCAGGGAATTTTTCCCACGACCAACACCGAGGCCGACGGCCACTATGGCCCCGCCCCGGCGAAGAGCTACCGGGCCAACGGCTACGGTCTCTATAATATAACCGGCAACGTCTGGGAGTGGTGTTGGGACTGGTTCGACGCAGGCTACTATCGCTCGGCCCCGGCGGAGAACCCCACCGGCCCCGAGCCGACCGGCCGCCGCGTGATGCGCGGCGGCAGCTACCTCTGTCACGCGAGCTATTGCAACCGCTACCGCGTCGACGCCCGCAGCGCCAACACCCCCGACAGCGCCACCACGAACCTGGGCTTTCGCTGCGTGCGCGACGTCGCTTGAGCGAAGATCGAGGCAGCTAAAAGCAGGGTCCTCGCTCACGCCAGGGAAGGCGTCGAATTTGAATCGGTGCTCATCGAAAGCGCGACGGCCCGCCGACAAGCGGCGGCCCTACACGCCGCCGCGCAATGCCATCGGCTACTGAACCCGCCGCAACCGGATGCCCCGCAGCCGCGTTTCCGGCCAGGTGTCGCCTTGGGACGTCAGGGTGACCACTTGGTCGCCCGCCGCCTGGACGGAGATATTCCCGAGCGTGGTCCACCGAAAATCGTCGAGGCTGTCCGTTTGGGTCAGGGTACCCGTGAACTCACTTTTTTCGCACGCCGCCGCGACCGTGGCGGAGCCGCGGGTGGCGGCGTCGGCTTCCACGGCAAAGGTGCCCGGCGCCGGCACGGCGAACTCCCACCGCAGCGTGGTTTTGGCGTGCCGCCAGCCCTCGATGCGGGCGTCCGGGCCGCGGCCGACGAGACGGGCATTGTCCTCGTAAGCGTTGATCACCGCCGCAAGGCCCGCCGGCAGTTCGATCACGCCCGCCGCGTCCGGCCCGGGGGCGGGCTGGTCGATCACCGGGCGGTCGGCAAACTCGAGCTTGATCACGGTGGCCACCGGATCGGGCGCCGGTCCCGTCAGTTTCAAAACGAGCTCCGCCCCGGAACGATCCGCCGCCACCCCTTGGCCCGAAGCGAGCAGCGTCGCCCGTCGCAGCGGCGACTTCACGCCGGGGACGACGAGCCGGCCGTCCTCGGGCCAGTCGAAGACGTGCAGGTAAATAATATTTCCCTTGGTCGTACTGCGGCCCCACGGCAGTTGCCGAAAGAGACTGGCGGTCGTGCCGTGAATCGCCTCGCCGTTTGCGCGCACCCAGCGGCCCGATTCCTGCAGACGCTCCACGCTCGGGGCGGGCACCACTCCCTCCGCATCCGGTCCGATGTTCAGCAGGAAATTCCCGCCCTTGCTCGCGATGTCGATCAGCTTGCGCGTGATGTCGGCCGCCGGCTTCCAGTTCTGGTCGTGCGCCTTGTAACCCCAGCTGTCGTTCATGGTCATGCAGACTTCGAACAAGCGGCCCTTGAAGCCGGTGGCGGGAATAAACTGCTCCGGGGTTTCCGTGTCCCCTGAATAAGGGTTGGGCTGCTTTGGGTTCAGGAGCCGGTTGTTGGTGATGAGGTGCGGCTGCAGCTTGAGCAATTCCGCCAGCTTCGCGGCGCGCTCGGGCGTCATGCCGTGCGGCGAATCCCACCAGAACGTCGCGACGGGCCCGTAGTGGGTCAGGAGCTCCCGCACCTGCGGCTGGGCGACCCGCGCAAGATACTCGTCGAAATCGCCGTCCTGCGCGGGATCCCAGTGCCCGGCGTTGGGCGGGCGGTCCGGGGTCATGTAGCTCGCGCCATATTTCGCGGAGCCGCCGGGATGATGCCAATCCTGGGCCTGCGAATAATAAAAACCCAGGCGGATGCCGTGCCGGGCACAGGCCGCCGCCAGTTCCTTGAGCGGGTCGCGGCCGAACGGAGTGGCGTCGACAATGTTGAAGGACGACGCGGCGCTTTTGAACATCGCGAAGCCATCGTGGTGCTTTGCGGTGATCACGATGTATTTCATGCCGGCCGCCTCCGCCAGCCGCACCCAGGCCTCCGCGTCGAACTTCACCGGATTGAACGTGGCCGCGGCGGCGGCGTATTCCGCCACCGGGATCCTCGCATTGTACATGATCCATTCGCCCAGGCCGTTGCTGCCCGGCGGCTGGCCGCGTTCGATGCGCTGCCCGTGATACGAGCCCGCGAGCACCGCGGACGGCCCCCAGTGGATGAACATCCCGTAGCGCGCCTCGGTGAACCACGCGGTCCGCGCGGCGTCGCCGGGCGGATTTTGGGCCGGCAGCGCCGGCGCGACGAAAAGCATTCCAACCAGCACGCGGAGATTCTTCATGGGGCGGGCGGCCGCGCACGCGGCCGACACCCAGCAGGACAAGCCCGCGCGGCCCGGACAATGATTTCTTTACTGAAACCTTTAACCCCATTTCCGCACCCGCCGCCGTCCGGCGATCCGTCCACTTTAACGTTTAAGTAGAATCTCCTTTGTGCAGGTCGCCGGCAGCCGCAACCCTGCCTGGATGCCCCCCGGCCCGCCCAGCAGTCCGACTGCCCCCAACATTCTGATCGTGATCGCCGATGACCATCGGGCGGACGCCATCGGGGCGCTCGGTCATCCGGTCGTCCGGACCCCCGAACTCGACCGGCTGATGCAACGCGGAACGGCCTGCACCCAGGCGCGCATCGCCGGCGGCCTCATGCCCGCCGTGTGTTCGCCGTCCCGCGCCTGCCTGTTGACGGGGCTGCAGCCGTTCCGTGCGGACGC
The DNA here is from genome assembly GCA_964515595.1 of uncultured Oleiharenicola sp. GTDB lineage: Bacteria > Verrucomicrobiota > Verrucomicrobiia > Opitutales > Opitutaceae > Lacunisphaera. The sequence continues at coordinate 213,216 of CAZEUN010000007.1, read as the reverse complement.
CGCCCCGGGCATCGTGCGCGACCCGCCCTATGAAGTGTGCCTGCCCGCCGGCGCCTGCACGCTGCCGGAGTATTTCCGCCGCGCGGGTTACGAGACCTTCTTCACCGGAAAATGGCACAATGACGAGGCGGCCCTGCTGCGCTCGTTCGAGGCCGGCCACAACATTTTCCAAGGCGGCATGTGCGAGCACACCCGCGTGCCGGTGCGCGACCTCGCCGAAATCCGCCGGGGCGCCCCCACCCGGCTGGCCCGCGGTTTCTCCACCGAGGTTTTTTGCGATTCGATGCGGGCGTTCATTCGCGAGCGCGCCCCCCACCGGCCGTTCCTGGCCTGCGTGGCGCTGACTTCCCCGCACGATCCCCGCACTCCGCCGGACAAATTCCGCGCGCTTTACCCGGCGTCCGCCCTGCCCCTGCCCGCCAATTTCCAGGCGGCCCATGATTTCGACAACGGCGAACTCGCGATCCGCGACGAACTGATCCTGCGCCGGCCGCTGGACGCGCGCGAAGTGCGCGAGGAACTGGCTGGCTACTACGGCATGATTTCCCACCACGACGCGCAGGTGGGGCGCGTCCTCGCCGAACTCGACGCCGCCGGCCAGAGCCGGAATACGATCGTGGTTTACCTCTCGGACCATGGCCTGGGCCTCGGCAGCCACGGGCTGTTGGGGAAACAGAATCTTTATGAGCCCAGCGTGCGCGTGCCCCTCATCCTGAGCGGCCCGGGTGTTCCCCACGGTCTCCGGCATGACGGGCTGGTGTACGCGTTCGATCTCTATGCGACGCTCTGCGACCTGGCGCGGCTGCCGGTGCCCGGCGGACTCGACAGCATCAGCCTGCTGCCCGCCTGGCCCACCGCCAGGCTGCCCGGGCGCGCCACGGTGTGCGCGGCCTATCGGGACTGCCAGCGCATGATCACCGACGGCCGCTGGAAACTGATCGTTTATCACGTGGACGGCCGGCAACGGATCCAGCTCTTCAATCTCGAGGAAGACCCCGACGAGCGCCATGACCGCTCGGCGGAAGCCGCCCAGGCAGCGCGACTCGCAACGTTGCACGCGCGGCTGCAAGCATGGCAGATTGCCAGTGGCGACCGCTGGATGCCGCTGGCCCCGCTCGCGTCCGCGTCGCTGCCGACCTCATGAATTCAATCCGGATCACCCCGCTGGACGGCGGCATCATCGCCGTTTATTGCCTGCTGACTGTCGCGCTGGGCGTGTGGTTCGGCCGGCAGAAGATCCGCAATGCCGACGCGCTCTTCCTCGCCGACCGCGAGGCCACCTGGCCGCTGGTGGGCACGTCCATGTTCTCCGCCAACATTTCGAGCCAGCAGTTCGTCGGCCAGGCCGGACTCGCCTACACCATCGGTCTGGCCGCCGGTGCATTCCAACTGGTGGGCGCGCTGTGCTTCGGCCTGCTCGCGGCTTTTTTCGTCGACGTGTATTTGTCCCTGAAACTCCGGACGGCCCCGGAATTCTTCGAACGCCGCTACAGCCCGGGCACCCGGATGTTCGTCGCGGCGATCAACATCGTGATGATCCTCGCGGCGAGCATCACGACCGCGCTCTACGCCGGCGCGACGGTCCTGACCGCCCTGTTCGGTTGGGACGGCGGACTGCAATTCAACCTGGCCGTTGGCGCGCTCGCCCTGGCTGCGGGCGCGTACACCGTGCTGGGCGGGCTGCGCTCGGTGCTCTGGACCGACCTGTTCCAGGCGGCGCTCCTGATCGTCGGCGGAGCGGTGACGTTCTTCGTGACGCTGCACGCCGCCGGCGGCTGGACGGCCGTGCTGGCCACCCATGATGCCGCCGGCCGCAGCATGTGGTCGGTCGTGCAACCCTGGGATCATGCCTTCGGTTGGCTGCCCCTCATTACGGGCGCGATGATCCTCGGGGTGCACGGTCACTGCACCGACCACGACTACGTGCAACGGGCACTGGCGGCGCGGAACATCTATCACTCCAAGATGGGCGCCCTGTTCGCGGCGTTTCTCAAAATGGTGGCGCTCTTCATCATCGCGGCCCCGGGAGTGATCGCCGCCAAGCTGCTGCCAGGACTCGCCCACGCCGATGAGGCCTACGCGCGCCTCGTGTCCACCTACGTGCCGCCCGGCCTGGCGGGCCTGGTGCTCGCCGGCCTGATCGCCGCCATCCTCGGCAACGTGTCCTCCGGGCTTTCCGCCTCCGCTTCCATGGTGTCGTTCGATTTCGTCGCGCGCTTTGTCCCGGATCTTTCCGACAAGTCGCGCGTGCGGCTGGGCCGCGGCATCATGGCGGTGTTGTTGCTGCTCTGCGCGCTGCTGGCGCCGAGCATCCGCCAGTTCAAAAGCGTGTTTGGCTATCTCGTCCAGCTGTGGTCGCTACTGGCCCCGCCTGTGTTTGTCTGCGTGGTCGCGGGGATCTTCACCCGCCGGGCTTCCGCCCGCGGGGCCCGCGCGACCCTCGTGACCGGCATGACCCTGGGCGCAATCACCTTCTGGGCCCTGCGTTCGCCGGAGGTCACCGCGCAAATGCCCGTCTACCTGCGCAGCCCGCTCAATTGCGGCTTCGTCATCACGCTCATTTGCTCGGCGGTCATGGCGCTGTTCAGCGTCGGCGCCACCGATCCGGGGCACTCGGATGAAGTCGCCCGCATCCGCACGGACGCAACGCGCGAGGGCATGAGCCCCGGCGAACGCCGGAAATATCACTTCACCCTGCTGGCGCTCGCGGTGCTGTGGCTCGTGATCGTCATCACGTTTTCCCCGTGGGGACTCGCCCCGCCGGTTCGCTCCTGACGGCCGCACAGCCCGCTCACTTTTCGCGAAGTTGCTTCTGCCGCGCCTGGTTCAGGCGTTTGTTTTCCTCGAGGAGGCGCTCCGCGTTCACGTATTCCGGAAACGGCGCGACGGCGTCCGGCGGGAACGCCGCCAGGATGCCGGCCAGCTTCGCCCGGGCCTTTTCCGCAACGGGATCGGCGCCCGCCGTGAGGTTGTGTTGTTGCAAGGGATCCGTCGCCAGGTCGAAGAACGCGCCCTTGCTGTCGTAATAATACCGTTGGTCGCGGACCGCGCGGTGCGCACCGTATTGGGTGTAGATCCAGGTCCGTTCCGCGGCCACCGGCGTCGCGCCCCGCAAAGCGGGCACCAGGGAATGTCCGTCGAGAATCAAGTCCTTGGGCGGCGTCCGGCGGGCGAGGTCCAGCATGGTCGGCAGGAGGTCGGTGAAGTCGGCCAGCGTCGTCGTGACCGCTCCGGCGCGCGCCAGGCCGGGGGCGCGCACGACCAGCGGGACGTGGACGCCGAGGTCGCTCACCTGGGCCTTGGCCATCGGCATGGGCTGGCCTTGGAGCGTGCCGCCGGTGGACGAGCCGTTGTCCCCGGCGAAATAGACGACCGTGTTCCCGCGCAATCCCAGTTCATCGAGCACGCGCAGCAGTTCGCCGACCTGGCGGTCCGCGTACGTGACCATGCCGGCATAAAGCGCCGCTTCGCCCACCGGCGGATTGGCGCGGTTCAAGGGGGTGGGCTCGTTCGGGGCGTGCACCGGAATCATCGGGTAATAGAGAAAGAACGGCTGGTCGCGATGACGGCGGATGAAATCCAGGGCGAAGGCCTGCACGACGTCCGGACCGAATTCGCCCGCGAAGGTGCGGCGCTCGCCGTTTCTCTGCAGAAACGCGTCCCAGTAGCGCTTCTCGCTGGCGGGATTCCCCGCCTCGACGCCGGTCCACAGGCAATGTTCGTCAAAACCGTGCCGCTGCATCACCGCGGGATCGGGCCGCAGGTCGTTGACCTGCCATTTGCCGGCGATGGCGGTGGCGTACCCGGCGTCCCGCAACAGCGTGCCCATCGTGCGGAAGCACGCCGGGTCGAGTCCGACGCCGCCCCAGCGCGGCACGTCATAGTGGACATTCCAGCCGGTGCGAAAGGGATACTGGCCGGTCAGCATCGCCACCCGCGTCGGCGTGCAGACGGGCGTGGCCCAGGCCGTTTCGAAGCGCGTGCCTTCCGCCGCGAGCCGGTCGAAGTTCGGCGTGGGATTCGCCGCGCCATAGGCCCCCACCCAATCCCGCGCCATGTCGTCCACGAGAATCAGGATCTGGTTGGGCGGCCGGTCCGCGGCCGGCAGGGCGGTTTCGCCGAGGAACAGGAAAGCCGCGCAGACGGCAACCAAGCGGAGAGTCGCGACAGGCATGCCACCTGCCTGACCGCCTTCGGCGCAGCCCGCAATCCCGGCCGACCTGAAACAATTAAGCGTCCGCGTGGCATCATCCCTTTCGCAGGGGCGTCGCTTGACGACGCCCGCGCCCGCCAAACGGGCGCCGACCCGCGGCGCCCCTCCTGTCTCAAAATACCACGTAATCGGCATTAACTGTTTCAGCGTCCGGCGGGTTGCGTCGGGCCTGCGGACCATTGATAACCGCCCATGATCACCTGCCCGCTCCCGCGTCGTTCTCGGTGGTCGTCATCCTTGCGCGGGATGACCTGTGCCTGCGCGTCCGTGATCGCGCTGTGGCTGACTGAACCGGCCGCCGCATCCCCGACGTCGGCGACGTCCCGATTGCGCGACGACGGCATCTATCAAAACGGCGGATACTGGGCGACGCCGCTGCCCTGGCTCATGGAGGTCCTGGCCCAAGCCGACCCCGCGCTCGCCGCGCGGGTATTTTGCGAGACGGTCGAGGATTTCCAATCGCGCCAGGAGGTCAACGAATGGGTCAACGAGCACGCCGGCCGCCGTTCAGCCGCACATGCCTATTGTGCCAGTGCGGCCATGCCGCTCGCCGGTGCGACACGTCTGCGGCGTTTTCTGAAAGCGAGTGGCCAGACGCTACCGCCCGATCTGGCCGCGAGGTTCACGACTGCGGAATCGTGGTTGCGCACCCGGGCCAGGGGGATTCTGCGGGACGCCTCCCAGGTGGCAAAGGACGGCGTCCGCATTTTCACGCCCGACGCTTCTGGTCGCTATCGCGCGTTCTGGGTGCGTGACTGGTCATATGCGATCGAAGGCTGCCCGGAGGCCTTCACTCCCGCGGAAATCCGCGCAGGCTACCTCTTCCTCGCCGCGGCCCAACGGGCCGACGGCTGCATGCCCGACCGCGTCGGGGCCGACGGCCGGGGCGTGTTCTCGCCGGGCAACGAGGCGAAACCCTTTTCACGGAATGGCTCGGTCGACCAATCGCCCTTCATGGTCATCCTCTGCCACCAGTACTGGAAGCTGACCGGCGACCTGGCGCCGTTCCGGCAGACCGCCGGCGCCTTGGAGCAGGCGATGCATTTCACCCCGCGCAATCCGGACAACGGCCTCGTGCGCATCGATGATGCCGCGGAATTTCGTCCGTATAGTTTTCTCGATACGGTAGCGCTGACGGGCGACCAACAATTCGACTCGGTGCTCTTTGTCGATGCCGGCCGCAAGCTGGCGGAGCTGTTCGCCGCTGACGGCCAGCCCCAACGGGCCGAATCCTGGCGGCACGAAGCAGCCCGCGTGCAAGGTTCGCTGGCCACGCTGTGGGATGAACCGACCGGCCTGTTCGTTGCAGCCAGCCGGAACTGGCGGCAGCCGGCGGTGTGGGGCTCCCTGTTCGCCGTGTATGCCGGCTGCACCACGCCCGAACAAACCCGCCGGATCGTCCGCTCCTGCGTGGAAGGCCTGCCGAACCTCGTCTCCCACGGACAGCTCAGGCACCTCCCCCGGGGCATGTACTGGGGCCGGCCCGGACTCGAATACGAACCCGTCCCCGCGAGTGTCTCTTCAAAACCACCAATCCCGGAAATTTAAGCACGAATGCTCCACGAGTGGAATTAAGCTATGGATTGAGATCCCCCTCTCGAGCCCGAACAATGCAGATGAAGAACCACGAATGGACACCCATTAACACGTATCCAGACGAGTGAATGACGGAAACTGCTTGGTGCGTGCCCACTGATTGGAGATCCAGCGCATCCGTCCTTTCCGGGGTTTATACCAAGCGCCCGGAGCTTTTACCCCAAGGCCGCAAAAGCCGAGGTTCGCAATTCCGGTGGAGGGCCCAGCTCCGGCTGGGCCGGCGCGCGCTCGCGATATCACGTTCGCGGCCCAGCCGGAGCTGGGTCCTCCAAAAGAACGCAGAGAAATCCTGGTCCGGGGATCTCCTGCGCGGTCTTTTCGATCTTGGTATAAAGTGCAGAAGCTTGAGGCGATTGGTATTATTCCTTCGTGTTTATTGGTGTCCATTCATGGTTAACTGCATCGTTCCGGCTCGAGAGGGTGGCGCTGGCCGCGCCGAAGCCTTGGCGAAGGCGGGCGCAGCGCCGGGTGTCTTCAGCCCGCAACGCAGGAGGGCTAACGCGCCGGCCGCCGGAGAAAATCCATCACCACGCCGGTGATCCAATCACCGTCGTCGCCGATGTCGCGGCCGAGATGCGAGTGATCCTTCTCGCGCGCGCCTTCGACGAAAACAGTACCGCCTACTTCCCGCGCCCGGGTTGCAAATCGCTCCGTGGCCTGCCGGCTGACCGAGGCCGCTTCCGCCGCATGAAACAAAAGCAGCGGCGGCAGCGCCTGGCCGCGGGCGAGCCGGTTGATGGGTGAAGCGGCCGCCCATTGGACCGGCGAGGCACCATAGGTCATCTCGACAATTTCCTTTTGCAGGCCGTCGCTGTCGGGAAAGGGCACGGCAAAGGGAATGTCGTAAAGCGCCGTGTCGACCATGACCGCCCCGCGGATCGCCTGCGCAGGCACGCCGAACTCCGCAAGCAACGGCGCGTCGGTCACCAACTGGATGACCAGTTGGGCGCCGGCGGAATGTCCGATCAGGAAAAGCGCGTCCGGATCCCCGCCCCACTCGGCGGCGTGCCGCCGCACGTAGGCCACCGCCGCCGCCACATCCCGCGTCGGCACCGGATGCCGCACCTCGGGCGCCAGGCGGTAGTTGACCGAGACGAAAACAAAACCATGCGCCGGAAAGAAGCGCGCCTTGTTGGCGACAAGCGCCTCGGGGCTCTTGTCACCGGCCGACATGCCGCCGCCGTGGACAAAAAGCACGACCGGCTGCCGGGATCCGGCGGGATTTGACCGGAAGACGTCCAGGCTCGTCAGCCGCGGATCGGCGCCGGTGCCGTCGAGATAACGCAGGTTCGCCGAGGCCTGGATGGTCGGCGGCAACCGGCCGATCCAGGCTTCGCCGGCGGAGCCATCCAGCTGCCGCCGATTTTTCAGGATGCGCTGGCGCAGACGTTCGGGCAGACCGTCAAACGGATTGCCCGGTCCGGACGCCGGACCAGCCAGCGCGCCGCCCGCCACCAGGATTCCCAGGCAGCCGGCCAGCCACCGTGTCCGCCGGGCGTTCATCCCTTGTCCTTGCTTTCCTGATGCTGCTGGAGATCGAGCCCGCCATCGTGTTTGAGCCGCTGCACCATCGGCTCGCGTAGGAGCCCGACGTGCGTGGTGTCGATCGACTGGATCCCGAGCGCCGCTGCCGGCGAGTCCGGGGCGAAACGAAAATCCCCGTGGGCCGCATCCAGGAAACCCGGATCGCCGAAGGCACTGTGCTCATCGCTGCCCCAGGTCGCGCGCGAGTCCGCGATGAATTTCTCCGCCGCCGCGCGATCGGCACAATAGAACAGATTGTGGTCCGTCTTCGGCGGGATGATCGGCTGGTGGGCGGGATTGTAATTGTTGAGCAGCGTGTCGTTTTTCGCGTTGCCGAAATAGCTGTTCACCACGTCGACGCTGTGGAACCGCGCGGAGTTCACGTAGGAATAATAAACGTTCCGCTCCACCCGCGAGTCGGGCCGGTCGGAAACGATGCGGAGCCCGCCGTTGATCATCACGTTGTTCCAGGTCGAGTTGAAGTCCTTGATGACGATCCCCACGCCGAACGTGACGTTCTCCGTGAGACGGCAATACGACTGGTCGTCATCGGTCCGGATCGCCGCGGCGTTGCCCATGTTGTAGAGCACATTCCGGCGGATGAGGTTGTCCTTGCCGGCGCTGGAAAGGTAGATGCCGTTGCCGTCCGCCAGCACGCGCATGGCGTCGCGGATTTCATTGTCGGCGATCAGATTTCCCCGCGTGTGCGCGAACGGCAGGATGTCCTCGACGGTCCGCGGATAGCCGATCTCCCGCCACCGCATCAGGCGGAGATCCTCGCGCATCCCCGGCGGAAACGACGGCTTCGGCACCTTGGGCGTGGGCACGGAAAAATGACGCGGACGCACGCCGCTGAGCACCACCGCGTTGTACGGCAGGTCGTGAATATAATTGTTCGTCACCCGGTTGCCGCCGCTCTGCCACAGGAAGATCGCCGGCGAATGCCACCAGAGCGTGCCGAGGTCGTGAAATTCGTTGTCGGAGATTTCGTTCCCGCGATTGACGTCCTTCGTGCCCGGCCCGTACCCGCAGAGCAGCACGCCGCTGGCCCCGAGCTGACGGAAGGTCGAGCCGGTCACGCGGATGTTTTGCGCGAAGAGATCCGCGCGGACGCCGTGTCCGGCGGTGGCCTCGAAGACACACCCGGTGACTGCGCAGTCCTGCGCGACGCGGAATCGCACGGCCGCATCGTCCTTGTCCCACATGGCCCAGTCATGCTGCAGGCCCGCGTCCGTCGGCGTCCAGACATCGCGATCGGTATGGCGGAACACCAGGCCCTTGAACTGGAAACCGCGCGCCGGCTCGTCGCCATTTCCCCAGTAATCCTCGCGGCCCTCGACCCGCACGAGCGTGCGCACCACCGGGTACGTGATGGCCTCGCCGGGCTCCGGTCCGCGGGGCCAGAGATACAGCCGGTGTTCCTGGGTGTTCAGCACCCACTCGCCGGGCTCGTCGAGCGCCTCCAACACGTTTTCCACCCAGAACCGGCCGGTGGGCGTGTAGGTTGCCGGCACGGTGGTGCGCGCCGTCAGCGCGGTTTCATCGAGCGCCGCAATCCCGAGGTAGTTGACGATCCACACGTGATTGGGCCGGCTGAAAATTTCCACGTCCTTTAAATTCGCCCAGCGCTTCAAGGCGCCGGCGGGATATTCCAACAGGTCCCGGTCCTCGAGCCGGTCCGCGAGACCGCGTGCCCGGCCGCGGGACTGGTATTCCGCGGAGCGCGCGCGGGGTAGCGGACGGGCGCCGTCGTAGAGCGCTCGAAATTCCACCGCGGCGGGCACGTCCGCCACCCACACTTTTTCCCGGGCGGCCGGACTCAGGGCGCCCGCCTCCCCCGCATGCAGCCGCCGCCAGCCGGTCACCGGCACCCCGCCGCTGATCACCGGGCTTTCACCTGGAAATGCCTCGAAGCTCATCGTCCGGCCCGCCGGCAGGCTGTCGGCCAGCCCCAGGACCAGCGGGCGGCTGAACCGGTGCACGCCGCCGCGCAGGATGATCCGGACGTTGCCGTCGTCGTGCGTCCGCAAGGTGCGGGCACGCGTCACCGCCTGCTCCACCGTGGCCAGCGGCGACGTTTCGCTGCCGTCGGCGCGGTCGCTGCCCGCGGGCGAAACCTGCAACACGACATCCGCGAAGGCCAAAACCGGCCAAAGCAAGCATGCGAGCGGGATGCGGGCGGCGCGGGGAATCAGGATCATGGTGGGAACCAGCAGGGGTGACGGCAATCGGGGAACCGGGGGCGGGAAACAAGCTGCAGGAAGGCCGCCGGCGCTCAAGGCCGCAACGAGGCCTCCCCTTAAACATTTAAGCCCGCGCCGACTTCGGCAACGGGCGCAGGGTTTTGCCCTCGTGCCAGGTGCCGTCCACCTGGGTGCCGTGCGGAATCCGGTTGAACCCGCGACGGTTGCTTTGCAGCAGGCTGTTCAGCACGTCGACCGCGAACTCGCCCATCGCGTGACGCTGCTGCTGGATTCCGCTGCAGTGCGATTCGTCGTCGTCGACGTTGAGGCTCGCGTAGCCGATGTCGCGCGGGATACGCAGGCCCTCCCGTTTGACCGCGTCGAAGAACCCCTCGGAGCGGCTGATGACCGCCTCGGGACGCTCGCGCCGCAGCCAGCTGCGGATCTGCCCGACCGGATCCCCGCCCTCGAGCACCAGCGCGGACACGCGGTTGAGCTCGAGTGTCTTCGACTGGAGGTAGGCGTGGCCCGCCTCCCACTGGTGCGACGACCGGGCCGCCAGGTCGGCCCAGACGATGATGCCGATGCGCTGGTAGCCGCGCTGGCGCAGTTGTTCCCACGCGAGGAGGATGGCGGCGAAGTGGTTCGGCACGACGTGGTGGAAAAACGTGTAGTGGGCCGGACGCTCGAGCGCCACGACGGCGAATTCATTCCAGTCGAGTTCCAGGCGGTCGTCCGGCGACTCGAACGGCGCGAGGATCACGCCACGGATGCCCCGGCTGAGCAGGATCTGGCTGAAGCGCCGCGGGCTGGCGCCCTGTTCGCGCGCCCAGAAATGCTGGAGCGAATAGCCGAGCGCGCGGGCGTGGGCCGTCGCCCCTTCGATCAGCAGCCGGGCGCTCGGGCGGCTGGTCCAGGCATCCCGCGTGCTCCAGTTCGTCACAAGCGCGATGACCGCGAAATTCCGGTAGACCTTCAGCCGGTTGCGATGGGCGGCGAGCGCGGACAGGCCCGGATCGGGGGCGTACTTCAATTCCTTCGCCGCCGCCTTCACCCGGACCGTGGTGGCCGCGGAAATGGAGGGATGATCCCGCAGGGCCAGCGAGACCGCGGCCACGCTCAGTTGGGTGCGAAGGGCGATGTCCTTGAGGGTCGTGCGTTTTTGCCAGTCCATTTACTTAACTGTTCCACCAGCAAAGAACATTCCCGGAGGAAATCAATGCGCCCGATGGACTCTTTTCCCCCGCACTCTCCTGCGCGGCGGCGACGGCAGCTCTCTGCCAATGGGTTTGGGCGGTCGGGTTGCATGGGGCGGTTCAGGGCCCCATGCCCGGCCCGGCACGGCGGCCCGCCTGCCACGGAGCGATGCCGTGCTCGTACGCGCCGAGATCGGGTGCCGCGCCCGCGAACGCGTCGTTGAATCCGGGCAACCGGATGCCCGCGTCGATCAAGGGCGAATCCGCGCGGGGACGAAAGTCGAAGCGCGCGGCGTCTTCCAACCAGCGGACCAGCTCGTCGCCGGGAGCAGACGACAGGAGATTTCGCTCCACCCCCGGCCGGGCCGGGTAAGGCGTGCCGACGCGGTCACCCGTGAGGCTGGTCAGGACGTTGTTGCAGGCGCGGGTGTGCTCGTTCTGCACCGCCAGCAGCGGCGTCCGGCTGTGCTGCCATGGCCTGGTGGGCTCCGTTTCGGTGTGCAGGCTCAGCGCGTTGCCACCGAAAGTCGCGGCGCCGATCGCGAAGACGGTGTTGTGATGCACCTCGTTGAAATCCCCCTTCACGATGATGCCGTCGCGATCGCAGTCCCAGACGACGTTGTGGTGGACAGTCAGCCGGCGGGTCTGGTCGTCGCCACGGATCCCGAGACCGCCCGTGAGGCCGCCGGCAAAGATGTACGGCCGGCAGCCATGCACCCAGTTGTAGCGCACGATCGAGCCGGCGGCCCGCGGGGAACCGGTCTGCACCAACGCCACGTCCTTCGCCACCAGGCCGCCGTCGTGGATGTGACAGAACTCGATCACCGTGCCGGGTCCGGTGAACCGCACCAGGGTGTTGCCGCTCCCGGCAATCGTGCAATGGCGCAGCGCGTTGCCTTCGCGCGGGTCGTCGCCGGGAGACTCGAGCACCACCGACGGGAAGGCCAGCGACCCGTCCCAGCAGGAATCGGCCACCAGGCAGTCCTCGACCAGATTCCGCGCGCCGCGCACGGCCAGACCGGTCGTGTTGGCGCCGGTGATCGCGCAGCGCCGCACGGCGTTGCCGTCTCCGGTCACCTCGGTGACGTCGCCCGGCCGCTCCTCGCCGGGCTCGCTCATGTGAAACGGGTGCACCGGTGAAATCAGCGCGCAATCCTCGATCACATTATCGTTGCCGTGCACGGCGAAGGTGCAGCCCACGAAGCGAAAGCCCCGGAGCGTCACGCCGGCGGCGGCGCGCACCTCGACGCCGAGCGCGCGACGTTTGACCGCGACCGGCAGACGGCCGGGGTCGCCGCCTCCGGGCGCCCAGAAATACAGGCGGGACGCGGCGGCATCGAAAAACCACTCGCCCGGCGCGTCGAGGGCCGCCAATTTCCCGGCGAGATAATACCGGTCATCCTCCCACTCCGCCTCCTTGTCGGCGTAATTCGTGATCGGCTGCAGGTCGCGGGCATAGGTGAACGCGGAGGCCGCGGCGTCGAAGGCCGCCACCGGCCGCGTCCAGGTGAAGAATTGGTGCGCGACGTTGAGCACCGCCGCGGCCCCGGTCCAGTCAATGCCCGTCGCGGCGAGTTGCGGATCGACGAGCCGCCCGTAACGGCTGCCGGGCCCCGCCGCGGCCCACGTCTGGCGATCCCACGGGTCGGCCGGGTTGCGGTTCGGCCAGCGCGCCCACGTCTGCTGCGCTTCACCCACGAAGACCTGCAGCACCGGTCCGCCCGTCTCGACCGTGTAGATGTCCCCGCGAAACTTCCGCCAGGGCCCGGCCACCAGGTCGGTCCCGTCGAGCACGACCTCGCCGTCGCCGGCCGCCGTGAACACCAGGCGCGCCGCGGTCGTGCCGCCGTGCGTGATCCGCACGCTTTCGCGATAGGTGCCGGCGTGAACCAGAACCGTATCGCCCGCCCGGGCGCGGTCGGCCGCCTGCTGCAGCGTGCGCCAGGGAGCCGGCGCCGTGCCGGGACCGGCATCGTCGCCCGCGGGGCTCACATGGAACTCCGCGGCGAAAATCGATCCGGCCAGGGCAAGCCCGAGCAGCAGGATGCCCGGATGGGCGGGCATGGGGATCAGAACTCGAGACCCGTGGTGAAGAGGAATGCCCGCGCGTCGCCGTATCCCGCGAAATTGACGTCCGTCGCCACGATGTAGGAGCGGTCAAAGGCGTTGCGGAGATTCGCGCGGAAGGTGAGGCGCGCATTCTTCCCGGCCTTCATGCTGTAGCCCGCGAGGAAGTCGAAGCTCGCGTAGCCGCCGAAGCTTTCCAGGGAATCCGTGACGCTGTCGTTGTTCGTGTCGATGTAGCCGGCGTAGTTGCGCGAGCGGTAGTTGGCGCCGCCGCCGACGAACAGGCCGCGGAGCCGGCCGCTGGTGACGGTGTAACGGCCGAAGAATGTGCCGGTGTAGCGGGTGACGCCCGGCAGGCTCTTGTCCTTCGGATAACCGAACTGCGGCAGATCGTTGGTGATGACCGGATCGGCGTTGCCGAGGCCCGCGCGCAGCGTCCATTGCGGCGTGGGATTCGCCACCACCTCGAACTCGAAGCCCTTCGACTCCACCTCGCCCGCCACCGAGCGGTTGGGGGTGGAGCTGCCGAAATTGGCGACGAGCAGCGGGGCCGGGATGCTCAGCGGCGTGCTGCGCTGGGTCATGTCGAAGTAGGTGAATGAGGCCGACAGGCGGCCGTTGAAGGCGACGGTCTTGATCCCTGCCTCGAAGCTTTCGCCCTGCGTCGGCCCCATGAGATTCAGGTTGATGTCGAACTGATTCACGTTGGGCCAGAGCGAGGTGCCGTAGTTCGCCGTGAGGTTGGTCGAGGGCGTGATCGCGTAGGTCGCGCCGATCGACTTCGACCACTGCTTGACCTGGTTGAAGCTGTAGCCCGACTGGCTCATGGCGTCGTCATTGTTCGGCGCCTGGGTGGCATTGTCGTTGAACATGTTGTCGTAGCGGAAGCCGACGAGCGTCTTCAGCTTGCCGCTCTGGCCCCAGTCGGAAGCCAGCATGGCGAAGCCGGCCTTGACGACCTTGCCGATGACGAAGCCGCTGGTCGGACGCTTGTAGAGGCCGTTGCCCATGGCGCCCACCGGCAGACGCATGCCGCCCTGCGCGACGACATAGTAAGGCAGCCGCTGGTTGGCCGCCGCGCCGTAGAGCGCGCCGCGCGCGACCCCTTGGGGCGTGAGATAAAGGCCGTAGACCGTCTGGTAAATCGGGTAGTCGTTGGGTTCGTAGGTCCCGCCGAACGTGAGCATGTGCTTGCCGCCGAGATCCGGCAGCTGCCAGGCCGCCTGCAGGCGGTAAAAGACGAAGTTCTCGTCGAGCGACACCCACTGCCACTGCTGCGGCGCGGTCGCCGTGCCGGCGGCGTAGCCCGGCGCCACCGTCACCCCGTTGATCACGAGCGGTGCGGCCGCGGCCGTGGCCACGGTGAGCGACTTCATCTGCGGACCCCACTGCTGGTTGCGGTTGCGCATCGACTCGCTGACGGTGAACTCGACGTTCAGCCGGTTGTCGAAGAGCGACTTCGTGAGCGCCGCGGTGTAGAAATAATAGTCGAGGTTGCTGCGCGCGTCGGGGCCCTGGACGCTCTGCGCGTACTCCTGCGGCAGCAGGCTCAGGTTGGCGGCGGTGGAGAGGGCGCTGGCATTGGCCTGCGTCGTCACGATGCCGGTGAAGGGCGTGCGATGATCGAAACCGTATTCGCCGAACAGCCGCAGCGAGGTCGTCGGGTTGATCTGCCAGAGGTAGTCGGCATAAAGCCCCTGGCGCTCCAGCTCCGCATAGGCGCGGTTGTTGTCCTGGGTATGATAGAGGCCCGCGACCCGCAGCGCCTGCGTCTTGCCCAGCGCGATGTTGGTGTCGAAGGTCGAGCGCACCATGTCGTAGTTGCCGCCGGTGAGTTCGATCGTCGTCTTGTTCTGGCCGAGGCGCGCGCGCTTGGTGATCGTGTTCACGATGCCGCCGGAATCCTGCTGGCCGTAGATGACGCTCGCCGGGCCGTGCACGACCTCGATGCGCTCCGTCATGTAGCTGTCGGTCGGCGTGACCCGCGACAGGAAGTTCACGAAGAACGAGCGCGAGGTCAGGCCGCGAATCGTGAAGTTCGTGTCCGCGTTCGCGATCTGGAAGTTGATGTTGGTCGAGTACTGGACGGCCTGCGAGAAATCGAGCGCGCCGACGTCGCGCAGGAGCTCCTCGTTGAGGATGCTGATGCTCTGCGGGATGTCCTTGAGCGGACGGTTGACCCTGCTGATGGACGCGGTGTTGGTCGCCTGATAGCCGACATCGCGCGAGCTATCGACGGTGAACGTCGGCAGCTGGATCGCTTCCTTGTCGGCCGGCGCGGCCGCGGCGGTCTGCCCATGGAGCGCGGGCAGGAGCAGGGCGCCGGCCAGCGCCGCCGTCACGTGAAACG
Source organism: uncultured Oleiharenicola sp. (assembly GCA_964515595.1). Taxonomy (GTDB): domain Bacteria; phylum Verrucomicrobiota; class Verrucomicrobiia; order Opitutales; family Opitutaceae; genus Lacunisphaera. The sequence goes on along the minus strand of CAZEUN010000007.1, from coordinate 198,087 downwards.
GAGCAAAGCGCCCGAATTGGGCGCGGAGGATGAGGGGTAAGCGAAGCATGGACGCGGGAGGTGTTGGGGGTTCTGCACGCCGCCGTCAACGACCGCGGTGTGCTGACCCCATCCAGCGCCCAAGCTCCGGGACCCACAACGGTTTGTTTACTAAAACTATTAAGCCTGTGGCCGCCCGCCGCGGGGTTTTCGCGGCCGCGCCCGCATCGCCGCCCGGGGAATGCCGGGCGCACATGCTTAACTGTTTCACTCCATCTGCCGTTGAACCCGGGGGCCGGCGGGCTTGAACTGGTTGCACCCCGACCCCATGCGTTCCCCCGCCCGTCCGCTCGTCCTCGTCCTGCTCGCTTTCCTGGCCACCGCCTTCCCGCGCGCGATCGCCGCCGAAACGCCCGCCCCCGCCCCCGACAGCGCCGCCGCCCGGGCCCGTCGCACGGCCTGGTTCCAGGAAGCCAGGTTCGGGCTCTTCATCCACTGGGGCCTCTACTCGATTCCCGCCGGTTACTGGAACGGCCGGCGCGTGCCGAGCGTCGGCGAGTGGATCATGAAGCGCGCCCCGATCCCGGTCGCGGACTACCGGAAGCTCGCCGCACAGTTCAACCCGGTGCAATTCGACGCGGACGCCTGGGCGCAACTCGCGGTGGACGCAGGCATGAAATACGTCGTCATCACCGCCAAGCACCACGACGGCTTCGCGCTCTTCAAGTCCGCGGCCAGCGCCTACAACGTCGTCGATGCCACGCCGTTCGGCCGCGACATCATCAAGGAACTCGCCGCCGCCTGCGCGAAGCGGGGCCTGCGCTTCGGGGTGTATTATTCCCAGTCCCAGGACTGGAACGAACCGGGCGGCTCCGGCAACGACTGGGACTTCGCCACGAACGAGGTCAAGGACCGCGACGGGAGTTTCGACGCCTACCTGCGCGGCAAGGCCGAGCCGCAGGTGCGCGAGCTGCTGTCGAATTACGGCCCCCTCGCCCTCGTGTGGTTCGATACGCCCGCCATGATGGACAAGGGGGACCGCGCGCAGCGGTTTCGCGATCTCGTGCATTCGCTCCAGCCGGACACCCTCATCAACGGCCGCCTCCAGCCGAACACGCCCGGGGATTATCGGGGCATGGGCGACAACAACATTCCCAACCAGGCGGCGGACGACGTTTGGGAGGTCCCGGCCACTTTGAACAGCACGTGGGGCTACGTGCGCGACGACCACAACTGGAAGGCGCCGAGCGACCTCATCTTCAAGCTGGTGGATATCGTCTCCAAGGGCGGCAACTACCTGCTCAACGTCGGGCCCACGGCGGAAGGCGTCATTCCTCCAGTCAGTGCGGACCATCTGCGCGCCGTCGGCGAATGGCTGAAGCTGAACGGCGAGGCGATCTATGGCGCGAGCCGTTCGCCGTTTGGCGAGGAATTCGGCGAGCCGGCCCGACACTTGAAAAAGTACACCGGCGACCCGGCGTTTCTCCCCTACAAGGCCTGGCGGTGCACGGCCAAGCCGGGCAAACTCTATTTCACGATCTTCGAACCCGAGCGCCTCATGCAGGTGGCTTATTTCCCCCTGCCCGATTTCAAGAACCGGATCCTCGCCGTCCGCCGGCTGGGCGACCCGGCCGCAACGACCCTCGAGGTCAAGACCACGGCGGATGGCCGCCGCTATTTCAATCCGCGCGTCCCCGGCTTCAACCCGGTGGGGGAAACCTATGTGGTCGAGATCGAAGGCGACACGGTCGTGCGCTGACGCCGGTCGCGCGCTCCGCCGGGTGGCGGGATTGCTCGCAATCGGCCTGACGGCCACCGCAGCCGGCGCCGTCGAACTGCACGTCGCAGTCGCCGGCCACGATTCCGCCGACGGCAGCCGCGCGCACCCGCTGGCCACACTCGCCGGGGCGCAGCAACGCCTGCGCGAGTCCGGCCGCTTGCGACACGAGTCGGCCGAAGTGCTCGTCCATGCCGGCGTTTACTATCTCACGACCCCCTTGGTTTTGGAACCGCAGGACTCGGGTTCAGCGGCGGCCCCGGTGGTCTATCGCGCCGCACCGGGCGAGAAAGTCATCCTGAGCGGCGGCCGGCGCTGGACTCTCGACTGGCGGCCCTGGCGCAATGGAATCAGCGTGGCGGACACCCCGCCCGATTTCGTCACCGACCAGCTGTTCGCCGACGGGACGCAGCTCACGCTGGCGCGTTACCCCAACTTCGATCCGCAGGTGGCCATCCTCGGCGGATATGCCGCCGAGGCCCTGGCGCCCGCGCGGACCGGAAAATGGGCCGACCCGACGGGCGGCAAGGTGCACGCGCTGGATGAAAACAGCTGGGGCAGCTACCACTACCTGATTACCGGACGCGCTCCCGACGGTTCGCTGCTCCTCGAGGGCGGCGGGCAGACCAATCGTCCTGCTCGCATGCACGGCCTGTATCGCTTCGTCGAAAACATCCTCGAGGAACTGGACGCTCCCGGCGAATGGTTTCACGACCGCGCGGCGCGCAAACTCTACCTGTGTCCCCCGCCGGGACTCGACCTCGCCCAAGCCGTTTTCGAAACCGTCCGCCTGCCTGAACTGGTTTCCTTCCGCGGCAGCCAGTCGCATCCGGTGGGATTCGTGTCGCTGGAGGGATTTGTTTTCCAGCATGCCAGCCGCACTTGCATGGAGACCCGGGAGCCCCTGCTCCGCAGCGACTGGACCGTTTATCGCGGCGGGTCCGTGTTCCTGACCGGGACCGAGGATTGCGCCGTCGTCCGCTGCCGGATCGAGAACGTCGGCGGCAACGCGATCTTCGCGAGTGGTTACAACCGGCGGCTTGATGTCCGTGAATGCCTGATCGAGGGCGCCGGCGCGAGCGGCGTCCTGTTCGTCGGGCTCCCGTCGGCGGTACGCAACCCGCTCTTCGCCTACGAACAGCGTCTCCCGCTCGCGCAACTCGACCTCACGCCGGGACCCAAGTCGGACGATTACCCGATGGATTGCCGCGTGGTGGACTGCGTGATCCGGAACACGGGACGCGTCGAGAAGCAATCGGCCGGCGTCCAGATCTCAATGTCGCGGCGGATCGCGGTCATCCATTGCTCGATCCATGGCGTGCCCCGCGCCGGCATCGACATTAGCGACGGCACGTGGGGCGGGCATCTCATCGAGGGCTGCGATGTCTTCGACACCGTCCTCGAAACCGGCGACCACGGCAGCTTCAACGCCTGGGGCCGCGACCGCTACTGGGGGGTGGAGGGCGCGACCGCCGCGCAGTTGCGCGAACTGGCCCGGCTGGACGCCCTGGAGCCAACCGTCATCCGCCGGAACCGCTGGCGCTGCGACCGGGGCTGGGACATCGACCTCGACGACGGCTCGAGCAACTACGAGATCACCGAAAACGTGCTGCTCCAGGGAGGGCTCAAGTTGCGCGAGGGATTCTTCCGCCGCGCGAGCAACAACGTCATCGTCAACAACACCCTGCATCCGCACGTGTGGTTCGCCGGCAGCGGCGACGTTTTCACGCACAACATCGTCATGACCCGCTACCGGCCGGCCCGGATGATTCCGGAACGCTGGGGGGAAACGGTGGACGAAAATCTTTTCACCTCACGCGACGCCGACCGAACCGCGTTTGCCGACAAGGGTTGCGATGCGCATTCGCTGTCCGGGGATGCGGGGTTTATCGATCCCGCGCGGGGCGACTTCCGCGTGCAGGCCGGTTCGCCCGCCCTGCGGGTGGGTTTCTTGAATTTTCCGATGAATGAGTTCGGCGTGCGTCCGCCAGCGCTGCGCGCGCTGGCGGGCGCGCCCATCATTCCGGCGCTGCGGTCTGTCGCGGAGATCGACGCTCCGCCGGTCTACCGCTGGCTGGGCGCAACCGTCCGCAGCCTGCAACCCGGGGAGTTCTCCGCCTTCGGCGTGCCGGAGGATGCGGGCGGCGTCCTGTTGACCGATGCGCCCGCCGGCACCCGCGCGGCTGAAGCCGGGCTGCACGCCGGCGATTTTATCCAAGGCCTGGCAGGCGAAGCGGTGAAGTCGCCCGCGGACCTCGGCCGGAAGCTGATGCGGCGGCCCGCCGGCCAGCCGGTGGCGTTGCGTCTCCGTCGCGACCAAACCTGGACGCGCGTCGACTTGGCGCCGCCGTTCGATGTCCCGGAGAAGGAGCGCGCCGCCGGCAAATAGGAACCCGGAATTAACATGGCCTGCACGGCGACGTCCCGGAACAATCCCCTCCCCCCCTTTCATGAATATCCCCCAACTCCTCCTCGGTTCGATGGGCGCTGCCGCCATGGCAGTTTCGGCGATGGCGGTCCGCGGCTCCGCGGCCGAAACTCCGCCCAACATCATCTATATCCTCGCGGACGACATGGGCCGGGGCGACGTGTCTGTCTACAATCCAGCCAGCGCCTGGCGCACGCCGCACATCGACAGCCTCGCGCGCGACGGCATGGTCTTCACCGACGCGCACAGCAGCTCGGCCGTCTGCACGCCGTCGCGCTACAGCATCCTCACCGGCCGCTACGCGTGGCGCAGCCGTTTGAAACAACAGGTGGGCTACGGTTACTCGCTTCCTTTCATCGAACCCGGCCGCCTGACCGTGGCGGCGCTGCTCAAGCAGCATGGTTATCGCACGGGCATGGTGGGGAAATGGCACCTCGGGCTCGAGTGGGCGCACAAGGACGGCGGCGCCGGTTCCGATGCGCTGGATCCGAACGACGGCGAGGCCGGACAGAAGGGCGCGGAAGGCAAACCCGCGGAGAACAGCCCGGCCCTTTCGCGCTGGATCGACTACAGCAAGCCGTTCCGCCGCGGACCGGTCGACGAGGGCTTCGACTCCTTCATCGGCATCAGCGCGTCACTCGACATGGCGCCGTACGTGTGGCTGCGCAATGACCGCGTGGAAACCGTGCCGCAGCGGCAGATCGGCGGCAGTAAGTTGCCGGCCATGTGGCGCGCCGGCCCGGTGTCCGAGGATTTCACGCACGTCGGCGTCCAACCCCGCCTCGCCCAGGAAGCGGTGGATTTCATCGCGCACCAGGATGGCCGGCAGCCATTCTTCCTGTACCTGGCACTCGCGGCCCCGCACACGCCGATCGTGCCGTCGAAGGAATTCGCCGGCCGGACCGGCACCACGCCCTACGGCGACTTTTGCGTCGAGGTGGACGCCGCCGTGGGCGCCGTGCTGGAGGCCCTGCAAGCCCGCCAGCTGGACCAGAACACGCTGGTGATTTTCGCCGCTGACAACGGCGCCAGCCCGGCGGCCGACTTTCCCGGCCTCCAGGCCGTCCACCACGACCCGCAGCCGGGCCTGCGCGGAGCGAAGGCGGACATCTATGAAGGCGGCCACCGCATTCCCTTCGTGGTCCGCTGGCCCGGCAAAGTCGCCGCCGGCAGCCGGAGCGACGCGCTCATCTGCCAGATCGATTTCCTCGCGACGTGCGCGCAGTTGCTCGGCACCGCGCTGCCGGCCAATGCCGCGGAAGACAGTGTTTCCCTCCTGCCGATTCTGACCGGTGCCGCGCCGCAGGTCCGCGACTCCCTGGTCAACCACTCGGTCAACGGTTCCTTCGCGATCCGGCGCGGTCCGTGGAAGCTCTGCCTGACGCCCGACTCCGGCGGCTGGAGCGATCCCAAGCCCGGCAAGGCGGCGGCCGGCTCGCCGCCGTATCAGCTTTTCAATCTCGACCAGGATCCGCGTGAGCAAACCAACGTCTACGCCGATCATCCGGAAATCGTCCGGCAACTCGGCGAAATGTTGAAGCAACAAATCCTGAACGGCCGCAGCACCCCCGGACCCGCCCAGCCAAACACCGGCGGCAACAACTGGCCGCAGGTGTCGTGGATGAAGGAATTCAAGTAAGGCCGGGGCGATTTCGCCCGGCTTGAATCGTGGAGGGCCCCGCTCCAGCGGGGCCGCGCGGGCGAACGCAATATCACGTTCGCGGCCCCGCTGGAGCTGGGCCCTCCACCCCTCAAGGCTCGCCCCACACCGCCGGCACCTTGAAACCCGCCGGCGCCGACGCCTGCTTCGACGGCACCGCGGCGCGCGCATAGGCCTCGAGCCGCTTCTGCAGTTCGGCCACCTTGGCGGGATTCTTTTCCGCCAGGTTGTCCTTTTCGTTCGGATCGTTCGCCAGGTTGAAAAGCTCGATCTGCGGCGCGGCGAGGGCGGCGGCCTTGGCCGCCTGACGCGCGGGGCTGCCCTTCCCGCCCTCCTCGCCGTCGACGATCTGGCCGTTGACGACCAGTTTCCAATCGCCCATCCGGATGGCCCCGCCCGTGGTGCTGATGTTGTGCAGGATGTCCTCGTTGGGTGAAGGCGCCCCCGCCGTGATGGCGGCCCACGCATCGCGGCCATCCAGGGGCAGCGCCTGTTGCAACGAACCGCCGGCGAGGGTCACGAGCGTGGGATACCAGTCCACCATGTGCAGCGGGACGCGCACCACGGAGCCGGCCTTGATCCGGCCAGGCCAGTTCACGACGGCGGGAACGCGCACGCCGCCTTCATACAACGAACTTTTGCCGGAACGCAGCGGACCGTTGCTGGTGATGACTCCTGGCAGCGGACCGCCGTTATCGGAACTGAAAACGATCAGGGTGTTCTCGCGCAGGCCTTTTTTCTCGAGCGCTTCAACAATCCGGCCAATCCCCTCGTCCATCGCCGTCACCATGCCCGCATAGATCCGCCGGCGGGACTCGCCGGGCATATCGGCATACAAGGCGGTGTACCGGTCCGGCGCCTGAAAAGGCCCGTGCGGCGCGTTGAAGGCCACATAGAGAAACAACGGCTGGCCGGCCGGCTGTTCCGTGATCAGGCGCACCGCTTCCCGGGCAATGAGATCCGTGGAATAACCTTCCTCGCGCAGCGCGCGGTCGTCGCGATGCCAGTCCAGTCCGCCTTCCCGCAGGTGCGTGAAGTAATCGAAATTGCCATTATATAGACCGTATTGGTGGTCGAAGCCGCGGCGGGTCGGCCGGAAGGCGGGATCGGCGAAACCCAAATGCCACTTGCCCACAATCGCCGTCGCATAGCCCGCCTCGCGCAAGGCCTGCGGCAGCGTGCGCTCCTCGAGGGGAATGCTGTAGGTCGCGTGGGGCCGGACGACGCCGATGTGCAATCCGTAACGGATCGGATACCGGCCGGTCAGGAACGAAGCCCGCGTCGGCGAGCACAGTGGCTGCACATAGAACTGGTCGAGCTGCGCGCCGGACTCCGCCAGCCGGTCGATGTTGGGCGTCCGGATCGCGCTCCCGTGATAACCCACGTCGCCCCAGCCCTGGTCGTCGGACAGGATGAAGACAATGTTGGGCGGCGCCGGCCGATTCAGCGGTTCAGCCGCAACCGCGGGGAGCCCGCCAAGGGCGGCCGCAATGATTAGAAAACGCAGGGAAGGCATGGCATCGCAGGGGTTAATCCAAACGCCGGATCGTGACGAAAAAAGCGCCGCGCGACTTGCCCGTGGGTTCGTCGATCAGCCATGTCTGCAGCTTCACCGGCCCGTCTTTCAACTCGAGCGGAATCGTCACGCTCGTGGCGCCGGCGGGGACCGGCGCCGTCGCCTCCGCGTCACCTACCCGGACGCGCGCGCTCGTGGCCTGGATCGGGAAGGCCGCCACCGCGGGCTTCTGTCGCAGCGTGAATTCGTAACGGCCGGCGCGGGCCGGCGCGATCCGCCACCAGCCGTTTGCCCACGGCGCGGCGTTGATCTGCTCCTGGTTCCACGGGATGTTCTTAATGTCGTCGTCATGCCAGTCCATGCAGTTGATCTCCGCCGGATTCTCGTGCGCCGAGCCCACGACGAGGTCGCCGTAACGCGCCATCGCCGGCGCGAGCGACGCCCACCAGGTTTCGTAGCGGGCGCGCAACTGCGCGACCACGTCGGGATGCTCCGCCGCGACATCCTGCGCCTGGCCCGGATCGGCGGGCAGGTCGTATAATTCGCTTCCGTCGATCAGACGCCAGCGGTCGGTCATCACCGCGCTCTTGGTCCACTTCGGCGGCAGCTCCCGGCGCTGGGTGTGCACGAAGAGGGTCCGCTCCGGCCAGGGCGCGTCCGGCGCGCGCAACAGCGGTACCAGGCTGGTGCCGTCAAACTGCACGCCGGTCGGCGCGGGCAAACCGCAGAGATCGATCAGCGTCGGCAGCAGGTCGATGTGCGCCGCGAGGCGCGTCACGTCCTGGCCGCCGTCGAGCCGGCCCGCCGGCCAGCGGATGAAGAGCGGCGTGCGATGGCCGCCCTCGTACTGGCTGCCCTTGATGCCGCGCATGCCGGCGTTGAAGCCGTTCCACCCGCCCTTGGGCTGGGCGGCCGCGCCAAACGCGTTCGCGCCGGCCACGCCGGCCGCCGTGCCGTTGTCGGTGCCCCAGATCAGGATCGTGTTTTCCGCGAGCCCGAGTTCCTGCAGCCGCGCGATGAGCCGGCCGACGTTCTCGTCGATGTTTCCGATCATGCCGTAGAACGCGTCCATCGGCGGCGGCACCCCTTGTTCCGTGTACGGCCGCCGGTATTTTTCCGCCACGTTGAACGGCGCGTGCGGGGCGTTGGTCGCGAGGTAGGCGAAGAACGGACGCGTTCGGTTTTCCCCGATGAATTTCAGCGCCTGATCGAAGAAGACATCGGTGCAGTAGCCCGCGAACTTCTCCGGGACCCCGTTGTGCGCGTAGGTGTCGTCGAAATAATCGTTGCCCCAGTAATCCGGCGTCTGCCCGTCCCCGCCCCCGCCGATCACGAGCGCTTCCTGAAAACCGCGGTCCTGTGGACGCATCGGGTAGTTGTCGCCGAGATGCCACTTGCCGAAGATCGCGGTGCGGTAACCGGCGCGGTTGAAGACGTCCGCCATCGTCACCTCGTCCGCATACATCAGCGACCGGCCCATGACGGTATGCCAGACGCCCGTGCGGGTGGAATAGCGCCCCGTCATGAAGGCCGCGCGCGACGGCGCGCAGGTTGGGTCGACGTGAAAGTTGGTGAACCGGACGCTCCCGTCGCGCAGCCGGTCGAGATTCGGCGTGCGGATCATCGAGTTGCCATGGCACGCAAGGTCGCCGTAGCCCTGGTCGTCGGTGAGGATGAAGATGACGTTGGGCCGGCGCGGCGGCTCGGCGGCGGCGGCCAGACCGGCGAACAGCACGAAACCAACGGCAAGCAACGGGGAAAGCTTCATGGGTAAACGCAAAGCCGGCGGGGGTGGACGCCGCTAGCCAAACGCTCCCCGCCTCGCCGGCACCGGCAACGCTGTCCTTACTAGAACAATTAAGCCCGGGCCGGCAATCCAACGCGTCAGCCCGTAGCCGAACGCGTGAGCGTTTGGCCCGCTCCGGCAACGCCCACCGCTCACGCGTTCGGCTACGAGCAGCTCGCGCGAAGTCTTAACTGTTCAAGTGACCGCCCCGTTGCCGTGCCCGCCGCCGCACGCCTCACTCCGCGGCGCAGGCACACCCCCGGCCGCCGGGCTCGCGGCTCCATTCGTTACTCCACGCCCCATGAAGACCAAGCCATTCCTGTTCCTCGCGGCTCTCTGGCTCACGCCCCTGCTCGCCGCTGTTTCCGCCTCCGCCGCCATCCAAGCTTCCTTTTATGTCGATCCCGTGGCGGGCAGCGATTCCGCCAACGGCACCTCCCCGGGCACCGCCTTCGCCACCCTCGGGCGGGCGCGCACCGCCGTGGACGCCATCAACGGCAGCATGAGCGGCGACATTGTCGTCTATTTGATGCCCGGCGACCATCTGCTCACCTCGACCCTAAATCTCACGGAGGCCGACTCCGGGACCAACGGCCACGATGTCATCTGGATGCCTTATGGCGCCAAGGGCAGCGCGCGCATCCTTGGCGGCACCAAGGTCACCGGCTGGACCCTCGACTCCGGCAACATCTGGAAGGCGAACGTCGCCGCCACCACGCCGCGCCTCGAAGCCATCTTTGAGAACGGCACGCGCGGCATCCTCGCCCGGCACCCCAACACGGGCTACTGGAGCATCGCCGCCAAGGACTCCGCCAACCCCAAGAAGAAATTCCAATGGGCGTCCGGCAACTCGATGCCGAGCATGGCCACCCAGACCGACGCGCAGGTGCTCGTCTGGCCGGGCAACCACGACTGGTCGACGGAGATCCACGACGTCGCCAGCATCACCTACTCGACGCGCTGGATGACGCTGACGTCGAACATCCAATTGGCCTATCTCGACGATCTCGCCGCCGGCTCGCGTTACTACGTGCAAGGCGCCAAGGAACTCCTCGACCAGCCGGGCGAGTTCTACCACGACCGGACCAATGGCGTGCTCTATTATTACCCGCGCGCCACGCCCATCGCCAACCAGGAGATCATTGTCCCGACGGTCACCACCTTGATCAGCGGCGTGCCGGTCACCAGCGTGCAGACCCTCGCCGCCCACTGGCAGTTCGAGCAGGACACCTCCGACAGCTCATCCTCCGGCAATGACGGCACCGCCGTGAACAGCCCGGCCTTCGTCACGGGGCCCTCGGGCCTGGGCGATGCCCTCACCTTCAACGGCTCGACCCAGTACGTGACGATCCCCCATGACGCCTCGCTCGAGTGGGGCGCCAACACGAACCCGTTTTCCCTCTCGGCATGGATCCGCACCAGCGGCTCCGGGCTCCAGCCGGTGATCTGCAAGGCCCGGCCCAACGCCGGCCTGGACAACATGGACTACCGCTTCGAACTGACCGCCGCCGGCCAGCTCGAGCTACGGCGCTGGAACTACGGCGCCAGCACCGCCCACATCGTCGTGGATTCCAACGGGCCCGCCTTGAACGACGGGACGTGGCACCACATCGCCTTCGTCAATGAGACCTCGACCTCGCACAAGCTCTACATCGACGGCAGCCTCGCGGAGACCAGCACCACCTCCTGGACGCTCACCGGCGCCAACGACCAGCCGGTCGAAATCGGCCGCTATCGCGACGATCAGAACAACGTCACGAATCTCTTCACCGGCGACATCGACGACGTGCGCGTTTACCAGTCGGCCCTCGGCGCCGGCGACGTCCTCGCGCTCTACCAGAAGCAGGCGCTCGCCGCCTCCCCGCTCCAGAACCTCGTCTTCATGAACCTCAAGTTCGCCGGCGCGAACTTCGACTACGCCAACCCGACCGGCAACGCCCAGGGCATGCTGTATTTCAACAAGGCCAGCAATCTCGTCATCGCCAACAACGAGTTCGTCAACGGTGCCGCCGGCATCCGCCTGTCGGGTGGCGGCAGCAACAACACCATCAGCGGCAATGCCATCGCGGACATGGCCCTCGCGGGCATCTTCTGCGACGGCATCACCGCCAGCACGATCACGAACAACCGCGTCCGCAACACCGCGCAGTATTTCGCCGACCCCGGCGCCAATATCCGCATCGACAGCGTGACGGACGTCGTGGTCTCGCACAACAACCTCGCCACCTCGAAGCGTCACGGCATCCGGATGCGCGCCTCGACCGGCGTGACCATCGAGTACAACGAGGTCACCGACATGAACAAGGATTCGCAGGACACCGGCGCGATCTACTGGGGCTATGCCGACGACAACCTCGTCGACCACAACCGCGTCCACCACAGCGGCGACTCCTTCGGCCAGCAGCACGCGTTCTACGTCGAGGACGGTTCCGACCGGACGGTCATCACGAACAACATCGCCTTCGAAATCGGCAACGCGCCCTCGAACGGCCTGACCGCGACCATCAACCTCAAGGGCGTGGCGAATCTGATCCAGAACAACATCTTCGACTTCACCCGCAGCCACGCCGGCCTGCGCACGTTCGAGATCCTCGCCAACGCCCCGGCGAACAACGAGAAGATCCTCGACAACATCTTCTATTCCGGCAGCACCAGCACGAACTCGACCACCTTCTACGACTTCCAAAGCTACTCCACCAACCGCATCGACCAGTCGAACCGCAACGTCTTCCGCAAGACCGCGACCGGGAGCAATGTTTTCGAGAACATCCCGGGCGACGACACGCTCACCAACTGGAAGACCCTCCGCAGCAATCGCTATGACCAGGCCTCCGTCACCTCCGACCCCGGCTTCGTCGACGCGGCGAATCACAACTACAATTTCACGTCCGGCGCCCCGCTCAGCTTCATCCCGATCGACACCTCCCGGATCGGCCTCCTGCCGGAGTTCATCTATCCCGCGACGAGCGGCCAGTGGACCTTCTCGAACAACACCGATGACCTCACACTCGGCGGGCACACCGGCACCCAAACCGGCGGCACGTTCGTCGCCGATCGCTTTGGCACCCCCAGCAGCGCCCTCAGCTTGAACGGCTCGAGCAACTACGTGAGCATTGCCGATGACGCCGCGCTCGATTTCGGCGATCCCGCGAAACCGTTCACGATCGTGGCGTGGGTCAAAACCTCCGCCGGCACCGCCGGCGGCATCGTGGCCAAGGGCCGCGATACCAACACCCCCAACATGGACTACCGCCTGCAAATGCTGGCGACCGGCGCCGTCCAGCTCACCCGGTGGAACCAGGCCGCCGGCGTCACGGACACGGTGACCACCTCCACCACGATCAACAATGGCGCCTGGCACCACATTGCCTTTGTCAATGAAAGCGCCACGAGCCATAAGATCTATATCGATGGAACGCTGGCCGTCACCTCGGCCACGAGCTGGACCCAGAACAATGCCAATGCGGAACCCGTCCGCATCGGCCGCGATCGCAATGGGACCAGCAGCGACGCGTACTTCAACGGCGTCGTGGACGATGTCGCCATCCTCCAAGCCGCGCTCACGGCCAACGACATCCTCGACCTGAACCACCTGCCCCATCCCTGATCCATGCACCTTCCCTGCTTCCCCCGCCTGCGCGCTCTTCCCCGGTTGGCCATTTCCCTGTGGCTGGCGGCGACGTGCGCGTTGGCGGCGGAGCCGGATTGGACGTCGCCCGTCGGGGAAATCCAAACCTACAAGCAGACGGCCAGCGGGCCACTCACGCTCGCGATCGTCCGGCCCGAGAGTTGGAGACCGGACGATCACCGGCCGGCCATCGTGTTCTTTCACGGGGGCGGCTGGGTCGGCGGGCCGGCGGGGCAGTTCAACGAACACAGCCGCTATTTTGCCTCGCGCGGCCTGGTCTGCATCCAGGTCCGCTATCGATTCGTCCCGGTCAAGACCACCGTGCCGCCGGTGGTCTGCATCCAGGACGCGCGCTCGGCGATGCGCTGGGTGCGCAGCCATGCGCGGGAGCTCGGCATCGATCCCCACCGGATCGCCGGGGCCGGCGCCTCGGCCGGCGGCCATCTCGCCGCGCACACGGGCCTGGTCGCGACCGGTGACGATCCGCCGATGACCCGGCGGTCTCGCCGAAGCCGGACGTCATGATCCTGTTCAATCCGGTCCTCGACAACGGCCCGGGTAACTACGGCGCCGAACGCGTCGGCGACCGCGTGGCGGAACTGTCCCCGGCGCACAACGTCACCGGCCAGGCCCCGCCCGCGATCGTCTTCGTGGGGTCGAAGGACAAGTTGATTCCCACCAAAACGCTGGAGGACTTCCGCGACCGGATGGTGGCCGCCGGCGTGCGGTGCGAACTGCAGGTCTACCCGGGCGAGGACCACGGTTTCTTCAACTCGAAGAATCAAAATGGAAAATACTACGCGCTGACCCTGCGCTCCACCGATGCATTCCTGCGTTCGCTGGGCTGGCTGCACGGCGAACCCACGCTGCCGGCGCCGGCTCCGACCCCCTAGCCGGGCCGCCGCCGCATGAAGCGCCTGTTTAAATCCGCCCATATCGAGGAACTGGACGAGCTCTCGGAAGTCGCCGGCCGGCGGCTCACGGGCATTGGCGAGCAGATCCGGGCCAACCTGATCCCGCCCATCTGGCGGGAGCGCCGGCACTACAACCGGGAAAAATTCCGGGCCGACGTCATCGCCGCGCTCACGGTGGCGGTGGTCACCATTCCCCAAGCCGTGGGTTTCGCGCTGATTGTCGGCCTGCCGGTGTCGGCTGTCCTGGCCACCGCCGTGGTGGGCTCGCTGGTCTGCGCCTGCTTCAGCTCGTCGCACCACCTCGTGTTCGGGCCGACGAACACCATCAGCGTCATTCTCGCCGGCGCCGTGCTCGGGCTCGACGTGCCGCTCCCGCCGCTGGCGAAGGTGCTGCTGCTCGGCGGCTTCATCGGCCTGTGCCAGGTGGCGGCGGGGCTCGCGCGGCTCGGCCAAGTCACCCAGTTTATTTCCCGCACGGTGATCATCGCCTACACGACGGCGGTCGCGATCCTCATTTCCGTCGGTCAGGTCGGCAACCTGCTCGGGATTCCGCGGGCGCCGGCGGTCAGTTTGCCCGGCACCCTGCGACACCTCGCCGCCAGTTTCTGGAACTTCAATTTCAACCCCGCGACCGCCCTCGTGGGCGTCGCGAGTTTTGTGCTGATCTACACCCTGCGCCGCTGGCGGCCCAAGTGGCCCGACGGCCTGCTGGTGCTCTGCCTGGCGGGCGGCGTGTCCGCTTTCCTGGGCCTGGGCGACTGGGGCGTGCCGCTCGTCGGCGATCTCGGGGGGACGGGCGGAATCCCGCTGCTCGTCGGCTTCCCCCTCGGCGCGGACAGCGTGTGGCTGCTGCCGCGGATCACGAGTGCGGCGCTGGCGATCGCGCTGCTGGGCATGCTCGAGGCCGTGGCCATTGCGAAGAGCCTGGCGGCGCGTTCGGGGCAGCGGATCGATCCCAACCAGGAATTGATCGGCATGGGCCTCGGCAACCTCGCGGCCACCGCCTTCGGCGCCATGCCGGGCTCCGCCTCCTTCCTGCGCAGCGCCGCCAATCTCCAGAGCGGCGGCCGCACGCAACTGGCGACGGTGTTCAGCAGCCTGTTCGTCCTGGGACTCGTCCTGCTGATTTCGCCCCTGCTCAACTTCATCCCGATCTCCGCGCTGGCGGCCTACCTCATCAGCATCGCCCTGCGGCTGTTCGACCCGGCTCAGATCCGGATCGCCCGCCGCGCCACCCGCGCGGATGCCGCCGTGTTCTGGATCACGCTGCTCGCCGCGCTGTTCCTGGAACTCGACACCGCCATCTACACCGGGATCGGCGTCTCGCTGGTCTTCTTCCTCCAGAAAGCGGGCGCGCCCTCCCTGCTGGAGCACGCCTTCGACGAGAGCGGCCAGCTGGCGCAGATCGCCGCGCCGGCCGGACGCAACCACCCGCAGGTGTCGATCGTGCACGTCGAGGGCGACCTGTTCTTCGGCGCCGCGGATCTCCTGCAGGACGGCGTGCGCCGGCTGGCGGACGACCAGAACATCCGGGTGTTCATTCTGCGCATGAAAAACGCGCGGCATCTCGACGCCACCACCGTCATCGCGCTCGGACAGCTGCTCGATTTCCTGCGCGGGCAAAACCGCCATCTCCTGATTTCCGGCGCCCGCGGCGAGGTGACCCGGGTACTCGAGCGCAGCGGCCTCGCCGCGCGAATCGGCCCGGAGAATATTTTCCCCGCCGAGGAGAATCCCACGCTGGCCACGAAGAAAGCCCTGCAGCGCGCCCAAGCGCTGATTGGCGAGAAACCCGAACTCCGGATTTTCTACCAGCAGCCGGCCGCGGCCGGCTGAGCAACACCGCAGGGACGATTTCATGGCGAAGCCCAACCGGCTGGGCCAAACGCTCCCTCACGCGTTCGGCTACGCAGGATTCCGTAGCTGAACGCGTGAGCGTTTGGCTTCCGCCATTCGCTCTCCCCACCCGCCAATGCGCGGTGGCGCCCGCTGCTATCGCCGGCGGGGCCGGTCCTCGGGCTCGTCGTCGTCGCCGGCGAGTTCGATGAGCGGACGGAAACGGTGAACCGGGGCCGGCATCACTGACTCCGCGCCGCGCACGTTTTTCCAGATGATCTCGTTGAGCGCAAGCATCGGGGCGCGGTCGGGTTCGGAGAAATCCATCCGGCCGCTCGCCTTCGCGCCCCAGGCGGTCCTTTGATTCATCGCCTTCGTATCGACCAGCGGCGCGATCGCCTTGAACGGGGTGACCTTGGCCTCCGTCCCGAAGGCCGCATACATCGGCATGGCGGCGGCATCGTACTGGCTCATCGGCGGCAGCCCGAGCAACAGTTCCATCGAGCGCAACATCGAGCAGGTCGAATACAGCGTGCTGTCCACGATGCCGCGCTTCACGTAGGGACTGATGACGAGGCCGACCGTGCGCCGCGCATCGACGTGGTCGGAACCGTCCTGCGCGTCGTCCTCCATGATGAAGATCGCGGTCTCGGGCCAGTAGCGACTGTGGCTGATGGCCTCGACCATCTGGCCGATGGCATAATCATTGTCCGCGACCATGGCAACGGGCGTCCGCTTGCCGACGCGCGCGCCCTCGGTGTGATCGCCCATCATCCACACGGTTTGTAAATTGGGCAGCCGCTTCTCTGCGTCGGCGCTGTCGTAATTGTTCTCGTATTCGCGAAACTCGGCCAGCCAGGCCTTGAGCTTCTCGGTGTCCGGCATGTCGAGCCCGTTGGGAAAATTGGGCGCGATGTGGCCCGTCAGCGCTTCCATTCCCATGCGCGGCAGGAACGTCAGCTTGCCATCCACCTTCGCATTGTAGGTGCCCTCGGCATAAGTGCGGTAAGTGAGGCCCTTGCGCTTCACGAGATCCCAGATGAAACCGCCGGCCGGCACCACCGCCGGCACTTCATAACCGGCCGCGCTGTGCGCGCCGTAGATCGCGGGCCACTGCTTCTCGTAGAAATCGGTAGCGTAGGCGGACGAGAGCCAGCGGTGACCGTCGTTACTGACCTCGCCGTCGCAATAGAGATTGTCGAAAATGACATACTCCTTCGCCAGGGCGTGCTGGTTGGGTGTCACCTTTTCACCGAAGAGGGTCAGGCGCGGATCCCCGTTGGCGCCGGGCAGATCGCCGAAGACCTGGTCGTAGGTGCGATTCTCCTTGATGATATAAATGATGTGCCGGATCGGGCTGGGCACGCCGACCGTGCGGGGAATGATGCTCGGAGCCAGCGCCGGCGGCGCTTCCGTCAGCAGCGAATCCTGGTACGGCGTGTTCTCCACCACTTGGCGCGTCCAGGCGGGCAGTTGCACCTTCAGGTCGGCCACCGCCACCTGCTCGATGGTACTGGTCTGGAGCGTCTTCACATTGCCCGCGCCCGTGCCGAACAGGCCGGTGTTGGCGGAGGTCACGGAACCGGCCGCCTGTTCCAGCGCCTCCGGACTCTTCAGCAGCGGGCTGTGCGGGCCGAGCGGGTCGGCGTGCGCGCGGTTGCCCTTCGAATTGCCGACGTAAAGCGTGTTGCCCTTGGCGTCGAGCACCAGCGCGGAAGGATACCAGCCGGTCGGGATGAAGCCGGCCATATTGGTGTGCACGCGGTTTTCAATATGCGCCACGGCCACCGAATTGTTGTCCGCGTTGGCGATGTAGAGCAGGTCGCGCGCCTCGTCGATGGCCAGCGCGTTGGGCGTGGAGCCCTCGGGGGCGTGCGGCGTGAGCGTGGTGGACAGCTTCTCGATCACGGCGAGGGTCTTCGTGTCGATCACCTGCACGGTGTTGTCGTTGGCGCAGGCGACGAACAGGCGTCCGTCGGCGGCGAGCTTCATGTCGTTCGGATTGTCGCCGACCTCGACGGTGGCGATCACCGCGTTGGTGGCGGTGTCGATCACGCTGACGGAATCGCTCGACCAGTTGGAAACAAACAACCGCCGGCCGTCGGCGGCCAGCACCGCCTGATAAGGCGAGACCTGCACCGGGATGCGCGCGAGGATGGCCGCGGTCTTCGCGTCGAACACGACGACTGCGCCGGGCTCGCGGCCGGTGCCGCGGTTCAACGCATAGAGCCGGCGCTTGCCCGGAAGAGAGGCGAGCCCCGTCCACCAGACCTGCTTGGGATCGCGCGTCTCCACGAAGCGGGCCGCGGGCTTTTCCGCCAGTTTGCCGTCCGCATAGGCGAAGGCATAAATCGCGGCGACGGGATCGTCCTTGGATTTATTACCGGAGGCATTGCCGCCCGAAACATAAAGCGTCCGGCCGCCCTCGCCCCATGCGAGACCGAGGAAGGTGGACGTCAGCTCAATCCGCTGGAGGTGCCGACCGGTCGCGGTGTCGAACACCTCAAGCCCGTGCGGCAGGAAACCGGAATTGACGGAGATCAGCACCTGGCCGTCCGGCGAGAGCGTGAGGTTCGACACCAGATCGCCGGTGCCGCCGATGGTTTTGCCGGCCGGCGTGATGCGCCACCCGTTGGGGAGATCGGCGCCGTCGGCGTAAGCCGCGGGACGGCGCTGGCGATCGGCGCCGAGCGGCTGCGCGGTGACGGAACCCTCCGCCGGCTGCGCGAATCCCGCGGGCAACGCGACCACCCCGAGCCAAAACGTAACGAGGGCCAGGCGGACGGTCATGGAATGGTTCTCCTTGGGGGCGGACGATGCGGTGGAAATCCCGCGCGACGGTTTCAAAACAAGATGAGGCGACACAGGAGGCGGGATGACGCGCACCTGGAGGCGCGGTTACTTCATCAATTCGGCGAGCGGCTTCTCGATGGCCTCCGCCCAGAGCTGGTAGCCGGCGGCGTTGAGATGCAGTTGATCAGGCATGATGATGTTCGGGATCGTGCCGTCGTTGCCGAGGAAGTTCCGGTTGATGTCCAGAAAGCGGACGCTCGCGCCGTTATCCAGCTTGGCGAGTTCCTGGTTGGCGGCGGCGATCTCGACCATGCGTTTTTCCCACGGATCCGGCACGCCCAGGCTCTCGCGCGGGCCGCGCGGGAAAATGGCGAGGAGCAGCACCTTGGTCTGCGGCAACCGGGCGCGAATCATCCCGACGATCTTCTTCACGGCGTCGGCAATCTGGGCTCCCGTGTGGGTCGAGGAGTTGTTGGTGCCGATCAGGAGGACGACGGCCTTCGGATTGATGCCGTCGAGTTCGCCGTGCTCGAGGCGCCAGATCACGTGCTGCGTCTGGTCGCCGCCGATGCCGAAGTTGGCCGACTGGTACTTGCCGAAATAATGGGCCCAGATGTGCGGGGCCTTCGCCCACCGCTCGGTGATCGAATCGCCCAGGAACAGGACGCCGATGGGGCCCTCCTTGCCGCGCTTGAGGAAGGACTCGTGCAGGGTGAAGAACTTCTTGTTGCCGTCCTTCGGGATCGGCGCCGAGGCATCGACCGGGGCGGGCGCCGCCGCCGGCGCGGCGGGCGTCTGCGCGAAGGCCACGGAAAGGGGCCCGACAATGGCCAGGAAGAGGAAGCCGGTGGTTTTTTTCATGAGATCGCTGGATTCAGGTGGGTGGACGAAATGCCTTGGTGGATGCGCTCGAGGCTGAGGACGTGGAAACCGCCCCCATCACCAAGTCTCGGACGCAGGCCATCAACCGAAATAAATATTCCCTTCGGGACGGCAAACGGCAGCGAGCGGATGGAGGTATTCATAACCGGCGGAATTAACGGGGGCGTCCGCCCTTGGAATTTGCGCGCTCGCCGCCCCCGGCGCCATGCGCCGCCCACTGAAGGCGTTAAGTAAACGGGCAGGCTGCCCGTCTGAACTTCTCAAATGCAACCAAGCGTGCGTAATGTGACCGAACATGAGCACGAAGCGGCGATGGGGCCTGTGGGTTGTATTGGAGCTGACCACGCTGAACGCATGGGGATGACCATCGTCTTCCCCGCTCTTTCCCTTCCTGGTCGGGAAGTATGTGCCGGAGGCGCGCAGTCAGGCCGGCAGCCGGCGCTTTTGCCATGGTTCCGTAAGTGTTCCCATGCGCATTGGGTTAAAACCGATCGGCGGACAGATCCGGGGGGGGCAAGTCCGGAAACGGATGTCGCCCGGGGCCGGCGCGCGCCGGCGCGTCGTCACCCGCGGGGAAAATTCAGGCGCGGGCTGGCGCGGTGCCGGTGGATTCGCCGATCACCAATTCCGGGGCGACAAACTCCGGCGTCTGCCGGCCGCGCTCCGCCGCCGGCAGATTGATCTGCTCCAGAAGGATGGCGCCCGCGCGCTCCATGAGTCGCACCGGGTTCTGGTCGATCGTCGTGAGCGTCGGGTGCAGCTTGCGCGCGAGGTCGAGGTTGTCGAAACCGGTGACGGACATCTGTTGCGGCACCTGGATGCCGGCGCTCCGCAAAGCCTGGATCACGCCCAGGGCGGTGCGATCGTCGACCGCGATGATCGCCGTCGGCCGCTTCGGCCAGCGCAGCACCGCCTCGGTCATGATTTCGCCCGCTTCGATCGGGCTTTCGACCTGCGGGATGTCGTCCACCACGCGCAGCGCCTCCGCCGGGTCGAGCCCGTGCGCCTTGGCCGTTTCCACCAAGGCCGGCCAGCGCCAGGGGTCGCTCTTGCTGATGCCCACCAGGGCAAAGGTCTCGTGCTTGAGCCGGATCAGGTGCTCCAGCAACAGCCGCATGGCCCGGTGCCGGTCCAGGGCGATCGACGCGATCGTTTGCGGGAAGTGCGGGTCGACGTGGACGCAGGCCAGGCCCTCGAAAACCTGCTCGGAAGTCTTGGCGTCCAGTTCCGAATACAGCAGCACGACGCCGTCGACACGGATGCGCTTGAAGTCGTCGATCGCGTAGATCTCCTGCTGCGCATCGCGCGGCCGCATTTCCAGCAGGCTGCGCAGCTGGTTGCGGCGCAGCACCTCCTGCAGCTGGAACACCTTCCGGTCGAGAATCGGATTGCCCAGGCCCATGAAGCAGACGCCCACCATGCTGGTGCGCCGTCCGCCGAGACCGCGCGCGAGGGGATTCGGGCGGAACCCCACGTCCTCCATCGCGGCCAGGATACGGCGCCGGGTTTTCTCGTTCACCTCCGGGTGGCCATTGATGGCGCGCGATACCGTCCAGGTGGACAGGCCGACGTATTTGGCGAAATCCGGGATCGAGAGAATCGACTTCGGAAGTTGCCGCGAGGTGCGTTTCTTGGGTGAGCCGCCGCTTTTAGCCATGGGATGGAAGAGCACGGGGTTGCAGGGGCGCCCGGACCACGGCTCCAACGTTTGAATCCTGCCCGGCAATGGCAAGCCCAACTTCGCCCTCCGCGCCGGGAAGCGTCCCTAGAGGACTGGATCCGGCGATAATTTCATTGCATTCCCGCTTTTCACATGCGCATTTGATTTTGGTCGATTTTCCTCATTCCGGCCGCTCAATGACTCCGCCTTTACCGTCCGTCCAGTCCACCCTTGCCGCCGGCCCCGCCCGGCCCGCCCGTTTCGCCTACGTCGGCACCGGCGGGCGCGTGCGCATGTTTCTCGATCCCGTGGCCCAGCGCTACGCGGCCGAGGCCGAGATCGTCGCCCTCTGCGACCTGAGCGTCGTGCGCGCGCGCTTCCATCGCGACCGGCTGAAGGCCCGGTTCGGCTATCGCGAGGTGCCGGTTTATCCGGCGGGCGACTTCGGCCGGATGCTGCGGGAGACCAAGCCCGACACCGTCGTGGTCTGCACGATCGATGGCGAGCACCACCGCTACATCGCCGAGGCGCTGCGGGCGGGCTGCAATGTGGTCACCGAAAAGCCGATGACCACGGACGCGGCGAAATGCCGGGCCATTTTCGAAGCCGTGCGGGAAACCGGCCGCGCCGTGCGCGTGGCCTTCAACTATCGCTGGAACCCGGGCGCCACAAAGGTGCGCGAACTCCTGGCGCAGGGCACCATCGGTCCCGTGCGCCACGTGACCATGGAATACCTCCTTAACACCAGCCACGGCGCGGATTACTTCCGCCGCTGGCATGCGCACAAGGACCAGTCCGGCGGCCTGCTCGTCCACAAGTCCACTCATCACTTCGACCTGGTGAACTGGTGGATCGACGCGGTGCCGGCGGAGGTGGTCGCCCACGGTGCACTGATGTTCTACGGCCGGGACAATGCCGTCCGCCGCGGCGACGACGCGCTCACGGCCTACCCGCGCTACTACCAGCAGCCCGTCGATGGCGACCCGTTCGCCTACACCTACGAGCACTCGATGATCCGCGACCTGGAGATGGAGCGCGCGCTTTACCTGGGCGCGGCGGAGAGCGAGTCGGGGTATGTGCGCGACCGGAACGTCTTCCGCGCCGACATCGACATTGAGGACGCGATGAACGTGCTGGTCCGCTACCGCAACGGCACGCTGCTGAACTACTCGCTGAATGCCTTCAGTCCCTACGAGGGCTACCGCGTGACGTTCACCGGCGATCGCGGCCGGCTGGAATATCGCGAGTTCCACGCCGCGCACATCGTGGGCGAAAGCCGCCTGGGCGCGGAACATGAGCACGGCGAAGTGCACGAGTTGCGCGTGTTCCCGCACTTCAAGCCGTCGTATGACGTGCCCGTCCCGGTGATCCAGGGCGACCACGGCGGCGGCGACCCGCTGCTGCAGGAGCAGATTTTCTCCGCGCATCCGCCCGTCGATCCCTTCGGCCGGTCCGCCGGCCACGAACAGGGCGCGGCCTCGATCCTCATCGGCATCGCCGCCAACGCCAGCATTGCCTCGGGGCAGCCCGTGGCGATTTCCTCCCTCCTCCCGTTGAATCCCTCCGCCCTCCGCCTGTCGGAGCTCATTTGATGTTCACCCGCACCGTCTCCCTGGAACTGATTTCACGAACCGTCCGGCGCTGGCTGGCGCTGCTGCTCGCTTCCCTGGCGGTAGCGCAGGCCGCGCCGGCAAAGCTCGGCGCCGAATGGCCGACCGCGACGCCGGAAGCCTACGACCTCTCCGGCCCGCGGCTTGAGGGCGCGTGGCGCGGCATGCTGACGCAGAACACCACCACGCTCCTCGTGATCCGTTCGGACCACGTCGTGTTCGAACGCTACGTCGCAGGCTACAGCCGGACCACCCCGCACTTCACCGCCTCGCTCGCGAAAGCGCTGGTTGGAGGCATGTCGCTGATGGTCGCAATGGCCGACGGCCGCATCCGGCCCGAGGATCCCGCCAGCCGGTATGTGCCGGCGTGGCGTGACGATCCGGTGAAGAAGGACATTACGGTCGCGCAACTCGCGACGCATACCTCCGGCCTCGACGATGCGAATGAGGAAGGCATCCCTCATTCCAAGCTGCCCGGCTGGAAGGGAGAGTTCTGGAAGTTCCTCCCCGTGCCACGGGATCCCTTCACGCTGTCGCGGGACGTCGTGCCGGTCATGTTCAAGCCCGGCACGCGGTCGCTCTACAGCAATCCCGGCCTGGCCATGCTGGGTTACTGCGTCACCGCCTCGCTGCAAGGGAGTCCTTACCGTGACCTCGACGCACTGTTGCGCGAGCGCGTGATGAACAAGATCGGCGTCCCCGCCAACGAGTGGTCCGTGGGCTACAGCGGTCCGGTGCAAATCGACGGCCTGTCCCTGACCGGCACCTGGGGCGGGGCGAACTTCAGCCCGAACGCCGCGGCCCGCGTGGGCCGCTTGCTGGCCCGTCGCGGCGATTGGGACGAGGAGCAGGTCCTGCCCTTCGACATCGTCACGCGAGCGATCCGCCATGCCGGCCTGCCGAATGCCTCCGGGCTCAGCTGGTGGGTGAACCGCAATCCCGACGGCTCGCGCGTGCTGCGGCAGGCGCCCGATGACACTTTCTGGGGCCTCGGCGCCAGCGGACAACTCCTGCTGGTGATCCCCAGCCTCGATCTGATCGTCGTCCGCAACGGCGGGGGATTCCCGCCCGGCGTCAGCACGCTGGGCATGGTCGAAAAATTCGTCATCAATCCCGTGCTGGAGGCGTTCATCCAGCCCCATGCCAACCCTCCTTACCCGCCCAGTCCGGTGATTTCCCGCATCGACTGGGCCCCGGCGGACTCGGTCGTGCACCTCGCGCCCGGCGGCGACAACTGGGCGTCGACGTGGGGTGACGACGACGCGCTGTACACGGCCTATGGCGACGGCAACGGCTTCGCTCCCTTCACCGCGGAGAAACTCAGCCTCGGCTTTGCGCGGATCACCGGCAGCCCGCCGGCGGTTTCCCCCACGAACCTGCGCTCCCTGTCGGGCGAGCAAACCGGCGACGGCCGCAAGGGTCGCAAGGCGAGCGGCCTCCTGATGGTCGACGGCGTCCTCTACTTGCTGGCACGCAACGCCGACAACGCCCAGCTCGCCTGGTCAGCAGACCACGGCGCGACCTGGCAATGGAGCGACTGGAAATTCCAGGAGAGCTTTGGCTGCCCCGCCTTCGTGAACTTCGGCAAAAACTACGCCGGGGCGCGCGACAACTACGTCTATCTGCTGTCCCCGGACGCGAACACCGCGTATCAGCGCGCCGACCGTCTCGTCATGGCGCGCGTGCCACGCGACCGGCTGCGCGATCGCGATGCCTATGAATTTTTCGTGCGGCGGGATGAGCAGGGAAACGCGCACTGGAGCCGGAACGTCGCGGATCGCGGCGGCTTTTTCGAAAACCCCGGCGCCTGCTACCGCTCGCACATGACCTATCACCCCGGGCTCAAGCGCTACCTGCTGACCACGATTGGGCGCGGCGCCGACACCCGCTATGCCGGCGGCTTTGGCGTTTACGACGCGCCGGAACCGTGGGGCCCGTGGACCACGGCATTTTTCACCGATACCTGGGATGTCGGTCCGGGGGAATCCAACCAATTTCCCACGAAATGGCTCGGAACCGACGGCAGCGCCTGGCTGCTGTTCTCCGGCGAGGATGCCTTCTCCCTGCGCCGCGCCACGTTCGTGACCGCGCCGGCCCGCTAGCTCCCCGTCGCCGGGAAGGCCGCTGCAAGCAGCACCCTTCCTCATCTGAATCTGATATAAAGTAGCAGCCGTCGTAACACGGCTGGCGCTGGAATCCACCGACCGCGGCAATTTCCCGGAACTCCCAATGGAGCGCCCGCGCTGTGCGGGGGGCTCGGGATGATCCCGCCTCCGTCGCGCGGTCTCCGCCGACAGCGGCCGTCCCCGGTCGTCGGTAGATATATACGCCAAAAAAATGGCGGTCGCCTAAAGCGACCGCCACGCGCCATCTCGCAAACGCGCGAGGTCCGTGGACCTCGCGCGCCCGGGTCAGGTCTGATTACAGCCCGGCCATGATCACGTTGTCGAAGGCCGCGGTGGTCCCGTAGGTCCCCACCCCGGCCGTGCCAGTGGTCAGCGTCGTATCGGTGGCTTGAACGGTGAGCACGCCGTTCACATAGCCGCGGATGGCGGAACCCTGGATTTCCAGCTTCAGCACGGACCATTCATTGACCGCACCCAGGGGCGTCGCAACCGGCCCTGCGATCACCGTCGAGGAACCGCCGTTGACCCGCTTCAGAGCCACGTTACCTGTGGGGGCGAGCGTCATGAAATAGGCGTGGGTCGTGTCCGTGTAGCGTCCGTACAGAATCACGGAGCCGCTGCTGCTGACAAAGTTCAGCGGACAAACATCGGCCTGGATACTCTGGTTGGGCGAAACCTCGGTGCGCAGCGCACGGGATGTCGTGGAGCTCCCGGTGCTGGTCTGCCGGTAGGTTTTCGTGGACGAATCCACCGCCCACGTGCCGCCCGACGCGCTCCAGCCCGGCGCGGTGCCGTCGTCAAAATCGGCGAGGACCTTGGCGGTCTCATTTGGATTGGGGCTCGCAAAGACCTGGTCAAAGCGGGCCGAGGCAAAATAGGTGCCCACGGCCGCCCGCCCGCTGGCGAACGGCGAACTTGAGTCGGTCCCCGTGAGAGTCACGCTGGGAGACCCGGCGGCGGTGAGATCGGTCACCGTGGCCGTGAGCGTGACGGTCGAGGATCCGGTCACTTTCAATTTCACCCTGTACCAGGAGTTTTGGGAAATGGTAAACGTGCTGGTGGTTTCGGAATCGAAAGTCGTGATCGTGGTGCCGTTGATCTTTCGCAATTGGACCGTCTGTCCGCCCGACGGCGCGTTGCGGAGCGCCACATAATAACCGTGCTTGATATCCTGGTAGCGGGCATAGACGGTGCACAGACGGTCGGAGCCGTTGAAGAAGGTCGGCTTGACATTAACCTCCACCGTTTGGTCGGTCCAGTTGGTCGCGTCGAGCACGGCGCGAGCGTCGCTGGAATAGTCGCTTTGCTGCAGCACTTTCGAACCGTCGGTGACAATGGACAAGCCCGGCGCGCTGCCATCGGGAACCCAGCCGTCGAAATTATTATCCTCGAACGTGTCCATCACGCTGATGGGGTCGCTGGGGCCACTCTCCACCTCCCGCGCGAGACCCTGCAGCCAGAGCTCGAATTTTTTATAACCAGTGGCCGTGTCCACCACCAAGGCATCGCTGGGCACGGTTAACACGCGGGAGGGACCGGAAAGCCCCTGCCAAGGATCGGTTCCCAGATCCGCCGGGTGAACGACGAAGTTGCCCGTTAGGGTGGACACCTCCTCGATCAACGCCCGGTCCCACGGATCGCGCTTCCCCGGCATTTTTCCGGCCGAGAGCATCACGCTGGCGGGAACCTGCGCGCTCGAAAGTGGCGCCCAGGTGACCCCGCCGGAGTTTGCATACGGATCGGCGCCGATCGCGGTCACGGGAGCCTCTGTCACCGCGGTGTCGTCGCTGACGAAGCTGCCATCCCACTGATTTCCCGAGGCCGGGCCCCAAATCCCGGTGGTACGGTTCAGGTTTAGATTGTCGAAGGAATATACCTGCGCGTTGGCGATTACATTGTGCTCATGCTCAACGCCGTTGGAATGGTAGTGAAAAATCTTAAACACCGGCGACGTGTAGTTATAGGAGTGGTTAACCTCGATCAATTCATCGTCGTTCGGATTATTGGGGTCATGGATATCAATGGGGTCGCCATCCAAGTGAAGCATGAGCGAAAAAGGCGCCGCCTTGCGCACAAATACGTTGCTGACCAATGAAACCTTATAGGGGGCAAGACCTCCCTGCATATAAACCGCGGCGTTCGAGTTGGCCCCGGGAGCATAGATATAGTTATTCACGATCTGCGCGCCTTTCGTCGTGTCGTCCACGAGGGGGTTTCTGGCCAAGCAAAACGCAAACAGGTTTCCGATTACCGACACCTCCGAAGTGTTGCGGCCGATCAGGAGCCCGTAACCGTGCGAGCCCTTTTCATGCCCACCGTTGAGGATCGGTTTGCTGAAAATGCAGTTTAGGAACGTCACCTTCTTGGCAAACGATTCGGGACCCTGGGCGTTGTCGAACTTCCCCCAGACGGACGCCGTTTCGTCGACGGCCCAACTCATGGAAACGTGGTCGATGACGACATTCTGCACCGTCACGCCGGATTGAGGTTCGACTTTGATACAGTCGCGATTGCTGAGCGCGTGGGCATCGCCAACGATATTGCCGGGCCGGATGGCGATGTGCTGGATCAGGATATCGCTGGCCCAGATTTGAATGCCGCAACCTTTCAACGTGATGCCTGGGTAGGGTGCCGTTTGACCGGCAATCATCAGATTGCCGTTCGAGATTCGGAGATCACTCGCCAGACTAATTACGCCAGCAACATCAAAGATAATGACGCGCGGGCCGCTTTTTCCCACCGCATCACGCAGCGAGCCAGTACCGGTGTCGTTGAGGTTGGTCACGTGATAAATCTGGGACATCGCCGTGATCCCGCGCGCAGCCACGGTGTCGGTGCCGAAACCCACGGCGCCGGGAAAGACGGGGAGCGCGAATGCGAGGTGGGCGATACCCAAACAACACCCGGCGGCAAGCGCCCGGCGGAATCGTAGCAGCGATGATGATTTCATGTCTTCGGCTTTGGGCCACGTCCGCAAAAATGCCTACCCCGCGCCGGTCGCGGACTGCCACGACCGGCGTGTTTACGGGCCGTGGCGGGTTCGTCTTGAACTGGGCATCGGGCAAAGGGGAGCGCGCGACCGTGGCGGTCAGGGCGCGGTGATCAGCAGCTCGTCGAATTCCGCGCGGGCGCTGGTTGTCTCCAGCGCGAATCGGCCGCTGGCGAGCGTGGCATCGACCGCCTGCAACGCGGGCTTGCCGTCGGCGTAAACCTTCAGCGACGTCCCGACCGTATTGAGGCCGAGCCGCACCCAGGCGCCGGGCGGACGTCCGAGCGGCGCGCTGGCGAGCACGGTGCGCACCCCGCCGCTCGCGCGCACGAGCGCGAGCGTGTTGTCGGCGCGGAGCTCGACGAGGTAGGCGTCGCCATTGTCCTGGCGCCGGATCGCAAATCCGGCCGCCCCGTCGAGGCTCCCGAATTCAAGGACGCGCACGTCGAGTTCGATCAAAGTCGCCTCACCGAGCGGCGCCGCCAGCACCGCCCGTGCCTCGCCGGCCGCCGCTTCCTGCCGCAGCGCGTGCGTCGCGTCGCGCCCGGCCATGATCCACTCGCCGCCCGTCGCGCCCCACGCCGCGGTCAGCCCGGTTTCGAAATCGTCGACCGCGAGCACCGGGGCATCGGGCACCGGGTCTGCGTGGACGTCATCGAAGGACACGTCGCTGAAATACGTCAGCAGCCCGGCGCGGCCCGACGCGTAACTGGAATCCGCGCCCTCGAGGATGAGCTGGCCGTTGACGTACCCGCGCAGGCGCGAACCGACGGCCTCGATGCCGAGGCGGTAGGTGACGCCGGGGCTCACCGCGAAAGGCAGCGTCACCGGTGTCGCGAGGTTCGTCGCCACGCCCTTGGTGAGGCGCTTCAGTTCCGCGGTGTTGTTGGTCCGCAGCACGAAATAATAGTAGTCGCCGGGCGCCTGGTACCGGGCGACAACGCCGAAGAAACGATTTGCCCCGGTGACCGCATTGGGGCGCACATCGGCTTCCACCCGCTGGTCGCGCCAGTCGCTCGCCGTCAGCACCGACCGGTTCGCGACCGAGCCCATGTCGGTCTGGCGGAACATCGTCGTCCCGGCCTGCGCGGAGAGTCCCCAGCTGCCCCCGTCGGGCGTCCAGCCGGCCGCGTCGCCATCCTCGAAGGTGTCGAAGACGGCATTCGCCACGGTGACCAGCACGGGCGTGGAACGGGACAGATTTCCGGCCGCATCGCGGGCGATGGCGGTAACCGTGTGGCTGCCGTCGGCAACCTGCAGGGTGTCCCAGGTGACGGCAAAAGGCGCGAGGGCATCGGCATAGCCCACGTCCTGGCCATCCACTTGGAATTGCACGTCGGCGATGCCGCTCTCGTCGGCCGCCGCGGCCGCGAGAGTCAGGGTCCCCGCCACCCGCGCGCCGGCGCCCGGGGCGGTCAGTTCGACGACCGGCGGCACGCGGTCCGCCGGATCGGAAATCGCGCCGCCGCTGTTTACCGTCAGGCCGTCGGCCACCACGCGTCCGCGCACGAGGGCGTTGCTGTTGAGGTTTACGCTCCCGGACGGGGCCAAAATCGCCCCGTGCACGGACGCGCCGCTGTTGAGCGTGACACCGCCGGAGGCCACGCGCAGGTCGAGCCACGCCCCGCCGGCCGCGCTGCCCAGGCTGCCGCCGTTGACGGTCACGCCATTGGCGAGCGTGAGTTCCACGGGGCCGACGATATCGACGCCGCTTCCGCCATTCAGCGTGAGCGACTGCAGCGCGTAGACGGCGGGGGTCGTGGCGCCGGGGATTCCGAGTTGGAAACGCGTTCCTTGGTTGGCCGCGAAAATCCCGTAGCTGCCGGGCGGCACCGCCACGATCCCGGCGCCGGAGTTCAGCGTCAGGTTCCGCAGCGTCGCGAAGTCGCCCGGGCTCGCGCCCGGCGAATTCAACGCCACGCTGCGGGTGCCCGGGGGCGCTGGCGGCAACGCGACGGCCGGCCAGGCGGGCGCATCGACCCGCCGGACGACGTGGCGCAGCGCGGCGCCGCCGTTCAGGGTCACGCGATGGCTGGCGGGCCCCGCGGCGCCGGCAGCGTCAACCGTGCCGGCATAACTCGGCGCGCCGTTGATCTGCAGGGTCGGCGAACCGGGCAGCAACAAATCCGTCCCGATGGCCGCGCGGCTGTTGAGCGTCACGCTTTCGGGCAGCATCACCTGGACGGAACCGTCCACGGTCCCGTTCAGGACCGGCGCGTGCCTGACCAGAACCGTCGGCAAAATCGTGAGCACGTCGGTCGCCGACTCGGCGTATCCCGGCGTCGTGACGGTCGCCGTCACGAGATAACTGCCGGGGTAGACCGGTGGAACCGCGCTGCCATTATAGCGAACGTCGACCGCGAGTTGTTCGGGATGCGTCACGATCGTGACGGCGCGCGGTTCGCCCGTGTAAGCGAGCGTGGTGTTTTCAATGGCCACCACGGGCGGACGTTCCTCGACCGTGATGGCGGTCGTGTCCGTCCCCGTCGCCCCTTGCGGATCCGTGACCGTCAGGGTCACCACCGTGGTGCCGGGCGGCAGGAGCACGGTCGGGGACGCGCCGGTCGCGCTGCCGCCGGGCCACGTCCAGGTCCAGGTGAGATCGCCGCCGTCGTAGTCGAACGAGTGCGTCCCGTCGAGGGTGACGAACGCCGTCGGCGCCCCGCGGAGCACGACTGTCTGGTCCGGACCCGCCTGCGCCACCGGCGGCCGGTTGGCGGCGCTCTCCACGGCCGCGGCCATCTGGTGCAGCCATTCCTCGAGGTTGGTGTAGCCATCGCCGTCGTCGTCGCCCGACGGATTTTCCGGCGTGACGAGTGGCCGGGTAACCGGGGTGCGCACCGCTTCCCAGGGATCGGCGCCGAGATCGGATTGGAACGCAACGAAGGTCCCGGTGCGATTCACCACCTTCGCGGCCAGGGCATTGTCGAGGGGGTCGCGGTGCGCGGGGAATTTTCCCGCCGAGCCGAGCACGCGCGCCTCGGTTTCCGCGGCCGGCCAGGCGGACCAATCGGAGCCGCCGGAGCCCGCGTGCGGGTCCGCGGTCAGGCGCACGACCGGATAAACCGGGCTGTCGCGAAAGATCGTCCGGCTCCAGGGGTCGCCATCGGCTGGATACCAGGTCGAGTCCTGCGGATTGAACAGGCGGTTGTCGGCCAGGTAGAGCCGCGCGCCGGACGGCAGGTCGTCATGGGCATAGATGCCCGTGTTGTAGTACTGCGTGTATGTTTCCAGGGGAACCGTGCCATCGGCCTGGCCCATGAAGGCGCTGAACGGCACGGGATGCCGGTAGATGACGTTGCCGACCACGGAATTGGTGATCGGCTCGGGCAGGCCGCCCGGACCGGCGAGATACACCACGGTGTTGGACCAGACGCCGGGGCGGTAGATGAGGTTGTTGACGATCTGCGCGCCCGACGTCGCATCGCGCACGAGTGGATTGCGCGCCCAATTGAAGGCCATGAGGTTTCGCGCGATCGTGACGTTGGACGCATTGCGCCCCGAGAGCGGGCCGTAGCCGTGCGCACCCTTGTTGTGACCGCCGTTCAGGATCGGCTCGGCGAAAATGCAGTTGGAAAAGGTGACATCCCGCACGGAGCCCTTGTCGCTCCAGACCGAGACCATTTCATCCGTCGCCCAGCTTGCGGAAACGTGATCGATCACGACGTGCCCGCCGACAAAACCCGCGCCCGGTTCCACGCGGACGCAATCGCGGTTGTCCGGCGGCGTCAGGTCCCAGCCCGGCTCGGTGGTCTGCAGCGTGCCCGGCCGGATGGCGATGTGCTGCACGAGCACGTGCTGGGCGTTCACCACCAATCCCGCATTTTTCAAGGTGATGCCGGGGAACGGCGCGGTTTGCCCGGCGATCGTGAGGTAACCGTGCTCGCCGGCCCCGTCCAGCGTCCGGACCGTGAGGTTGCGGCGCAACTCGATCACGCCGGCCACCTCAAAAACGATCACGCGGGGGCCGACCACCTTTTCAATCGCCCAACGCAGCGAGCCCACCGGCGGATTCTGGTAGTCGTCGAGCAGGTTGGTCACGCGCACGATCTGTCCGCCGCGCCCGGCGGGCGTGTCACTGCCAAAACCCACAGCGCCGGGGAAGACTGGCAGCGCCGCACTGCGGGGAGCAGCCGCTACGCCGACAAAAACGCACAGGAGAACGCAAAGCCCATGACGGGCCGGGGCAAGCAATGACATGGTGGGGTCCGGGTTTTCGCCGGTCCGCGGGGTGGCGGCAGCGGCGGGGTTGAAGTAAAGCGCAGCCAGATTCCAACGCGCATTTGTTTTTGTCAAGGCGAGACCCGCGCGGCAAAACCGTCGGACACGGGCGACAATTTCCACCCATTCTGTTTTACTTACTATTTCGCAAACGTTTATGATATGTGGTCTTGATTATCCCGATCCAAACCCCGAGATGAACCCGGGACGAGCTGAGGCGAAATCCCTGCTTCTTGATTTTATCACATTCGCATGTGATTTGTTTCTGACGAAACGACGCAGCCCGGCATGCGGGGCGCAACGCGTTTTCATCAACGGAGAGCCGATCGGAACGCAGGGTTCCGCGCTGTCGTCATGCTGAGCCGGGCCAATAGTCCAAGCGCAGGCTCGAATTTCCCCTGGCGGCTTCGCACCGCTGAGGATGACGGTGCCGGCAATGATCCGATCTCTCCCGACCGCGAACCGGCTATCTATTTAAAATCGCTCCGGCTGCGGCTGGAGCACGAAGCAGCCGGGGATGCTGGCCCAATGATCGTTGCGGGTGTGCACGATCACAAAGTCCTTCCCGTCCGCACCCAGCCATTTGTTCACGAAGGTGAAGATGATCGTCAGTCGGCCCCAGCGCTCGGGGTTGTGTTCCGTCTACACATGGGTCCACGGCCCCCACGGCTCGTAAGCGACCCGATGCTCGATCTGGTTGCGGGGGACGCGCAGCAGATTGATGCGCCCGGGAACGCGCACGCGCCAGTGCGAGGGATCGATGGAATCGGGCGCATAGACATAGATGTACTTGTCCCGCGCGCCGGCATAGCCGCGGCCGAACTGGCAGAAGGCCGGCGCGAAAAACCCTTCGTCCCCCGGCGGGAAATCGCTGCCGGGCCGTGAAAACCGGACGCCCGTGCTCCGCCAGGTCGCGCCGCGGTCGTCGGAGCGCCAGAGCTCGGCGAATTTGAAATAGCCCGAACTGGAACCATCCCCGTCCCGCCAGAGATAGAGCGTGTCGCCCAGTGCCAGGATGCCTTCGCTCTTCCCCTCGAATGGCGCCGGATGGGATGCGTCGATGCCGCCGGCGAGGGTGAAGCCGCGATAGTCGTCGCGGTTGCCGCGGATCGTCGCGACACCGAGCGACACGCGACCGGCCACGTTATTCCCGCCAAAGCCACCGCCATCGCCCCACGCCGTATAGAGCTGGTCGTCTGCGGCCCAGGTGATCGGCCAGCTGTCGCTGCCGGGCGCCTCGATGCGGGCCTGCGGATCATCGAACGTGAGCCCAGCGATGACCGGGCTGGCCGAATAAGCCGGTTGGAAATCCCCGGGCGGGACGTCCGCCGCCGCGCCGGAAGCGGCCAGCAGCCCGAGCGCCAGGAGCGTGGTTTTCATCATGGCGAAAATGCGGACCTTAGCGCGCGGGCGCGATGCGCGCCGCCTCACCGGCGGCGAAAGGAAACGAAATCTCCCACTCCCCCACCCGCACCGTCGCGTGGTCGGCCGTTTGCGTGAGCGTGGCGTCCGTGGGTCCGACCGGCTTGGCGCCCACGTCGTCGACGAACAGCACGTGGAGGAAATAATCGCGCAAGTGCGGTTCGCCGGGCGACACCTCCAGGCGCCACGCGCCGGGCTCGCGGCCGGGTTTGTGCTTGGTCTGGGGCGTCCACGGGTAATTCCTCCCGTCCACCCACGCCTCCTTGCCCGGGCCGCCGACCAGCTCGAGTTTCGCCTGCTCCGGGAGCAGCGTGATGCACGACAGGCGCCCGCCGCGGTTCTCCGCCACCGTCAGCCGGTCCGTCACCACGGGCTCGTTGACCGTGTGGAGCAGGAACCGTTTTTGGAAGCCGACCTGCGCGCTCTCGACGCGATCGAAGACCACGACGACCGGATGGGGGCGGCCGGAACGACGCAGGTAGACGATCTCCCGCTGCGCGAGACGGACGCGCTCCGGATCATACGTCTTCGTGGCGTCGCCCGACGCATAGGTATAGTCGGCAGTGTCGACGTAGCGGGTGATGCCGTCGAGATGCGCGTGGCCGCCGGGCTGGATGTCGGCGAGCGTCCACGGATCGTCACGGAAGACCTGGCCGCCGTCGTTCGAGGCGGGGCCTTCGATGAGGGTGTACTGTTGCTTGGGGTCGAACACGGTGATCGCGTTGTGCGCGATCGTGCGCGTGAAGTAATTGCGCCAGTGCACGCCGTTGTATCCGCCCACAAATCCCGGACCTTCGTCGTAGAGTCCCGAGTCGATCGCGAGTCCGCCGCCATAGTGAAGCGTGAAGGAGTTGGCGTCCCGGTGCAGGTGGTTGGTGGAATAGAAGGACGGCGCGGTGAACTGGAGCAGCGTGGTTTTCTCGTCCCACCGATCCCGCGCGATCACCACGCCGGCGTTGCGGAAATGACGGCTTGGCGGCAGCGGCGCCTTCGCGTCGTCGGGCGCGAGCGGCTTCACGCGCTTGTCGCCATACAGAATGTCGGCGAACCGGTCCGGATGATCGCGGATCGCCCACGCGGCGTGCGGGTCCTTCAGCACGCCGGCCGCGATGAGCAGCAGGTCGGAATGATAGACGTTGAGGTCGTCGGTCACGGTGTAGGCGTCACCGGTGTTCGGATAAGTCCCGTCGCCCTGCCGCCCGTAGATCCAGAACAATGGCAGCTTCGCCTCCCAGGGGAAGAAGACGCACTCGTTCGTTGCCGTGGACCACGCGCAATGAATGCTGCCGGTCAGGTACGCCGCGCTGTAGGACCAGGCCATGTGATAACCGCCGTCCTCCGCGATCCAGCCCTGCGCGGGGAAATAGCCGTCGATCCAGTGCGCGCGCACCTGCAGCAGCTTCTCGCGCAGCTCCGGCTGCTCCGTCACGAGCGCCAGCAGGCCGGCCGCGAGGGTGAAATTGCCCCAGCGCGAGTGGTTGCCGATGTAATTGGCGCGCGCCGCGAAATGCCACGCGTGGTTGAGATGCGCCAGGATCGCGTCCGCCAGCGTCCGCCGCTCCTCGGGGGACAACTGCGGATAAAGCCAGTCGTAGGCGATCGCCAGGCATTGCAGGCGCCCGCGATAGGCCGCGTCGTTGCCGACCGGACCGGCCGCGGCGAGCGCGGCCGCCCAGGCCTTGGCCCATTTCAGGTAGCGCTCCTCACCCGTGACGACGGCTGCAAACGTGATGCTCCGCCCGATCGACCATTCCTTCAGGTGCGGCTCCTGCGCAAAGTCCGCGGGCGGACGGGAGAGCGCCACCCGCCCGAGGTGGTCGATCATCTCCCTCCATTCGGGTGCGAAGTCCCCGCGAATGCGTGCGCGGATCGCGGGCAGATCGGTGTCCCGAAAGAACAAGCGCGGGTGTCCCGCATAAACCTCGAACTTGTCCGCGGTCGGCTGGATCCGGACCTCCGGGACTCCCGCCTGGCCGATGGCATACTCGGCGCGGGCGGCAGTCAGGAGAAACGCAAGAAGCAGAACGGAGGGGATGAGCTTGTTCATAAGATCGGGTGGAAAACGAGATTCAAGGCGGCGTCACGTGCAACCGGAACGTGGCCCGGCGCACCGAGAAGGCATCTTCGCCGGAAAAGACCAACCACGCGGTCCGGCCGTCGGCGATCATCCATTTCGCGGGGAAATCACCGTGCTCACCCGGCCCCATGTCCCACTTTTCGGTGAAGAACGCCGTGGTCCACGGCCCCCAGGGTTCGGGGGCGTCATAGAGCGCAA
This sequence comes from uncultured Oleiharenicola sp., assembly GCA_964515595.1. Classification (GTDB taxonomy): domain Bacteria; phylum Verrucomicrobiota; class Verrucomicrobiia; order Opitutales; family Opitutaceae; genus Lacunisphaera. The sequence goes on along the minus strand of CAZEUN010000007.1, from coordinate 162,585 downwards.
AGCCGCCCTCGAAGCGCGTGTCGCCGCGATCCCGCTGCCCGGCCGGTCGGGGCAGCGCCTGCCACCACACATAGCGGCGCAATCCGGAATGATAAGTGATGGCGGAGCGCAGGCATTGCCCGGGTGACTCGAAGACGGCCTGGCGCCGGGCAATCTCGGGAGTCCACCGCGGATCCCCGCGCGCGTCCCGGCCGGCAAAAAATTCATACGCCTCCCGCCGCCCCACCGCCGCCTTGGGCACGCGCATAAGAATGAAGCGGTCCGCCGGCGTATCGGCCCGCGGTCCGTCGTGGGAATAGGCGTACACGAAGCCGTCCCGCGCCCCGGCATAAGCCCGGCCAAAGTTGATGAAGCCGACGAGGCCGAATTCCGGAAACTGCCAGTCGGCAAATTCCCAGGTCCGGGCCTGGTTGCGCGACCACGCGAGCTGCGCCGCGCCGCCGGCCTTGTTGGCGTGGCCGAACCAGGCGTAGAGCACGTCGTCGACGGCCAGCAGTCCCCACGCCTTCAAGCCGTTCCGCCCCTGACCCGGCTGCTCGTTGAGCGAAAAAAGATTCTCCCCGCGGAAGTCCTCCGGTCCGCCGTGCACCCGCGCGAAACCGCAGCTCAGTTTTTCCGACACCTTCGGCTCGAAGCCGGTGCCGTCGCCCCAAGTGGTATAGAGGGCGTCGTCCGCGGCCCAGGTGACCGGCCAGTTGTCGCCATCCGGCGCCGCCCGCCGGACGGTTTCCGCAGGGGCCCAGTCGACAGCCGCGATCACCGGGCTGGCCGGATAAGGCGGCGTCGCGGCCGGCCCGCTTCCCGCCGCCGCGGGCCCGAGGAGGGCAATTGCTAACCACCGGTTCATGGCGCCGCGAGCCGGAGCAGGCCCCAGAAGAGAAACACAATGCCGCCCGAAATCGCGAGGCAGGCGAGGAAACCGACCGTGTCGACCCGGTTCCATTTCGTAAACTCCCAGTTCGACCGCGGGAACAACTTCAGGTGATCGAAGCGGTCCGGCCGGCGCAGCGTCTCGGCCATCTCCGCCTGGTCGGCCTCCGGATCGGGCGCGACCGGCGTCTTCATCTTGCCGAAGAACGGATCCAGCAGGCTGCGCGGCAGGGGCCGCGTGCAGAGGCTGATGCCGATCAGCAGCCCGAAGGGTGCGAGGCCGTCGAAGAGCAGCCGCGCGGCGAAGCGATGTCCCGGGGACATCCGCTCGACGGGCACGCCCGCGAGGCGCAGCAGATAGAGCTCGGTGTGGAACCGCGTGCGGCCCTCGTACGGGCTGGCGGGGTCCTCCGGCCGCACGCGGGCGACGGTGTCGAAATAGACCGGCGTGGGCCGGCCCGCGGCGTCGGGCGCGCGCACCGTCAGCGCGGGATGCAACTGGATGGCCGGCACGCGCGCGAGCGCGAGCGGGCCCACGATGTTCACCGCGGTGGAAATCAGCACCGCGGCCCAGACGGCCGGCAGCGTCAGACGGCGCCAGAAGAACATCAGGAAGACCGCGGCGCCGAACGGCACGTTGATCGTCAGCACCAGCTGGAAGAACGTGAAGACATTCTCGGCGAGCGTCGCCGCCGCGATGCCGAGCGTCAGCACCAGCACGATCATCCACCGGCCCGCGGTGACGCTCTCGCGCTCGGTCATCCGCGGCCGCCACGGCTTCCAGAAGGTGCGCACCATCAGCGCCGACGCGGACATGGCCTGCGCGGCCACCGAGGACATGTTCGCCGCCAGCACGCCGGCGAGCATCAGGCCCAGCAGCCCCGGCCCCAGCAGGTCGCGAGACATCGCGCCCCACGCCAAATCGGGATCGGCGAGGTTCCCGGCATAAAGCGCGTAGGCGATCAGCCCGCAGAACGACCACATGATCACCATCAGCCGCTTGGCATAGGTGCCGCCGACCGCGCCGAACCGCGCGGCAAACTCCGTGCGGGCGGAGCCGCCAATCGTCATGTTGCCCATGATCCCGGTGATCTGGACCCACGACGCGAAGAACACCGCGAAGACCGTCCAGCCCGTGACCTGGCTGATCCCCGCCGCGCCGAAAAACTCGAACATCTGCGCCGGCACCTTGTGCGCCAGCTGCCCGAAGCCGCCGATCGCGTGCAGCCCCACCGGCAGGAGCATCGAGGAAAACACCAGGATGAGCACGCACTGCACGATCTCGTTGACCGCCGTCGCCGCCATGCCGCCCGCGAGGATATACGCGCCCACCACCACGGTGTAGGCCACGTAGAACGGCAGCGGCGCCACCGGGCTGATGGTGTCGCGCAGCTCGTTGCGCGCGGCGCGCTCGCGGAGGACGTCGAACTCGGCGTGCTGCGCTGGCGCCAGCGTGCCGGCGGCGGCCGCGGTCTCAAGCTGCCGCCATGCATGGTAACCCTCGACCGACGCGCGCTCGGCGGGCGTCCAGGTCGCCTCCGCCTTCACGAAGATCGCCGTGCTGATCTTGTAGGTGACGAGATCGCCGAAGCCGACCGTGACGATCACCGCGACCAGCGTCTGCAGGATGGCATAGAATTGCGCAAGGCGCCGGCTGTTCATCCGCTGCTGGAGCAGGTCGGCCATCGTCACGAGCCGCACCCGGCGGAACCACAGGTTCATAAACCAGAAATACGGGTTCATAAAAACCATCTGCAGCGACAGCCACGTACCCGAAACGCCCTGCTGGTAAACCAGGCTCGCCGTGCTCACGGCGTTGTTGGCGTCGGTGGAATTCCCGAAGTTGAGGACGAACTGGTAGAGTTTCCCCAGTTTCCGCCCGGCGAGGAAAAACCCCTCCTCGCCCTGCGCGTTCGGCTTGCGGCCGGCCCGCCGGCCCAGCGCCACCACGAGCGCGATGTAGGCGAGCACCACGAGGGCGTCGAGCGGATGCAGATGTCCCATCAGACAGGAGGTGGCGGGGTGGACGGACGGAAGCGAAACGAAACGCCGGCGGCCTGGCGACAAGGCGCCCGACCGCCGGCGATCAAGTCAGGGTAACCGCATCAGAACGTGAACGTGCTGCGCAGGGTCCAGTACTGGGACGGGGCGATGCGCCAGCCGGCGATGGAACCGTCGGGCTGCGCGCTGACGGGGATCAGCTCGTCGCCGACGCCGATGTTGCGCAGGTTGACCTGGATGGCCCAGTCGAAGTGCGGGAACTTGTGGCGGTAGCCGACCCAGCCGTCGTAGTTCGTTTCCGTGGGCGCAAAGTAGGGATGGCGGACATCCGGCGCCGGGCCGAACACCGCGTCGCTGATGATCGGCGTGCCGATCGCGGCCTTGTCCTGCCAGCGCACGCCGGCACCGACATTGAAGCCCTTGAAGCGGCCGGCGGTGAAGGTGTAGTTGGTGACCAGGTTCCAGCGCCATTTGCGCAGCTCGTTCGTCGGGAGACCCTCCTCCGCGAGGCGTGGCAGCATCTGGTTGTAGATCTGGTCGCGGAAGCGGAACGCCGCCGTCGTGGTCGCATTGGCATCGTCGCCGCGCAGGAGCCCGGCGGGGCCGTTCATCAGCGGGATGAGTTCGTTGAACACCACGCCGCGCAGCGCGGTCGCGACGTGCGAGCGCACGGCCTCGGCCTTGGCGGCGTTGAACGAGATGCGCCAGTTGCGGTTGGGATTGAAGATCAGCTCGTATTCCTCGCCCGTGGACACGACGTCCGACGGGGCCACCACGGCGCCGGTGCGGCGATCGCTGGTGACGGTCGCGAGCTCCGGGTTGGCGTTCGTCGTCTCGACCACGCGGAAGGTGCCGCGCAGCGCCTGCCCCGTCGGCGAGTTGTACCAGTCGTTCCAGGCCGCGACGCCCGCGGCGTTCCCGGGGTTGTGGTTGCGGAGGATTTCGCCCTGCACGTCGGCGAGGTAGTCGGCCAGGTTGTTGAGGGGCTGCGAGAGGTTGCCGAGGGTCGAGGACTGGCCGGACACCGTCTTGTAGTGCGCGGCGCGGAGCACGAACTTGCCGTTCAGCGTCGAGATCATCACGCCGTAATCGGTGGTCTCGCCCGTCTCGTGCGGCAGGGGCCGGTCAAAGATGTCGTAGCGCTGGCCGGCCGGCGCGAAGTTCTCAGCGCGGTTATAGAACGCGCTGAGTTCCGTGCCCCACGGCAAGCGCCGGTTGAGCCAGGCCGGGGAATGCGCCACCACGCCCCAGTTGAAGTTGTCCACCGTCGAGTTCGAGACGGGCTTCGGCTGGAAGTTCTCGTCGAGGATCGCCGTGCCGGTGATCGCGTCCTGCGCCGCCGTGCCGGCATCCAGAGTCGTCACGTGGTCGCGGCGCGCGCCGAGCGTGCTCACGAGGTTGCCGTCGAGCCAGAAGCTCTGCAGGACGGCGACGGTGGAGGCCACTTCCTCCGACGTGTAGCGCAGGTTGTTGCGCCGGATCGCGGAGGGATCCTTCAGGCCGGCGGAGAGGAGGCCGAATTCGCGGGTCGTCCAAGCCGGCCGCGCGGAGACCGCGGTGGAAGTGGGCTCCTCATACCAATACAGGTTCACGCGCGAGACGTCGTCGGGGAACTGCGACACGGGCGTCGCCACGACCCCGGTGGCCACGCTGGAGCTGCTGCTGACGTTGGGCCCGAGGTAGCGCATAATCATGGCGCCGCGGGTCGCGCTGCTCGCGGTGGAGACGCTGCCGCGCGTGGCGATGACGTAATCCAGGCCATTGTTGAAATAGAAATTCCCGTTCTCGAGCAGCGTGGTCTGCTTCTGGCGCGTGTGCGACAGCTGGAAGCGATGGCGGCCCAGCACGTAACCCAGCCACTTCGGGCCGGTGTTCCGGAGATCGAGGTCGTAGAAACCCGTCGCGCGCGCGACGTCGCGCTCGGCGGAGCTCACGACGCTGCGGCTATAGGCGGTCGTGAACGGGCGGCCGAAGTTCGGGTTCGGGGTGCCGTCCGGCAGGTGGGTGTTGACGTCGATGCGGATCGTGTAGCCGCTGATCGTGCTGTCCAGCGGCATGGCGGAGCCGTTCTTGAGATCTTCGCGGTTGTAGGCGACCTCGACGCCGGCCCGGCCGTTGAGGAAAAGCTGCTCGCCGGTGAGATTGAAGGTCCTCCAATCCGAGAACTCGCGCTTGTCGACGGAATCGAGTTGGTGGTGATAGAAATCATAGATCGCGGGATCGGTGATCTGGGTGGCCTTCCAAAAGTTCTTGGTGATGTCGTTGGCGTGGATGAGCCCGTTGTTGATGCGGTTCATTTCGCGGAGCCCGCGGAACTGGTCCTGAACCAGGGCGGTGCCCGCGGCATTGGGATGCACGTTGCGGATGTCGCCGCCCCGAATGCCGACCACCTCGGGGCGCCCGGGCAAGCCGAGGCTCATGTTGGAGCTGTTTGGATCGTTGTAGACCAGCAGCATCTGGCGCGAACCGGCAGAGATCGCGCCGATCTGGCTGCTGAGGATGTTGCCCGTGACACTCCCGTCCGCCAGCAGGAGCGAAGGCAGGCCGGGCGCGACCGGGCCCGTCAGCGAGGAAACGCCGGTGCTCGGGTTGTAGACCGGCTTGCCGAGCATCCACCAATAGGTGTACGCGTCGCCGGGCGGACGGATCTCCGGACGGTTGGAATCGACGTCGCCATGCTCGTAGTTTGCCCGGAACGTCGTGTACTTCAACGGCCGGTAGGTGACGGTGGCGAACACGCGGCGGTCGTAGGCGCCGGCCTCCTCGATCTTGTACGCGGTGTCCTCGGACAGGCCCGCGAACCGGAAAGAAAGTTTCTTCGGGATGAGCACCTGGTTGTGATCGAGAGTGGTGCGGAGCGTGCCGTACTGGTCCGTCTGCACCTCGACCTCCGTGCGGGTGCGGTTGAGGTCCGCCTGGATGAGCGACGAGTTGACGATGCCGGAGGGGCTGCCGAGGCCGAACAGCATGGCGTTGGCGCCGCGGCTGAGCTCAACGCGCTCGATGTTGTAGCTGTCCGGCGGCGTGCCGGTGATGAAGAAGTCGCGCGCGATGTCGGCCCGGGTCAGCCCGCGGACGCGCGTGCTCGGCTGCGAGCTGGCGAAGGCGGCGTCATAGTTGACCTCCGAGCCGTTGGGATTGTCGATCGTGCCCGCGTCGGAAAAATTTCCCCCGCTGCCGCCGACCTCCGTGCCGAGCGTGTAGACCAACAGGCCCTCGAGGTTGTTCGCGCCGATGTCCTTCAGGTAATCCTTCGTCACCACCGAAATCGAGGCCGCGACATCCTTCAGGTCGGTGCGCAGCCGGGTGCCCGACTGCACGCCGCTGGCCAGGTAGCCCGTGTCCTGCTTGGCGTTCACCGCGAAGGGTGAGAGCTCCAGCGTCTCGTCGGCGCGTGCCGGGGTCGATGCTGCGGTTTGGGCGGGGACACGCGTCGCCAGCAGAAGGGCGAGGCCGGCGAATCCGGCAAGCGACGCCAGGTGGCATCGGCCGGAGAGGAGGCGGGAGTCAGGCTTTGTCATGATCGAGGGGGTTTGGTGGGCAGAAAAAATGAATCAGGACGGGGACTGGCCGGGCACGGCGCGGCTCGAAGCGGAGCGGCCCGCCACGCGGTGCCGCCGGACGGGGAAATCCCGGGCGCGGGCGGGCAGACCGAGGCGGGGGCCTAGAAGCGGGGGCGGAATGGAAACCAAGCGCGAGAATCTAATGCGCGTTTGATTTCAGCTGTCAACCGGCAATTTCGCCGACCCCGTCACCCGCACACCCTGCCCCACTCCGGCGGCACGGTCGAATAGGGTTGTCCTGCCGCCGGTTTCTTCACACGCGTATGTGAGCCGGCGGTGGCCAGGGTGGCCCCGGTGGCGCCTGCCCATGACCTCCCCTGTTTTTTTCCCGCTGCAGTTGAGCCGGCTCGTCCGGGCCGACAGCCGCGCCGTCACCCCCGAAAATCCCACTGGCGCCAAGGGCGGCGGCGCGCGCGCGCTGCCGGAAGGCGCCAGCCACCCCGCCCGCGAGCTCGGCGTCGGCTGGAAATGCCGGCCGTTCATCGTCGTCGCGCCGGGCGCCACCGCCGTGCTCGCCGACCTCGAGGGTCCGGGGGTCCTGCAGCATCTGTGGATCACCGCGACCGGGGTGTGGCGGCACCTGATTCTTCGCATGACCTGGGACGATCACGCGCACCCCTCGGTGGAATGCCCCTTGGGCGATTTCTTTGCCAGCGGCTGGGCGTCGCGGGAGACCTTTGCGCCGGTCGTGTCCGCCGCGGTCTGCGTCAACCCCGGCAGCGCGTTCAATTGCTACTGGGAAATGCCCTTCCGCCGGCGCGCCCGCATCACGCTCGAGAACCGCGCGACCACGGAAGCCACACTCTACTACCAGTTCGACTACACCCTGGCTGACGTCCCCGCCGACGCCGCCTATTTTCACGCGCAGTTCCGGCGGGTCAACCCAACGCCCTACCAAAAGGAATATGTGATCCTCGATAACGTCCGCGGCCGGGGCCACTACGTCGGCACCTACCTTGCCTGGGGCGTGAACAACAACGGCTGGTGGGGCGAGGGCGAGGTGAAGTTCTTCCTCGACGGGGACCGCGAGTTCCCGACCATTTGCGGCACAGGCACGGAGGATTATTTCTGCGGCTCCTATAATTTCGAGAACCTGAAGGAGCGGCGTTACCAGGAATACAACACGCCCTATGCCGGCCTGCCGCAGGTGCTGCGGCCCGACGGGGTGTACGTTTCCCAGACCCGCTTCAGCCTTTACCGCTGGCACCTGCCCGACCCGGTTCGTTTCGCGCAGGACCTGCGTGTCACCGTCCAGGCGCTCGGCTGGCGCAGCGACCACCGGTTCCTGCCGCTGCGTGACGACATCGCCTCGGTGGCCTATTGGTATCAGGACACGCCCGCGGACGCCTGGCCGGAGCTGCCCAACCGCGATTTCCTGGAAATCATCTGAGCCTCATTCGAATCGAACCCGCAGCGCGGGAGCGGCTGAGCCCGTGCGTTGCCTTCGAAGCGCCGCCGCTCGGAGCGGGACCAACCAGCCAAAGCCGGTTCAACCCCTGCTCCACCGAGGACACCGTGGCGGACATGATGCCCGTCAGCATCAGCCTCATCAGCCCCGTTCGCAGACTCTGCGCCGCCACCGTCACGTAGGCAGCCTCCGCCGGATTGGTCAGGCCGGGAAACATCGATGATCCCAGTGGGTAGCGTGGCCGGGTGAAGAACGGCTCGTTGCCGCGGCCATGGCGGTGATCACCCGCGTCCGTCCATCATGCAAACGGAAATCTTACGCGCATTTGAAATGGCGTGCGACAGGGCGAAGGGGAACACGGGGGAAGCGCAGACCGCCGGAATTTTCGCCAAGGCCATCCCCTTCTCTTCCCGCCCGCGCTGCCGGGCCGGCCACAAGCCGGCGGCCCCGCACGGAGCCCGGACACGACGCGGCGCCGGAGGGAATTAAGGATTGCCGGTCGCGCTTTTCTAATGCGGATTTGATTTGTCGCGCAGACATCCGGCGTGCCCCTTTTTTTCACCCACTCCCCGCGCGAGTCATCATCGCATGTGCTTATCCTTTCTCCGTGCCCTGCCGTTGCGGATCGGCGCCACCGCCCTGGCCCTGGCCTGCGCCCGCGGCGCGGACGCGCCGGGCGGGCTCGAAGCGGACGTCCAACCGGGAAGGATCACGATCCAGTTCGGCGGCACGCCGGCGAAACCGGGATACCCGGGCATCCCTTCGTGGCGCGCGGTCCTGTTACAGGATGACGGCGGCAACCTCTCCGCGCTGCATGTGCCGGCGGACGCGCCGCTCGATCTCTCCTCCCGGCGGAACGGCTGGCCGATCACCATCCTGGGTTCCCGCAGCGTCGCCGGGGCGGAGCAGTCCGACAAGGGTCGCGAGAACTATGCGCGATTCCGCGTCGAGATCATGGCGGTGACGCACCGCTCGCCGGAACAGGTCGTCGTCAGGGTCGCCGGCCCTTCCCGGCAGAAACACTTCGCCCACGAGCGCACCTACACCTTCACGCCGCGCGGCGTCGCGATCGAGGGGTCGGTGCTCGCCCTCATCGACCTGAAACGCATCGCCTGGGATCCGCATTGGGACCGCGATCAGATCGCCGACTCCCACCAGCTGGTGGTGCCCTTGCGCACGCAGGGACGCGCCGGATGGGTGGCCGCGCCGTCCTCCGGCAGCGACGCCGTGACCCCGCTGCCGGAGGGCGTCGACTTCCCGCTCGAGGCGGAATTGAAATTGCGCCGCGAGCGCCCGACCTTCGTCCGCCTTTTTGTCGACCGGACCTTCGCGTCCAGCCAGGGCGCACGGGTCATGGTGAACAACAACAAGGATTTCACCGCGATTCCGGACGGCCGGCAGTATTTCGAAAAACTGCTCGGAGGCTTCCAGAGCGGCCCGTTGCGCGCCGGCGAGCGCGACACCTTCAAAGTCCGCTATGAATTCGAGCTCCGTCCCTGACTTCGAGTCACGAATCCGGCCGCGAGGCCGGGCGGACGGCGTCCCCTTGAAACCCACCGTTCCCGCGATTCACTTGCCGGCACGCCCCCTCCTCGTCCAGCGCCACAGCCAACGCTCTTCCTCCCGATGAAACGAACCCCTGCCCTGCTCCTCCTCGCCAGCCTGCTCGCCCTCGTCCCGGCCGCGGCGCGGCCGCCGAACATTGTCATGATCCTCGCCGACGACCTGGGTTGGGCCGACCTGGGCCAGGACGGTTCGAAAATCGACACGCCCAACCTCGACCGGTTGGCGCGCCAGGGCGTGAAGCTGACCCGTTTCTATGCGTCCGCGCCGATGTGCTCGCCGACGCGCGCCGCGCTGCTAACGGGGCGCTACCCGCACAGCGTCGGCATGCCGGAGCTCTCGAGCCCCCGGCAGCGCGGCGCGATTCCCCCGCTCGCCCTGGACCACGCCGCCGTGACGATCCCCGAGGCGCTGAAGCCGGCGGGCTACCGCAGTGTGATGGTCGGCAAGTGGCATCTCGGCGCCGCCCCGGCCGACGGGCCGCGCACCCACGGTTTCGACGAGTTCTGGGGCTCGCTCATCGGCACGCCGATGTACTGGCAGCCGAAGGAAACCTATCACAACGAAACACCGGTCACCCCGCAGGGCTACTACACCGATGCGCTGACCGACGGCGCGGTCGACTCCCTGCGGAAATACAACGACCCGGCGCATCCGCTCTTTCTCTACCTCGCCTACAACGCGCCCCACTACCCGCTCGAGGCGCCGGCCGAGCTGGTTTATAAATACCGCCGCCGGTATCCGAACGACGGCCTGTTCGCGGTCTACGCCGCGATGGTCGAGCGGCTGGACCAGGGGATCGGGCGCGTGCTCGCCACGATCGACGAACTCAAGCTGGCCGACGACACGATCGTCGTTTTCAGCTCCGACAACGGCCCGTCCGCGGAGCCGAACTCCTACGGCCCGGCCGGGGCCGGCATTTCGAACGGGCCGCTGCGGGAATATAAATTCTCCACACACGAGGGCGGCATCCGCGTGCCCTTCATCGCCCGCTGGCCGGGCAAGTTCCCCGCCGGCGCGGTCCGCGCCGAACCGGCCGTGACGATGGACCTGATGCCCACCTTTCTCGAGGCAGCCCACGCGCCGGGCGTTGACGCCATCGAGCTGCACGGACACTCGCTCCTCGCGTTCCTGCGCGGCGGCCCGTTCGAGCGCCCCGAGGCGCTGCACTGGGAGAACCAGCACAACGCCGCGACGCTGCTTGGCGACTGGAAGCTCGTGCAGCGGTTCTGGACGCCGCAGCCGCGCCTGTACCGGATCACCCAGGACCCCGGCGAGGACCATGACCTCGCCGCCCAATACCCCGAAAAGGTGCGCGAACTCACCGCGCTGCACCAGGCATGGAAAGCCCGCTACTATCCCCACCCGATCCCCAGCGAGCGCACGCTCTCGCGCTACATGTTCCCCGACGAACCCGAGGACCCGCCGAAGGCCGGCGATCGTTAAAGCAGGCAGAATAACCCGGGACGAATTCGTAGAGGGGCTCGCTGCCGGAGCGGGCTTGCAGGCGATTCAGCATGTGCGCGAACGGGTATCGCCTGCGGTGCACATTCCCTTGGATGCATCGCCCGGCTCAGGATGACGGTGACGGAAATGATCCGTCTTTCGGGACCGAGAGCCGGCTGCGAATTTATTTATTCCGCTCCAGCGCGTCGTCCCGAGCGGGCGCACGATCGCCAGCGCGGAGGTTTTCTCAAATGGATCGCCCCCCCAAAGCTGTCATCGCGAGGAGCGAAGCGACGCGGCGATCGCGCCCCAGCGCACGTGACCGCCCCATCGCGCCCCAGCCCACCGCCCACTCAGGACGACTTTGCCGGCGGTCGCTTGATTTCGGCGGGCCCGTAAATTCCGGTCAGCAGCGCGATGGCCTGGCCCTCGCCAATGCGCTCCGCAAAGTATTCGAGCTTGTCGCCCCATCCGCCGGCCAGCAACCGGTCCATCCGGGCGCGCTGCGCGGCGAACGCCCGGTTGGTCACTTCGAGGGGATCGACCTGCGAGCGGAGGATGGCGGACAATTCCTCGCGCACGCCCCGGGCGGCGGGATCGGCGATGCGGTTGACGAGCTCGTGCGGATCGTCGCGCAGGTTGAAGAGCACATCATCGTACCAGGAAAAGTGCAGGTATTTCCAATCTCCCTTCCGAATCATGAACGAGCCGGTGCAATTCCCCTCGGAATGGCTTTCGCAATAAGCCCAGCCCGGATGGTCGCCGCGCTCCCCGTGCATGAGCGGCACCAGCGAATGGCCGCGCAGTTTCGGATCTGCCGGGGCCCCGCCCCATTCGAGGAAGGTGCGCACGAGATCCACATGGGACGTCGGCGTGTCCACGACCCGGCCCGCGGGGATGCCGGCGCCGGCGATGACGAGCGGCACGTGCGCCGAGCTTTCGTACAGGCTGTTCTTCATCCAGAGCCCGTGCTCGCCCAGCATTTCGCCGTGATCGGAGGAATACACGAAGATCGTGTTGGCCAGCTGGCCGGTCTCCTCCAGCGTCCGCCAGATTTCCCCGATGTAGTCGTCGGCCTCGGTCACCATCGCGTAATACGCCGCCCGCGCGCGCCGCTGGCGTTCCTCCGGGATGGGCGTGGCGTTGTTCTTGAAGTTCCGCATCTGCCGGAAGACGGAATGCATCGCCTCAAGCTCCTCGACCCGGGTGCCGACGGCGGGCAGGTCGACCCGGTTCGGGTAGTAATAATTGTAGTGCTCCTCGAGTCCGACGTACGGCGGGTGCGGCAGCCCGATGCCCGCGTACGCGACCCATGGCTGGTCCGGGGACTGCCGGCGGATGAAATCGATCGTGCGGTTCGTGGTCCCGCGGCTTCCGGCGCGCTGCGGCCGCGACCGGCCGTCGAGCATCGGTCGCTCGTTCTCCCGAAGGCACAGCGGCCGGCGGAAAAACGCGGTCGTGTCCGGATCGTCGACGTGCTGGTTCGAAACCGTTTCCTCCGTGAACCCGGTGGGGAACGCCGGATTCAGGTCCAGCTTGCCGGTGGCGTAGAGCCGGTAGCCCTGGTCCCGCAAGGCCACGCCCCAGGACGGATGGCTGCCATCCCACACGGTGGCATTGCAGAACGAGTTGCTGTCCGACGGATACATGCCCGTGATGATGCAGGTGCGGGCGGGAGTGCAGACGGGATTGCCGCAGTAGGTGTTGGTGAACGTCACGCCCCGCGCCGCGATCCGGTCCAGGTTCGGCGTGCGCACGTGGGGATGCCCCGCATAGCCGGTGTACTTGTACGCGTGCTGGTCCGAGAAAACGAAAACGATGTTCGGCCGCCGGGACCGCGGGCCGGCGCCGCCCGCGGCGGAGGCTTGGATGACGGGGGCGAGGGCGGCGGCGCCGAGGCCGCGGAGAAGATGCGTACTGAATTCCCGACGATTCATGGGAGGGTGAGGGTTGGGGTGGTGAGAGGGATCAGGGCGTGCGCCGGCCGTTATTTTTCCGGCCGGGTTGGCGCCGCGGAAACCGGGGACTCGAGCAACGGACCATAGGCGTCGGGCCGGCGCTCCTTGATCAGCAGCGTCGCCGCCTCCCCGTCGCCATCGCCCACTGACAGGTAACGCTCCCGCCACTGCTGGTTGAGATCGAGCTCGGCGAAGGCGTGCGTGAAGGCGCCGGTGGCGTCCGCCACCACCTCGCCCTGCGGATTCAGGATGCGGCTCGGCGAATCCGTCACGGTCGACGACGCAACCAACCACACGCCGTTGTCCATCGCGCGCGCCTTCCAGACGTGCTCCCAATGCTCCCGCGTGCCGTCGCCGGCGAGCGGCAGGAACAACACCTCGGCCCCCGCGAGCCGCAGCGCGCGCGCCGTTTCGTCGAACCAGTTGTCCCAGCACGTGAGCAGCCCGATGCGCCCGAAATCGGTGTCGAACACCGCGAACTCGCTGCCGGGCGTGAGGCCGCGTTCCGTTTCCTCCATCGTCAGGTGAATCTTCCGGTACCTGCCCACCAGTCGCCCCTGCCGGTCGATGAGCACCGCGGTGTTGTGAAACAGATCGCCGTTCGCCTCGAGCAGCGTGGCGATCACATAGGTGCCGTATTGCTTCGCCTTCGCGGCGAGCGCGTCGGTCAGCGGCCCCGGGATGGGCTGCGCCCGCTCCGCGAGCGGGCCGCGCACGAAGCGCGTGGCGAGGTTTTCCGAAAACAGCACCACGTCCGGCTTTCGCGGTCCGACCTCATCGAACATTTTCAACATGAGGCCGGTGTTGCCCGCGACCGTTGCCGTCGGGATATCCGGCAGGATGCGGGTCGCGGCCACGCGCACCCGGCGCGGCGCCGGCGGCGACACGAGCGTCAACTGCGGATCCTGCCAATAAACCGCCCCACTCCGCGTCCACCGCAGCCCAAGTTCGACCCGGACGGACTTCGCTGCCGGCGGCGCCTGCAAGGTGCGCTCATCCAGGCGCCACGCGTCTGTGCCACCCACCGGCAATACGTAATCGCGCTGCAAATTGCCGGTCCCGTCGGGCGAACGGCACCATGACAGGATCACGACCACGCTCGTGGCTTCCGAGGCGACCTGCTCCGCCTGGTGCCGGACCGAAAACCGATAGTATTTCCCCGCCTCGATGCCGCGCACGAGCGTGGTCCATTTGCCCACCGCTTCGAAACGGTCGGACCGCAGGGCCAGCACCGCGCGACCATCGCGCTCGCCCAGTTCGCCGCGCACCGCCAGCGCCGGTCGCGGCGACCAGAGCTCCCAGCCCGGCGGCAGACGCTTCGCCGACGGATCGAGCGCCGAGGCGCCGAGCAAATTGTCCGTCGCGGCGAGCGCACGCGCGGGACCGGCGAGTCCGCCGGCCAGGAGGAGAAAAAGGAGGAAACGAGGAAGAAAGACCTGCACGCGAATGGAGGGTTGAAGGGGCGGAGAAGCGGGGTGCCGTGACGCCGTGTTTTTCAAACAAACCAATTCGCATTTGATGAGTGGCCCGGACGTCATCGCAAGCCTTTTAAGGCCCGCATCCCCATCAGAAACAGCCAGTATCTGCTCGCGGCCGCTTTCGCGGGATTGCTTGCCAATTTCAGTTTATTCAAATGCGCGTTTGACTTGTCGCTTAAATCCCCGGCCGTCCGTTTTCACCCTGCATTCCCAGATGCAGCCGCCCTATTCTTCTTTTTCAAAATCCTTCGTCTGGGGCGTCGAGGGCTATACCCAGCGGCTCGGTGCGCGTGAACTACCACCCGCTACACCGCATCCCGAAGCTCAGCGCCTGTTCCCATGCGGGCGTCATTGCGGAACACCGCGTGCGGCAGGCCGGCGTTTGAACGCCCGACGAAAGCCGGGCGCCCACTCCGTCTTCTCGCGTGAGGACGCAATTCCGCGCGGCTCACGCTGCGCCGCGCAGGCGCCGCCAGGTTTCGAGACACCGCCGCGCGGTGTCGAACTCGGGGTAGCGGCTGCCCTCCTGCTCCATCAAGTAATACTCCACGCCGCCACCCGACTCCGCGGCCGCGATGATATCCTGCCACGGGGTCACGCCCTCCCCGAAAAGCACGCGATAATCTTTCTCATCGGCGGCCTTGCCCGGCGCCCAGTCCTTGAGGTGAATGCTTCTGATTCTTCCCGGATTGGCCTTGATCCAAGCCACGGGATCGGCGCCGGCCTCCATGCAGGTTCCCACGTCGAATTGCAGGGCGAATTCCTGCGGGGTGTTTTCCGCAATCAAATCCATGATGCGCCGGTCGCCGTCCACCCTGGCCCACTCGGTCTGGTGGTTGTGGAAGCCGGCGGTCAGTCCGTGGCGATTCAGTTCCCTGGTGGCCGTCGTCAATTGCTCACCGAGCCTCCGCCAGCCGTCGGCCCCACGCGGCTCGCGGCCGGCGCTGGCGAGAATCAGGTATTTCGAGCCGAGGATCTCATTCAGCTCCATCGCGCGCGCAAGGCCGTCGCCGGGGGCGAAGGCGACCAGGTGATTGTGCGTGGAAAGACAGCGCAGCCCGAGGCGGTCGAGCTGGGCGCGAACGTCCTTCGCATAGGCCGGCGTCCACTGAAAATACGGCGCGTAGAACTCAACCACCTCGTAACCCATGGCGGCGACCTGCTGCAGCGTGCCCGGCAAATCCCGCGCCAATTCACTTCTCACCGCGTAGAGTTCGAGGCCGATCGGATATTTCCGGACCGGTTTCACCCCGGGAGACAACTCGCCCCCAAAGAGCCGCCCGCCGGCCGAGGCCGCCACGAGGGCCGCCGGAACGGCAGCCGCCAGCCCAAGAAACCGTCGGCGTGAAAGATCAGGAAAAGCGTCCGCGCGATGAGCCATGACCGGAGTGAAGCCGCCGCTCGTCAGGAAACAAGGATGAGTTACAGACTCCCACCGCTGCCCGGTCCCGCCCCCCTCGCCGCCGTTCCCGGCCACTCGGGAAACGCACCGGCGACCAGCGAGGTTGGTCCGGCGAACAGACCAGGCGCACGATTTTGAGCAACGCCGGTTTTCCCTTCATCCTTCACGCATGAATTTGAACCCGGTCAACTTGTCGTCCCGTGCCTTGGCCGGGGCGATTCGAACGCGCTCCCCGTCATGAAGCCGCGCGTCCTCCTCGCCCTGCGGGCGGATTTCTACAACTCGATGTTCTCGGCCCGCGACCTGGAACGGTTGCGGAGTCTGGCCGACATCTTCGCTGTCGGCCCGGAAAAACCAGCCGGGCCGGTGCCAACGCCCGAGCCTCCCGGCGCTCAATGCGTGGCGCGGTATTTTCGAACCAAACCGACGCCCGCCAGCACCATCCCGGCGGCGATCGCGAGGCCGGTTTTCGTCTTCACCTTGGCCAGTGCCTTCTGCACCAGCGACGGTTTGGCCGCGACCGCCGGAGCGCGCTTGACCGCGGGAGCCGGAGCCCGGCTCGCGACGGCACGGTGCGCGACAGGCTTGGCCGCCGTCGCGCGGCTGCGGGACGAACGATGCGAGGAACGGGACGGTGAGGCCGTCTTCGATTTTGGGGTACTCATGGCCCCAGATTATCCCCCCGCCCGTCCCCGCGAAAGGTGGAGATATACTACCCAAGCCGAAAAATTCGCCTACCGGCCTCTTTTAAAGGGAGGCTCGCCCCCTTCTGGTTCCTCCTTGGTCATGCTTGCTGCAGGCGCAGCGTCTCATCGCGCCGGCGTCCTCGGCTCGAAGATCACGAACGGCGGCACCGTGAAGCTCAACCGGTAGTGTTCCTGCAGCGTGGTGAGAAAGCCGGGCGGATAATGCACCTCGCCGTAGAAGTGCGCCGCGCCGGGCGACGCGTGCCGCGCCATCTCCGCCGGCAGCGCATCCAACGGAACCCCGGACCAATCCACGAGCACCACCGCTGAATAGCGCCGGGCTTCGAGGTCACCCCGGAACCGGTTGCGCACCGCGGGATCACGCGCCGCCAGGAGCCGGAGACTGAAGGCATCCAGCACTTCGGGCCGCCGCCCAAGGACGAGCGGCACACTGGGATTTTCCGCGAGAATTCTGTCCGTCCCGCGCGGCGACAGCCGTCGCGCGATTTCCTGCACGCCCGCCACGGTCGGCCGTCCGCGCTCCTGCAGGAAATGCCGCACCGAGGGCACGCCGGGCAGCCAGGTGGCCACGACCAACGCCGCAAAAAGGCGCGCGGCCCACGCGATCCCTCTTCCCGCTCCGCCTTGCGTGAGTTCCACCGCGATCAACACCACCGAAGCGACCAGCAGATCAACCAGGTGATTCGAGTCGATGCCCGGGGACGCAAACAACAGCAGCGTGCCGACGGCCGTGACTAAAAAATAACCCGTGGCCAGGTCCAAACCCCCGCGACGCGTCCGCCTCACCGCCAGGACCACCGCGGCCAGAAACAGCATCAGGAAAAACGGATCCTGCACGGCGGCCAAAGCAAACCAGCCGGGAAATTTCCAGGCATGGGCGGCGTTCAGGCCCCCGCTCGCACAGGCCGCAAAAGATTCGGCGATCCGGCCCGCGCTGAAACCATAGGCCGCGCCCAGGCCCGCCCCGACGACCGCCAGGGTGCCGAATCCCAGCGCCGCCGCCGGCCGCCAGCGCCGCTCGCGGGCCAGCCAGAGCAGCAGGGCAGCCAGGGCAAACACCGCGGTGAACTTCGTGAGGATGGCCGCCGCAAAACCCAACCAGGCCAGTCCGAGGCCCGGACGCCACCCCTCGCGATGCCACGCGACGGCCGCCAAAAATCCACCGACGCCGGCCGCGGCGGCGAGCAGGTCTCCCTTCACGGCAATGCCCAGCAATTGCAGCGCAATGCTGGCGGGAAGCAGGCACACGCAGGCCCACGCCAGTTCCGCACTCGCGCCGAACACGCGCATCAACCGCCACGCGACCACACCGAGCACGACAAGCGACGCCAGGGTCAGCCCCATTCCGGCAGTGCCGGCGGCCAGCCCGGTTTTCAAGAGCAGCCCATGCAGCACGAAGAACAGCGGCAAATAACGCGTGCCGCCGTAGCCGAGTTCGCTTTGCACCGGGCGATACAGGTCGCCGCGCGCAAAATCGTCCGCGAGCGCCATCCATACGCCGCTCGAGGAATCATAGGGCAGCCCGCCCGGCCAATACCACAGCAGCAGCCAGATCCCGCCCAGCAGGGAGAAAACTCCCGCGAACCGGAGCGCGCTAACCGCCGATCGATCGATCGCCGGATTCATCGCGGCGGCGCGAACGGCAGGTCGTCGCGCAGGAAATAAATGTAGGGCCGCCGCACCAGCACGATGCGGTAACGTTGCCCAACGATCTCGTAGAAATCATCGAATATCCGGCCCTGCTTTCGCAATTCGGGCCAGCGTTCGGCAATCAGCGGGTCGTCCGGCCCGGCCACGTCGCGCGGGAAAACATCGGGCCAGTTCGAGATCGCAATCCCGCCGAATTCCCCGCGCCGCACGCGGTCGATGAAAGCTTCACGGAACACCGGGTCGCGCCGCGTCAGCAGGATCAGGTTGAAGAGATCGCCCACATACGGCCGCTCGCCGGCGAGGATGGGAATGAGCGGATTTTCGGCGAAGATCGGCGTCACGCCCGGACCCGCGCGCTGCGCGAATTCCCGCGGCGCCGCGACCGCCGGCACCCCGTAGCGCCGGTGAAACGACGGAATCGACGGCACACCCGGCAGCCAGGTCGCGACGATGCCCAGCGTCAGGAGCGCGAAAGTCAGCCCGGCCCACGAAGCCCAACGGCCGGCCCGGCCCAATGCGAACACCAGCAGGACCACCGTCAGCGCCGCCAGGTCGAGCAGGTGATTGAGGCTCGTGCCCGGTGAACCGTAGATCACCACCGTCGCCGCGAGCGTCAACCCGCCCAGCCAGCGCGGCAACCCTCCGGCCGCGCGCGCCGGCGCCGCGCACCAGGCCACCGCGGCGGGCACGGCCAGCAGGCAGAACAGCGGATCCTCGGCGCAATTGGACAGCAGCCGCCAGGGCCCGCTCAAAACAAACGGCAGGTCCGTCCCGCCATGCGCCACCGCGCGAAAACTCGCCAGCATGCGTCCGTCGCTCGCCCACTCCGCCAGCCCCCACCCGGCGAGCATCAGGGCGGCGCTGACCGCCGCGAGGCGCAACGCCGCGACCCGCTCGCCCCGCGCAATCATCCAACCCGCCACGGCCGCGAGCCCGAAGACCGTGGTCAGCTTGGTCAGGAACGCCGCGGCAAACAAGGCCCCCGCGAGTCCCAGCCGGCCACCGCCACCTTTTTCCCGCCAGCCGAGCGCCGCCGTCACGCCGGCGAGATTGAGCGCCGCGGCCAGGAAATCCCCGCGGACCGTGAGCGACATCATTCCGAAGGTGACGGTGCCGAGCATCAACATCGCCGCCGGCCACGCGATTTCCCGCGGCACGGCGAGCCGCCGCAACAACGCCCCGAGTGCCACCACCAAGGCAGCCGCGCTGGCCAGCGTGAGCAAAATTCCAGCGGGCAAAGGCGCCAGGCCCGCCCGGATCAGGCCGCCGTGCAGCGTGAAGAACAGCGGCATGTAACGCGTGCCGCCCGTACCCAGCGGCCCCTGCAGCGGCCGGTAGAAATCCCCGTGGGCCACGTCGTCCGCCAGCGCCACCCAGACGCCGCTCGTGTCCGTGTCGGCCATCGTGCCCGGCCAATACCAGGCGGCGATGCCCACGGCCTGCCCGAGGGCCAGGGCCGCGGCGAGCCAGAGGGCCAAACGGGCCCAATGCGGCTGTTGCCAGCCCGGGGATTCCGCGCCCGGGTTCATGCGCGAAGAGGGATTGATTCACCCGAGGATATCATCATTGAAGCAACGGTCGTTCGAGGCTGCGGCCCGCGATATTGGCCCACAATCCATAAATGATGCCTCTTCCTCCCGAGCCCCGCCCCTGGTGGCGCTGCCCCGGCCCCCTCCTCGCGCTGCTGCTGCACCTCGTGGTCTTCCTCGGGCTGTTCCCGCTGCGTTTTAAAGACGACGAATGGCACCGGATGGCCGCGCGCGAGCCACGGCCCACGACCACGGGAGAATGGTTTCACCGGTTCACGGAAACCTACGGCTGGCTCGGCCCGTTGAAATGGTTCTACGACAACCACGGCGAGACCCGGCTGTATTACCGTTTCGCGCGGGTCGCCCTGGCCGGTGTTTCCGACCAGGTGCCGCCGGACGCGCCGGCACAAGGCCACCTCCGGCTCTACCAGGACGTGCCGATGGAATATCAACCCGGGGCGCTGCTGGTGCTGGTGCCGCCCGCCCTGGTTTCGCGCGACTACGAGGACTACATCACGGCCTTCGCGATCTGGTGCGGAATTCTTTATGGCCTGACACTCTGGGGCGGCCTGCGACTGCTGGCCGGACCCGGGCCGCTGACACCCGCGCAAGCCAACCGTGCGCTCTGGGGCTCCGCGTTCTTTCTCTTCTGCTTCGGCGGCATCGCCTCCGCGCGCTTCGATCACGTCGTGCCGCTGGCCTGCCTCGGCAGCATCGCGCTGTTCCGTCGCGCCGAGCGTACCGGCGCCCTCGGCTGGTACGCCGCCTGCGGCGCGGGCATCGCCGGCGGGGTGCTGGTGAAAATCGTGCCGGGCGTGGTGCTGCCCGCCGCGCTGCTGGTGCTCTGCGCCAGCGGATCGCCGCGCTGGCGTCCGGCGCTCGCCCTGACGGCCGGTTTCGGACTCATGCTGCTCGCCCTCAACGCGCTGTTCCTCGCGTGGTGGGGCGAGGGCTACGTGCGCAGCTACACTTACCACGTGGAGCGCGGCATCCAGGTCGAGACGCTTTATTCCGGCGTGCTGCTGGCCCTGCACGGCTTCGGCGAGCCTTACGAGTTGGTGCGAAATTACGGCGCCGCGCATCTGGCCACGCCGTTCACCTCCACCCTGAAGCTGCTCGCCACGGGCCTGTTCTTCGCCGTGAGTGCGGCGGTCGCCGGGCGGTTCTGGCGGCTGCGGCCGGCGCCGACGCGGACCGATTCCGTGGCGGCGCTCTTCGTGCTCACCGTCCTGTTCCTGGTCGCCTTCA
The DNA here is from genome assembly GCA_964515595.1 of uncultured Oleiharenicola sp. GTDB lineage: Bacteria > Verrucomicrobiota > Verrucomicrobiia > Opitutales > Opitutaceae > Lacunisphaera. The sequence goes on along the minus strand of CAZEUN010000007.1, from coordinate 141,762 downwards.
TCCTCACGAACAAGGTGCTGTCGCCGCAGTATCTCCTGTGGGTCGGTCCGCTGCTGGCGGTGCTCTACGGATTGCGTCCGGCCAGCGGCCCGGCCCTGTTGCTGTTGCTGGTGGCCAGCGTGCTGTCGCAAATCATGTTTCCGTATCTCTACGACCAGCTGACCTCCTTCGAGCCGGCGATGGTCACCGTGCTCAACGTGCGCAACGCCCTCCTCGTGCTTTTGTTTGGCTGGCTGCTGTGGCGCCTGCCGCGCCTCCTCGCGTCACCCGGCCGGTGATTCGCCGGCGGTGAAGAACAAGCCGACGGACAGGATCCCGAGCACCACGAGCTGCCAGACGGCCTCGAGGTAGACATTTTGGAGCGCGCCGGTGAGCCCGAGGCCGGTGAGGACGAGCAGCATCGTCAGCACCTTGAAACCCACCAGCCGGCGCAACTCCTCGCCCGGCCACGGCGCGGCCCCGGCGAATTCGCGCGCGAGCAGGACCCGGGCGGTGAACAGCGGGATCGAGGATTTCAGCACGAGCCACGGCAGGATGATCAGGGCAACCGGGGCCGTCTCCGCCAGGTGCGCCGGCACCCAGGAGTAGATGCGCGACCATTCCAATCCTTCGATGGACCACCGCATGGTGAAGTGACCCGTGGCCAGCACCGCCACCACCCCCAGCACGACGTAATCGAACCGGAGATTCCGGGGTTGCGGGAAGCGCCGAACCCAGCGCGCGGCGAGCGTCAACGCCGCCAGCACGCAGGCCGCGCGATCGTAGGATTCGCGGGTGGGCCGCACGAAATAGACATACAGGTAGCCCAGCAGGCCGAGCAGGAAAACCTGGGCGAGTTCGGGATCGCGCCGCCGCAATCCAAGCCAGCCGCCCAACAGGCCGCCGGTGACGAGCAGTCCGTCCCACGCGCCAGGTTCCCACATGCGCCAGTGGAGGAATTGCGAGGCGCCGATGAACAACGCCGCCACCACGGCCGGCAGCCAGCGCCGCGGCCACCCGGGATAGAAGATCACCACCTTCGCCAGCAGGCCCGTCACCACGAGCGTCTCGAAGGTCCAGCGGTCGAACACCGGCACAAACCGCCCAAACGCGAAGCCGCTTCCCTCGACGCCGACGAACAGCTGTGTGAATCCGAAGACAGCCGCCGTGTACATCGCGGCCTTGATCCGCTCCGCCGGCGTCCGCAGACGCCCTTCCCGAATCAGCGACACCATCACCCCGGCGAACCACAGCCAGAGCAGCGGCACCATCATGGCCGTGAAACCATAGTGATAGTTGGTCGCAAAAGTCAGAAACCCCACCGCGCCCGCCCCGATCACGAACCAGCGGCGGTTGTCCCGCGTCGCCCACCCTAACGTGAGCGCTCCCGCGGCGAGCCAGGCGACGACCAACTGCCCGCCGGTGACCGCCTGCCACTCTTTGTGCCACCCGGCCAGCACCCGGCCCCAGCCGTGCCAGGCCAGGCCGGTCGCGATGGCCGCGGCCGCGCCAATCCAGACGCGCAGGCCGGTCCCCCGCAACAACCAGCCGAGCACCGCCAGCGCCACCACCGTGCCGATCCATCCATTCCAAGGCAGGGGCGCCAGCGCCGGCAACAGGGTCAGCCACACCAGCCAGCGCGCCTCGCGCGGTCGCATCCATGGCGCCCGTTCCGGCCAGATCAGGCCGGCACCGATCACCGCCAGCGCCGCGACGTAAACCCAGAGCACACCCGTCACGGGTTCGCGCGCCACGACCGCGGCCGTCCCGGCCGTGGTCCGCGTCGCGGCATCGCCCGCCAGCGCCTCGGGATGGATGCCCCCGCTGTAACCGACGGGAAGGGGCAATCCGAAAAGCTGGCCCAACAGCCAGGTGTGCGACGTGAGCGGCACGGTGCCGAGGAAATGGCCGGCCTTGAAGGCCGGTCCGCGGTAAAGCAAAAAGCTGGGCACATCCTGGCCGATGGAATGCGAGCCGTTCTCCCGATGACCGTGGTCGCCCATGACGACCAGCGTTTCCCCCGGCCCCACGGCGGCGGCCACCCGCGCCACCACCCGGTCCGCCCGCCGGTAGTCCCGCCGGTAGTTGGGTCCGTCGACGTGGAATTTGTGCGCGGCATAATCCGTGTAGCTCATGTGCGCGATCACGACATCGTGCTGTCCCTCGCGAAACAGCCGGAGCATCTGCTCGACGCCCGCCTCCTCCTGGTCCTCCACCTGCGCGCTGTGCAGGGTCAGCGCCTTGACGACGCTGGGATTGATGACCGGACCAAACTGGTCGAAGGCGCCGTTGGAAAAGGCCGCCGTGCGGCCGCCGCCCGCCGCCAGCCTGGCGAACAGCGAATCGAATTTCTGGTCGCCGTGGAAAAAATTCCGCACGAAGCCCAGCACGCTCACCTCATCGCGGCCGGTGAAGGCTGCGCGCAGGGAGGGCGTGGTCACCGCGTTAAAGCTCGCCTGCACCTTCGCCCACGTCCCGCGCTCGCGAAGGCCCGCCAGGGTTGGCATGAAGTCCGGATCGATGGCCGTTTCGTAGCGCAGGGAATCGAGCAGCAGGATGAACACCCGGTCGTGCCGGATCGCGGGCGGCCGCCCCGCCGGCGCCGGCGCATCGTAAACCGTGATCCCATCCATCATCCAAAAAACCGCCAGCACGACCAGGAGCGTGAACCCGTAGACGCCGAGCCGGCGCTGCGGGGGTTGGGACGGGAGGCTCATGCGCGTGAGCTCGCCGGCCGGGTCACCCGGGCCAGTCCGATGGCCAGCGGCACGCAGGCCGCGCCCGAGAGCAGGTCGAGGACATTGTGGTGGTTGAGGTAGAGGGAGGAAAATCCCATCAGCAGCGCGTAGGCGGCCGTTGCCAGCCGCAGCGATCCCAGCCGCCAGGCAAAGGCGGCGGCGAGCATCGGGATCGCCACATGCAGCGACGGGATCGCCCCGAACACATTCGGTGAACGTCCGTAGATGTCCCCGAACAGCGAAAACCCGAGCAGCGCATCGACGCGAGCCGCGCCTCCCGCGCTCGGCGCGGCCCCCGCCACCGCCGGCCCCGGCCCGTATTGCGCCAGATACCAGGGCGGCGCCGCGGGATAGAGAAAGTAGGTCGCGCACGAAATCAGCCCGAGCCAGCAGAACGCCCACGCCATCGTCTCCACTTCCCGCACCTGACGCGCGCCCTCGCTGCCCCCGCGACGTTCGCCCTGCCAGCGCCAGCCGAGGAGCAGCGCCGCGAATACGGGGACAAAGCTCAGGTAGGTGAAGCTGCAGAGCAGGTCGAGCGCGGGATGCAGGTGACGTTGCAGCCACTCGGCGGGAGTGAGCGTGGCACCATCGCTCGCGATGCCAAAAAAGCGCCGGTCGAAATCGGCCGGCTCCGTGACGTGAATCGTCAGCCGGTCCTGCAGCGCGAGCCGCAGGTAACTTTGGCCATCGTAAACCGCGCCCATCAGCGCGAGCGGCAGCAGCACCCGGAACCACGGCGCCGCGCGCGGCCCGGCATAGGCGAACGCCCACACCGCCAGTCCGAGCAAAACGTGATCGCCGCGCAAGCCGCCGAGCCAGCCGTGCGCCGCCCAGTAGATGGCCACGCCCGCCAGCGGCGCGACGCGGCGCAGCCCGCTGAGGCCGTGCCACCAGGCGCACCAGTCCGCTTTTTCCGCCGTCCAGCTGAAGCCACCGGGCGGCGGGGAGGAATTGGCGGATGAAGGAACCGGCATGATCGCGGCAGGGCTTGCCATGAAGCCGCCCGCCCGGCTCAAAATCAAGTGATGAATCAACCTGTGCGCCCCTGGTGGGCTCGGCTCGCGGCTTGGCTGCCCCCGTTGGCGCACCCCGTCGTCCTGGGCGGGGCCGGGTTGGTGGCCGTGCGGATCGCGGGGTTGCGGTGGCACTACTTCGGCGGCGACCTGAACGGCCGGCCGCTGATCGCGATGGCCGACGGCTCCTACGACATCAGCTTCCGTTTTCATCTGACCGTCCTCCTCGCCTTGGTGCTGCTTTGGTTGCTGCTCTGGAATTTTTTGCCCCGCTGGCGGCGCGGGGTGGTCTGGTTGATGGTTCCCGTGTTTGGCCTTCCCGTGCTGCTGGGCCAGGTCGATTTCGAAATGATCCGCCTGGTCGGGCGGCGGCTTTCGCCCACGGTCATCAACACCTATGGCGCCAATCCGCTGACGTCCGAGATTCTGTTGCCCTTGCGCGCCGACCTGGCGCACACCGTCGGGTCGCTCGCGCTCATTCTCGGCGGGTGGTTGTGGCTGGTGGGCGTCGCGTGGTGGTCGGGCCGGCGCCCGGCCGCGACCATGGCCCGCTGGAGCTGGTGGTGGTTTCTCGTCCTAACCGGGATTACGTGGTGGGCCTCGCGCCAGTCCGCCCGGCTTTCGCGCGTCGAGTGGGCGACCTACCGGCCGCCGGAAGTCATTTTCTTCAAGATGTGGAGCGGCGCCGACGCCACGCGTCCGCCGCCGGACATGACGCCCCTCGTGCGCCGCGTGCTCGTGCCGGACGGCGGACAATCCTGGACCAACCCGTTGTATCCGCTGATGCACGACGCGGTCGCCCCCGGCACACCGCCCGCGGATCCGCCCGACATCATTCTCATCGCCGTCGAGTCGCTCCGCGCGCGTCATCTCGGTTTCATCAACCCCGCGCAGGCCGGCGTGACGCCCCACCTCGACGGCCTCGCCCGCGCGAGCGTCGTTTTTCCGCGCTACATCGCCAACGGCTACCCCAGCGCGCCGGGCTTCCTCGCCCTCCACACGGGCACCCTGCCCCACCGCACCCGCATTGTCACCGCGGAGTTCACCACCACGGCCCTGGAGGGCTTTCCGGCGCGTCTGCGGTCGCGCGGTTACCACACCCTCGCGATCTGGGGTGGCAATGTGAACATGGGCAACCAATACGTCTGGGCCCGCCAGTGGTATGATGAAGTGGACTACCAGATCGCGGGCAACGTGCCGCGCTTCTACCACCCGCGCGGCGATGCCGAGACGTTCCGCGTGCTGCAGGATCACCTGGCGAAGCGCGACCGGGAATCGCCGGGCCAGCCGCAGTTTGTCTTCGTGGCGACGGGCGGCACGCATGGCCCCTTCACGGCCGCGGGTGCCGTGTTCTCGCACCCCGAGGATGCGGCCGAGGCGGCGCCGTTCAGCACGTATCCCGACAAGGATCGCGCGGACAACTACGACAACATGCTGCGCCTGTTCGACCGGCACCTCGGGCGGTTCATGGACTACCTCGCCACCCGCCCCCGGGCGCGCAACACCATCCTCATCCTGTGCGGCGACCACAGCGTCAGCATCACCGAGCGCGTGGCGTATTCCGTCCGCAATTTCCCCACGGACGGCGCCGTCTGGACCACGGCGCTGGTCCACGGTCCCGCGCCGCTCGTCGGTCCGCCGCGCACGGTGGAAATCACCGCGAGCGCCGTGGACATCATGCCGACCGTGCTCGCCTTCGCCGGGGATCGCGGGGCGACCGCGGCGATGGGCGCCGATCTCTTCGGACCCCTGCCGCCGGAAAAACGGCGCGCGGTGGCGGTGCGGGAGGACGGCTACCGGCTGGACCGCGACGGGTGGTCGCTTTATGTGAGCGCCGCGGATCCGGCCAGTTATTTTGCCCACCGCTCCTTCCCCGACGGGGAACTCACGACGACGTCCGATCCCGGCAGTCCCTTCACCGCGCAGGACGCGTTGGACCTGCACGCCGCCGTCCAAGGCTGGTCCTGGCTCATCGAGCAGAACCGGGTCTGGTCGCCGCGCGCGGCCGCGCCATGAGACAATAGAGGGTCAGCATGCCGAGGACGGCCATTTGTTGCGCCGCCTCTATATAAGGGAGCGTGGCGTTGCGGACGAAACCCAGCCCGGTCATGAGCATGAGCAGGCTGACGCACTTGATCGTCATCGCGGTGCGCGTCCACGACGGCAGTGCCACTTCCCCGGCGCCGGCCTGCGGTCCGGCAATCGTCTGCCGCATGATCCACCAAGGCACCAGCCCCTTGGCGATCAGCCCGACCAGGATGAGCGCCGCGAAACGCTCGGCCTGCGGCGCGGCCAGCCAGTCGTAGACCGCCCTCCACTCCAGGTCCATGATCGACCAGCGGCACAGCGCGTGACCGGCGACCACGGTGCCAAGCAACACGAGCAGGGCCCGGTCCGCCTCGTCGGCCGCCGGCTGCGGAAAGCGCTGCACGAAGCGCGCCCCCAGGACGAGCGCCGCCATCAGGCAGCACACCAGGGCATGGTTGGGTTGCGGCGGCCGCATCGTGTAAAGCCAGAGCAGCAGCCCGAACCAGAGCAGCAACGGCCGGGCGGCCGCATGCCGGCGTCCGCGCGCCAACAACCCGGCGGCGAGAGACCCGAACAGCAAAGCCAGCCATTGCGCCGGAACCAACGACCACAGTCGCCACTGCAAGGGGCAGAGCGCCACGGCGAGCCCGAGCGCCAGTAATTGCGTCGGGCGGGAACCCGCCGCCGGACACAGCAGGATGAAATTCGCCACCACGCCCACCGTCGCCATGAACAGCAGGTTGTCGGCGCCCAGGGCGGGAATCAGCGCCTGCCAACCCCTGAAGGCGTGGTTGACGGTCAGGGTAACCGCTTCCGCCTGCAGCAATCCGAATAGACCCAACGCCAGCACCGCGCAGGCCGCGAGTTCGCGGCCCGTGAACGGGCGGCCGGCGTCGCGTCGTTCCCGCGCGACCGCCACCACCCGCTGCGCGAACCAACAGAGTAGCACGGGCACCACCAGGCTCGTCCAGCCATAGGGCCCGTTGGTCGGCATGAGCAGGAGCCCGGGCACCGCGAGGCAGATCCATGTCCAGCGGACGCGATCAAACCGGAGCGCCGCCGCCGCGATTCCGGCGATCCCGATGACGATCCAAACGGCCGCGATTCCCCGCAACGGGAACGCCTGCTGCACGGATTCCGTTGCGCCGAGCAACCGGCCCCAGCCGTGCATGGCCCACGCGCCCGCCACCAAGCCGGCCGTCCAGCCGAGACGCCGTCGCCACGACGCGGGAGTTCGCGCCGCCAGCGCGAGGACCAGCCCGCCCGCACCGAGTGTGACCAGCCCGCCCCACGCCAGGGGCAGCCACGCGGCCGTCAGCCCGAGCATCGTCACGCCATGATGCCAGCCGCGAAAATGCAGCGGCGACCACTCCGCCAGCGCCACGTTCAGCCAGACGACCACCATCACCCCGAAACCCAGCCAGATGAACTGCGCCCCCGCGATCGCCCGCAGGTGCGGAATCGGTGCCGCCACGCCCGCGCTCTGTTCCGCCTGGGCTCCGCGCAAGAAAGCCCCCGGATAAACTTCCCCCGCGTAGCCACCCGCCGGCACGGGCAGGCCAAAGGCGCCGTTCAAGAGATAGCGATTGCTCGCCAGATTAATCGTGCCCAGGTCGACTCCCTGGCGGAACGGGCCGCCCACATACACGCTGGCCGTAGGCGTCCACAACCCGGTGCCGTGATGCCCGTCCTGGGTGTGTCCATGATCGCCGAGGACGACCAGGACGGCGCCCGGCGGCAATTTTGCGCGAAACTGCGGAATGAGGCTGTCGACCCAGTGGAACTGCTGGCGGTAACGCTCATGGCCCACGCCATAGCTATGCGCGGCATAGTCGGTGTAAGGCACGTGCACCACGACCAAGCTCCGTTCACTCCGGGCTAAAGCCCCGGCCACTTCCAGCATTCGCTCCACATTCCACTCGTAGCTGCGGCGCGGATCGCGTCTCACGGTGCTCTCGATGGCCGGGCCGAATTGCATGAACTCCGTCCCGGCCGACACCGTGGACGCCACCCCGGCCGCCTGCAACTGGCTGAACAGGGATTCCACCTGCGGCGACGAGAACGAAACAAAATTCGTCACGAATCCCAGCAGGCTCACGTTCTCCCGCCCGGTGAACAGCGTGAACATCGAGGGCACCGACACGCCGCTGTAGATGTTGGTGACGCGGGCGGACACGCCTTCCGCCCGCAAGGCGGCGAGGCAGGGCATGAGATCGGCGTCCATCGCGGTCTCGTAACGAAGCGAGTCGATCACCAGCACCAGCACCCGGGCGCTGGCCGGCGCGCCCACCCCGGAAGACATCGCGATCATCTTCCCCCCGTCGGCCGCCGGGTTGTAGTTTTTCAGGCGATCCATCATCACGAAGATGAAGAGCATGATCGCCACCCCGAGCAGGATCACCCGCCACCGGGGAGCTGCGCCGACGGGCCGGCCCGGACTCACCGTCACAGGTCACCCCCGGGCGAAGGACTCATGGGCAATGCTGTTGCCAAGGCTCCCGGGGAATCAAATGATTTTCCGCATGCGTGGAATCCCGGCCGCCACTCCCCGATCGCTGCGGGTGGCCCTTGTTTGCGACTGGTATCGTCCGCGTTTGGGCGGCATCGAACGCCATTTGGAACAACTGGCCGCCCGTCTGGTGACGGCCGGCCATGCGGTGACGGTCCTGACTCCCACGCCCGGCGCGGAAGCCGGCGCCGGCGGTGAACGGGTGGTCCGGCTGCCAGGTTGGCGGTTGCCGGGAATTCCGCTGGCCTGGACGCCGGTCACCTTCACCCGGCTCGGGGCAGCGTTGCGGGCCGGCCGCTACGATGTGGTCCACACACACAGCAGCCTGATCTCGCCCGCCGCTTACCTCGGGCTGCACCACGCCCAGGCCGCGGGCCTGCCGGCTGTGCACACCGTGCACTCGATCTGGGGCGGCTTCCGACATGCATTCGCTGAACTCGATTTCCTCACCGGGTGGACGCGCTGGCCGGTGCGCTTCTCCGCCGTCAGCGAACGCGTCGCGCGCGACCTCCGTCCGTTGCTCGGCCGCCGCCCGGTGGCCATCCTGCCCAACGCCGTCGAGCCGGCGGAATGGCGGCTGACCCCAAACGCACCCGCCGGCGAAGTCGTGATCGCCTCCGTCATGCGGCTCGCCCCGCGCAAACGCGGCGCGGCACTGCTCGCGGCCGCGCGCTTCGTGCGCGACCGGCTGCCCGCGGGGACGCGGGTGCGCTGGTGCATCGCAGGCGACGGTCCCGAACGCGCCCGCCTCGAACGGCTGGCCCGGCGCCTCGACCTGGCCGACGTCGTGGAATTTCCCGGCGCCATCGAGCCGGCCGGCGTGAAGGCGCTGCTCGCGCGCAGCCACGTATTCGCGCTGCCGGCGGAGCTCGAGGCCTTCGGCCTCGCGGCGCTGGAGGCTCGCGCCGCCGGGCTGCCGGTGGTGGCGATGCGCGCCGGGGGCGTGGGCGAGTGGCTGGTCGACGGACGCGAAGGTTTGCTGGCAGACAGTGACGCGGAATTCGCCCGTCACCTGCTGCGTCTTGCCACCGATGCCGATTTGCGCGGAAATCTCGGCGCCTACAACCGCACCATCCCCACGGCCTTCACCTGGGAACGCAGCCTCGCCGCCCACCTCGCCCTTTACGCCCAAGCCCGCGCCGACGTCCACACATGAACGCACCTGCCCCCTCGAGTCCCTGGCGCACGGTCTTTTCCGAGACCGGCCTGCTCGTGCTGGCCTTCGTGTTCATGGCGCTGGCCGTGGCCAAGGGACACGGGCGCTATAATCCCATCGCCATCACCCTGCTCAGCGTCAGCGTCGCCGCTCTCGTCGGCGCGGCTTGGCGAAACCGAACCACGGCATCCGTTCCGCCTGAATCCGCGCTGGAGCAACTGCTCGCGCTCGCGCTGATCTTCCTGCTGGTGTTCGGCCTGTTCGATTCCCCGGGCTACCACCTTCGCAATGAATTCTACAAGGAGACCTTCCGGTGCTGCCAGGTCGGGCTCGCTCTCGCCGTCGCCGTGGTCTTCCTGCGTGCCACCGCCACCGGCGTGCGCTCCCGCGTCGTTCTCCTCGGCGTCGTCATCGGCCTGGCCCTGCGGATCGGCATGATCGTCGCCTCGCCCTCCCCGCGCATCGATGTCTTCACCCAGTTTCAGGAATCGGCCGATCATCTGCTGCACGGGCTCAATCCCTACGTGACGGCCGTGTCGGATCCTTATCTGGGGAAAAAATCCTTCGGCTACACCGTCACCGGTTACTCCTACCCGCCCGCGAGCCTGTATCCGCAGACTGCGTCCTATTTCCTGTTCGGCGACATTCGCTACGCCTACGTCGCTTTCGAGGCCGTGGCGATCGCGGCGCTTTACGCGCTGGCGGCGCCGACGCGACGCGGCGCGGCGGGCCTGCTCGTGTTGCTGTTTCTGTTTCACCCGCGCGGCTTGTTCGAAATCGAACAGGCGTGGAATGAACCGCTGCTGGTCGGCGCCGCCGCCGTTTTCCTCTGGCTCGCCGCGACGCGGCCGGCCTCACGCTGGCTGCCGGTCGCCTTCGGGTTTTTCCTGAGCCTGAAGCAATACCTCGTGTTCTTCGCCCTGCTCTTCCTGGCCCCCCGCGCGCGCTGGCGGTTGCTGCCGGTGGTGACCGCCGTCATCGCCGTGACGTGGCTGCCCTTTCTCCTGTGGGATGCCGCCGCCGCGATCGACAACGGCCTGCTGTTTCAATTCAGCACGCCCTTCCGGGTGGATGGGCTGACCTTCTCCACGCTTCTCTACCGGTGGTTTGGCTGGATGCCGACCAAGTGGGTCGCCATTGGCGTCGGCGCCGTCGTGGCCAGCGTGACCGCCGCCAAGTTCCGCGACGGCTCCACCGCCAGCTGGCTGTACGCGAGCCTGCTCACCACCCTCGCGGTTTTTCTCACGGGCAGCCAGGCCTTCTGCAATTATTACTACTTTCTCGGTTCGTTGATCCTGTTCCTGCTCGCCCTCCGCCTGCGCGAGGCCCCGGCTGCATGAATTCCGCGCTGCGCCAGTTCCTCGACCGCGCGGGCCGCAGCCCGTTGCCACGGCTGGCGGCCATCGCCTTTGCGCTGATCTTCCTGCTGGCGCGCTGGGATCCGGTGACGGGCTACACCAGCCTCATGCGCTTCGGGGAAAAATTCGCCGACCGGCGCCTGCCGCAGCTGCAAGGCCTGCCTATCGCGCCCTCGCGCGGCGACGGCTACGATGGCCAGTTCTACGCCCAGGTCGCGGTGCAACCGCGGGTCACCGATCCCGCGCTCGTTCACGCGCTCGACAAGCCTTCCTATCGTCCGCGCCGCATCCTCGTGCCCGTGCTCGCTCACCTGTTCGGCGCGGGCCATCCCTGGCTCGTGTTGCATGTCTATGCGCTGCTCCACGTGGTGGCGTGGCTTGCGCTGGCCATCGTGTTGTGGCGCCTGCTGCCACTCCCCGGCTGGCGCGCCACCGCCGGCTGGGCCGGCGCGGTGCTGGGCACGGGTGCGCTGGACAGCATGCGCATGACGCTCACCGACCTGCCCGCGGCCCTGTTTCTCGTGCTGGCCGCGCTGGCCATCGAGCGGGGGCGTCCGCTGCTTGCCGCCGTCATGGCGCTGGCGGCCGGTTTCACGCGCGAGGTCTCGCTGCTCGCGGCGCTGCTCGTGCGCGCGGAAACGCCCGGACGCACCTTCTGGCTCCGCGCCGCCGCCACCGGACCGGTGCTGCTGTGGTGCGCATGGCTGGCGTGGCAATTACCCGGCGTGGTCGGCCACGAGGGCAACCTCGACTGGCCGGGTCTCGCCTTCGCCCGCGAATGGTGGCGGCAGCTCAGCCTGCTGCTCGGCGGACGTTACGACAGCCAGTGGCTTTACTGCGTGCTCGCCGGCCCGGCGCTCGCCGCGCAATCGATTTACGTGCTGCGGCGGTGGCGTGACTTCACCGGAAGCCCGTGGGTGGCGCTGGGCCTGCCGTTCGCCGTGCTGTTCTGGTTGATCGGCACGGACCCGTGGATCGACTACCGCGCCGTGGCGCGCGATTGCCTGCCGATGACGATCGTGTTCAATGTGCTCTGGGCGCGACGCGCGGACGCGTCGCCGTGGTGGCTCCTGGCCAACCTTCCGGTGATCGACGGCCTGCAGCGCATGACGTGGCCTTCCTGAGATGAGCCCGCGCGCCTGGCTTTTCATCGCGCTGGCCTTGTCCGCCGTCGCCGAGTTCTGGGTGATCCAGACCGCGGGCTGGAACCGCGCCTGGCGCTTGTGGCACCTCGATGCGCGCCGGCCGCATTTCTCGGACCTGCGCGTCGTCACCGGTGCCGGCGACTCCCTCGACCAGGGCTTTAACCCCCGCGAGGAAAATCCCGGCGCGCCGTTCAAGCAACGCTTCAACTACCCGGGTGTCTGGCTCCACCTGCGGCACCTCGGCGTGCGCAACGCGGATACCACGGCCGTGGGACTGGTGCTGCTCGCCGGTTACGCGGTGGGGCTCTGGTGGCTGGCCGCCGGCATCGGTCGCGGCGCGGCGGTTCTGGTGGGCCTGGCGGTTTTGTCCCCCGCCGCGCTGCTGGCGATCGAGCGCGGGTCCACCGACCTGGCCGTATTCGCCTGTCTCGCTTGCGCCGCGCACGTCGTGGCCCGCGCGCCGCGCGGCGCCTTCGCCGCCGTGCTCGCCGGCTTCGGGCTGAAACTTTTTCCGCTCGCGGGAATGATCGTGTTCCTGCGCGAGCCCCGGACGCGCGCGCTCCGCTTCGGCCTGCTCGCGCTCGGCTTCGCCGCGCTTTTCTGTGCGCTCAATTTCCGCGAGCTGGTCGACATCGTCGACAAAACCGAAAAAGGCCCGCACGTCTCCTACGGCTGGGCGGTCCTCCCGCTGCACGTCAAGGAAAACGGCGGGGCGGCTTGGGCGCGTCCGTTGTATTATGGCGCCCTGGCGCTCGCGCTCCTCGGCCTCGGGGCCGCCAGCTGGACCGGTTGGCGCGCCGCACCGGTGGAAGCGGCCGGACGGTCGCTGGATTTCTTCCGTGTGGGGGCCGCGGTTTATGCAGGCACTTTCCTGCTCGGCGCAAACTGGGACTACCGACTCATCTTCGCGCTTTTCCTTGTGCCGCAGCTGGCGGCCTGGGCCGGCGGCGGCGATGCCGTCCTGCGCCGCTGGGCGCGCGGGCTGCTGGCCGCGCTGTTCGTCGCGCTGTGGTCGCGCGTCCTGGCTGACTGGACCGAACCTTTTCCGGCGCCGGCCATCGCGGCGCGCGGGCTCGAGGAAACCGCCAAGGGATTTCTTTTCCTGGGCTGCGTGCATCTGCTGACGCGCACCCTGCCCGCGTGGCTGAAGCCCGGGTCTCCAGCCGCCCTTTCGCATTCGTGAATATGAAGGTCGCTTCTGATCCCGTCCGCCGGCCCCACTGGCAGCCGCTTTTGCTCGCGGGCCTCCTGCTCATCGTCGCGCGGGCCGCGGGGCTGGTGCTCCACTTCATGTCGCGCGACCCAAACGGCAACGCGCTCTCGTCGTCACCCGGACAGTCGCTGCTGATTGCCCTGCCCTATCACGGCGCCTTCGTGCTCAGCGTGGTGGGGATCTTGCTGGGGCTTTGGAAGCTGCTGCCGTCGCTCCGAACCGCGCTCACCGCCGTGGGCGTGCCGTTGTGCCTGGCGCTGATCGTCGTCGGCCAGGTGGACCTCGGCATGCAATGGTTCATCGGGCAGCGGTTCTCGCCGATGATCTTCCGCACTTATGTGGGCGGCAACCTGCTCTCGAGCGACCTCTACCAGCCCGTGCTGCACCACCTGGGTTATTTTATCACCGCACTCCTGCTGATGGTCGGGCCCATTCTTCTGCTCGGCCTGAATTTCCTGCGCGGCCGGCGCGGGGCCCGATCCCGCGAGGCAACTTGGAGCGGCCTCGCCACGATCGCCGCGCTGGCGCTGCTGTGCCGGATCCCGATCCAACTGGCGCACGGTCATCAGCGTGATGTCCTGCGTCCGTCCGAACTGCTCTTCGCCTACCACTGGCTTTATCCCAGCGAGACGCCGCCGCTGGGTGACGAGGCGCGCGCGATCGCCGAGCTGCGCCGGCTCGTCGATCCCCGGGACCAGAGCGTCTGGCTCGATCCGGACCTGCCGCTGGTGCGCGCCGCGGCCGCGGCGGGCAACCGTTACCTCACGACGCCCCCGCCCGAAGCGCCGGACATTTTCTTATTCTGCATCGAATCCCTGCGCGGAGCCGACGTGGGCTTCATTCCCGGCAACTATCCGCCGGGCGCGCCCACGCCCACGCCGCGCTTGGATGCACTCGCGCAGCGCGGCGTCGTTTTCGCCCGCCATCTGGCCAACGGCAACCCGAGCCCGCGCGGATTTTTCTGCCTGAACGCCGGCGTCTGGGATCACCGCAGCAGTTTCCTGACCTCCGGCGCCACCGCCACGGAGTTTGACGCGCTCCCCGCGCGCCTGCGCGGGCGGGGTTACTTCACGCTCGGTTTGTGGGGCGCCGACCCGAGCTTTGACAACCAACTCTTCTGGGCCCGGAAATGGTTCGACCACATCCGCTACGCCGAGCCCGCGGGACGCTTCGTGATCATGCGTCCGCTGGGCGACGACCTCATCATGGACCGGTTGATGGAGGAAGTCGCGACCCACGACCGCGAGCGGCCCACCCAGCCGATCTATGCGTACATCGCCAGCGCCGGCACGCACGAGCCCTACGTGCTCGGCGGCGAGACCAGGCTGCCTGCGGCCACGATTGCCGCGGTGGCCGCCGAGCGCGACACCCGCGCGCGCTACCGGCTCGTGCTGCGGGAACTCGACGCCCAGATCGGCCGCGTGCTGGATTTCCTCGCCGCGAGGAAATCCAGCCGGCCCTGCGTGCTCATCATAACCGGCGACCACAGCGACCTCGCCGGCGACCGCGTGCCCCCGGAGATGCGCGACATGCCGCACGACGCCTCCGAATGGACGGGCGCGCTGATCGTGGGTCCGCCGGCCCTGATCGGCCCGGTGCCGCGCGTGGAGACCTATCCAACGAGTCACGTCGACTTCATGCCGACGCTGCTCGAGTTCGCCGGCGATCGCGGCCCCGTCGTGTTCATGGGCACGAATCTTTTCGCCGACATTCCCATCGCCGAACGCACGGCGCTTTCCATCAGCGGCCGGGGTTATCGGCTCGATCGCGCCGGCTGGTCGCTGTTCGTGATGCGCGACCATGCCGACAGCTTCTGGACCAAACCTGTCGGGACGCCGCTCGGCGATTTGCGAGCCGGGATTGAAGGTTCCTCCTTCACGGGGGATGACGTCCGCCGGTTGCGCGCGGGCATCGACACGTGGTCGTGGCTGGTCGAGCACAACCGCGTCTGGCGAAATCCCGCCGCTACGCCGCCGGCGTCCGGCCCAGGGCCCGCCACGCGGTGAGGCCGTAACCCGGCAGGATCAGCGCCGCGAGCAGGCACGCGTGCTGCACCAGGGCCAGGGCCACGGCCTGTTCCATTGGCACCCCGAACAGGGCGTAGGCCGCGACGGCCGCCGCCTCGTAGACGCCCAGGTTGCCCGGCGAAACCGAGACCATCGTGGCCACGTTGACGGCCGCGAGCACGACGAGCACGGACGCCACGGGAAGGTCGGCGCCGCCAGCCTGCTGCACCGCCCAGATGCCTCCCGCTTCCGCGAGCTTCGTGGCCACGTTAAGGGCGAGACCGCCCAGCCAGCGCCGCGGATGCCGCAGTATTTCGAAGTGGCCGGACCAACGGGCCAGCGCGCCCGGGGCGGCGGGACGGCGGGACAACCAGACCAAGCCCGCGAGCAGCGGCAGCATCGCGCCACTGAGGATCCATGCCGCCCGCCGCAGCCAGTCCGGCACCGGCGCAACCGCCATGGCGAGCGTCAGCATCAGGACCTTGGTCAACCCTTCACATAATTGGTCGAGCGCCAGCACGGCGGCGGCCACCTCCACGCCGGTGCCGCCCCGCTTCGCCAGCAGGCCCAGCCCAAGCGCATGCCCGCCCATGAACGGCAGCGTGTTCATGCCGGCGACGGTCAGCGCAGTGACCTCCCCCATGCGACTCCAACCCACCCGCACCGTCGCGGGCAGCAACTGGAGCCAGAGGAGCGTCCAGAAAACGAGAATCAGGCCGTTCGCCGCCACCGCCCCCACCACCCAGCCGGTCCGCGCCCGGGCGACGCGGGTCGCGACCTCGTGCCAGTCAAAGGGACGATAAAACCACAGCAGGAAGACCGTGGCCGCCACCGCGGCGCCGAGCCACGCCCACCGGGGCGACTGCGGCGGGTTGGGCGGGGACGAATCGGGCGAAGCCATGCGGACCCGATTCCAGCGGCCACATCCGCGGTGGCCATCTTTTTGTGGCCGGCGGTGCCGGCGCCTAACCCGCAGCCGCGCCCCGTGAATCTCCGCCGGCCGCGGGACCGCCCGGCCAGGCGCGCGGCAGGAAGATCACCCCGAGGTAAAGCATCACCATGACGCCGACCACACAGGCGCTCTCGAGGTAGCTGCGATTGACGGTGTCGCGTCCACCCAAACCCGCGGTCAGCATGAGCAGCAGCATGATCTTCGCGCCGCAGACCGCGAGCAAGGCGTGGGCGGGCAGCGGGCCGGCCGCTTTCAACCGGTCCCGCAGGACCCACAGGATGATCGCCCAAGGCAGCAGGCCCTTGAACACAATCCACGGGATGAACCAGATGACATTCTGCTCGACCGTCGCGGCCCGCGCGAACTCATAGACCGCGTGCCACTCCAGGTGCAGGGCGGACCACCGCATGGCCGCCCAGCCCGCGACGACCAGTCCAACCAGGGCCAGGACCAGATAATCGTCCCGCAGGTTTTCGCGTTGCGGAAACCACGCCACCAGTTGCGCGCACAAGGCCAGCGCCCCGATCATGCCGGCGGTTTCGAGGAAATTCCGCGGGGTCAGGGCCACGAAGCTGAAATAGAAGACAAACAGCGTGCCGAGGCCGAGCAGGCGCGACGCCGACGGCCAGCGGCGCCAGGCCGCGACGGCCCAGGCGGTGAGCGCGACCAACTCGATTCCACGCCGCGAGGGAGCGTCGGGAGTCCAAATCCGCGCCGCCAGCAACTCGACGAGCAAAACCACGACCCCACCCAGCACCGCTGCGCGCCAGCGCGGCCGCTCCGGGAAAAGGACGCAGGCGTGCGCCAGCAGCGTCGGGATGAAAAAATAAGCGAGGTTCCGCGTCGTCCAGCCCGGGATCAGCGATTGCCAGTGATCGAAGGTACCCGCCACCGAAACGGTCGCCGCCAGCGGCTGCAACAGGAGGAAAAGTCCGGCCGCCAGCGCCGCGACGCGCCAGTGCGCCCGGCTCTCGCCGAGCCGCCCCTCCCGCGCCAGTGAAACGACATAAAAGACGAACCAACATCCCAGCAGCGGCGCCACCGTCCCGGGGAAGCCAAACTGATGCGAGGCCGGGTGAAACAGCAGGGCGGGCACGGCGAAGACCACGAACATCACCTGCGTCCGGCGCGCCGGCGTCGCCAGCCACGCGCCGGCGATCGCGACGACCAGCCAGTAGCCCGCGAGCGCGGTCAGGGGCAGCTGCTCCAAGACCGGCCACAAGGCAATCAGCCCGCGGCCCCACCCTTGCATCGCGAGGCCCGCCGCGACCGGCAGCACCAGCCAGCGGAGCAAACGCCGCCACTCGACGCCCCACCCCAGCAGCAAAACCAGGCCGAGGCCAAGCGCGACCGCCGAGATTGCCTGCGCCCCGCCCGACAGCACGAACGGCGGGAGGCCCGCCCACAGCGCCAGCGCGCGACCATGCGAAAACTGCAGCGGGGTCCACTTGCGGCAGACGAGATTAAACCACAGGGCGGCCAGCAAGCTCAGGTAAATCCACATGCCCGCCGAACCTCCCCGCCGCACCCCGGCCAGACCGGATACCAACTGCGGCACGCCGACCGTTTGCAGATTGAGCGCCTGCGGCAACAGTTCGCCGGCATAGTCCTCGGTCTTGACCGGCAAACCCAGCGCCTGACTGAGCAGGTAACGGTGGCTCATGATCGGCGTCGCGCCGAGGTCCACGCCCTGCCGAAAAACCGGACCCACGTAAACCCCGAGCGTCGGCACATCCAGGCCGACGCCATGGCGGCCGCGCAGGTCGTGCCCGTGGTCGCCCATCACCACGAGGGTCGCCCCGGCCGGCAGGCGCGCGCGAATCGTGGGAATGAGCGCGTCCGCATGCCGGAACGCCTCCTCGTAGATCGCCGTGCCCACGCCCTGCTCGTGCGCCACCGCATCGGTGAAGGCGACATGGCCAAAGGCGAGGTTGAACTCGCCGCTGCGCAGCGCGTCGACCGCCGCGAGGACGTGCGCGTCCTGCGCTTCCCGCGGGGTCACGAGGCCCAGCACGACTTCACGCGTGATGCCCGGACCGAACTGCTTGAAATAGCCCGCCGAGTAGGCGGCGGTCGTCAGGCCGGCCCCGGCCATTTGGTGGAAAATGGATTCCACGCCGGCGTCGGTGTGAATGAACGTGGCGACCACGGCGAGGATCGCCGCGTTCTCGCGCCCGGTGAAGGCGTCGCGCAGGGCCGCGGCGGAGCCGGAGTTGAAGCCGGGGTGCATGCGCATCGACACGCCCTCCGCGCAGAGCGCCGCGAGGTTGGGCATGATGGCGGGGTTGCGCCCGACGTCGTCCCGCAGCGAATCGATGATGTAGACGAACACGCGCGCACTGGACGGCGCCGCCCGGTGCCGCGCCAGCACCTCCGCGCGGTCGATGCGCGGGGCGACGGGCTGGCGATTGGTCGCCTGGTCGGTGAACCAGAGGATCGCCAGCAGGATCGCCAACCCGAGCAGGGTCAGGTTCAACCGGCCGGCCAGGGTCCGAAACACAGACAACATGTCAAATTCGATGGCGATCCGGCGCGCGTGTCAACGGGCCGTGTCAGGCACGGACAAAGAACTGGTAAGTGTGTGGCTGCGCTCGGCGAAGAGCGTGGGGACGTTAGAGCGTTTAAAATTAAGCTGTAGCCGATCAAAACCATGCCAATGACCGCTGTAGTCATTCTGAGCCCCGCGAAGAATCCAAGCGGAGGCGCGCATTCCCTTGGATCCTTCGCCGGGCTCAGGATGACGGTCTCGGGAAATAATCCGATTCTCTAAAACTTAAAACGGCTACGACTTTGCTGAAAAAACTGTAGCGGGCCGGCAGTTCAACGGCGGACGGCGGCGCTCAGCGGAACGTCGCCTTGCGGAGCTGTTCCTCGAAGGTGCCGATGTTTTGCCGGACCTGCAGGAAGATGTCCTTCGACAGCGTGAGCACCTCGACGGGCTCGACGGCCGTGACGGTGGCGGCGCGGGGCTCGTCGCGCAGGAGCGCGAGTTCGCCGAAGAAGGCACCCGGGCCGAGCGTCACGAGCGTGTCGGTCTTGTTGCCGTCCCGGACGCGGCTGACCTCCGCGCGGCCGTTGCGCACGACGTAGAACTTGTCGCCGATGTCGCCCTGGCGGATGATGACCGAGCCCGGCGCATGCTTCTCGCGCTTCATCTTGGCGGCCACGTCGCTCAGCAGCTGCGGCGCGGCGCCCTCGAACACGGAGCACTTGCTGAGGAACTTCGAGATGGCGATGTTCTCCGCGACCTCGATGTTGGAGACGATGTAGCCGTCGACCATGTTCACGATGCGGTCGGCGACGTCGAGGATGCGGTTGTCGTGCGTGACGATCATGATCGCCGCGCCCTGCGACTTGGCGAGGTGCTGGAGGAGATTGACGACCTGGCGGCCGGTGTCCTTGTCGAGCGCCGCGGTCGGTTCGTCGGCGAGGACGAGCTTCGGGGAATTGACGAGCGCGCGGCCGATGGCCACGCGCTGGCGCTGGCCGCCGGAGAGGTTGGCGGGCTTGTACTGCAGGCGCGCGGCAAGGCCCAGGTCCGTGAGCATCTTCACCGGCAGGTCGTGCCGCTGTTGGGGCGTGTAGTCGTGGAGCTCGGTGGGGAGCCGCACATTCTGGTAGGCCGTGAGGGACTCGAAGAGGTTGTGCGCCTGAAAAATGAAGCCGATGTTGCGCCGCACCTTCACCTGCTCGGCGGAGCTGAGGCCCTGCATCTCGCGGCCGAGGACCTTCAGGCTGCCCTGCTGGAGCGAGCGGAGCGCGCCGATGAGCGTGAGGAGCGTCGTCTTCCCGGAACCGGAGGGACCGGTCATGATGACGATCTCGCCGGGATAGATGGTGAGGTTGTTCTCGAAGAGGACCTGTTTGCGGCCCTCGCCCTCGCCGTAGAAGTGCGACACGCCCTGGATGTCGATGGCCGGGGTGACGGTGGAGCGATCGACATTGAAAGGGGCCGCGGTCGAGCGGGTGGCCGGAGATGAGGGAGCGTCGGACATGGCGAAGACGGGTTAAAAGACCTCCGCCGGATCAGCGCGCAGGACCTTCCGGACCGCCAGCAGGCCGGAGACCGCGCACATGATGAGCGTGAGGACAAAAATGAGCAGGCCCCGGGGCACGGAGAGAAACATGAGGATGCTCGTCGAGGACTCGATGAAGTGATAGAGGATGAGCCCGCCGGCCAGGCCCGGGAGGTAGCCGAAGATCGCGAGGAGCACCGCCTGCTGCATCACGAGCGAAACCAGGAAGGCCTTGGAAAACCCCACCGCCTTCACCGTGGCGTATTGCGGCATGTTGTCGCTGATTTCGTTGAAAAGAATCTGGTAGCAGATGATCAGGCCGATGATGAAGCCGACGGACAGGCCGATGGCAAAGACGCCGCCGGCGGGAGTCGCGGTGGCGGTGAAATCCACCTCGCGCTGGCGGATCTCGTCCGGCGTCATGACCAGGGCCTCGCCGCCCAGGCGCGTCCGGATCTTTTCGCGGATGTCCTCGAGATTCGCGCCCGGCTTCAGTTTCAGGAGGGCCATGGAGACGAGGTCGGCGCTGGCCTTGGTGTCGCTCCACGTCTGGTCGCCCATGAGCAGGGTGCCGTCCGAGCGGATCGTGGGCCCCATCTCCACGAGGCCCACGACGGTGACCGGGGTGGTGCCCACCGTCAGCGTCGTGCCGGGCTGGATGTCGCCGTAGATGTCGCGCGACCGCCGGTCGAAGAGCACGTTGCCCTTGATGCGCAGCTGGGCGCTGAACTCCGCCAAGTTCGGCAGCTTGAGGGGCAGCGTCTCGGGCGGGAACGCCACCACGGAGATCGCCTGCGCCATGCCGGTCTCGGGATTGATGGCCAGCTGCTCGCCCTCGTAGAGCGGCATGGCGCTGGCCACGCCGTCCACCGCCAGGGCCTGCTGCATGCGGATGCGGTTGAGGCGGTCGTTCTCGAGGAGATTGAAACGGCCCTTGTGCAGGAGCACCAGGTCGGCGTCGAGCAGCGCGGCGAAGCGCGCCTGGCTGTCGTTGATGCCGTTGAAGAAGCCGATCTCCATGAACATGATCACGACCGAGAACGCGATGCCCAGCATCGAGAGGGCAAACCGGCCCTTGCGGTGCGTGAGCATGCACCAGGCGACGGGAATGCGTTGGGTCAGCTGCATGTCAGAACAGGTCCGCCGGATCGGCGTGCTTCACCTTCTGCAGCGCGAGCAGGCTGGAGACGGACGTCATGGCGACCGACAGGCCGAGCACGGTGAGCGCCAGCGACCAGGTCATGAACATGGGGATGTGGCTCGCCCAGTAGACGAGGCGGAAGGTGATCAGGCTGAAGACAAACGCCGGGCCGTAGCTCATCGAGGCGAAGATCAGCGCCTGCTGGATGCCCACGCCGTAGACATAAAAGTCGGTGAACCCGACGGCCTTCAACGTGGCGAGTTCGCGGAGGCGGTTCGAAATTTCGCTGGCGAGCACCTGGTAGAGGATGACGCCGCCGACGCAGAAGGCCACGAACGCGCCCGCGCGGAACATGATGCCGATGGGCTTCACGTTGACGTAGTAGTCGCGCTCGCGGCTGACCAGTTCCTCCTTGGTGAAGATCATCACGTCCTTGGGCAGCGAGTCCAGCAGCCGCCGCTTCACGTCGGCGGGGACGGCGCCGGGCGCGATCTGCACCAGGCCGAAGATGACGTCGCGGGCCGGCTGGCGGCGGAGGGTCAGGTAGGTATCGAGGCTGGTCATCACGGTGCCCTCGGCCTGGAACCCGACGCCCATCTCGAAGACCGACGCCAGGGTGACCGGGCGGTTCTCGAGGCTGGCCTCCCGGCCGACGCGCTGCGCTCCGTAATCCGGGTGCGAGTAGCGGTCCAACATGACCGTGTCGCGCGGCGTGAGCGTGGGCAGCAGCGCGCGGTGCGCCGCCGGCACGAACGCGGGGTTCAGGTCGAACCCGAGGATCATGCAGGAGGAGGTCTTGTTGTTGTTCTCCGGGTCGCGCCAGCGCCCGCGGCTGAAGTCGAGCGTGGCGATGTCCTTCACCCCGGGGATGACGCGGGCCTGCAGGAGCCGCGAGCTCTCGAAGAAATGCGCGGCCTCGAGGGACAGGAAGCGGTTCGACGTGATGACCAGGTCGAACTGGAAATAATTATAGACGATGGTGGAGTTCGTCTTGGCGGTCTGGAGAAACCCCAGCTGCATGAACACGAGCAACACGGCGAAGGTGATGCCGGCCACCGCCGCGAACGAGCGCTTCTTGTTCTGCAGGGTGTTGTGCCACGCCAGGAAAATCCTCATGGGCCGGAAGCGCGCCGCCGGGTGGCGCGTCAGTTTTCGATCGAGACGTTGACCTCGAGGTTGATGAGCTTGGCGGCGGCCGCGGGATCGTCGAGGCGGAGCAGCACCTCCGCGACCTTGGCGCGGCCGGTGATGAGCCGGCCGATGGCGAGCACCCGGGCCTTGATCGGGCCGGGCAGCGCGTTGCCGGTGACAGTGGCCTCCTGGCCGACCTTCAGGTTCGGCAGGTCGCCGGCGAAGACCTCGGTCACGACGTGCATTTCCTCCAGGTTGCCGAGGGAGAGGGCCACGCCGCCGGGCACGAGGCCGGGGGCGGCATAGATCTTGATCACCGTGAGCCGGCCGGGGGCGGTCAGGGTCGTGCGGGCGAGCTTGTCCTGCGCCACGGCCAGCTGGGTGGTGGTGCGCTCGAGCTTGATGGCCCGCTCCTCCGTGGCCCGCGCGAGTTCCTTCTCGGCCGACTGGTAGTTCAACTCCGCGTTCCGCATCTGGTAGGCGCGGGCCTCCATCTGCTGCGCGGAGAGCTCCTCGCCGCCGAGCTTGGAGAAGCGGTCATGGCGGAGCTTGGCGAACTCGAACTCGCGCTTCGAGATCTCGACCTTCAGGGCCAGCGAGTCGATGGCCAGCTGGGCCAGGTCGCGGACCTCCTTCACGGCGAGTTCGGCGAGCTTCACGTCGTTGAGCGCGGATTCGCGCGACCGGAAGGTCATGAGCGGGGCGCCGGCCTCGACCACGTCGCCCTCCTTCACGAGGATGGCCGTGACCGCGTCGCCGGCGCCCGGCAGGTTGATGACGTCACCCGCGGGGATGATGCGCCCGAGCGCGCCGATCTTGGCGTCCAGGCGGACCCCGGCGAAGGCAAGGCCGGCCAGGAGGAGGGCAACACGGGAAAGCGGGAGGAATTTCATGGCGCGACAAATATCAGGGCGTGAAAGGCACGGCGGTGAGCGTGGAAGTCTCGAACACGGCCCCCTTGTCGGTGGCGGTGGAAAGCGTGCCGGTGAGCAGGCGCAGCTGGGCGAGCGTGACGGCGTAGGTGCGCAGCGTCGCGATCTGGGCGCGGCGGGCGTCGGCGTAACGGTCTTCAATGTCGATCAGCTCGTTGAGCGAGGCCTCGCCGGCGTTCATCTTCTCGTTGGTCTGCGTGACCGTCTGCCGGTAGCCGGTCACCGCCTTGTCGCTGAGTTCATACTGCGCGAGGGTCTTGCGGAGGGTCTCGAGGGCGATGAGCACCGTGGTCGTGATGCCGTTGGCGGCCTGGGTGAGATTGAGCCGGGCCTCGTCGGTCCGCGCCCGCTGGGAGACGAACGCCCCCCGCGCGACGTTGTTCCGCACCGGCCACTGGAGGCTGAGCGAACCCAGGGCGTTGACGCCCGCGAGGTCGTTGCTGAGCGCGTAGGCGGGACGCAGGCGGTCGGGGCGGCGGTCATCGCCCGCATAACCCACCCGCAGCTGGAAATCGAGGCGCGGCTTGAGGTTACCCTTCGCCTCGTCGAGCAGCACCTGTTGCGCGTCGGCCGCGAGACCGGCGGCGAGAAAATCTCCCCGGCGGCCCAGGGCTTCGCTGATGTATTTCTCGTTCATCACCGGGGCCACCTGCTCCACCGGGATCGGGGTGGGAAATTCCCCGGCCACATCCGGCGGGGTGGCGAGCTGGTGGCCGCCGAGCCCCATCGCCAGCGCGAGCGCCTGGCGGCTCTGGTAATAGGTCAGGTCACCTTCCTCGCTCTGGGCGCGGCGGCTGGACACGAGCGCGCGGGCCTGGTTGCGCTGCGCGCTGTCGAGTTCGCCC
Organism: uncultured Oleiharenicola sp.; assembly: GCA_964515595.1. GTDB lineage: Bacteria > Verrucomicrobiota > Verrucomicrobiia > Opitutales > Opitutaceae > Lacunisphaera. The sequence continues at coordinate 117,597 of CAZEUN010000007.1, read as the reverse complement.
CCGCGGGCCAGGGTCTCGACCGCCTCGAGGATGCGCTCCGCCCGGCGCGCGGAATCGAGCAGCAGGTCGCGGTTGCGCCGCGCCGCCAGGCAGTTCCAGTAGGCCTGCGTGGTTTGAAAGACGAGTTGGTCCAGTTGGTAGCGGGCCAGCTGCTGCTGGGCCTCGACCGCCGTGCGGGCCGCGGCTTCCTGGGCGCCGGCCACCTTCGTCCCCAACCCGCGCAGGAGCGGCACCGTGATCGTCAGCGCGAGGTTGGACTGGCTGATCGGCTGCGGACTGGAGAGGCTGTCCTTGGCGTCCACGACCGAGATCTGCGGGCTGAGCGAGATGCCGTTGCGCAGCTGCTTCGCCGCGCCCACGCCGTAGACGGAAATATCCTGGCGCTGCTCGCCGGGGAGCGGAAACGCGGAGCCCGTCGGCGTGCGCACCACTTCCTGCGAGAAAAAGCTGCCGACCACCCAGTCAAACCGCCCGCCGGCACTTTGGAGGTCGCCCTGCCGCTCCAACACCTGGTGGCGGGTGATTTCCACGCCGGGTTGCCGGGCCAGGGTCGTCTGGATCGCCTCGTCCAGGGAAACGGCGGCGGGCAGCGATGCCTCCGTCGCCCGCGCGGTCAGGAACGCCGCAGCCGCCAGGGCCACGCAAAAATAACCAGGGCGCAAAGCGCGGAGGGATGTCATGCGGCGAAATTGTGTGCGGGAAGACGCCAAAACTCCGGCCAAGGTGAAATGCCGGTGAAACGCGGTCAATGGCTGAATCGGCCGTTCGCCTCTAAAAATCAGCCGCCGCCCGAAGCCAGCGCATCCAAACGCACAAACCTTGCGCCCCTTGCCTGCAAGTCGGTCAGCGTCTCGCGCCACGCCGCGAGCGCGGGTGCTCCGGTGCGGAAGCGGCAGTCGGGCCGGAGCGACGACCGGCGGAAATCCACCGCCTCCCACGGGTGCACAAAGATCAGGAGCGGCGCCCGCCGGCTGCCGAGCCAGGGCCGGCGGATCCAGCCGGGCAGCCGCAGCACGGAGGACGTCGCCGAGACCGGCACGCGAACGAGTCCGGGCGGCACCGGGCCCGCCTGGTGGTGCGGACCGAACTTGTAGCGGGCGATCGAGGAGTCGATCCGCACGCCATGCGCCGCCAGCAACGGCAGGTAGGCGGCGGGAAAGCGCAGGTAGGGCGCGCGAAAACCGGCCACCGGCGCGAATTCGCGGAGCGACGCGAGCGCCGCGCCGAGTTCCGCATCGGCTTCCTTTGCCGTCAGCGTCGTAAAATCCCGGTGGAGGTCGCCGTGGCAGCCGAGTTCGTGCCCCTCCGCCACCAGCCGCCGGATGAGCGCCGGGAACCGCCGCGCCATTTCGCCGGTGGTGAAGAAAGTGCCGGCTACCCGGAGCTCGCCCAGCAAATCGAGCAGCCGCGGCAGGCCCTCGGTCATGCCGCGCGTCGTCGCGAGGTAGGGCGGGCAGTCCTGCTCGACGTCCGCGCTGAAATTCGCGGGAAAGGTGTCCGCACTCATGCGACCCGGCCCGGCGCGGCGGCGCGCGGGATCTCCCGCCGGTAAACGCGATGGCACTTGTCCCACTTGGCCCCGAGCCGCGTCATGTCGCCATGGGTGTTCATGTTGCCGCCCACGATCTGCACGATCTCGGCGCGTTCGTAGGCGGAGTTGCGCAGCGTCGTGAGCAATTCGGCGAAGAGCGCCAGGTTCGCCCCGCCCTTCTGCCGGCCGGGGAGGACGCCGAGCGCGATGACGTTGCACTGGCGCGAGCGGGCGAGGCTGCGCAACAAATGCCACCAGCCGAACGGCAGCAGACGGCCCCGGCTGCGCCGCAAGCCGGGCGTGATGTCGCGGAACGAAAGCAGGAAGCCCAGCACGTCGTCGCCTTCCAGCAACAGCTTGATGATGCCGGGATCCGCGACCATGAGCATCTTGTCCATCAGCACCTCGAACTCCCGCGGGCTCATCGCGAAGAAATCCGGCACGGCGGCAAACGAATCGAGGTAGGTGCGGAAAAAACGCGGGCCCCAGGCGCGCAACTCCGCCTTGTTTTTAAAATGCTTGATCGTGTAGCCCCCGCGCTGCAGGGCGGCGGCCCCGTGCGTCACGATTTCCTCCGGAAACTTCATCGTGCGGTCGAAGTAACCGGACAGGTAGTCGGTGTGCGCCACGTAACCGGCCGTGGTGACGAGCCGCTCGTAATAGGGGAAATGCCACGGCACGTTCATGGTGCCTTCGTGCTCGAAGCCGCGGACGAGGATGCCCGGGGGATCCGGCTGCGTGAACCCGATTGGGCCGAGGATCCGGCGCAGCCCGCGCGCCCGCGCCCATTCCGCGGCGGCGGCGAAGAGCGCGTCCGCCACGGCCTGGTCGTCGACCGACTCAAACCAATAAAAGAAAGCCGTGTCGTTCTGGTGCGCCTCGTTGTAGAACCGCTGACGCAGGGCCGCGATGCGGCCCACCACGGCGCCGGCGCGCTCAGCGAGGAAAAAGCCGCCCGCGGAGTGCGCGAAAAAACCGTTCTTGGCCGGGCTCATCAGCTCCTCCATCTCGAGCCACACGGGCGGCGTCCAGAGCGGCGCGTCGCGGTAAAGGTCGAATTGGAAACCGATGAAGCGCGCGACGGCCGCCTTGTCGCCGAGGCCGATCTCGCGGACCGTGATGGGACCGGCCGCGCTCATGCCTTCCAGGGGGCGAAGGCCAGCACCACATTGCTGCCCCCGAAGCCGCTGCTGTTGCTCAGCACGATGCCGGGCGACTGCGCCAGCGTGGTCCGCGGCAGGTTGAGTCCCGCACACGCCTCATCGGGCTCGGTGAGGTTCGCGGTGCCGGGCACGAAACCGCCCCGCAACGCGAGCGCGCAAAAGGCCGCCTCCATCGCGCCCGCCATGGAGAGCGGGTGACCGGTCAGGCCCTTCGTGCTGCTCACCAGGGGGTGGGCGCCCGCTTTCGTGAACACGCCCTGCAAGGCGAGCGCCTCGGCCTTGTCGCCCGAGGGCGTCGAGGTTGCATGGGCATTGATATAACCGACGTCGCCGGGCGTGAGCTCGCAGGCCCGCAGGGTGCGGCGGATCGCGCGCGCGAGACCCTCGCCGTCCGGCTGCGGCAGCGCCAGGTTGAAACCATCGGAGGACTGCCCCCAGCCGAGCAGCTCGGCGTAGGCCGGCACGCCGCGGGCGGCGGCGGATTCCGCGGACTCCACGATGACGACCGCGGCTCCGCCGCTGCCGACGAAACCGTCGCGCTGCCGGTCGAAGGGCCGCGAGGCCACCGCCGGGTCCGCGCAGGTGGAGAGCGCCTTCATGCTCATGAAGGGAATGAGCGCATCCGCATTCGGTTCCTCGGCCCCGACCACGATCACCCGGCTGAACCGCCCGCTGGCGATCTCGTCGGCGGCATAGCCGAGCGCATGGCTGGACGACGCGCAGGCGGAAACGAAACCGCAGTTGCCGCCGCGGATCTTGTAGTGCGTGCCGAGGTTGAAATTCAGCGTGCCGCTGATTGAGCTCACGACCCCCATCGGCGAGCCGCGCATGTCGGGGGCGTCGTGCATGAGGCCGAGGTAATGCCGCATCAGGAACGGCGAACCCGCGGAGCAGCTGAAGAGCGCCGTGTCCTCCGCGCCGACCAGTTCGGCCGGCAGGCGCGCATCGGCCAGCGCCTGTTCCATCGCGCAGAGCGCGTAAAGCCCGTGCGGCGGCAACCCGCGCAGCACCACCGGGGCGAATTTATACCGCGCCGGAAACTTCCATTTGCTCCAGTGGGGCGACCCGGTCGCGAACTGCTTGATCGTGCCCGCCACTTTCACCGCGACCGTGCGGCCGGGATCGGCGAAATCAAACGCCGCGATGCCGGAGCGCGCTTCGCGCAGGCTGGCCTCCACCGCCGCCGCGTCGTTGCCGATGCTCGTGATGAAGCCGAGCCCCGTGACTGCCACGCGATGCCGTTGCGCCATGGGATTGCGGCGTCAGGCCGCCGGGAAAATTTTCCGCCGCAGGAAGGCCTGCAGGTCGTCGAGCGTCTTGATGTCCGCGAAATCCGGGATCTGGATGACAAAATCCACGAACTCCTCCGCCTGGAAGGAAATGTCCACGAGCGTGAGCGAGTCGAAGCCCAGGTCCTCGACGATCAGCACCGCCCCGCCCTTCTCGGCAAACTTGGTCGTGAACGTCTCGCCGCCGTGGTAGGCGATCACGCCCTGCACGATGGCGGCCAGGTCTTCGGGCGTTGGCTTCGTCTTATAGTGAAGCACGCGCTCCTGGAAGTCCGGCGGAAAGGCCTCCAGTTTTTCCCGCAGCCGCTGTTCGGGGGTCTTGTCGAAGATCTCGCTCATGAAATTTGCACGCGGGTGGGCATTTTTCGGGGCAGACTGCGGCGGGCGGGAAAAAACTCCAGCGCTAATCCACCGCGCCGGGCCGCCCGATTTTTGCCTCGAATCCACGGAAGCGCCGGTTCTTCCTCGTCCGTGGCCTCCCCCTTTCCGCAACCGCGCGTGCCGCGCACGCTGATGCACCAGCTCGACCGGCATGCCCGGGAGAAACCGGCCGCCCCCGCGTTCCGCTTCATCCGCGGGCCGGACTTCACGACCGACGACCTCGGTTACGCCGCCTTGCGGGCCCGCGCGCTGGGCCTGGCGCAGCAGCTGCGCACCCGGCACGCCGAGGGCAACCGCGTGCTGCTGGTCCTGCCACCCGGGCCGGACTACATCGCGGGCTTCCTCGGCTGCCTCTACGCCGGCGCCATCGCCGTCCCCCTCTACCCGCCGCGCCGCAACCGTCCGCCGGAACGCTTCGCCACGGTGGCGCGCAATTCCGCCGCGCGCTTCGCGCTCGCGGCCGCCGACGTGCGCCGCCAGGTCGAGACCACGCTCAAGCCGGAACTGCTGCGCGAACTCGACCTCACCTGGCTCGAACCCGCCGGTGAAGACAACCCGCCGGCGGACTGGCCCCTGCCCTATGTCGATGCGGACACGCCGGCCTTCCTCCAATATACCTCCGGCTCCACGGCCGAGCCGAAGGGCGTGGTCGTCACCCACGGCAGCCTCGAGCACAACATCGGCCTGATCGCGGAGCCGTTCGGGATGAACGCCGCCGACGTGCTCGGGTTGAGCTGGCTGCCGCCGTTCCATGACCTGGGCCTCATCGGCAACCTGCTCGCCGCGATCGATCACGGCGTAACCGAGGTCATCATGACCCCGCAGGCGTTTCTCGGCGACCCGCTGGGCTGGCTGCGCGCCCTGTCCCATTTTCGCGCCACCTCCTCCGCCGCGCCGAATTTCGCCTACGAGCTCTGCGCCGCGCGGGCCACGCCGGAAATCATCGCCCGCCTCGATCTCAGCTGCTGGCAAACCGCCTTCAATGGCGCCGAGCCGATCCGGCCCGCGACGCTGGAGAAATTCGCGCGCACCTTCGCCCCCTGCGGTTTCCGCGCCGGGGCGTTTTGCCCGGGCTACGGCCTGGCCGAGGCCACGCTCGCCGTCAGCGCGCAACCGCGCGGCCGCGGCGCCGTGACCGCCGGTTTCGACCGCGCCGCCCTCGGCCGGCACCACGTGCTCCCCTCAAGCGACCCCGCGCAGGCCGTCCGGCTGGCGGGCTCGGGCGTGATTCTCGGCGGCCAGCAGGTGCTCATCGTCGATCCCGACACCCGGCGCCCCTGCGCCGCGGACGGGGTCGGCGAAATCTGGGTGGCCGGCCCGAGCATCGCGCGCGGCTACTGGGCCAATGTCGAAGCCACCCGGGAAATCTTCCAGGCGCGCACCGTGCCGGACGCCGCCGGGCCGTTTCTGCGCACCGGCGATCTCGGCTTCCTGCACGATGGCCAGCTCTTCATCACCGGCCGGCGCAAGGATCTCATCATCATCGGCGGGACCAACCACTATCCGCAGGACATCGAGCTCACCGCCCTTTCCGCGCATCCCGCGCTCGCCGAAGCCGCGGGCGCCGCCTTTGCGGTCACGGGTGACGACGGCGAGTCGCTCGCGGTGGTTCACGAGATCAACCTGGGGCATCGCGACGCCGACTTCGCGGCCGTGGCCGCTGCGCTGCGGACCGCCATCAGCGAGGAACATCAACTCGCCGTGTCGCATCTCGCCCTCGTCCGCTTTGCGAGCCTGCCCAAAACCAGCAGCGGCAAGATCCAGCGCCGCCGCTGTCGCGAGCTCTTTCTCGCCGGGCAACTCGACGCCTACCTCACCACCGGCGCCGCCGGCGCCCAGGTGCCCGCCGCGGTGGCGCCCGCCGGCGAGACTCCGCTCCCGTCGGAGGATTTCGCCCGGCTGCACGCCGGCGTCGCCCAGGTGCTGGCGCTCGCACCCGCGGCCCTCGATCCCGCCGCGCCCTTGCTGGCACAGGGGATGAGTTCTCTGCGCGCCGTCGAACTGCAGTGCCTGCTCGAGGAGCAATTCGGCGTGAAGCTCGACTACGAGGATTTCTTCGAGCCGTGGACCGTCAACCGCCTCGCCGGATTGATCGCGGAAAAGCGCGGGATCACTCCGCCGGCTCCGCGTGGGCGTTGAGCACCGCGGCCAGTTCCGCGAGCCGCCACCGCCCCATCGCCGCATAGGCGGGCACGTAGACCACCTCGCTCATCGCCGCCTGCGCCCGCGGCGCCGTCGCCCCGCCGCCGTCCGGCACCGCGTGCAGGCTGGAGTTCGCACGCGTGGCATCGAAACCGGCGCGCCACAGCACGGGCAGCAGCGCGTCGCCATTTTTCACGCGCAACGGGAAAAGCCAGTGCGTGCGGTGCTCCGCCCGCGCTCCCAGCGGCCGCGCGGCCTGCAGGTGCGCCAGCAGGAACTCGCCGGCCTCCGCGCGCCGGCGGACGGTGACCGGATCCGCCGCCGCCAGCCGGCGCGCCAGCAGGTGCTGCAACGCCGCGCAGGGCCGTTGCCGGAGTTTCCGGAAGAAATCGCCGCCCGCAAAGCCGCGGCCGAAGTCCATGACGACCTGGTCCGCGTCGCGTCCCAGCCACCCGATGCCGCGGAACACCACGCCGTAGACCCTGGGTGTCTGCACCAGCAGGAAGGCCGCGAGCTTGAGCAGTTTTTTCGCGTAGGCACCCGCGGTTTGCTGCGGCCAGCGCGCGTGTCGCGCCACCAGACGCGCGCGCAAGGCGGCATCGTTGACCAGGAAAATTCCGCCGCCGAAAGCCGTCGCGGTCTTGATCGTGCCGAAGCTGAACATCCGCACCTCGGCTGCCGCATGGCCCTCGAAACCGTCGGCCGTGAAGGCCTGTGCGCAATCCTCCCACACCTGCAACCCGCGCCGGTGCGCCCAGGCAATGAGCGGATCCAGGGCCAGCCGCGCACCGAAGAGATGCGCCACAAGAATGGCGCGCGTGCGCGGCGTGACGGCCCGCTCCAGCGCCGCCCATTCGGGGGCCAGCGTGGCGGGATCGAGATCAACCGGCACCGGCTGCAGGCCGTGTTCATGCAGGATGCGGCTCATGTCGGGGACGGTGATCGCCGTCACCAACACCTCGCTGCCCGCCGGCCAGGCGAGTTCGGCGAGCAGCAGATCGAAACCGCTGCGCACGGACAGGCAGACCAGGCTCTCCGGCCGCGTACTGAGCAGCGTCCGTCCGTCGCGATCGCGCGTCGGGGCCGCCGGCGCGAGCCCGGCGCAAGCCAGCAGCCCGAGGGCAACGTCGGCGAGCGTGGCGTCGAGCTGCTTGCGCGGGATCATCGTGAACACGCTTTCGCCAGGCGCGATCGGGCGGTCGCCTTGGCCGCGTCGCCCGAGCGGGTGAGAATCATCATGCGCATGGTCGTCAGGAGGAGGGCTGCCAGGGTTGGAACGCGTGCCCCTTGCGCACAAACGCGCAGTCCGCCGCCGCGAGCAACGCAAAATCTCCCGGCCCGTCGCCGTAGGCATGCAATTCGTAACCGTCACGCGGACCGAGCCGCGCCAGCAGCCGGGCCGGCTTGTGGTCGCCGTCGCAACTCGGCTCGGGCATCGCGCCGGTCAAGCGCCCGTCGGCGCCGACCTCGAGCCGCGTGGTGATGATGTCGGTGATGCCCAGGTTTTGGGCCCACGGCTGCAAATAAACCTCGTAGCCGCGACTCACAAGCGCGCAGCGGTCGCCGCGCGCGAGGTGCGCCCGCAGCCGCGCCATGCCTTCCGGGATCAGGTGAAGCGGCAGCGTGTGCCGCCAGTAATGATCCGCCGCCATCCCGATCTCGGCGGCGGGTCGCCCGGTGAAGATGTGACGGTTGATCCGGTCGAGGCTCGCCTCGTGCCGCCAGCGTTGCCCGTAGGCCGCGAGCGACGGAAAATGCCGCACCCAAAACCAGGCGTAGCGCGGCGTGCCCAGCAGCTGGTGAAAGAAACGCAGCCCGCTGACGCCCTCGCTGAGCGTGCCGTCAAAGTCGAAAGCCGCGACGACCGGTTTCATGTCGCGGCGCCCCCCGGCGCCCGCATCCCGGCGCGCCCGATCCCGGCCGGCCGCGCGCGCAGTTCCCCGCGGGCCATGCTAGCGGCACACCGCGTAAGGCGGTCGCGAGTTTCCCCGGCGCTGCTTCGGCGGAGCCGGCAGCCAGCCCTGGCTGATGAAATAATCGAGGTAAGCGGCAAACAGGTCCGCCGTCATGCCCGCCGGCACCAACCCGGCGTCGGCGAGCGCCGCCTGCGTGACGCCGGACTCGAACACCGGCGGCGTCTGTCGCGCAAAAATATCCGGCACCGGCACGCCGGCGCGCGAGGTCACCTTCGTGTAGAATCTCACCAGCGGCCGGAGGGCATTGTCCGGCTGGCGGCCAAACTCGAGCAGGCGCCGCAGCCATTCATCCCACGGTGTCATCTCCATCGGGTAGCCGTAGCGGCGCGCCGCCTGGCCGATGTCAGCCCAGCTCATGCGCTGCGGGCTGGTCAGGTGAAAGGTCCGGCCGTGATACGCCGGATCCCGGGCAAAATGCACGATGGCCCGGCTCAAGGCATCGACCGGGATCATCTCGACGGTGTTGCGGACGTCGAACCAGGCCCCGCCCTGGATCGAACCGATGAGGGTCTTGACGACGAGATTTTCCGCGTCGACCACCCCGGTCCGCGAGTCGCCCATGATGAACGGCGGGCGGTAGACCGACGCGGGCACGCCGCGCACGCGCGCCTGCAACACCAGCTGTTCCGCGACCCATTTGGCCTGGGTGTAGCCCATCACGCTGCCGTGGCAGTGCGCCGGGTTGTCGGCCTCGGCGACCGGGACGCCCCGGTAGGCGTCGGACTCGAACACTCCGGTCGAAGAGACGTAGTGCAGCGCCTTGGTGCGGCCCTCCACGGTGAAACGCAGGATCTCCCGGACGCCGCCGACGTTCGTCGCGCGCAACCGGCGGTAATCCTGGTAGAAATTAACCACGGCGGCGCCGTGCACCACGGTGTCCACCCGCGCCGCGAGTTCGGTCCAGGCCTTGTCCGCGAGCCCGAACTGCCGGCGGGCGAGGTCACCGGGCCACGCCTCGACGCGCCGCCATTGCGCGGCGGTGGGGGCCAGCCCGAAGCGGGCGAGGTTCTGCTCGATCCGCTCGCGCCCCGCCGCCGGGGAAGCCGCCCGCACCAAACAAACGAGGGTGGCGGTGGTTTGCGCCAGGAAGTCGTGCAACAGATACGCCCCGAGAAATCCCGTGGTCCCGGTGAGCAGGATCACGCGCGGACCTCCCGTCGGCGGCTGCCACGGCTCGTTCACCGTCACCTCCGGTCCCAGCACCAAGTCAGCGGCCATCTCTGGCTCCAGGCGGCCAAAGGGGGAACGGGAAGAGGATCGAGGCCCTTCGGTTGTGTGCATGGGTCAGCGGCCGGAGATTAAGAAAACGGCCCGGCCATAACGCAAGTGCCGTCCTCGCAACAGGCGGCCGGCCATCGGGGTTGACTTGGCTGCTCCCCGGCGGCCAAGCTGCCGACGGCCTACGCCAGCACACCCTCGTGGCGCCCATGTCCGATCCAACTCCCTCCCGTCCCACCGCCGCGGTCATCCTCGCCGCCGGCTTGGGGTCGCGTCTGCAGTCAGTCTTCGCCTCCGCCCCCAAGGGCCTGTTGCCGCTCGGCGGCCAGCCGCTGCTCCAGCGCTCGCTGGACTTGCTGCGGGCGGCGGGGATCACGCGCCTGATCGTCGTCATCGGCCACCGGGCGGACGACTACCGCCGCTTTTTCGCGCGGCAATTTCCCACGGCGGAACTGGTGGAGAACGCCGACTTCGCCCGCTCCGGCAGCATGCATTCGCTTTACCTCGCCCGCGCCCGCGTGACGCAGGACTGCCTGCTCCTCGAGTCGGATCTGCTGTATGAACCTCGCGCGCTGTCGGCCCTGCTCGCGCAGCCGCTCGCCGACTGCCTGCTGGTTTCCGGAACGACGAACCAGGGCGACGAGGTGCACGCCTTTGCCGACGACGCGGGCCGGCTGCGCCTGCTGACCAAGACGCCACCCGCGGGCGCCGGCCGGCCCCTCGGCGAGTTCGTCGGCATCACGCGCGTATCGCGCGATCTCCTCACCGCCATGTGCCGGCATTACGAAAACTCCGGCCCGCTGCCGGGGCCGATGCACTATGACGACTGCCTCTCGGACCTCGGACCGACGCGCCCGATCGGCCTGTTGAAGGTCGGTGATTTGCTTTGGGGCGAGATCGATGATGCCCGCCATCTCGAGCGCGCCCGGACCCGCCTGCTGCCCGCCCTCGGAATCCAAGACCATGCCGCCCACCCCGCGTAAGATTCTGCTGAACCCCGGCCCGTGCACCACGACCGAGCGCGTCAAGCAGGCGCTGGTGATGCCCGACCTTTGTCCGCGCGAGGCCGACTTCGGCACGCTGCTCGCCGCGCTGCGCGGCAAGCTCGTGCGCAGCGCGCACGGCGAAGGCACGCACACCGCCGTGCTGCTGGGCGGCTCGGGCACGGCCGCGATGGAAGCCGCGCTCACGTCCGCCGTCGGCCCCGCCGATCTCCTGCTCATCATCGACAACGGCGCCTACGGCCGCCGCGCGGCGGAAATCGCCCGGGCCCACGGCCTGCCGCATCGCGTGCTGGCCTTTCCCTGGGGCGAGTATCCGGAACCGGCCCGCGTCGCCGCCGCCCTCGCCGCGGCGCCGGTGCCCACGCATTGCTTCCTCGTCCATCACGAGACGACCACCGGCATGCTCAACCCGCTGGCGGAAATCGCCGCGCTCTGCCGCGCGCGCGGGATCACGACGATCGTCGACGCCATCTCGTCGCTCGGCGGCGTGGCGCTGGACCTGCGCACGACGCCGGTCGACTTCCTGCTCGGTTCCTCGAACAAATGTTTCCAGGGCCTGCCCGGCGCGAGTTTCGTCCTCGCCGGCGCCGCCGCCCTCGCCCGCACGGCGGCGCTGCCGCGGCGCAATTATTACCTGAATCTCCACGACAACTGGCGCGCGCAGGAGCAGACCGGCCAGTGCCTGTTCACGCCGCCGGTGCAGGTGTTGAACGCGCTCGACGCCGCGCTCGACGAGTTTTTCGCGGAAGGTCCCGCGGCCCGGCACGCGCGCTACGCCGCCTGTCACGCCGTGCTGCTCGCGGGCATGCAGGCGCTCGGCTTCCGGTGCGTCGTGCCGGAGCGCTGGCACTCGCGCATCCTCACCGCCTTCCATGAGCCCGCGCATCCGCGCTGGGACTTCGGCGCGATGCACGATTACCTCTACGCCCGCGACATCACGGTCTATCCCGGCAAAATCACCGGCGCGCGCACCTTCCGCATCGCCAATCTCGGCGACCTGCAGCCCGCCGACCTCGAGCTCTTCCTCCGGCACCTGCGCGCGTGGATGCAGCAGGCGAACATTGTCCCCGCATGAGCGCCGCCCCGCTGCCGCCCTACGAATACCGCTGCACCGACCGCTCGATCCTGATCGGGCCGTTTCGGAAATACTGGGCCGGGGCATTCATGGTCACCGTGCCCTGGCGCGTGCCGGCTAACTTCGTCACCCTGCTCGCTTCCGCCTTCATGTGGGTGCTGTTCGGCGGCGTCATCGCCGGCGCGCCCGCCGACCCGGTCTGGCGCGGCGGGCTGTTTGCCGGACTGCTGCATTTCTACCTCGTGTATGACCACCTCGACGGCATGCAGGCCAAGCGCTCGCGCACGAGTTCCGCCCTGGGCGAGTACCTCGACCACTCGCTCGACGTCTATCACGGCGCCATCGCCGTGCTGGCGATCTTCGGCCTCGTGGGTTTCCACGATCCTTTCGCGGTGCTCCTGATGCTCGGCTGCTCGCACCTGGCGTTCGCCGCGACGATGGTCGAGGAAAAGGAACGCGGGGAACTTTACTTCGGCCCCATCGGCTCCCTGGAGGGCGTGCTGCTGTTCATTGCCTTCTGCCTCTCGTGGACCGTGCCCGCCGCGCGCACCTGGTGGCTGGCGCCGCTCGTCGGCGACTGGCCCGCATATTACCTGCTGATTGTCGGCGGCGGCCTCGGCTCGCTGGTGGCGGTGGCGGACTGCCTGCGCCGGATCGGACGCGTGCCGCGGCCGTTCATCTGGTTCGCCGTGGGCCATGGCGTGCTGATCGCCGGACTCCAGTTTGCGCAGGTCCCGCTCTGGACCTCCGTCGCGATCCTGATGCTGCACGGCGGCGACTATGTTGGCCGCGTCATCGGCAGCCATCTCCTGCGGACGCCGCACCCGGCTCCCGACCTCTGGGCGCCCGCCGCGGCCGTGGGGCTGCTGATTTTTCCCGCGGGCGCCGGCCTCGGTGGACCGCTGATCGCTGCCTACCTGGCCTTGCGCACTGTGTGGGGCATCGGCCGCACGCTGCGCCCCATGCGCTCGGGCTGGCGCTGGGTGAACCCGCTGCCCTCCCCGTCTTGAACCCCTCGCGTAAAACCACCCGCCTCCAGGCGCTCAACCCCTGCGTGCAAACCGGCCGGCGCGTGAAGATCCACTCCCTCCGCGGCCACGGGATCGACGTGGATTCGCTCACCGATCTCAACCCCGCCCAGCGTTTCTCCTCATGATCGCCGCCCGTGACTTCCTCGGCGCGTGCAAGGCCCGCGACCTCCGCTTCTTCTCGGGCACGCCGTGCTCCTACCTCAAGCCGCTCATCAACGCGGTCATCAACGACCCGGAGATCACCTTTCGCGACGCCACCAATGAGGGCGACGCGGTCGCGCTGGCGGCCGGCGCGCACGTCGCCGGCCGCGCCGCGGTCGTGATGTTCCAGAACTCCGGTCTGGGCAACGCCGTCAACGCGCTCAGCTCCCTCAACTTCCCCTTCCGGATTCCCGTGCTGCTCATCGTCACCCACCGCGCCCAGCCCGGCGGCCCGGCCGACGAGCCGCAGCACGAGCTGATGGGCGAGATCACGCCGGCGCTACTCGACACGCTGCGCATCCCCCACGAGCCGTTTCCCGCCGCGACCGCGGACATCGCCGCCGCGCTTGACCGCGCGCAGGCCCACTTTCGCGCCGCGTCGCTGCCTTACGCGTTCATCATGCCGCACGGCGCCGTCGATGAGAATCCGCTGCGCGCCCCGCGCAACCGCGCGCCGATTGGCGCGCGCGACCTGCATTTTCGCGAGACGCTCGCCCGCGGCTACGATGAGCGCGTGACCCGAGCCGACGCCCTGCGCGCCCTCCGCGCCGCGGTGCACCCGGAAGACATCATCGTGGCCACCACCGGCTACACCGGCCGGGAACTCTACACGCTCGGGGATGCGGACAACCAGTTCTACATGGTCGGTTCGATGGGCGGAGCCAGTGCCTTCGCCCTCGGGCTGGCGCTGGCCCGGCCGGAGCGGCGTGTGTTCGTCGCCGATGGCGACGGCGCCGCGCTGATGCGGCTCGGCAACTTCGCCTCCATCGGCGCGTTCGCGCCGCGCAACCTCTTTCACCTCGTCCTCGACAATGAGGTGCACGATTCCACCGGCGGGCAGTCGACCGTCAGCCGCGGCGTGTCCTTCGGCGCCATCGCCCAGGCCTGCGGCTACGCGCGCGCGGCGGGCACCGACTCGCCGGAGGAACTGGCCGCGCTGCTCGCGGCACACACGCGGGACGCCGGCCCGGCGCTCGTCCATTTCCGCATCCGCGCCGGCGTGATGGACAACCTCGGGCGGCCGAAAGTGAAACCGGCCGACGTGCGCGCCCGGCTGATGCGCCTGCTCGGCGTGGTCTGAGCAAGGTGTTGCCACCGTCCGCTTCGTCCGCCTTCCTCCATCCTTTTATGCAACGTTCCGACCGTTTGGGAATCCTGACCGTGGGCATGGGCGCCGTCGCCACGACGCTCTACGCCGGCGTCGAAGCCGTGCGCCGCGGGTTTTCCCCGGGCATCGGCTCGCTCACCCAACTCGGCCGGCTGCCGCTGGCGGCCGCCCCGGACACGCCCTCGCGACCGATCAGCGAAATCGTGGAGCTCGCCCCGCTCGCCGGCGTGGCCTTCGGGGGCTGGGACCTCCTGGAAAACAACGCCTACCAGGCAGCCGCGCGGGCGGGCGTCCTTTCCCGGGACGACCTGAAGCGTCATCGCAAATTCCTCTCGGCCATCCCGGCCTTCGCGGGCGTGGTTGATCCGCGCTTCACGACGCGCATCAAGCCGAAGTTCGCCAAGCCCGCGGCCGGCAAGCGTGCCCTGGTCGAGGCCCTGCGCGCCGACATCCGCCGCTTTCGCCGCCTGGCGAAGTGCGACCGCGTCGTGATTCTCTCCTGCATGTCCGTCGAGATCTACCAGGCGCTGCAACCCGTGCATCGCTCGCTGGCGGCCTTCGAGCGCGGGCTCGACGCAGGTGATCCGGCGATCTCGCCCTCGCAGCTCTATGTCTATGCCGCGCTCGCCGAGGGGGTGCCCTTCGTGAACGGCACGCCCAACACCACCGTCGAGGCGCCCGCCCTGCAGGAATTCGCCCGCCGCCAGCGCGTGCCGCTCGCCGGCTCGGATTTCAAATCGGGCCAGACCTACCTGAAGACCGTCCTCGCCTCCGCGCTGCGCATGCGCCTGCTCGGACTCACCGGCTGGTTCAGCACGAACATCCTCGGCAACCGCGACGGCATCGTGCTCGAGGACCCCAAGGCGTTTGAGGCCAAGCGCGTCAGCAAGACCACCGTGCTCGACGACCTGTGCTCCGCGAAGACCTACCCCGCGCTCTACGGCAACATCGAGCACCTGGTTAAGATCAATTACTTCGGCCCGCGCGGCGACAACAAGGAGGCTTGGGACAGCATCGACCTGTTCGGCTGGCTCGGTTACCCGATGCAGCTGAAGATCAATTTCCAATGCCGCGACTCCATCCTCGCGGCCCCGCTCGCCCTGGACCTCGTGCTGCTGGCCGACCTCGCGACCCGGCGCGGCGAAACCGGTTCGCTCGACTGGCTGGCCTTCTTCTTCAAGACCCCGCTCGCGCGCGGACGCGCCACGCCCGGCAACGATCCGTCCGTGCAGCTCCGCGCGCTGGAAGCGGCGATCATCCGCCTGAGCCGCCGCGGCGCCCGCCGGCGGCGCTGACCTGCATGGACTGGCCGCCGGATCTTTTTGCCGCGATCGCGCTCGGCCTGTTCTGCGCCGCGGTGATTGCGGCCTATGTCATTTTCGGACGCGGCCCGGCAAACTTTGCCCGCGTCGACCAGCAAGGCGGTTCCATTTTCCTCGGCCGTGGAGTCATGAACGCCGGCTACTGGATGCTGCAACCGGCCGTGAAGCTCGGCCTCGCCGCCCAAGTGAGCCCGGCCGCGCTATCGTGGCTCTCGCTCGCGCCCGCGGCGCTGGCCGGCCTCGCCGTCGCACGCGGTCACTGGGGTTTCGCCGCCTGGGGTTTGTTCGCCAGCGCGTTGCTCGACGTGCTCGACGGCGCCGTGGCGCGCGCCACGGGACGCGCCTCGGCCCGTGGCGCCATTCTCGACTCGGTTCTCGACCGCTATGCGGAGGTCTTCTTTTTCGCCGGCGCCCTGGTTTATTTTCGCGCGTCGCTGCCGGCGCAGGGACTCGTATTCGCCGCGCTGTTTGGATCGATGATGATCACCTACTCGACCGCCAAGGCCGAGGCGCTGCGGTTGACGCCGCCGCGCGGCAGCATGAAACGCTCCGACCGGCTGGCCCTGCTCATCGCCGGCGCGGCGCTCACGCCTGGCGCGCAACGCTGGCTCGAATCGCCGGGCGGCGGGACTGCGTGGCCGGCCCTCGGCACCATCGGCTTGATCGCCGTGCTCGCCAATCTTTCCGCCATCGCCCGTTTCGTTTCCCTCAGCCGCCAGTCCGACGCATGACCGCCGAACCCGCCCCTTCCTCCCGACCGCTGTTGGTGATGCCGACTTACAACGAGTCGCTTTCGCTGCCCGGCGTGCTGGCGCGGCTCCTGGCGCTGCCCAGCCCGATGCACGTGCTCGTGGTGGACGACGCTTCGCCGGACGGGACGGGTGGCCTCGTGCGGACGCACCCCGAGTTCAACCGCCGGGTTTTTCTATTGGAGCGCAGCGGCAAGCTTGGCCTGGGCTCCGCGTACCGCGACGGCTTCGCGTGGGCGCTGACGCGGGATTACACCGCCGCGATCGAGATGGACGCGGACCTGTCGCACGACCCCGACGACGTCCCGCGCCTGCTGGCGGTCCTGGACCACGGTGCGGACCTCGCCATCGGTTCGCGTTACGTGAAAGGCATCAGCGTCGTGCACTGGCCGCTCTCGCGCCTGCTGCTGAGCATCGGGGCGGGCTATTATGTCCGCCTGTTCACCGGCCTGCCCCTCACGGACCCCACCAGCGGTTTCAAGGCGATCCGCCGTGCGGCGCTCGCCGGGTTGACGGCGGCCAAGATCGGCACGGATGGTTACGGATTCCAGATCGAACTGCACTTCACGGCCCACCGCGCCGGCTTCCGGCTGCAGGAAGTCCCTATCGTCTTCACCGAGCGCCGCGACGGCCAGTCAAAGCTCTCGCTCGCCATCACCTTCGAAGCGATCGCCCTCGTCCCTCGCCTCGCCCTGCGCCGGCTCTCCGGCCGGCGGCCGGTGCGTTGACAACCATTCTCCGGCTTTCAGCCACCGGAATATTCGTGGCATGACCCTTTCTCGTCGGCCCCGGATAAAGAGGTCGATAAGCACGCTGGGCGAACTCGCGATCGCCACTCACCAAAACGATGAGAACTCCCGAACATGATGTTCTCGACCGCATGCTCAGCGTTGGCACCCGCGCCATGAACGACCACAAGCCCCCCGCCGGCTTCCCGCTGAGCGTAACATCGATATTCCGGGCGCCCTGGCCCTTTTAGACTCCGCGTGGCCGCGAGCCTCAACCGCTAAGCTAGCTCCGCAACCGGCTGCAGGCCGAGCAGCTCGTCGACTTTCGCGGAATAGGCCGCGTAATGCGTGGCCTCCGCGGGTGACCCCAAATCAAGGTCGAACGTGGGTACCATGGCCTTCATGCGGGCCCACCCTCCGGACGATTGCAGACGCTCAGGAAAACAGGCCTGGATGATCTGCAGGGCGATGCTCGCCGATACGGAAGCACCCGGTGATGCCCCCAGCAGCGCCGCGAGTGTCCCGTCCGCCGCGGTGACAACCTCGGTGCCGAAATGGAGCCGGCCCGCGTCGGCCCGCTTCAAGGCTTGAACCCGAATACCGGCGTCGAGCAGGCGCCAATCGGCGTCGCGGGCCTTGGGATAAAACAGCCGGAGGGCTTCCAGCCGGGATTCCCGACTCTGCAACGCCTGCTTCACCAGGAAACGGACGAGGACGCGGTTGCGCAATCCCGTGTGCAAATAGGTCGGGATGTTGTCCGGCCTGATCGCACGGGCCAAGTCCACGGCGCCGCCTGTGCGGTGAAGAAACCTCGTGGTCCAGGTCGCGAACGGGCCGAACAGCAATACCCGTCGGCCCTGGATATGGCGCACGTCGAGGTGCGGACCGCCCAGCGCGCCCGAGTCGGCGGGCGGCGACCCGTAGACCTTCGCAAAGTGCCGGGCCACGATCGACGGATTGTCGCAGACCAGCCATTGGCCGGCGATGGGAAAGGCTCCGAGGCCACGCGCAACCGGCAACCCGGATGATTGGAGCAGCGGGAGCGTGCCCCCGCCGGCCCCAATGAAGACGAAGCGCGCGTCGACCCGGCGCGACTCGCCCGCGCCCGCCTCGCGAACCGTCAGGGTCCAGCCCGCGGGGCTGCGCCTGAGCCCGGTGGTGCGATGGCCGGTCCAAACGCGACAACCTTCCTGCGTGCCCAGCCAATGCAGCAGTTGACGCGCGAGCTCCCCGAAACTGATGTCGGTCCCCGCAACCGCCCGCGTCGCGCCGATCGCCCCCGACTCCCGTCCCTCGACAACGAGCGGGGCCCAGGCGCCCAGGGCGGCGCGATCCGTCGTGAAACGCATGGCCCGGAAAAACGGGTGGCCGCTCATCGCGGCGTGCCGCGCGCGGAGGAAGGCAACCTCCGCTTCGCCGCGCACGAAGCTCACATGCGGCACCGACCGGATGAAGCCGGCCGGCCGGGAGACGATCCCCTGCCCGACCGCATAACCCCAGAACTGGCGCGACTGCTCGAATTTCGCGAAGATCTCGATCGCGCGGGAAACGTCCACGGCCCCGGCCTGGGTTGGCGGCGGCGTATAGTTGAGCTCGCACAAGCCGGCGTGCCCCGTCCCCGCGTTGTTCCACCCCTCCGAACTTTCCCCGGCGAGCACGTCGGACGCCTCGAACACCTCGATCGAAAGGCGCGGATCCAGGCATTTCAACATGACCCCCACGTGGGCGGACATGACGCCGCCGCCAATGAGGACCACGTCGGGGGTGAGGGCTGGCATGGGAACGGGCCGGGGCCCGATCACTCGTCGGGCAGCGGTTGGTCCTTCGTTTCAGGGAGGAAAGGCAGGACCGCAATCCCGATCAACAGGACGAGGCTGACCCACATGCCCGCCGTGCGGAAGCCCTCGACGTCCCCGCCGAGGCGCTTGGTGATCTGGCTGAGCGTGAACGGCGCCGTCGCCGCGACGATGCGTCCGACGTTGTAACAAAAGCTCGTGCCCGTGCTTCGCAGGCTCGTCGGAAACAACTCGGGCAGGTAGATGGCGTACACGCCAAAGACCGACAGCTGGCCAAAGCCCATCAGCGGGAGCATCCAGTACATGTCCGCGAGTTCGCGCATGAAGCGGAAAACGAGAATCGTCGTGACAAACGACAGGAAAAGGGCGCAGCCGAAGGCGATCCGGCGTCCCTTCACCTGGGCCATCCTGGCCAGGGCCAGCATGCCGAGGAAGCCCCCAATGTTCTGCAGGAGCAGCCCGGCCGAACGCCAGTAGGCTTTCTTGTCCGCGATGCCGGCGGCATCGAGGCCCTGCCCGGCGAAGGCCTTCTCCACGATGTCGCCCACGATCTTGGGATGGAAATTGCCGATGCCCCACAGGCCGACGATGCCCGCGCTGCACGCGATCAACCCGAGCCACGCGTGCTTTCTCCAGCGGGGATGGCCAAGCAACGCGGCATAAGAGCCAAATCTCACTCCCGTTTTCAGTCCGGCAGCTCTGGCGTCGAGCCACTTCTGGGGCTCCTTGAGGCGGCGCATCACGAACACGCAGAGGAAGGCCGGCAGCGCGCCGACCAGGAACATGGCCTGCCAGTGCTGCAGTCCGAAGGGGATCAGATTCTGAGCGGCCAGCACGCCGAGCCCCATGCCGATCAGCCCCGCGCCCAGGTTGCCCCACGTCGACACGGACTGCAGCATGCCCAGCGCGGGCGCGCGGGCGCGGTCCGGCACCGAGTCGGCCACCAATGCGACCGCCAGGCCAAAGACCCCGCCCACGCCAAGACCGGTGATGAAACGATAGAGGCAGAAATCAAACATCCCCGTTGAAAACGAGCTCAAGCCCGTGCTGACCGAGTACAACAGGATCGTCCACGAAAGCATCCGGGCGCGGCCCAAACGGTCGCCGAGGGCGCCAAAGACCAGGCCGCCGAACGCCCAGCCCACGAGGAAAACCGAGGTCGTGTAAGGGCCGTATTCCGTCGCGAGCTTCCGGTCCGGGATCAGCGCCTCCATCGCGCCGTCGCGCGCGAGGTTGAAGACCTGCTGGTCGAGGCAGTCGAACATCCACGCCAGCGAGGCGACGACGAAGACCAGCCAGTGTTCACGGTTGAAGGTGCGCCACCAGGCGATGGGAGTTGATGGGGACATGAAGGGAGGCGCCGCAGGGCGTTGAAGAGACGGGAGGCGAAGGACCGTCCGCGTTCGGCGGGATTATTGCGTCGGAACGTACGGGGGCAGTTCCGGGAAGGGGCGCGCTCCCCCGCTCCCCGGGCGGTTCAACTCCGCGGAAATCCATTCGATGCCACGTCGGTAGTTGCGCAGCGTCACCTCCGCATCGCCGCCCATTTCGGCGGTGAGGCCGATGGGGCCGCGCCAGCCGCTCTCCTGGATCGTGCGCATCATCGCGACTTCGCTGTCCCCCTGGGAGGGGTAGCAAAACTGGCCCTCGAACCGAAGGCCGGTGACGGTGAGGGCCACGACGTGCGGCTTGATGCGGGCCCACAACGCCGGGAAATCACGGGTGTCATCGTGGTCCTCATCGCGCGCGTGGTGGAAATTGTAGACCATCCCGACCCCGGCAACGCCCTCCGCGCGAAGCTGCTCAATGATGGCGACTAGGTTGTCCGGCACGCCGAACCAGGAATTGTGGGGGTACAGCGCAACAGTGCAGCCGTACTCCGCGGCCACCTCGACGATGCGCTTGATGCGGACGACCTCGGCGGCGATTTTTTCACGCAGCTGCTCCGGGGTGCGGGGCAAGGACGCCTGCCGGTAGCGCAGCCGCGCCTTCTGCAGCTCGGCGACCACCCTGGCGCGTTCCGCCGCGGGAAGGGCGTCGACCTCGGCCTGCGTGGCCGGAACCCTCGCCTCCGGCGCCACGTACTTGAGCCAATCCTGATGGGTGCGCGGGCGGTTGGAGGGCGACTGCATGACCCAAAGCTGCGGATGGACGCCCTGACGCCTGAAGGCCGCCAGGGCCGCCTTGGCGGCGGGGTCGTCGATTTCCACCGACAGGAAATTCCAGGCGATGATCTCGATGCCGTGTTTTTTCATGGCGGCGATTTCCTGCTCGAACGTGGGAACGTGCGCCTCGCGCCAGGAGTACGCGTATTTGTCCAGGCCGAGGCGCCTGAACATTTCGGCGCGCTGCTCCGGGGTGCGGCGGACGCCGTCGAACGGGATGACGCTCCATGCGTATTGGTTTTCGCGCGACCAGGTGCCGGCCGATGCGGTCACGAGGAGGGCGCCGAGGAACAACGACAGAACGTGGCGGAGGGATTTCATGGGGATGGCGGGGGTTGAGGGATTGCAGGGGAGCCGGCCCGGCCGGCGAGGTCGCTGCCGACAGCTTCCGCGACATTGTTGAAACCATCACGGCGAAGCAGGAACTGCAGCCGCCGCGCGACTTGCCTCGCGATGCCGGGGCCCTCGTAAACCATGGCGGTGTACAGCTGGACCAGGGAGGCCCCGAGCCTGATCTTGAGGTAGGCGTCGTCGCCGGAGGAGACGCCGCCGGCAGCCATCAACCGGTAGCGGCTGCCCGGCCCGATGGCCTCGTAGAGCAGCTTGAGGTTGGCATTGATCAGGTTCGTGACGGGCGGTCCGGAAACCGCGCCGGGCAGCTTCGCGACAATCTCGCGGGCCGTCCTGAGCGTGAGGGCATCGGGCTTGCCCGCCGGCAGGTTGATGCCAAATCCCGCGACGAACGGAAACGCATCGCAGACCGCAATCAGTTCGCGAATCCAGCCCTGGTCGGTGGTGGGCTTGATCTTGAGGAACACCGGGGCGCGCGGAAGCTGGCGCGCCAGCGAATGAAGGAGCTCGTCGATTTTCCGGACGTCGTCAAAATGGTTGCGGTCGTTGGCGCAATTCGGACAGCTGAGATTGAGATTGATGTAGGCCGCGTGCGACTGGAGCTGGCTGAATGCGGCGGTGTAGTCGCCCAGCACCTCCTCATCCGTCGGCGGGCGGCGGGGATCGTTGGTCTTGACGAGATTGATGCCCAGGGGCACGGGGCAGCGCCGGTCGCCAAGACGCGCGGCGACCGCCCGGGCCCCGTCGTTCGGCACCCCGTAATAAACCACGATGCCTTTGTCCTCGGGAATGCGGAACAGCCTCGGCCGGGAATTGCCGGTCGAGGGATAAGCGGAGATCGAGCCGATCTCGACATGGCCGAATCCCAGGGAGCCGAGAAACTCCACGGAGGAGCCGTTCTTGTCGAATCCGGCCGCCAAGCCGATCGGGTTCTCGAACTCGATCCCGGCGATGGTCTGCCGGAGGCTCGGATCCCGGACGCTGAGGCAGGAACGCAGCAGGGGCCGGCAGAGCGGCAACCGGCCGGCCCACGCGCTTCCCCGCAGGGCGAAGCTGTGAACCCGCTCCGGATCCATCCTGAACAGCAGCGGGAGAACAAGGGTCGTATAAACTGACATGGAATTACGGATTCGGGCGGGGAAGCGCGAAGGCGACATAGGCGTCGCCGGTTTCGGTGCCGAGCTTGCCACCGCCGGTCGCGGCGATGACGACAAATTGCCGGCCGTCGGCTTCATAGACGGTCGGCGGGGCGTAGCCGCCCCACGGCAGCGGGGCCGACCAGAGTTCGCGGCCCGTGTCGCGGTCGAAGGCGCGGATCGTGCGGTCGGGAGTGCCGCCGACGAACACCAGGCCGCCGGCGGTCACGGTGGCGCCGCCGAAATTCTCCGCGCCGGTTCCCGTAATGCCCTGTTTCGTGAGGGCTTCATATCCCCCCAAGGGAATCCGCCAGTCGATCCTGCCGGAATTCAAGTCGAGGCAGATGAGTTCTCCCCACGGGGATTTTGACCCCGGGTACCCCTCGGAGTCGCGCAGGAAATCGAGCACCGCGATATACTCCGGCGCGACCTCCGATTTAGGCGCGGCCGGGACTTGGTCGCGGCGCATCAGGAAATCGATGAGCGCCTTTCGCTGGGCCGCGGGAACCGGCATCGGCGGCATCTGGCCGCGACCGGTCGTCAGGAGCTTGTCCACCTCCTGGTCGGTCATGCGGTGGCGCAATCCCATCAGCGATGGCATCATGCCCTGGCCACGCCGCGCCGGCCCATGGCAGGCCGCGCAAAAGAGCCCGTAGACCTTCTGGCCCTCCGTCGGCGGCAAGGAGGGATCCGGCTCCCGCTCGTCGGAAGGCAGCACGGTGGTCTTCGAGATGATGCGGTTGGAAGTGAGGAATATCCGTCCGGTGGGCACATCCACCGCGGCGCCGCCCCACTCCGCCCCGCCCCGCGAGCTGCGGAAAAGCAAGGTGCGGCCCACTGCGGGCGGAGTGTGCCAGCCATAGAGCGCACCTTGGGATTGCCGCAGCACATGCTCGCGCTCGCCCGGCGAACGGTCCGTCACGTCCTCCGGAGTGACCTCCATGGAGGAGAACGGCTCGGGCAGCAGCGGATCAGGCTGATAAGGCGCGGTGAACTCGCCGGGAATGGAGGAGCGCGGCGCACGCCGAAGCCGGAACGGGAAGACCGGCTGGCCGCTGACGCGGTCCAGCAGAAGCGTGCTACCCGACTTGGTCACGCAGGCGACCACATCCACCTGGCGTCCGTCCCGCTCGAGGGTCAGCAGGTTGGGCGGCGCAGGGTTGTCGAGATCCCAGATGTCGTGACGGATGTTCTGGAAGTGCCAGAGGCGGTGGCCGGTGCGGGCGTCGATCGCGACCAGACAATTGGAATAGAGATTATTGCCCGCGCGGCCGACGCCGACGAACAACGGATGCGGATTGCCGACGGCCGCGTAGATGATCCCGCGCGCCTGGTCTGCGGCGAGGCCACCCCAGCAGTGGGCGCCCCGCTTGTCGGGTCCGATCCATGAATCGGCGTGCAGCTCCCCCTCCTGCGGCAGCGTGTGAAATCGCCAGCGCAGGGCGCCGGTGGCTGGATCGTAGCCGAAAATATCCCCGTAGAGCCCGCCGAAAGCGATGACTCCGCCGCAGAGCACGCCCGCCGCGGTTCCTCCGGTCGGCAGCGCGACGCGGCCGTTTTCGCCGAACTCCGGCATCGGGCGGCCCGTGGCCGGATCCAGGGCGTACACCCAGTTGCCGGAGGTGAACAGCAGCCGCGGTGCGTGCGCGCCTTCACCAGGCCAGTAGACCAACCCCCGCCGAGCGGGCGAATCTTCCAATCGGGGCGTGGCGACCGCCTCGAGTTGAAAACGCCAGCGTTCCCGGCCCGTCGCCGCATCGAGCGCAACCATCGCCCTGCCCGCGGTCGGTCCGTACATCACTCCGTCCACCACGATCGGATTGCTCTGGATGTGGGCCGGCCCGTCCTTGGAGCGGTAAATCCAAGCCTGCTCGAGTTGGGCGACATTCTCCCGGTTGATCTGCGCAAGCGCGGAGTAACGGCGGGATCCGGCGTCGCCGTGAGACACCGTCCAGGTCGTGAAACGCGAGGTGTCGGTGGATTCCGGCCGGGCGGGTGAGAGCTCCGTGGTGCGGGCGGCGGGAATGACCTGATACTCGGGCAGATTGTCGCGGCCGAGCAACCGATCCAATTGCTGCAGGGTGGCATCGTAACCGTGATAGACGGACTCAACGCCCCGGGGCGGCAATTCCGCCCCCGCCGCCCACAGGATGCCGTTAAGAATGAACCGCCGGTGACCCGGCCTCTGCCAAGAGGCGTCGTTCTCAATCCATGCCGTGCCGAAGGCCCGGCCGCCCGCTTCGGAATCATCCACCCACGCGCCCCAAGCCGCGCGGCCTCCCTTCGCAGGCTGGGCGTAAAGCAAACCCTCGAAGGAGGGCCCCTCCAAGGTCCCCGTCGATTCTGCCTCGAGGGATGCATCGTCGATTCCACGGAAGATCTCCCCTCCCCGCGAGGCCGGCTGGCGCACATGCGGGGCATCGCTGGTGCGGACGGCCCCGACTTTCGCGACCGCCTGCGGGGCGATCCAATTGAATTCCGGCCACTCCGCGCCGTAACCCAGCACCACCACGCCGGCGCCATGGGCCCGCGCTGCCTGGATGTCCGCGAGCTGTTGATCGGAAATCACCGCTCCTTGCGGACGCGTCGGCGGCAGGCAGACCACGACGGCATCCGGCCGCCGCGGCCACCGGTCCCGCGCGGGCCACCCCTCGGCGGACAACCGCAACTCGAGTTGGCTTGACTGCGGGGATTCGGACAGGGCCACAAATATCCTCTGGGCGGGCCAGGAAGGCGCGGATTCGGGCGGCGCCACCGCGATGATCTCAATGACGCGCTTGGCGGAGGTCGTCCCGGCGGTCGCTTGGACGGCGACCGCGACGAGCCAGAGCAGACACGAAACCCCGATGCCGATCCTTCGCTTTTTCATTGGTCGTGGGCCGCCCACAAGGCGCCTCCGCGCAGGAGCTGGACGATGCGGGGGTTCAAGCCGGTTGCCGCGTCGGCGCCACCGAGGACAATTTGGAAAATCCGGCCGCGGGCCTGGGGGATGACAAACGCGAGCGGCACGCCGCCCGCGGCGGCCACGACTTGGAGGCCCGCCGCGTCGCTGACCGCATAGCGATGATCGGGAGCCGATCCCGAGGCGACCTCATCCCGGCGGATCCGGAATTCCTTGATGCGACGCGACGCATCGTGCCGGGCCAACGCAACCCGATACCAGGTTTCGGTCCGGTTGGCCGGCGATACCGGGATCGACGCGAGGTTCGCCCAGGTCACCGGCCGGCCCCAGGGTTCAAGGACCGGCGCCGGTCCGGCGCTCGCGCCGGGTTCCGGACCGCGCGTCAGGATCACCAATCCTCCGCCGGACGCCAGATACCCGTCCAGTTGGCGCCGGCGACCGGGGCTGGACGCCCATTCGGCCAGCTCGCGCTGCCCGACGAGCAGCAGTCCGCAGCCGGAAAGATCCGGCTGTGGCTCCCGCGAGGATTCCACCACAAACCGGGGCCACTCGCTGTTGAGCGCGGCTTGCAGGATTCCAGTCGAAGGGGACGACTCCGGGGAGGATTGCGCCCCGGAAGGCAGCCAATGCAGCGCGCGGATCGGGCGCGCGAGGAGCGCCTGGTCGACTTCCTTCTCGTCGAGATACGTCGATTGCACTCCTCCCGCCGGGACGGTTCCGCC
This sequence comes from uncultured Oleiharenicola sp., assembly GCA_964515595.1. GTDB lineage: Bacteria > Verrucomicrobiota > Verrucomicrobiia > Opitutales > Opitutaceae > Lacunisphaera. Next base: position 91,607 of record CAZEUN010000007.1, on the reverse strand, counting down.
CGCAGTCCAAACCAGGGCATTCAGGACGAGGCGGCGGTAATCGTCGTTCGCCCAGTTGGCGAAGCGGTGCCCCATGGTGATGCCGAAGCTGCGGCCCCCGTCCCGCCGATCGAACGCCCAGCCGACCGTTTGGGCGGAAGCATCGCTGGAGAACGCGGGCGCGCGGAGGATCGGCTGGATTCGCTGGGCCTGATCGCCAAAGACCAGCTGGTAATAGAACTCGTCATGGATTCGAAACGGACGGACCCCGGCGGCGGTGGGGTGCCCCGCGGAAACGAGCGCGAGGTCGGTTTCCTCGACGCGAATCAAGGAACGATAACGGGCCCGCTCACCTTCGTTGGTCGACCCGTAGAGCCCCCCTTCCCCTTTGCCGGTCTGGAAGTCGAAGTACGCGCCAGCCCAAGCCAGCATGCGCGGGCCGTGCGTCGTCGGCGCGAAGACCGAGTAATGATGCGCCACCCAACCGCATCCCCGGTCCATTTGCCGCTGCAGGATGGCCAGCCGGTCGGCTTGGAGATAGGGCGCCTCAAACTCGTACGCCGGATTCTCGCCGTCCGAGAACCAGGCGATCGTGTCCGCCCGGTCGAGCGCCCGCGGATCGTCGGGCCAGCCGTTGAAATGGACCTCCGTTTCGATCCCGGGAAGATTTGCGCGGTCGAGGAGAACCTTGAGCAGCTTCGCGGATTTCAGATACTCATGGGCGCCCGCCGCGTGGCTCTTGGGACCCGCGATCAGGACAATGCGCTTGGGCGCTGCCGGCAGGGCCGCCGCTCCCAGGAGGAGGGAGCAGCAGCCCAGACAGAACTGAAGCCATCGCCAGGACGAGCTTCGGTGCCGTGCGCGCTGAGTCATGGCCGGGCTCAGAACGAATACTCGAACGAGGCGCGGAAGTTGCGCGGCAGGCCAACAAAGGCCGAGGAGCGGCTGATGGACGACGTGATGAAGCGTTCGTCCGTCAAATTGTCCACGAAGGCCCGGGCCACCCATTTGCCGCGGCGATACGAAAGCGCGACGTTGATGAGCTCGGTGGGCTCCAGATAGAATGTCGGCTGGTTGGGTATGGGGTTCGTCGGCGTGCTCGCCGCCGTCAACCCGGACGCGGTGTCGCCCGCCGCCTTGGATTGGGCGACAAGCCCCACGCCAAAGCCGAAGCCGTCCAGGGGACCCTGGTGCTTTTCATAGTGCATCCAGATCGCGCCGGCCCGCTCCGCCGTGCCGCGGATCGGGACGCCGTTGGGATCCCGGTTGCGAAAGTGCGTGTAGCTCGCGATCACGGACAGCTCCTTCGTCAGCGTGGCGTTGACCTGGTATTCCCAACCCCGGGCGATGCGGTCGAGGAGCAGGTTCGGGAGACGCGGCACGGGCGCGGGGACGACGGCGTTGAGCGGATTCAGCACCGAGAAATTGTTCTGGGTGATCTCGTAGTAGGTGGTCGTCGCCATGCCGCGACCGCCGAGGAACTTCACGCGCAGGCCGAACTCGTCCTGCTTGGCGGACGTGCGGTTGACAAACGGCACCGTGCCCGGCTGGGGATTCTGCGGCTGCGCGCTTTCCGAGTGGCCGTAATAGAGCGCGACCGAGGGAAGCGGCTTGAACATCGCGCCGTAGTTCGTGAAGAGCGGCTGCGGATCGGACGAGTAGCCGTCGGGAAACGCATTGCTCTCGTTGTACAGCTTGTTCCAGTTCTTGGCGACGCCGGCGTTCACCACGAGGCGATCGCCCTCGAAGATGTGCATGGACTGGTTGACGTAGGCGTTGACGTATTCCCGCTCGGAGTAACCCCACGTGGCGGCGGTGGCCGGGGTGGCGATTTCCGGGATGACGCCGGATCGCAGGTCATGGAGAATGGTGGTGGGATTCTGGTAGGCGGCGCTATCCGCCTCCACCGCGCCGAAAGCCACGCCGGCCATGGTCATTGACTTGAAGTTGTCGCGCTCGAACTTGAGCGCGTAATCGTTCTGCGCAGTGTAGCCGGTGTTCGAACCGGTGTTCCGGATGCCCTGGATCTGGTAGATGGTGTTCTGCGGCGTCGCCGGGCTGGACGCGAACGCGGGCGCGCCACCGAAGCGCAGGCCCGGTTCCCAGAAGCCGGTCAACGGGTCCGTGGCACCGCCCAGGCCGAGCGTGCTCGCGACATTCGGCAAGGTTTGGTCCTGGTCATAGGATTCGGCGCGAATCAGCAGCCGGGTCGCAAGCTTGGAAGTCAGCGCCGTGTCGAAGAAGAAGGTGACGGTGCGCCGGTTCGTCTTGATGTAGGTGTTCTGGTACAGGCGGCCACCCGCCTCATCGTCGAGGCCGGCCAGCGGGATCGCATAGCCCACGTTGGTGCCGACCGACGGATCGATGGGGATGCCCTTCTGTCCGCCGTTCGCCGCGTCACCCCAGCCGTACGACAGCTGGAGCGTTGCCAGGCCGCCGTTGGCAAACCGCCAGCTGCCGCTCAACATGCTGTTAAAGCCGTCCTGGCGGCCGGTGCTGAAGGACTCGCCCGTGACGCCGGCGTTGATCAACCGGAGCGCGAACCGGTCGGAGACCTTGCGGTTGATATCGATGGAAGCCTGGTTGGAGTTGTATTCGCCCACCTGGACCTGGACTTTGCCAAAGTCTGAATACACCGGCTTCTTCGTCACCAGGTTCATCGTGCCGCCCGGCACGCCCGACGGGGATAGGATCGAATCCGTGCCCATGACCACCTCGATGCGCTCGAGAAAGGCGCTCATCTGGTTTCGGTTGAAATTATTGCCGCCCACCATGTCGGCGCCGTCCATCACCGTCTGGATGATCTCGTAGCCCCGAAAGGTGAGGCGCTCCGCACCCGAACCCTCGGGTTCGGTGCCGCGGGTGACACCCGGAAAATACTTGAGCGCGTTGAGCGGCGACGTGGCGCCCAGGTCCGCGATCAGCTGGGAAGTGGCCACATTGATCGTGTTCGTGGCCTCGAACAGATTGACGCGAACGCGGCTTCCGCTGGTGGACTCCGCCGCCTGATATGGGCCGACGCTTTCACCCTTCACCTGAAAGGGGTTGAGTTCCATGACTTCGTTGTCACCCGGGGCGGCGGCCGGGGCTCCGGCGGATTGCGCGGGAAGGCTGGCGTGCGCGCAGATTCCGACGGCCAGCGCGCCCAGGATGCGCGCAAGCGGGGTCGCGCGGCAAGCCTGCCGGCCCGACTGGTTTTCGTTGCGGTGATCGGCGGACTGTCGTCCAGCAAACGCCGGCCAGGAACGAGTGATGCGGGGTAGGGTCGATTTCATGAGGTTGGTTTTGGAGCGCAGCGAACTATGCGGCGGTTTAAACGGCTGGCCCGTAGTTCGTGCCCGCTACCCTACCAAAAGAGTTCCCCCGGCGTCTTGGACGCACCGGCCAGTTTTGTGGATCCGCATGCCACATCCGGAATCGCCATGCGGGCACCGCCGCGTCGACGAATGACCGGAAGCCGCATGCGCCGGGTGGCGGCTTCAGGCGGCCTGATAGCGCTTCCGATAGAGGCAGGGGCTGGTTCCCAGTATCCGTTGGAATTCGCGGCTGAAATGGCTGTGATCGCAGAAACCGCATTCCGCGGCGATCGCGGTCAGCGTCGCGTTCGTTTCCACCAACATCTGGCAGGCGCGGCCGATCCGGTACTGGCGAAGATACTCCATGGGGGGCACGTGAAACATCTTCTTGAAGCGCCTTTGGAAGCTCCGGAGCGAAAGTTTGGAAAGGCGGGCCAGCAGGTCGAGTTCAAGGGATTCAGCGAACTGCTCGCGGATGCATTCCATCGCGGGAGCCAGATCCGCGTAGGCGCTGGGGAGGCACGCGCTTTCCCGCAGTTCCCGGGAGATGCCAAACACGCCGATGATCTTTCCGTCCATCGCGCGGAGCGCGGTCTTGGAGGTCAGGTACCAGTCAGGGAACCCGCGATGTCGGGTGACCAGTTCGAGGCGGCCCAGGATCTGGGTGCCGCGCAGGACTTCGTGGTCGTCGACCGTGTAATGATCGGCAAGGTAACGGGGAATAAACTCGTGATCCGCGTGCCCGACCAGCTCGGAGGAATTGGCAAAACCGTGGGCCAGGTACATCGGCCGGCTCGCAAACAGATAGACCCCCCGGCCATCCTTGACGAAAAAGCGGGAGTCCGTGATGGCCTCGAACAGCGCCTGGCAACCCGCCGATCCCATCTGGCTGAGGAATCGCTCGTGGGCAGTTGATGCTGAACGGACTGGCTGACTCATTTCCATCGGGGGTACGCCCACATCCTGTCCGGCTTTGGCCGAACAAGACCTGGGGATAAATTGGGGTGACCTGACGACGCTGACTGGCTGGAGGCGATTTGAGGCAAGACATCGTGTCTGGCAAGTCTTTCAAAATGCGCGGCCGCTGGGCGGGGAACCCGCGAACCCGGCAGGTCCCGGCGAAACCGCCCCAAGCGCTTCCGATGAGCGGGAAAAAATCGCGCGCCGATCATCGATCGCGAAAGCCGGCCTCAAGCGGCCGCCCCGGCGACAAGGACCCGAAAGGGGTCGAGCTTCACCTTGCACCATCCCGCCAGCGAGATGTCCTTCAAATCACGGCTGAGCCGATTTGAATTTTCGCATCTAGAAATCCTCACCCCGGCTGGCTCAAAAACGAACTCGGACGAAGTTGATTGGAATCCCCTGACAACGAAAAGCGGGCCGATCAGCAGCTTATGAAAAGCTTCTAATCGGCCCGCTTCGTTCGTATTTTTTTAAACTGGTGCCCCCACGGGGAATCGAACCCCGGTTTGAAGAATGAGAATCTCCTGTCCTAGCCGCTAGACGATAGGGGCGGAAAATCGAAAGAACAAAAAAGCGGACTCGGCGGCGAGGCGTCAAGTGCGCATTGTTGCGTTTTGCTGAGAGTCGAGCGTCCAGAGTCCAAAGTCTAGAGTCCAGAGCTAAAAGATCGGTCTCTCAGCTCTCAACTCTCCGCTCTGAGCTCTTCCGCTTGGCTCTCAGCTCGTCTGAGCCAGGCTCAGACGTTGAACAACTCGTTCGGCTCGAAGAAGCGCTTCAGCTCGGCCTGGGCGTTCTCGTCGCTGTCGGAGGCGTGCACCACGTTCTTCATCATCTCGGTGCCGAAGTCGCCGCGGATCGTGCCCTTGGCGGCCTTGCGGGAATCCGTCGGCCCGAGCAGGTCGCGCACCTTCTGCACGATGTTGTCGCCCTCAAGGGCCATCGCGATCACCGGACGCGAGCTCATGAAGCCCTCGATCTCCGGGTAAAACGGCTTGTCGGCCACGTGCGCATAGTGCTCGCGCAACTTGGCGGGCGTCAGGCGCATCATCTTGCAGCCCACCACGGTGAAACCGGCGGCTTCGAAGCGGCTCAACACGTTGCCGACATGGCGCTGGGCCATGCAGTCGGGCTTAAAAATAACGAATGTTCTCTGCATATAAGCGGCCCACCATACTTTTAGGAGACCGTTTGGAAAGCCCGGATTTTAAATTTCTTCAACCCCGCCCCGTCCGCAGACCCTTGAACGCGGCCAGTGCCGCCTCCCGCGCTTCTCCATGATCCACCATGGGTTGCGGATAAGTGCGACCCAGCGTGACGCCCGCTTCGGCGAGGACGTCCATCGGCGCTTCCCAGGGTTGATGAATGAACCCGGCCGGCAACCCGCCGAGTTCCGGCACCCAGCGCCGCACATAAGTTCCTTCCGGATCGAACTTCGCCCCCTGCAGGAACGGATTGAAAACCCGGAAATACGGCGCGGCATCCGCCCCGCACCCGGCACTCCACTGCCAGCCGAGCGTGTTGTTCGCGAGGTCGGCATCGACGAGCGTGTCCCAAAACCACGCGGCGCCTTCCTGCCAGGAAATCCGGAGGTGCTTCACCAGAAACGACGCGACGATCATCCGCACCCGGTTGTGCATCCAACCCGTCGCCCACAACTGCCGCATGCCGGCGTCCACGATCGGATAACCGGTCAGGCCTTTCTGCCAGGCGCGAAGCTGACGCCGATTTCGCTGCCAGGGAAACGCCGCGAATTCCTCGCGCAGCGGCTGCCGGGGTGTTTGCGGAAAATGAAACAGGAGATGGTGGGCGAATTCCCGCCAGCCCACTTCATTCAGAAACACCTGCGCACCGCGATGCGCGGGAAACACACCGCTGGCCTTCGACTGCGCGCGCACCGCCGCCCAAATCTGACGCGGACCAACCTCCCCGAAATGCAGATAGGGCGAAAGCGCTGACGTGCCGTCCACCGCCGGCAGGTTCCGCTGCTCGTCGTAAGCGGACATCCCGCCCGTCGCGAATTTCCTCAGCCGCTTCAACGCCGCCGCCTCGCCAGGTTCCCAGGTGGTGGCCAGACCGGCGTCCCATTTGATTTTGGGCAGGAGTTCGAGATCGGCCAGTGACGCCTGCGCAGGCCATTTCGACGGCGCCGGGAAATCTCCCGCGGGCAGCTTCTCGGGCGCTTCGATCGGCAGCGCCTGGCAGTGTCGCCAGAACGGCGTGAACACCTGGAAGGGCCCGCCAGCCTTGTTCCTGATCGTGTGGGGCTCGAACAACAGCGCGGCGTTGAAACTTTTCACCTCGACGCCGTCAGCTGCGAGCGCGGCCTTCAATTTTTTATCGCGCGCAATGCCGGCCGGTTCGTAGCGACGATTCCAATAAACGGACGTCGCCCCGGTTTGCCGCAGCAGCAATTTTAAAACCGCCCCGCTCTCCCCTTTCGCCAGCAAGAGTCGCGAGCCCCGCTCGCGCAGGGAGGCATCGAGGGCCGCCAGCGAATGATGCAGCCACCAGCGCGACGCGCCTCCCGCCGGCCAGTCGCCCTCCGCGCCGTCATCGAGAATATAGAGCGGCAGCACCGGCCCGCCCTTTTTCAGCGCCGCCGTGAGCGCGGGGTTGTCCTGCAAGCGCAGGTCCTGACGGAACCAGAGGAGAGTGGCGCTCATGGGGGTCAGGAATGTATTCCGGTAGGAGGGGTTTTATACCCCGACGGATTAATGCCGACTTCGATGTCGGGGTGTAAAACCCCTCCCACCAAATAGCCGCCCGCGCCCCTCACAACGCCTCGGTATAAAGCTGCTCGTACGCCGCGACGGCCTGCGTCCACGAGAAATCCTTTTGCATCGCCCGGCGCTGGGCGGCGGCGTAACGCGGACGGTCCGCAAACAACGTCATCGCGCGCTGCAACCCCGCGTCGAACTCCGGCTGCTTCGGCGCGAACATGATTCCGGTTCCCGTTTCCGGATGGGCGTCGATGTCGGTGACCGTATCCACGAGACCACCCACGTTGCTCACCAGCGGCACGGTGCCATACGCCTGGCTGTACATCTGGTTCAGGCCGCAGGGCTCGAAGAGCGACGGCATGAGGAAAAAGTCGGAGCCGGCCTCCACCAGGTGGCTCATGGCCTCATCGTGGCGCACGCACAGCCCGACCTTGCCGGGATGCACGGCGGCGAATTCACGCAACAGCTCCTCGTACTTCTTCTCGCCGCTGCCGAGCACCACGAGACGGCAGTTCTCCTTTTCGAAAAACTCCTTCGCGCCGAGCACCAGGTCGAGGCCCTTGGCGGGCGTGAAACGACACACCATGCCGAAGATCGGTCCTTTAAATGTCCCGCTCCAACCGAACTCCTTCACGAGCTTCGCGCGGCACTTCGCTTTTCCCGTCAGGTCGTCCAGGCTGTAGCGCGCCGGCAGGCTCTGGTCCGTCGCCGGATTCCACACCGCCGTGTCGATGCCGTTCAGGAGCCCGTGCAGGTCGTCGAGGCGCGTGCCGATGACGCCGTCCATGCCGTTGCCGAACTCCGGCGTCTGGATCTCCTTCGCGTACTGCGCGCTGACGGTCGTCACCTTGTCGGCGTAAACGATGCCGGCCTTCAGCATGCACATCTGGTCGTAGTATTCCAAACCGTCGATCGTCAGCAGGTCCTCGGGCAGGTTGGTGAGCGCGTAGGATTTCCGCGGAAACACGCCTTGATAGGCGATGTTGTGGATCGTGAAGACCGTCTTCAGCGCCAGGGTCACACTGTAACGCCGCTCCGCCTCGCGCAGGAAAAGCGGCAGCAGGCCGGTCTGCCAGTCGTGGCAATGCACGATGTCGGCCTTGAAATCAGTCAGGCGCAGCAATTCCACCACCGCCTTCTGGAAAAAGATGAACCGCGCGTCGTTGTCGTCGTAATCGCGCTCGCCGGTCCAGTACGGCAGCTTGCGGTCGAAGTATTCCTCGCGACACACCAGATAAAGCGTGAGCCCGGGCCGGAGCTTCAGGGTGTAAACGTCGCCGGCGAGGAACACGTCGCCCATTTCAATCTTCAACTTGTGGCTCGGCTTGAGGCCGGCCACGTGCGGGCCGTCCAGCACGGAGCGGTAGCCGGGCATGAACACCGCGAGCTCGTGCCCGCGGTCCGCGAGGGTGCCCGTCAGGGCCGCCACCGCGTCCGCCAGCCCACCGGTTTTGAGATAGGGAAACAGCTCGCTGGCCGCGTGGGCAATTCGCATGTTGCAAGCCTACAGGGGCGTGCGCACCTTTTTCCATCCGAAAATCCCTGGCCGTTATGGTGGGAGTTACTCCCGCTGCCCGGTGTCTTTCCCATTATGAACGTTTCCGAACGACTTTTGACCCAATTGGCCCGCCGCGACTACGTGCCGGCCGCCGCCGAGGCCATCGCCAAGCAGTGGCGCCTCAAACCCAAGGACCGGCGCAATTTTTTCCGCTCGGTCGAGGAACTCACCGCCGCGGGGCGCATCGTCCACATCAAGGGCGACCGCCTCTGCCTGCCGCAGGAAGCCAGCCTCGTCACGGGCACGATCAATTTCCGCCAGAAGGGCTCGGCCATGGTATACCCCGAGGTGAAGGCGACCGAGCCGCGCAAGCCCGGGATCTTCATCGCGAGCGAGGACACGGGGGTCGCTTTGCAGGACGACACCGTCGTCGTGCGGCTGCGGTCGCCGAAGGACCGCGATTTCCCGCACTTCCTCAAGGAGGGCGAGCAGGCCGGCAAGGTGATCAAGATCATCAAGCGCGGCAGCGCGACGATCACCGGCACGCTGCAGCGGGGCCGCACTTATTTCTACGTCACCTCCGACGACCCGCGCATGGGGCACGACATCATCGTGCAGGATCCGGCGAAGGGCGGACTGAAGCCGCCGGCGATGGTCGGCGACAAGGTCGTCGTCAAACTCAACGAGTGGAAGGAGCGCCACCTCAACCCGGACGGCGTCATCGTCGAGCGCCTCGGCCGCGCCTTCGAGCCGCGCACCGAGCTCGCCGCCATCTACCACAAGTACAACCTCGCGACCGCCTTCCCGCCCGAGGTCGTGCGCGAGGCCGCCGCCCTGCCTGCGGCCGTCGGCGCGGCCGACCTGGCGGGGCGCCGCGACTACCGCGCCATCCCGACGTTCACGATCGATCCCGATGACGCCAAGGATTTCGACGACGCGCTGTCGATCGAGTACCTCGACGGCGGCGAGATTCGCGTGGGCGTGCACATTGCCGACGTCAGCCATTACGTGAAGCCCGGCACCGCGATCGACCGCGAGGCGCAGCAGCGCGGCAATTCGACGTACCTCGTCGGCACGGTGATCCCGATGCTGCCCGAGAAGCTTTCCAACGGCCTGTGTTCGCTCGTGGAGGCGCAGGACCGCGTGACGAAGGCCGCGCTCTTCACCTTCAACCGCGCCGGCGCCATCAAGGGGGTGGAGTTTGCGAACACCGTCATCCGCAGCCTCAAGCGCATGACCTACAAGCAGGCGTTCGCGCTCATGTTCGAGGACAACCTCGCCCGGATCCGCCAGCTCCCCCTCCCCGCCGCCCACCAGACCGGTTCCACCGGACGCGCCTTGAACGCGATGCCTGACGATGAGTTGGCGGAGCTGCAGAAATGGGTCCGCCAGCTCTGGACCCTCGGCAGCAAGCTCCGCCGCGAGCGCATGGCGGGCGGCAGCCTCGACCTCGACATGCCGGAGACGAAGATCTTCGTCGACGCGCAGGGCTACGCCGACCGGATCGAGCTCATCCACAACGACGAGAGCCACCAGCTCATCGAGGAGTACATGCTCCTCGCCAACGAAGCCGTCGCCCGACTCACCCGCAGCAAGCAGCTGCCGTCGCTCTACCGCGTGCATGACGACCCCGATGAGGCGAAGCTCGACGAGCTCCGGCAGTACCTCGCGACCTTCAGCATCAAGGTCGGCGATCTCTCCAACCGCGACGAGGTCGTGCGGCTCCTCGCCGTGCTCAAGAACCATCCGCAGGGCTACATTCTCCGCACGCAGTTGCTGCGTTCGATGCGCAAGGCCTGTTACCGCGCCTCGCCCGACGGCCACTACGGCCTGAACAAAAACGACTACACGCACTTCACGTCGCCGATCCGCCGCTACTCCGACCTCGTCGTGCACCGCGTGTTCGATACCGCGCTGCTCAAGCTGCAGGGCAAGCCGGCGCCGGGTTACAAGGTCGCGCAGATCGACCAGCTCGCCGAGCACCTGAGCCTCACCGAGATCAACAGCACCGAGGCCGAGCGCGATTCGCAGAAGGTGAAGCTGATGGAATATTTCGAGCGCGAGACCGAGAAGAAGAAACCCACGGTCTTCAACGCGATCATCACCGACGTCCGCAACCACGGCTTTTTCGTCGAGGTCGCCGAGGCCGGGGCCTTCGGCATGGTGCCGGTCTCGTCGCTGCGCGACGACTTCTACGTGCTCAATCCCGCGGGCACGGCCTTCATCGGCCGCAAAACCAAGCGGAAGTTCGAGCTCGGCCACAAGATCCAGGTCGTCATCGCCAAGGTCGACCGGCAACGGCGCCTGATTGATTTCACGGTGCCGTGAAGGAACCCGACCGGTGGAGCGCGTTGCCCCCAAACGCGCTTTCCCTATAAGCGCTTCCATCCGCTCGAATCTCTCTCCCACTCATGATTCCCGCAACCGGTCATCCTGAGCCGTGCGAAGCATCCAAGGGCCCGCGCGAATTCCACTGGATCCTGCGCCGGGCTCAGGATGACAAACCGTGGAAAGCATAAAAATATCCGTCTGGGTCGCTCTGGTCCTGGCTTTCGTCTCAGGCTGCCAGTCACAGGCCGACGCACCCAAACCCACCTTCCGCCTCAACCAGGCGAAGTCCGTCGAGATCACCCCCAACGACGAGGAATTCACCCAGCGGCGGACCGCCGTCGCCGCCCCCACTGGCCGGGCATCGCGGGCAAACGGCGCTGAGCTGACTGAAAGCGAAGTCTACGCGTTGCCGAAACTCACCGTCTCCCAGAAAGGGCTGCGCAAGCTCGGCCTGTCAGTGGTGACGAACACCGAAGTGGCGCTCGGCGGCACGATCGAGTGGATGCGGGTCGGCGTGGTCCTACCCGGCTCCCCGGCGGCCCGCCAACGTTTGTTCACGGGGATCGAAATCCTGGCCATCGACAACATCCCGATCGCCCAGCTGACCCGCGAGGACATGCTGCATCTGCTCTTCGAGCGCGACGCCGGCGAATCGGTTCGGCTGCTGGTGTATTCGCGGCAGTTCGGCCCGCTTCCGCGATTCGTGACGCTTTAGACGGTGCCGAGGGCACGAAAACCTGAGACCTGAAACCTGAGACCTGAACTTGCCTCGATCGCGATTGTGCAGGCATTGACATCCATCTCGAACCGGACTCACGCAGTCAAAGGTGGAGCGCACTGATTCGACGGACAGTGAGCCGAGCCGCCACCCGGGTTGCAAAAACATCGGGCCGCGGTTCTATTGTGGCACGCATGAAACACTACGACTTCGCCGACCGGTTCCGCGCACTCTACGACAAGGCTGTCACCCTCTATGCCTCCGGCCGCAAGGGCGCCGACACCTATTTCACGGCGGAGGAATCCGCCTTCCTCGCCGCGAACGGCATCACCGCCCAGCACCTCTACGATTACGCCGAGGACCAGAACAATTACGGCGAGCCGGGCTATGACCGCGCCCTGGCCATCGAGCTCGTCCGCCGCGATTACTTCCTGAACGTCCAGCGCGGCAAGCCGTCGGGCAAGGCGCTGGATGGCGCCTCGCTCCCCGGCAAGACCGAGGCGGTGAAGGGCATCGAGTGGCTCCCGCGAATCATTCCCAAGACCAAGGCCAAGCTGCGCGGCGAGCTGCCCGCCGAGTTGATGTACAGCTGCGGCGGCGACCGGGCCTTTTTCAAAAAGCACGACATCCACCCCGCGGAATTCCTGAACCTCGTCTGGCGGAACGAAAACAACGACGCCGCGATTGTGGATTGGGTGGTAGCCCGCGGAAAGGGCTGAGCACGCTGTTAGCGATTGGGAAAGGGGCGGCGCTGGTAACACCGCTGGCTTCGCGGCATCGACCTCTTATGTAGGGCCCGCGCTCGCCGCGGGGCCGTCGCGCTTTCAAGCCACACCCACCTCAAATCAGCGCCCCCGGAGCGAGATGACGGATCGAAAGTAGCAGCCGTCGTCAGACGGCTGGCGCCAGCGGTCTGACGACCGCTGCTACTTTAACGAACCCTCTCGAGGCACGCTTGGGTGCCCGAATCATTCTGCCCGCGCATGCGGCTCTCATCCCCGGCCCTCCGACGAGCGGAGGCCCTCCATTTACCACGCGGACCGTCGCCCCCATGGAGGGCCCGCGCTCGCCGCGGGGCCGTCGCACTTTCAAACCCCACCGACCTGAAATCAGCGCCCCCAAGAGCGCGATGCAGGATCGAAAGGAGCAGCCGTCGTCAGACGGCTGGCGCCAGCGGTCTGACGACCGCTGCTACTTTACCTCTCGAGGCACGCTTGGGTGCCCGAATCATTCTGCCCGCACATGCTGCTCTCATCCCCGGCCCTCCGACGAGCGGAGGCCCTACAAATACTATCAACATCCCTCGTTTGGAAGTTTGACGACGCACACCGCCTTCACAGCATCGGGGCACCCTATGCCTGCCTATACCCTGAAAATCAACGGGCAGCCCCGCCCGGTGAACGTGGCCGCCGACACGCCGTTGCTCTGGGTCCTGCGCGACCATTTGAATCTCGTCGGCACCAAATACGGCTGCGGCATGGGCCTGTGCGGCGCGTGCACCGTTCATTCCAACGGCGTGCCCGTCCGCTCCTGCCAGATGCCGGTGTCCACGGTCGGCGGCGCGGAGGTCACGACCATCGAGGGCCTCTCGGCCGATGGTTCGCATCCGTTGCAACAGACGTGGTGCGAGCACGACGTCCCGCAGTGCGGCTACTGCCAGGCGGGCCAGATCATGACCGCCGCGGCCTTTCTTAAAAACAATCCATCCCCGTCCGACGACGACATCGACGGCGCGATGGCCGGCAACCTCTGCCGCTGCGGCACCTACCTGCGCATTCGCAACGCCGTGAAGGACGCGGCCGGCAGGATGAGCAAGGGCCTGCCCACCGAAGCCTCGGCGAAGACGGGGGGTGCCAAATGAGCACGCCCCTTCCCGCCCTCTCCCGTCGCGAATTCATCCGCGTCAGCGCACTCACCGGCGGCGGCTTCATGCTCAGCCTGGCCTTGCCGGGCGAGGCGTGGGCGCAGGCGTCGCAGGCGCTCGATGACACCGCGAAGGTCTTCACGCCGGGGCCATTCATCAAGATCACGCCGGAGAACATCATCACCATCCTCGCGAAGAGCCCGGAAACCGGCCAGGGCGTGCGGACTTCCCTGCCGATGATCGTGGCGGAGGAGCTCGACGTGGACTTTTCGAAAGTCGTGGTCGAACAGGCCGCGTTGCGCGCGGACGTTGGCGGCCAGTCCGCGGGCGGCAGTCGCTCGACGCCGAACAATTACCTGGTCCTCCGCCGGGCCGGCGCCACCGCCCGCACGATGCTCGTGCAGGCGGCCGCGCAAACCTGGGGCGTGCGCGCGGACGAAATCACCACCGACAAGGGCCGCGTCTTCCACGCGGCCAGCGGCCGCTCGCTCACCTACGGCGAACTCGCCACGAAGGCAGCGACGTTGCCGATCCCGGACGAGCGGGACGTGAAGCTGAAGAGCGAGGACCAGTTCAAGATCCTCGGCGGACGCGTGGGCGGCGTGGACAACCCCGCCATCGTCACCGGCCAGCCGCTCTTCGGCATCGACCAGAAGTTGCCCGGCATGGTTTACGCCGCATACGAGAAGTGTCCGGTCTTCGGCGGCAAGGTCATCAGCGCCAATCTCGACCGCATCAAGGCGCTGCCCGGCGTGCACGACGCGTTCATCCTCGAGGGCACGAACAACCTCGCCGGCCTCGTGCCCGGCGTGGCGATCGTGGCCGACTCGACGTGGGCCGCCTTCTCGGCGAAACGCCAATTGCAGGTCGTGTGGGATGAAAGCGCCGGCCCCGGCCACAGCAGCGCCGACTATGTCGCCCGCGCCGCCGAGGCGGCGAAGGCCGGCGGGAAAACCCTGCGCAACGACGGCGACGTCGCGGCGGCCTTCGCCACCGGCAAGGTCGTCGAGGCGGCCTACCACTACCCTTTCCTCAACCACGCCACGCTGGAGCCGCAGGGTTGCACCGCGTGGGCGAAGGACGACGGCATCGAATTCTGGACGACGTCGCAAACACCCGGTCCCGGCCAGCAACTCGTCAGCGATACCTTCAAGATTCCGAAGGAAAAACTGAAGGTGAACCTCGTGCGCGCCGGCGGTGGCTTCGGCCGGCGCCTCGCCAACGATTACATGGCCGAGGTCGCGGCGATCGCGTTGCGGACCAACGGCGCGCCGGTGAAGCTCACGTGGACGCGCGAGGACGACATGCGGCACGATTGTTTTCACCGTCCGGCCGGCTTCCATTATTTGAAGGGTGCGGTCGATGCCGGCGGCAAGCTCGCGGCGTGGCACAATCATTTTGTCACCTTCGGGCTGCGCAACACCGAGCGCCCCGGCTCGAGCGCGGGCCTGGGCAACGACGAGTTGCCCGCCCGTTTCGTCCCGAACTACCGCCTGGACCAGTCGGTGCTGGCCTCGATCATCCCGACCGGACCGATGCGCGCCCCCGGCAGCAACGGCCTGGCGTTCGTGATGCAGAGCTTCATCGATGAACTCGCCCACGCCGGCGGCCGCGATCCCGTGGAGTTCCGGCTCGAACTGCTCGGTCCCGACCGTCTGGTTCCGCCAAGCGGGCCACAGGGCGCGCCGTACGACACCGCCCGGATGAAGGGCGTGGTCCGCCTCGCCGCCGAAAAGGCCGGTTGGGGGAAAAAGCTCCCCAAGGGTGAGGGCCTCGGCATTGCGTTTCATTTCAGCCACTCGGGCTACGTCGCGATGGCGGCCGAGGTCGCCGTCACGAAGGACGGCACGGTCAAGGTCCGCCATGTCAGCGCGGCGATCGACGTCGGCCCGATCGTCAACCTGAGCGGCGCGGAAAACCAAATCCAGGGCTCGATCATCGACGGCCTCGGCATGGCCTGGCTGCAGGAGCTCACCTTCGACCGTGGCCGCACGATGCAAAGCAACTTCCACGATTTCCCGTTGCTGCGCTCGACCGAGACCCCCGCGATGACGATCAACTTCATCCAAAGCAAGAATCCGCCGACCGGCCTGGGCGAGCCCGGTTATCCGGTGGTGCCGCCCGTCATCTGCAACGCGATTTTCGCCGCCACCGGCAAGCGCATCCGGCAGCTGCCCTTCAGCAAGGCGGACCTGAGTTGGACCTGAGCCTGCCGTAGCTGAACGCGTAAGCGTTTGGCCGTGGCGCGCGTCCAAGCCAAACGCTCCTCACGGGGTCGGTTACACGGAAATCCACGGCGATTTTCGCCGCAACCGGACGTAAGTCTGACCCGTAGCTGAACGCGTGAGCGTTTGGCCGTGGCGCGCGTCCAAGCCAAACGCTCACGCGTTCGGCTACTGGAAACCTACGGCGCCTTGCGCTGCTTCAGCTTCCGCATGTCGATCATCAGGTCGTAGGTGTTCGCCGCCGGGACCTCGCGGCCGGAGGCGAAGGTATAGCTCCCGCCCTTGGGCAGCTTGTCCGGAAAGCGATCGTGCAGCGCGGCCTTGAACATTTCCTTCGGGGTCCAGTTGGAATCGCTGGAGAGCGAGCCGAATTCATCCTGGTACACCCGGTCGGTGGAGCGGTCATCCAGCGTCGGGGTGATGAAGTACACCCTGACCGGCTTGGAGAAATTCGCGCGCAGCACCGCGGACCGGACGATGTCCCACTCATGCCCCTGCGGCTCCGCCACCAGCGTGAACGCCTGGCGGCTCGCCACCACCGCCGCGCCGGTCGCGAGCAGGATGAGCGTGACGTAATGCGCCAGCGGCTTCACGCCGCGCGCCGTCGCGAGGACGCGCAATCCGTAGCAGGTCAACACGAGCGCCAGGCCGGAGAGCGGAAAGAGCACGCGATAGGCGATCGAGCGTTCCGCCGCCGCCAGGCTGATGCTGTGGGCGGCCAGCGGGAGAATGACGAGGCACCACAGCCATTTCCGCGAAAGCAGCGGGCCGCTGCCCCGAGCGGTCAGCCGGAAACCCATGCCGATGATCACGAGAATCACCGCCACCGTCCCCCAAAAGACGACGGCGCCGGTGTTGAAATCGTCCCGCAGCGCGAACAACCCGAGCGCGTTGGGCAACGGGTAGGAGAAAAACCAGACGAGTTTGGTGAACGGATTCGTTTCGAACTGCATGCGCACCGACTCGTGGAAAATGCCGTTCTCGAACAGCGCCTTCACCAGGAAATAGCCCGCCCCGACCCCGACCGCGAGGGCGCCGAGGTGGTAGCTGATCCACTTGAAGTCCGACATCGGCTCGCGGCCGGTGCGCACCAACAGCACGGCGGCGACCGGCACGACGGCGAAGAGCGCGTCCGATTGGTAGATCAACGTCGCCAGCGCATAGATCATGCAACCGCCCAGCAGCGCGACAAACCGCTTCAAACCGCCGCGCTCCAACTCCGTTTCGATGGCGGAAAACCCGGCCACGCTGAGCAACAACGCCAGCGCATAGGGCCAGGCGATCGCCCACCCGGCGGCGATTTGTGCCGCGGGCAGCAGGGTTATGCCGAGACCGATCGCCGCGGCATCCACCTCCGTCCAGCCGGATTGATAAAGTTGCCGCCAGACCGCGAGGCCGAGAATGGTCAGCAGGCACACCGTCGTGAGACGCAGCCAAGGCAGTTGGGACACGTCCTCCACCACCCCGAAAGTCGTTTCCAAAAGCGCCCCGTAAAGCGGCCGGCCATGGGAGGCGGTGAACTTGACGATCTTGCCCGGTTCCTCCCGCGACTCGCGAAGCAGGGAATAGTCATCGCGCAGGCCGTAGTCGTGGAAAATGGTCGGCCAATAGACCGCGAGCGGGGTAAGCAGCAGTATGTAGAGGCAGAGGCGGGTGCGAATCATCGGTTAGAGCAAGAGTTCTTGCTGGGCTGCTTCTGGCTTAATCCCCAGGAAACGTCCATACCGTTCCAGCCAATCGTCGATTTTTCCCAGATAATAAACAGGATCGTAGGGCGCCGTCGCCGGATCGTGGGCCGCCAGCGGGCGCGCCCGCTGCCAGTCCGAGGTCAGGCCCTTGGCCTTCGCGCCGATGAAGTAGCTCACACGCTCGCCCATCCGCGGCCGCGGGGTCATCTGCAGCGCCACCTCGGCCGCCGCGCGCCGGGGCTTGCCGCCGGCCGCCACCCATTGCTCGTAGGCGGCGGGATTCTGGCTGAGCGACTCGGCCTTCGCCAAATCGGCGACCGGGTGGGTCCGCGCCGCGATCGCCGCCCGCAGGCGCTCGATCTCCGCCACGGGGGTCACGGTGGAGACGCCCAGCAGGTAACCAATGAGCTGGTCGCCGAGCCGCTTGAGGAAGGGCTCGATCCCGCGGGAACGCAGCGCCGAGCCGCGCAGCGTCACCTGCCCGTCCGCCGCGAGCGCGTAGTTCTTGGCCTTGTAGCAAAACATGGCGTCGTAGCGGCCGTCGTATTCGAGCTCGATGCCCGGGGGCATGATCCGCGCGACCTTCGCGAGCAGCGCCTCCGGCTGCTCGAAATACTGGTCGGTGGACAGGTAGATGCCATCCGTGTCGGCCTCGAGGATCGTGCAGCCGTGCTGTTGAAACTCCGCGATCAAGGCCTGCAGCAGCTCGCGGCCCCCGCGGGTGACCCGGGCGGCGAGTTCGCCGTCGCCGAACCGCGCCCCCGAGAAGCCGAGGTAGCCGTAGAACGAATTGATCAGGATCTTGAACGTCGCCTGGCGGGCCTGCGCCTCGTCGCGCTCCGCCGGGGTCGGCGCGGTCTTCGCGAGTTGCTTGTATTTGAGCCGGTATTCGCGCAACCGGCGCAGCATCGGGATGAACACGCCCAGCGTGTCGTTCTTGGGATTCTCGCCCATTTGCAGCAACAGGCTGGGATAAAGCGACGCGACGTCGAAATGCAGCACGTGCTTGAACACGCCTTCCTGGAAACTCCGGGTGAACCCACCCTCGAAGGTCGCGATCTCGCCGAGCGGCTCCGGACAACTGGCGCGCGCATGGTAGTATTCCTCGAGAAACAGCAGGTCGACCTTGCCGGCCGTCCCGCGCAGCGCGGCTTCCTGCAGCAGGATCGGGAACGCGCGCGCTTGTTCGAAGTAGGTCGGCAGGAGCACATCCGCGACGCCCCGACCTTCCCGCAGGTCGTCGGCGAGATACGCGAGGAAGCGCGCGCGATCCTGCCGGAACGCCTCCTGGATGAGCGGGCCGTCGATGTAGGTGCGGCCTTCGCGCGATTCGGGCGTGATCCCGAAATACACCGCCACGTCCTTCAGACCGTACGAGGTCATCTCCCGTGCCGTGATGTCGTAGAGCTGCACGAGCAGGTAGGTGTCGACCACCGCGCGGCCGGGCATGTCGCAGCGCGTGAAATCGATCCACCGCTCCGCCACCTTCATGCGGCTGTTGCGAAACTCGGCCGCGAGACCGAAACGGCCCCACGCGCACGGCACCTTGAAGCGCTTCGAGCGGGTGCGCAGGTAGTCGAGGTCGAACTTGAAGAGATTGTGGCCTTCCACGACGTCGGGATCCATCCCGCGCAGCACCTCGTTGAACGCGAGGAGCAGGCGCTTTTCCCCGGCATCGCTGTCCTCCTCCAGGGCGAGCAACTCGCGCCGGCTGCCGCATTCCAGGCCGATGGCGAGGACGCGATCCCCGGCTTTGCGCGCGTCGCTGAATCCGCCTTCCTCCGAGGAGCCGGTCTCGATGTCCAACTGGCAGCGCCGCAGGTCCGCGAACTTCAGGTCGCCGAACAGCCGCTTGCGCTGCTGCAGCAGCCACTGGCTCTCGTAGGGCTTGAGCACATCGATCGCCGCGCCTTCGCGCACCGCCTTGAAGAAACTCTCGAAAGCCGCCAGCGAGTCCGCGTGCGCGAGCCGGTTGAACTTGCCCGGGCCCTTGAGCGTTTCAAACCGGATGCCGTCATGCGGTGCCTCCGCCGCGAGCCAGGCGAAGGGCCGGAAATCCTCCACGCGCTCCTCGCGTCCGCCAGTCGGCGTCGCATAGCAGCCGTGCACCTTGCCGGCCTCGTCGATCCACAACCCGCAGAGCGTGCCGGCGTTTTCGTTGGTCATCCTGAAAGGGTCCGCCCGGCCTTGCGCCCGGCCCGATCCCGTCGGCCGGGGCCGCCCCCGGTCGCCGGGACCCGTTTAAAAAGGCTTCAGGTAAACCATCACCAGCGCCACCAGCACCAGGGTGAGGCCGATGAAGCTCAGCATCCCGCGCAGGTGGGCCTTGCGATAGGCCAGGCCGGCGAGCGCGCTGAAGCCCAGCCAGCAGACCAGCTTGACGATCGCCCAGCCGGGGAACTGCTGCGGATAAATCTTCGCGAGCAATCCGAAACCGCTCACCAGCATCAGGAGGCTGGCGATGCCGGTGATCATCATCGTCCGCTTGCGATTTTCGGGCGCCGGGTTGGCCAGGGCCATGAAGGTGTGCGCGGTCAGCACCACCAGCGAGAAGACGTGCAGGATATAATAGAACGAGGGGTTCATGCGTGTGCGTGGGGAAAGAGTGACACCCCATCTGTGCCGTGCGCTCTTGGGCTCATGTCCTTTTTAAGTTAAAGGTGGGCACCACCCGACGGACCTTCTGCCTTCCGGTTTACGGCCTGGCATCAGCCCGCCTGTCAGCGGCTCCCAAATTATAGCAAAGGCAAAGAGCGTATTTGGAGCACCTCGAACACTACAGGGTGTCGGCGAGGACCGTACCCCACTCTTTCGTCCCGTCAAGGCCCGGGACGAGAAAACCTGAAACTTGAAACCTGGGCGGAAAAGCGGGAACCGACCGCGGGATTTCAAATTTCAGATCTCAAATCTCAAATTTGAGATGCCGCTTTGGCTATCGGTTCAGGTCTCAGGTTTCAGGTTTCAGGTTTCAGGTTTTCCTACGCATCAGCCGCCGTCGGATCCAAATGCTCCAAAATAATCTTCTGCACCTGGTCGAGGAACGTGTAGGCGGCGAAGGGGACGCGCAGCTCGTCGGCAATCGCCTCGGGCGGCACATCCTCGTCCTCGAGCAAATCGGCGGGGATGACCTGCAGCCAGCGCGTCAGGATCTGGATCCGCAGCGCCGAGCATCCACGCAAGAGCGAATCGCTGTTGCCGGAATCGATCGCGATGCTGCCGTCGGCAAAAAAATCCGAACCGAACAGCGCCAGCAGCTCGCGCACGTCGCTGTTCTGCCCGGCCAGCAGCTCGGAGGTCCAGGTCTCGTTGAACTCGACGTCGTCCTCGGGGAAGGTCGCGCGGATCGCGAGGTTCTGCCGGAGGTCATCGGCGGCCTGCTTGATGACGTCGAGCAGCGGCGCCACGGCGCTGATGTTGAGCTTGATCTCGACGCGTTTCATGGGATGCGGATCCGGTGGGTTCGAATGGAGGAGCTTGCTTGCAAGCTCCGACCAAGGGACTTCGGGTTGCGCGCGATCATACGTCGGCGGCCTGCACCACCGCCGTCAAATGCCACTGCTGCAGCGCGAACACGTAGGCCTCGGCCTGCTCGCGCGTGCCAGACCAGAGCACCGAGCGGCCCTGCTCGTGGACTTCCAGCATGTGCTTGCGGGCGCGCTCCTCGGCGAAGCCGAAGACGCGCCGCAGGACCATGACCACATAGGACATGCGGTTCACCGGATCATTGAGCACGACGACGCGCCACACGTCGGCCAGCCGCGGTTGCGGCGCCGGCTTGGCGCGGGGACTTTTTTTGGTCTTCGTCTCGGCCACGATTACGCTTTGGCCACCGCCTCGCGCACGGCCTGGGCGACCGCACTCTCGGCTTCGGCGATCGCGACCTTGCGCACTTCCTTCGCGGTCCGCCACTTTAATTCGAAGATGCCTTCCTTGAGGCCCTTGCCGCCCACGGTCAGGCGCAGCGGGAGGCCGATCAGGTCGGCATCCTTGAACTTCACGCCCGGCCGCTCCGCGCGGTCGTCGACGAGCACGTCGGCCCCGGCGGCCTCCGCGGCCCTGGCCAGCTTTTCGCACAGCTCCTTCGCGGCGGCATCCTGCGGGTCGAGGTTGACGACCAGCACCTGCCACGGCGCGACGTTCCACGGCCAGATGATGCCGTCGGCGTCGTTGCCCTGCTCCACCACGGCCTGCAGCGTGCGGCTGATGCCGATGCCGTAGCAGCCCATGATCATCGGGTGCGACTGCTTCTGGTCGTCGGTGTACACCGCGCCGAACCTCTCGGAATACTTCGTGCCCAGCTTGAACACGTGGCCGACCTCGATCGCGCGGGCGATCTTGAGCGGCTGGCCGGACTTCGGGTCGGGCTCGCCTTCGCGGACGCGCCGGAAGTCGCCGAACTTCGTGACCTCGAGGTCGCGCTGCACGTTGACGTTGCGCAGGTGAAAGCCGTCCTTGTTCGCGCCGGTCGTGCCGTTGCCGACGAGCCGGATCGCGTGGTCCGCAAAGATGCCGGCCAGGGCTGCCGGATTCTTGATGGTGCCGCGGACCGTGCCGAGGCTGCCGGGCTTGGCGCCCATGACCGGTTCGATCTCCTCGGCCGTGGCCTGGCGCCAGAGCTGGAAACCGAGCGAGCCGAGCTTGGCCTCCTCGAGTTCGTCGCACCCGCGCAGGACCACGAGGAAGGGTTTGCCGTCGCCCATGTAGACGAGGGTCTTGAACTGCTGGTCCGGAGCCGCGTTGTAAGGCGCGGCGGCGAGCGCCGCGATCGTCACGATGCCGGGCGTGGCAAATTCCTCCAGCGCGCCCACCGGGGCGGCGTCGGCCAGATCCTTCGGCACGAGGCCGCTGGTGGCCTTCTCGCGATTGGCGGAATAACCGCTCGCGTCGCAATAGACGACATCATCGTCGCCCACCGGCGCCGGGACCATGAACTCGTGCGAGAAGTTGCCGCCCATCACGCCGGTGTCCGCCTCGACCGCGATGGTCTTGAGGCCGCAGCGCGTGAAGAACGCCGTGTAGGCGCGCTTCATCTTGTTGTAGCTGACGATCGCGGCGTCGTCGGTCGCGTCGAAGCTGTAGGCGTCCTTCATGATGAACTCGCGCGCGCGCATCAGGCCGTAGCGCGGACGGATCTCATTCCGGAACTTGGTGCCGATCTGGTAGAAATTCTTCGGCAGGTCGCGGTAGCTGGTGATCTCGGATTTCACGAGCGGCGTGATGACCTCCTCGTGGGTCGGCCCGAGGACGAACTCGGGTTCCTTCGACCGGCCCTTGCCGGCGCCGGCGTGATCGACGCGGTACATGATTTCGCGGGCGGCCGACCAGCGCGGGCCCTCGACCCAGTTGTCGACCGGGTGGATGAACGGCATGGAAAGCTCGATGGCGCCCTCGCGGTCCATCTCCTCGCGGCAGAGCTGGCTGATCTTCTGCAGGACCCGCAGGCCCGCCGGCATGTAGGTATAGAGACCGCCGCCCAGCTTGCGCACGAGGCCCGCGCGCAGGAGCAATTTGTGCGACGCGATCTCCGCGTCGGCCGGGCTTTCCTTCAGTGTCGGGATGAACGTCTGCGACCAATATTTCATGTGAAGGGGCAAGAGAACCACCCCGCCGGGTCGGCGCAAATGTATTTCCAAGCGGCTTCATGCTCCCCTGTCCAGTGGAGCATGGGCGTTTGAAGCCTGGAGCCTAGAGTCCAGAGACTCGAGCGGAACGAGCGCCTCCCCGACTCCCCTCCGGCCCTTAGCTCCCGGCTCACTTCAGTCGCGAATCCCACTTGAGGTCAGACCGCGACTGTTATTGCCTTTCCGGCCATGTCCGCCGCCAACCGCAAGTCCACCCCGAAGCCCTGGCCCATGAAATGGGTCATCCTCGCCATCGTGGTCTTCATGGCGGGCTACACGGTCGTTAACCTTTACTACCGCAAGCCCGGGCGGGCCTACCGTCCCTACCAGGACGCGCAGGACCGCGCCACGACCGCCCGGCTCCTCAACGCGGGCTGGCACAAGCTGCCGGTCGAGTTCTGCCGTCCGGTTGAAAAACCCGCGGTGGACAATGCCGCCGCGGTCAATCGCGCCGCCGTCGGCCTCGGCCCGGACCTTACCCCGAATTTTGCGGAAGCGCCCAAGCTGCTCGCGAGCATCGACCGCGTGGTCGCCCCCGGCAGCGTGACGCGCGGCGCCGACTACAACGCCTACTTCACCGCCACCTTGACGAACCCGAAGGCGCCGCTTGGCGAACTCACGCTCTACCGCAAGGGCGACGAACTGGTTCTGGTCGCCAGTTCCGAGACGCTCCCCGGCAAGGACCTGATGAGCCGGTGGAACGACTCGACCTACTGCCTCACTTTCTCCACCGCGGGTTTGGAACCCGGCAAGTACCACGCCCGCCTGGTCGCAAAGGGACCGGCGGCGGCGTGGAGCTTTACGGTCAGGTAAACGAAAACCTGAAACCTGAGACCTGAAACCTGAACGCTTCGGTCCGGAGAACGTGTTTTCTCGCCGGAAATTTTCAGGTCTCAGGTTTCAGGTCTCAGGTTTTCCGCTCGTCAATGCCATTGACGAGCCCGCCCCGATGTCCGATTAAATCGCTCCTGCATCCATGAGCAATGGCTCCGATATCAAGCCCACCGATTTGCGCGGCATCCTGAAATACGTCCCCCGGTTTCAGGGGCAGACGTTTGTCATCGCACTCGATGGCATCATCGTCGCCGACGATAATTTCCCGAACATCCTGACCGACATCGCGGTGCTCCGCAGCCTCGGCATCAAGATCATCATCATCCACGGCATCGGCCACCAGCTCGAGGAGCTCTCGAAGGCGCGCAACATCCCGATCACGGATGTCCAGGGCAAGGGCGTCGCCGACGCCGCCACGCTCGACCTCGCGATCCGCGCCTCCTCGCGCGTGACGCACCTGATCATCGAGGGCCTGACGCAGAACAGCCTGAAGGCCGCGCTGACCAATGCCGTCCGCGCCGCGCCGATCGGCATCATCCGCGGCGTGGACCACCAGTTCACCGGCCGGGTCGACCGCATCGACAAGGAGTTCATCACGCAGCTCATCGCCTCGCACGTGGTGCCGGTGGTGAACCCGATCGGGTTCGACCGCGACGGCCGCCCGCTGCGCATCAATTCCGACCTGCTCGCCGCCGAGCTCGCCGAGTCCCTCGGCGCCACCAAGATCATCTACCTCACGCCGCACGAGGGCCTCGAGATCAACGGCAAGCTGCAGCACCAGATCTCCGCCGCCACGCTCAAGACCATCCTCGCGGACAAGCCCGACTCGATCAACGAGCCGTTGCGCAGCCCCGCCGAGCACGCGGTCAAGGCGGTCGAGACCGGCACGCCGCGCATCCACCTGCTCGACGGCCGCCAGATGGACGGCCTGTTGAACGAGATCTTCTCGAACGAGGGCGTCGGCACCCTGATTCACGGCAACGAATACCAGCAGATCCGCCAGGCGACCAAGCGCGACGTCCGCGCGATCCAGAACCTGACCAAGCAGGCCGTGAAGCGCGAGGAACTCGTCTATCGCACCCAGGCGGCCATCGAGAAGAACATCGACCAGTTCTACGTGTTCGAGATCGACGAGAACATCATCGCGTGCGTCTCGCTCGTGTTCTATCCCGACAAGCCGGGCTTCGCGGAGGTCGGTTCGCTGTACGTCATGCCCTTCTACCACCATCGCGGCATCGGCAAGAAGATGGTCGATTACGCCTGCATGATGGCGAAGGAGCGCGGCGCCACGAACATCATCGCCCTCTCGACGCAGGCCTTCACGTTTTTCACGTCCGTCGTCGGCTTCGAGGAAGCCGACAAGGACGCCCTGCCCGACTCGCGCCTCAAGGCCTATGAGGACAGCGGCCGGAATTCGCGGGTGCTGACGAAGCGGCTGTAAGTAGGGCCGGTCTGTGGCCGGCCCAGGCATGCCGTACGGCTGCCATGACGTCCGAAGCAGGATGCCGCGACCGCCAGCGTGAATTGCAGGGACCGGTCGGAGACCGGCCCTGCCCTACTTCACCAGCCCGTCCTTCGTGTCTTTCAGCTCGACGATCACCTGGATCTCAGCGGTCGAACCCTTCGGCAGGCCGGCGGCGGCCACCGCGGCGCGGGCATGCTTGCCGGCGTCGCCGTAGAGTTTCCCGAAAAGTTCCGAGGCGCCGTTGATGACGGCCGGGCTGTCGGTGAAGCCGCTGACGGCGTTCACGAATCCGGTGACGAGCACGAATTGCTTCACGCTGTCCAGGCTGCCCGTGGCCGCCTTGATGTTGGCGAGCGTATTGAGCGCGCAGATCTTCGCGGACTCATAGCCGGCCTGCACGGTCTGCTCCTTGCCGACCTGGCCGACGTGCGTCATCTCGCCGTTGAAGGCGCTGATGGTGCCCGCGAGATACAGGAGATTGCCGGTGCGCACATACGGCACGTAGGCGCCGGCGACGGCCGGCGGGTTGGGAAGCTTGAGACCGAGTTCGGCGAGTTTGTTTTCGATTTGGCTCATGGGAATGGAGGATGACTTTTGCTGACGATTAACCACTCATTTTCACTAATCGAAACTGATTAGTGATCAATCAGTGTGGATTAGTGGTGAATTTGGATTGTTGAGGAATGAATTGGAATGTCGCTACCTCTTCCACCTTCACGGGCTTGTCGAGCACGCCGACTTCCTGCAGCAGGGCGATTTGCTTTTCCAAGCGGGCGGCCGTGAGCTGGCCGGTGAACTCACCGCGGGCCGGGTCGCCGGCGACGAGTTGGTAGTCGTTCATCGCCTTGATGCTGAATGCGGTGAACTCCGGCGACAGGTCGCTGCGCTTCTCCGCCAGAATCCGGTTCCCCGGCGCCGGGTCGCCCGTGAGGTAGTCGTTCCAGCCCTTGACGCTGGCCCGCACGAATTTCGCGACGAGGTCGGGATGCTCCGCGAGAAACTTGTGGCTGGTGAACATCACCCGGTACGGCGCGTAACTGTCGCTCGCGATCAACAGCGCGCCGACGTCCGCGCCGCGCTGGCGCGCGAAGAACGGCTCGTTGGTCACGAAGCACTGCTGCACGAAGCGCTTGTCGTTCATGAAGCGCGCGAGGTCGCCGACCAGCGGCAGCAGGTTGAACTTTACGCCGAGTTTTTTTTGCACGACCTGGATCCAGGTCGAGCCGGCGCCCGCCATGAGCGTCTTGCCCTCGAGGTCCTGCAGGCTGCGCAGCGGGTTTTCGCTGTGGAAAAGGATGCCCTGTGGATCGCGCTGCATCTCGGCGCCCACCATCCTGACCGGCACGCCGCGCGCGACCGCGACGATCACGTCATCGCCGTTCGTCATGCCGAGCTCGGCGCGCCCGGTGGCGACGCCGGCCATGACCTGCGCGTTGGGTCCGCCCGGGAGAATCTCCACGTCGAGCCCTTCGGCGGCATAGTAACCCTTGGCGAGCGCCTGGTAGTAGCCGCCGTGCTCGGGTTGCGGGAACCAGTCGGTCTGGAAGCGGATCTTCACGAGCCCCGGCGCCGCGGCGGTCTCGCTCTTCCGGCCGCAGCCGATCGCCAACAAGACCAAGGCCAGGCCCGCCACCAATGGACCTGCGTGAACCCGCATGAAGGTCCATGACCGGGGCGCTACCCGAAGGGATTCGTGTCTATTGGTGTCCATTCGTGGGTGAAAAACTAGTGATCGTTGCGTTCGAAGGAATCGTGCCATTTGTGCAGCACGGCCCAGTTGAGGCCGGCGACGGCGGCGACGAAGATGAAACCGAGCAGGCAGCTGGTCAACGCCGTCGCGAACAGTGCCGGTATCTTGATCTGGGTATTGTAGAGGTACACCAGGAAACCGAGCCCGCCGGTCCCGCCGGAGGAATTGCCGACCATGTATTCGCCGAAAATGGCGCCGATCGGCGCGAGCGTCGCCGCGATGCGCAGCCCGCCCAGGTAGTACGGCATCGCCGACGGCACCCGGAGGTGCAGCATTTCCTGGAGCCGGCTGGCGTTGGCCATGCGGAAAAGCGCAACGTGGTTCATGTCCGTTGACAGCAATCCCTGCGTCATGTTTGCCACGATCGGAAAGAAACTGATGAGCCAGGTAATCGTGACGATGCCCGGCAGCCCCGGCCCGGCCCAGAGCACGATGATCGGCGTGAGCACGATCACCGGAGTCATCTGGAGCACGAGCAGCCACGGATAAAGTCCCGCGCGCAGCGACCGCGACACGCCGAGCACCAGGGCGGTGGCGAAGCCCATCGTGCCCGCCAGCAGGAAACCCAGCAGCGCCCCGATCGCCGTGCTGCCCGCGGCCGCGAGCAGACGCGCTTTTTCGTGCCACGCGGCCGCGACGATCTCCACCGGCGTCGGCAGGATCCAGCTCTGCAGGCCGCTGGCCGCGCGCACGGCGTACCAGATCGCGATGACGGCCAGCCCGGTGATGACCGGCAGAAGCCAAAGGAACAGGGGCGGCAGCTTCTTCATGCCGTGACCGGCTCCTCGACCTGGTGCAGCAGTTGCGTCACTGCGTTGACCTTCGCCAAAAATTCCGGCCGGCCGCGCAGGGCCGGCGGACGCGGATAGGGAAAATCCACGCGCACCTCGCCGTGCAGCCGGCCCGGATTTGCGGCCATCACCACCACCCGGTTCGACAGGAAGACGGCTTCGCTCACGGAATGCGTGACAAACAACGCGGTGAACTTCGACCGCTCGCGCAACGCGAGCAGTTCCTCGTTCAAGCGGTTGCGGGTCATTTCATCGAGCGCGCCAAAGGGCTCGTCGAGCAGCAGCAATTGCGGCGACAGCGTCAGGGCCCGCGCGATGGACACCCGCATCTTCATGCCGCCCGAAAGCTGGCGCGGGTAATAGTCGCACGCCTTTTCGAGCCCCACGAGCGCCAGCATTTCGCGCGCCCTGCCGGCCCGCGCCACGGCATCCATCCCGCGCAAGCGCAAAGGGAGCTCCACGTTGCGCTGGGCGGTCAGCCAGGGCAGCAGGGTCGCGTCCTGGAAAATAAACGCCTGCCGGTCGCGCGCCTGCCGGGGCGTGGTCCCCAGCACGCCGAGCGATCCCTCCGAGCCGGGGCTGAGTCCGGAAACCAGCTTGAGGAGGGTCGATTTGCCGCAACCGCTCGGACCGATCAGGCTGATAAAATCGCCCGGCGCGACCGTCAGGTCGATATCGGCCAGGACCAGCGGTCCCGTCCCATAGCGCTTTTTCAGCGACGTGAATTTGACGATGGGCGCAGCCGGCTCCATGAATGCCCCGAATGGATACGAACGCGCCCAAAACGCCAGCCACATTGCCATTCGCCGCGTGGCAATCCCTGTCATCGCACGAGGCCGCGCGCGAGGTCCACCGGCGCATCGCCGCGTTGCCGGAAAATTCAAGGCACGCCGCGCTCGCGTGGGTACGGCCCGAAAGTGAACTGGCCGCGGAATTGTCCCGCTCTGAATCAGTGGGAGGGGTTTTACACCCCGACTCGAGCGCCGCTCCCAGTCCGTCGGGGTATAAAACCCCTCCCGCCCGATCGCCGCTGCGCGGTCTCCCCTATCTGCTCAAGGATCTCTTCGATCTGGCCGGCGCGCCCACGCAGGCGGGCTCGACCTTTCTCAATTCGGTCCGCGGCACGCCGACGCAGGACAGCGCGCTCGCGCGCCGCTTGCGGGAGTTGGGCGCGGCCTGCGCCGGGAAGACGCATCTCGTGGAATTCGCGGCCGGTCTTTTCGGCGACAACTCCCACTACGGCGATTGCCCGCACCCGCACGATCTCACCCGGCTTTCCGGCGGGTCGAGCAGCGGATCGGCCGCGCTCGTCGGCGCGGGCGTGGTGCCGTTCGCGATCGGCACCGACACCGGCGGCTCGGTGCGCGTGCCGGCGGCGTTTTGCGGCGTGTACGGTTTCCGGCTGAGTCCGGGCGATGAATACATCCGCGATGCCGTGCCGCTCTCGCCGTCACTCGACACCGCAGGTTGGTTCACCGCGAATGCCGCGGACATGCGGACCGCGTGGCAGGCTTTGGCGACCCCTCGCCGCGTGAACGCCGAAGCCCCGGCGAAGGCGGCTGGGACGGCAGGCGCCAGCGCTGTGACGACCGCGGCGCCTTTTCGCGGCGCCTACCTGCCGGCGGCCTCCTTCGGCATCTCGTTTGATCCCGCCACTGCCGCCGCCTGCGATCGCGCGGCCGCTTCGATCGCCGTGCCGGCGGACCGGGCAACCGCAGACGCCTTGTTCGCCTCCTGGTCGGGCGCCATCGACGCCTACACGATCACCGCACTGCACGAAGCCCACCGCGTGCACCGAAACTGGCTGGCGCCGTATCGCGAACACTACGAGCCGGGCATCTGGCAGCGCTTTTCGGACGGCGGCCGCTTCACCGCCGACCAGCTGGCCAAGGCTGCCGCCACCTTTGCCCACGCCCGCACGGTCTTCCGGCAATTCTTCGGGAGCTACGACTACCTCATCCTGCCGGCGACGCCCTTCCCCGCCCTGCGCAAGGCCGATTGCACGCCGGAAGCGCGCAAGGCGCTGCTGACGCTCACCACGCCGGCGAGTCTCGCAGGGCTGCCCGTGTTGACTATCCCGGTCGCATTGCCCTCGGGTCTCACCTCCGGCCTTCAAATCGTCCTACCCGTGCCGGACAGTCCCGTGGTCCCGTGGTTGTTGCATCAGTAATGGAGGGCCCAGCTCCAGCTGGGCCGCGAACGTGTTATCGGATCCGCGCACCGGCCCAGCTGGAGTTGGGCTCCCACGGATGACTGCGGCTACAGACTCAGCAAATCCGCCGCATTCCCACCCAACATGGCGCCTGATGCGCCGGCCTGCTGCGCTTCCGCCAACACGCCGCCAAAAGCCGGCGTCATTTCCGTGCGCGGATAAAGAATCAGCGGATAGTCCGAACCAAAGATAACGCGCCCACTCTTTGCCTTCGTCCATACTTCCGGGCCATACAGCAGCGGCGAGGCCGCCGTATCGAACCACACATTCGGCAACGCGCACGCTTCCTCCGACCAGGCCAGCCCGCCGCCCCAGTGGGCGAGGATAAACGTGGTGGCGGGAAAATCGCGCGCCAGTCGCACGAAGTCCGCCAGCGGCGTTTCCACGCGCCCCGGATAGGGGCGGCTCGCCGGATCCGTCACGTGCAGGTTCACCGGCACCTTCCACTCCGCGGCGAGGTGCAGCACCTGGTGCCAGACGGGATCCGCGAAGTCGAAATGCTGGGAGTGCGGAGACAACTCGCCGAAACCGATCAGGCCGTCATCCATCGCCCGCACCGCCTCGTCGAAGGCCACCGTGCCCGCGGCCGGTTGCACGGTCGCGAATGCCGCGAGGCGGTCGGGGTGCGCGCGGATGCAGTCCGCATAGAATTTATTCTGGCCGACGCAGGTCCCGTGGTTTTCCCAATACCAACCCAGCAGCACGGCTTTCGTCACGCCCGCGGCATCCATGTCGCGCAACAATTGATCGACGCTCGCGAAGCCCTGCACGGGCCGGCCGTCCTTCCGCAAGCGCGTGCTCAGCGCCGCCCAGTGTGCCTCCCCATGGCGCGCCGCCCACGCCGCGGGCTCGCGGCCGGCTTCCGGCGGATATAGGTGCACATGGGCGTCGACGACCACGCGCTACGTTTCAACGCCCGCCACTCCGGCGCAAGGGGGAACCCGGGAAATCCTGAACCACCAGGCCGGCCCGCCCGCCGGTTCAGTGGCCGGCGCCAGGCCGCCCGGTCCACAAATCCCGTTGCCGTCCCCGGCCGGTCCGGGTGTAGTCCGCGCCATGCGATTCCTCGCTCTCTGTCTGACGCTCGCGCTGTCCGCCGGGGCCGCCCCGTTCGCGGATCGTTTCGCTGAAATCCGGAAAACCGCCCGGCCGGAGGAACTCTATCGCTTCCTCTACGCCCTGCCCAAGGGCGGCGACCTGCATAACCACAGCGGCTCGGAGCGGCCTGAGTGGATCTACGCGATCCTCACCGACCCCGCGCGCAATGGCGGTGACGTCTTCTACACGCGGGCGCGCTTCGCGGCCGCTCCCGACGCCATCGCGCCGGCCAAGCGCTTTCACAATCTCCGGCAGTTTGGCTATGAGCAGCTCACCGACGAGGTGAAGAGGGAATACGTGCGCCTCGACGCCCTGACGGCCGGGGAGCGCGTGGCGTGGTGCGACAGTCTCCGGCTGGACCGGCCCGACGAAGGGCGCACGGAATTCTTCGAAGTGCTCTGGCCGCGCCGGGGGCAGATCGGCACCAGCCTCCCGGTGATCACCGAGTCGCTCGTGGAAAACATCAAGGCGTTCGGCGCGGAACACCTCAGCTACCTGGAAACCCAATTTGATGTCGACCGCGTGACCGACAACACCGGCCAGTTGATCCCGGTCGAGCAAGCCGTCGACTTCGTGAAACAACGCCTCGCCCGGCCCGACGTCGCCGCGACCGGCGTCACGGTGCGCTTCCAGGATTCCGTGCTCCGTTTCGCTTCGGGGGCGGAGCAAGCCATTGCGCAAAGCTACGCCTTCGTCGATGCGCACCGCGATTGGTGGGTCGGCCTCAACCTCGTCGGCATCGAGGAAAACGGCCACGGCTATCCCGCGCGCTTCCTGGAAACGTTCCGCCAGCTTCGGCGGACCTACCCCACGCTCGCGCTGTCGATCCACGCCGGCGAGATGGACGGCAACGACTCGCACATCCGCGACACCCTGCTGCTCGGCGCCAGCCGCATCGGCCACGGCGTGAACCTCATCAAGGACCCGGACACGCTGCTCCTGCTGCAGCATAGCCGGCGCGTCCTGGTTGAAATCAACCTCATCTCCAACCGCCTGCTCGAATACACCCCCGACCTGCGCAACCATCCGTTTCCCGAATACCTGCGCACCGGCGTGCCCGTCTGCCTCAACACCGACGACCGCGGGATGTGGGACAGCAACCTGACCGACGAATACTACACGGCCGTCACGACCTTCAACCTGTCGTGGGATGAAATCGTCCAACTCGGCCGCAATTCGCTCAGCTATTCGTTCGCGCAGCCGGAAGTGAAGGCGAAGCTGCTGGCCGATTACGACCGGGCGGTGGCCGCGTTCGAGGCGAAGTTTGCGGCGGCTGATTCGCTGAAGTTGTTGGCGGACGTGAAGCCGGTGACTTACGGATACGGGAAAAGAAACTGGGGATTCAGCTTCGCCCAGTGAGACAATTTGTTGGGCCGGCGCCGGCGCCGGCCCGGCCAGGGGCGCCGAAAGGAGCAGCCGTCGCCAGACAATCCATGCTCACCCCGCCGGTTTCGCCGCCGCCTTGGAGGCGTTGACGACGAGCAGCGGAATCGTGGTGTTGTGCCGCACGCGGTCGATCGTGCTGCCGTGCAGCAGGTCGCCGATCAGCTTGTGGCCATGCGAGGCCAGCGCGATCAGGTCGCAATGCGTGCTGGCGGCGATCTTCACGATCTCCGTCGGCGGGTTCCCGAGCGCCAGCAGCGTATCCACGCGCAGGTGGCCGAGCCGCAAACGTTCCGCCGTGCTTTCCAGGTATTCGCTGTCGGCCCGCATCTCGTCGGACTCGGCCAGCTTGAGCTGTTCGAAATTGCGCGCGGCCCAGCCGTCGGCGACGTGCAAAAGGAGCAGTTCCGCGTCGAGCTGCCTGGCCAGCTGGCAGATGTGCGGCAGCAGGAATTCGTCGGCGTTGCCGTTCTCGAGCGCAACGAGGATTTTTTTATACATGGTCGTTCACTCCCCACCAGTCACGCCGGCGATGTCCAACAGCAGTTTCACGTTCAGCCCGATGATGACCAGGGTGATCGTCCAGCCGAGCAATTTAATCCACCACGGATTCACGAACTCGCCCATCTTGGCCTTTTCCCCGGTGAACCGCATGAGCGGCCAGCAGGCAAAACCGAGCTGCATGCTGAGACAGACCTGGCTGGCGACGAGGAGTTCGGTGGACTTCGCCTCGCCGTAGACGCCGATGACGACCACAGCCGGCACGATGGCGATGGCGCGCGTGATGAGCCGGCGCAGCCACGGCCGCAGACGGATGTTGAGGAAACCCTCCATGACGATCTGGCCGGCCAGGGTGCCGGTGAGGGTCGAGTTCTGGCCGGAGGCGAGGAGCGCCACCGCAAAGAGGATGCCGGCGAAGGTGACGCCCAGCACGCCGTCGAGCAGGTGGTAGGCGTCCTGGATCTCCGCGACATCGGCGTGCCCCGAGCCGTGAAAGGCCGCGGCGGCGAGCACGAGGATGGCGCCGTTGATGAAGAGCGCGAACATCAGCGCGAAGGTGGAATCGATGGTCGCGTAGCGGATGGCCTCGCGCTTCCCGCCGGCGGTTTGCTCGTATTTGCGCGTCTGCACGATCGAGGAGTGCAGGTAGAGGTTGTGCGGCATCACCGTCGCCCCGAGAATGCCGATGGCGACGTAGAGCATCGCGGGGTTGCTCAGGATCTGCGTGGTCGGCACGAAGCCGGTCAGCACGCCCCCCAGGTCGGGCTTGGCGAGGAAAAGCTCCACCGCGAAGCAACCGCCGATGGTGAGCATCAGCACGATCACCACCGCCTCGAGGTAGCGGAAGCCCTTGTTTTGCAGCAGCAGCACGACCATCACGTCGACGGCGGTGATGATGCAGCCCCACATGAGCGGGATGCCGAAGAGCAACTGCAACGCGATCGCCGAGCCGATCACCTCCGCCAGGTCGCACGCCGCAATGGCCAGCTCGCACAGGATCCACTGGAACCAGACGACCGGCTTTGGATAGTGGTCGCGGCAGGCCTGCGCGAGATCGCGCCCCGTGGCGATGCCGAGCTTCACGCAAAGGTGCTGCAGCAGGATCGCCATCATGTTCGAAATCAGGATGACCGACAGCAGGGTATATCCGAACTGGGCGCCGCCCGCGAGGTCGGTGGCCCAGTTGCCCGGGTCCATGTAGCCGACGGCGACCATGAAGCCCGGCCCGGAGAAGGCCAGGAGCTTGCGCCAGAAACCGGCGCCGGTCGGCACCGCCACGCTGCCGTGGGATTCAGGGAGGCTCAGCGCGACGCGCGCGTGGCGCCAGCCGGGTTCAGGAGGTTGGGTCGGTGGCATGCGTTCGCTCATGGGGTTTCCTCAGAAGCCGTAGTTGAAACGGAGGACATGGGTCCAATCGGCCGCCCCCTCGGAAATGCCGCGGTAGATGGCGAAATCCCACCAGGCGTATTTCGACACGGTCAGCGTGGCGCCCGCGCCGAGCGTGCCCTCCCAGGGCGCGCCACCCGACGACTTGGCCGCGACGGCCTCGCCGTAAAGGCCGACGCGCTTGAAGAACTGCCGGGTCAGCGAAGCCGAGCCGGACCAATAGGTGTCGTAGCCGTTGTTCGCATCGTTGCGGATAAAATCCAGCTCGGCCATCGCGCCCAGCGTGAAGCCGCCGACCAGTTCCGTCTGGAACGGCACGATCACGCCGCCCTCGACCGAATCGTTGCCGACGCCGCCGGAGTTGGTGGGAATCTTCACAAACGGCATGACGGCCACCGCGGTGTAGGTGTCATTCGATTCGTAGAACCGGTACTTGGCGCGGATGTAGACGTCGCCCACCCCGCTCTGGCGGTCGATCAGGCCGGCGGCATCGAATTTCTGGCTGAGGTAGAATTCGGCGCCGAGCTGCAGGTCCAGGCGGGACGTGAGGCCCGTCGTCAGGAACGTGCTCGCCGCGCCGAACGCCGTGTATTTCAGGCCGGGTTCGCGATCCACTTTGAAGGACAGCGCATCCATCTCCAAAAGAAAGTGCCCCGGCTGGACGGTCACGGGCGTCTCAGTGATCTGCGCGCCGGCCACTCCGGCCAGCACGGCCAGACCCACCGCCAGCCCCCGGTGTATAAATCCATACATAATGTAGCCTTGGCTACACCTTGAAGTCGACTTGTCAAGCGCGCGTTGGCTTTCATGCTGCCCGCCAGTGAAGAAGTCCTCCCGCCCCGCCGCCAAGACCGTCCGGCCCTCCGCCCTCCAGGCGGAAAGCCTGCGGCAGACCCGCCGTGAACACGCCTCGGAGACCGCCGAGGACTATGTGGAGGCGATCGCCGACCTGTCGGCTTCGCTGGGCGAGGCCCGCGTGGTCGACCTGGCCCGCCGGCTCGGCGTGACCCATGTCACGGTGAACCGCACCCTCGCCCGTCTGCAGCGCGAGGGTTTCGTGTCGGTCCAGCCCTACCGCGCCATTTTCCTCACCCCCGAGGGCCGCACGCTGGCCGCGGAATGCCAGCACCGGCACGCGGTGGTGGTCGCCTTCCTGCGCTCGCTGGGCATTTCGGAAAAAACCGCCGAAATCGACGCCGAGGGCATCGAGCACCACGTGAGCCCGGAGACGCTCGCCGCGTTTGCGAAGGCGACGAATCGGTAGGGCGCAGCCGCGCCGACCCCACCCGCCCCTCCGGCGGCAGCCCTCGCCGGGCCCACGGCTCCCAAGCTCCGCTCGAGCCGGAACGATGCAATTGAACCGCGAAGGACGCGAAGGCCGGGGTTCGCCGTTGCGGTGGAGGGCCCAGCTCCAGCTGGGCCGGCGCGCGCCCGCGCTATCACGTTCGCGGCCCAGCCGGAGCTGGGCCCTCCAAAAGAACGCGGAGAAACCCGGGCCGGGGTGGGTTCGCCCGAAGGGGGCAAGCGCCCCCCTTCCCCCAAAAACCGCGCCCGTCGCCGGTTCCCCCTTGTCACGATTCCCGCGCGCGTGCATTCAGCAGGTGCATGTCGAAGAACTTCGCGCGCCTGGTCTTTGTGTTTACGCTGCTGTTTTTCTGCGCCTTTTTCCTGTGGCCGATCCTGCAGATCCTGAAAGGCGGGTTCATCGATGCGGACGGCAAGCTGACCTTCGCCTACCTGGGCTCGTTGCTGACCGATCCGATCTACCTGGGCGGCTTGGCGAACTCGTTCCTGCTCGCGCTCACCACGACGACCTTCGCGCTGCTGATTGCGCTGCCCCTCGCCTTCGTTTCGGACCGGTTCCTGTTTCCGGGCAAGGGATTCCTGGGCTCGCTCATCCTCGTGCCGATGATCCTGCCGCCGTTCGTCGGCGCCATCGGCATCAAGCAGATCCTCGGGCAATACGGCGCGCTCAACGCCCTGATCATCGACCTCGGCCTGCGGCCGGAGGGCTGGACGTTTGACTGGCTCGGCGCCAACCAGTTTCTCGGCATCGCGCTGGTCAACGCCTTCAGCCTTTACCCGATCATCTACCTCAATGCGGTCGCGGCGCTGGCCAACATCGACCCCGCGATGGAGGAGGCCGCCGAAAACCTCGGCTGCACCGGCATCCGCCGGTTCTTCAAGATCACGCTGCCCTTGATCAAGGCCGGCCTCTTCGCCGGCGGCACGATCGTGTTCATCTGGGCGTTCACCGACCTCGGCGTCGCGCTGATCTTCGACTACGCCCGCGTCACGTCGGTGCAAATTTTCTACGGGCTCAAGGACATCGGCGGCAACCCGTTCCCCTACGCGCTCGTGGCCGTGATGCTGTTCAGTTCGGTGGTGTTCTATGCCGTCGGCAAGGGACTCTTCGGCCGGGACAGCTACGCGATGATGGCGAAGGCCACCTCCTCCGGCGGGCCGCAGCCGCTGCCCCGCGGCCGCGCCTGGTTCTGCACCGCGCTGTTCGCGGGCATCACGTTCATCGCCGTGCTGCCGCACCTCGGCGTCATCCTCGTGGCGTTTTCGAGCGATTGGTACGCGAGCGTCCTGCCGAAGAATTTCAACCTGCATAATTTCGAGATCGCGCTCGGCCACGACCTCACCGTGCCGGCCATCGCCAACAGCCTCAAGTACGCGAGCGTCGCCACGATCATCGACCTCGTGCTCGGGATCGCCCTGGCATACGTCATCGTCCGCTCGAAGATCGTCGGCCGCCAGCTCCTGGATTTCCTGGCGATGATGCCGCTCGCCGTGCCGGGCCTGGTGCTGGCGTTCGGCTACCTGGCCATGAGCCAGGACGGGAAATTCTTCTCTTTCCTCAACCCGGTGCGCGACCCCACCGTCCTGCTCATCATCGCCTACTCGGTGCGCCGCCTCCCGTATGTCGTGCGCTCGGCCGCCGCGGGCTTCCAGCAGACCAGCGAGACGCTCGAGGAAGCCGCGCAAAACCTCGGCTGCCCGCCGCTCAAGGCGCTGTTCAAGATCACCCTGCCGCTCATCGTGGCCAACCTGATCGCCGGCGGCCTGCTCGCGTTTTCGTTCGCCATGCTCGAGGTCTCCGACTCGCTGATCCTCGCGCAGAAGCAGCTGTACTACCCGATCACGAAGGCCATCTACGAACTCTTCCAGCTGCTCGGCGACGGCAAGTTCATCGCCTCGGCCCTCGGTGTGTGGGCGATGGCCTTCCTCGGCATCACGATCGCCGGCATGACGATCCTGCTGGGCAAGAAGCTCGGGGCGATTTTCAGAGTCTAGAGCGGAGAGGCCGGAGCTCGGAGCGAGTCCTTCCGTATTTAGCTCCCGGCTCTTAGCTCTCGGCTCTTGGCTCTTGGCTCCCAGCCCTAAGCGAACGCCGCCCGATCATGGCGGCAAGCCCCAGCACGCCCAGTCCGAGCGCCGCGGTGAACAGGAAATAGCGGCCGTGCTCGTGCAACCCGAGCGCGATGATCAGCACCGGCGCGAAGCCGGCGAGAATGCGCCCGAGATTGTAGGCCGCGCCCGAAAGCATCGTGCGATAGCTGCCAAACACCTCGTTGAACCAGGCGCCCATCAGCCCGAACGGAATGCCGTTGAGCAGCGGAATCGCCAGGGCGAACACCAGACCCGCGCGCGGCGAGCCGCTCACCCACGCGCCCAGCGACAAGCCCAGCAAACCCACCGCGTAGATGACCAGCGCCCGGCCGACGCCCCAGCGCCGCACCACCCACGCGCCCACCAGCATGCCGGGCGCGACGTTGGCCCAGAAGATCACCGTGTAAACCGGCGACTGCGGCAGGTCGCGGGCATAAAAAACATTCATGGTCCCGCTGGCGATCGTGAGGCTCGCCAGGCCGAAACAGAGGAGGAACAGGCCGCCATTCGCGCGGAGCGCCGCCCGCAGATTACCCGGATTTGCCCGTGAGAGGATCGGCGTTACCCCAGGTTGCAGGTTTCCGGTTTCAGGTTTTCGGAGTGCGCGCCAGCGCACCAGGCTCAGCACCGCCACCGGCACGATCGACGCCGCGAACAGCCAGCGCCACCCGATCTCCGGCAGGGCGTACCGCGACATCATCGCGGACAGCAAACCGCCGAGAATGGAAAACTGCAGCAGCGCCGAGAACCGATACCGCTGCGTGCCGCCCACTCGCTCCGCCAGGTAGGTGTGGCTGATGCCCCACTCCGCGCCGAGCGAAAGCGACGCGAGCAAGCGGAACGTCAGCAGGCTTTCAAAATTCCACGCTAGGCTCAGCCCCGCGATGCCCGCGACATAAACCCCAAACACCACGAGCATCATCCGCCCGCGGCCGAACCGGTCCGCGAGGTAACCGAAGACCAGCGCCCCCAGCCCCACGCCCGCCAGCCCCGCGAATTGCAGCCAGCTGCTCTGCGCCGCCGCCAGCGCGAATTCCCTGGCCAGCACCTTCTCGAGATAAATGAACAGGTAGAGATCGTAGTAATCGAAAAACAGCCCGATGAACGCGGTCCAATAAATGCGCGCCAGCGATTCGGTTTTGGGAGCCACGGCAGCCACGGATAAACATCATAAGCCCGACGCCGCCGCGCCGGTCAACCGGCGACTGCCGCACCCGGCTCCGGAAACGTGTAATACATGTTGCACGTTGGCCGGAGCGCCGGCGAACAGGCGGTCATCCTGAAGATGCGGCCGGAGGACGCGGGCCACGTTCCCGAGCAACCCACCCCACCCTGCGGGCAGCAGCCTTCGCCGGACCTACGGCTGACAAGCCCCGCTCAAGCCGGAACCATTCAGTGGAAACCGCGAAGGACGCGAAGAAGCGCGAAAGTCGCGAGTCAGACCTGATCCTCGGTGATGCCTTGCCGTACTCACTGTTTCGTGATCCCGGGCAAAATCAGGATTTTCCCGGTATACCTTCGCGGACCTTCGCGCCCTTCGCGGTTCAATTGCATCGTTCCGGCTCAAGAGGAGATCTTCGCTGGGGCCACGTCGAGATCCCCCTCTCTAGAGCGGCAGCGGCAGCGCCGGGGTGGGTTCAGCACGTAACGCAGGAGTGTCAGGCCACGTCCAGATCGGTGCGCGTCGCGGCGACCAGGCGGTCCACGGCTCCCTTCACCACGGCGTCGGTCGGGCCTTCGACCAGCAAGCGCAGCTTGGCCTCGGTGCCGGAGTAGCGGACCAGAACGCGGCCCTTGCCGCCCAGTTCCGCTTCGATGGCGGCGATGCTCGCGGTCAGCGTGCGCAGCGAGTCCAGCGGTTTCCTTTCCTTCACCTTCAACGCAACGGAGAGCTGCGGAAACTTGACCAGGGCGCGCCGGAGTTCGGACAACGGCTTGCCGGTGGCGAGCATGACCTCGATCACCTTCAGTGCGGCCACCAGGCCGTCGCCCGTCGGCGACACATCCGCGCAGATCACGTGGCCCGACGACTCGCCGCCCAGGCTCGCGCCTTCGGCCAGCATCCGCTCGATCACGTAACGGTCGCCGACCGGCGTGCGCAGCACGCGGCCGCCGGCGGCGGTCACCGCGGCCTCGACGCCCAGGTTGCTCTGCACCGTCACGACGAGCGTGTTCTTCGCGAGTTTGTTCTGCCTCAGCGCGTGCAGCGCCAGGATGGTCAGCAGTTCGTCGCCATCGAGCACCGCGCCGGTTTCATCGCAGAGCACGCAGCGATCCCCGTCGCCGTCATGGGCGATGCCGAGGCGGGCGTGGTGCTCGCGGACGGCCGCGCTCATTTTTTCCGGATGCTCGCTGCCCACGCCGGCGTTGATGTTCAGGCCGTCGGGATCCGCGCCGATCGTGAGGACCCGCGCGCCGTGATCGCGCAGCACCCGGCCGCTGGTGTGGACCGTGGCCCCGTTGGCCGTGTCGAGGACGATGTCCCACCCCGCGAGTTTGGCGCGCAGGATGCCCTCCATCGCATAAAGGTAATCCGACACCCCGTCGGTGGTTTTCACGGGATGCGCGTCGCCCGCGCGGCGCGCCGGCAGCAGCCCCTCGATCGCGGCCTCCTCCTCGTCGGTCAATTTGACGCCGGCGGGGCCGAAGAACTTGATGCCATTGTCCGTCGCGGGAT
The DNA here is from genome assembly GCA_964515595.1 of uncultured Oleiharenicola sp. Lineage (GTDB taxonomy): Bacteria > Verrucomicrobiota > Verrucomicrobiia > Opitutales > Opitutaceae > Lacunisphaera. The sequence continues at coordinate 51,211 of CAZEUN010000007.1, read as the reverse complement.
TGTGCGAGGCGGTCACGACGGCGCCGAGGGCGGCCTGCCGGCTGCGCACGGCGCGCGACACCGCGGGGGTGGGCAGGATCCCAAGCGACAGCGGTTCAAAGCCGCCCTCCGCCAAACCGTCGGCGAGCGCCTGGGCCAGCGACGTGCCCGAGGAACGCGTGTCACGGCCGATCAGCACGCGACCGCCCGCCGCCACGCCCCTCGATTTCAGCCAGGCGGCGGCCGCGGCGCCGAGCCGCCACGCGAACTCCTCGTTCATGATCGCGCCGCCGTAGAGGCCGCGCACGCCGTCCGTGCCGAAATAGAGACGTTTCATTGCGATGCAGCCCCGACACGGGAAAGCGGTTTCATGGTCCGTAGAATTCCCGGGTGGCCTTGATTTTGGCGGCCACCGCGCCCCCGAGCAGGAGTTCGCGCGCCGGCGCGAGGCCCTCGCGGATGGTCGGGAAACGCCCGGCCACGTGCAGCGCCACCGCGCTGTTCAGGACGATCGTGTCGACCAAACCCGGCGAACCGCGCCCGGCGAGGATGGCGCCGACCGTGGCGACATTCGCGGCCACGTCGCCGCCCTGGAGTTCGGCAAACGGCGAGCCCGTCAGCCCGAAGTCCTCGGCGCGCCACCGGGCGCGGACGTCGCGCAGCCGGCCCACGCCGCTCACATGGTTGACGGTGGCGGTGGTGAGTTCGTCGATGCCCTGGTCGCCCGCGATGACCCCGTGGCCCACCAGGCCGGCGCCCTGCCCCAGTTCGTCGAGCGTGCGCGCGAGTTTTTCCACCAACGGCAGCGCATACACGCCGAGGAGAATGTGCGCCGGCCTTCCCGGATTGAGGAGGGGGCCGAGCACATTGAACACGGTGCGCTTGCCCTGCGTTGCGAGCGCCTTGCGCGCGGGGCCGATGTGCTTGAAGGCGGGGTGGTAGTTCGGCGCGAAAAAGAAAACGTAGCCGAGCTGCCCGAGGGCCTGGCGCAGTTTCTCCGGCGGCGCCGCGAGGTCCACGCCGAGGGCGGCCAGCAAATCGGCGCTGCCGCTCTTCGACGTGATGCCGCGGTTGCCATGCTTCATCACGGGCACGCCGGCGCTCGCCACCACGAGCACGACCAGGCTGGAAATATTGAAGCCGCCCGCGTGGTCGCCGCCGGTGCCGACGATGTCGATGGCGCGGTCCGACCAGGCTTCCACGCCGGGGTTGACGGCCAGCGCCCGAAACGCGCGCGCCAGGCCGGCGATCTCGGCCGGGGTCTCCCCCTTGTCGGCCAGGGCGGACAAAAACGCCGCCTTGGCCTCGTCCGCCTCCTCCGGCGAACCGAGCGCGGCGGCCGCGGCCGAAACGTCGGCGGGGTCCAGGTCCATGCGGTGAGTCAGCCTGGCGGTGAGGTCGGTCAATGCGGCCATCGGGCGCCGAGCAGAAGGGATTCCCGCATCCCCGCAAAGCTTAAAACTCCCGGGGAGTCGCAATGATGGCGGGCGTTGTCCCGGGCGGATTTTCCATAAAACTCGACACCTTTGCCGGTTTGGGCGGACATAGCAGCGTGTTTTTGTCGCCTCGCCTCCTTTGGGTCGGCCTCCTGCTGGCCGCCAGTCTCGGTTTTGCCGAGGAAAAGCCCGCCGCACCCGTGGCCGAACTCGGCGTGCGCGACGCCATCGTGCTCGGCGTGGTGGAGGGCGTCACGGAATTCCTGCCGATTTCCTCCACCGGTCACCTGATCATCGCGAACCGCGTGCTCGGCCTCGAGTCCGAGGTGCAACTGACCGACAAGTCCGGGCAGCCGCTCTGGTACAAGCCGCCGTCCGCGAAACACCCGGGCGGCGTCCCGCTCACGCTGAAGCTGGCGGCCGACACCTATGCGGTGATCATCCAGGTCGGCGCCATCGGCGCGGTCATGTTCCTTTACTGGCGGCAGGTGCTGGCGATGGTCATCGGCTTGTTCGGGCGCAGCAGCGCGGGGTTCCGGCTGCTGCGCAACGTGCTCCTCGCGTTCTTCCCGGTGGCGATTGTGGGCTTCCTGTTGCACGACCTGATCGACCAGTATCTTTTTTCGGTCTGGGCGGTCATCGCGGCGTTGATCGCGGGCGCGCTGCTCATGTTGTGGGCGGAGCGCTGGCGGCGGAAGAACAGCGGCATCGGATTTTCCAAGGGCGACCCGGCGAACCTGACCGTGAAAAAATCGCTCGGCATCGGATTCGCGCAGTGCCTGGCGCTGTGGCCGGGCACCAGCCGGTCGATGGTGACGATCGTGGGCGGTTATCTCGCCGGATTGAGCGCGGCGAAGGCGGCGGAGTTCAGTTTCCTGGTCGGATTGCCCACGCTGGCCGGCGCCGCCGTCTATAAAGCCGCGCGGTCCGGGCCGGCGATGATCCAGGTCTTTGGCTTCACCGACGTGCTGCTGGGCGCCGGCGTGGCGGCAATTTCCGCGTTGATCGCGGTCAAATTCCTCGTCCATTTCATCTCGCGCCATGGACTCGCCATTTTCGCCTATTATCGCCTGTTGCTGGCACTTGCATTGATTCTGTTTTCGGTGTTTTGATGGCGGGGCGCCGGGGTGACATAACACTTGACGGCTCCCGGCGCCAACCGTACCAACCTCGGCTTTATATAACAAAAAAGCGCCCGGTTTCGCAACCGGCCGCACTCCCAACCTCCCTTCTTTATGGCCAATCCGAAACGCAAGCAATCCAAGCGCCGCAGCGCCAACCGTCGCGCCGCCAACGCCCTCCGGGCCCCTGAATTTGCCAAGGACACCGATGGCGGCCAGTTCCGTCCGCACCGGGTCAACCCGAAGACGGGTATTTATCGCGGCCGCCAGGTCCTCAACGTCGAGGTCTAAGCGTCGCTGGGTTCAGTCTTCCCTCCATTAACGCTGCGACGGCCAGTCCCACGACCGACCAGGCCCGGATTGCGGTGGACGCGATGGGTGGCGACCTCGGGCCGTCCGAGGTCGTCGCCGCCGTCAAGCTTGCGCTGGCCGACGAGGCCATCAACCCAATCACGCTGATTGGCGACCAGGCGCTGCTCGACTCCCTGGTCGAAGCCGCCGGGCTGCGGGGCAATCCCCGCGTGTCCGTCGTGCACGCCTCCGAGGTGATCACCATGGAGGACAAGCCGCTGCGCGCGATCGCGAAGAAGAAGGATTCCTCGATGGTGCGCGGCTTCAACCTCATCAAGGAGGGCAAGGCCGCCGCCTTCGTGAGTTCCGGCAACACCGGCGCGCTGATGGCCGGCAGCAAGCTGATCGTGGGTTCGGTGACCGGCGTGGACCGCCCCGTGCTGGCCGCCGTGATCCCGCGCGAGAACGGCCATTTCATTTTGATCGACGCCGGCGCCAATCCCGAGGCCAAGGCCGAGCACCTGGTCCATAACGCCATCCTGGGCGCCGACTATGCGCGGGTGATTCTTGCAATCGAAAACCCGCGCGTCGGCCTGCTGACCATCGGCACCGAGGAGGGCAAGGGCACGGCCCTGACGACCGAGGCGAACCTGCTCCTCAAGCGGATCAACGGCGTCATCCATTACGTCGGGCCGATCGAGGGCTTCCAGGTCTTCAAGGACACGGTGGACGTGGTCGTCTGCGACGGCTTTGTCGGCAACACGCTGCTGAAGACCTGGGAATCGCTCGCCAAGTTCATCAGCGGGATGCTCCGCGACGAGATCAAGCGCAGCCCGGTGCGGATGGCCGGCGGCCTGCTGGCGAAAGGCGCCTTCGATGTGCTCAAGGCCCGCATGAACCCCGACCGCTACGGCGGCGCGCCGCTGCTCGGCGTGAAGGGCAACATCCTCAAGGCCCACGGCTCGTCCAACCGGCACGCGTGGGCCAGCGCCATCCGCGCCGCCGCCCAGATCATCCACGAAGATCTTTGTCACCGGATCGAATCCGACATCGCCCGCGCCAACCAACTCGCGGCCGCGACCCCCGCCGCGCAACCGCCGACCCACTAATTTATCATGGCCTCAGTCATCATCGCAGGCGTGGGCTCCTATGCCCCGTCGAGAGTCCTCACCAATCTCGAGTTGTCCAAAATGGTCGACACGTCGGACGAGTGGATCGTCAGCCGCTCCGGCATCCGCGAGCGTCGGATCGCCGCCGATGACGAGGCCTGTTCCGACCTCGCCGTGAAGGCCGCCAACGCCGCCCTCGCCGATGCCAACATCAAGGCCAGCGACATCGACTTGCTCATCGTCGCGACCGCGTCGCCCGACACCCCCCTGCCCTCCACCGCGTGCTACGTGCAGCACAAGCTCGGCGTGCCCGGCCACGCCACGTGCTTCGACATCGCGGCGGCGTGCTCGGGTTTTCTTTACGCGCTCGAGATCGCGTACGGCCAGCTGCAGACCAACCGTTACAAGCGCGCGCTGATCATCGGCGCCGAGAAGCTCTCGACCGTCACCGACTGGACCGACCGGACGACCTGCGTGCTGTTTGGCGACGGCAGCGGCGCCGCCGTGTTGATGAAGAGCGACAAGCCCGGCATCGGCATCCTCGGGACGGACCTCGGGGCCGACGGCGAGTTCGCCGACAACCTCTATATCCCGGCCGGCGGCAGCAAGCGCCCGGCCGATGCGAAGTCCGTGGCGGAAAAGGCCCATTGCATCCGCATGAACGGCCGCGAGGTCTTCAAAAGCGCGGTGCGCGTCATGGAGACCGTGGCCAAGGAAATGATGGAACAACACAATCTGACGCCTGACCAAATCAACCTCGTGATTCCCCACCAGGCCAACATCCGCATCATTGAAGCGCTGGCGGCCAATCTCAAGGTGCCGATGGAGCGCGTTTACGTGAACCTGGACCGGTACGGCAACACTTCCGCCGCCTCCATCCCGCTGGCCCTCGACGAGGCGCGCCGGGGCGGCCGCATCAAGCCCGGCGACCTCACCCTGCTGGTGGCGTTTGGCGCTGGCTTGACCTACGGCGCCACTCTTATTCGCTGGTAAGCACTATTTTCATGCGCCGTCCTTCCCTCCTTACCCTGCTGGCCGCCACCCTGGCGCTGCTGTTTGTCCCCGCCCGGCTCGCCGCCGACCTCATCTGGACCCCGCAGGGCGGCTGGACGGTCGAAGGGGGCGTGCTCGCCCAGTTCTCGGGCGAGGAAGGCCGCCATGCCCTCGACTTGATGAACAAGGCGCGCACCGCGGAGGAGGCGCGCCGGACCGGCTCGGCGCTGAAGACCTACAACACCGTCTACAAGAAGTACCCCAATTCCGTGTTCGCCCCGGAGGCCCTGTATCGCGCCGGCCACCTGTATTACCAGCAGCAGCAGTACTACAAGGCCTTCACCACCTACCAGACGATGGTGTCGCGCTACCCGAGCTCCGAGAAGTTCACGCAGGTCATCGGCGAGCAGTACCGCATCGCGGCCGACCTCTTTGCCGGCAAGCGTCCCCGCATCTTCGGCTGGCTGCCCGGCTTCCGGAACCGCGAGCGCGCCCTCGAGTACTTCGAGACCATCGTGGCCACCGCCCCGTACAGCGACTACGCGCCGCTCTCGCTGATGAACGCCTCGCGCGGCTACAAGCAGATCGGCGAAACCGAGGCCGCGATCGACGCCCTCGACCGCATGATCAACACCTACCCGCGCAGCGTCCTCACGCCCGACGCCTATCTCAAGATCGCGGAAACCCACGCCTCGCTGGTCGACGGTCCCTATTACGACCAGGCCTCGACGAAGCAGGCCGTGACCTACTTCGAGGATTACATGATCCTGTTCCCCGGTGATGCCGGCATGGCCCAGGCGGAAAAAGGCCTCGGGGACATGAAGACCGTGCTCGCCAAGAGCAAACTCACGATCGCCGACTACTACTACAAGTACCGGAAAAACTACAAGGCGGCGAAGGTGTTCTACAACGAAGCCATCACCGTTTATCCGGACTCCGCCGTCGCCACCGAGGCCCGCACCAAGCTGGTCGATGTCGAGGCCCGGCTCGAGGCCCAGGCCGCCGCGGCCGCCGGCCAGCCGGCGCCAAAGGCCGCCCCGCCGAAAAAGAAGAAGAAGCTCTGGCTGTTCTGAGGTAGGGCCGGTCTCTGACCGGCCCCTGCCACTCACGAAGGCCGGTCAAAGACCGGCCCTCCCCCGATGACCCGCATCTCCTCCGCCCTTTGTTTGCTGTTCGCCGTCCTCGGTCTCACCGGCTGCGCCGGTTACCAACTCGGCACCGGCACGACGCCGAAATTCACGACGCTGTTCGTCGCGCCGGTGACGACCGAAACGCTCATCCCGCAGGCCCGCGAACTCGTCACCACCCAGGTGCGCGAGGCCTTTCTCAAGGATGGCCGCATCAAGCTGGTGGACTCCCCGGCCGGGGCCGACGCGGTTCTCCAAATTGCGCTGACGGGCTATGACCGGGCGGTCGCGGTTTCCCGCCAGGACGACACCGGCCTGGCGCGCCGTTTCGATGTCTCGCTGCGGGCCCACGCCACGCTCACCAACGAGCACACGAAGGAGGCCTTCTTCGTCCGCCGGCCGCTGACGGCCAAGCGCGGCGTGTTCACCGACAGCGGTCTCATCCCTTCCGAATACCAGGCGTTGCCCCTGCTGGCCGAGCAACTCGCGAACGAGGTCACGCACAGCGTACTGGATACCTGGTAAAACCGCGCGGTGCGCGGAAATTCCAAACGCCAAATTTCCAAGCGCCAAAAAAACCGGGTAGGTCCGGAAACTGAAATTTGTTTGGCGTTGGGCGTTTGGGATTTGGCGTTTAAAAATCCGAGGTTGAGCCTTTTCCTTCCGCCGTCATCTGTCATCCGTCCTCTGATTCCTCCATGTCCCACGCCCCCCTGATCGCTCCCTCGCTGCTGGCCGGCGACCACGCCCACCTCGCGGCCAGCGCGCGCACGGTGGCCGACAGCGGCGCCCAGTGGCTGCATTGCGACATCATGGACGGGCATTTCGTGCCCAACCTTACCTTCGGGCCGGAGACGCTCGCGGCGCTGCGCCGCGCCGGCTGCACGCTCTTCCTCGACACGCACCTGATGCTCGCGGAGCCGCAGAAATACATCGAGGCCTTCGCCCAGGCCGGCGCCAACAATATCAGCATTCACATCGAGCCCGCCTACGATCATCGCGGCACGCTCGCCCGCATCCGGCAGCTCGGCTGCCAGTGCGGCATCGTGCTGAATCCCGGCACGCCGGCCGCGGCGATCGAACCGTTCCTCGGCGACGTCGACCTGGTGCTCGTGATGACGGTCCAACCCGGCTTCGGCGGCCAGCCCTTCCGGCGCGACATGCTCGGGAAGTTGCAGGAGATCGACGGCTGGCGGCAAAAGCGGGGGCTGACGTTCCGTCTCGAGGTCGACGGCGGCATCGACCTGGCCACCGCCGCCGAATGTCGCGCGGCCGGCGCCGACACCTTCGTGGCCGGCACCTCGTTTTTCAAAGCGGCGGACCGCGCGGCCTTCACCACCGGATTTGCCAAACTGTAGCGGCGGTTTCCTGCCCGCCGTGAATTGTGTTTCGAACGTCCCCCGGCGCCCAGCGAGCGCCGCTCCAGCCATGTCCCAGCCCATCGAGCAACGCCACGGCCGTTACCTGATCTCCGATGACCCGGCGCGCCTGGATCCCGCGGCCATCCATGCCTACCTGCGGCGCTCCTATTGGAGTCCGGATATCCCCTTGCCAATCGTGGAGCGCGCCTTGCGCAACTCCCTCTGCGTCGGCGCCTACACCGACGACGGCGGCCAGGTCGGACTGATCCGCATCATTTCCGACCAGGCGACCTACGCCTACCTCTGCGACGTTTACGTGCTTGAGGAGCATCGGCAGCACGGCCTGTCGAAGGCCATGCTCAAACTGGTGATGGGCCATCCCGCGCTGCAAGGCCTGCGCAGCTGGAGCCTGCGGACGCGGGACGCGCACGGGCTGTACGCCCAGTTCGGTTTCAAGCCCGTCGAGCAGCCGGAAAGCTACATGGCCCTCCGGTTTCCGGATATTTATAAGAAGAAGCCGGAACGCTCCTGACGATTCAGAGCCATCGGCAGGAGCCGGCTTGCCGGCTCCGGCAAGAAACAAACTACCGGCGGTGCGCCCGCGCCAGTTCCCTGGCTTTGGCGTACTGGGCGCGGAACTGTCCAGCCAGTGCGTTGGCCAGGCGGATTTCATCCACCTTGTTTTTGGAAGTCAGCGCGGGCGTGATGCGTTCCTTCAACTGCGGATAAGCCACGGCGGACATGTCGCTCATGGCCGCGATCGCATCGGCCGGGAGCCCCGCGCGGATGATCTCCTTCCACGCGTCGACAAGCTCGGTGTGGGTGTCGAGGCACATGACGCGGACGACAAAGGCCATCGCGCGAAAATTGTCCCCGCCCGTCCAGGCGCCATTGTAGATGAGCGGGTTGGCGCCCGCATAAGGATTCACCTCCGGGTCGGACCGGTAGCGCTCGAACTCCGCCGTGTAGAAGTCGCGGCGGATCGGCAACCGGCGCAGTTCGTAGCGGTCGGTGCCGCCCGGGACGCCGGTTTTGAAATTCCAAAGTTTCTGTCCGTCCATCGACAGCGCGTACTCCATGAAAGCGAGCGCGGCGGCGGGATTGGGCGCGCCGCGAAGCACGGCAATCGGATCGGGCGAAAGCACCGTGCCGTCCGGCGGCGAATAGTAGCCGATCCGGCCGGGTGAACCGTCGACCCGCTGCGCATTGCCCTGGAAGGCGCCCCGACCGTAGAAATCGATGCACATGCCGATGGCCGAGTTGCCCTGGATGACATCGATCGAGGGCTTCTGCGACGTGTCCGTGAAGTAGCGCGCGTTGGCGCCCGCCCGCTGCAACAACCGCAGCCCGCTCGCCCACCCGGCCTCCACGGCTTGCGCCTCGAGGCCCGCGCGGTCGCGGCCGGTCTCCCGGGCGAGGCGGGCCCATTCGCGGTAGATGTGCTGCTGGATGACGTTCTCGAAAGCCTTGGCGATGGAGCTGCTTTTCGTCGGGTCGCAGAGCGCGACCTCCCCCTGGAGTTTCGGGTTCGCAAGGTCGTCCCACGCCCGCGGCTCGTGCTCGATGCCGAGGCGCTGGAGCGAGTCGCGGTTGTAGATCATCCCGTAGCTGCTGAGCACGTCGCCGATCCACCGCCCTTGTTTATCCCAATAGGGCTCTCCGGTGAACGACTGCGGAATCACGTCGTCCCGGAACCAGTCCGGATGCAACTTCATGACGCCCGAATCCACCAGGCGGCCGGCGCTGGCCTGGCGGATGAAATCGAAGCTGCCGCCGCCGAAGAAGAGATCGATGCCGCACGTGACCTTGGACTCGAGAAAGGCCCGGCGCGCCGCCATGTCCGGCGTGTCATCGGCCGGGGTCTGGTCCGGGTTCAACCGCGGGTTGTGGAAGGCCGCCTGGACCTCGAGGCTCCACGGCCGGCCCAGCTTCCCGGTCCAGTAATTTTGAAAGGAGGAAACATATTCCGACTCGAGGAAGCGTGTGATCTCGCTGGTGCCGCCGATGACGCGCCAGTCGATCGCGATCGTCTTGCCGGTGCGGGCCCGGTACCACTCGCGAAAGCCGCGGGTATATTCATAGCGCAGCGCCTCGTTGTGCGGCGTGATGATCACGAGCGTCTCGTCGGCGTTCTCGATCGTCGCCTGCTTCGTCCGGAAAATAAACGGCAGGCCGACCACGGCCACCAACGCGATGATGAGGAGCACCCGCTTCATGCCGGGAATCCCGCAGGGGCGTCGCTTGACGACGCCCGGCTCATGCCAACGAAGCGGACGTCGTCAAGCGACGCCCCTACATTCGCAGCGTTGGCTTGCTCCGGTTCCATGCTGGCTCAGCCCACCAGCACGACGACGTCGTCCGGCTCCACCGTCGCGTAGAGCTCGCCGCGGGAGGAACCGTCGACGAAGCGCGGGTTGCGCTCGAAGATCTTCAACTGCGTGCCGTTGCCGGTGACGAATTCGTATTGGGCGACTTCCCCGAGGTAGATGGACTGGCCGATGCGGCCGCGCACGACGTTGCGCGATTCCGCATCCCGGTGGAGTTCCCAACACTCCGGGCGGATGGAGACGGTGACGGCGGCGCCGACCGCGGGGATGTTCGCCGGGTCACCGAAAACGCCGTCGAATTTCCCGATGGCGGTGTCGACCGTCACGTAGTTCCCCACCATGCCGAGCACCTTGCCGGGCAGAAAATCCGTTTCGCCGATGAAGTTGGCCACCGTCATGCGCGTGGGCCGCTTGTAGACCTCGCGCGGCGTGCCGACCTGGAGGATGTGGCCGCTCTCGAGGATGGCCATGCGGTCCGCGACCGAGAGGGCCTCCTTCTGGTCGTGCGTGACGTAAACCGTGGTGAGCTGGAATTCCTTGCACACGCGGCGGATTTCCGTGCGCATTTCGAGCCGGAGCTTGGCGTCGAGGTTCGACAGGGGTTCGTCGAGCAACAGGCAGCGCGGACGAATCACGAGGGCGCGCGCCAGCGCGATGCGCTGCTGCTGGCCGCCGGAAAGCTGGTTGGGTTTGCGGTCGGCGTACTTGCCCATCTTGACCGAGTCGAGCGCCTCGCCGACGCGCTTCCTGATCTCGCTGGCCGGCACGCGCCGCTCCTCGAGGCCGAAGGCCACGTTCTCCGCCACGGTCATATGCGGCCAGAGCGCGTAGCTTTGAAACATCATGCCGGTATTTCGCTTGTGGGGCTCGAGGCGCGTGACGTCGTCGTCGCCGAAAAAAATCTGGCCCTTCTCCGGGATGTAGAAGCCGGCGATGGTGCGCAGCAGCGTGGTCTTGCCGCAGCCGCTCGGCCCGAGCAGGAAGAACAGCTCCCCCGGGTTGATCATCAGGTCGAGGCCGTGGAGGGCGACGATGCTCCCGAATTGCTTGGTCAGTTGCTTAACCTGGATGGAAATCATTGAGCGGGAGCCGGGAGGATTCGAGCTGGCTTCGTCGGTGGTGCGCGCGTCCCGGCGAGGCAACCGGCGCCTCCGGTCCAAGTCAAAAAAATAAACCCCGCCGCGCGGTTTGTAACAGGTTGCCATGGTCCGGGGACGGCCCTTTCCTCGCCCGCATGCCCACTCCGAAAGGCCCGCCCGAGCTGAAGCATCTCGACCACGTGCTGGTGACCCCGCTGGCCATCAAACGCCGCATCGCCCGGCTGGGTGTCCAGTTGAACCGGGACTACGCCAAGAAGGACCTGATGGTCGTGGCGATCGTCAACGGCGCCCTCATTTTCACCGCGGATTTGCTGCGCCAGATGCGGAGCCCGCTGCGACTGGACTGCCTGCGGGCCTCCAGCTACCACGACGGCACCAAGGCCGTGCATGAGCCGCGGATTTTCGACTCCATGAAGCTGGACGTCCGCGGGCACAATGTGCTCCTCGTGGACGACATCCTTGACACCGGCCGGACCCTCGCGGCCGTCGCCGGGCTGATCAAGGCGAAGGGGGCGCTGTCCGTGAAGACCTGCGTGCTGCTCGACAAAAAGGCCCGCCGCGCGGTGCCCTTCGACGCCGATTACGTTGGCTTCGAGATTCCCAACGAATTTGTGGTCGGCTACGGCCTCGATTTCAACGAGCGCTACCGCAACCTGCCCTGCATCGGCGTCTTGAAACCCAAATATTACGGGGGTTGAAAGTGGCGGAGAGAGAGGGATTCGAACCCTCGATAGAGTTTCCCCTATGCAGCTTTAGCAAAGCTGTGCCTTCAGCCACTCGGCCATCTCTCCGGGGTGAGCCGGCAAGCAAAGGCCCGGGTGGGATGAGTGCAAGGCATTTTACCGAATAGAAACTGGCCTGACCGGGAACGGCCTCCCACCCTCTTCTCGTGACTTCCTCCCCGCTCCTCATTGATTTTCAAAACCTGACCGTCGCGCGCGGCGACCGGCGCGTGTTGCGGGGCTTCGACCTCCAGATGCGACGCGGCGAGCACATCGCCCTGCTGGGCCCCAACGGCTCGGGCAAGTCCACCCTCGTCAAACTCATCACCTGCGAGATCTATCCGGAAACGGGCCACCGCCACACCCGCTTCCGACTTTTCGGGGAGGAGGACTGGGCGCTCGAGGATATCCGCGGACGCATCGGCATCGTGGTTTTGGACCTGCTGCAGAACCTCTCGCACGAGGTCATGGTCCGGCAGGTCACGGCGCGCGAAATGATCCTCTCCGGCTTTTTCAACAGCCTCGGCTTGTGGCCGCATCACCGGCCCACGCCCGCCCATGAGCGCCGCGCCCGGGAGCTGCTGCGCTTCCTGGAAATCGGCCACCTCGCCTCGAGGCCGTTGTCCGCGATGTCATCGGGTGAGCAGCGTCGCGCCATGATCGGCCGGGCGCTGGTGCACGATCCCGAGGCGCTCATCCTGGACGAACCGACGACCAGCCTGGACCCGGGGGCCGTCCGCGAATTTCGCGACGTGTTGCGGAAACTGGCCCGCGCCGGCAAGAGCCTGATTCTCGTCACCCATCACATCGCGGACCTGATCCCCGAGATCGAGCGCGTCATCATGATGAAGGATGGCCGGATCGTGGCGGATGGCCCCAAGGCCAGGCTGCTCACGTCGGCCGCCCTTTCGAAACTCTTCGGCGTGAAACTGCGGGTGGTGAAGCGCGGCCGGGATTACGACGTGGTGTCGGGATGAGTGGGGCCGGTCTGCGACCGGCCCGCTTGGTAGCCGCACCTCCTGATGGGCCGGTCAAAGACCGACCCTACCCAATAAAAAGCCCGCGCCTTGCGGCGCGGGCTGATGGTTTGCCTGATCAGGTCTAAAACATTTGCCGATCGCTCGCGCCCTCCTGCGCCAAGGCTTCGGAGGGCGTTACTGAACCGGACTCCGGTTCAATAACGATAGTGCTCCGGCTTGTACGGCCCCTCGACCGGCACGCCAAGGTACTCGGCCTGCGACTTCGTGAGCTTGGTCAGCTTGGCGCCGATCTTCTCGAGGTGCAGGCGGGCGACCTCTTCATCGAGGTGCTTCGGCAGGCGGTAGACGTTCACCTTGTAGGTGGAACGGTTCTTCCACAGGTCGAGCTGCGCGAGCGTCTGGTTGGTGAAGCTGTTCGACATCACGAACGACGGGTGGCCGGTGGCGCAGCCGAGGTTCACCAGGCGGCCTTCCGCGAGGAGGTAGATGCTGTTCCCCTTCGGGAACGTGTAGAGGTCGTACTGCGGCTTGATGTTCGTGCGCTTGGCGCCGGAGTTGTTGAGCCGGTCGACCTGGATCTCGTTGTCGAAGTGACCGATGTTACAGACGATGGCCTGGTCCTTCATCTTCTGCATGTGCTCCAAGGTGATGATGTCCTTGTTGCCGGTCGTCGTGACGTAGATGTCGGCGGTGCCGAGGGTGGACTCGATGGTGTTGACCTCGAAGCCTTCCATCGCGGCCTGGAGGGCGTTGATGGGATCGATCTCGGTGACGATGACGCGGGCGCCGAAGCCCTTGAGCGAAAACGCGGAGCCCTTGCCCACGTCGCCGTAACCGCACACGCAGGCCACCTTGCCGGCGATCATGACGTCGGTGGCGCGCTTCAAGCCGTCGGCGAGCGACTCGCGGCAGCCGTAGAGATTGTCGAACTTCGACTTGGTGACCGAGTCGTTGACGTTGATGGCCGGCACGCGGAGCTTGCCCTTCTCCAACATCTGGTAGAGGCGGTGCACGCCGGTGGTCGTCTCCTCGGAAACGCCGCGCCATTCGCGCGCGATGGTCGTCCACTTGAGCGGGTCCTCCTTGTGGACCTTCTTGAGGAGGTTCTTGATGACCTGCTCCTCATGCGAACCGGAAGGCGTGCTGACCCAGTCGCTGCCCTCTTCGAGCTCGCAGCCCTTGTGGATGAGGAGCGTGACGTCGCCGCCGTCGTCCACGACGAGCTGCGGGCCCTTGTTGTTCGGGAAGGTGACCGCCTTGAGCGTCAGGTCCCAGTATTCCTCGAGCGTCTCGCCCTTCCAGGCGAACACCGGCGTGCCGGTCTTCGCGATGGCGGCGGCGGCGTGGTCCTGCGTCGAGAAGATGTTGCACGAGCACCAGCGGACATCCGCGCCGAGCTCCTTGAGGGTCTCGATGAGGACGGCGGTCTGGATCGTCATGTGCAGGGAGCCGGTGATGCGCACGCCCTTGAGGGGCTTGCTCGCGCCGAACTTCTTGCGGACGGACATGAGGCCGGGCATCTCGTGCTCGGCGACGGAGATTTCCTTGCGGCCCCAAGCGGCGAGCGTGAGGTCCTTGACGTGAAAATCCGGCGCGGAGCGCCTGGCCTTGGTGGTGGTAGCCATGGTGATGGTAATTTGAAGCGGGCGGTTACTTGACGGCGTCGCGGAGCGCGGCGGCTTTGTTGGTTTGTTCCCAGGGCAGACCGTTCTTGCCGAAGTGACCATAGTTGGTCGTCTGGCGGTAGATCGGGCGGAGCAGGTCGAGCTGGTTGACGATGTCGGCCGGCTTGAAGCTGAAGACCTTGTTCACGGCGGCGGTGATGCGCTCGTCGGAGATGCCGAGTTTCGCGGTGCCGAACGTCTCGACGCGCACCGAGACGGGCTGCGGGTGGCCGATGGCGTAGGCAAACTGGATCTCGGTGTGCGTCGCGAGACCGGCGGCGACGATGTTCTTCGCCACCCAGCGGCCCATGTAGGCAGCCGAGCGGTCAACCTTCGACGGATCCTTGCCGGAGAAGGCGCCGCCACCGTGGCGGCCCCAGCCGCCGTAGGTGTCGACGATGATCTTGCGGCCGGTGAGGCCGGAATCGCCCTGCGGGCCGCCGATGACGAAGCGGCCGGTCGGGTTGATGAGGTACTCCGTCTGCTTGCTCAGCATCCGCGACGGGATGACCTTCTTGATGACGTTCTCGATGAGATATTTTTCGATCGTCGCGTGGGCGACGTCGGCGGTGTGCTGCGTGGAGATGACGACGTTCACGACCTCGACCGGCACGTCGTTCTCATAGCGGATGGACACCTGCGACTTGGCGTCCGGGCGGAGCCAGGCGGCCTTGCCGGATTTGCGGATCTTCGTCAGCTCGCGGCCGAGGCGGTGCGCGAACATGATCGGGGTCGGCATGAGCTCGGGCGTCTCATTGCACGCGTAGCCGAACATGATGCCCTGATCACCGGCGCCCTGCTCGGCGGTCTTCTTGCCCTTCACCTTCTTCGCATCGACGCCCTGGGAGATATCGGGCGACTGGCGGGTCAGGTAATTGTTAATGAAGACCTGGTCGGCATGGAACACGTCGTCATTGTTCACATAGCCGATCTCGCGGATCGCGGCGCGCACGATGGCCTCGTAGTTGAGCTTGGCCTTGGTGGTGATCTCGCCGGCGAGGATGACCATGTTGGATTTCACCATGGTCTCGCACGCCACGCGGCTCGTGCGGTCCTGCGCCAGGCAGGCGTCCAGCACGCTGTCGGAAATCAGGTCCGCGACTTTGTCGGGATGCCCTTCACCAACGGACTCGGAGGAGAAAACGAAGGAATTTGCCATAAGCCGCTAGGAAAGCGCACCGCCCCGGTGGCAGGCAAGTAGATTATCAACGTATACGGATTGAATGATGCATACGAAAACCAACCGCTCGCCCGCCGACCCGGGTATTGCCATAACCAGTTTATCTGTTGTTAATTCCGGCATTCCCATGTCAGCCGATTTCCTCATCAATCCGGATGCGATCCAAGCGCTGCGGGACCTGAGTCCGGAAGGGGACGGCGAATTCCTGCGGGAGCTCGTCGGCATCTTTCTCGCCGACACCCCCAAGCAGTTCCTCCAACTCGACGAAGCCCTGGCCCGACAGGACCCCCTGGGCGTGACGAGGGCCGCCCACACCATCAAGGGTAGCTCGGGAAATTTCGGCGCCGAGGCGTTTGCGCGGTTGGCCGGCGACATCGAGGCGGCCGCCAAGGCCAACAATCTTCCGGCGGCGGCGCTGCAGGTGCCGGAACTCAAGCGCCAGTTCGCGCAGGTCGCGAACGCGTTGAAGCAGCTTGCCGCCAGTTGAACCGTCCTTTCGCTCCCGGTATGCGCTGGCGTCACCTCCTCCTCACCTGCCTTACGGTTGTCGGCGCGCTGCCGTGCGTCGCGCTGGAATGGAAGGAGCAAACGCTGAACTTCACCACCGCGCCGTTCCAACTGACCCAGGAGGCGGTCTTTTCGTTTACCAACACCGGCCACAAGCCGGTCCGGATCCTGGAAGTCGAAAGCAACTGCGACTGCCTCGATGCCGCGGCGGATCGCGAGCTCTATCCGCCGGGCGCAACGGGCGTCATCAAAACCAATTTTCACGTTGGCGACCGCCTCGGGCTCTATGAGCGCCGCATCAAGGTGGTCACCGATGAAGGCCCCGAGCCGGTGCGGCTGCTGGTGCGCATCGAGGTGCCGGAACTCGTGCAGCTCAACCCGCACAGCGTCGCCTGGAAACTGCAGGAGCCCGCGACGGAGAAAACCATCGACCTCGAAGTCATCCCCGGCGTCACGGTCAACTTCACGCAGGTCCTGCCGACCAGCGGTGATTTCTCCGCCCGGCTGGAAACGCTCGAGGCGGGCCGTCGTTATCGCCTCCACCTCAAGCCGCCGGCGACCAGCCAGCCCGCGAACGCGGCGTTCCGCATCTTCGGCCGCGCCGCCTCCGGACAGGACGTCATCGTCAGCGCTTACGGCAACGTGCGTTAGAGCGATTAAGATTAAGGTGGAGCGCGTTGCCCTCACGCCGGGCCTGCTCCGGGCGAGCAGGGAAAGTTCGAACGCCTGCGCGAATTCCCCTTGGATCCTTCGCCCGGCTCAGGATGACGGTCTCGGGAATATTCCGGAGCCCTGAAACTGAATACGGCTGCGATTTTGTCGAAAAATGCCTACCGATACAGCGCCGTGACCGGCGTCGCCGTGAGCACGTTGTACTGGCGCATGGCGAGGCGCCACCATTCGGAAAGCTGTTCCGCCGGCTGCTTCCACAACTGTTCGTGCAGCCAGATCATGGACTCGGCATCCAACAACAACGCCATCTTTTCCCGGTGCGTGAGATTCTCCGGTCCGTCCGCCAGCAGCTTCCGCCGGAGCCGGACGAAATACGACCGGACCGCCAGGCTGCCCTGCCGCTGGCGCAGCAGGGAAACGTGGGCGGCGTTCACGTAGGGATCCAGCACCGCCTGCAGCAGCCCGTAGTCCGCGCGCAACTGCGGGATCGGCTGCATGTGCCGGTAACATTCCTCCAGATGGCGCTGCAGCCGCACCAACTCCTGCGGCGGCTCGGTTTCGTCGGGCGTGAGGAAAAGCCCGAACTCGCGCGCGCGCCGGCCGAAGCTGGCCTTGCCGAGAAAGATCGAGAGCGGCGCGGACAGCACCAGCCCGGCCAGCACCGGACTCAGCCACCAGAAAAACGACGGCACCAGGATGAACGCCGACACGCCCCAAATCACGCCGAACGCCATCTGCCCCGCGTGCGTGATGATGGCTTCGCGCCAGTCCATGTCATCGCTCGCGTCCCGCTTCTGCGTCACCCACGCCACGCCCTGCCCGAGCAGGATGTAGAGCACGAACTTCGTGTTGAAGACCATGTTGATCGGCGCCAGCAGCGTCGAGAAGACCACTTCCAGCAGCGAGCTGCCGACGAGGCGCACCGGCCCGCCGTAGGCCGCGGCGCGCCGGTTTTTCAACGCGATGATCACGCTGACAATCTTCGGCAGGAACAGCAGCAGCAGCGTGAACAGAAACAGCGCAAACGCCTCGGGCACTTCCCAGGTGTAGCCGAACAACGAGACGTAGGTCTCCGCGTGGTACTGGTGGTAGCTGCCCGCCACCACTTCGCGGAAAACATGAATGCTGCTGATCAGGAGGAACAGCATCCACAGCGGCGAGGCGACGTAGCCCATGATGCCCATCAGCAGATGGACGCGGTTGACGGAATGAAAGCCGCGCGTGAACAGCAGCCAGCTGTGCTGCAGGTTGCCCTGGCACCAGCGCCGGTCGCGCTTGGCGCTGTCGATCAGCGTCGGCGGGCCCTCCTCGTAGCTGCCCTCGAGGTCGTAGGCGAGCCAGACGCGCCAGCCGGCGCGCCGCATCAGCGCGGCCTCCACGAAATCGTGGCTGAGGATGCGCCCGCCAAACGGCTCGCGGCCGGGCAGGTCGGGCAGCGCGGCGTGCTCCATGAACGGCGCGACGCGGATCACCGCGTTGTGGCCCCAGAAGTTGCTCTCGCCCTGGTGCCAGTAATTCAGGCCGGCCAGAAACAGCGGGCTATAGAGCCGGTTGGAAAATTGCTGCAGGCGCGAATACAGCGTGACGCCGTTCACGATGCGCGGGGCGGTCTGCAGGATGCCGACCTTGGGGTTCCGCTCCATCATCGCGACCAGCTTGATCAGCGACTCGCCGGTCATGATGCTGTCCGCATCCAGCACCGCCATGTAGCGATATTTCCGGCCCCAGCGGCGGAGGAAGTCGGCGACGTTGCCGCTCTTCTTGTTAATGGAGATCCGGCGCTTCCGGTAGAAGATCCGGCCGAAGCCGTTCAGCTGCTTGCACAGCTCCACCCAGGCCACCTCCTCCTGGATCCAGTTGTTCGGATTGTTCGAGTCGCTGAGGATGAAGAAATCGAAATTCTCGAGGCGCCCGGAGAGTTCGAGCGAGCGGTAGATCACGCGCAGGCCCTCGAACACGCGGCTGGGGTCCTCGTTGAATACAGGCATGACGATCGCCGTGGAGGCGAGCGGCAGGCTGTCGACGGGTTCATTCCCGATCGAAAGCGTGATCCGGTAGGGGTCGCCGTTGCGGTTGATGACATACAGTCCCAGCAGCGCCGTGCTGAAACCCACGGCAATGTGCGCGAACAAAATCACGAACAGGACCAGCACGACCCACTCCACGCCGTCCATGCCATCGCGCCACAGCAAGTCCGCCATGAACCAGGTGGCGAGGCTCGTCAGGAGAAAGGTCAGCGTGAAAAACGTGATGCGCCGCCGCATCACCCTCGACCGATCAACCTGCTCAACCGTGAACATGGCGGTCAGCGGGTCGCGAAAAACACCGCCGTCAGCACGGCGATGAAGACCAGCCAGAGCAACGCCACGCGGATCACCGGGATGCCCTCGATGCGCTCGAGCGTCTGGCCGGCCGCCTCCGTGATCGCGCCCAGGTCGATCTCGCGCGGGACCATGCTGGAGACCGCCAGGTCGGGGCCGGCCTTCAGCGAACTCTGCTTCATCGCCTGCGCGAAATCCGGCGGGATCGTGCGGTCGTCGAGGAAGGCATAGGGCCAGCGCTGCGTGCCGTCCGCCACCAGCAGCGCGACGCGCCCCTCCGCCGCGAGGCGGTCATGCGGCAGCCCCTTCTCGCCGAGCAACCCGGCGAACCAGCCGTCCATGATGCGGTCCGTTTCCTCGACCGCCAGCGTCACCGGGTCGAGCCGCGGGTCCTGCTCGTGACGGCCGGCGGCGGCGCTCAGCACGCGCAGGATGAGCCGGCTTTGATGCAGGCGGTTGTGAATGCGGTGCGCGCGCAGGTAATCCTCGACCCGGACGTAGGCCGAGTTCCACTGCTCCAGCGTGCCGGTTTTGGGCCGGAACGAGCTCAGGGATTCCAGAGATAGCTCCATGTCTCGGTCAGCACATGCTGTCCCTTGCGCAGAAAGCAACGGAGTTCCACGGGGCTACCCGAGGCGTCGGGGCGGATTTCGAAGGCGACGCGCCACGCACCGGTGAAGCGGTTCTTCACGACGACCGGGTCGTGCTCCAGCTTCGCGCCCCCGCTGACCGCCACCAGCGCCTCGATGGTGGGGTCGCTCGGCTGGGCGTTGAGGTAGGTGCCGGCGAATTCCAGCACAAAGCGCTTCAACTCCGCACGGCCGGGCACCCCGGCGATGCGCGTCGAAAGGGTGTGGCCGGCCGGCGGCCGGCGGCCGGCGGTGGACATCCAGTGCAGGTTGTATTCGAAATCGATCGGCTCCCCCGGGACCGGCAGTTTCGCCGGCGTCCAGAAGGCCACGATGTTGTCGCCGAATTCATCGGTCGTGGGCAGCTCCACCAGCCGCACCGAGCCGGCCCCCCAATTGCCCACCGGTTCGACCCACAGGCTCGGGCGCAGGTGATAAAAGGCCTCGAGGTCGCCGTAGTGCTCGAACTCGCGATCGCGTTGCAGGAGGCCGAAGCCCTTCGGCGCAGTGTCCTGGAACGCCACGACCCGCACGCCTTTCGGGTTGGTCAGGGGCCGCCAGATCCACTCGCCCGCCCCGTTCTCGACCAACAGACCGTCGGAGTCGTGCACCTCGGGCCGGAAATCCGTCTGCGACCAGCCGCTGTTCTCGCCGTGCGCATACATGCTGGTGAGCGGCGCAAGGCCGAACACCGCCGGGTTCTTCCGGCAATACACGGTGCCGCGGACGCGCACGATGGTGGTATCACCGGGCGTGAACACAAACCGGTAGGCCCCCGCCATGCTCGGGCTGTTGAGCAGCGCATACACCGTGAGTTCCGTCGCGCCCACGGCCGGACGCTCCACCCAGAATTCCTCGAACATCGGGAACTCCTCGCCGCCGGGCTCGGCGGTGTTGACCGCGAGGCCGCGCGCCGAGATGCCGTAGTGCTGCAACCGGCCGAGCGCGCGGAAATAGCTGGCGCCGAGAAAGGACACGAGTTCGTCCGGCTTGCCCGGCTGGTTGAGTTCCGTGACGACACGGAACCCGGCAAACCCGAGATCGGCCGGCACGCGGCCGGGCTGCTTGCTCTTGCGGTAGTCGAAGAGGCGCGGGGAAAACGCGATGGGGCGCGCCACCCGGTTCACGACCTCGTTCATCCGCACCGGCCGCGTGAACAAGCCGCCGGGGTGGAAGAACTGGAGCTGGAACGGCAGTTTCTCGGCCCGCCACCAGGACTGCCGCGAGTCGAATTCGATCTCGTTGTATTCGTCGTAACTCAACTTCTGCAGCCAGTCGGGCACGACCGGTTTGTTTTCCACGTAAGGCTGGAACGCCAGCGCCTTGGCGCGGAAGCGCAGCACCTCGAAGTCGAACAGCTCGTCGGCGCCGTGTCCGGCCACCGCAAGGACGGCCAGCAACGCACCCAGGAATGCCGGTCGCAGCTTCACGGTCAGAGAAAATAATTCCGCTGCTTTTCCGACACCGGCACCTCGGCCCGTTCCATGACGGCGAGCATGTCCTCCCAGGCGTCGCGCTTGATTTTTTTGGCCGTCGCGCTGGTCAGGCCTTCCTGCCGCAGCAGATAGGACGGATGGTAACTCGCCCGCAGCGGCGTGTCGGCGTAGGTATGCCAGCTGCCACGCGCGGCGCCCATCGATTTGAAACGGTCCGCGCCGAGCAGGCCGTCGACGGCCGTTTTGCCCAGCGCCACGATCACCTTCGGCTGGATGATGGCGATCTGCGCGCGGATGAAGGGTAGGCAGTAGGCCATCTCCTGCGCCGTCGGCGGACGGTTGCCGGTTTGCGAGCCGTCGGGATTGCGCGGCATGTCCGGCCGCCAGTTGAGGATGTTGCCGATGTAAACCTGGCTGCGCTCGAGGCCCATCGCCTTGATCATCTTGTTCAACAACTGGCCGGCGCGGCCGACAAACGGTTCGCCCTGGTCCTCCTCATCGCCGCCCGGCGCCTCGCCGACGAACATGATGCGCGCATCGAGATCGCCGACGCCGAACACCACTTTCTTGCCGGCGTAAACGCGGGCCAGGCAGGTCGGGTCGTTCAGCACGAGGTCCCGGAGATAATTCCAGCGCGCCGCCTTGTCCCCTGCGGGCAGGTTGATGGGCGGCGGGGCCGGCATCGCGGGCCCGGCGGGCTCCTTGGCGGCCACAGGGACTCGCACCGGCTCGGGCCGCGGCAGGTCGGGCCTGGGGGTCGGGACGAACGCGGCGGGGGCGGCCACTGGCGCGGCCGGCGCAGCGGGCGCAAAGCCCGCCCGGCTCTCCGCCACCGATTCCCGCAGCAGGGCCAGCCCTTCCTCGCTCACCGACACGGAACGCTGGCCGCCGGCCCGGAGGCGGCGCAGCTCGTCGTTGAGCGCAAGCAGTTGGTCGCGAGTCGGCATCGGTCAGGAAAGGCGGCTGGCGGCGAGCTTCTCGACATACTTGGCGAGGAGATCGAATTCCAGATTGACCGTGTCACCGGCTTTTTTCGTCCGGAGATTCGTCACCGCCAGGGTGTGCGGGATCAACCACACCGCGAAAGTCTCGCCCGCCGCTTCCGCGACCGTGAGCGAAATCCCGTCGATGGCGACGCTGCCCTTGTACACGAGGTAGCGGCCGAGCCCCGCGGGCACCTGCACTTTCAAATAGTAATCCTTGCCGCGGGCCTCGAACACCTCGATCCGGCCGGGGGCGTCGACGTGTCCGGAAACGAAGTGCCCGCCAAGCCGCGTGTCGGCGCGCAGGCTGCGCTCGAGATTGACGAGCGCCTCCGGACCGAGCTGCGCGAAATTGGTGAGGCGGCGCGTTTCCGCCAGGACGTCGAACCACAGGTTCCCGGCGTCGAACTTCGTCACCGTCAGGCAGCAGCCGTTGACCGCGATGCTGTCGCCGAGCTTCACGTCCGTCACGACGAGCTCCGCCGCCACCTGCAGCCGCCAGGAATCAGGTCCCTCCGTGAAGGCGACCACGCGGCCTGTCTCCTCGATGATTCCGGTGAACATGGTCGTTACGTCATTCCGCCAAGCGAGGCATCCCCGCCTCCGGCCACCTGATGGCGCGCGTGCGGCCGTGGGTCCTGCGCTGCGCTCAGGCTGACCGGCCGGGAATGATTGCGAGGTGCGAGGAGAGTCATGGGGCCGGTCAGTTCAATTTCACGCGCAGCACCTGTGTCTCCCCGCCGCGGCTGACGAGCAACACGAATTCCGCGCGGGTCTGGTCGGCCTCGATCGCGGACAGCTTCTCGAGCGCCTGCGCGTAGGAGGTGATTTCCGCGCCGTCGATTTCCCGCACCCAGTCGTCCGGCCGCAGGCCGGCGGTGGCGACCGCGCTGCCGGGTTTCACGAACTGCACCGTGACGCCCTGCGTCGTGCCCGGCCCGGCGCGGTGCATGATGGCATCATTATAGAGGAACTCGCGCACGGTGAAGCTGAGCCGCTCGAAATAGCGGCGGTCGGCCTCGCGCACCAGCTTCGGCTCGTCGCCGAGGCGGACCTTGATCTCCTCGCGCGTGCTGCCGCGCAGCACGGACAGGGTGACGACGTCGCCCGGGCGGCGGCGCAGGATTTCCTGGCCGAAATAACTGACGATCACGCGGTCCGGTTTCAGACCCGGCAGCGCCTGGCCGTCGATCGCGAGGATGATGTCGCGCTCCTGCAAGCCCGCCCGGTCGGCGGGGCTCGCCTTCATGATGTCGCTGACCACAACGCCGGACTGTTTTCCCAGGTTGAGGAGTTTCGCCACCTCGGGATCCATCGGCTGGAGACCGTAGGCGCCGAACCACGCAATGGGCCGGCCGGTGAGGGACTCCGGCGTGCGGCCGAGGTAAGGCAGCACCTCGCCCGCGGCGAGCACGACGCTGCTTTCCTCGACGTTCACCAGCACGATCGGATTGCCGCGCTGGTTGCGCGAGAAGATCAGGAAATTCTGGCCGAACGACGTCTGCGCCAGGCCCGCGAATTCGCCGGCCGCATTGAAGACCGGCAGTCCCGGCGCCGCGATATCGCTGCCGAGGATCACCGTGCGCTGCGGCAGCCGCATCAGCACCGCCACGCGCGAGCTGAGGAAGTACGGTTGGAAATCCTCGTCCTTGTTGCGCAGGCCGATGCCCCAGAGCTCGTCGCTGATCCCCGGATCCGCGGCCATCGCCTTCCAGCGGGTGACGGGCACGAGCCCCGCCCGGCCGCATTCGGCGATGCGCAGGAAATGCCAGCCCGTGAAGGCATCCTGCCCGAGGTAGGCGGCCGGCGTGGCCTCGGTGCTGCCGGGCCGGTAGACCTTGAACTCGCGCAATTGCGCGGGCGCCACCGACGGCAGGATCGCGGCGCCGGGGAGGATCACAGTGCCGGCGTCATCGATGACCGTGCCAAAAACCGTGACCGGCTGCCGCTCGGTTTCCGCCTGGACAAAGAATTCCACGGCGACGACGGACTTCAGGCGTTCCGTGAAGAGATCGTTCAGGGGCGCGGCCAGCGCAACGAGCGGACCCAGCGCGAAAACGAGAAACCACCGGCGGAAGGAATTCATGGTTTGATCACGTAAAGCGAGATGCGGCGGTTGCGCTGGGCTTCGACCAGCTGCGCCTCCGGTTTGGCCTCGTAGGCATCGTAGAGTGCTTTCAACTGCGCAAGTTCCGCAATGGTCTTGCTGCCCACCTTGGTGATGATGTCACCGCGCGCGAGCCCGGCCTCGGCCGCGGGATAACCCTGCTGCACGCCCAGCACGACGACGCCGGTGGCGTCAGGCAGCTGGTTTTCGCGCGCATACGCCCGCGAGACCTTGCGGACGGTGAGGCCCCATTTTTCAAACGCCCACTCCTCGCCCACCCGGCTCTCGAGCTTTTCGGTGACGATGGCGAGATCGACCACCTGGTCGCCGCGCTTCACGCCGAGCCTGATCGTGCTGCCGACGGGCAGGCTCGCGATGGCCTGCTGGATCGGCGGCAGCTGCTCCGGGAACCGGCCGTCGGTCTTGCGGCCGTCGAGCGTGAGCACGACGTCGCCCGCGCGCAGGCCCGCCTTCGCGGCGGGCGACCCGACGTCCACGTTGCCCACCAGCACGCCCGTGTTCGCGCTGAGCGAGTAGAAGCGCTCGAGGTCCTGCAGTTCGCGAAAGCCGATGCCGGCGTAGCTGCGGGTGACGGCGCCGGCCTTCACCAGCGTGGCGGCAACCCCGCGCGCGACCTTGGCGGGAATCGCGAAACCGAGGTTGTCGGCGCCGACGTACCCGCGCGAATTGATGCCCACGACCTTGCCGTCCTCCGTCACCAGCGGGCCGCCGCTGTTGCCGGGATTGATCGCCGCATCGGTTTGCAGCCAGGTATTGAACGCGCCGGTTTCATAACCGTTCACGCCGCGGCTGTCCTCGAAGTACCGGTCATTGTTGGAAATGATGCCGCGCGTGACCGTGCGGGTCAGGCCGTGCGGGGTGCCGACGGCGTACACCGTCTGTCCGACAAAAAGCTCGTCCGAGTCGCCGAAATCCGCCGTCGCGAACGCGAGGTTGCGGCGCTTGGCCGCGTCGACGTCGATCCGCAGCAGCGCGAGGTCGGTCCAGTGATCCCAGCCCACGAGCCTGGCGTTCACGCGCTCGAGGCTGGCCAGGGTGATCGATATTTCCACGGCCTGCGGACTGACCACGTGGGCATTCGTCAGGACGAGACCGTCGGCCGAGATGATCACGCCCGAGCCGACCCCGCCGGTGATCCGCTTGGCGCCGTCGGCAAATTCGATTTCCCGCACGTCGATGCGGACGACGGCCTCCAGCAGGCGGTTGAATCCCCGGCTCATGGCCGCCTGCACGGGGCTGGCCAAGGCCGTCGCAAACAACAGGATCGCGGTCAGGCGGGCGGTGATTGACGGTGAAGGGGAATGTCTCAATGTGGCGGGTTTTAACAATCGATGGCTACCAACTGCAAAGACTACGACTTTCTCCAAATTGAGCCGCATTGGCAATCTTTCTGGGAGAAAACCAAGGCATTTAAGGCCGAGAATGGCTCGGCGAAGCCGAAGTATTACGTGTTGGACATGTTCCCGTACCCGTCGGGCGCGGGCCTGCACATCGGCCATCCCGAGGGCTACACCGCCACGGACATTCTCGCCCGGTACAAGCGGGCCCGCGGCTTCAATGTGCTGCACCCGATCGGCTGGGATGCCTTTGGCCTGCCGGCGGAGCAGCATGCGGTGAAGACCGGCACGCACCCGGCCACGAACACCCAGAACAACATCGTCAATTTCCGCCGCCAGATCAAGGCGCTCGGGTTTTCCTACGATTGGGACCGCGAGATCGACACGACCGACCCGAAGTACTTCCGGTGGACCCAGTGGATTTTCCTCCAGCTCTTCAAAAAGGGCCTGGCGTACGTCGACGAGCGGCCCGTCTGGTGGTGCCCGGAACTGCGCACGGTCCTCGCCAACGAGGAAATCGTCGATGGCAAATCCGAAGTCGGCGGCTTTCCCGTCGAGCGCCGCAACCTGCGTCAGTGGGTGCTCCGCATCACCGCGTACGCCGAGCAGCTGATCGACGGACTCAAGGACGTCGACTGGCCCGACTCCACCAAGCGCATGCAGGAAGCCTGGATCGGCCGCAGCGAAGGCGCGGAGGTCAGCTTCAAGCTGGAGGACCCGCAGCTCGGCGACCTGAAAATCTTCACGACGCGGCCCGACACGCTTTTCGGGGCCACCTACATGGTGGTCGCGCCCGAGCATCCCCTCGTGCCCGCGCTCACGCAGCCGGGCCAGCGCGAAGCCGTCGAGGCGTATCGCAGGAAGGCCGCCGGCAAGAGCGACCTCGAGCGCACGGACCTCGCGAAGGACAAGAGCGGCGTGTTTTCGGGCAGCTACGCCATCAACCCGGCGAACAACGCGCGCATCCCCGTGTGGATCGCGGATTATGTGCTCATGGGTTACGGCACCGGCGCGATCATGGCCGTGCCGGCGCATGACGAACGCGATTGGGAATTCGCGCAGTTGTTCAACCTGCCGACCCCGCGCGTCATCGCGGCCGCCGACGGCTCGGACCAGCTGCCTTACGTCGGTGACGGCAAGGTCATCAACTCCCCCGGTTACGACGGCCTGGACTGGCCCGAGGCGAAGAAGAAAATCACCGCCGACCTCGCCGCGCGCGGCGTGGGCCGGGGCACGGTCAACTACAAGCTTCGCGACTGGCTGTTTTCCCGCCAGCGCTATTGGGGCGAGCCGTTCCCGATCGCGTGGGTCAGCGAGGCCGACTACCGCCGCGCGGCGACGGTGCGCACCGACCTGCCCGCCCAGCCGGTGACGTTCGCCGAGAAGGGCGTCACGCATTTCGCGCTCCCGCTCCCCGACGCCGCGCTGCCGCTCGTGTTGCCGGACGTGCAATCCTACCTGCCGAGTGGCACGGGCGAAAGCCCGCTGGCCAATGAAACCGCGTGGTTGGAAATCTGGCTGAACGTCCAGACCGGCGCCGCCGTGCCCGCCGCGCAGCCCAAGCCCGCCGGTGACGAGTGGGTGCGCGCCCGCCGCGAGACCAACACCATGCCCCAGTGGGCCGGCTCGTGCTGGTACTACCTGCGCTTCCTCGATCCGCGCAATGCGGACGCCATCGCCAGCCCCGCGGCGTTGAAATACTGGGACGTGCCCGACCTGTATGTCGGCGGCGCGGAGCACGCGGTGTTGCACCTGCTCTACGCCCGTTTCTGGCACAAGGTGCTGTTCGACCTGGGCGTGGTGCCGCAAGCCGAGCCGTTCAAGAAACTTTTCCACCAGGGAATCATCCTGGGCGAGGACGGCGTGAAGATGTCCAAGAGCCGCGGCAACGTCGTCAATCCCGACGACATCATCAAGGCCTACGGCACCGACTCGCTCCGTCTCTACCTCATGTTCCTCGGGCCGCTCGAGGCGATGAAGCCCTGGAGCACGAAGAACATCGAGGGCGTGCACCGCTTCCTGAAAAAAATCTGGCGCGAGTGCCTCACGGAGGAAGGCGCCGTCAACCCGCGCATCGCCGCCACCGGCGCGCTTTCATCCGAAGCGGAAAAACTCCTGCACGAAACCATCCGGAAGGTCGGCGACCACATCGAGGAGCTGCGCTTCAACACCGCGATCTCGCAGATGATGATTCTCATGAACGCGCTGCAAAAGGAGCCGGCGATCCCGCGCGCCGCCATGCTCGACGTGCTCAGGATCCTCGCGCCGTTCGCCCCGCACATCGCGGAGGAACTCTGGGCCCGCCTCGGCGAGCCCGGCTCCATCGCGCTGGCCGGGTGGCCCGCTTTCGATGCCGCCAAACTCGTCGCCACCACCATTACGATCGTCATCCAGGTGAACGGAAAACACCGGGGCGATGTCGTGGTCGACCCGGCGATTTCCGAAGCCGCTCTGGCCGAGCTGGCGGCCGCCCACCCCAAAGTGGTGCCCTATTTGGCGGGTAAACCCCTCAAACGGACTATCTACGTGAAAGGCCGCCTTATTAATCTTCTGGTCTAGAGGCTTATGCAAATCTCCGTGAAAGCTTAAGTTTTTCCCCTTGCTATAGGTGTTATACCCTAGTCAAATCCGGGAAACCAAGTAAAACCAGTTCGCCAAGCGTGGGAACTGTGTTCAGAAAAATTCACGAAGCCATGAAAACCAAACTCGCCCGCATCCTGACGCTCGGCCTCGCTGCCGGGTTGATCGCGGTTCCGTCGGCGTTTGCGCAACGGCAACTGGGCAAGAAGAAGGGGCCGACCAGCAAGATCTACCTGGCGGAAACCAAGGGCGAGAGCCAGATCCAGACCAACGACAAGATTTACACGGCGCGCCAGGCAACCGCCTTCGATGCGCCCGGCACGGTGATTGAAACGACGGCGAATTCCCACAACGCCTTCGTGTATTCGAACGGCACGGGCTTGTTCGTCGACCAGAACACCCGCGTGGAAATCGACCGTTTCGTGCAGGAGCCTTTCCGGCCGAGCCGGACGGCCATGGCGGACGCCCCGTTCGAACCGTCGATTTCGCAAAGCCAGGTCCACGTCGCGCACGGCGCCGTCGGCGTGTGCACCAGCCAGCTGGTGTCGGGCAGTTCGATGTCCTACTCCACCCCGCAGGCGGCGGTGAACATCCGCGGCGGCAAGGTTTCGATCGAGACGAACGCCGACGAAACCATCATCGACCTGCTGGACGGCGACGTCACCGTGCGCGGTGGCAGCAAGGACATTGGCGGCCAGGTGCTGCGGCCCGGTGAACGCGCCGTGGTGCGGGCCGCGCCCGCCGGCCTGCCGCCGACCGTCACGATCAGCCGCATTCCGCCCGAGGCGCTCCAGGTTTCCGACGAGCGCGTGAGCGTCGCGTGCAATGCCCGGAAGACCGTCACTTTCGAAGTCATCGAAAAGAAGGCCGCGGAAGGCCTCGATGCGTCGGCGGACAAGCCCACGGGCGGCACGCCCGCCGCGCCCGGGGACAATCCCGCCGGCGGCGAAGGCGCCGACCAGGAAATTGTCGTCAAACCCACCGTTCCGTCCGTGACGCCGACCAACATTGTCATCAGCCCTGACCGGCTGCCGGGCAACTAAGCCTTCGCCCCTGACGTGATTTCATTGCTTCGCCCAAGAGTCAGCCTGCTCATCGTCATCGCGGCCCTGCTGGGCCTGAGTCCGGCGCATGCGCTGATCAACCTGGACGGCCAGCGCAACCAGCTGTTCGTGTTTGGCAACGTCACGTTCGGCTGGGACTCCAACATCTTCGCGGAAAACTCCGGCCGCGGGGATTACACGGTGAACGGCACGGTGGGCGCGGAGATCAAGCGGCGCGCGGGCATCATCGCGGTCGATGCCGTCGGCAAGATGAGCTATTCCGCCTACGGGAAATATTCGCACGAGAATGCCCTCAACCCCAATTTCCAAATCGAGTTCAACAAGACCACCGGCCGCACCACGGGCTCGCTGACGATCAGCGCCTATCGCGAGAGCCGCTCCGACAGCGCGGTCAACCTCCGCACCAACTCCTGGAACTTCCCCGTCGGGCTGAACCTGAAATACCCGGTCAACGACAAGTACTACGTCACCAGCAGCACCACCTTCCTGCGCCGGCGCTACGTCGAGACCACCGCGCTCGCCAACCTGACCGATTATTCGCAGGGCTTTGATGTCTTCTATGTGTACACGTCGAAGCTGGACCTCATGGGCGGCTACCGCATCCGCGTGTCCCAGACTTCCGTGGGCGCCGACACCTATGACCACTGGTTTAATGTCGGGGCGACGGGCGGGTTGTTCGCCAAGCTGAACGGCTCGGTGCGCCTGGGCTACCAGGTCCGTGATGTCTCGGACAACGCCAACTCCAGCTACAGCCACTTCAATGCCGTCGCCTCCGTGGCGTGGCCGGTCACGCGGAAACTCAACCTGATGAGTTCGATCAGCCGCGACTTCAACACGATCGCCACCGGGGCGTCGGTCGATTCCCTCTCGGCCTCCCTCCGCTCCACCTACGCCTACACCCGCAAAATCGAGGCCAGCGCCGGGGTGGCCTACGGCCAGAACCGTTTCCTCGGAACCCCGCCCCCCACCCGTCGCGACACCTTCTTCAGCTTCGATCTCGGCGCCTCCTACCGCATGAACGACCACCTGACGGTCGCCGCCACCTACACTTACTTCCGCAACTGGTCCACGTTCGCCTTCTCGGACTTTGACCGGCAGGGATTTTCCCTCGATATTTCCAGCCGCTACTGAGCCCTCCTCGCCATGAAACCCGTCCGCCTGCTCTCCCTTCTCACCGCCGGTCTCGCCTTGGGCGCCAGCCTGTCCGCCTTCGGCCAGGCCGCCAGGAACGACAACAAGAAGAGTTACGTGCACACGCTGAGCCTGGCCGACCGCGTGCGGGTCGCGGTTTATCAGGAGGACGACCTCACCAGCCTGACGCGCATCGACGCCCGCGGCCGCATCAACATGCCGCTGCTCGGCGAGATCGCGATCGGCGGCATGACCGTCGTCGAGGCCCAGGCGGCGATTGAGAACGCCTACAAGGAAGGCCGCTTTCTGCGCAATCCGCAGGTGACGATCAGCGTCGAGGAATACGCGCCGCGGGAAGTGTCCATTTCGGGCGCCATCCGCAGCGCCGGCCGGTACACGCTCCCGATCGAGTCCACCCTCACGGTCGTCGAACTCGTCACCAAGGCGGGCGGCATCACCGACATTGGCAAGGGCACCGCGGTGACCGTCACCCGCATTCTCCCCGACGGCACCAAAAAGGTCTTCACGGTCGACGTCGATTCCGCCATCAAGGGCAAGCGCAGCACCAAGGACGAGGACAGTTCGCTCATGCTGTTGCCGGGCGACAATGTCTACGTGCCCGAGCGCCTGATCTGAGCCTTTCATGTCCGCCCCCGACGCCCAGTCCCTGCCTCCCCCGCCCCGCTCGAGCGGGCCGTCCCTGCATGGCAACGACAACCAGGTGGTCGAGCGGCGTTCCCTGCGCGACTACTACGTCATTCTCCGCGAGCGGCTCTGGATCGCCCTGCCGGTGGCGCTGCTGGTCGCCCTGTCGTTCGGTTACTACCAGGCGCAGGAAGTGCCGATGTACTCCGCCACGGCCACCCTGCAGTTCGAGCGGCCGGAACGCGTCGTCCAGAACGAGCAGGTCGTGGACACCTCGGTGCGTTCCGACATCGATCTCAACACCTACATCCAGATTTTGAACAGCGGCCGGTTGCGCACGATGGTCGCGCAGTCCCTCACGCCGGACGAAATCAAGCTGCTGCAGCGCCCCTACCTCAAGGACCTCGCACCCGGCGCCAACCCGCCGTCCGTCGGCGGACTGCTGGGCGGCATGTCGCCGAGCTCGATCCGCAACAGTTTCCTGCTCAACATCACCGTCAGCAACCGCGACCCCGAGGGCGCGGCGCTCCTGGCCAACCGCTACGTCGAGCAGTTCATGCGTTACCTGATGGAGAGCGTCGGCGGGAAAAACGAATTCGCCGTCGATTATCTCCGTGGCCGCGCCAAGGAACTCCAGCAGGAATCGGAAGCCGCCGAGGCCAAGCTCCAGGATTACCGGCGCAAGCACAACCTCGTGTCGCTCGACAACAGCATGAACATCGTCGGCGAGCGGCTGCGGACGGTGAATGCCGCCCTGACGACTGCGCGCCTCGACCGGCTGAACGTGGAAACGCTGCTCAGCCAGATCGAGAAGATGCAGAAGGAAAACCCCGCCAACCTGCTCGAGATCGGCTACATTTCCGCCTACGGCAACATTCCGGTCCTCAAGACCCAACTGGCCGACCTGAACAAAACCCAGTCCATTCTCAGCGAACGGTATCTCGAACGTCACCCGAAGATGATCGAGCTGGCCAACTCCATCGACGTCGTCACCCAGCAGATCAACCGCAACATCGAGCAGTCCATCGCCGACCTGCGCACCCAATTCGTCAAGCTCCAGGATACGGAGGCCTCCTACGTCAAGGAGTACCAGGCGGCGGAGAAGGACAACCTTCGCCTCGGCGATCTCTCCGTCGAATTCAAGAGCCTCGAGAACCAGGCCACGGTCGCCAAGAACAACTACGTCGAGATTCTCAACCGGCTGAATCAAGTCACTACTTCCAAGAGCCTGGCGGACGTCCCGGTCAAGCCGCTCGACCGCGCGCTGCCCCGCGGCGGCCCGGACAGCCCGAACATCCGCGGCATCATCAAGACCAGCATCGGCCTCGGCGTGGTCGTGTTTGCCGTCGTCGCCATCGGCCTGAGCTTCCTCGACGACCGTGTGAAGAGCGCGTGGGACATCGAGGGTTTCATCGGCGCCCATCTCCTCGGCATCATCCCCGAGCTCGGCGACGTGCCCGACACGGAGAAGCATTCGCTCGTCAACAGCAACCGCACCTCGCCCGGCTCAGAGGCGTTCCTCAGCGTGTACAGCGCCGTGAAGATCCAGTCGAAGCTCGATTTCCCGAAGGCGGTCCTCGTGACCAGCACCATCCCGGGCGAGGGCAAGACGATGATCAGTTGCAACCTCGCCGGCTCGTTTGCGCGGCACGGCAAGAAGGTGCTGCTGATGGATTGCGACATGCGCCGGCCGATGCTGCACCGTCATTTCAAGCTCACCAACGAGGCCGGCCTCATCGCCTGGTTCGAGGCGGGCGCGAAGATTCCCGCGGATCCGTTCACCGACGCCTCGCTGGGCTTCACCAAGGTCGACGAGAATCTCTACCTCCTGCGCTCCGGCGGCCGGTCCAAGAGCCCGACCGAGTTGCTCGAGACCGCCGTGTTCGGCCAGTTCATCGAGGCCATGAAGCAGCACTTCGACCTCATCGTGGTCGACTCGCCGCCGATGGGCGCCGTCACCGACTCCCTGCTCATCGCCGAGCGCACGGACGAGGTCATCTACGTCTGCCGCTTCAATCGCGCCTACCGCAAACACATCCGTCTCTACATCAAGCAGCTCAAGGAAAGCAAAAACGAGCTGCTCGGCATCGTGCTCAACGGCCTCTCCGCCCGCCGCATCGAGTATTACTCCAATTACCGGTACTACCGCAGCTACAAGAAATACTACGGCTCGCAGTCGTAGGGAATCCACGACCGCGCGAGCGCGGCGGTTGCCGGAGCTTGTTTACAAGCGATTCGGAATGCGCGCCAACAGGACCATGTCCTGATCGCTGGTAAGCAAACTCCTCCCAAGAGTGCGTTTCGAATCCGCGCGCCGCGGACAGAATCGGAGTCCGTCTTTAATTTTAAGTGGATTGCCGGCAAGCGGCCCGGCAACCTCCCCCCGTGCCTTCCGCCTTCCTGCCCAAGGACTTTGACGCCCGCCGCCCCGTCGCCCTCATCGCCGGCCGCGGCCGCTACCCGGTCATCACGGCCGCCGCCATCCGCGCGGCGGGCGTGCCGCTGCGGCTCATTGCGATGGACGACGAGACCGAGCCGGAATTGATCGCCACGTTTCCCGAGAAGGAACGCGTGATCCTGAACGTCGGCCAGGTCGGCAAGATGCTCGACACCCTCAAGACGTTCGGCGCCGGCTACGCGCTGATGGCCGGACAGGTGAAGCCGAAGAAGCTCTTCCACGGCCTCACGCCCGACCTCAAAGCCGCCGCGATCCTGTTCAAACTCAAGCGGCGCAACGCCGAAACCATCTTCGGCGCGATCGCGGATGAAATCCAGGCGCTCGGCGTCACCCTGCTCGATGCGCGCGCCTTCATCGACGACCAGCTCGCGACCCCCGGCGCCATGACCGGGAAGCTCGGCACCGACGATGAATATTTGGAGCACGGCATCACAATCGCCCGCGAGATGGCCCGGCTCGACGTCGGCCAGGGTTGCGTGGTGCGCAAGGGCACGGTCCTCGCCGTCGAGGCGTTTGAAGGCACCGACGACATGCTGCGTCGCGCGGGCACTTTCAAAACCGACGAGAGCCTTTTTGTGAAGACCGTGAAGGCGAGGCAGGATTTCCGCTTCGACGTGCCGGTGTTCGGCCTGCGGACCCTGGAAACCATGCACGCCGCGGGCCTGCATGCCGCCGCCCTCGAGGCGGGCAAGGTCATCATGCTGGACAAGCCGGCCGTGCTGAAGCAGGCCCGGACGTGGGACATCGCCCTCCACGGCTTTTGAAGCGGCGCCGACTTGAATTCCGCCGCGTTCCACGCACCTTCCCCCCATGCCCGCTGACATTGTCGAGGTTTCCATCAAAGGCCTGATGCCCACGGCCAACGGCTGCGCCGTGTTCCTGGGCAACGACGACAAGACCTTCGTCATCTACGTAGATCCCAGCGTCGGCAGCGCGATTTCGATGACGATCAACGGCGTGAAGAAGGAACGGCCCCTCACGCACGACCTCATCGGGCACCTGTTAATGGGCTTCGAGATCGGCCTCGAGCGCATCATCATCAACGACGTCAACGACGGCACCTACTTCGCGCGCATCATCCTGCACATGCAGAACGAGCTGGGCCGGAAGTTTCTCGAGCTCGACGCCCGCCCCAGCGACTCCATCGTGCTCGCCCTGCAGCAGAAGCGGCCGATTTTCGTCGCGCGCAAGGTCTTCGACCTCGTCGAGGACATGTCCGAGATCCTGGAGCGGGTGCTCAAGCAGCAGAAGGAAGAGCCCAAGGACGAAGGCGACCAATGAGCGCCGCTCCTCGAGACGGGACTTCCAGTCCCGCGGTTCTCCCCTCGGGCCCCGCGCCTCGCACCTCACCCCTTCCCGCCGGCATCCTCCCCGGCCAGCCACTGACCGCCCTGGCGCCGATGCAGGACGTCACCGACCTGCCTTTCATGCGGCTGATGGCGCACTACGGCGCGCCGGACTTTTTCTTCACCGAGTTTTTCCGCGTGCACAGCCAGTCGCGGCCCGAGAAGCATATCCTCCGCTCCATCGTGGAGAACCAGACCGGCCGGCCGGTTTTCGCGCAGCTGATCGGCGAGGAAATTCCCCACATGGTCCGCACCGTGAAGGAACTGCTGCAGTACCCCGTCGCAGGCATCGACCTCAACATGGGCTGCCCCGCGCCGAAAATCTACAAGAAGAACGTCGGCGGCGGGCTTCTGCGCGACCCGGCCAAGATCGACGAACTCATCGGCGCGCTCCGCGACGCCGTGCCGGGCCTGTTCACGGTGAAGATGCGGATCGGCTTCGACTCGACGGACAACTACGAACGCGTCCTCGGGCTGATCAACAAACACGGCGTCGACCTGCTCAGCGTCCACGGCCGGACCGTCAAGGAAGGCTACCGCAGCGACGTCCATTACGATTTCATCGGCACGGCCGCACGGACTGTCCGCTGTCCCGTCCTGGCCAATGGCAATGTGACTTCCGCCGACAAAGCCACGGCCGTCCTCGCCGAAACGCGCGCCGCCGGTGTCATGATCGGCCGCCACGCCATTCGCAATCCGTGGATTTTCCGGCAATGCCGGGAACGTCTCATGGTGGAGCGCGCTGACCCCGGCGCGCTTCCGGCGCAACCCAACGCGGTGGGGTCACCGCGTTCCACCTCAATTTTCCAACCCACCCTCGCCGACGCCCGCGAATACATCGGCCGCCTCTACCGCGAAACCCAGGCGCCGGGCATCCCGGAGGCGGCGCATGTGGCCAAGATGAAGAAGTACCTGAACTTCGTGGGCCAGAGCGTGGATGCCGAAGGCAAGTTCCTGCACGACATGCGCCGCGCGATGACCGAGGCCGAGCTCTTCGCCGTGTGCGACCGGCACCTGCTCACCGAGCCCGCCAGGCCATTCGCGAGCGAGCCTTATCCGGGCATCATCGCCCGGCCGAATTGCGAGACCCCTGTCGAGAGCTGCTCGCTGGATACGATTTCGGCGTGAGTAGGTCCGGTCTTTGACCGGACCCCGCGGACCCCGCGGGCGGCACAAGGCCGATCAAAAGACCGACCCTACTCCAACCCCAGTACCTTCCGGCCGGTTGCCGAAATCATCTGCGGCGTCCACTGCGGGTCCCACACGATGTGGACCTTCGCGGACTCCACGTCCGGCAGGCGGGCGATCTTCTGGCGCGCATCCTCCGCGATGACCGGCCCCATGCCACAACCGGGCGCCGTGAGCGTCATCTTCACCTCGACGCTGTGCCGGCCGCCGGGCGCCGGGTCGACCGCGAGATCGTACACGAGCCCCAAGTCGACGATGTTGACGGGGATCTCCGGATCGAAACAGGTCTTGAGGGCATCCCACACCGCCTGCTCGCTGAACTCCGCGGCCACCGCGCCGGGTTGTTCGGCGGCGGCGACGTAGCCATCGATCGCGCCGGCATCAGCGACCGCGATCTGGAACAGGCCGCGATCGGTCCGCACCGTGACGTTGCCCCCGAGGGTTTGCGTGATGATCAGGCGGGTGCCCGCCGGCAGCACGGCCTTGTCGCCGGCGGGGATGATCGTGGCGGGACAGTCCCGCGTGAGGGTGGTTTCCTGGGCCATGGTGGTCAATTGAGGCGCAGTTCGAACGGCAGCCGCGCATACACGCCGCGGGGATCGTTCAGGGCGCTGAGCATGTGCAGTTCCTCGGTCACCTGGCGGATCAAGCCGCCAAGCGGGCCGGCGAAGGCCTGCTCGCGGCGGCGATTCTCCAGCGACTCCTTGAACTGCTCGGCGAACTGCTTCTTGCGCGGATACTCCGCCACGCGGAAGTTGTCGCCCAACTCCGCCTTGGTGGCGGCGTACTTGACCGCATCCGCCAGCCCGCCGACTTCATCGACGAGCTTGAGCTTCAGCGCTTCGCTGCCGGACCAGACGCGGCCCTGCGCGATTTCCTCGACAACCTTGCGGTCCAGTTTGCGCGCATCGGCCACCTTCGAAATGAACTGGTCGTAAACCCAGTCGACCGAGTCCTGGAAGATGGCCAGCTCCGCGTCCGTCTTGGGCCGGACGATGGTCGCCGCGTCGGCAAAGCGGCCGGTCTTCACGGTGTCGAAGGTCAGGCCCAGCTTGTCGTTCGCCAGGCCCTGGAAATTGAAAAACAGGCCGAACACGCCGATCGATCCCGTGATCGTGGTGGGCTCGGCAAAGATCCGGTCGGATGCCGTCGAAATCCAATAGCCGCCGGACGCCGCCACCGTGCCCATCGAGACGATGACCGGCTTTTCCCGGTGGATCAAACGCACCTCGCGGAGGATGGCCTCGGAGGCCGAGACGCTGCCGCCCGGGCTGTTCACGCGCAGCACCACGGCGCTGACGCTGCTGTCCTGCCGGATCTGGCGCAGCATGCGGGCGGTCTTTTCCCCATACACCATGCCCTCGTCGTTGCCCGTGCCGTCCACGATCTCACCCTCGGCATAGACGATGGCGATCTTGCCCTTGCCGCCGCCGAGCTCGAGCTTGCCCTCGCCCTGGCGCTTCGCGGTCAGGCCGCCGGTGGACACGAGGCGCGCATAATCCTTGATCGCGATCTGCTTGAACGGCTGGCTGGAACCCTTGCGACCGGTCAGGGCCTTGAGCTCGTCGAGCATCTCGTCGAGATACGCCACGCGGTCCACCAGCTTGGATTTCAAGGCCTCGTCCGCGCGGATGAGGCCCTTCTCGTCGACCACTTTCTGCAGCGCGCCCGCGGGCAGCTTGCGCGCCTGCTCGATGGACGCCGTCAAATTGCCCCAGACGTCATCGAGCAGCTTCTGGATCTGCGTGCGATTCTCCGGGCTCATCTGCTTCAGCGTGAAGGGCTCGACGGCGCTCTTGTATTTGCCGACGCGCGTCACCTGCACGCCCACGCCGAATTTCTCGAACGCGCCCGTGTAGAACATGGGCTGCGACGCGAGGCCCGGCATGACGACGGCGCCGTAAGGATCGAGCACGAACTCGTCGGCCACGGAGGCGAGGTAGAATTCGCGCGTGCCGGCAAAGTCCAGGTGAGCCTTGACGGGCTTGCCCGACGCCTTGAAGGCCTCGATGGCCTCGCGCACTTCCTTGAGGGCGGCGAAGCCGGACCCGTAACCGAGCGCGTGCATGGTCCCGGTAAGATAAAGCCCCTGGATGGAATCGTCATGCGCCGCGGCCTGCAGGGAGCGCGTCACCTCGCGCAACTGCAATTCCCGGCGGCCCTGGCCGCCGAAGGCTTCGAGAAACTCATCGAGGCCCTCGGCCTGCGCCGGCGCGTCCTTGAGGTTGGCGCCGAGGTCGAACACCAGGTAGGAGCCGTTCTGCACCGCGACCGGCTTCTTCTCCCCCATCGCGACCAGCACTCCGATGAGCAGGAAAAAACACAGGCTGGCGCCGATCAGGAACACCAGCAACGCCGACAACGTGGCGAAGAAGGAAGTGAAGAAATTCTTCATGGCGGCGAACCTAGGCAGGCGCCCTGCCTTCGCCAGCGAAAAGCGGCGGGACGGCCGGAGCGGCCACCGGGGGGGGCATTAGCCGGCGATGCCCATTCCTGCGGATGGCTTAATTTCGCCTGCTAGCGCGTCGTCGTCACACACCTAGTCTTCCCATGGGACCGCAAACCGCCCATAGTGCCGGCATGAGTGAGAAAAAGGAACTGCTCACAACCAATCGCAAGGCGCTGGCCATCAATCTCGATGGCACCCGCTATGGCACGATCGCGGAGATCGGCGCCGGCCAGGAGGTCTCGCGCATCTTCTTCCAGGTGGGCGGCGCCTCGGGCTCGATCGCGAAAACCATGTCGGCGTACGACATGACGTTCAGCGACGCGATCTACGGGAAGGCCCCGCGCTACGTGTCGCGCGAGCGCCTGGAGACGATGCTCAACCACGAATACAGCCTGTTGAAGGAGCGCCTCTCGGAGAAGCGCGGTGACCGCACCCGGTTTTTCGTCTTCGCGGATACCGTCGCGGCCAAGAGTTTCAAGAGCGGCGTCAATGACGGCCATGGCTGGCTGGGCGTCCGCTTCCAGCACGAACCGCTCGCCGAGCCGAGCGACATCATCATTCACGTGCGGATGTGGGACAAGGAGAACATCCTCCAGCAACAGGCCCTCGGCATCGTCGG
This sequence comes from uncultured Oleiharenicola sp., assembly GCA_964515595.1. Lineage (GTDB taxonomy): Bacteria > Verrucomicrobiota > Verrucomicrobiia > Opitutales > Opitutaceae > Lacunisphaera. The sequence continues at coordinate 12,328 of CAZEUN010000007.1, read as the reverse complement.
CGTGAATCTCATCTATGGCGCCTTCAACTACGCCGCCGACCCCGCGCAGTTGATCCAGTCCCTGGCCGACAATCTCGGCACGGATCGCATCGAGGTTGACATGCTTCGCGTGAGCGGGCCCGCCTTCGGCGCGGTCGACAACCGCCTGCTCTCGCTCCGGCTCGTGCAATACGGGCTGACCAATGCCGTGATGTTTGCGCCCAACGGCGACGTGCTCCAGCCGTCCGAGGTGCTTTATCACAAGGCCGTGCTCGTCGAGCGCGGCAGCTTCCGGCCGGTCACGCACGTCAACGTCGACATGCTCACCTGCGCGACCGCGCAGTTCATGCAGGAGCCGACGGTGAAGGGCAAGGAGATGGTCGTGCTCATGGAGATCACGATGAACAACCTCCTCGCCGAGGGCGACCTCGACGCCACCGACTTCCTGGCCCGCGTCGACATGCTCGGGCACATCGGCTTCACGACGCTCATCTCGAACTATTCCGAGTTCTACCGCCTCGTCTCGTATTTCCGCCGCTACACGAAGGAGATGATCGGCGTGGCCATGGGCATCAACAACCTCCTCGAGATCTTCAACGAGAAGTACTACGACAACCTCGAGGGCGGGATCCTCGAGTCGATGGGGCGGATGTTCCGCCACGCCGTCAAGCTGTACGTCTATCCCATGCAGCAGGGCGCCTTCGACCGTTACCTCGCGAGCGGCACGCCCGCCAAGGGCGGCAGCGCCGGCGACCACGCCTTCGCCTCCCGGGTCATGATCAATGCCCGCAACCTCCAGGTGACCGATCACCTGCGCAACCTCTACGCGCACCTGCTCGAAAACCACTACATCGACTGCATCGTGGGCAGCAATCCCGAGTACCTCCACATCTTCTCGCGCGATGTCCTGCAGCGCATCAAGGCGGGCGACGCCTCCTGGGAAAAAATGGTGCCCGCCAAGGTCGCGGATTTCATCAAGCAGCGCAAGTTGCTCGGCTACGGCGCCAAGGTACAGGCCGCGGGCTGATGTCTCCGGGTGGCGGTCCCGCCGGATGACCGCGCGGGACTAAAATAGTCCCGCCTCCCCGGTTTTCCCGCTTCCGCCTCGCTTCCTTTTTTAGCTAACTCCCGTCCTCATTTTCCATGCGCTTCCATAAATACCACGCCCTCGGCAACGACTACCTGGTGATGAACCCCGCCGACTATCCCGACTGGACCGAGCCGACGCCGGAGCAGATCCGCGTCATCTGCCACCGCAATTTCGGCGCCGGTTCCGACGGCATCCTCTGGGGCCCCCTGCCCTCCGCGAAGGCCCGGTTTGGCCTGCGGATTTTCAACCCCGACGGTTCCGAGGCGGAGAAGTCAGGCAACGGCCTGCGCATTTTCTCGCGCTACCTGTTCGACCAGAAACTCGCCGGCGCCGAACCGTTCACCATCGAGGTTCCGGGCGGCGTGGTCGAATCGACGGTCATGGAGAACGGCCAGCGGATCGCCGTCGAGATGGGCCAGGTCACCTTTCAAAGCGACCGGATCCCGGTCGCCGGACCGGTCCGCGAGGTCCTCGGCGAGAAGTTCACCATCCAGGGCCGGGAGTTCACGTACAATGCCGCGGGCATCGGCAATCCGCATTGCGTCATGGTGCTGCCGGAAATCTCGGCCGACTTGGCGAAGCAGTACGGCCCCGACATCGAGGTGCACAAAAATTTTCCCAACCGCATCAATGTGCAGTTTCTGAAGGTGCTCGATCGCCGCAACGTCCAGATCGAAATCTGGGAACGCGGCGCCGGTTACACGCTCGCGTCCGGCAGCAGCTCGAGCGCGTCGGCGGCCGTCGCCCACAAGCTCGGGCTCGTCGACTCGAAGCTGACGGTGCACATGCCGGGCGGCCGGATCGGCATCGAAATCGCCCCGAACTTCGCCATCAACATGACCGGACCCACCACCCGGGTCGCGGAAGGCGTTCTCCACCCGGAGCTTTTTTCGGTCAAGGCCTGACACTTCCTTTTTGACGTTCCGGCGGCGGCAGCTAGGGTGACGGCAATCCAAGCGACGGAACTCCGGGCAGGTTCCGCCGTCTGAATCCCCTCCCCTATGCAAGCACGCCGCTATTTCCTGACCGGCCTGGCTTTGGCTTGTGCGCTCCTCGCGCCCGGCCTGCGCGCCACGACCGTCGAGCCTCCCAGTTTCGATGCCTTGGTCAACCAGTCCGACTACGTGGTCCGGGCCGTGATCAAGTCCGCCACACCCGAATGGCGCGAAAGCGCCGGCAAGCGCTACATCAGCACGCGATTCGAACTCGACGTCCGCGAAGTCATCAAAGGCACGCCCCCTTCCCCGCTGGTCCTGGATCTGCTGGGCGGCCGGATGGGCGAAGTCGAGTTCGCCATCACCGGCATGCCGACCTTCCAGGTGGGCGACGAGAGCGTCCTGTTCGTCTACGGCGCCGAAAGAAAATTGTATCCGCTGGTCGCCATGATGCACGGAGTCTACCCGATTCTTCATCAGGCGAAATCGGGGCAGGATTTCATGCTGCGCAGCAATGGCATGCCGCTCTACAGCACGGCCGATGTCTCCCAGCCGATGGACCGGCCGAGCGCGGCGCTGAGGATCAACGCCGGCACCCGCCCGCTCACGCCGAAGGCCTTCATCCAGGAAATCCGCCAGCGTGCCTCGTCCCACCCCCAACCGAACGCCCGTGAAAATTAATTTCCGTCCGCTCTGCTCGCTGCTCCTGTGCCTGGCGGCCGCGGCCTCGGCCTGGGGTTACTCCTTTATCACCGACAATCGGCCGGGTGGCGGCGCCCTGCCGATCAAGTGGCCGCCGGGAACGGTCGCCGTTCAAATCAAGCTGGGCACCAATGCCGGCGGCGTGAATTTCGACGCCGCGGCCCAGGCGGCGTCCCGGGACTGGAACGCGGTCATCGGCAATCTCCAGATCACCACGACCATCGCCCCTCCCAGCGCGGCGGCGCAAAGCAACAACATCAACGAGATGGTCTTTGCCGACAAGGCCTTCGACACCGCTTTCGACTCCCGCACCCTGGCCATCACCACCACCTGGACCATCACGGGAAACGAGCGCACGCAGGCGGACATCGTCTTCAACACCGCCTACAGCTGGAACGTTTACGACGGTCCCCGCTCGGGCATCAGCGTCGACCTGCGTCGCGTGGCCTTGCACGAACTCGGGCACCTCCTCGGCCTCGACCATCCTGACCAGGCCACGCCGCCCCAGACGATCTCGGCGGTGATGAACAGCCAGATTTCGAATCTCGACCGGCTCAGTGCCGACGACATCGCCGGCGCGCAGCAACTTTACGGCCCGCCCGGCGTGCCCGCGAACGATGACTTCGCGAACGCCATCCCCCTGACCCTGACCAACAACGCGGCCACGACCACGGGCTACAATACCAACGCGACCCGGCAAAACGGCGAGCCCGCCCATGTCGGCAACAACGCCGCCACCCATTCCGTGTGGTGGAAATGGACGGCCCCGACGTCCGGTTCCCTGATCGTCGACACCCGCGGCAGTTATTTCGACACGGTGCTGGCCGTGTACACCGGAAACGCCGTCAACAACCTGACGACCATCGGCAACAACGACGACCTGCAGAACGACCAGGTCGCGCACATCCAGGCCAGCCTGGTCTCGTTCACGGCCACCGCGGGCCAGACGTACTTCTTTGCCGTCGACGGCTGGGATGGCGAATCCGCCGGCGTCACGCTGAACCTGGCCTTCACGCCGAGTTCCACGCCGCCACCGACCATCACCTCGCAACCCGCGAGCGCCACCGTCACGTCGGGCGGCACCGCCAGTTTCTCCGTGACCGCGTCCAACGCCGTCTCCTACCAGTGGTCGTTCAACAACTCGCCGATCGCCGGGGCCACGAGCGCCACGTACAGCATCAGCAGCGCCCAGGCGGCCAACGCCGGTTCGTATTTCGTCACCGTGACCAACGGCGGCGGCTCGGTGGTCAGCAACACCGTGACGCTGACCGTCAACACCCCGCCCGTCACGCCGCCGACCACACCCACGACGCCGAGTTCAGGCGGGGGCGGCGGAGGGGGCGGTGCCCCGAGCGCGTGGTTCTACGCAGTCCTCAGCTTGCTCGCGTTCGCGCGGTGCCTGCGCCGTCGTTGACCCAGGATGAATCCGGCCCTGACGTCGCTGCTGCGGCGCCCTCCATGGATCTACCTCACGCTCGCGCTCATCGCGCTGGCGATCCAACTGGTCCCGGCCTGGCGCGACCTGCTGCTCTATGACCGCGCCGCCTTGGTGAAGGGCGAATGGTGGCGAATCTGGACGGGCCATCTGGTTCACTTTGGCTGGCCGCATTTCATCGCGGACGCCGGGCTTTTCCTGATCCTTGGGTGGTTGTTGGATGCGCAGCACGCTTGGTTCAGCCGCCTCGGCCTCGTGCTCATGCCGGCGTTCATCTCGGCAATCCTCTACTGGTTCGACCCGAGCATGAGCCGTTACGGCGGACTCAGCGCGGTCAATCTCGGCCTGCTGCTCTACCTGGCCCTGCAAGGCTGGCGGCGCGACTGGGCCGACTGGTTCTGGCCGGCGGTGCTCCTGATCTACGTCGGAGAGGTCATCTTTGAAATCGCCAAGGGCGGTCGCGGCGGCGGGCTGATCAGCTTCGACGACCCGGGAGTCCGGGTGGCCACCAGCGCCCATCTCGCCAGCGCCGCCTATGCGCTGCTGGCCTGGGTGATCGCGCGGCCGCGCCAAATGAAAAAGCCGGAGCCCGCGGCTCCGGCTTCCTAGCACGACTCTCGATCGGGAAAGACGGACATTTCCGCCACCGAGCCGCTTCAGTTCGAGTACTTCACGGAGCAACCGTAGGGACGGGAATGCTTCGTGCGAACGGGCTGGCCCGCCTTGAGATCGCTCAGGGCCGCGTTGACGTAGTTCGTCGCCTTGCTGATGTCCTCGGTCCGGCTCGAAGCAATGCTGTCGATGCCTCCGGCATAGACCAGGGTGCCCGCGGGATCGATGACGTAGAGGTGCGGCGTGGTGCGGGCGTCATAGAGCTTGCCCACCTTGCCATCCTGGTCGCGCAAGTATGCGGTCGAAGCGACGGCGTTGCGCTGCTGCCAGGACGTCACCTTCGCGGAATCGTAATCGCCCTGCGCGCCGGGATGAGCGGAATTGATCTGCAGCCAGATGACGCCGTCGTCCGTGGCCGCCTTCTGCGTCTTCGGGATGTTGCCGGTCTTGTCGTAGTGCTTCACGACAAACGGACACTCCGGGTTGACCCACTCGAGGACCACGGTCTTGCCCTTGAACCCGGCCAGCGAGCGCGGCTGGCCCGTGATATCGGTCAGGGTGAAATCGGGCGCGGCCTTGCCCACCTCGGCGGTGGCGGCGTGCCCGACGGAGAGAGCCGCGACGATCGCGGCGCTCGCGAGGAGGATTTTAATCAGTGATTTCATGGGAGGAGAGACCGGGAGGTTGGCGCGCCGCAACAACGGCGTCAAACTCGGGCGGCGACTCAACGACCGGGGGCCGGACGGAGGGTTCCCGATGTCCGGCGGCAATTGCGTTGCGGACCGCGCCTGGTCCCGTACTTTCGCGGGGTGACCGGCTGGATTGGAGACTGCTTTCGCTTTTTTTGGGCGCTGTTCTATTGGAACAGCCGCAAAACCTGGTTCCGGCTGCGCGGCGCGCACCGGGACGACTGCCCGTGCCAGACTTACGGCGACTCGGGCCATGCCTTCGACTCGCGCTGCGAGGCCGTGATCCACTGGCACCGCCCGGACCGGTTCCGGAAGGTCTGCCCCCTGCTGGTCCAGACGCCCCAGGGCTGGCGGTGCAGCGTAAACGCGGAGAGCGTCCGCCCGTTCTGGGGCCGCGCCTTCCTCTACGGCGCCGCACTGGCCTTTGGACTCTACCTGCTCGCGACCCTCGCCGTCTTTGGCGGCCTGCGGGTGGCGCACTATGAAACAAGCTACCTGATGGTGGCCTGGCCGCCGCGCTGGCCGGAACTTCGCGCCGCGCAGGAAAAACTTTATGCGGGCCGCGCCCAGCGCGCGTTGCAGGCGGGCAACTACCAGGAGGCGATTCTCTCGCTGGAGATCGTCACCCAGCTCAATCCGCGCAATTACTCGGCCGGCCTGGCCCTCGCGGGCCTGAGCCAGATCGCCAGCCGGCCCACGGTGGCGGATCACATCTATGAACGCCTCATGCGGGAAGTGCCGGAACAGCGCCGGCCCACCGCGCACCTGTGGATCCGAAACCTGCTCGCCCGCGCCGCGTTTCCGGGAATAAAATCGCTCGCGACCACCATGCTCAACGAGGACCCGGCCGAGCGCGCCGCCTGGCTGCACGCACTGCTGTTCGCCTGCCGCCAGACCGCGGATGCCGCCTACCTCGGCGTGGTGCTGGCGGAAAATCCCCACCTCCCCGACTGGTGCACCGAACTCATCGGGATCGAGCAACTGCTGCTGCAAAACCAGTTCGAGCGCGCCCTGCCGCAACTGACGCGTCTCCACCGCCAGCCGGCCTCCAGTTACCTGCCGTATTATCAAGTCGACCGACTGTTGCGGCACGGCGCCGCCGCCCGGGCGAGCGACCTCCTGCGCGCCTACGGTAATCTGGTCCCGCCGGACGAGGCCGCGATCCTGCGCTTGCGCACTTACCAGGCCCAGGGGTGGTCGACCTTGGTGGCATCCGAATTCGATGTCCTGCTGCGCGCTGATTTCACGCCCCGCATGGTCGCGCAATGCTCCGCCTGGCTGATCGCCCAGCCCGATCCGGCCGCCGCCCGGCAGTTTCTCGATCGCTTCGAGGCCGCGCGCATGCCGGTGAACACGGGCACCGTGTCGCTTTATCACGCGGCGTACCTGGTCGCGGCATCGGCCGGCCAGACGGAGCCGGCGAACCTGCTCGCGGACGCGATCAGCCGCTACACCTCGTCCGATGCCCGGGCTCTCCGCGGATTGGGCGAGCTGCTGCAGGTGGCGGGCGCGGACGACCGCGTGCTCCGCGTCCTGCCGCTCGTGCCCCTGCCGACGGAAACCGTGTACGCCATCGTCGAGCGGAAAACCGCGCCGCCACCCGCCAAATGACGCCGTTCCCGCCGAACACCCGCCGCCCTCCCGGCGACGCGCTGGCCATCATCGGGCTGCTGGCCGCGCTGGTCCTCGCATTCTGCTGGCTGCTCTGGCCGGAGTGGCAGTCTAATCCCGACCTGTCGCATGCGTTCTTCGGGCCGTTCCTGTTCGCCCTCCTCATGTGGGAAAGCCGGCGACAGGGACCGCCTCGCTGGATGCCCCCGGGCGCGCCCAGCGCGATCGCCGTCGCGATCGCGCTGGGCGCCGGTTTCGCGCTTTTTGCCCTGGCCGGGATTTTCGCCGCCACGCTCGCGTGGACCCATGCGGTCGTCTGCGTCATGCTCGCGGCCTCGCTCGCGTCGTTTCTGCTTGGCGGGCTTTTCATCCTGGCTGATGTGCGCCTGCGCGTGGTCCCGGTCAACTGGATCAGCCTCACGGCCATCTTCCTCTGGCTACTGGTGGCGCCGCTGCCGGATGGCACCTATGCCCGTCTGACGCTGGGGCTCCAACACTGGATTGCCGGGAGTGTCCTGCAAACGCTGCACCTGCTCGGGATCCCCGCGCGGCAGCATGGCAACATCATCGAACTCGCCACCGCCACCGTCGGCGTCGAGGAGGCGTGCAGCGGCATTCGCAGTCTGGTCTCGTGCGTGTTCGCCGGGTTCTTCTTCGCGGCGTGGCTGGTGCGGCGGCCACTCGGGCGGTTGATCCTGATCGTGGCCGCCCCGCTGCTGGCCCTGGCGATGAATTTCCTGCGCTCGCTGACGCTGACCCTCCTGGCGAACGCCGGAAAGGACATCAGCGGCTTCTGGCACGATGCCACCGGTTTCGCCATCCTCGGAGTCACGGCCGCCGCGCTGGCGGGCCTGGCCATCCTGCTCGAAACCAGACCGGCGGCGTCACCGGCGGTGACTGACCCGGCGCCCACTGGCCTGCCGTTCTGGTCCGTGCGCTTTTTCTGGACGGCGGTCGCCGCCACCGTGGCGCTCGGCGGCTTTTATCTCGCCAGCGCCCGTCCGCCGAGTCGCGCCGAAGTCGCCCCGCCCGACCTGGCGAAGTTGCTGCCGATCCATGCCCCGGACTGGGAAGTGATGACGCCAAACGATCTCTACCAGTTCGCCGACATCCTGCAGACGAACCACCTGATGGAGCGGACGTACCTGCGCTCCACCGGGCCGGGACAGTTCAAGCAGTTGACCGTCTATGTGGCGTACTGGGCGGCCGGCCAGACATCCGTCAGCCGCGTCGCCACCCACACGCCCGATGCCTGCTGGCCGGGTTCCGGCTGGACCGCGCAAACCATCAACCCCAGCCGGGAAGTCCCGGAGATTTCCGGGTTGGTGGTCTCCCCGGCCGAGCACCGGCTTTTCACCAACAGCGCCGGCTTTCCGCAGAACGTCTGGTTCTGGCACATCTACGACGGCCACGTCATCAGCTACCGCGATCCCTATTCGATCCCCGCGCTTTTCCAGATCGCGCTGCAATATGGTTTCCGTCGGCCGGGCGACCAGTTTTTCGTCCGCATCTCCAGCAACAAGCCCTGGGCCGAACTCAAGGACGAGCCCCTCGTTCGCGAAATCCTCACCAACCTGACCCGGGTCGGCCTCTGAGCATGCCCTTTGCCGTCACCAAAAACGAACGCATCATCCTCGCGCTGCTCGCCATCCTGCTGGCCGCGAGCCTCTGCTGGTTCCTGGGGTGACCGCCGGCGCATTGCTGTTGCCAGCGAAATGAAAACCCTGGCATCTCCCTGTGATTCCCGCCCGTAGCGTCATGCAATGCTCCTCGTCAGTTCCTGCCCCCTCACGGGTTTCGAGCCCGGCGCTTCCCCGCCGGAGCCCGCGCCCCGCCGCATGAACGGATCCGCGCACAACCCCATGACCGGCGATGACCGCGGCCCCGGCCAGGCGGAATTGCTCGCGGGAATGGCGCGGGGCGAGAAGGCGGCCCTGGCCAGACTCTATGACGAACTCGCGCGACCGCTCTACTCGCTGGCTTTCCGGGTGCTCAATGACGCCGCGGAAGCCCAGGACGTGGTCCAGGATGTTTTCCTCCAGATGTGGCACAAGGCCGCCACGTACGATGCGCGCCGCGGCTCGGTCTTTGGCTGGGCGGCGACGCTCACCCGCAACCGCGCGATCGACCGCGTCCGCCTGCGCAAGCGCCGCGCCGAACTGCTCGCTGGATCCGCGCCCGATCTGCAACCCGCCCCGGTGGGCGACGATGGCGATTCGGCGGGCGCGCTGTGGGCGACTGAAAAGGCCGGCGCCGTGCGCGCCGCGCTGGCCGCGCTCGCACCCGAGCAGCAAAAGGCGGTCGAACTCGCATTCTTTACCGGCCTGACCCAGCAGGAAATCGCCACCCGGCTGAACGAACCGCTCGGCACCATCAAGGCGCGCATCCGGCGCGCCCTCTTGAAACTCCGCGAAACCCTGCCCGCCCGGCTATGATCACGGAACGCCACGAAGAACTCGCCGCCCTGCACGCCCTCGGTCTCCTCGAGGGCACGGAACGCGCGGCGTTCGAGGCGGAGCTTGCCCGGAATCCCGAACTCCAGACGCTCGCCGACTCGCTAGCAGCTGCCGGCGCCGCCCTCGCGCTCGCCGCGCCATCCGTGGAACCGCCGGTGGCCCTGAAGGCACGCATTCTGGATGCCGCGACCGCGCCGGCAGAGGGGACGGTGACAGCCTTCCCGGTGATGCGATTGCTTCCGTGGGCCGCCGCGGCGGTCCTCGCCCTGGCCGCCACCTGGCTGGCCATGCAAAACTTCGCCCTCAGCAACCAGAACACCTCCCTGCGCACCGAGCGGGAACTGGCGGAGTCGGCCTACCGGATGACGCAAAACCAGCTCGCGGAGCGTTCGCTGCTCGCGGAAAAAATGATCACCGACCTCGGCAACAAGCTGCGCCGTTCCGAGGATCTTTCGCGGCTCAAGATTTCCGCGCTGGCCTCGCTCGCCGGCAACACCAAGGAAGCGCAGGTCATCGCCGTGTGGGACCCCGGCCAGCAGGCCGGCCTGCTCACATTGGAAAAACTTCCCGCGATTGCCGACACCCAGGACTACCAGATTTGGATCGTCGACCCGGCCTACAAGGATCCCGTCAACGGCGGGGTCTTTCACGTGACCGCCGACGGCCGGGTCACGCTCGCCTTCAAGCCCGACCGGCCGGTCACGCAAGCCGCGGCCTTCGCCATCAGCCTCGAGAAGAAGGGCGGCGTGCCGAAGGCCGAAGGCCCGATCGTGCTCCTGGGAAAGTAGGGTCAGTCTCCGACTGGCCTGGCCGGTCGCAGACGGCCTACCTCAAAACCCGTGCCGCCCACACGTGGAGCCGAGCCGTGCCCTGCGTAGCCCTGGCGAAGCAGGGCGAGCTTAATTTTCCGCCTCGTAACTTGACTCTTGTCTCCGGCCCTCCGCCCTAAAAACTACGGTTTGCATGATAATCAAACCGAAGGTCCGCGGCTTCGTCTGCGTGACCGCTCACCCCACGGGCTGCACCGCACACATCCAGCAATGGATCGACCACGTCAAGGCCCAGGGCCCCATCAAGCAGGGCCCCAAGCGGGTCCTGGTCGTCGGCGCCTCCACCGGCTACGGCCTCGCCTCACGCATCACGGCCGCATTCGGCTCGGGCGCGGCCACGCTCGGCGTGTTCTTCGAGCGCCCTTCCGAGGAAGGGCGTCCCGCCACCCCGGGCTGGTATAACTCCATCGCCTTCACCCGCGCCGCCAAGGCGGCCGGGCTTTATGCGGGCAACCTCAATGGCGACGCCTTCTCGGATGACATCAAGAAGCAGGCGATGGAAATGATCGCCCGCGACATGGGCGGCCCGATCGACCTCGTGGTCTATTCGCTGGCCTCCCCGCGCCGCACGCACCCGAAAACCGGCGTGGTCCACAAGTCGGTCCTCAAGCCGCTCGGCACTTCCTATACCAACAAGACCGTCGACACCGACAAGGGCATCGTCAGCGAAGTCACCATCGAGCCGGCCAATGAAGCCGAGGCGGCCGACACCGTCGCCGTCATGGGCGGCGAGGATTGGGAAATGTGGATGCAGGCCCTGAGCGACGCGAAGCTGCTCGCGCCCGGCGCCACCTCGGTCGCCTACTCTTATATTGGACCGGTGCACACCTGGCCGATCTACAAGGACGGCACGATCGGCCGCGCCAAGATCGATTTGGAACGCGCCGCCCGGGCCATCGACGCCAAGCTCAAGGCCCACGGGAACGGCCGCGCCTTCATCTCCGTCAACAAGGCCCTCGTCACCCAGGCCAGCTCGGCCATCCCGGTCGTGCCGCTCTACATTTCGATCCTTTACAAGGTCATGAAGGCCGCCGGCACGCACGAGGGCTGCATCGAGCAGATGCAGCGCTTGTTCGCGACGCAGCTGTACAACGGCCACTCGCCCAAGTTCGACAGCGAGGGCCGCGTCCGCGTGGACGACTGGGAAATGCGGCCCGAGATCCAAAACCCGGTTTCCGAAATCTGGCCTAAGGTCACCACCGAGAACCTCGGGGCGCTCACCGACATCGCCGGTTACCGCACCGAGTTCCTGAAGCTCTTCGGCTTCGGCCTGCCCGGCGTGAACTACGAGGCCGAGGTCGAGCCGCACCAGACGTTCGACTGACGTCGAACTGAAACGCCAAACTCCAAAGGCCAAAGCGCAAACATGCTTCGGCCTTTTTGTTTTCCCATTTGTTTGGTCTTTGGACTTTTGGCGTTTGGATTTTTCCAAAATGCGAGTGGTGATCCAACGCGTCTCCTCGGCCAGCGTGACCATCGCCGGCCGCGTGGCCGGAAAAATTGACCGCGGGCTGCTGGTGTTCGTGGGCATCGAAGCCGCGGACACCGCCGCGGACGGTGAATGGCTGGCGCAGAAGATCACGAAGCTGCGCATCTTCGCCGACGCGGCGGGCCAGATGAACCAATCCGTCGCCGATTTCGGCGGCGGCATTTTGCTCATCAGCCAGTTCACGCTGCACGCCAGCACGGCGAAAGGCACGCGACCCTCCTTCAATGCCGCGGCCCGCCCCGAACACGCCCGGCCGCTCTACGAGCAGTTCATCAGCCAGCTCAGTGCCACCCTCGGCCGGCCGGTGCAGACCGGGGAGTTCGGCGCGATGATGGAGGTCGCCCTCGTCAACGACGGGCCCGTGACGATCATCATCGACTCGAAATCACGCGACTAAGCAGGCCGATGGGAGGGCCTCGCCTAGTGTTGTGTCCCGTAAGTAACCTATAGAAAGAAAGGACGTCTCGCTGGTGATGAAACGAGGACGTCCACGGAACTTT
>CAZEUN010000006.1:0-234503 GCA_964515595.1 uncultured Oleiharenicola sp. | reverse complement strand
GGGTGGCCTCTTAGTTATTATATTTTTGAAAGATAAATGGTATTACACCCCGACAGCGGAGGCCGCGTCGATTCCGTCGGGGTATAAAACCCCTCCCACCAAAAATCGCTCGTGGCTTCAAGGGGGCCGGTCAGAGACCGACCCTACTAATCAATCCGCAGCGCCACGAGCGGATCCAGCTTCGAGGCGCGCCAGGCGGGAATCAAGATCGCGAGCGTCGCGGCCACGGCGACCACCGCGGCCGCAATCAGCAACGGCGGGGCGGTCAGGCCTTCCATGCCGTACACGAGTTTCTTCAGCACCTTCGCGAGGCCGAAGGTGCCGGCCAGGCCGAGCAGCAGGCCGACGGCGACCCAGCGCAGGCCCTGGCCGAACACGAGGCGGAGAATGTCGCCGCCCACGGCCCCGATGGCGAGGCGCACGCCGATTTCGCGGGTGCGCTGCACGATGTGGTAGCTGAGGGTGCCGTAGAGGCCGACCGCGACGAGGCCGAGCGCCGTCGCCATGAAGAAATTGACGAGGCCCGCCACCGCGCGTTCGCTGGCGGTGGAATCGCGCACGACCTGGTTGAGCGTACGGATGTTTTCCAGCGGCAGTTCGCGGCTGAGGCCCGCGATGGTCGAGCGCAGCAGGGGCACCAGGAAGGCCGCCGGCTGGGAGGAGCGCAGGTTGAGGTGGACGCTGTTGCCCCAGTGGCCGGGCGGGGTCGTGTACATCTCGGGCTGGACCTTCGCGGTGGCGCCCCACTGGCGGACGTTCTCGACGACGCCCACCACGGTGGCGGTGTACCAGGGATCCTTCGCCTGGTTCGCGCGGAACACCTGGCCGATGGGATCCTTGTTCGGCCAGCATTTGTCGACGAACGCGCGGTTCACGACGACGCCGAGGTGGCCGTCCTTCGACATGTCGTCGGCCGGGGTCAGGTTCCGCCCGCGCACGAGCGTGATGCCCATCGTTTCAAAGTAGCCCGCCGTGACGGAGGAACGCTCGACATTGGTGCGGCGCTGCGCGGGGTCATAGACCTCGTCGTTCACCAGGGCACTGGTGTTGCTGCCGCCTTCGAGCGGCAGCTTGGAGGTGAGCCCGACCGACGTCACCCCGGGCAGGGCGGCGAGTTTTTCCGCGAGGGTTTGCCAGAAGCGGACGCGTGCCTCGTTTTCCTTGTAGGGATCGCCCCGCAGGTTGAGCTGCGCGGTCAACACGTAGTCCGTGGCCAGCAGTTTGTTTTGCTCGATGATTTTAAAATAACTCGCGGAAAACAGGGCGGCGCCGTTCGCGAGGAGGAAGGCGACGGCGATCTGCGCAATGACGAGGCTGCGCAGCATGACGTGGCGCGAGCGCGAACCGACGGCGCCGCGGGCATCGCTGCGAATGATGCCCGACAGGGACGTACGCGCCGCGGCCAGCGCCGGCGGAATCCCGGCCAGCAGCGCGGTCAGCAGGCTGGCGCCGAAGGTGAAGAGCAGGGCGAGGCCATCGAGGGTGATGGCGGCCTTGCGGGCTTCGTTGGCCGGCGTGATGACTTTCAGCACCGCGATGCCGCCGTACGCCAGCAGCAGGCCAAAGGCGGCGCCGAGGGTGGCGAGGACCAGGCTCTCGGCCAGGGCCAGCCGGATGAGCCGGCCGCGCGTGGCGCCGAGGGCCACCCGCACGCCGAACTCGCCCTGCCGCTGCGCGCTGCGGGCGAGGAGCATGGAAGCGACGTTGGCGCAGGCCACGAGCAGCACGAGCGCCACGGCGCCAAACAACATCCAGACCTTGTCGCTGAGATCCTTGGTCATCTCGTAACGGAGCGAGCGGACGAGAAATTCCTTCCGCGTGTTCGAATCCGGGTAAAGCGCGGTCAGTTTCTTGCCGATCGCCTTGATCTCGGCGTCGGCGGTGCCGACCGTGCCACCGTCCTTCAAGCGGGCGACGCCACACAGCCAGTGGCTGTCGCGTTGCTTGCGCTCCTTTTCGGTAAACCGATACGGCAGCCACACCTGGCAGTCCTCGGTGCGCATCCACGGCGCGGCAAACTCGAAGCCGGCGGGCATGATGCCGACCACTGTGACGTCGCCGCCGTTGAGCCGGATGGTGCGGCCGACGAGGTTGGCGTCGCCCGCGAAGGTTTGCTGCCAGAGGCTGTAGCCGATGATGGCGACGGGCGCGGCGCCCTCGACGCAGTCCTCCTTGCCGAACAGGCGTCCCCGCAGCGGGGCGATGCCGAAGGCCGGCAGCACGCCCTCGGTGGCGCGCACGCCCGCGACGGCCTGGGAATTCTCGAGCCCGACATTGACGGTGCCCGGGGCATAGACGCCGAAGTGCTCGAAGGCCGTGCTCTGTTCGTGGAGATCGAGGTAATCGGCGGGGGAGAGCGGCCAGCCGTCGCCGGACCAGACCTGGACGATTTCCTGCGCATCCGGATAATCGAACGGATGGACCACGAGCGCCCGGAGCGCGCTGAACATCGCGGTGGAGGAGCCGATGCCGACGGCGAGGGTGAAGGTGGCGATGAGGGCGAAGCCACGGGCTTTGGCCAGCTGGCGTAAGGCGAGACGCAGGTCGGTGAGCATCAGGACGTGGGGTGCGCCGGTAAAACCCGCGCGGCGCCGAACAGTTACATAAAAAAACCGCCCGGCGTGAACCGGGCGGCTGGACGGGGCGGGAACCGGCTGAATTAGCGGCGCGCGTTCCAGATCGCCATCGTATCAGTGGAACCCTGGGCCCGCACGCCGTTGTCCCCCAGGATGTCGTCGGTGGCGTCGATCATTTCCTTGCGGGGAAACACGAGGGACTCGAAGCCGCGGCCGTGGAACTCGAAGACCAGGAATTCATCCTTCGAATCGCGCAACAAGGTGACGAGGTGGGCGAGGTTTTTGATCGCGACGCCGTTCAGGGTTTTCACGGTCCCGGTGAAGGCGGATCCATAACCCCGGGAAAGCTTGTGCGGGAAAAAGGGCGAGGCGACGACGACGAGTTCCTCGCCGGGGAAGGCCGGGCGATCGGCGCGGCGGTTTGCGAGCGGGCTGTTCCGGCCGTTGAATCCCACAAGGGCCGCCACATTGGAGAATCCGCCAATGAACTGCTGCGTGGCGGTGGAGAAGACCAGCGGCCCGAGCACGAAATAATTGGGGTAGGTTCCGGCCAGGTCGGGCAGCAGCATCGGTCGGCTCGCCGAAACGGGGAGCTGGATCTTCCGGGATTTTCCATCGCGCACGATCGTCAGCGGCACTTCACCGTTCTTGAGCAGCTTTTGGATATGGTAGCCAAAGTGGATGCGCAGGTTGGTCCCGATTTTGATCATGCCCTGGTTGTCGATCGGGGTGTCCCCGATATGGGTGAGCACGTCCCATTTCTTCAGCGCGTAATCCTGGTCGCCGCTGTCGGCTCCGTTGAAAATCATGCCCTCCACACTGCGGTCGAGCTTGAGGTAGGTGCGCAGCGCGGGATTTTCGAACGTCTGCAGGCTGTCAAACACCCCGGGTTTCCCCTGATAGCTGCCATCCGCAATGTCGGCGAGGAAGAGATCGATCTCCTCGCTGGGAATGATGTACCCGATGTTGTCACCGCCCCCGAGGCGGCTGAAGGCGAGGCCGACCATGCGGTCGCCGTCCACCGCGGGACCGCCGCTGTTGCCGGGATTGATGGCGGCGTCGATTTGAATGCGCAGCCCGGACGTGGGGAAATTGTAGGACGTGTACTCGATGCGGGAAACGATGCCCTTCGTGATCGAGAGGCTGGTGCCGCCGGTCGGGAAGCCATAGACGAGCACGGTGTCCTTCACGTCGGGGAGGGAGGTGGTGCGGGGCAGGGCGGGCCGGGTGTCGAAGAAAGTTTCGTCCTCCAGCTTGAGCACCGCGAGGTCAATGCCAGGCGCGACAAACTCCACCGTCGCGGCCACTTTGTCGCCGGACTGGTTCGCCTGGACCTGGACCTGCGTGGCGTAGAGCACGACGTGCGCATTGGTGAGGATGCGATGGCCTTCGATGATGACGCCCGAACCGGTGGCTTCGCTCGGGGCCTGCTTGGTCCAGGGCCGGTAGAGGTCCGGATAGCGCATGGTCGCGAAGACCTTCACCACGGAATTTTCGACGCCCGCCACGACCGCCGCGGGTGCGGTCGCCCCGGGCGCGGCCGGGCTTGCCGGCCCCGGCGCTTGGGCGGGGAGAAAACCGGGGAACAGGACGGCGAGGGCGGCGACTGACAGGAGGCGGAAGCGGCGCATGCGGAAGCTAGAGCTACCTTTGGCCGCCGCCGGGGCAATCCTGGAGTGCGCAAACGCGCGGCGCGCCGGCCGCCTCAGTACTTCACCTTGTCCTGCTTGCGGGTCCAGCCCTTGAACGTGGCGAGGCCTTCTTCGCGCAGGACCTGCCGGATCTTGATCGCCCGCTTCTCGAGGGGCAGCGGGATCTGCCGGTAGATGAAATCGTCGTCGAAACCGATGTCCGCCGCGTCCTGCCGCGAGTTGGCGAACCAGATTTGCGGGATGCGCGCCCAGTAGATGGCGGACAGGCACATCGGGCACGGCTCGCAGCTGGTGTAGAGTTCGCAATCCGTCAGTTGGAAGGTCTTGAGGCTGGCGCAGGCATCGCGGATCGCCGTGACCTCCGCGTGCGCGGTGGGATCGTTGGTGGAGGTCACGCGGTTGTTGCCGCGGCCGACGACCTTCCCGGCGCGGACGATGACGCAGCCAAACGGGCCGCCGTGGCCGGCCGCCATCCCGTCCTCGGCCAGCTTGATGGCCTCGCGCATGAAATGTTCGTGACTCATGGCGCCGAGCAGAGCACAGCGCGGTGGAAAGTTGAAGGGTGAAAGTGGTGGAGTGGGGCGCAGGTTCGCTACAAGGGCCGCCGCTTGCGGCGTGCCTGGTTTTGGTGGGAGGGGTTTTATACCCCGACCGCGAAGGCGGCATAAATCCCGTCGTCGGATATAAACCCCTCCCACCAAAACGACCGGCCCGATGGCTATGCACTCTGGTGCTGACACCGGCACCTGCGACGCCTTTGCTGTTCCTCCATCCCCATGAGTTCCCACCCTGTCATCAGCGGGCTCGAGATCCGCGGCCCGATGAACGCCGGTTACGACGAGATCCTCACGCCCGGGGCGTGCGCCTTCCTCGCCGGCTTGTTTGAAAAATTCGGCCCGCGCCGCCTCGAGCTGCTCGCGAAGCGCGTCGAGCGACAGCAGGTAATCGACGGCGGCAAGCTGCCGGATTTCCTGCCCGAAACCGCGGCGATTCGCGGGGGCAACTGGCAGGTCGCGCCCATCCCGCCCGACTTGCTCGACCGTCGCACCGAAATCACGGGGCCGGTCGACCGCAAGATGGCGATCAACGCGCTGAATTCCGGGGCGCAATGCTGGATGGCGGATTTTGAGGACGCCAATTCGCCGACCTGGGAAAACTGCCTGGATGGCCAGATCAACATGCGCGACGCGGTCCGCCGCACCATCGCTTACACCTCGCCCGAAGGGAAAAAATACGCGCTGAAGGACAAGATCGCCGTCATCATCGCCCGCCCGCGTGGCTGGCACATGGAGGAGAAGCACATCCGGTTCAAGGACGCCCGAGTCTCCGCCTCGCTTTTCGATTGGGGCCTGCATTTCTTCCATTGCGCCAAGGCCCTCATCGCGCGTGGCAGCGGCCCTTATTACTACCTGCCCAAGCTGGAGAGCCATCTCGAGGCGCGGTTGTGGAACGACGTCTTCGTCCACGCGCAGGCCGCCCTCGGCCTCCCGCGCGGCACGATCCGGTGCACAATGCTCATCGAGACCATCACGGGCGCTTTCGAGGCCGAGGAAATTCTCTACGAATTGCGCGAGCATGCCTCGGGCCTCAACTGCGGCCGCTGGGACTACATGTTCAGCATGGTGAAGAAGCTCCGGAATCGTCCGGGCTACATGTTTCCCGATCGCACGCTCATCACGATGGAAGTGCCCTTCCTGCGCGCGTACGTGACCCATGTGATCAATGTCTGTCACCGGCACGGCGCCTACGCGATGGGCGGCATGGCGGCGCAGATCCCGATCAAGAATGATCCGGCGGCCAACGCCGCCGCGCTCGCGAAGGTGCGGGCCGACAAGACCCGGGAGGTGAAAGCCGGCCACGACGGCACTTGGGTCGCGCATCCCGGCCTGGTGCAAACCGCGCTCGAGGCCTTCGGCGAGCACATGAAGGGTCCGAACCAGCTCAATGTGATCCATGACGTGAAGGTCACCGCGGCCGACCTGCTCGCGCCACTGCACGGGCCGATCACGGAGAATGGCGTGCGCTGGAACCTGCACGTCGGCGTCCGCTACCTGGAAGCCTGGCTCGGCGGCTCCGGCGCGGAGCCCATCCATCATCTCATGGAGGATCTCGCGACCTCCGAAATCTCGCGCTCGCAACTCTGGCAATGGCTGAAGTTCGGCGCGAAACTCGACGATGGCCGCCCGGTCACCGCGAAGCTTTACGACGATCTCCTCCCGCTCGAGCTCGCCGCGATCCGCGCGGAATACGGCGAGGCGCGCTACAATTCGGGTCACTTCACGGAGGCCGTGGAGCTTTTCATGCGCATGTCGAAGAGCGCGGAGTTCGACGAGTTCCTGTCGCTGCCGGCGTACGAGCTCCTGCCGTAGGCAGGAGAAGCTCCAAACGCCAACATCCAACCTCCAGGAAATACCGATGAACAAGCATGGCCATTGGAGCTTAAGACTTGGTCATTCATTGGATGTTGGCGCTTGGAGATTGGAGCTTCCCTCATCGCGGGAGCTTTGAGGATGCGCGATGCCCAAGCTGGATTTCATCAACAGACTTGATTGCGCCGCTTTCGTGGCCGCGCTCGGCCACCTGTTCGAGCATTCGCCGTGGGTGGCGGAGGAGACGTGGGGGCAGCGCCCGTTCATCAGTGCCGAGGCCCTGCACGCCGCGCTCTGCGCCGCGATGCGCGCTGCGCCCCGCGACCGGCAATTGGCGTTGATCTGCGCGCATCCGGACCTCGCCGGCCGGCTGGCGCAGCAGAAAAAACTCACGACGGATTCCACCCGCGAGCAGGCGAGCGCCGGGTTGGACCAGCTTTCCGATGCCGAGCTGGCGGAATTCACCCGGAACAACGACGCGTACAAGGCGAGGTTTGGTTTTCCGTTCATCATCTGCGCCCGGCTGAACGCCAGGGCCGCGATCCTCGCCGCCATGCAGACGCGATTGAAAAACACCCCGGAGACGGAATTCGCCACCGCCTTGAGCGAGATCGAGAAGATCGCCTGGCTGCGCCTGCAGGATGTCTTGAAAGCCGGTTGACCACGGATTTCACGGATTGGCACGGATGACTTAAACCCTACTCTGCCTTTATCCGTGTAATCTGTGTAATCCGCGGTTAAAAAGTCTTATGGCCAAACTCAGTACCCACGTCCTCGACCTCACCACCGGCAAGCCGGCTGCCGGCATGCGCATCGAGCTTTGGAACCTCGACGGCAAGCCGCACCAGCTCAAGGCGGTCGTGACCAACGCCGATGGTCGCACCGATGAGCCGCTGCTCGTGGGCCCCACCATGGCCGTGGGCACCTACGAACTGCTGTTCTTCGTGAAGGACTATTTCGTGACCCACCACCGGGACAGCCCCTTCCTCGATCGCGTGCCGGTGCGCTTCGCCATTGCCGATGCCGCGGCCGGATATCACGTCCCGCTGCTCGTCACGCCCTGGGCCTACCAGACCTACCGCGGGAGCTGAGCGCATGAGCGAAGCGGCACAGCTTCTCGTCGCGATGCTCGACGAGCTCGGCCAGGTCACGGACGAGCCGGGCCGGATCACGCGCACTTTTCTCTCGCCGGCGATGACGCAGGCCAACCGCCTGGTGGGCGATTGCATGACGGCGGCCGGATTGACGGTAAGACAGGATAGCGTCGGAAACCTGATTGGCCGGCTCGAGGCGGGGGTAGGGGCGCCGCTTGACGGCGCCCGCGGGCGTCGTCAAGCGACGCCCCTACGGCAGAAACCCAAGACCCTCCTGCTCGGTTCGCACCTCGACACGGTGCGCGATGCCGGACGTTTCGATGGCCCGCTCGGCGTGCTGTTGCCAATTGTGGCGCTCGCCGACTTGAAAGTCCGGGGCGTCAAACTGCCGTTCGCGGTCGAGGTGCTCGGATTTTCGGAGGAAGAGGGCGTGCGCTTCGCCAGCGCCTACCTTGGTAGTGAAGGCTACACCGGCCGGCTGAAGGCGGCGACCCTTGGACTGCGCGACGGGGACGGCGTGAGCGTCGGCGATGTCTTGAAACAATTTAACAACGGCGGGTTTGCTTTGCCCAAGCCGGCGCACCAGCACGGCGACCTGCTCGGCTACGTCGAGGTCCACATCGAGCAAGGGCCCGTCCTCGAGACAAAGGATCTCGCGGTGGGCGTGGTTTCGGCGATCGCGGGCCAGAGCCGTTTCAAGCTGACCTGGACGGGCAAGGCGGGGCACGCCGGCACGACGCCGATGGCGTTGCGTCGCGATGCGCTTGCCGGTGCGGCGGAATTCACGCTCGCCGCGGAAAAAGTGGCGCGCGACACCGATGGGCTGGTGGCCACGGTCGGAGCGCTGACGGTGTCGCCGGGTGCGGCCAACGTGATTCCCGGTTCCGTGGTGCATACCCTCGACGTGCGGCACGCCAGGGATGCGGTCCGCCGCGCCGCCTTGCTCAAGCTCGGGAAACTGGGCGCCCGGATCGCCCGCCAGCGTGGGCTCAAGGTCTCCTGGCAGCGCACCCAGAACAATGACGCGGTCGCCTGCTCGCCCACGTTGAGCGCCGCGCTCGAACGGAGCGTGAAAGCCGTCCAGGGCAAAACGATTTCGCTCGTGAGTGGCGCCGGGCACGATGGCGTCGTCATGGCGGCGCTGACGCCGGTCGCCATGTTGTTTGTGCGCTGTCGCGACGGCCTCAGCCACCACCCCGACGAATATGCCTCGCCGAAAGACCTGGCGACCGCGCTGGCGGTGATGACGGATTTCCTGGAACGCCTGGCACAGGAGCAGCGCGCATGAAACGTCGCGGCAAAAACCTCGTCGAGGCCACCGAGCCCGAAGTGCTCGACCTCGTGGTGCGCGGGGGGCGCGTGGTGACGCCGGACGGGGTGCAGGCCGCGGAGATCGGCATTCTTCAAGGGAAGATCGTGCGAATCGCGGCCGAGGTGGTCGATCCCACTCACGCGGAACTCGACGCGGCCGGCCGGTATGTTTTTCCTGGCATCGTCGATGCGCACGTGCATTTCAATGAGCCGGGCCGGACGGAGTGGGAGGGGCTGGCGCATGGATCGCTCGCGCTCGCGGCCGGGGGTGGCACTTGTTTTTTCGACATGCCGCTCAATTCGGAGCCGCCGGTGCTCGATGCCGCCTCGCTGCGTACGAAACGCGAGCTGGCCGAGCAACAATCCTGCGTGGACTTCGCCCTTTGGGGCGGACTGGTGCCGGGCAACCTCGACAAGCTCGCCGGCCTGCGCGACGCCGGTGCGATCGGCCTGAAGGCCTTCATGTCGAACAGTGGTATCGACAGTTTTCCGCGGGTGGACGCCAAGTCGCTTTACGAGGGGATGCGGCGTGCCGCCAAGCTTGGCCTGCTCGTGGCGGTGCACGCCGAGGACGATGCGCTGGCGGCGAAGTTCACCGCGGAGCAGAGGGCCAAGGGCAAACACGATGCGAAAGCTTGGCTGGCGTCGCGCCCGGTGGAGGTCGAACTTGCGGCGATCCGCCAGGCCATCGAGTTCGCCGGTGAAACCGGGTGCGCGCTCCACGTGGTGCACGTCAGCAGCCCGGAAGGGGTCGCGCTCATCACCGAGGCGCGGAGCATGCGGGTGGACGTGACGGCCGAGACCTGCTCGCACTACCTGCTTTTGAACGACAAGGATGTGGTGAAAATCGGCGCTCCGGCCAAATGCGCTCCGCCGATCCGCGACGAGAAGCGCCGGTTGGAGCTCTGGCAGGAATTGCGGGCCGGGAACATCCAGACCGTCGGCTCGGATCATTCGCCATCGCCGCCGGAGATGAAAACGTCGAAGGACTTTTTCGAAATTTGGGGCGGGATCGCCGGGGTGCAGCATGGATTTCAATTGTTGATGAACGAATGCGCCGCCACCGCGGATCAGGATTTGCCGCGCCTCGCGGCGGTACTGGCGCGGAACGTCGCGCGGCGCTTCCGGATCGACCAGCACAAGGGGCTGCTGGCCGAGGGCCGGGACGCCGACTTCAGCCTGGTCGAGTTCGGCCCGAAACGAGCGATCAAGGCGGAGGAATTGTGGACCCGACATCGCATCAGCCCGTATGTGGGCCGGCCGACGAAGGCGCGTGTGACCCACACTTATGTCCGCGGCTGCCCGGTCTGGGCCGACGGCAGGGTTGCATCCGGCTCGCCGAAAGGTCAGTTTTTGCGGCCAACCAATCCCTGACCCATGTCCGACCTTTTCGGCCACACCCGTGCCCACATTGCCGCCCGTCACGCGCTGATCACGCCGGGCAACCACGTCAACAGTTCGGTGCCGGGCATCACCGGCGCGACCGTGGCCGTGTTGATCAACGAGGCGATGGGCGCGAGGTTCGCGCAACTCCTGGTGACGTTCACGGCCGATGGCCGCGCGGCCCAGCCCGCGAGCGGCACGCAGACCTTCGGGTACGTCATGCACGGCGGCGGCGCGCTGACCGTCGGCAAGGACAGGGCGAAGATCGGCGCCGGCAGCTTTTTCTATGTGCCGGCGGGCCAGCCTTGGAGCCTGACGGGTCCGAAGACCGGTACGCAGCTTACGCTTTTCCAAAAGAAATACGTCGCGCTGCCCGGTACGCCGCTGCCCAAGGGCATCATTGGCGACGCGGCGAAGGTGAAGGGCACGCCGTTCCTCGGCGACCCGGCGGCCAATCTGCAGGTGCTGCTGCCCGATGAGCCCGCGTTCGACATGGCGGTGAATGTTTTTGCGTACCAGCCCGGCGGCCATCTGCCGTTCGTGGAGGTCCACGTGATGGAACACGGTCTCGTCATGCTGGGCGGCGCGGGCGTCTACCGGCTCGAGGACCGCTGGTATCCGGTGCAGGCGGGCGACACGATCTGGATGGCGCCGTATTGTGCGCAATGGTTTGTCGCGATGGGCAAGGTCCCGGCGAGCTATCTCTATTACAAGGATGTCAACCGTCCGGCCATCTGACCCGGCGGCCCCGCCCAGCCTCGACCTGATCGTCAACGGCCGCGCGGTCTCCACCGCGGGCGTGGGCCCGACGACCACGCTGCTTGCCTGGTTGCGGGCCAACGGCCTGACCGGATCCAAGGAAGGTTGCGCCGAGGGCGATTGCGGCGCCTGCTCGGTGGCATTGGTCGACCGCGACGTGAACGGCAAGCCGGCCTATCGCGCGTTCAACAGCTGCATCGCGCTGGTCCCGATGTTCGCCGGCCGCGAAATCGTGACCGTCGAGGGCCTGGCCAAGTGCGGCACGGACCAGAAGCAATTGCATCCGGTGCAGGCGGCGATGGTCGAGCACTACGGTTCACAGTGCGGCTATTGCACGCCGGGATTCGTGGTCTCGATGTTCGAGGCCTATTACCGCGAGGGCTGCAAGGAACCTTGGCAGGTCAGCGACCAGCTTTGTGGCAACCTGTGCCGTTGCACCGGCTACCGGCCGATCCGGGATGCCGCGGTGGCGGCGCTGGCCGAACGCAGCAGCCGTCGTGAGACGGCTGGCGCCGGCGGTCTTACGACCGCTGCTACATCTCCGGACCAATTCGCCACGCGCTTGCAGGCCCCCGTCCATCCGCCCGTCGCGCTCAACTACACCGCGGGCGACGCGAAGTTTTTCCGTCCGACCTCCCTGCCGGGGTTGTTCACGCTTTTGGAGACCTATCCAACCGCCCAGTTGGTCGCCGGCGCCACGGAGATCGGCGTGGAGTTGAACAAGAAGTTCAAGGCGTTCCCCGTTCTCGTTTCGACCGAGGGCGTGCCGGAGCTGACGCGCATCACCGCCGCGCCCGAGGCCTGGCGCATCGGCGCCGGGGCGACGCTTACCAACGTCGAGGAAGCGCTGGCCGGCGAGTATCCCTCGATAGCCAGGATGCTGCGGGTCTTCGCGGCGCGGCAGATCCGCAACCGCGCGACGCTGGGCGGCAATCTTGTGACCGCTTCACCGATCGGTGACAGTGCCCCGGTGCTGCTCACGCTCGACGCCAGCGTCGTGCTCGTCACGGCCAAGGGCGAGCGTACCGTTCCGCTCGCGGAGTTCTTTGTCGGCTATCGCAAGACCGTCCTCAAGCCGGGCGAAATCATGCGCGAGATTGTGCTGCCGCGCGGCGGGCCGGCCCGCGGCCTGACGCGCCGCGTGGATTTTCTCAAGGTGTCGAAGCGTCGCGAACTCGACATCAGCATCGTGGCCGCGGCGTATTGCGTGGATCTCGCGGCCGACGGCACCGTCCGCAAGGCGCGCATCGCCTACGGCGGCGTGGCCGCCACGCCGATGCGCGCGCTGAAGGCGGAGGCGGCGCTCACGGGCCGGAAGCTCAACGATCCCGCGGTGGCGGGCGTCCTGCGCGACACCTTCCAACCGATCGACGATGCGCGCGGCGGGGCCGCTTACCGCCGGGATCTCGTGGTGAGCCTGTGGGAGAAATTTGTCTCGGGCGAGCAGAGCCAGGCGCAGGACGCGGACCTGGGCTTCGCCGGTGACAATCGCTGGACGATCGAGGACCCCTCGCGCAAGCTGACGCACGAAAGTGCCGTCGGCCATGTCACCGGCCGGGCGCTCTATGTCGACGACACGGCGCAGCGTCGCAAAATGCTCGATTGCTGGCCGGTCTCGGCGCCCCATGCCCGGGCGAGAATCCTGCGGCGCGACGCCACCAAGGCCCGGCAGGCTCCCGGCATCCATGCGGTGTTGCTGGCCGAGGATATTCCCGGTGAAAACAACACGGGCCCGGTGCGGCATGACGAGCCGTTGCTCGCCAGAGACGAGGTGCTTTTCCACGGGCAGTTGATCGCGTGGGTCGTCGGCGAATCGCTCGCCGCCTGCCGCGCGGCGGCGGCGTTGGTGGAGGTGGAGTATGAGCCCCTGCCCGCGATCATCGGCCTGCCGGCGGCGATGGCCGCGGACAGCTATCACACCGATCCGCATGCGCTCGCGCGCGGGGATGCGGCTGGGGCGCTGGCCGCGGCCCCGGAAAAACTCGAGGGCGAATTCGAATTCGGCGGGCAGGAGCATTTTTATCTCGAGACGCACGCCGCCTGGGCCGAGGCCGGCGAGGAGGGCGCGGTGGTCGTCAACTCGTCCACCCAGCATCCTTCCGAGATCCAGGCCATCGTCGCGGAGGTCCTGCACCTGCCCCGGCACAAGGTTGTGGTTCAGGCGCCGCGGATGGGCGGCGGCTTTGGCGGCAAGGAAACCCAGGGCAACGCTTTCGCCGCGCTCGTCGCGCTGGCGGCCGTCAAGGTGGGCCGGCCGGTGCGCGTGCAGCTCGACCGTGACGTCGACATGAAGCTGACCGGCAAACGGCATCCGTTTCACGCCAGGTTCTCGGTGGGCTACGACCGCGACGGCCGCCTCCGCGCCGCGCAGGTCCAGCTGGTTTCGGATGGGGGCTGGTCGCTCGACCTGTCGACCGCCATCAACGACCGCGCGCTCTTCCACCTCGATAACGCCTACTACATCCCGGCGGTGCGTTTCACGGGGCGCGTGGCGAAGACCAATGTGACGTCGCACACGGCGTTCCGCGGTTTCGGCGGGCCGCAGGGCATGCTGGTGATCGAGGAAATCGTGGACCGGATTGCGCGACGGCTCGGTCTGCCGCCGGAGGTCGTGCGCGCGCGCAACCTTTACCACGGAACGGGCGAGACGAACCGCACGCATTACCAGGAGGATATCGGCGACAACCGCCTCCAGGACATCTGGTCGCAGGTGTTGGCGAAGGCGGATTTCGCGGCGCGCCGGACGGCCGTCGATGACTGGAATCGCACCCACCCGCACATGAAGCGCGGGCTGGCCGTGACGCCGGTGAAGTTCGGGATCAGCTTCACGCTGGCGCACTACAACCAGGCCGGCGCCTACGTGTTGATCTATTCGGATGGCACCGTGCAGGTAAACCATGGCGGCACGGAGATGGGCCAGGGGCTCTACACGAAGATTCTCGGCGTCGCCATGCGCGAGCTTGGCCTGCCGGCGGAGAGCATCCGCATGATGCCGACGAGCACGGACAAGGTGCCGAACACGTCCGCGACCGCGGCGTCGAGTGGCGCGGACTTGAACGGCGCGGCCGTCGCCGCCGCGTGCGTGACGCTGCGCGAGCGGCTGGCGGAGGTCGCGGCGCCGCTGTTGAGGATATCGCCCGACCAGGTTGAATTCGCCCACGGTTTCGTCGGCGAGCGCGGTCACCAGGAAAACAAGCTGCCCTTCGCCAAGGTGTGCGGCCACGCCTACGCCGCGCGGGTCAGCCTGGCGGCCACCGGGTACTACAAGACGCCCGACGTGCGCTGGGACTGGTCGAAGTCCGAGGGCCGGCCCTTCCATTATTTCGCCTGTGGGGCGGCGGTGGCCGAGGTCGAGGTGGACGGATTCTCCGGCATGCATCGCGTGCGGCGCGTGGACATCGTCCATGACGTCGGCGATTCGCTCAACCCCGGCGTGGACCGCGGTCAGATCGAGGGCGGTTTCGTGCAGGGCATGGGTTGGCTGACGCGCGAGGAGTTGAAGTGGGACGCGAAGGGCCGCTTGCTCACGCACAGCGCGAGCACCTATCAGATTCCCGCGTTCAGCGACGCGCCGGTGGAGTTCAACGTGACGCTTTTGCCGAAGGCGACCCAGCCCAACACCATTCACGGCAGCAAGGCCGTGGGCGAACCGCCGCTGATGCTGGCCTTCAGCGTTCGTGAGGCGATTCGCGATGCCGTCGCCTCATTCGGAAAACCCGGCGGGGAGGTGCCGCTGGCGTCCCCGGCGACGGGCGAGGCGATTTTCGCGGCGATTCGGGCGCGAACGAGACTGTAAGCGAGGCGTTAAGCCCCGGTCCGAAATCGGGGTCGCGTTTTCGTTGGGGTTTAGAGCCCGCCTTGGGGCATTTTCAACAAAACCGCAGCCGCTTCAGTTTTAGAGCAATTTCTGATCTTTCACCTGCGTCGCCGTGACATCGATCACGTCGTCGCGGCTCGAATAAGCGGGGCGGGCGGGAGCGGTCCGGGCGGTTCTGACCTGGAAGCGCGGCATCGCGGCCGGGCGGCCGAACAGGCGCAGCAGGACGAAGACGATGAAGCCGATTGTCACCAGCGCCACGCCACCGATCATGGCGGCCAAGAGGGCGAGGGAAGTCATGATGAAGCGGAGCAGGCGCACGGCTGAAAGACTCCGCAGCGAACCGGAAGTTGCAAGCGAGCGCTCGCGGGAATTCGGGGGAAAGTTTCCACCCCGCCTTGTTCACTGGAGAGGCGCTACCGGCCGCAACCTCCTCGCGCCGGAGGTCGGCGCAAGCGCCGATCTTACAGGGCCGCCTTCAGCCGGTCGCGTTCGGTCAGGAGCTGCGCGGCGATGCTGAGCGCGATCTCGCGGGGATCGTTGTTGCCGAAGGGCAGGCCGACCGGGCAGTGGAACTCCTTTGCCCGTTTGGGCGGCAGGCCGGCGGCGACAAGCTCCTTGTGGAGGACCTTCGCCTTGGCCTCGCTGCCGATGACGCCGACAAAGGGAAAGTTCCGCTCGGCGAGCGCGCGCTGCAGCACGGGGCGGTCGAATGCGTGCCCTTTGGTCAGGCAGAGCAGGAAGGCATGGTCGGGCATCGTCGGCACCAGATCCGCGGGTTCCGCGGCCTCGATGTAGCGGACGTTCCGGCCCCGTGGCAGCTTGTCGAGCCACTCGCGGCGCGGGTCCGCAATGGTGAGCTGGCAGTCGAGGGGCGCCAGCACGGGTACCAGCGCCTGCACGACGTGGCCGGCGCCGAAGATCCAGATCGGCCACGCGGCGCCGGCGCCGCCCGCGGCGTGGGGTTCGAAATAGAGTTTCACTGAGCCGCCGCATGTCATGCCGACGTCGGTGCGCAGGGCCCAGTTGACGAATCGCGGCGCCGGGGATCCGGCGGCGAGCATTTCCCGGGCGACGCCGATTGCCTTCGCCTCCACCTTGCCGCCGCCGACGGTGCCGGTGTGGAGGCCGGCGGCGGTGACGAGCATCTTGGCGCCGGCGTCCTGGGGCGTGCTCCCGAGCGAATCGGCGAGAATCACGAATACGAACCCGGTGCCTTCCCGCTCGAGGAGGGCGAACTGTTCGTAGAAGGACGTGGCCGGATGCTCCATGCCGGCGCCATGTTTGTCGTCAACCGCGGGGGCGCAAGCGTCTTGCAGCCCCAAGCGCTCCATCAGCGCGCGGGCAGCTGCCAGTGGCCGGCGATGATGCAGGCGCAACCGTCGGCCAGGCGGATCGAGCGGAGGATCACCAGCCCGGCGTCGTGGTAGTCGGCGGGCGAGGGGAGTTCACGACCGAGATCGAAAAGCAGGCCGCCGTCACGGAGCAGAGCCGGCAGCGCGTTCATGTGGGCGGCGGACTCGCCGCCCTGGCGGATGACAAATTCAAAGATGCCCTGCAGGCGCGCCTGGCGGAGCGTGTCGGGCGGGGTGGCCTGCGTGTTTTGGAGCCCGGCCATCCGCACGGCCTCGCGCGCGGCTGCCAGGATATCGGCCGACGCCTCGGTGCCGAGGAAACGGCTGCGCGGAAACTGCCGGGCGAGCGCAACCAGCGCGCTGTTCGCGCGGCAACCGGCGAACAGGACGTTGGTGCCCACGTCGAGCCGGGCGATCGTGCCGGGAGCCGCGGGGAGGACGGTGGTCACGAGATCCGGACAACGGGTTGCGGTGGACGGGGCGGGCAGGGGCGCGGTGAGAGCGGGCATGGGGCAGTTGGATTGCGCCAAGCCTAGCCGGTCCCGGCCGGCGGGGGAATTGGCCGAATGGCCAAGGGGACCAGGATGGAACGCGTTGCCCTCAACGCGTTTTTCGCAAGCAAGCGCGTTGGAGACAACGCGCGCCATCCTTTGAGGGGCTCAGCCCTTGAAGGACGTGCGGCGCCACTCCTGCCAGCGCTCACGGCCGGCAAACATCGGCACGGAATCGCTCACCGGCGAGTCCTTTACCAGCAGGAAATAGCGGGCAAACAATTCGTCCGCCGTGCCCCACGCGAAACCGAACGGCGGGCCATCGGAGACCACGGGCTTCTGGTAATAGAAATAGCCAAGCAGCGAGCCGCGGTATTTCAGGAGACTGGCCACGCGGGCGCGATAAACCTCGCGGCGGTCCGGCAACAGCGCGCACAGGAAGGCGCGCTCGTAGATGTAATCGAAGGAACCGGGCGCGAAGTCGTGGCTGAAAAAATCGCCGAGGATGATCCGGCTCGCCAGCGCGGTGCCGTTGAGGCGGCGGGACCGCTCCACCGCGCCCGGCGCGAAGTCGATCGCCGTGACATCGTAGCCGGCCTGCGCGAACGCGCGGATCTCGTGGCCGAGGCCGCAGCCGGGGATCAGCACCTTGCCGCGCGCCTGGGGATTGGAGCCCGTATCCTTGCGTTTGAGAAACTCCCGCAGATCCGCCGGCACGCCGTCGAAATCCCAGGGAGTGTTCGCGCTGAGATAGCGCGAGCTCCAAAACTCGGGATGACTGGGTGGGATATCGTTGTCGATCATGACGGCAGCAGGAGGAACAGACGGCCGGGTTGGCGGCGGTTAGTCAAGTGCGACCACCGACACATGGCGAAGTTCAAACGCCACACCTTCAAACTGAAAACCAATTTTACCGGCTTGTAGCGAGCAGCCGGTCACCCGGTTTTGCGGCACGCCATTCACGGTGACCTCGATGGTGTCGCCGCGACAGATGATGTCGCATGTGTTCCACTCGCCGGCGGGCTTCTCGCTGTCGGCGGCGGTGCGCGCCTTGATCGCGGTCGCCGCGCCGGGCGCGCTGGTCAGCGGTTCCGCAAACGTTGCCCCCGCCATCGGCAGCAGGTCGCCGGCGGACTTGTTTTTCGTCTGGACCTGGAAACTGAGCGGCCACGCGCGGTCCTTGGGGCCGGAGCTGATGTGGACGAGGATGCCGCCGTTGCCCGGCTTGCCCGGCCACCGCCATTCGGCGTGCAGGCGGTAGTTGGCGTGACTCGAGGTGGTGGCGAGAAAACCCACCGGCTGGCCGGCGGCGGCGATCACGCCGTCCGGGCCGACGCGGCACACCCGGGCGGCATCGACGGCGGGAACGGTGACGAATTCCCAGCCGGCGAGGTCGCGGCCGTTGAACAACTCATGCGCCCCGGGCGAGCCCGCCATCAAGCTGGACGCGAGCAACAGGCCGAGGACGGGAATGGGGCAACGCATGCCTTCATCCCTAGCAGGTGACCGCGCATTTGCAAGGGGCCGGAGTCCCGGCTTGAGGCGAATGCGATGCGGCGCATCGTGATCGGGATGAAACCCCCTAGTTTCGCCCACCTGGCGCTGAGCGCGCTTCTGTTGAGCGGGCCCCTGGCTGCCGCTGACTCGAAGGACGAGGTCCTGCTGTTCAGCTATTTCATGGGCAACGGTGAGGACGGCCTGCACCTGGCGACGAGCGAGGACGGATTGAAGTGGACCGCGCTGCGCGGCGGCGCGTCGTTTCTCCAGCCCGTGGCCGGGGAAAACAAATTGATGCGCGACCCGTGTCTCCTGCGCGGGCCCGACGGCATTTTCCGGATGGTGTGGACCACGTCATGGACCGGCGGAACCATCGGTTACTCGAGTTCCGAGGACCTGGTGCACTGGACGAAGCAGAAAACGCTGAATGTCATGGCCGCCGAGCCGACGACCGCGAACTGCTGGGCACCGGAAATCATCTGGGACGCGCAACAGCAACACTACCTGATCTTCTGGTCGTCGACCGTGCCGGGCAAATTTCCCGTGGCTGACGAAACCGAGCGCAAGGACCTGAGCCGGCCGCCGCGCAACCACCGGCTGTATTCAACCACGACGAGGGATTTCGAAACGTTCACGCCGACGAAGCTCCACTACGAACCCGGCCGCAACGTCATCGATGAGACGATGGTGCAGGTCGGCAACGACTGGGTGATGTTCGTGAAGGACGAGACGGAAATTCCCGCGGCCGCCAAGAATATCTTCCTGGTGCGGGCGCCGTCACCCGACGGCCCGTGGACTGCGCCCGGCGATCCCATCACGCCCGCCGGGCTCTGGGTCGAGGGCGGTACCGCCGTGAAGCTCGGCGACTCGTGGTACCTTTACTACGACATCTATCGCGACAAAAAATACGGCGTGCTGCGGACGAAGGATTTCAAAACGTGGGAGGACCTCAGCGCCGGGCTCGTGATGCCCAAGGGCATCCGTCACGGCACGGCGCTGCGCGTGCCCCGCGCCGTGGTCAACCTGCTGAAATAGCGCGCTTCAAATTAAGGTGTAGCCGATCAAAACCGTGCCTATTACCGCTGTCGTCATTCTGAGCCCCGCGAAGAATCCAAGCGGATCTGCGCATTCCCTTGGATCCTTCGCTCGGCTCAGGATGACGGTCTCGGGAACAATCCGGTTCTCTGAAACTTAAAACGGCTACGGCTTTGCTGAAAATGCTCTAGGCCTGGGCGGGCCGGTTATTTTATGTCCGGCGCGGGATCGGGCGACCACTGCCAGATGTGGATCTCGTCGCCCCACAGGACGGCGATTTGCTTCCACTGACCGGGCAGTTTGGGGCGGCCCTGGCCGCGGCCCGGTCCGCCGTCCGCGGTGCCATGGCCCTCCCACCAGTAGTTGAGCGCGTAGATCGGCCGGCCGGCGCGGGCGATGTCCGTGAAGAATTCAGGCGATTGCGCCAGGGCGTGGTCCGAACGCACGAACGTCAGGTCGGTGTAATAGAGAAGCGAATTGGTCGCGTGGCGTGCGAAGACCACCGCATTGGATGGCGCATGCGCGGCCAGCCAGCGCGGCCCGGCGGCATTGAGGGAGTTGTTCTGCATCCAATACAGCACCTTGCGGCCATAGGAATCGGCGATGAGCTGGGTGCCGAGAACGAGGAGCAGCAGGATCGTGGCGGCCACTCCGCGCGCGCGAAAGAACTCCCCTCCCGTACGCTCCGCCAAGGCGCGGGCCGCGAACAAGGCCAGCACGAGCATCGCGGGCGCGGCGGGCAGCACGAAGCGCATGTTGTACCAGTTGTCCCACGTGCACCAATAGAACGCGTAGAAGACCAGGAAAACCCCGGCCCACACGGCCAGCATCAGGCGGATCCGCGCCGCGACCCCGCGCACCCATGGCCCGGCCGCGGCCAGCACGACGAGCGGCGTGAACATCAGCGGCAGCCACAGCGCATATGAGCGCAGCGTGAGCGGCACATAGCGCCACCCGAAACCGCTGGCGACGTCGCTGCCATAGCCGGTTACCAGCGCGCTGCCGTACAGGGAGTGGTTGTACCAGGTGAGCCACGCGGCGGCGGGCAGGCCGGCGATCATCCAGAGCGCGAGCTGCCGCCAGGCGCCCGCCAGGGCGACGAACAACGGAAAGAGGATGAGCACATTGCTCGGGCGGATGAGCACCGCCAGTCCCGTGGCCAGACCCGCCGGCACCGCGAGCCACAGGCGCTCGCGACTGGCCCACGCCAGCCACACCGCCGCCGTGCACCACACCAACGCCGGGCTGTCGCTTTGCGGCTGCAGGCCTTGGTGCAGGTAGACCGGACTGAGTCCGATGATGCCGGCGGCGAGCCAGTCCCATCCGCCGGTGAGGCCGACGGCCCGCGCAAGCAGACGGGTGAAAATCACGCCCAGCACGAGTTGCAGCACGATCACCAACGGGATTCCCTGCTCGAAGCCCAGGACCCGGCCGGCGGCGGCAAAGATCAAGGGCAGGCCGACGGGATACTCCGGCGCGACGCGCCCGTTCGCCTGCGCGTGAAATGTCGTGGCCAGGTACGGCGTGACGTCCGTTTCGCCGGCGACCGCACCCCGGAGTAGCCGCGGGGCCGGGGCGAGATGACCGGAAGCGAGGGCCTTGGCGCTGTTGAGGTAACCGCCGGAATCATTGGGCCCGGCGACCGGATCGAGATGCCGGAAAAAGAAGAGCGCGTAGATGACCAGGGCGATCCAGGGCAGCCCGCGCCAGGCCGGCGAGGAGACGGTCGCGGCCAGCGCTGCGCGCGCGCGATACAACGCCGCGAGTGCGAGCACCACGAGGATCCCGACGCCAATCCAGCCGGCCGGCGGTCGCAGGATTTTCCCAGCCAGCCAGGTCAGCCGGCTGACTTCCACCGGTGCGGTGAAAGCGAACCACTCGGTCGTGCTGTCGTCCCGCGCGACGATTTGAAACGGACCGGCCGGGGCGGGGAAGTTGATTCGCTTCCACCGATCGGGCGACGAAAAGTTGTTCTGCATCGGCGCCACCTCCTGGCCATCGGCGGTGCGCAACATCAGCGAAGTCGCCGGCGACCGCAGGGAACCGATGACTCGAATTTGCAAAAAGGTCGCGGATGTGGAGAGAGGTGCGCTGGTCCATGTCCCGGTTGCCGTCGCATCGGTGGCCTTCCACGTTCCGAGGACCGGGAGGCCGTCGCGTCCGGCCGGAGCCGGCGGAAAGGCGTCCGGCAGGAATCCATGGCCCGCCGCCGTCACCAGCGACAGCGAAGGCGGCACCGGCGGCGGCGGGGGCAGCTTGCCCGCTTCCGCCAGGTAGAACAAACCCGCGGTGAAGAGCACCAGACACAACCCGGCGGCGTAGAATCCGGCATCTCGAAACCAGGAGACGGGGGCTGGCGCAGGGAAGGTGCCGGGCATGCGCGTTTTTGGCCGACGCCTTGCGGCCGGGCAATGGGATTGTGGCCCAATCGGGGCGCGCTTACAGGTCCACGTGGGCTGCGAGTTCGGTGCGCAGCAATTCGATCAACGCGGGATCCATGAACCGGAAATCGTCCGGGATGCGCAGCGTGATCAGCGGTTTGCCGGCGATTTCCTCCGGGAAGCGCTCGCGCAGCCGGTCGGCGTGATTTCGTTCCATGCAGAAAATCAGGTCGGCCCAACCCAGGTGGCCGGCGGTCACCTTGATGCGCGCGCCGTTCTCGGTTCCCGCCGAGCGCGCTTCATAACGGGGGTGGTCCTTGAACAGCGACTCGGCCGTGGGCGAACGCCACTGGTTGGCGGAGCAGAGGAAGAGGAGCTTGGTCTTCAGGCAAAAAAAGGCCGGTCGGGAGACCGGCCCTCCACTCAGATCAATCCCAGTTTCATTTTTCCTTCCTCGGAAATCATGCTCTGGTTCCAGGCCGGTTCCCACGTGATCCTCACGTCGGCGTTGGCGACGCCGGGGACGAGGAGGATTTTGCCCTTGGCGTCCTCGGCGATGGCCGGGCCCATGCCGCAGCCGGGGGCGGTCAGCGTCATGGCAACGTCCACCTTGTGGCCGCCGTCCTCCTGCTTGGAGACGTCCATCGAGTAGACGAGGCCGAGATCCACGATGTTCACGGGGATTTCCGGGTCGTACACCTTGCGGAGCTGGTCCCAGATCGCCTCGGGATCAGGCGCGCCGTCGGCGAGCGTGGCGGCGGTGACGGTTTGGACGGCCACGGTTTCACCGATGGCGTCGGCGTCCTTCCCGTCGAGCCGGAACAGGCCGGTCGACGTTTGCACCGTGTAGCTGCCGCCGAGCACCTGGTGGATGAACACGGTGTCGCCGGCGAAGAGCGTCTGCTTGTCGCCGCTGGGGATCTGGGTGACGGTGACCTCGCGGGTGAGGGTGCGGTCGCGTTTATCGGTGGTGCTCATAAATGCTTACGGAAGCTAACGAAGGTGACAAAGAGGGAAACGGCTTCGTTCCCCTTGTTTCCTTCTGGGCAACTCAGGTTTTGAACTTTTCGCGGATGATTTCGGCGAGGATGTCGTGCAGTTCCGGATGCTCGATCTTGCCGAGGACTTCCTCGAAGAAGCCGAACACGAGGAGTTCCTGGGCCTGCGCGGGCTTGATGCCGCGGGCCTCGAGGTAGAATTCCTGCTCGCGATCGATGCGGGCGCTGGTGGCGCCGTGGGTGCAGCGGACGTCGTTGGCCTGGATTTCCAGGCCGGGCAGCGAATTTGCCTCGGCTTCATCGGAGAGCATCAGGTTGCGGTTGCTCTGGTAGGCATCCGTTTTCTGGGCATCGGCATCGACGACGATCAGGCCGGAGAAGATCGTCCGTGCCTGGTCGAGCAGCGCGTTCTTGTAGAGCAGATTCGAGGTCGTGTTGGGCGCCTGGTGCAGTTGCAGCGTGCGCTGGTCAAACTCCTGCTTCCCGTGGGCCACGGTGAGCGCGAGCATCTCGGAGTGCGCGCCGGGCGCCTGCAGCTGCGAGAAGGATTCATGTCGCGCCTGGCGGGCGCCGGTGTGCAGGTTGAGCGAGAGCACCCGGGCATCGCGGCGGGCGACGGTTGCATTGAACTGGAACGACAGCGTGTCGCGGCTCCAGTCCTGCATGGCGAGGTAGGTCACCTGCGCGCCGTGGCCGGCGTGGAGGTCGTTGCCGCCGCAGGCGAAGTGGGCCTCGCCGGCCTTTTCCGACCGGAAGAAGTCCGCGACGGTGATCTTCGCATTCTCCCCGGCGACGACCAGCGTGTGCGGGAACACGGCGGCACCGGCGCCGCAGGCGTAGTGAAACACGCCCACGGGCAGCGCGGCCTCGACGCCCTTCGGCACATGGATGAACGCGCCGTCCTCGAGAAACGCCTCATGCAACGCGGCGAACTTGTCGGAACCGAGCTTCGAGGGCTGCGTGAGCAGGTGCGCCTTCACGAGATCCGCGTGCTGCACCAGCGCGTTCTGGATCGTGTCGAAGATGATGCCCTGTTCCCGGGCGGCGGCCGCCAGGGGCTGCGAGGCCACGAGCCGGTTGTTGGCGAACACGAGGTGGCCGGCGCCGGTCACGCCGAGTTCCCGGTGCGCCATCTCCTCGAAGCGGCAGGCGCCGGGCGCGGCGTTGAAGCCGTCGAGCGTCAGCGTGGACAGGTTGGAGAAGCGCCAGCCCTCGTTGGTGCGCTTCGGCATCGGGAGCGCGGCGAAGCGCTCGTAGGCGGCGCGCTTGCGGTCGAGCCACCACGCGGGGAGGTGCGAAACGCGCTGCAGGTGGGCATCGAAGGCCTCGCGGGTGAAGGAGCCGACGATTGAAGTAGGAGCGGAGACGGACATGAGATTTGCGATTTCAGATTTACGATTTACGAGCTTCGATCGGAAGGCTTGGGAAACGTCCTTCGTAAATCGTAACTCGCAAATAGAGAGGTCAGCCGACGCTCCCTTCCATTTCCAAGTCGATCAGCCGCTTCAGCTCGACGGAGTATTCCATCGGAAACTGGCGGGCGAGGTCGTTGATGAAGCCGTTCACGGCGAGGCTCATGGCCTGCGCCTCGGTGAGGCCGCGCTGCTGCATGTAGAAGATCATGTCCTCGGAAACCTTGGACACGCTCGCCTCGTGCTGCGTGGCGTTCTTGTCGCCGCGCACGGTGATGGCGGGATAGGTGTCGGTGCGGCTGTTGGTGTTGATCAGCAGCGCGTCGCACTCGGTGTTGTTTTTGCAACCCTTGAGGTGCTTCGGGATGTGCACCTGGCCGCGGTAGGTGGAGCGGCCCTGGCCGACGGAGATGGACTTCGAGACGACGACGGACGTGGTGTCGTCGGCCGCGTGGATCATCTTGGCGCCGGTGTCCTGGTGCTGGCCGTCGTTGGCGAGGGCGATGGAGATGACCTCGCCGCGGGCCTTGCGGCCCTTCAGGACGACGCCCGGGTACTTCATGGTGAGGCGCGAACCGATGTTGCAGTCGATCCACTTCACCTCGGCGTTTTCGTGCGCAATGGCGCGCTTGGTGACGAGGTTGAAGACGTTGTTCGCCCAGTTCTGGACGGTGATGTACTGGATCTTGGCGCCCTTCAGGGCGACGAGCTCGACGACGGCGCTGTGGAGCGTCGACGTGCTGAACTTCGGCGCGGTGCAGCCCTCCATGTACACGACCTCGGCGCCCTCGTCGGCGATGATGAGGGTGCGCTCGAACTGGCCGAAGTTCTCGGCGTTGATGCGGAAGTAGGCCTGCAGCGGCTGCGCGACCTTGACGCCCGGGGGCACGTAGATGAACGAGCCGCCGGAGAACACCGCGCTGTTGAGCGCGGAGAACTTGTTGTCGCCGGTCGGGATGACCTTGCCGAAAAATTTCCTGAAGATCTCTGGGTGCTCGCGGAGGCCCTCGGTCGAATTGCAGAAGATGACGCCCTGTTTGGCGACGATGTCCTTGATGTTCGAGTAGGCGGCCTCGGAGTCGAACTGGGCTTCCACGCCGGCGAGGAATTTGCGTTCCTGCTCCGGGATGCCGAGGCGCTCGAAGGTCTTCTTGATGTCATCCGGCACCTCGTCCCACGTGCGCTTGGGCTTCTGGCCCTGCGAGAGGTAATAGCGGATCTTGTTGAAATCGATGTTCTCGAGGTCCTTCGTCGCCCAGTGCGTCGGCATGGGCTTGTCGAGAAACGTCTGCAGCGCCTTCAGGCGGAAATCGAGCAGCCAGGGCTCCTCCTTCTTGACGGAGCTGATGTAGCGGACGGTGTCCTCGTTCAGGCCGGTGCCCGCGTCGAACGCGTAGTCGACCTTGTATTGGAAGTCGCCCTTGGTCTGGTCGATGCCGGCGACCGGGTTCTCGACTTCGGCGGCTTCGATTTCGCTGGGTGGTTTCATCGGGATCTGGGATTGGAGATTTGCAATTCCGCGGCGGGGCGCGGCTCAGGCGTTGGCGGCGGCGAGTTCCTGCTTCACCCAGTCGTAGCCCTTGGCCTCGAGCTCGAGGGCGAGGGTCTTGTCCCCGCTCTTCACGATGCGGCCGTCGTACATCACGTGCACGAAGTCCGGCACGATGTAGTCGAGCAGGCGCTGGTAATGGGTGATGAGGAGGATGCCGGGCGGGTTGGCGGCGGCGCGGATGGAATTCACGCCCTCGGCGACGATGCGGAGCGCGTCGATGTCGAGACCGGAGTCGGTTTCGTCCATCAAGGCCATCTTCGGCTCGAGCATGGCCATTTGCAGGATTTCACAGCGCTTCTTTTCGCCGCCCGAGAAGCCGTCGTTGACCGCGCGGGCGGTGAACTTCCGGTCGATCTTGAGCATGTCCATCTTCGCGTAGAGGCGCTTGTAATAACCGGTGGCGTCGAGTTCCTCGCCCTCGGCCATGCGGGCCTGCACGGCGGCGCGCAGGAAGTTGGCAATGGAAACGCCGGGGATCTCGCTCGGGTATTGGAACGCGAGAAAGAGACCCGCGCGCGCGCGCTCGTCGGGCTCCATGGCGAGCACCGACTTGCCGTCCAGCGTCACGTCGCCGCCCGTGATCGTGTAGTCCGGGTGGCCGGCGATGGCCTTGGCGAGCGTGCTCTTGCCGGTGCCGTTGGGCCCCATGATGGCGTGCACTTCGCCGGGCTTGATCGTCAGGTTGAGGCCCTTGACGATGGGCTTGTCGCCGATGCTGATGTGGAGGTCTTTGATAACGAGGTGGCTCATTGCTGGAAAGTGAAGGTGAGAGGGAAAGTGAAAGTGGATTTTAGCGCTCAGTTGGCCGAGGCCTTGCCGCGGAAGTTCAGCTCGATGCTGCGGGCGTCGAAACCGGCGGGCAGGATCTGGCGCAGGCGGGACACGAAGTCGGCCGGCAGGTCCACATCGTGGATCTTCCCGGTGGCCTCGTCGTGAAAATGCGCGTGCTCGTGGAGATTCGGACAATAGCGCGTCGGCGCGCGCTCCAGATTCACCTGGCGGACGAGGCCGCCCTGCACGAGCGCTTCGAGGCAGTTGTACACCGTGGCAAGCGAGATGGTCGGCAGCGATGCCTTCACCCGCGCGAAAATCTCGTCGGCGGTCGGGTGATCGCGCTTTTCCAGGATGACCTTGAGGACAATCTCGCGCTGGGGAGTGGGGCGCACGTCGCAGGCCTTCAGCTTCTCGCTCAGGGCTGCGTGGTTTTCGGAGGAAGTGGACATGGCTGTGGGGGAACCGCCCAAACAAAGCATGTCCGGAAGTGTTTCAACTGATAATTAGAATAATTCTAAAAGTATTTATAGCCAGTTGCCCACAAGCAATTTGCGATGGCATAAATCTGGGGTGTTCCGCAGCTGGTTCTGGCAATAGGGAATAAAGCAACCTGACCCCCTCCGGAAGGGGTCAGGTTGCTTTATTCCCTATCGGTCAGCGGCGCGCCGGGCTGGCCATCACTTCCGCGTAGGCGGATTGGACATTTTGCAGGGCCTGCGTGGCCTCATGCTTCGCGGTGTTCCAAGTCTCGGGGCGCGCCACGGACAGCATGCGCAGTTTTTCGGCGAAGTTCTCGGTGGCGGTGTCGAGTTTCTTGTCGGACTCGAGGCTCACATCGGCGGCCGCTTTCTTGGCGGCGACCTGGGCGTCAATCTCCTGGTCCATCCGCTGCTGAACGCTCGCCAGACCCTCCTGCTTTTCGAGCGTCGCGCTCTCCAAGGCGGTCTTCATGGCCGCCACGGGATCGCCAACCGGAGCCGGAGCGGGGGTGACGGCCGCGGGACTGACGGTTGAGGGACTGCTGGCCGCGGGACTGCCGGTCGTGGCCGGCGCCGCCGCGGGCACGGGTTGCGGTTTCGGAGTCTCGGCCGTGACCGTGGCGGGTTTCTCCCGCGAGCAACCCGCGGACAGCAACAACGACACGGCGAGAAACCGACCGGGCAGGGTAAGGCGGGGCGTTTTCATGTTTGGGAAAGAGGATGCTTCTTGCGGCGCCGGCTGCCCTTGTGCGCGTCGACCACCGCGGGGATGGCGACCAGGACCAGGAAAAGACAGAACAGCGGAAACGCTTCTTCTCGCATGCGCGGCAGGTCGGTAAATCCGAAGAAAAAGACCACCAGCCCGAAGATATAGGGGATGAACCAGGTGGTGGCGGTGGTGGCGGGAGCCGGATGTTTCAAGGTGGGCATGAGTGATGGGTCGGAACGGGATCGATAGAGTGCTCTCTATAGTTGCCGGAGCCGGCCGGAGGTGCCGGAAAATTCCAATTTGCTCTGCAAAAAAGAGATGAAAGGGCCATTTCCGCCCCGTGGGAACGGGTTTTCCTGAACCTTGGCCCCCTGTCGCGGTCTCTGGCGTGGCGGCCGGCACACCGGCCTCCGGTATGCGCATTCTCATCGTCGACGACCAACGCAGCATCCGGCTGACGTCAGCCCAAGCCGTGCGGGCGGAGGGCCACGAGGCGGACACCGCCGACAGCGGCCGCGTGGCGCTGCTGAAGCTGCAGGAGGAGCGTTTCGATCTCGTGTTGCTCGACCTGCGCATGGAAGGCGAGGCCGACGGCTTGGATTACTTGGCCCGCATGCTCAAGGCGGCGCCCACGCTGCCCGTCGTCATTTGCACCGCGCACGCCAGCATCGAGACGGCCGTGGAGGCGATGCGCCGCGGGGCGCAGGATTACCTGGAAAAACCCTTCACGCCCGAGCAACTGCGCCAGTTGCTGGTGCGCGTGGACAAGGCCCGCCGGCTCCGCCAGCGCGTGGACGAACTCGAGGAGCGGGTCGCCACGACCGCGCCTGCGCTGGATTTTGCGTCGGAGGACCCCGAGATGCGCGAACTCATGTCGGTCGTGGAACGCGCCGCGGTGAGCAAGGCGTCCATCCTCGTGCTCGGCGAGAACGGCACCGGCAAGAGCGCCCTCGCGCGCCACATCCACCAACTGAGCCCGCTGGCGGCCGGACCGTTCGTCACGGTCAGTTGCCCGAGCCTTTCGCGCGAGCTCCTGGAGAGCGAACTTTTCGGCCACGTGAAAGGCGCCTTCACCGGTGCGTTGAAGGACACCTGGGGCAAGGTGGACGCGGCCCGCGGCGGCACGCTCTTCCTCGATGAGATCGGGGAACTCCCGGCGGAACTCCAACCCAAGCTCCTGCGCCTCCTGCAGGAACGCGTTTACGAACGCGTCGGCGAGACGAAGACCCGCACCGCCGACGTGCGCGTCATCGCCGCGACCAACCGCGATCTCACCGCGGCGGTCAAGGCCGGCACGTTCCGCGAGGATCTCTTCTACCGGCTCAACGTCATCAGCGTCCAGATGCCGCCGCTGCGGACGCGGCCGCGCGACCTCGAGCGCCACGCGCGCGATTTCCTGCGGTTCTTCGCGGGCGAGTCCGGCGTGGCGGTGAAGGATTTTTCCGCCGATGCCTGGGCCGCGATCCGCCGCCACCCGTGGCCCGGCAACCTGCGCGAGCTCCGCAACGCACTTGAGCGCGCGGTCATCCTCGCCCGCGGCCCGCAGGTGGAACTCGACGACCTGCCCGCCACGCTGGCCGTGCCCGCGGGCGGCGGACCGGAGGTCGCCCTGGGCGCGCTGGTGCCGTTGGAAGCCATCGAGCAGGCGCACGTGCGGCTCGTGACGGGGCGCACCGCCACGCTCGAGGAAGCGGCGCGGGTGCTTGGCATCGACGCGGCGACGATTTACCGGAAGCGCAAGCGCTGGGCGGCGGAATCGCTGGCCGATCCCGCGTCATGAACCGCTGGTCCTTCGCCGGTGGCCTCACGGTCACGCTGTTGCTCCTGCTCGTCCTGAGCGGGTTTTGCATCTGGGCCACGCGCGGACTCACCGACGAGATGAGTTCCCTCATCAACCGGAACTACGACGCGATCAGCAGCACGCGCGAACTCCGCTCCGCGCTCATCCGCCTCAACGCGCAGTGCCTGACCGTCCCCGACGTGGCCGGGCTCGCGGCGACCACGCGGGCCTTCCGCCAGGAGCGCGACGCCGCGGAAAAACGCCTCCGCCAGCTCGAGCGCAGTGCGGATGGCATGGTCGAGCACGAGCTGGTCGACCGCCTCACCGCCCTCGGGCAGGTTTACTTTGCCGCCTACGACGAATTGTTCGCGCTGCCGGCGCGGGCCGAGGCCCGGCGGGTGGAAATCGGGCGCCGCATCATCGGCCTCACGGGCGACATCAGCAACGTGGCCGACGAGATTGCCGACCTGAACGACAACGCGATCATGGCGCGGCAGGCCGATTCCGTGCAGCGGGGCCAGAACGTGACGGTCATCGCCATGGGCTTCGCGATCTTCTCGCTCGGCATCTATATCCTCACCTCGATGCGCCTGACGCGCGGCATCTACGAGCCTCTGCAGCGGCTGCGCGACTCCATCCAGTTGATGAGCGCGCGGCGCTTCGACACGCTCGTGCCGATCGAGGGCGGCGGCGAACTCGGGCAGATCGCGGGCAGCTTCAACACCATGGCGCGGGAGCTGCAGCGCTACATTGGCGAGACCGACGAGCGCGCGATGGCGGCCAACCGCGTGTGCCGCGCCATCCTTGAGACGCTCCCGTATCCGGTGTACATCGTCGACGGCAGCTTCGCCGTGCGGCAGACCAACCCGCGCGCCGAGTCGCTCAGCCGCGCGCTCGGCATCCCCGGCGTGCTGCCGGGCGAGATCCGCCGGCAGATCGACTCCGCGGTGGCGGACAACCACGACCTCGTGGGCGATGACCTGCGGCGCGCCGTCCGGCTGCCCGGGGCGGACGGCAGCGCGGGCGAGGATTACCTGCCGCAGATCTTCCGCATGGCGGGCGCGTTCGGATCCGACGACGGCTGGGCCGTGCTGCTGCTGGACGTCACCCGGCTCCGGCGCAACGTCGAGACCAAGACCAAGGCGCTCGCGACGCTCAGCCACGAGGTGAAGACGCCGGTGACCGGGATTCGCATGACGCTCCACCTGTTGCTCGAGGGCAAGGTCGGGCCCGTCAACGCCGACCAGCGCGAGCTGCTCGAAGTGGCGCGCAACGACTGCGAGCGGTTGCTCGCGGTGCTGCAGGCGCTGCTGGAACTCGCGCGCCTGGAGATGGGCCGCACGGAATTGCAGATCGGCCCGCAGGCGCCCGCGGATGTCCTCAGCGAGGCCATGGCGGCGCATGGCGATCGCGTGCGCCAGGGGGGCGGCCAGCTCGTGGTGGAGAACCCCGAGGAATCGCTGCCGGCGGTGCTCGCGGATCCGGTTCACGCGAACCGC
Source organism: uncultured Oleiharenicola sp. (assembly GCA_964515595.1). Taxonomy (GTDB): domain Bacteria; phylum Verrucomicrobiota; class Verrucomicrobiia; order Opitutales; family Opitutaceae; genus Lacunisphaera. The sequence goes on along the minus strand of CAZEUN010000006.1, from coordinate 203,580 downwards.
GTGCTCGGGAATTTCCTTTCGAACGCCGGCAAGTATGGCCGGCCCGGCCAGCCCGTGATGCTGCGGGCGCGGGCGCGGGGCGATGGTTACGTGCGGTTCAGCGTGATCAACCACGGCCAGCCGCTGAGCGAGCCCGAGCAGGCGCTGGTCTTCGATCCCTTCTTCCGCCGGCCTGGCGAAAATGCCGAGGGCACGGGCCTCGGCCTGGCCATTTGCCGGGAAATCGCGACGCTTCACGGCGGACGTGTCGGCGTCTTCTGCCCCGCGGGAACGGACTTGGTCGAATTCTTCTTCGACCTGCGGCGGGTGTAGGCCGCCGAATCAACCGGCTCCGTTATCCCAAATCAGCGCACTGAGATGGGCGCTCCACCTCCGCTTCGTTCGGGAGGACGGGAAGGGAACCGAACCCTGGAATGCTAGGCGGCGCGGGCTTCCTCCTAAGGGGGAGGAAGCCGCGCGCCGCAGTGACGCGCGATACTCAGCGCGAATTGTTGAAGCTGCGGGAGACCAGGATGCCGATCACGGCACCGATGCCCGCGGCGATCCCCACGGCGTAGTAGGGATGTTCGTGGACCATTTCGTCGGCCTGCTTGGCGCGGCGCTTGGCCTCGTCGCGGCCGGCTTCGAGCGCGTCGCGCATGCGTTCGCGCAGGGCGTCGAACTTCTCGCCGGCGGCGCCGGCGGTGTTGCTCAACGCGCGCTCGGCGTCATGGAGCAGGACCTTGAGGTGGCTGGAATCGTGGGCTTCGGAACGTGTTTTGGTGCGGGACATGGGAGGAGGGGATTAAGGTTGGGGAGGGAAACGCGGGCTCTTCAACCGCGGCTGCGGCCGAAGAAGGAGTTGAGGCCCCCGACGATGATGCCGATGAGGCCGAGGACGATGAGCCACATGCTCTTGTCGGTCGGCGCGCCCGTGACGGCCTCCTTGGCATTGGAAGCGAGGGAGCCATGGGCATTGATGCCGAAAACGAGCAGCACGATGCCGACGACGAGGATGGCGATGGAGAAGGCTTTATTCATGGTATATAGACAGTGCGTTAAGCGAGCGGTCGGTTCCCACGAATGGCGCGAATCAGGATGGTGATCAGCGCGACCACCAGCAGCAGATGGATGAAGCCGCCCATCGTGTAGGACGACACGAGGCCCAGAAGCCAGAGGACGACGAGGATGATGGCGAGGGTTTCGAGCATGATGGGGAGGGGGTTGGCCTCCGTGTTCGCAAGGCACATGCCACGCTTCCGCCGGGCTGCGTTAACCATTGGAAAACAGCGAAATGAGCCCCGGCCGATTCCCCGGTGAACCCCGCCGCCGGCGGCAATATGCGAGCGCCTGCGCGGCCGCCGTTGCAAAATGCGGTGAAACGTCAGCGTGGCCGCGCGCGCCAGCACCAGTGCCACGGCTCGTAACCGATCCCGTGCGGATTGTGACGCGGATAGGAAAGATAAAAACCAAAGCGTGCGGCGTGGCGCCGGAGCCAGCGGTATTCCGCGGTCAGGCCGAACGCGTCAGTGAGCTCAAGCTCGCCGGGTGCGCCGATGTCGAGGGCGCGCCCCGTGTGGTGCTCGCTGCAGCCGGGCGCCGCCACGAACCGGAGGATGGACTCGAGGGATTGCCCGGTGGCCAGCTTGCGGCGGATGAGCCGCGTCTGGCGCGCCACGCTGCGGTAACCGGAGAGCGGCAGCAACCGGATGCCGTCCGCCGCGGCCGCCGCCTGCATGCGTCGCCAGGCGTGCGCGGCGCGCGGGGTTAATTTCAGCCGCTGACCATCGTCCGCCGCCGGTCCGATCGAGACGAGCGATCGCGCCACGCGCTGCACCGGCAGGTGGCGGCGACGGGCATAGTCGGCCGGAATGCCGAGGGATTTCCAAAGCTGACGCAGGGGCGTTGGCATGCGCCGTCAGCGGAACGCATCGCGGCACGCGGCGCAAGGATGGTTCGAAAGCGGTCGACTGGCCGGCCAAACGCTCACGCGTTCGGCGACCGGTCGTTTGGGCATCGCGCGTTCCGTAGCCGAACGCGTGAGCGTTTGGCTCGTTCGAGTGGGATCACGCTTCCTTGTCCGCCAGCCAGCGCTCGGCCTCGATGGCGGCCTGGCAACCCATGCCCGCCGCCGTGATGGCCTGGCGATAGTGGTGATCGGCGCAGTCGCCCGCCACGTAGAGACCGGGCGTCTTCGTCTTCACCTGGCTGTGGCCGGTGGGAACGAAATAGCCCTGGTCGTCCGTGTCCGCCGCATCCTTGAACGCGGCGGTGTTGGGCACGTGCCCGATGGCGACGAAAATCCCCTTCACCGGCAGCACGGTCTCGACGCCGGTCTTGACGTGCTTGACCTTGAGGCCGCTGACGGCGCCCTGGGCGACGCCCTCGATCGAGACCGGGACGCTGTCCCAGACCGGCACAATCTTTTCATGCGAGGTGGCGCGGTCAGCCATGATCTTCGAGGCGCGCAGCGAATCGCGGCGGTGCACGAGGTAAACCTTGCTCGCGAAACGCGTGAGGAACAGCGCTTCCTCGGCCGCGCTGTCGCCGCCGCCGATGACGGCGACCTCCATCTTGCGATAGAACGCCCCGTCGCACGTCGCGCACGTGGTCACGCCCTTGCCGCCGTAAAGTTCCTTCTCACCGGGGATGCCGGTCAGGCGCGGCGAGGCGCCGGTGGCGACGATGATGGTCTTCGCCTTGATTTCCCGATCCGCGAGCTTGAGCGTGTAGGGCCAGCTGGACGTGTCCAGGCCCGTGACCGTGCCGCTCTCGTAGCGCGTGCCAAATTTCTCGGCCTGCTTGCGCAGGTTCTGCATGAGCTGGAAGCCGTCGATGCCGTCGGGGAACCCCGGGAAATTCTCGACCTCGGAGGTCGTCGTGAGCTGCCCGCCCGGCAGGATGCCTTCCAGCACGAGCGGCTGGAGGTTGGCGCGGCCGGTATAGATGGCGGCGGTGAGGCCGGCGCAGCCGGTTCCGACGATGACGACGTTTTCAACTTTGGCGGACATGGGGAAATGAAGGCCCTTACAGAGAGCCAACATGCAGGCGAGGGCAACTCCCGAGATGCGCCTCGGGCAAAAGGCCCAGGTCAAATCAGGCTTTGCGCCGGGCGGGAAAGGGCCAATGGTGCCTGGCGTGACCGCGCCTGCCGCACCTTCGACCAAAATCTATTCCCACGAACCTGTGTGGGATGCGAAGCGCTGGCTGCCCACCACCGCCGACGAGATGAAGGCGCGCGGGTGGGATTACGTGGATGCCATCATCGTGTCCGGGGACGCCTACGTCGACCACCCGGCCTTCGGGACGGCCGTCATCGGCCGCCTGCTCGAGGCCGAGGGACTGCGCGTCGCGATCCTGCCGCAGCCGAACTGGCGGGATGACTTGCGGGATTTCAAGAAGTTTGGCGCGCCGCGCCTGTTTTTCGGGGTCACGGCCGGCTGCATGGACTCGATGGTGAACCGCTACACCGCCGCGAAGAAACTCCGGAGCGAGGATGCCTACACCCCCGGCGGCGAACACGGCTTCCGGCCCGACTACGCCACGACGACCTACTGCCAGGTCCTCAAGCAGCTTTATCCCGAGGTCCCCATCATGGTGGGCGGCATCGAGGCGAGCCTGCGTCGCGTGACGCATTTCGACTATTGGTCGGACACGCTCAAGCCCTCGATCCTGGCCGAGAGCGGCGCCGACCTGCTCGTTTACGGCATGGGCGAGCTGCCGCTGCGGGAAGCGGTCCGGTTGCTGCGCCAGGGCGTGCCGTTTGCATCGCTCACGACGATTCCGCAGACCGCGGTGCTCCTGCCCGCGGGCGAAGCGGCGCCGAAGAACAAGCGCTGGGAGGACTTTACGCTGCATTCGCACGAGGAGTGCGGACAGGACCGCGAACTCTACGCGAAGAATTTCAAGAACATCGAAACCGAGTCGAACCGCGTGAAGGCCCGCCGGCTGCTCCAGCCGACCGGTGAGCGGTTGCTCGTGGTGAACCCGCCGTTCCCGACGATGAGCGAGGAGCAGATCGACTCGAGCTTCGACCTGCCGTACACGCGCCTGCCGCATCCGAAATACCGCAAGCGCGGGCCCATCCCGGCCTACGAGATGATCAAGCACTCGATCAACATGCACCGCGGGTGCTTCGGCGGGTGCAGCTTTTGCACGATCTCGGCGCACCAGGGCAAATTCGTCGCGAGTCGTTCGAAGGCCTCGATCCTGCGGGAGGTCGACTCGATCAAGCAGATGCCGGATTTCCGCGGCACGATCAGCGACCTGGGCGGGCCTTCCGGGAACATGTACAAGATGAAGGGCAAGGAGCAGTGGATCTGCGACGAATGCGTCCGCCCCAGCTGCATCTGGCCGGACGTCTGCCGCAACCTCGACACCGACCACACCGCGCTCCTCGACATCTACGAATCCGTGCGCAACACGGAGGGCGTCAAGCACGCCTATGTGGCCAGCGGGATCCGGTACGACTTGTTCCTTCACGACAAGGGCACGACGCCCGAGGTGAAGGCGAGCCACGAGAAATACATCGAGGAGCTGGCGGCGCACCACGTGCCCGGCCGCATCAAGGTCGCGCCGGAGCACACCAGCGACCACGTGCTGCGCATCATGCGCAAGCCGAGCTTCAACCTGTTCTACAAGTTCAAGGAGAAGTTCGAGAAGGCGGCCGCCAAGGCCGGCAAGAAGGACGTGCCGGTCATCCCCTATTTCATCAGCTCGCACCCCGGCTCGCGCCCGGAGGACATGGCCGAGCTCGCGCTCAAGACCAAGGACCTCGGTTTCCGCCTCGAGCAGGTGCAGGACTTCACGCCGACGCCGATGACGGTCGCCACGGAAATCTACGCGACCGGCGTCCATCCGTACGACGGCAAGCCGGTCGCCTGCGCGCACACGCCCGAGGAGAAGCAGGAGCAGCGCAGTTTCTTTTTCTGGTACAAGCCGGAGATGAAGGCCGCGCTGCGCGCCTCGATGCGGCGCATCGGCCTGCACGATCTCGTGCACCGGCTGCTCGATGAGAAGAAGGCCACGCGGGACGTCACCCCGCCGCCGCACATCACGCCCTGCGGGATGAAGACCGCCGATTTCGCGCAGGCTCCGGCCGATAGGCCGAAGGACACAATTGGCGCGCGGCTCGCCGCAGCCACGGCCCGGCCGCGGCGTTCGAAAAAGCCCGGGCACCTCGAGGACCTGTTGCGCGATTCCGGCGTGCGCACGGCGGGCGACCAGCCGCCTCCACCGGGCGACGCCGCTGGGAAATAGGCGTTTCGCGGCCACCGGGCCGGTTCGCCCCCCTGGCCGGTCCTGCGCAAGCCAGCGCGCACGTCCGCAAAATCCCGGCGGGTTCGTCGACGACTCCCGCGCGACACTCCTGCATGGCCTGGGGGAAATCACCGTTTGCTTTTTGCCGGGGCGGCCGGCTTTTTCCGCGCATGGGCCACAGTTTGCATGAGCGTCTGTTCACGATCGACACGCACATCGACACGCCGACGGCGCGGTTGATGCGGGACGGCTGGGATTTTGCCGCGGCGCACGAGGTCGCGGTCGACGGCTCGCAGTGCGACCTGCCGCGCATGCGCGCGGGGGGCATCGACGCGCTCGTGTTCGCGGTGTATTCGTCGCAGGGCGCACGGACGCCCGAGGGTTTCGCCGTCGCCCATGAGCGGGCGTGTCAGGTTTTCCAGCGGACCCGCGAGATCATCGGGCGGAACGCCGCGACCTGCGGGCTGGCGCTGACGGCGGCCGACGCCGTGCGCCTGAAACTGGAGGGCCGGCGCGCGTTCTACCTCAGCATCGAAAACAGTTATCCCCTCGGGCTGGAGGTGGGCAAGGTGGCGGGGTTCCATGCGCTCGGCATGCGGATGCTCGGGTTGACCCACATGCTCAACAACGACCTGGCGGATTCGTCCACGGACCCGCGCGGGCCGGAGTGGAACGGGCTCAGCCCGTTCGGTCGCGCGGTGGTGGCGGAGTGCAACCGGCTGCGCATCGTGGTCGACGCCTCGCACGCCTCGGATGCGGCGCTGCGCGACCTGCTGGCCGTTTCGAAGGCGCCGGTGATCCTTTCGCACAGCGGCTGCCGGGCGGTGTGCGACCACCCGCGCAATGTGGGCGACGATTTGTTGCGCGCGCTCGCGGCCAACGGCGGCGTGATCCAGATCAACGCGCTGCCCGTCGCCGTCGTGCCCGTGCGTGAGGACGGCCGCACGGCCGCCACCGCGGCCATGCTCCTGCAGGTGAAGGACAAGGTCATGACCCCCGAGGTGAAGGCCTGGATGGGCGGGGAGTGGGACCGCCTGGAGAAAGTTTACCCGGCCCCGGTGGTGACGATGGACGATTACGTGCGGCACATCGAGCATGCGGTCAAAGTCGCCGGCATCGAGCATGTGGGCATCGGTTGCGACTTTGACGGCGGCGGCGGTTTTCCCGGGCTGAACAGCGTGGCGGATTACCCGGCAATCACGGCGGCGCTGTTGGCGCGGGGCTGGTCGGAATCGGCGCTCGCGAAGCTGTGGGGCGGAAACACCTTCCGGCTGTTCGGATAATCCAAAAAGGGGCGAAACGCCGGCTGCGCGGGGCGAAGCTCCCGCCAGCCCCGACTTGTGGGTGGTGTCGTCAGGGCCGAATGGCAATGCTGGGGCCACGGAGGTCCCCCATGATGATCCTGAAAATACTCGGCGCCATCGTGCTGGCTGTCGTCGCCCTCACGATTTTTGGCAATATCCGTCAGAAAGTGGCCGCGGCCGCCACCGCCAAAGCCGCCGCCGCGGCGGCCAACTCCAAGGACGCCGGCCTGAGCCCCGCGGGTTTTTTCCTGCTCAGTCGCGATTACGAAAAGGAACCGCGGGTCATCGTCATGACGCCGCCCAACTGCCCCAGCCAGGAAGCCGCGCGCGCCCAGGAACTCGTCAGTTCGCTCGGTTCCGCCGGCATCCCCACGGAAACGAGGCAGGAAATCGGCGGCACCTTCAACGATCCCGATGACATGGCGCGCTTCAACAAGTACATGGGCAATGTCGCCATGCCCCTCGTGATTGTCCGCGGCTGGGCCAAGGGCAACCCGCTGCCCGCGGACGTGATCGCGCAGTATAACGCGGGGAAGTGAGCAGGGAGCGGCGCAGCCGAAGGCCCGACACCCGGTCAGGTCCGTGGCTCGATGAGCACCTCGCTGCGGATTGAAGCGGCGATGAAACACTCCGCGTGCGCGGCGTGATGCAGCGCCTCGAGCGCCGCGCGGTCGGGGAGGTTCGCGCCGCTGAAAGTGACGCGTGGCCGCAGCGTGACGGACGTCATCGCCAGTCGCCCGGCGCCGTTTCTCGCCATGATCCCGCTGGCCTCGTCGACATAGGCGTCGACCACGTGGCCGCGTTTGGCGGCGATCGATAGAAACCAGAGCAGGTGGCAGCTCGAGAGGCTCGCGACGAACGCCTCCTCGGGATCCACCGCGGCGGCGTCCGACATCGGCAGCGGCACGACGGCAGGGGAGGCGGAGGCCGGCACCACGGTGCCGCCATCGAACTGCCAGGAGTGGGTGCGGCGGTAGCGGAGGTCGGTGAATTTTTGTTCACCCCGCTGCCACTCGATGCGGGCGGTATAGGTCGACATGCCGCCATTCAGTCGTTTTTCCGCCGGCCGGCAAGCGGGCGGCGCGGCGCGACCGGCACAGTGGGCGCCGAATTCAGCGGCCTGGATTGAGAATGATGCCCAGGGCATTTGTCCGCCTCATCCCCTGGCAACGGCGGGCGGCGATCCTGCAAAACACGCAGTCGCGCGGCGGTGGTGGCAACCGCGGCGCGTCAGGTCCCCAGCGGGGACTTGCTGTCGCGCTTGATGTTTTTGTCGCGCATGTCGCGGCGCGCGCGGATCAAGGTTTCCCGGACGCGGAGGAGTTCCTGGTAAACCTCGAGGTCGAAACCCGGCTCGGTGGGCCTTTCGCCGAAGAGGGCGAGTGAGCGGTCGAGCGAGTTCAAGAGGTCTTCAAATTCTTGCTGGTTCACGCTCATATCGACACCGGGCGTGAATTCTTCTCCGGCGGGATTGGCCCCATTCTGCAGCGGATGCATTGCTACCGTAGTGCGCCGGTTACTCGTCCTTCCCCTGGCGGGCAAGTTGCTCGATGAGCTGGCGGCGCATGGCCATCAGCATGCTTTTCACCTGCAGTTCCGGCGCTGAGATCCGTCCCTTGTATTTCTCGAAGACCGCGATGCTCTCGTCGATATGGGTGATGATTTCCTTGATGGCGGCCGGCGTGAGGGACGTGAATTGGTCGGTCATTGGGGCAACTATGCAAAAAGCCTGCGCTTTGAGGTATGGGGTAGATACCTACTGTTATCACGGGCCGGATGGAGCGGCGGAATTTAGGATTTGCACGGAAGGCGAAAGTCTCCCATCAAATCGCGCCGTGAGCCTGTCCGCCGCCCTCCGCCGTTCCGATGCGACCATCAAAATGATGGCCGTAAAAAACGTTTGGCTCCCCTCGAGGGCTCGGCGAAGCATGGTTCACGCGTAATCCGCAAAATAGAGCAACCACCCCTTCCACCCGAGCCCGACTCCTCCGAGTCGGGTTTTTTATTTTCCTCCCCCGACCATGCCAACGCTCCTCGCTCCGCCCCCGCCGCCGTCCGCCCGGATGGAATTGCCGACCGTGTCGTTCTTCGGACGCACGTTCGAGGAATACACGCGCTTCTTCGCCCTCGACCCCGCGGCCCTGCGCCGCCGCGCGGTGCTGGACGTGGCCGCCGGGCCCTCGTCCTTCACGGCCGAGGCGGCCCGCCGCGAGATTGACGCCGTCGCCGTGGATCCGCTGTACGGCCACCCGGCGGCGCAGCTCTCCGCCCGCGTGCGCGAGGATTACCGCCGGATGTTCGCGCAGATGCGCGCGAAGCGGCATCTGTTCCGGCTGACGTCGTTCAAGACCTTTGCCGCGGCCGAGGCTGACCGGAAGCTCGCCGCGCAGCGCTTCATCGCGGACTACGACGGCAACGACCGGCATGGCCGCTACGTGCGCGCCTCGCTGCCCATGCTCCCGTTCCTCGACCAGAGTTTCTCCCTCGTGCTCTGTGCGCACCTGTTGTTCACCTACGCGGACCGCTTCGACTACGCATGGCACCTGGCCGCCTGTCTCGAACTGGTGCGCGTGGCGGCGGGCGAGGTGCGGATTCACCCGGTGTGCAATGCGGCCGGCCGCACCTACGCGGAACTCGACCGCCTGCGGGCCGAACTCGCGGCGCACGGGATCCGCAGCGACATCGTGCCCGTGCCCTACGAATTTTTCGCGGGCGCGACCAGCATGCTCGTGCTGCGACGCGATCGCTCGCTGCGGCGCGCGGCGGCGCCGTAGCCGGACGAGGACCGCGGGCTCGCTCGCGCGTTGGGAGGCGCGAGCAAGCCCGCGGCCCTCGCATCATTCAAATCGTCCCGCACGCGGGACGAATGGATTTCGGTTTCGAAGAAACTCCGGGGTGGCCGTTCTGCCGCTCCGGAGTTTTTTCCACGAATTTCCCTCTGAAATGTAACTTCGCGCGAGGCTGCCGTGTTCCTTGGCACGAGCTTTGCAAAAGGCCCCGCACACACGCTGGCAATCAAACGCGGTCACTCCGGAAAAACCCGGGGCCCGCACTTCAACCCCCCACGCCCTCCCGGGCTCCCTCCCATGAAAATCAAGTCCCTCCTCGTCGCTTCCGCCTTCGCCGGTGTGCTGTTCTCCTCCGCCTCCGCCATCACCACGGCCGCCGCCACCCAGTTTGAAAAGCCGGCGCCGCTGAAGACCGTCCAGCCGATCCTCGTGCCGATGAATCACCTGAGCTCGACCGTCAATCTCACCATGGTCATCGACCGCAACGGCAAGCCGCGCAACATCCGCGTGGCGAACGTGAGCGACCAGACCGCGTACAAGAACATCATCAACACGGTCGCGAAGTGGGAATTCTCGCCGGCGCGCCGGAACGGCCAGGCCGTGGCGACCCGCGTCGAGCTCCCGCTCGAGGTCACGGGGCTGTAAGCGCTTCGATTTCCAAGGCCACCCGGTGCACGCGCGCGGGTGGCTTTGTCGCGTCCCGGGGGTTGAAAAATCAAATGGGGGGCGGCTTCCGCGAATCGCCGGCCTTGAACTTTCCTTTTCGTCCGGCAGCGTCGGGGCATCCCCATGAGTTCCGTCCCCGCCAGCGCAGTGGCCGAGGCCCCGGCCCGCATTCCGCGCCAGATCGCCTTCATCATCGGCAACGAGGGTTGCGAGCGCTTCAGCTTCTACGGCATGCGGAACATCCTGACGGTGTTCCTCGTTACCTCGTTGCTGACGCACCTGCCGGAAGCCGACCGTGCCGGCGCGGCGAAGGATGTCTTCCATACCTTCGTCATCGGCGTGTATTTCTTCCCGCTGCTCGGCGGCTGGCTGGCCGACCGGTTTTTCGGAAAATACCACACGATCTTCTGGCTCAGCCTGATTTACTGCGTCGGTCACGCGTGCCTCGCGGTCTTCGAGAACAACCGCACCGGGTTTTATTTCGGCCTCGGACTCATCGCGCTGGGCGCGGGCGGCATCAAGCCGTGCGTGGCGTCGTTTGTCGGCGACCAGTTCGACCAGACCAACAAGCACCGCGCCAAGGTCGTGTTCGATGCGTTCTACTGGATCATCAACTTCGGCTCCTTCTTCGCGTCGCTGCTCATGCCGATTTTCCTGAAGCAACTCGGCCCGGCGGTCGCCTTCGGCATCCCGGGCGCGCTGATGTTCGTTTCGACCGTGATCCTCTGGCTGGGCCGCAAGCGTTACGTCCTCGTGCCGCCGGCGCCGCCGGATCCGGATTCCTTCCTCAACGTGTCGCGCACCGCGCTCGCGGCGGGGACGCCGGGCCGGCTGCTGGCCGGCGTCGGCCTGGCGCTCGCCACGCTCGCGTTGGTCTTTGCCGCGAAGATCGGCGTGGTCATCGCGCTGTGTGCCGCGCTCGTGGCCGTGATCGCCTTCGGCGGGCTCGGCGTGTGGATCCAGCTGGAGGGCGTGCGCGGCCGGCACCCCGACGCGGCGGTTGCCGGCGTTCGCTCCGTGCTCCGGGTGCTGGTGCTCTTCGCGCTGGTCACGCCGTTCTGGTCGCTCTTCGACCAGAAGGCGTCCACGTGGGTGCTGCAGGGCGACGTCATGACCAAGCCGGCGTGGTTTCAATCCTCCCAGATGCAGGCGCTGAACCCGATGCTCGTGATGTTGCTGATCCCCTTCAACAACCTCGTGCTCTACCCGGCGCTCAAGCGGTTAGGTTACGAGATGACCGCGCTCCGGCGCATGACGGCGGGCATCGCGTTCTCCGGGATTGCGTGGGTCGTGGTCGCGCTGATGCAGGTGCTGCTCGACGGCGGCACGGCCCTCAGCATCACGTGGCAGGTTTTGCCCTACGCATTGCTAACCTTGGGCGAAGTGCTGGTGTCGGCCACGGGCCTGGAGTTCGCGTACAGCCAGGCGCCACCGGCGATGAAGGGCGCGCTGATGAGCTTTTGGAATCTCGCCGTCACGATCGGCAACCTGTGGGTGCTCGTCGTCAATGCCGGCGTGCGCAACCAGTCGGTCACCGACTTCATCGCCTCCACCGGCTTCGGCGTCACGGCCTTCCAGATGTTTTTCTTCGCCGGTTTCGCCTTCGTGGCCGCGCTGGCCTTCGGCTGGGTGGCCCGCAGCTACCGCACCGTGGATTACTATCGAAAGTCCTGACGCGGGGGGAGGGACTTTGGGCTCACCGATTGTCGATGGATTCCAATAGGCAGCCGGCGGGATTGACGCGGCCCCGGAATGTGTGTGGGGTGGATTACCCACCCACATGCTTTTTTTTAAGCGTATCCTGAAGGAGCCGCCCCCGGCCGGCGCCGCCGCCGCGGCACCCGTGATTGAACGGCGGGGTGAGCAACGCTTCGCGATAAGTCCGGATTTCCCGCTCAAGGCCGTGCTCGGTTTTGTGGCCCGCGATGAATCCGGCGCGCCGATGAGCAGCACGCGGCATGGTTGGAATTGGAAGGGCCGGCTGATCGATTGCTCGGAAGAAGGCGCGCGCCTCCAACTCGGGCCCGGCATCAGGATCGGGGAAGGCGAGTCGTGCGACCTGAAGCTCAGCGTGCAGGATTTCGAACTCACGGTGCCCTGTCACGTGATCAACCTCACCGAACAGGCCGAGGGCGTGATCATCGGGCTGAAGCATGCCATCACCGAGCCTGAAACCCTGGAGGCATACCGGCAGCTGTTGGAAGTGATCGCGCTCGCGTCGACGTTGAAGCTGCAATCGAAGGCGCCGAAGGCGGATGAATCCGGCTATATCGTGGAGGTTTACGGCGGCCCGCGCGCCGCGCGCCTCACGGTGTGGCGCTACCCCGGCAAGGACGGCGAGGTCGGGGCCTTCGAACTTGTCCTGAAGGACAACCTCGTGCGGGCGGCCGCGGGACAGCAGCTGGAATTTCTCGCGGACCTCGACGGCACGGGCTCGCAGCCGGCGACCTCGGAAAAGTGCGTCGAGATCGGGCGGTTGTTCCAGTGGGTGGTGCCGAACCTGCCGGCCGACCTGCCGGCGGAAGTCCGCGCCTTTCTCCGGCACTACGCGATCTGAGCGCCGCGTTCCCCGCGCAGGATGCGGGTGAAATAGTCGAGGTAGCGCGGGCCCAACGTTTCCGGCTGGAACGCCTGGCCGGCGGCCCGGGCACGGGCCGAGGCCTGCGCGTAGTGTTCGTGGTCGTCCGCGAGGCGGACAATCGTGTCGAGCCACGGCGTGACGTCCTCCGCGGCGACCGGCCGGCGGGTTTGCAACGTGAGCGCTGCCGGCAGCGGCAGCACGAAGCCCCCGCCGTTGGCCGCCTCGGGCAAACCACCGCGGTCGCTGACGAGCGGGGGCACGCCGTTGAGCAAGGCTTCCGCGGCGACCCGGCCGAACGGCTCCGCCCACACGGACGGCACGAGGAGCGCGCGCGTGCCGCGAAAAATTTCCGCCGGTTTCGCCACGGCGGGCGCAAACATCAGGCTCTCATGCCGGCGCAGGTCGAAGCCGCCTTCGAGGCCGGCCTGCACGAGCAGGCCGCCCGAGCCGCGCGATTCGATGAACAGCATCGGGATGTCCGGCCGCCGCACGGCCAGTTCCTCGGCGAGCCGCGCGAGGAAGAACACGCCTTTCTCGACGGACGGATTGATGGCCGTGAAAAAGATCGCCTCGCGATCGGTCGCGATCGTCTCGGCCGGATCGAGTGGCGAGGGCAGGCTGGTGCTCGCAAGGCCGAGGGCATCGCGGTAAACGCCACTCAGGTATTCGCTACAGGTCAGCACGCCGTCGAGATTATGCAGGAAGGCCGCCCCCTGCTTGTAGCCATGGTTGCGCAGGCCGAAGACCACCTTGCACCCGGCCGCGCGGGCGCGGGTGAAGCGCTCGATGTCGCCCGGCGAGCCCCCATAGCCGAACACGATATCCGGTTTATGATCGGCCAGTTCGCGGTGGTAGAGGCGGTTGAATTGTGAACCGTGAGCATCGGGCCACGTCATCATGGAATGCTCGCCCGTATCGAGCAGCTGATGATGAATCGGGTGACGGTCATTGAACTCCAGGACCGGACGATCGTGTTTGTAAACGTGGCGGTTGGGCGCGCGGCTCGTGGTCGTGAATCCGCTCTCCTGCAGAAAATCGCGCGCCACCAGATGCGTCGCTGATTCCGAAGCTGTGGTGGCGAGGGACCGGACCGACCAGCCGGCAGCGGCGAGCAGTTCGGCGATCGTCCGCATCGAGCGGGCCGCCCCGCTGGCGGGATCCTGCGGCAGCTGCGGCAGAAGCAACAGCAGCCGCGGCATGAAACTCAGGCCGCAGTGCGGCGCGAGCGTCGGATCATCACAAAACCCAGCGCGCCCAAGCCGCCGATGATGGCGTAGGCCGACGGCTCGGGAATGGCGGTCGCGTTCAACTTAACGCCTTGGTTGCCACCGTACATGATGATGCTCAGGTCCTTTCCCGAAGAGGCAAAGACGGTGATCTCGAGCGCGATCACGTAATTTACGTTGGAAGCCGCTTGGGTCAGAAAGGTATCACTGCCGGTAAAGTTGCCGAGGCCACTCCCGCTGGCGAAGGACACATTCTGATAATCGGACACGCCGTCATTGAAATAAGCTTTCAGCTCCCAGTTGCTCACCGTGAAGCCGGAAGCCGCGGTTAGCGTAAAGTCGTAGGAGAAGTCGATCGACTGGCCGGCACCCGGGGGAGGGGTCAGGGTGCTGTACTGGCCCAGATCCATTGAGATCAATCCGCCGCTGATGCCGCCGGTTGCAATAAAATGAATGCTCCGGGCGAGTTGTACGCCACCACCGCCATAGGAGGAGCCCGCAAAGGTGCCGGCGCCTGAAAAGAAGCCCGCGGCGCCACCATTGATCGTGGTGCTGCCTTGATGTCCCGCGCCGCTGGTGGCGGGCAGGTCGAACGCAAACTGGCCTTTGGCCTCGGTTGCGACGCCGACAGCGGCGAGCGGCGCGATCGCCAGGACTGCGGAGCTGGCTGACTTGCGAATGAAGTTTCGCGCTGCGCTCAACAGGGTGGGCCGACCGGTCGTGACATCCATGGCGCCACAGGCTGCAAATGGCGCGCCGGTTGGCGAACCTTAATTGGCCCCTGAAAAAGGGGGATCAGCCCCAAGGCTTCCAGTCGCTTGGGAGCCATAGGTCGGGCGAAGGCTGCTGCCCGCAGGGCGGGGTGGGTGGTTCGGGAAGGCCGCCACGTAATCTAACGGAGGAGTGCTAGTGCTCCGCTTCGGTCCGCCACGGCAGGAGGCGCGGGACGGCGTGTTTGGCCGCCAGTCCGTCCGGGCCGTCGGTCACCGAGGCCAGGCCGAGGCGGGAGGAAACGGGCTGCTCCTCGAGCGCGATGACGCCGGCGCGATCGAGCGCCACCAGCGCTTTAAACGCCGCGCACTTCGCCGCGGCCTTGGTGGGCGCGGTGCCTTCGCGCCGGGCGACGTCGTTGACGTCGTGCACCGCCCAGCGCCAGGCGTCGTTGTGCTCCTGTTCGATCAGCGCGCAGAAAGTGGCTCCGCGGTTGCACATGACCTCCAGCGTATCGAGCGAGTAGCGGCAACGCGCCGAGACGAGCGCGGCTTCCCCCGCGCTGGGAATGTCGCACCACGCGCGCCAACGAGGGGCATTGCGCCGCCAGCGAAGAATGGAGGGAAGGAGGAACACGGCCCCTTAAGATAAACCAGGCAGGCCCCGGCCGCCATCGGGTGATTTACCACCCCTCACTGGTGCGTATTCACCCCTTGCCCAAAGCGGGGCGCGTGCCTTGACGGCAACCCTTGATCTCGAGGGTGGGGGCGGCGCTCGACGCCGTCCGCGGGCGTCCGCAAGGGACGCCCCTACAATTGAACATCAATGCTCGATTACTGGGTCTGGCAGTTCGTTGACGTCGCCCGCCTCGTGCGGGAAATGCGCCGCCAGCAGCTCGCCACTCCGGGCAATGCCTTCGAGGAGCGCGGCCGTGTGCCGGCCGGCGCGGAAATTTTCCTGCATGACGGCGGCCACGTCCGTCCAGAAGGCATCGCCGCATTTCGCATGCACGCCTTCGTCGCCGATGATGGCGAAACCCTGCGACACCGGCGCGATGAACAACAACACCGCGTTGCGTCGCTTGGTCTTCGTCATGCCCTGCCGCACAAATTCGGCGCGCGCCATCGCAACGGGATCGTCCACCGCCTGCTTGCTCACGACCATGCGAATTTCGCCGGACGTCCGGCGCTCGGCCTCTTGGATGGCCGTCTCGATGGCGCGGGCATCCAATGCGCCGATGAATTCCTTGGGTTTCATGTCACCATTTTCCTCCCGCGCCGCCGCCACCAAAGCTGCCCCCGCCGCCGGAAAATCCGCCGCCGCCACCCCCGCCACCCCCGCCGCCCCAACCGCCGCCGCCGAACCCGCCACCTCCGCCCAGCCAGATGCTGGGCCGCAGTCCGCGCCGGCGGGGATTGAGCAGCACCGACGGCCCGCTGCGTGCCCGGCGGAAGAGCACGCTCAAAATATTCAGCACGATGAACCCCACGATAAACACCCAGATCGGAATGCCGCCCCCGCCGCCACCCTGGCGATCGGCCACGGTCCGCCCGGTGCCCTTGTATTCGCCCTTGCTGGCGGCGATCATGGCCTGCACCGCCGCGCGCATGCCGCCGTCCACGTCCCGGGCGCGAAAACGCGGGACAATCTCACTCTCGATGATGCGCTTCGCGAGGGCATCCGGCAGCACCGCCTCCAGGCCGTAGCCGACCTGGATGTAGAGCTGGTGCTCCTGCATGAAGGCAAACAGCACGGCACCGTTGTTGCGGCGCGCCTGGCCGACGCGCCACGCCTCGGCGACGCGCACCGTGTAGTCCTGCACGGACGAGTCGGACTCCATCTTCGGGTAGATCGCCACCAGCAGCTGATTCGAGGACGCGCGCTCGTACTGCTCGAGCTGCGTGTTCAGCTGGTCCGCCACCGGTCGCGAGACGACGCCCGCGTAGTCGTTGAAATACCGCGGCGGTGCCGGCGGGATGCGCTCGGCGCCGGCCAGCCCGCTGCCGGCCAGCAGGACGGTCACCAGCAGCACCACTCGGCGGAAGGCGGTCACGCAGCGTTCCTCAGGGTTTCTTGTTGAAATCGAACTCGACCTTCGGCGCATCCTCCGCGCCGGGCTTCGCTGCAAAATAGGGCTTCTCCTTGAAGCCGAAGATGCCGGCGAAGAAGACGGCCGGGACGCGCTTGATGGCGGCGTTGTAGTCGCGGGAGAGCTCGTTGAAACGGCCGCGTTCGACGCTGATGCGATTCTCCGTGCCTTCGAGCTGCGCCTGCAGCTCCTGGAAATTGGCGGTCGCCTTCAGGCTCGGGTAGTTTTCGGCCACGACGAGCAACCGCGACAGCGCGGATGACAGGCCGCCCTGCGCGCGGTCGAATTCCGCGAGCTGCGCCGGCGTCGGCGTGCCGTTGGAGTTGATCTGCACCTTGCCGACGGAGGCGCGGGCGTTGGTGACCTCGGTCAGCGTGCTCTTCTCGAAGTTGGCCGCGCCGGAAACCGTCGCGACGAGGTTCGGAATGAGGTCGGCGCGCCGCTGGTAAACGTTCTGCACCTGCGCCCATTGGGCGTCGACGGCTTGGGAACGGTTGACGAGGCCATTGTATTGACCCGTCAGGAAAAGGGCGCCCACCACGAGCACGGCCGCGAGGACCCCGAGGACGACAAGGACAGTTTTCATAGACGACGCCTAGATGATGCCATTCCCCGGTCGACGCAAGCAGCGGGCACTTACATACCGTGGGGGACATTCCAGCCCCGCGCGGGATCGGCCGCCAGCGCTCGCGGGGCTCAGGGTTCGGACCAGTGCGCGGCGTTGACCTGCCTTTCGGTCTTGCACTTCGGGCAACGGATCCAGGCGAGTTGTTCGCCCAGCGCGTTCTTGGCGGTGGATACGCGGGTGCCGGCCAGCGGCTGGAGCTGCTGGCGTTGCCCAATCTCGCCCAATAGCTGAGCGAGCCGCTGTCCGCACTGCGGACACAGAATGTAGGATTTCTCCATGGCCCATCTCCCGAAGGAGAAATGGAGAGGTTGTCGGAATTGAGTTGAGGTGACCGGAGGTGAATTCCGGCACCGGAAACTTGATAAACCGGCGTGGCCAATGCAACGCCGGAGTCGGGGGGCGCTGCCACGGCTCGATTGTGTCGAGGCCGAAAGCTTTGCGAGCTGCGCTGGAGCAGCTTAAATAAATGCACAGCCGTTTTTTGTAGGGTCGGCTCTTGATCCGGCCTTGCGCATGAAGTCGTCGCGAGAGACGGCCCTGCAAGGAACACCCATCCACGCGGTCATTCACTTATCCGCTCCCGGCGGTGACTGCATCGAGCTGATGAAGGCATCCGCTTCGCGGATGGATTTCTCCATGTCGGCCACGAGGCGCGTGATGTCCTGTTGGAGTTCCCGCGTGGATCCGCTGAGCGCGGTGACGGCCTGCGCGTTGAGGTTGTGCTTGAGGAACAACACCTGATCGCGGAAGGCATCGAGCACCGGGTTCATGCCGGCGGCCGCCTGGTCCATCACGCGCATGAGGGCGGCGTAGCGCTGTTTGGTGGCGCTCAGCTGGCGCTCACTCTGGCTGCGCAGGCTGGCGCTCTGGTATTGGCCGAGTTCGGTTTTCCATTCACCGAACAAGGCCTGGGCGACGTCATCGATCGCGGCGATGCGATCGCGGACCTCCTGGGCGCGCGCCTCGCTGCGCTTGAATTCGGCGTCGAGCTTCTCGTAGGTCGCCTGGAGTTGCGTGGAGGGCACACGCGTCACCGCCAGAAACTGGGCGAGCGCGCTCGAGAACTGTTGCTTGGCCTCCTGCTGGGCTTCGCGGGCCGCGCCCACGCGGTCGACGAGGATCTTGCGTTTCGGAATGCCGACTTTCTCCATCGCGCCATAGTAAACGCTGGAACAGCCGGAGAAGAGGAGTGCGCTGCCCAGCAGCAGGAAGGAGAAACACCGGAGAGGGAGCATGCCCCAGTGACCTTCTTTTCACCCGCCGAGTTCCGGGGTTCATCAGATCGTCGGGCGCAAGGGGAAGCCCCTTTTGAATTGCGCGGTCAGCCTTCACCCTGGGTTTTCAGCCGGCACGGAACCTTTCCAGCATGTCACCTATTACGTGACATGTCCCAGACCCCGCCCGAGTGTAATGTCACGTATTACGTGACATTGCTTCCGGCCAGCGGGGATTCCCGGAGGCCGGTCACGCGCATGGAAGACCCGAAACTTTAAACGAGGTCAGGTTGGATTCCTTGGGAGCTTTATGCCCCGACCAGGACGTCCGAGAAGCCGTCGGGCATAAACTCCCTCCCACGCCCGCCCGCCTGCGCGCCACCCCGCTCGCTTCAGGCGGTTTTCGGTTCGCCGACGGCGGCCGCGTTGGCCGCCGCATGGCGGAACAGGAGGCCCGAGACGATGAACATCGCGACGAAAATTCCATTCAGGACAAAAACCTTTTCCACGCCCGGGCTGAAGTCGGCGGGCCAGAAGCCAAAGGCAACCACCGGCACCAGGAAGTTGACGGCGGCGGTGGCGAACGCCGCGCGGGCCATGCCGGCAGGTTTGAACTTCGCCAGGCCGACCCCGACCAGGCCGGTCAGGATGACCAAGGCGTAGAGGGTGTTGCCGGGATTTTCGTCGCCGATGATCTGGACCGCGGCGGTGATCCAGGTGATGAGAAATCCCGCCGCGACCGCCAGGGCCGCGGCGAGCTTGTAGATGAGATTGGCGAATTTCCGCGAAACGATCAGGCGGTAGACGAACGCGGTGAAGGCAAAGACCACGTAGGCGAAAACGAAATCATTCCATTTCCAGTTCCATCCCTCGACCGTCATGTTCCCCACCAGCGGGATCACCAGCAGGAACAACGGCACGAGCGCGATAATGAGAAAATCCTTCTTTTGCATGGTGGATTCAGGGTGCCGGAAGTGTGTGAAGACTTGATGAAGTCAGCCTGAAATCCAGATGAATAGAGGGCCGCCCAGGCCAGGCGCGGCGGGCCGGGCCGCTCCCTGTTAGCCGAAAGACGTAAATCCCGGTTCTTGTCGGCGTCGGCGGAGAACTCTTTTCTCAGGTCTGCCCTATGAAGCGTGTTTTCAAATACCTTGGTTACGGACTCGGCGTGATTGTCCTGCTGCTCGTGCTGGCGGTGTGCGGCGTCTATGCGCTGAGTGCGCGCAAACTCGGCCGGACTTATGCGGTGGCGGTCCGGCCGGTGGCTGTTCCCGCGGACGCCGCCTCGGTGTTGCGCGGCCGGCACATTGCGGAAACCCGCGGGTGCGTTGATTGCCACGGCCAGGACTTCGGTGGCGCGAAGGTGGTCGACGACCCGGCCGTGGGCGTGCTCTGGGGCTCGAACCTGACGGGTGGCCGCGGTGGCCGCATCGCGGCTTTCACGGACGAAGACTGGGTGCGTGCGATCCGCCATGGCGTGGCCAAGGACGGCAAGCCGCTCGTGCTGATGCCGTCGCTCGAGTACGCGCATTTTTCCGACGACGACCTCGGCGCGCTGATCGCCTACCTCAAGACCGTGCCCAAGGTCGACCGGGACCGCGTGCCGATAAAAGTCGGACCCGTGGCCCGGGCGCTCATGCTCGCCGGTCAGATCAAGATTGCCGCGGAGCACATCGACCACGCCGGTCTGCGTCCGCCAACGGTGATCCCCGGCGTGACCGTCGATTACGGGCGTTATCTCGCCGTCGGCTGCACGGGTTGTCACGGCGAGCAACTGGCCGGGGGCCGCATCCCCGGGGCGCCGCCCGACTGGCCGGCGTCGCGCAACCTGACCCCCAGCGGCGACCTCGCGCGCTGGAGCGAAGCGGATTTCCTCAAGGTGCTCGAGACGGGCGTCCGGCCCGACGGCCAGCAACTCAATCCGGTCATGCCGATCGCATTCGGCAAGATGACCGATACGGAAAAGAAAGCGCTGTGGCTTTATCTCCAGACCCTGTCCCCCGCGGCCGCCACCGGCCAGTGAGGGCGGGTTCGCGGGCTCCTTCGCTTTACCTGCTTTTGAAACTTCCCGGCTCGTTTCGCAGGAACGGGGGCGGTTATCGTGGCGGGATGATCGCAGGACCTCAGCCCCGGGTTTCTTCGTCGAAGAGGCGGGCGGACCGGGGCTTCACGCTCGTGGAAATCATGATTGTGGTGGTGATCATCGGACTGCTCGCGGCCCTGGCCATCCCGGCGTTTGGCCGCGTGCGGCAGCGGGCGCAAAATTCCCGGGTGGCGAACGATCTGCGGATCTTCTCCCAGGCTTTCGACACCTACCTCACGGAAAATGGCACCTGGCCGGCGGACGTCGCGCCGGGCGTGGTGCCGGCGGAATTGGCGGGAAGGCTCCCGGCGGCGTGGAGCCGGCCCACGCCGATCGGCGGACAATACGAATGGGACAATGAGCCTGGTTTGAAAAGCATCACGCTCTACCAGACGACGGCCTCCATGGCGCAGATGCGGAACATCGATAAGCTCATCGACGACGGCGACCCGGCGACCGGCTTTTTCCAATACAACGGTTCGGAGTGGCACTACCTCCTGGAGCGCTGAGCAGTCCTTGCGACGAGAATCAGGAGGTCCGGTCTTTTGACCGGACCGGCCAGTCGGAGACTGGCCCGGCCTGCGGCAATGTCTCCTTCGCGGCTCACAGTTAAAAGAACCCGCCAAGAAACGCGGCCGCTTCGGGCGAAAGGCCGACGATCTTGTTCGTCGCCTGCCGGTAGTATTTGAAATTGAGCTCCGTCTCGGGCCGGCCATCGCGCCAATTGGAAAACGGTTTGAGTTCGGCCCGGCCCAGGCGCCGCCTGGCGCGCGCCGTGCGCTTGATCGTGATGCTCACCCGCGGCGTTTGCCGCTCGATACCGGGCTTCCGCGCCATCGCCGCAGCGGAGGTGACGATGCCCCGTGCGATCAGCCCGGGCCCGCCTTCGTTCTCGCTCGCAAAGATGAAGATCGTGTCGCCCGCGGCGATGCGCTTGCCGCCATACATGGTTTTCTGCGCCTTGAAGGCGAACGCGGCCGCCCGTGGATTGGCGACCGCCGCCTTGATCGCATAGATCGTGGGTCTCACCCGCTCTTTTTCTCAATGAGTGGGGCTACAGGCAAGTCCTGCCGGCATCCCGCGAGCGATCAGGAATAAAGCAACCTGACCCTGCTATGGGAACCCCTCAACCAAGCCGGTGCTGCCAATAGCCCGGTTTGCGGTGCAGCGGCATGACGGCGAGGATCCAGATGTCGGTGGGTCGCTCGACGTAGATGATGCCGTAGGGGAATTTGCGGGCGAAGTGCCGGCGGGCGGGTGGGTGAATGAAACGGAAGGCGCCGGGCCGGCGGCAGGCATCGGCGATCAGCCCGTCGATCACTCGGTAGAATCGATGGGCCAGTGCCGGGCTGACTCTTGCGTAGTCGATCGCGGCGGCATCAAACTCTTCCAGCGCTTCGCGATGGAAGGCGTAGGGTTTCACAGCCCGATACTTTTTCTGACCCGAGCCATGGCTTCCTCGCCGGGGATGAGCAGCACCTTGCCATCTTCTACTTCCTTGAGGCGACGCATCGCCTCATCGCCCCAAGCTTTTTCGATTTCGGGGTCAGGGTGTTTGGCGCCGTCGGCAATCAACTGCTCGATGAGTTCGGTCCGCTCCCCGTAGGGCAGCTGGCGGGCCTCCTCGACGATTTCACTGACCTTGCGCGGCATGGGAGGAATGAAGTCCGGATAAGAGGGAGCGTCAATCTCGGGAATCACTCACACGGAGCTGCGAGGTCGCTAACAGAAAAATTTGGAATCCGAGGTCGCGAGGGTCACGGTGCGGGGGTCAGCAGGCTGGTGAAGAATTCGACGTAGCGTGGGTTCAGCCTGTCCGGATGCCAGGCTTGGCCGGCGGCGAGGGCGCGCTGCGAGGCCGCGGAATAGCAGGCCGGGTCGTCGGCCAGTTTCAGCATGACCTCGAGCCAGGCGGCGACGTCGGCCGCCGCCACGGGGGCGCGGGTTTCGAGCGTGAGCGAGGCGGGCAGGGGCAGCACGAAGCCGCCGCCGTTGGCCGCCTCCGGCAGGCCACCGCGGTCGCTCACGAGGGGCGGCACGCCATTGAGCAGGGCCTCGGCCGCGACGCGACCGAAGGCCTCCTCGCACACCGAGGGCGCCAGGAGCACGCGCGTGCCGCGGAAGAAATCCCGCGGCTGCGCCACGGCCGGGGCGAACATCAGGTTGCGGTGCCGGCGCAGGTCGAAGCCTCCGGCCAGTCCGGCCTCCACGAGTCGGCCGGCAGAGCCGCGCGATTCGACGAACAGCATCGGCAAGTCGGGCCGGCGGACGGACAATTCCTCCGCCAGGCGGGCGAGAAAGAAGCCGCCCTTTTCGGGTGAGGGGTTCACGGCGGTGGCGAAGAGGGGCTGCCGGTCGGCCGCCACCGTTTCCGCGGGGTTCAACAGCGGCGGCAGCACGACGCTCTCGAGCCCGGTCTCACGCCGGTAGATTTCCTGGAGGAAGCGGCTGGGGGTGATCACGGCGGAGAATCCATGCGCCCAGTCCCTGGCGAGGTAGCCCAGGTTGTGCAGGGCAAAGACCACGACGCAGCCGGCGGCGCGCGCGCGTTGGCAGCGGCCGCCGTCGCCCGGTGTGCCGCCGTAGGTGTAGATCACGTCGGGCCGGTGGTCGGTGAGTTCGCGCTGGAAGAGGCGGTTGAACTGGGCCTCGTGCTCCGCCTGCCATTCCCACGCGCGGCAACGGCCGGTGTCGAGCAGCTGATGGACGATGCCGTCGGCATCGGTGAAAACCAGCACCGGGCGGTCGTGGCGGTAAACGGCGCGGTTGGGCAGGCGCAACGTGAGGTCGAGCCCCGCGCCGCGCAACAGAGCTGCGGCGTCAATTCCCGCCGTGGCCTCGGTCGCGGTGACGGCGAGCGCGCGCACGGCCCAGCCGGCGGCGGCGAGCACCTGGCAGGCGGCCCGCATGGAACGGGCGGCGCCGCTGGCCGGGTCCTGCGGCAGTTGCGGCAGCAGCAGAAGCAGCCGCGGCATGGGACGGTTCAGGCGCGGCGCAGACGCCGCCGCTGCCACGCCAGCCCCAGGGCACCGAGCCCGGCGAGCAGGCCGACGGTCGCGGGTTCGGGCACGGCCGCGGCCACGCCGGTGAGGGTGATGCCCTGCTCGAAGCCGCCCATGGACAGGAAAATGGGATCCACGGCGGCGGCGGTGTAGGTCAGCGAGAGAGTATGGTAATAGACGTATCCCTCGAAGGATTCGCCCAAAGCCGGGGTCGGGTCGAGCACGCCGCTGAATGTGACTGGAGATCCCGCGCCAGTTTCGATGGTCCCGGTCGCCGTGCCCAAGTCCAGGACGTTGCCGAACGAATCCCACAGGCTGCCCGACAGCGTCCAGGTCAGGTTGCTGATATTGGGCGAGGCGTTAAGGTTGAAACTGTAGGAGGTGAGGAGGCTGCTGCCGGCCGGGAGGCTGCCGGTCACCGTATCCGATCTAAAGCCGGATGAGGCGTATTGCGCGAGCGGGCCGCCCACATCGGTGACAAAGACGAGGTTCGGGACGAAATATCGCATGCCGTCGACGCCGTTGGCGGTTTCGTGGGGGAGAGTCAGCAGCACGCCAACGGTGTTTACGGGAACGTGGGAGCCCCCGCTGTAGCCGCTGCCGTTCGGGTTGAAAATCTCGCCGGGATTCAGGACCACCGGGCCGAAGTTGAGCGTGTCGGCCCTGGCCTCGGGCGCGACGGTGGCGAGGGCGAGCGGCACGATGGCGATCGCCACGGATTGCTGGGCAAAGGCGAGCGCGGCGTCGAGAAACCCGCGGGGAGGGGGCGCTTGATCGGAAAGGATGGCTTCCATGTGGTCCGTTCTGGAGCACGGCCCCGGCCGGCGCACCCCGTCTGTGACGGGCTACGCAATTTTGTGACAAGATACGATAGGCAGCCCCGCAGAACTGGCGCGTCATCCAGGGCTATTCTGCGCAAAGCGCGGCGAAACAGGAGGAGGCCGTGAGGATCGTCGCGAGGACGGCGCTCCCGAACTGGACCATGGGACAAACGGGACGCTGGAATCGCTCTCCATTGGAGCGTTTAAATTAAGATGTCGCCGATCAAAATCGTGCCCATTACCGCTGTCGTCATTCTGAGCTCCGCGAAGAATCCAAGTGGAGGTGCGCATTCCCCTGGATCCTTGCGCGGCTCAGGATGACGGTCTCGGGAACAATCCGATTCTCTAAAACTTAAAACGGCTACGACTTTTCTGAAAATGCAGTAGCTCGGCGCCTTGGGTTTTGTGATGCTCCCCGCCGTCGCACCTGAACGAAACAGTCGCTTGAAGCACGCCCGCCCCGCCAATCGGAGCGCGCGATTTGTTTTGGAAGGGGGAATTCAGCGGAAATGACAGAAAAGGTAAGGCCCAGCCCGACCCCTTCGCTTGCGCCTGCCGGTCTGCCCGGAGCGATCGGGAATAAAGCAACCTGACCCCGTGGCGGACCGCTGGCGCCGTAGGTAAAGTGGGTGGCGCCGGCGAAAAGATGCCGCCTCATTTGAGGCGGTTTTGCCGGCATAAAGGACTTGTTTGCGAAGGTGGCTGAAGTAGGTTGCCGGCGTGAAAGGCATGGTGAAAACCGCTTCCAATCGCCGCAACGGGCAGACGGGCCGTCCCGCGGCAAAGGGGACACGTTCCAATGGCACGAGCTTCGCTGCCGCCGCGGCGAAGTATCGGGGCATGTTGAAGGACGCGCCACCCGATCTCTCGACCCGTGAAGGCTTCGGACGTCCGTTATCTCGTTGATGCGGGACCGCTGATCGGCTGGTTCAGTCGGCGCGACCAATGGCACGGATGGTCCACGCAGGCCTTGCAGGCGGTGGATGACATCGTGTGGACCTCCGAAGCGGTGTTTGCCGAGGCCTGCTACCAGCTTGGCGGCAACACGCCCGAGGTTGGCGCCCTGGTGGAATTGTCCGGCAGCGGACATTTGCGGTTGCTGCCTGCACTGGGCGTTGCCGCCGGCCGGCTGCGCGTCCTGCTGGCCAAGTATCCCCGGATGGACGTATGCGATGCGTCGCTGGTGCTGCTCTCCGAAATGCACCCCGAGGCCAGGATCGTGACACTCGATGTGCGCGATTTCGGAGTCTACCGACGCTTTCGCAATGAGCCGCTGCCACTCATCTGTCCGTGAGGAGCAGGGGCGGCGGGCTCAGGGCGTCGGTTGAGCGGAAGTGACGAAAGCGAGGATGCGGTCGGCGTAGGTTTGCTTGGCGAAACCGTAGAGGTCCACGTGCCTGGCGTCGGGCACGAGCCACAGCTCCTTGGGTTTCGGGGCCGCGGCAAACAGGGCCTCGATGCTGGCGGGCAGGGCGTGAAGATCGGCAGAGCCACCGAGCACGAAGACAGGACAATGCAGTTTTCGAATGCTGTCCAACGGGCTGATACGATCGATCGAAACGCCCAGGCGCATTTCGGCGAACGGCACGAACAACGTCCCTGCCAGCCAGGCGGGCAGGTGAAGATCCAATCTGAAACGGCGATCCAAGGCGTCCCGGATCGTGGGGTACACACTCTCAATAATCACCCAGCGCACTTCATTGGGTAGCTGATCTGCGGCCAATAGGATGGTCGCACCCCCTTGCGATGCGCCAAGGCACCCGAACTCGTTCAGGCCTTTCGCTTGCAGGTAATCAAGCGCCCCGAGCAAATCGGCACTTTCAAACCAGCCCGCCGAAACCTTGTCGCCGGCGCTGAGTCCATGGCCGCGGGCGTCGTAGAGCAGGGCGGAGTAACCGGCGTTGTGGAACAGTCGGGCGCGGGCGATCATCTGTCTCCGGCTGGAGCCATTGCCGTGCAACAAAACGACTGCTTTGTTCGAGCCCTCGCGAGATAAGAACCAGCCAGCTAGTTTGAGTCCGTCGCGGGCCAGAAAAGTGACGGCTTGCGTTGTCGCCGGCAGTTCCGCGGGAATTTCACCGACCGTGCGCCGGGGCGGGCTCGTCAACTGCCAGGCGAAGAATGCGGAGACCGCGGCGAAAAGGACGAAAGCCCCGAGCAGTCCGAAGAATGACCACTTGAGGAAACGCATGGGAAACTACCACCCGAACGATCGCTTGATCCTCAGCTCGTCGTAGAGCCCGTCGGGCAATTCGGTCAGAAAGCGCGAGGGCGCCAGCATCATCCCGCCGGGGCCGGGGCGGGAGGCGACGCGCGGGTAACTGATGTAGAGTTCGTTCTTGGCGCGGGTCACCGCGACGTAGAATAGGCGGCGCTCCTCCTCGAAGTCGCCGCTTTCGATCGTGCGGTAGCCGGGGAACTGGCCTTCGGCGGCGCCGATCAGGAAGACGACGTCGTACTCGAGGCCCTTGGCCTGGTGGATTGTCGTGAGCTTGATCGACTCCTGGTCCGTCTCGATCTGCTTCTCGCTGGTCTCGCCGTTGAGCAGCATGATCTGCGCGAGGAAGTCGGACATCTGCGTGAACTGCGAGGCGAAGCCGACGAGGCCCTTCAATTCCTCGATGCGGTCGGTGTAGTCGGCGTACTCGCCCTTCATGTAGTCGCCATACCAGCCGTCGATCGCGAGTCCGACGGCCGCGGCGGGGGTGTCGTCGTTCATCGCGTCGTACACCTGCTTGAGCGACGCGCAGAAACTCGGCCACTCCGCCTTGGCGTCCTTCGGGACCTTGGTCGCGACGTCGTCGGTCGCGAGCGCATCGATGAAGTTGCGCTGCATCAGCCGCGCGTGGTCCAGGGCGGCGGTGTAGAGCTTTGCCGCGCCCTTCTCGCCGACCTTCGGCAGGAGGATCGCGATGCGGTTCCAGGCCGAGGTGTTGGCGGGGTTGTAGACGAAATTGATGACGGCGATCAGGTCGCGCACGTGCTGGCGCTCGAAAAACTTCACGCCGCTGGTGATGGTGTACGGGACGCCCGCGCGGGTGAGCGCGAGCTGCATCTCGAGCGCGACGTAGTGGGAACGGTAGAGGACGGCGATCTCGTTGGGCGAGACGCCTTCGTCCGAGACGAGCGACTGGATGCGCTTGAGGACGAACGCCGCCTGCTCGCGGTCGTCCATGGCCTGGATGACCGCCGGCTTCTGACCGTGCTTGCGGGCGGCGCGGAGTTCCTTGTCGAAATGGTGGCCCTTCGGCTGGGCGTTGAGCACGCCGTTCGCGAAGGCGAGGATCTCGGGCGTGGAGCGGTAGTTGATTTCGATCCGGTGAATCGCGGTCCCCGCGTGCCGGTCGGGGAACGTCATGATGTTTTCGAAATCGGCGCCGCGCCACGAATAGATGCACTGCGCGTCGTCGCCGACCGCCATCACCTGGTGGTGCGCCGACAGCTTGTCCACGATCTGCGCCTGGATCGTGTTCGTGTCCTGGTATTCGTCGACGAGCACGTGCCGGAAACGGTGCGCGAAGTATTGGGCGACGTCGGGCGTGTCGGTCAGGAGCTTGAGCCAGAGTTCGAGGAGATCGTCGTAGTCACAGACCTTGTCGTCGCGCTTCTTCTTCTCGTAGGCCGCGGCGAAGGCCGGCAGGCGGTCGCTGATCTCGCCATACTGCGGGAACTGCCTGAAGACAGTGTCGTGGAGCGACAGCTGGGTGTTGCGCGCGAGCGACAGCACGCTGAACAGCGGGCCCGGCCGCGGGTTGGTCTTTTCCTTGAAGAAGGTCTTGTCGATGGACTCGACGGACAGCTTGAGCAGCGTCTCGGACTCGTCGGCGTCGAGGATGGTGAAGTTCTTCGGCAGGTTGATCGCCTCGCCGAACATGCGCAGGGCGCGGTTGCCGATGGAATGGAAGGTGCCGCCCCAAAAACGCTGCGGTTCGATGCCGGTCAGGTCGTGGACGCGGTGCAGCATTTCCTTCGCGGCCTTGTTGGTGAAGGTGAGGAGGAGGATTTCGCCCGGTTTGACGCCTTGGGAGAGCAGGTAGGCGACGCGATAGGTGAGGGTGCGGGTCTTGCCCGAGCCCGCGCCGGCGAGCACGAGCAGCGGGCCCGGCTGGGCGGTCACCGCGGCGAACTGTTCGTCGTTGAGGAGGGCCCGGAAGTCGATCGGGGGGATCGAACTCGGGTTATGACCGCCGGGGGAATCTAAAGTGAAATCGGGCACGGGGAAACAGAGGACAGAGGCCGGAGGACCGAAGGGGAAGACAAAAGAATCGTGTCGGGCAAATGGAGGGCCCAGCTCCAGCTGGGCCGCGAATGTGATATGACGACCGCACCTATGGCCCAGCCGGAGCTGGGCCCTCCATCCGGCTGCCCGGGGCAAATGTTAGCGCAAGGTCATGAGAAAACATGACTGGCGTGGGCCGGGGTTTACGGGGAAAGTGTTTGCCGGCTCGTGCGTCCCGCGCCCGCCGCTAACTTCCATCCGCATGAAACCCCTGCGTGCTCTCCTCCCGACGGTCGTTGCCGCCTTTGTCTTTACCCTGATGGTCCACGCGGCGGATCTCTATCGCGATCCCGCTCAACCGATCGAGGCGCGCGTGCAGGATCTCGTCTCGCGCCTGACCCTCGCGGAGAAGGCGACATTGATGAAGAACACCACGCCGGGTGTGCCGCGCCTGGGCATCCCGAAATACGATTGGTGGAACGAATCGCTGCATGGCGTTGCGCGCGCGGGCGAGGCGACCGTTTTCCCGCAGGCCATCGGACTCGCGGCGATGTGGGACGAGCCGCTGATGAAACAAATCGCCCACACCATCGGCATCGAGGCCCGCGCGAAGTTCAACGGCGCGGCGGGCACCCAGGACGAGGGCATGCGTTACTACGGGCTCACGTTCTGGACGCCCAACATCAATATCTTCCGCGACCCGCGCTGGGGCCGCGGGCAGGAAACTTATGGCGAGGATCCGTTCCTCACCTCGCGCACCGGCGTCGCGTTCGTGCGCGGCCTGCAGGGCGACGACCCGCATTACCTGATGGCCGCAGCGTGCGCCAAGCACTTCGCCGTCCACAGCGGCCCCGAGTCGCGGCGGCATGATTTCGATGCGTCGCCGCCCGAGGCGGATTTCTACGACACCTACCTGCCGGCCTTCGAGGCGCTCGTGCGCGAGGGCAGGGTCGAGGCGGTGATGACCGCCTACAATTCCCTCTACGGCAAACCGGCGCCGATCAACCCGAAGCTCTACCTTCTGCTCGCGAAATGGGGCTTCAACGGCCACATCACCTCGGACTGCGGCTCGATCCACGATCTCCATACCACCTACAAGGTCGCGGCCGACCTGGCCGAAGCCGAGGCGATCTCGCTCAAGGCCGGGTTGAACGTCCGCTGCGGCGACGAGCCGTCGGAACTCGTCGACGCCGTGAAGCGCGGCCTGATTTCCGAGGCGGAGATCGATTACCGCCTGTCCGCGTTGCTCCGCACGCAGATGCGCCTGGGCTTCTACGATCCCGCCGCGAGCGTGCCGTTCAGCCGGATCGCCGCATCCGAAAACATGGCTCCGGCCCATGCCGAGCTCGCGCTTGAGTCCGCCCGGAAGTCCATGGTGCTCTTGAAAAACGACGGCCTCCTGCCTCTCGCCGCCAGCAAACTGAAGCGCGTCGCCGTCATCGGCCCCAGCGCCGATTCGGTGACGGTGCTGCTCGGCAACTACAATGGCAAACCGGTCGCCCCCGTCACGGTGCTTGCCGGCCTCAAGGCCGCGCTCGGGGCCGGCGTGCAGATCGATTACGTGCACGGCTGCGATTACGCCCTCCTGCCGCCCGGCCGGCGTCCGATCCCGCGCACCGGCCTGCGCTTTGGGGAATACACCGGCCTGAATGGCGAGTATTTCGACAACCCGCGTCTCGAGGGCAAGCCGGTGGCGGAGCGCCGCGACCGTCCGGTCAGCTTCGATTTCGCGACCGACAAACTTCCGGCCGGCGCCGTGGCCGAAAACATGGCGGTGCGCTGGCAGGGCAACCTGATCTCGATGATGGCGGGCGACTACCCGATCACCGTCAAGGCGCGCGGTGGCATTCGCCTCGAGGTGGGCGGCAAGGTGTTGATCGACGCGTGGACGCCCGACGGGAAGACGGTGACGGTCGCGTGCCGGCTGCCGGACAACGGCGTCGTCCCGGTGAAGCTCGAGTACTTTTCCGCCGGCGGCCCGGGCGCCCTTTCGCTCGAGTGGGAATTGCCGCCCGCGGACATTGGTTTTGCCGAGGCGGTCGCCGCGGCGGAAAAGGCCGATGCAGTGGTGTATGTCGGCGGCATTTCCGCGCAGCTCGAGGGCGAGGAGATGAAGGTGGATTACGAGGGCTTCCAGGGCGGCGACCGGACGCGGATCGAGTTGCCGGGCGTCCAGGTGAAGCTGCTCGAGAAATTGAAGGCGACGGGCAAGCCGATCGTGTTCGTGAACCTGTCCGGCAGTGCCGTGGCGATGCCCTGGGCCGATGCGAACGTGAACGCCATCCTGCAGGCGTGGTATCCCGGCCAGGCGGCGGGCACCGCCGTGGCGGACGTGTTGTTCGGCAAATACAATCCGGCCGGACGGTTGCCGGTGACGTTTTATCGCGCGACGAGCGACCTGCCGAAGTTCGAGGACTACGCGATGGCGTCCGGTCACACCTACCGTTTTTTCAAGGGCCAGCCGCTCTATGCGTTCGGGCACGGCCTGAGTTACACGACCTTCACGTATGCGAACCTGAAAGTGAAAGCCGCCGGTCCGGACACGCTCACGGTGACGGTGGATGTCACCAACGCCGGCCGGCGCGACGGCGAGGAAGTGGTGCAGCTTTACGGTGTGCCGCCCGCGGCGCGCGAGAATCAATCGCTGTGCGGTTTCGCCCGCGTGGCGCTGAAGGCGGGCGAAAAGAAGACGGTGACGCTCACGGTGTCGGCGGTGGCATTGCGCCGCTGGAGCACCGCGAAGGACGATTACGAGATCCCCGCCGGCGAATGGACAATCCGCGCCGGGGCGTCATCCGCGGATATCCGGCAGACGGCGAAAGTAAGGCTGTAAGGAAAACGAGTGGAGGCCCCGTTCCCGCGGGGCCGGCGTGCGCTGGCGATAACCCGTGCACGGCCTGGCGGGAGCAGGGCCTTTCACCAATAAAAAAGGCCCGCCGGGGAGGCGGGCCGATCGACCTGTCGGGGGACAGTTTTAAACCGACAGCAGTTCCTTCTCCTTGTGGGCGAGATGGGTTTCGATGTCCTTGATCGATTTGTCGGTGAGGGTCTGGACTTCCTTTTCGAGGCGCTTGTTCTCGTCCTCGGGCAGCTTGGCCTTCTTGACCTGCTCGAGCACGTCGCGGCGCACGTTGCGCACGTGGACGCGGCCTTCCTCGGCGAGGCGGTGCGCGGTCTTCACGAATTCCTGGCGGCGTTCCTTCGAGAGATCGGGGAAGGGGAGTCGGATCACCGTGCCGTCGACGACCGGGTTGACGCCGATGTTGGCCTGCTGCAGCGCCTTCTCGATCGCGCGGATCAGGCCCTTGTCCCACGGCTGCACCTGGATCATGCGCGGGTCGGGCGTGGTGATGGCGGCGCAGGCTTTCAGCTGCTGCATGCCGCCGTACGCCTCGACCATGATGCCTTCGACCATGGCCGGCGAGGCCTTGCCGGTATGGATGGTGGAGAATTCGTGGAGCGTGTGATCCACGGTCTTCTTCATGCGGACGATGGCGTCGTTGAGGATGGGATGGCTCATGGGATGAGAAGCTAAGGGGTGAGGGCTGAGAGCTGAGAGTTGAGAGTTGAGAGCTGAGAGTTAAGAGCAAGAAAGAGGGGAAGGCGAGGCTTGGGGCGGGAAGAATTAGTCTCTGGACTCTCAGCCCTGAGCTCTCAGCTGGTTCACAATTCAGTTGTGAACCAGCGTCCCGATCTTCACGCCCATGACGGCCTTCTTGATGGCGTGGGCGTCGTCGAGATTGAAGACCAGGATCGGCACGTTGTTGTCGAGACAGAGGGAAAACGCGGTCGAGTCCATGACGTTAAGCCGCTGGCGCAGCGCCTCGACGAAGGTGAGCTCCTCGTACTTGACGGCGTCGTCGAACTTCTTCGGGTCCTTGTCGTAGATGCCGTCGACCTTCGTCGCCTTCATGATGATGTCCGCGTGCAGTTCGGAGGCGCGCAGGGCGGCGGTGGTGTCGGTCGAGAAATACGGGTTGCCCGTGCCGGCGACGAAGATGACGACGCGGCCCTTTTCCAGATGGCGCATGGCGCGGCGCATGATGAACGGCTCCGCGATCTGGTTCATCGGGATGGCGGACTGGACGCGTGTCTTGACGCCCATTTTCTCGAGGCAGTCCATGATCGCGAGGCCGTTGATGACGGTGGCGAGCATGCCCATGTAGTCGCCGGTGGTGCGGTCGACGCCGCGCTTGGCGCCCTGGAGGCCGCGGAAAATGTTGCCGCCGCCGATGACGACGCACACCTGGACGCCGAGGTCGTGGATTTCCTTCACCTGTTCGCACATCCGCTCGAGCGTGGCGGCGTCGATCGGCTCGGTGCCCTTGCCGCGAAGCACCTCGCCGCTCAGCTTCAGGACAACGCGCTGGTATTTGACGGCGGGCTTGGTGGGCAGCTTGGCGGACATCAAGGATCATCAAACGGGTGCGGAAAACCCGCGTCAATGCCCGAGATGGCGGCGAATACCCCGGGTATTTCGGGAGTCGGTCTTTTGGAGGGTTCAGCTCCCGCTGGACCGCGCGCGATATATAACTTGCGCACCAAGGCCCAGAGCTGGCCTGCGCGCCATCGGCTCGGCGACGGCGGGAGCTGGGCTCTGGTTGCTCCACCCTGATTATGCCTCGCCAAAGGCTTTGCGCGGACGCGGTTGCCGCCCACACTTTCGCCCGCATGAAATTCGAACACCTGGCTCTGAACGTCCCCGATGTGCGCGCCATGAGCCGCTGGTATGTGGAGCAGCTCGGCCTGAGCGTGGCGCGGAGCCTGGACACGGCGCCGTTCACGCACTTCCTGGCGGACGAGACCGGCCGCGTGTTCATCGAGCTCTACTCGAACCCGGCGGCGCCGTATCCGGATTACGCGTCGATGCCGCCGCTGGTGCTGCATGTGGCGTTCTTTGCGCCGGACGCCGGTGCGATCCAGCAGCGCTTGATGGCGGCCGGCGCGAAGCCGTTCTCGGACGACGCGCTGCCGGACGGCACCCGCCTGATTTTCGTGCGCGACCCGTGGGGCGTCGCCGTGCAGCTGTGCCAGCGGGCAAAGCCGTTCCCGGGATTTTGAGGATCGAGAGTGGAACGCGCTGCGCGCAGCGCGTTGGTTTGGGGTGGTGGAGAAGCGTGCGGGGTCAGTGCGCTCCGTCTTGGCGCCGGGCGGGTGATCGCGATATCACGTTCGCGGCCCAGCGGGAGCTGGGCCCTCCACCCAAGGCGGCGTTTAAGGTTTCGGTCGCCTGCCGCAATCGGAGGCTAACCCCAGCGGCTGGTTTTCAGGGAGGGAGCTGGAGACGCCTGCCCGGTTTGATCCGGGGCAGGTGGCCATCCGGCCGTGTGCTTCTTTTCCAGTGTGGTCTCCGATTCGAACTCCATCCCCGGCCGGGCGTGAAGATACAAGGCCTGGACCCAGCACGCCGGGCAACTGTGGTCCACGGGTTGGGCCAGCGTAGGCTGGCCGACGGTCGTCCATCCCTCGCCGAGGAGTGTGTTCACTTGTTGTTGCAGGTCCGACAGGCTCAGCGAGTGAACGACTTGATGGCGGGAAGCATGCATGGGAGGGAAGGTTGGAGGCGGGTCGTCTTATATATACCTTCCTGAGCCCCGCCCGTATGGGGTCGTTACCTCCTCCGGCCGGTCGCCTCCCGGCGCTTTTCCACCCTTGACCCGCACCACCCCGGGGGCTTCTTTCGGCCGCTTCACTGCCTGATGGTGTAATGGTAGCACAGGTGACTTTGACTCACCTAGTCATGGTTCGAATCCATGTCGGGCAGCCATTCGACGCGCCTCCCGTTGGTCGGCTTGCTCACGGCCTGCGGCCGGCATGCAAAGACCGCGTGAATATGTTGATTGCCGAAGCGCGGCGAGTGGCCCTGAGCAAGGGGCGTAGCCCCGCGTCGAAGGCACGTGCATAGTCTATTTTCTGCGCCTGTGATCCGGTGCGCTCTATATCGGTGCATCTAAAGACCTTGAACAACGGCTGAAGGACCATTCTTCCGGGCAAGCGTGCCGAACAACCCAACTGGATCCACCAGCTGCGTTTCTCAGGTC
Organism: uncultured Oleiharenicola sp.; assembly: GCA_964515595.1. Lineage (GTDB taxonomy): Bacteria > Verrucomicrobiota > Verrucomicrobiia > Opitutales > Opitutaceae > Lacunisphaera. The sequence goes on along the minus strand of CAZEUN010000006.1, from coordinate 168,968 downwards.
CGAAATTTTTCTGACCTTTTCCGAGGCGCGCTTCCGCGAGGCCCAACTCAAACGATGGTCCCGCGCAAAAAAAGACGCGCTCGTTGCTGGCGAGCTCGAACGACTCCACGCGCTGAGCCAATCTCGCGAATTCACCAGGGCGCTGAACGCAAAAAAATCAGGGAGCGGAGATTAGCCTCACGAAAGTTCGCATTTCGATTCGGACCGGCAGCCTCCTCGGAATACCGGCGCTTGTTGCGCCGGGCCTCAGGCTTGGAGCGCTTGCACCAACTGCGGAACGGCGAGCAGGCCTTCCGGGCTTCTCAGGTCGTCGAAATCGCCGCGCAGGAAGCGTAGCGCGAATTTCTCCTTCTCGATCTCCCCGCGCGTGCGCACCCCAAGTCGGCGAAACACGGGCAGCGGCGGGCACCAGCCCTGCGTCGCGTGCAGCAGCAGAAACCCCAGCACGCCGGTGGTGAGCGCGAGCCAGCGGCGGTTCACGGTGGCGAGGCCGATGCTGCCGAGCGCGACCGCGGCGGCGTGCGCCTGCAGGACGCGCTCGATGTCCCACTCGACGTCGAGTTCGTCGAGTCGCGCGGCGATGGCATCCTCGGGCCGGCCGGCATAATGGTAGATGGTCTCGGCGATGGTGGCGTCGATGCGGCGGTTGATGTGATCCGCGGTGTGGCGGCGGACGCGCTCAAGTTCGAGGGGCATGGGAAATTGGAGGGAGGCGCGCTGGTCATGCAAATTGGGGGGCGGGATCGGTGACCCCGCCTGGGCGCAGTCCCGGCGTCGCCGGGTGGCGGCGACGGCCAGGGTCGGAAGCGAAAAGGCGATCGCTTACTCGTCGCTCTCGTCGTCGATCATCGACGCCCCGCCGCGGCGGCCGGAGCGGCGGCCTTGGGTAGCGCCGCCGCGCTGGTTACCCGGGTGGCTGGCGCCCGTGGAAGCACTGCGTGCACTCGCTCCGCCCCGGCTGCTGGCGTTGCGGGTGTTGCCGCCGCGATTGGAGCCGGCGCTGCGGCCGCGGGAGCCGCTGCGTGAACCTTTGGATTGTGATGACTTGGCCATGTTTTTTCCTGTAGTTTTCCCGGATGGTTGCCCGCCACGACCTGCCCGGCGTCGGGATCCGGCGGACAGGGGAAAACGTGGCGGGAGGGAGGCGCGAGCATACCTGCCGACAGAAACGGCGCCATCGGGCAACCGATGGCCGTCCTCATGGGAACTATTCCGAGGCCCGGCGCCCCTCGCGGGTCGGATGGCGACTGATCTCACCCCTCTGGATCCCGAGTCCTTCCCACAACTTCGGAATCCAGGTAATAGACTACTGGACCGCAGCGCGGGCTTGTCGGGCCGCGGGCAATCGCCCACGTTGCGGGGATGCCGGGCAAGCGCGCGTTCGTGTACATTCTCCGTTGTGCGGATCGCACGTTTTATATCGGAATCGCGAAGGACGTCGCGGCGCGCGTGGGCGTGCACAATGCCCGGAAGGGCGCGAAATACACGCGACCCCGGCTCCCGGTCCGGGTGGTTTTTCAGGAGGGACCGATGAGCCTGACCCGCGCCCTGCAGCGGGAATACCAGTTGAAGCAGTTGACGCGCCTGCAGAAACAGGCGCTCATCGCGGGCAAACTCGTGGTCAAACTCCGCCGCCGCCGCTGATGCTCTTCTTCAATAAACTTCTGCCGTTGTTCGTGCTGCCGATCGGCTGGGTCACCTTGTTGCTGGTGTTCGGCGTGTGGCGGAAAAAGCGCTGGGCGGTTTTTGCCGCGGTGGCCGTGCTCTATGTGGCCAGCCTCCCGTGCGTAGGGGGAAAGCTGCTGGGTTGGGTGGAGTCGCGCTACGCCGCCCTGCCGGTGAGCCAGGCCGGGCCGGCGGACGCAATCGTGGTGCTCGGCGGAATTCTGGGACCGCGCGTCGACGCGGGTTTCGTCGCAAACTTCCTGGAGACCGGGGAAAGATACGAGGCCGGCGTCAGCCTGATCCAGGCGAACCGGGCGGATTGCCTGGTGTTCACGGGCGCCGGCATGTCCTGGAAAGACACCCCGGCGACGGAGGGCGATGAATTGAAAAAACTGGCGATCGCCCGGGGCGTTGCCGCGGACAAGATCCTGGTGACGGGACGGGTGGGCAACACCGCTGATGAGGCGGCCGAGGTGGCGAAGCTTGCGAAGGCGCGCGGCTGGAGCCGGGTCATTCTGGTCACGAGTGGGTGGCACATGCCGCGGTCGGCGCTCCAGTTCAAGAAAGCGGGCGTGGAGTGCATCCCGTTTCCGGTGGATCGGCGGTTCGACCCCCGCCGCGGCCTGACGGTCATCGATTTCGTGCCGCGCGGCGAAGCGTGGATGCAGACCGAAACCGCCCTGCGGGAAACCTACGGGTATTGGTTCTACCGGATTTTCCGGTGAACTTTCGTAGGGGCGCCGCTCGCCGGCGCCCGCGGGCGTCGGCAAGCGACGCCCCTACAGTTTCCTGGCTTTGGTGGTTTTTTTAACCGGCTTGACCGGCGCCGCCGCCACCACGAACGGTCGGTAAAGCGCAGCGAACTTCTTCGGGAAGCGGCCGGTGAGGCGCGTGCCTTCGTCAACAGATTCCTGCTTCCTTACGTGGCCCATGCCGTGGAGCTTTGCGACGAGATCGTAGCGGCTGTGCGGGATGAGCAGGTCGGCCGATTCGGTGTCGTCGGTGGCGAGGGCCTCGCACTGCTTGAGGAGTTCGTCGAGGCCGTCCCCGGAATGCACGCTGATGAAGAGCGCGTCGGGATGCTCGGCGCGCAGGCGCGCGAGGGTGTGCTCGTCGAGCAGGTCGGTCTTGTTGAAAACCGTCAGCGTGGGGCGATCGGCTGCGCCGAGTTCGCCGAGCACCGCCAGCGTGGTGGCGTGGTGCTGGTCGACGTTCGGGTTCGAGGCGTCGAGCAGATGGATCAGAAAATCCGCGACGACGACTTCCTCGAGCGTCGCCTTGAAGGCCTCGACCAGCCGGTGGGGGAGGCGGCGGATGAAGCCGACCGTGTCGGTCAGGAGCAGCGTGCGCCCATCGGGCAGGGTGAGCTGCCGTGTGGTCGGGTCGAGCGTGGCGAAAAGCTTGTCCGCGGCCAGCACCTGCGCGCCGGTGAGCTTGTTGAGGAGGGTGGACTTGCCGGCGTTGGTGTAGCCCACGATGGCGGCGCCGGGCACGGGCGTGCGCTGGCGCTTGCGGCGCTGCGTGGCGCGCTGTGAGATCACCTGCACGAGCTCGGCCTTCAGCCGCGTGATGCGATTGCGGACGAGGCGGCGGTCCTGCTCGAGCTGGGTTTCGCCTTCGCCGCCCATCTTGCCCTTGCCGCGCTGGCGGGAAAGGTGGGACCAGGCGCGCGTCAGGCGGGGCAATGAATATTCCATCCGGGCCAGGGCCACCTGCAGGACGGCCTCGCGGGTCTGCGCCCGGTCGGCGAAGATTTCCAGGATGACCTCCTGGCGGTCGATGACGGCCAGGCCGGACTCCTCCTCCCAATTGCGCTGCTGGGCCGGGGACAACTCCTCATCGATCACGATCACGTCGGCGCCGTCGGCTTTCGCCTGCGCGATGAGCTCGGCTGCTTTGCCGCTGCCGATGAGGAACTTGGGCTGCTGGCGGTCCCGCATGGTGACGAGGATCGGGCGGCTGATCTCAAGGCCGAGGTTTTCCACCAGTTCCTGAAGCTCGACCAGCAGCTCCGCCCCTTCACCGGGCTTCATGTCCGGGGTCTGCACGCCCACGAGCAACGCGCGGGTGGTGGGCCGTTTCGGGTCGAGGAAATTGGACATGGGTGATCCCTGAGTATCCGCGCTCCGCGGCTAGTCAACCGAACCCGCCGGAATTTCGTCCGCGGGCATGACACACTCTTTTCCGGTTGCGGACTGGACACGGTTCGGGTGCGAACGCACAATGTCCGTGTCGGTGGAAAGAATTTGAAGAACCCCACTTTGCCCGCGGAGGTGGTCACGTCGGAAAAGTTGCAGAAGCATAGGGGATGTAACTCGCTTTTTCCGTGGCCGCCACCGCGGGCATTTATCTGCCGGGCGACCGGCCCGGACAGACACCGGGCTGGCAACAACCAGCAACGGTGAATTCATACCTGTAGGGCCCGCGCTCGTCGCGGGGCCGGGTTGAAAAAGTAGCAGCGGTCGTAAGACCGCTGGCGCCAGCCGTCTCGCGACGGCTGCTCCTTTCGGTTCAAAAAGGCTGTTGTGACGCATTCAGCCAGAATGTCCCCTCCGGTGTGCCAAGGCGTCATTTCACTGGCTCTGAAAGCCTTCCGCCCGAGGGGAAAACTCCGAACTCTTGGGAACACCTCCTGCAAGGGGGCGGGTCTCTTTAAATATGAATCCCGAGAAAATGACCGTGATGTCGCGCCAGGCCGTGACCGAAGCCCAGAACGAGGCGCGTCGCCTGTCCCACAACGAAGTCGATACGTGGCACCTGCTCGTCGCGCTGCTCAATCAGGAAGGCGGCATCGTGCCGTCGCTGGTCGAGAAACTCGGGCTGACCGCGAGCGCGCTGCAACTGGCCGCCAACCGCGAACTCGAGCGCGTGCCGAAGGTTTCCGGCTCCGTCGATGTTTCCAAGATTTACGTGACGCAGGCCCTCAACGAGGTGCTGACGCGCGCCGAGGAGGAGGCGGAGAAATTGAAGGACGAGTTCATGAGCGTGGAGCACCTGTTCCTCGCGCTCATCGCGGTGGGCAAGCCGGCCGCGCTGAAGAAGTATTTCGAAAGCTTCGGCCTCGACCGGAACAAGGTGCTCAAGGAACTCCAGGCCATGCGCGGCAACCAGCGCGTGACGTCCGACAACCCGGAATCCACCTACGACGCGCTCTCCAAGTACGGCATCGACCTCGTGCAGCAGGCGAAGAAGGGGAAGATCGACCCCGTCATCGGCCGCGACGCCGAGATCCGGCGCGCGATCCGCATCCTTTCCCGCAAGACCAAGAACAACCCCGTGCTCATCGGCGAGCCCGGCGTCGGCAAGACCGCCATCGTCGAGGGCCTCGCCCAGCGCATCGTGCGCGGCGACGTGCCCGAGGGCCTCAAGGACAAGACCGTGTTCGCCCTCGACATGGGCGCGCTCATCGCCGGCGCCAAGTACCGCGGCGAGTTCGAGGAGCGCCTCAAGGCCGTCCTCAACGAGGTCAAGCAGGCCGAGGGCCGCATCATTCTCTTCATCGACGAGCTCCACAACATCGTTGGCGCCGGCAAGACCGATGGCGCGATGGATGCCGGCAACCTGCTCAAGCCGATGCTCGCGCGCGGCGAGTTGCACTGCATCGGCGCGACCACGCTCGACGAGTACCGCAAGTACATCGAGAAGGACCCCGCGCTCGAGCGTCGTTTCCAGACCGTGCTGGTCGAGGAGCCGACCGTCGAGGACGCCATTTCCATTCTCCGCGGCCTGCGCGAGCGCTACGAGCTGCACCACGGCGTGCACATCCAGGACAACGCCTTGGTCCAGGCGGCCGTGCTGTCGCACCGTTACATTTCCGACCGGTTCCTGCCGGACAAGGCCATCGACCTCGTGGACGAGGCCTGCGCGATGATCCGCACCGAGATGGACTCGCTGCCCACGGAGCTCGACGAGCTTCAGCGGCGCGTCATGCAGCTCGAGATCGAGGAGACCGCGCTGAAGAAGGAGAAGGACGACGCCTCCAAGCGCCGACTCGAGGCCCTGCGCAAGGAACTCGCCGACGCCAAGGAGCAGGCCACGGCGTTGCGGGCGATCTGGTCCAAGGAAAAGGAATCCCTCGGCCGCGTGCAAAAGATGCGCGAGGAGCTTGAGGCCGCGCGCCTCGAGATGGCCAAGGCCGAACGCAACTACGACCTCAACAAGATCGCCGAGCTCAAGCACGGCCGCATTCCCCAGCTCGAGAAGGAACTCGCGAAGGCCGAGAAGACCGGCCCGGTCCGCACCACGCTGGTGAAGGAGGAGGTTTCCGCCGAGGAGATCGCCGAGATCATCTCGAAGTGGACGCACATTCCGATGAACCGGTTGATGGAAGGCGAAAAGGAGAAACTCCTGCGCCTGGAGGATGAACTGCACACCCGCGTCATCGGCCAGGACGAGGGCGTCCGGCTCGTGAGCGAGGCCATCCTTCGCGCCCGCGCCGGCATCAAGGACCCGCGCCGCCCGATCGGCAGCTTCCTGTTCCTCGGGCCCACCGGCGTCGGCAAGACCGAGCTGGCCAAGACGCTCGCGGAACAACTCTTCGACTCGGAGGCGAATCTCATCCGCCTGGACATGTCCGAGTACATGGAAAAGCACTCCGTTGCCCGCATGATCGGCGCGCCTCCGGGTTACGTGGGTTACGACGAGGGCGGGCAGTTGTCCGAGGCCGTGCGGCGCAAGCCGTACTCGGTCGTGCTCTTCGACGAGATCGAGAAGGCGCATCCGGACGTGTTCAATGTCCTCCTTCAGGTGCTCGACGACGGACGCATCACGGACTCGCAAGGCCGCACGGTGGATTTCAAGAACACCGTCATCATCATGACCTCGAACATCGGCAGCCGCCATCTGCTCGAGGGCCTGGAAGGCAACGAGATCAAGGAAAGCACGCGCGAGGCCGTGATGGCCGACCTGCGCCAGCATTTCCGTCCGGAGTTCCTGAATCGCGTGGACGAGACCGTTCTCTTCAAGCCGCTGGCGCTCGAGGAAATCGAGAAGATCGTGGGCCTGCTCATTGCCGACATCAACCGACGCCTCGCCGAGAAGCGCGTGACCGTCGCGCTCGACGACAAGGCGAAAGCCTGGGTGGCCGAGAAAGGCTACGATCCCGTCTTCGGCGCGCGTCCGCTCAAGCGTTTCCTCCAGCGCCACCTTGAAACCCGCCTCGCCCGCGCCCTAATTGCCGGCGAAGTCAGCGAGGGCTCGACCGCCACCTTCAAGGTAAAGGGCGACGATCTGGTGCTCGGCTAGACGCGCATCGGAGGACGGCGCATGTTCCGCCGGGAGTGAAAAACCGGCGCCCGCCACTTCGCTTGCCTGGCAAACGAGCAACGCGCGTTGCGTCACCCGTTTCCGCTGGTCGGCGGGGGATTTGGGGCGCCGTCCGCGGCGAGCAGGAGGCAGCGGAGCACTTCCGCGACGCTCCACGCCTGGGCGATGCAGCCGCGGGGCGTGAAGGGTTCCTCGGCGTCGAAGATCTCGCTGATCGAGCCGATGCAGGCCTCGTTGAGGTGCGGCCAGAAACCGGCGAGAAAACGTTGCACGCCGGCGCGGTCGCCGGGGTGCAGCTTCAGCCAGGCGTCCACGAACGGGCCGATCAGCCACGCCCACACGGTGCCCTGGTGGTAGGCGGCGTCGCGCGCGCGGAGATCGCCATAATATTTTTCCTTGTAGTCGGGATGTCCCGGCGCGAGCGAGCGGAGGCCGACGGGCGTGAGCAGTTTTCTTTCAACGACGTCGAGCACGGCCGGCCAGCGCGCCGCGGCGAGCACCGGGTGATCGAGCGAGATGGCGAGCACCTGGTTGGGGCGGATGGCCGCGTCGTCCCCGTTTTCGCCGTCGACCACGTCGAAGAGGCAGCCTTTGGCTTCATTCCAGAAGCGGCGGTTGAATGATTCGGAAGCGCGGCGGGCGTGGCCAGCCAGTTGCTCGGCGGCGTCCGTCTCGCCGGCCGCGCGCAGCCAGCCCTCGGTCAGGCGCAGCGCGTTGTACCAAAGCGCATTGATCTCGACTGCCTTGCCGCGCCGGGGCGTCACGACCCAGTCGCCGACCTTCGCATCCATCCAGGTCAGCTGATAACCCTGCGCACCCTGCCGGAGCAGGCCGTCGGCCGGGTCCATCCCGATGCCAAACTTCGTGCCGGCCAGGTGATGCGCGAGGATGTCGCGCAGCACCGGCAGCAGGCCGGTAAGCGTTTCCTGGTCGCCGCTGGCGCGGACGTAGCGGTGCACCGCGTGGAAAAACCAGAGCGAGGCGTCCGCGGTGTGATAGAGCCCTTCGTTGCGGCCTTCCGGAAACAGATTGGGTATGAGGCCGTCGCGCACGTAGCGCGCGAAGGTGCGCAAGATCCACCGCGTCTCCTGCCAGCGTCCGGTGGCGACGGTCAGTCCCTCGAGGCTGATCATCGTGTCGCGCCCCCAGTCGGTGAACCAGTGATACCCGGCGATCACGCTGCGCAGTTCATCGCCCGTGGCCTTGGCGCGGGCGCTGTCCTTCACGCGGCCGACCGGCGTGATGATGAACTGGTCGGCGGCCAGGACGAGCTCGGCCGCCGGGCCCTCGCGCAGGGCGGCCGGGGCCAGCCGCAACAGGCGCCGGCGGCGCTCGGTCTCGGTTTGAAAGGCCGTCTCGGGATCGAGCGCGAAGATCGTGTGCCAGTCCTCGGTGGACGCGGTGAAGAGGGTGGGTGAGCTCCGTTCGAGCGACGTGGAGAAGAATCCCGGGCTCCAAAGCTGCCCGCGGCAGGGATAGCCGCGCTCATCGTCCCGCTGGTAATAGATGTCGCGCGCGCTCCCGCCGTCATGAAGGAAAACGGAGTACTCCGCGCTGAGGTGCAGGCGCAGCGGCGGATGGCTGGCCTCGCCGGCGATTTCAAAACGGTTGCCGCGCACGCGCATTTCGTAGCCGTCACGCAGCGGCTGGTCGACGTCTCCCTCGAACGGCCGGAAATGCACGGACGGCCGCAGGTGCAGCCGGCAGTTGGCCGGCCCCTTGAGCAGGGTGTAGGTGATCTGCACGGTGTTCTGCGTGTAGGGCATGAGGATTCGTTTTTCGAAGACGACGCCCTCGATGTCGTAGCGCCACGACGGGAGCTGGTTGTCCAACCGGAATTCCTGCAGGTAGACCGGATGCACGTGTTCGCCGACCTGCGTCGGTTCCTCGCCGCCGAACTGGATGTCGCGGCCGTCCGGCAGCCGCAGCACCTCGACGAGGTGGTTCAGCATCAGCGTGCGGCCGTAGGGCGCGGGCAGTGCGGCGACGAGCAGGCCGTGATAACGCCAGGTGACGGCGCCCGCGATCGTGCCGGACGCGTAGCCGCCGAGGCCGCCGGTGAGGAGCCACTGCCGGCGCCAGAGGTCCGCGGTCGAGTGCGGGTCCGCCGACGCGAAATCAATCCTTCTCACTAAGTCGGGCGCGAACGGGCTGGCGGTTTTCATGGTTGGGAGCGAGCAGCACGGCGGCCGGGCCGGGGATCAGCCAGCCGGCGTCGGTGTCGGGCGATGAGATCCCATGCCCGCCGTAGACGATGGCCTCGCTGGTCCACAGCACCTTCCAGCCGGCGCCGGCGATCGGCGCAAGGAGTGGCTCGGGGCTGGGAGTGAAATGGAAGTCGGGGCCGAGGTTGACCAGCAGGAGCCGGTCGCCGGCGGGCGAGAAGTAGCGGACGACGAACACGCGGTCGCCGAGGATGGCGCCGTCGAACCGCCCCGGCGCCGCGATGGCGGGATCCTCGCGACGGAGGCGCAGGAGATCGCGGTGCAGTTGGTAAGCGGCGCGGTGCTTCGTCCGCTCGCCGAAGTCGAGCTTGCAGCGCTCGAAGGTCGCGGGATCCGCGGGATCGGCCAGCTCGGCGGCCGCCTCCGGGCTGTCGGTGCTGGGAAACTGCCGCAGGAACTGGTGGCGGCCCTTGCGCACGAGGGCGGCGAGTTCGGGCTGGTGGTCGGCGAAATAGAGGAACGGCGTGGAGGCGGCGAATTCCTGCCCTTGAAACAGCATGGGCGTTTGCGGGGCGAGCAGCGTGACGGCGCTCAGCGTGCGCCACACGCCCGGGCCCGCGAGCTCGTGCAGGCGGTGCCCGTGCATGGAATTCGAAACCTGGTCGTGGTTTTCGAGGAAGACCACGAACTGGTGCGGCTCGAGATCCAGCGAGGGCGTGCCGCGGCGCTGCCGCTGCCACGTGTACCACTGTCCCTGGTAGAGGAAACCATGCTTCAGTGCCGCGAGCAGTTCGCGCGCGGTGCCCTGGTAGTCCCGGTAGTAGGCTTCGTTGCGTCCACTGCCGGCGACGACCGCCGAATGATGCCAGTCGTCGTTCCAAATCGCGTCCAAGCCGAAGCCCCCCTGGTCGGGCGGCCGCACCTGGAAGGATTCCTGGCGTTCGTTTTCGGCGACCAGATAAATGATGCGGTCGCCCGCCGCGGCGCGGGCGGCTGCGGCGACCTCCGCGACGAGGTGCCGGGGCGAGTCGTCGAAGATCTGTTGCGTGGCATCGAGCCGCAGCCCGTCGAAATGAAATTCCGCGATCCAGTAGCGCGCGTTGCTCACGAAGAGCTCGCGCGCGGGCAGGGCGGGCTCGGAGTCGAAATTGAGCGCCTCGCCCCATTCGTTCGGGTGCTTCTTGCTGAAGTAGACCGGCGAGAACTGGCGCAGGTAGTTCCCGTCCGGCCCGAGGTGATTGTAGACCACGTCGAGGATGACCATCAGGCCCAGCTGGTGCGCGCGGTCCACGAAGGCGCGCACGTCGTCGGGCGTGCCATAAAGCCGCGACGGCGCATAAAGCAGCACGCCGTCGTAGCCCCAGCCGAAGCGGCCGGGAAATTCGGCGATGGGCATGATCTCGATCATCGTCACGCCGAGCTCCTTGAGTTCGGGCAACTCGGCCATCGCCGCCCGCCAGGTGCCTTCGCGCGTGAAGGTGCCCAAGTGGAGTTCGTAGATGACCTGTCCGGTGGGAGGGCGTCCGCGCCAGTCACGGTCGGTCCATTGGAAGCGCGTGCCTGCCACCACTTGCGAAGGCCCATGAGGGCCGTCGGGTTGATAGCGCGACGCCGGGTCGGGAAAGGAGCCGCTGGCGAGCTTGAGCTTGTAAAGTGCGCCGGGAGGCACGTCTGCAATGAGTCCGGAAAAGTAGCCGTCCTTTTCGGCCTGAAGCGGCACGACGCGTCCGGCCTGGCCGGGCGCGGCGGGAAATTCGACGGAGACGGTTGGGGAAGCGGGGGCCCAGACGCGAAAATGCGCGCCGCCTCCCGGTTGCACCTCGGCCCCGATGGGCAGGAATCGTTTCACAGTTTCAGTCATGCGCCTGTTGACTGACCGCGCCGGCCCGACTGGGTGCCGGGGGCGTTTACCGGGGAATTCCCCGGAAGATTCGGGATGGGTGGGTCCAGTTTCTGACTGGACGGGGCCGGTCAGAGACCGACCCTCCCTGGCGGCCGCGTTCTTTTCATTGCGGCGGGATGGCTTTTGGCGATGTCTATGGGGGCATGTCCGTCGAGCCCATCCGCTATTTCAACCGCTACACCCGGTCCGTCGAGACCGAGCAGATCTACGGCGAGGCCTGGCTGCGGTGGACCTATGCCGCCGGCTTGGGCAAGCTGGCCCTCAATCTGTTCGTGAAGCGTGCGTTTCTGTCGCGCTACTACGGGTGGAAGATGTCCCAAAGGGCCAGCGCCCACCGCGTGTTGCCGTTCATCGTGGACTACAACCTCGACGTCGACGAGTTCGCGAAGAAGCCGTACTCGTTCAAAACCTTCAACGAGTTCTTCTACCGCGCACTGAAGCCCGGCGCGCGGCCGATCGCGGGGCAGGGCGATGACCGCATCGCCGTGCTGCCGGCGGACGGCCGGCACCTGGCCTTTCAAAACGTCGATGCCGCGGCGGGCTTTTTTGCAAAGGGCCAGCGCTTCGACTTGGCTTCGTTCCTTGGCAGCGGGGAGCTGGGTCGGGAATTCGCCGGTGGCTCGCTGGTGATCTCGCGGCTGTGTCCGGTCGACTACCATCGCTTTCATTTCCCCGTGAGCGGCACGCCGGGTGAGCCGCGCCTGATCAATGGCTGGCTCTATTCGGTGTCGCCCATCGCGCTGCGCCAGAACCTGGCCTACCTGTGGGAGAACAAACGCATGGTCACGCTCGTCGAGTCGCCGGTGTTCGGGCGGGTGGCGGTTTGCGAGATCGGCGCGACCATGGTCGGCAGCATCCTGCAGACACACGTCCCGAACCGCGCGGTGCCCAAGGGCGAGGAGAAGGGGCTGTTCAAATTTGGCGGCTCGTGCGTCGTGACCGTTTTCCAGCCCGGCAAGATCAGGCTCGATGAGGATCTCGTGAAGCCAGCGGCGGAAGGCATGGAGGTTTATGCGCGGATGGGGGATCGGCTGGGGACGGCTTGAAGAAGTATCCTTCCGGAAAATGTAGGCCCGCCGACTAGCGGCGGCCCTACATTTGCGATCTATTAGTGTGTTTTAGTGGTGCCGAGAATCTGCTTTGGTTTGGGGATGCTGAGGATCTTCGGGTATCTCGTTCTGGTGGGTCTGGTGAACTTTTGTCGAGGGGTGGAAACGTTTCGGTTCGCCGAGGCCACGATCGCCGACCTGCAGCAACAAATGGAGTCGGGCCGCCTCACTTCCCGCGAACTCACCGCGGCCTATCTGCAACGCATCGCCGAGGTCGATCGCGCGGGTCCGCGGCTGAATGCCATTATTGAAGTGAATCCCGACGCCCTCGCCATCGCGGACGCGCTCGATGCGGAGCGAAAGACCGGCAGGGTGCGCGGGCCGCTGCACGGCATCCCGGTGCTGCTCAAGGACAACATCGACACGGCCGACAACATGCAGACCACCGCCGGCTCGCTGGCGCTCGTGGGGCAGAAGGTCCCGCGCGATGCCACGGTGGCCGCGCGGTTGCGGGCCGCGGGTGCGGTGATTCTCGGGAAGACGAACTGCACCGAGTGGGCGAACTTTCGTGGCAACAACTCCAGCAGCGGCTGGAGCGGACGCGGCGGGCAGACCCGCAATCCCTACGCGCTCGATCGCAATCCTTCCGGTTCCAGTTCGGGTTCGGCGGTGGCCGTGTCCGCCAACTTGTGCGTCGTGGCCATCGGCACCGAGACCAACGGGTCGATTGTCTCGCCGGCGTCCGCCAATGGCATCGTGGGGCTCAAGCCGACGGTCGGGCTCGTCAGCCGCGACGGCATCATTCCCATCGCCGCGTCGCAGGATACGGCCGGGCCGATGGCGCGCACGGTGCGCGATGCCGCGCTGGTGCTGGCCGTCCTGGCGGGTCCGGACGAACGCGATGCCGCGACACAGGCAATTCCGGCCGGATTGTCCGCGGAACTCGCGGCGACGCCCAAGGCTGGGGCTTTGCGTGGCGCGCGCATCGGGATTGTCCGCGGATCATTTGGATTTCACGCGCGGATGGAACCGGCGCTTGAGGCGTTGATCCTGGTCTTGCGGGACGCGGGCGCCGAGGTGGTGGATCCGGTGAATATCAGTTCGCTCGGCCGGTTCGGCTCCGCCACCGGTGATTTGCTCTCCTATGAGTTTAAGGACGGTCTCAACCGATATCTCGCTGAGCTCGGTCGGGTCACCCCGATGAAGTCGCTCATCGACCTCATCGCCTTCAATGAGTCTCACCGGGGGGAGGAAATGGCCTTCTTTGGCCAGGAGGACTTTCTCGCGGCGCAGGCGAGCGGTCCGCTCACCGACCCGGTGTACCTCACCGCCAAGGCAACCTGCCTCAGGCTTGCGCGGACCGAGGGCCTGGATCCCGCACTGGACAACGACAAGCTCGATGCGCTCGTGATGTTCACGCGCGGGGTCGCGACCCTGACCGATCCGCTCAACGGCGAAGGCGGCAGCGGCAGCAGCTCCACGCTGGCCGCGGTGGCCGGCTACCCCAGCGTGACCGTCCCCGCCACGCAGTTCTTCGGACTGCCCGTCGGCGTGTCGTTCGTCGGCCGTCCCTGGAGCGAAGCGAAGCTTCTGACGCTGGCGGCGGATTTCGAAGCGATCACGAAGGCGCGGCGCGCGCCGCGGTTTCTGCCGACGGTTTCCTTGGACGGAAAATAGAGCGTTTTAAATTAAGGTATAGCCGATCAGAACGTATGATTCCCCGCTGTCGTCATTCTGAGCCGCGCGAAGAATCCAAGTGGATACGCGGGTTCTCCTTGGATCCTTCGCCCGGCTCAGGATGACGACAGCGGAAATGATCCGTCTTTCTCGACCGGGAGCCGGCTAAGAATTTGTTTTAATGCACCAGAGCGCGGTCCGGGAGGCGTGTAATATAAAGCGTACACGTTTTCCGGGGGCGGGCCAAACGCTCACGCGTTCGGCTACCAAGACATTTGGTGATCGGGCGTTTGTGCCGATCTGTCGGGGTATGAAACCCCTCCCACCCAAGACTGTTGCGACGGGCTTCTCCATGCTCAGCGCACCTCGATGGCTACGCTTTCCGAGTGGCTGTTGAACTCGGGGGCGTACATGCACTGGATCTCGGCGATGCCGGACTGGTACTGGCCGCGGAGCTGCACGCGCGTGGAATATTCGAAGACGTAGGTGCCCTTGCGCAGGTAATCGATGAAGAAGTGACTGGCGGTGTCGCGGGTGCTTTCGTAGTAGCCGAGGCCGTCTTGGTATTGGTACCGGCTCAGCACGTTCACCGGCTCGGTGCCGCTGCCGCGCTGGTCCTTGAGGTGCACGAATTCCATGTCGCGGTCGGTGCGCAGCTCGAGCCGCACCACCAGTTCGTCGCCCACGGCGAGCGGACCAGTGACCGGTTTCAACACGGGGCCCTGCGCGGTGTGCTCCTTCACGAACAGGGCCTTCTTCAGCTTGAGCGGCGTGTCCTCGTGCGGGGTCACTTTCGCCATGTCCTCCAGGTACTGCCAGTGGACGCTGCCCCAGCTCACGCCGTCATCGGTCTTCGTCACGGTGATGTGGCCCATGGCCGGCTTGATCTCATCGCGCACGAATTTCTGTTCATAAAACCCGGTGCCGGCCTCGACGTGGGCGGGCTGGAGCGGCGTGCCGCCCAGCGAAACCCCGACGAGCGCGTCGCTGCCGAGGAGATTGCCGCCTTGCAGGAGCAGGCCGTAGATCGCATCCGCGGTGGCGCGGGTCGTGCGCCAGTCCTGGGTTTGCTTTTGCTTCAGGAGCCAGACCTGGCAGTCCTCCACCGCCGGCTGGTCGCGGGCGATCTCGGCGAAGACCTCGATCATCATCGCCTGGGTCTCGATCGGCGACTGCCACCACCACCAGCCGCGTTCGGTGTCGCGCCAGAACCGGCCGAGTTCCGGGTCGCTGACGCTGCGCTCCTTGAGCGATTTCGCGATGGCGGCCGGGGTTTCGGGGTCGCCGAAGCGCTGCAAGCCGAGCGCGAGGTGCGCCTCGCCCTGGCGGTTGCCGAGTTTCGTCCAATGCAGGCGCGCCTGGCCAAGGAAGAAGTCGACGGCGGCCCGGTTTTCCGGCGCGACGGGTTCGTTTCCGAGGAAGAAGCTGCGGCCGTACAGATAGAGGGCGTCGATGCTGTCCGGAACGTAGTCCTGCGGTTTCGGCCGCTTTTGAATTTCCTGGTAGCGGCGCGTGAGCCACGCGTCGAGGGCGGGCAGGGCGCGGATGGCCGGGGTCGCGTCCACGTCGGCTCCCAGGTGACGGAGGCGGCCGAAGCCGGTGACGATGACCAGGCTGATGTATTCGTTGGGCGGGCCGCCGGGGAACCACGACCACAGGCCGTTGCCGGCCAGGCGCTCGTTGAGCTGTTGCCCGGCCCGGGCGGTTTCCGCGTCGAGGCGCGTGGCGTCGAAGAGCAGGCCGACGTTGCGGCGCGATTCGCTTTCACGGTTCGCCTGCCGCAGCCACGGCGTTTCTTCCAGCAGGACCGATTTCAAGTCCTCGTTTTTGGTCAGCGGGCTGTCGAGGGCCGGCGTGTTCTTCCAAAGGTCGAAGATGCGGCGGATCTTCGGGTCGGAATTCGCAATGTGGCGCGCGAGCGCGTTGGCGTAGAGGCGGCTGAAGATCTGTTCGCTGCACTCGTGGGGAAATTCCATGAGGTAGGGCAGGGCCAGGACCGCGTACCACGCCGGCTGGGAGACCATTTGCACGGTGAGCGACTGGTGGCGCAGGGTGGTCGACTGGCCGGACGCGGACAATTTTGCGAAGTCGAACTCCTTCGTCGTCTGGCCGCGGATGGGCAGCGGCAGGGACTCGGTGACCAGGATGCGGCGGCTGAGCACCGGCAGGAAACCCTCCTCGCCGTCGCTGGCCGTGTGGGTGGCGCCGACGGCCTTGTAGGTCAGGAAACCCATGCCATCGGGAATGGTGACGCGCCACGAGTAAGTGCGCGATTGTTGCGCGGGAACATCGAAGGCCTGTTCGGCGGCCTGGTTGCCGAGCGCGGCATCCGCGGGAGCGAGCGTCGCGGCGTCGGCAAACGTCAGCCGGACTTTCCCGGTTTGCACTTGGTCGGTGCGGTTGGTGACCTTCACGGTGAACTCGATCGCATCGCCCTCGCGCACGAAGCGCGGCGGGTTGGGTTGCACCATGAGGTCCTTGGCCGTGACGGTCTCGCCGGTGAGAAATCCCGCGCGGAGTTCCTGGTCGTGCGCGAAGCCCAGGAATTTCCAGCGCGTCAACGCCTCGGGCATCGTGAACTGCAGTTTCACCAGGCCATCTGCATCGGTCAGTAAATGCGGGAAGAAGAAAGCGGTTTCATTGAGATTTTGCCGGGCGGAGATTCGGTCGAGATTGAGCTTTGGCCTGGGCGTTTCGTCGGCGGAGGCGGTTGCACCGAGCGCAACGCCACTGGGTGCCTCCTCGAGGGCGGCTTTGTCTGCAACGGGAGCATAGGCGACGGCTTCGACTGACATGGCTTGGGCGACCGGAAGGCGGGCCACCGCTCCTCCCTTGGCTTTTGCACTCCCCACTGCGAATTTGGACAGCACGAGCCGGTCGCTTCCGGACGTTAGTAGGGCAGCAGGAAAAGTCCGGTAACTCCACTCCGTGGGCACGCGTGGTTTCATCCAGTCATGCTGGAAGGTGTTGAATGTGCTGTTCACGTTGCTGAACACATTGAACTGCGGGAAACCCTGGCGGCCCTCGATGCGGAACAGGTTGAATCCGTGGGGCCAATCGAACAGTTGGAATTGATCGAGTGACGCGTCGTAGAGGGCGGCGGCCATTTCAGCCGTGCCGGGCTTGGCGGCGGGACCGGTGATGGTCGCGGTCCAGGTTTCCTGCTGGCCGGGCAGTAATTTCGAGCGGAAGCTCTCCCATTGTACGGTCAGTTCCTTGTTGGACCACGGGACCTCCACGACGCGGGTGTTAAAGTAAGCACGGTTTTCGCGCACGGATGTCACGGACACCGTGAAGCCGCCGCGCAGCGCCTCTGTGACCGGCAGTTCCATTCGCTGCTGGGTGCGGCCGGCCTCGGTCCAGTAACTTTGCAGGAGGCGGCCGTTGGATTCGACTTCCACGAAGGCGCGCGCGGTGTCGTAGCCCGAACCCCAGAGCGCGGTGAATTTATTTCCAGGTTCGATCGACCAGGCGGGCGCGACGAACTGATTGGGGACCTTGACCGTGTAGCGCGGGCTGTCGGGGTCGAGCACCTCGACGACGTGGCGGGCGGTCACCCGCCGGCCGAAGCGGTCTTTCGTTTCCAGGGAAGCACGGTAAATGCCGGCGGGCAGGGGCATCGTGATTTCAGCCACGCCGGTGGCGCTGGTGGCGAAGTCGCGGCGCGCGACCAGGGCGCCGGTTTCCCAAGAGTCGGGCTTGGTCGGATCGACCGGCGGTTCGTCCGCGGCGCTATCGTATTCATCGGAGTTGAAACTGGCCCGCGCCACCTTGGCGGGTTGCTTGAGGGCATGGATCGTCACCGCGCCCGCCGCGGCTTGCGGCTCGCCGTCGAGCGACTGCGTGCTGATTTTCAGGATAACAGGATGCGCGGGCGTCTGCCATTCGCCGGCCTCGAGGTTCGCTTGCAGCGCGGTGTACCCAGCCGACACCGTGCGGTCGGCGGAGCGCGTCTCACCGGTGGTGTCGGTCACATCGGCATGGATCTCATAGCCAAACGTCGGCTCCAGCTTCGCGGAAACGGACCGGTCCGGCGCGGCCGTGAATCGGATGTGGAAGCTGCCGTCCGCGGCGGTGACGGCGGTGCCGCGGCCGATCTCCTGGATGCCGCGGCCGGTCCACCACCAGCACCAGAGCGGCAGGCGGGTGCGACGCGTCACGCGCCATTTCACCTTGGCTCCGTCGATGGGGGCGCCGCTGTACGCAACGGCCTTGCCGGTGATTTCCACCGGAGCTTCCAGCTTGGGGGCTTCGGTGGGCGCCGCCACCGTGACCTCGAATTTCGGGCGCTTGTATTCCTCGACGCGGACATGCGTGCCGCCCGGAGGTCCGCTCTGGACCCGGATGCTCATGGCGCCCAGCAGGCGGTCGCGCGGGGCCGTGAATACGCCACTGAAGGAGCCATAGGCGTTGGTCACATGGGAGACGCGGGCGATCTCCTGTCCGTTGGCATCGTGAAAAATCAGCGCCACTTTCTCGCGCGCCAGCACCGCGTAGTCGCCCTTGGCGCGGTCGCCGTGCGCGCAGACTCCCTTGTAGTTGATGGTCTGGCCCGGCCGGTACAGGATGCGATCCGTGAACAGGAGGGTTTGTTGGGTGTCGGTCGGAGCCGGTCGCCCTCGGTAGCGATTGACGGAGTCGAGCGTGGAGACGGCCTGGCCTTGGTACTCCGCCACCAAAAGGAGGTTTTCCGCATCGGCGGACAATTCGAAGCGGCCATCGGCGGCGGTTTCGACCTGCGCGACCGGCTGATGGTCGCCGTTCTGAGTGCGCTGCCACACCCGCACGGTGGCATGGTTGACGGGCTCGCCGCTGCCGGCCTGGAGCACGAAACCGCGGGTGGGCCGGTCATCGCCGCCGGCTTGGACGACGATCGCCAGGTTGCTCACCCACACTGAAGCCGCGCTGAGTTGGTTTTTTGCACGGCCAAAATCGGGTTCGTGGCTGGTAAGGATGAGATAGAAGCCCGGCAGCAGGTTGGTCGGCACCGGGAGCCGTTCGACGCGTGATTTGTAGTCCGGGGTGGCAGGCAGGTCGGCGCTCCATGCCAGCGCGGGTGCAGTGGAAACGAGGCGCTGGCATTCTTCCTGACTGAAGCTGCGGAAATCCCATCGCGATTGCCGCAGGTGGGGCTCGTACGGGACTTGGACGGCGCGGAAATAAACCTTGGTGACGTTGCGGTAGGTGACGTCGAGCGTCGGCCAGGGCGCCGTCCAGACAAATTCGGTCGCGAGGTTCGCGGACGGTGTCTCGATTTCCTGGAGCAGGTTGAAGCACATTTTGCCGCCGACGCTCTTGGGGAAGGCTTTCTGACCCCGGCGGGCCAGTTTATGCGCGTGAGCCGGGTCGCCGGCTTCGAAGTGTGCGCGGGCGAGCAGGGCGAGCGCGCGGGCGGAGATCTCGTGGTCGCGGGCGGTTTCCACGAAGCGTTCCAGCGCCGCCCGGTAGGGGGCGGACGCCAAGCTGGTTTCCTCCCCGTCGTCCTCGATGACTCCGGCGCCAAAGGCGAGCCGGCCGAGATCGGCGTCGTAGTAGGCGGAGCGATCGGTGTCACCTTGGTGGAAACGCAGCAGTGCCTGGTGCAGGCGGATCGCCTTCAACAAGGGGGAGGCGGTTTCGGTGGTGGCCGGTTGCCACCGGAGGAATTCGTCGACGGGAGCGAAGATGGGGCTGCCGGCCTCGACCGTGAATTTATCCTCGGGCTCGACTGACCCGTGCTCGCCCGCCTGATAAAAACTGAGCGCATCATGGACGAGGAAGTCGAAGAGCGTGGGGCGGTAGCGGTCGGGCGCGGTTCCTTTTTCCAAGAGGTCGTTCAATGCATCGACCGGGGTTTGTTGCAGCAGCGCCTCCCCGGCCAGCGCTGCGGTGAAGTGCCGGTCGATCTCGGCGAGGATGCGCGTGAGGTCCCACGTGCGCAGGTCGTTGCCGGACGCACCCTCGGTGCGGGTCCGCTGCAGGTAGTTCCAGCGGTTGTCCTGGTAGTAGTCCCAGTACCAATGCGCGAGAATGGCCTCGAGCAACGGCTTCATGGCCAGGGGCGCCGCGGCGATTTGTTTTTCGAGCAGAGGGATGCGTTCTTCCGGACGGTTGCCTTGAATTTCGCCTTCGAGGACAATCTTCAATACGAGGGCCCGGGTGGCTTCCGCGTGATTCCCGTCGGCCATGGCGGCGACGCGGATCGGCTCCAGGAGTTCGCTGGCGGTCTTCGGCAGGCCCTGGCCGATGGCCTCGTCCACTTTGCGCCAAGTGGTGTCGCGCGATCCGGCGAACAAATTGCCCAGCATGAAAAGGAAAAGGACGGGGAAAACGGATAGACGGGGGAGCATGTGACAAAAACGGTTCAAGGATCCGGTTGGGAGCGGGGAAACTACGGGCGCTGTCCCGAATTCTTAGTGAAGCACCGGCAAGGATGGCGACAGCAATAGAGGATTGCGCGCTTGCGAGCCCGGCGAAAATCACGAACCTCGGCTCGGGTTACCACTCTGCTCGGGTGATGGAATGGCAGACATGCGGGTCTTAGAAGCCCGTGCCGCAAGGCGTGCAGGTTCGAGTCCTGTCTTTTAATTACCGCTCAAAGAACATCTGTCAGAGGGAACGGTTGAGCACTCACAGGCTGGCAATGCTGGCCGATGGAGCAAGGTGCTTTGCGGATCATCGTCATTTTATCCCGGGAACGTTGAATGATGGTGAAACGGCGAGGGGCCACCCACCCCCGGGCGGGGGGATCTGCGCGCCGGGCCTCCATATAACTACGAAACGGTAAATTCATCCATTGGAGTGAGTCTGGAAAAGAGTCCGGAAGGGTCTGCTTCCTATAAAATTTGGGACAAAAAGCGGTCCGGGAAAGCTGGGTGACCGTGAGATAATGCAGGGAGCAGAAGGAAAATCCTGGCTGCTGGAGGAAAAC
Source organism: uncultured Oleiharenicola sp. (assembly GCA_964515595.1). Lineage (GTDB taxonomy): Bacteria > Verrucomicrobiota > Verrucomicrobiia > Opitutales > Opitutaceae > Lacunisphaera. The sequence continues at coordinate 148,334 of CAZEUN010000006.1, read as the reverse complement.
ATCATGGCAACAAACATCCCACAGGCCGGCGCATTTGGCGGCCCGTATTCGAACAGCAACGCGGCGATTGGAGATAGCTTCCAGACGTTTCTTAAACGCACCGGCGCCGCCGGCCTCGATCCCAACGGACGGCCCATCGGTAGCACAGGCGGAATGATCGCCTTGAACGCCGATGATGAACGAGAGCTGGCCTCATACGGTCGCGGTCCCGTGGCGTCATCCAATGGCACAACCGCTGGCGCTGGCACGACCAATGTCTTCGCTAATCTCAATAGGATCTTGGGCACGAATTTTGGGGAGGTAGCGCAACCCCTCGCGGTCCGGGCGGCGGTTGATGACCTTCCGGCCAACCAGCAGATTGCCGGGGGCCTAAAGCGGACCCGAAACCAAGCACAGGCAGCGCTGATTGCGCAACGGATCGCGGACGCAGGTGGCCTACCTGACCCCTCTATGCCCGCGTGGCAGCAGGCGCAGCAGCAGAAGGTGGCCGAGGCCATCTACAATCGCTCGCAGGTGAAGCCCGGGGATAATCGTTTCTTACCCCCAGGTAATGCCTACATCGGCTCCGACCCGACTCTTCGCAGCCGAGCAATCGCGGCCAATGGTGCCGAGGTTGCTGGAGCCGGCGATGTGATGGTAAGCGCTTCCCCCAACGCCGCTGGTGGCACCAACTTTTCGCTTCGGCAGGGCTCGACTATCCCCAAGTCGGTTTTCATGCCGCCGTCCGTTCCGGCCAAGTCTGTCGCCGAAGGCACGCCGATCGCTACTCCGCAACCGAATGGTGCCGGTATTAACCTCATGGCCGGAATTGAACGGGCGCGGGCTGCGGCTGCCGCGGCGAACGGTGCTACAGTCGCAAAGCCGGACACTCAGCCGACGCCCCTTGAGACTGACACCGCCGCCTACCAGGCCGCTGTCGATGGCGCCACGAATCCCAGCCGCTACCATCGCACTGGCCCCATGACCTCCAAGGACGGCGCCTACATCGGCGATGGCGTGTTCGACACGAAGACCGGCCGCACGGGGCTGATGGGTGACGACGGGCAGTTCAAACCACTGCCACCTGGCACAGAACCCATCACTGCCACCGGGCTCCAGAAGAGCATTCCGGACATGAAGCAGTTCCGGGCGCTCAAAGGTGAGCTTACGGATGCGGAGATTTCTCTTCGCAACATGGATCGCTACATCGAAAGTGTCGGTGATGCGCGGACTGGCATCGCTCGCCTTGCCGACAAGTTCAGCGCGGGTATGAAGACGCTGTCGGGCCAAGGGCTCAACACCAAGGAACTCGCGGCGAAGATTGGTCAGGGTCAGCTCCAAGGCTTGCTTGGCGCAAACCGGACTAACGTAGTCGGCGGGGGCGTCATGACTGAGGCCGATGCGCTTCGCGTCATCGAACGACTCGGCGGCGACTTTGACGCGCTCTCCAATCCTGAGGTTGTCCGTAAGGCGATAAGCCAAGTCTACAGCGATCGTTTCGCCCAATACGAGGACTCGCATAACTTCTACAACGCGGCCGTGAGCGATTTCTACGGCGCCCGCGGATTCAAGTTGGCGGACAAGGTGCCGTTCAGTGACAAGCTCGCTGGCCTTAAGGACCAATCAGCGACGGCTGCCGCGCCCCTCAAAGTAACTGCAATACGGAGGGTCAAATAATGCCGACCTACCAGATAGAAACCAATCAGGGCACGTTCGAGATTGATGCTGATCGCGAACCGACGCCGCAGGACATCCAGCGTTTGATGGCGGCCCCGTCTGACCCGTCACCCGTGGCCTCGAGCTTTGCCCGGTCCACGCCGGAGGAGCCTTGGCGGCCATTTTTCTCCAGTAAGGAGGAATTCGATGCGGCCAAGGCCCGACAGGAGACCGACAACCCCGAAAGCTTGCCGGCCAAGGCTGGCATGGCGGGGCGTGCGCTCACTTCCGCAGCGTTGAAGGTAGGCGTGCCGGCGGCTGCGATTGCGGCGTCACCGTTTACGGGCGGTGCCTCGCTGGTTGCTGTTGGCGGCTTGGCCGGCATGGCCGGCGAATATGGCGGGAATCTCGTGGCCGGCGATGACACTACCCTCGGCGGGTTGGCCAGTGCCGGCATCGCCAATGCCGTGCCCGGCGGGAACGTCCTGAAGACCGGTGTCACCGGATTGATTAAGGCTGGCGCACGCGATGCGGTGACCAACCTCGCTGCCAGCCAGGCCCAGGCTTACATCGACGACGGGCGGCTTCTCTCTCCCGAAGAAGCCGCGACATCCGCGAGCATGGGCGCCCTGGCTCCCGTGGTTGCGAAGACCCTCAGGGGGAACGCGGCGGCTGTCCTTCCGGACAATCCGATCCCGCGGGGCGTTCAGGAGGACATCTACAACAGCATTGCCGAGATGAAGAAGTTAGGGGTCAAGGATGGCCGGGGCCGCGTCATTAAGAGTGTCGTGGTTGACCCGGGTAGCGTGCACGACAAGACGCCATCGGCTGCGAAGTTCTTTGCCGGCCGGGCAGCGTTGAACCAGGATGCGTCGGTAATGAATGCCGATGCCATTCAGGCGGCCGCGCGTGAAGCCATTGGTTTGTCGCCCGAGGCACGTCCCCTCAACAAGGATACCATCAAGGCGGTCATCACGGAGGCGTATGAGCCCTACCAGAAGATCCAAGCCATCCAGAAACAGGCGAAGGCCCAACTCGCCACGCTGGAGAGGCAGGCGCTGACGGAATCCAGCGGTCACGGATCCGCCATCCAGATGGATAGCCCGGACTTCCATCGCATGGCTGACCCCCTGCGCATACAAGCTTCGGCCGATGTTGAAGCGTTGAAGTTAGCCAGGCTCGGGGCTCATCGGGAAATGGAGAAGATTCACGCCCAAGCGGCCGATGCCTCTTACGACAAGTTCAGGGCGTACAAAGATGAAGCCGAGGCCCTTTCGGACAACATCGAGAAGGCCGCGGAAATCTCCGGTGATAAGGAGCTGTTGAAGCGCCTGAAGGAGTCACGTGTCCGCATCGCCCAAGGTTACAGTCTGATGAGTGCCGTTGGCCTGAACGGCATTGTTGATGCGCGGAAGCTGGCGGCACAGATGAGCGCGGGGGCCCCCTTGTCGGGCAACTTGAGGGCGTTGGCTAGGTTTGCCGATGCTGTCAGTAAGGACACGATTCCCATCAACAGAGCAGGGGACCCGAACATCAATCAGCTTACCGGGCAGATCGGCCTTGGCGCTGCTGCGGTCCATCCACAGACCGGCGTGCTGGCTCTGGGCATGCCCTTCATCGGCAAGAAGGCCCGAGAGAAGCTCCTGGCCGAGGAGTTCCAGAAGAACATGTTTGCGACTACGCGGGAGAGCCGGACGGCCAAGCTACTGGAAGCGTTGGCACGCTTCGGGACCATGAAGGCGGGTCGGACGAGTAGCTTCTTACCACAGCCGGTAGAGGAGCGGTAATCCCATGTCATTAAGAACCCAAACTAGGACAATCGCGTTCACCTTGGATCAGTTGAATCGCCGGGCGGCGAACAGGCCGAAGGGCTACGCTTCGGACATCCTTTCGTATGCCAGGAGCACTGGTTCCGATCGCTGGGAGATCAGTCGCGAGCACTGGGACATGGTTGCGTTGAGGCACCGCGCAGACGCTGGGTTTCCCGCTTCACGGCATCACCTGCTTCGGCGTGGCGGAACCCGGCCCCGACAGGGTTGGATCAGGGCGCTGACGCCGGAGGTGCAGAGTAAGCTGGGAGCAACCCCATTAAGCATAGCTTGCGGAGCCGGCTACGACCCATAACATCCTATACGTGAGCAAAAAAGCCCTTGAGTTCGTCTTTGAGGGGGTCGTGGCCGGTCAGCCCGTGTCCGCGACCAAGGGAATCCCGTTTTCTCGTTTCGCCGAGTTCAACAACGACGTGCAGCAGTTCGTGCAGGGCAGCGACGGCAAATCGGTCCTCCGGGATGTTGAAGTTAGGGTTGAAGATGGCTCTTACAAGCTGCTCATTCTCCTGCCTCTCGGGCTTACTTCACTTCTCTCTGACACGCAGAAGATCGCCACAGAAAAGAGCGTGGCCGGGGTTGATCGTAAACGAGCCGAAGTAGTGCTTAGGTGGCAAGAACGCGCCAAGTCTGATCCTACGTTCAAGTTTGCGATCAGGCCGCAGGATGGCCAATCGCTCAGTTTGGAAATTTCCTCAACGACGACGATCAAGCAGGAAGACAAAGCCATTTGGATTGACGTAGAGCGCTACGTTGTTGGCCAGATTGTTGATTTGGGCGGGGCGCACGCGGCTAACGTTCACTTAAGGCCTAGAAATCAAAAAGAGATACTGATTATTTCAGCCGATGCTGCCGAATTGGAGAAGCACGATAAGAATTTGATTTATCACGACGCGATCGCGCACGTTAAATATAAACAGAATGTACGGACGAAGGAGACCGACGAATACAAGCTGCTCTCACTCCGGCCATATGCGAAGAAAGCCGATGACAGTCGCCTCCAGGAGCTATTCAAGAAAGGCGCTGCAGCATGGGCAGATGTCACAAATCCTGGCGAGTGGGTCGATAAACTAAGAGGAGGGGCAGATGCCTGAAGGGGCACTTCTCGATACGTCGTTCTTGATTACGTTTAGCGATCCGTCGCGGGTGAATCACGCTGTGGCTCGGCTCTACTTCGATCACTTCATTGATGAAGGCGTTCCGATGTTCATTTCGACGATAGCCATTGCGGAATTTGAGATGCGCCAGCGTTACACGGACCTTCCGCTGGAGCAGATGATTGTGCTCCCCTATAATGCGGATGACGCTGTGTCGACCGCGCTGCTTGGTGACCCGCCGGACGGAGACGGAGAACGGCGAGCGGTCCTGAAGGACGACTATAAATTGCTCGGTCAGGCACGAGCCAAGGACATTGCTTACATCTTGACGGAGGACGAGCGCACCTTGGCCAAATACTGCCGGAGACTGCGAGGGGAACAAAAATTAAGCGCCCGGATTATTTTGATGTCGCAGCCGTTCGATAAGTCTCATTTCGACCCTTTCGGGCAGCGAGAACTCATTGGTTAGCTGCCCCGCTGCGAGCAGCGCCATCGGGCAGCCTATGCACAAACGCCACGGCCCTCCCCACGAGGCAGTAGCACCCGTCCGGCCATGACATTCCCCGGCGTCCGTACCCGCATCCGTCGTACCTGTAGAGGGGTAGTGAATAGCAATTACAGCTTCTCATCCCACCCCACCACCATTCCGTTCTCCACGGTGATTCGAAGCCCGTAGCGATTGCCGCCTCTGTGGTGATACTTCCAGATCGCCTTGGACTTCGTCTTAAGGACCTTTTGATCGATGTCGGTGGGCGCGCCCAGTGAGTCCCGGAGTTGTGCGTCGGTTTCACCCTGCCAGATGGTCTTATCGATTATCCGCTGGGCGGTTTCGGTGTTCCCGTATTTCGCCCAGATGCGGGCCTGGCGGTAACGTTCTCTGGCGGCGGCCGCCCTTGCCATCATCACCATAACAAAGACCAGCAAGCCGATGGGGACGGCCACCATCAAAGCGAGGACCCCGTTATCGGATAAAGCGATTAAATGCGGCATGGCCCCTTAGTTCAATAGGTGCCCCACGAATGCACCCAGGAGGATTAACGCCGAGCTCACTCCCGTCAAAAAGCTGAAGCCCCAGCACCAGGCCCAGCACCGGGCATAGATGGACATGAGGCGCATTTGGCCAGCTTGGTGGCTAAGGAGAATGCTGTTGAATTCCTGCGGGCGGCTGGCGGCTTCAGCCACCACCAGCAGGGTCTTTGAGGAGACGAACATGGAGAGCACTTCAAACAGGACGAAGACGAATATCGACAGGGAGGCCAGTAGCGCAGACCAGAGGATTTGGTCACGGGTAAGAAATTCCCGCGTGAATGACCACGCCGCAAAAATGGAAACGTATCCGATGCCAAGCACTATTTGGGAATACGCCTTCGCCTGGTCGAACGTAGCGGTCAGCAACTTTTCTTGAGCCGCTGCTAATTGCTCCGCGGTGGCAGGTGCTTGAATGATCGGCTGGGGAGGCGGTGATGCCTTAATGACGGGCGGCATGGCGGAGCCTCACTGTGGGTTGATGCGGCGAAGGATTCGATGGCCATGCACTATTTCGTATTGGTGCGTATCGCGAATTCCGCTTTGCGACAGGAATTTTAACTCCATGACCTCCTTCTTCCCATGCCGATCAGGAAGGTATTCGTAGACCAAGTAGTAGCGGCCAGCGGCGTCGTCTACTTCCACTTCTTGTCGTATCTGAGCAGGCCTACCATCAATCGTGACTGAAACCTCTGGGCACGGTTCGCCGGATACATCGAGGATCAGGAAAACCTCGTGGCCTTTCGGAAGATCGCGTTCCACCTCTGATCGAACACTGTCGAGAGATGCTGCACTCCCCATCGCGCGAATCCCTATTTCACCCGGTTTTCCGTTATCGTAGTAGATCCAATTAAACCGCGCCGATGAAGGTGAAAGATAGGGTCCGCTCGACCGGCGCTTGATAAGATCCAGTTCCTTACGCTCCTTGTTGCGTTCATGTCGCTCAATAATCCATGCGAGCAGGGCGCCGGCGGCGCAAATCCATCCGAGCCAGTCCATGTCGAAGAAACTCCTACTTCCTGAGAGCTTTGTAATCGTCGCTTCCGATGGTCACAGCGTTGGGCGCCTCACCTTTAACCAGCGCGATGCCATGCTCGCAGTCGGCAAGATTTTTATAGCCCTCGCCGCTATTCGCTATCTTTTTTCCGTTTTTTGCCTGGAGATACCAACGCCATTCATTGGCGGTGTCTTTATAGACATAGAAAAAAGCAGGGATGTTCATATGTGCTGTCGATTGAGGGTTAACAAAAAGGCCACGCACTACGCTGTGTTCGTAGTGGTGGCCCGTGTTTTTTCTCTCAGTTGGCGCTGGTATCCACAATGCAGATAGCACCTGCATGTTTGTAATCGCTATCGCATATTCATCGCATCACGGACCGCCTTAATTGTGGTTGTCTGCCGAATTTCTCTGAAAGACATGCCTTGATACTTCTGCGGCTCGGTCATGGCTCTATTGCAGAGGCTGATCCCGCCTAAAACAGTGTCCCTTGGCCGGCGTCCTCGGTCCTCGCTTGGTTCGGCAGACCGATATTCTTCTTCGCTCGCGGCACTGCCTCTATGACCTCGTGGTGCATCACCTCGTCGGGCGGTGGCCGGGTTAAAGTGAAAACCCGGTCATCGGGCAACGGCTGGGCTCCAATCCACGCGAGGGCGTCGGAATCCGAGAGTGCCACCGGCTGCCTGTCATGGAATCGAGCCGTGTAGTTGTTCGGGCTCGTCGTCACCATTGCGTAGGCCCTCGTCCCGTCCGGGTCGGTATCCCACACACCGGCCACGAAAAAAACGGCGCGATCCCGCATGGTAAAGATGATCTCGCCCCTCGCGCCAACCGGTCCAGGTCCAGGTTCGAAGTAACCGATCAGCGGAATCAAGCATCGGCGCAACGCTACGGACTCCTTCCACAGTCGGATCTTCAGCAGTTGGTCATCCCGCGCATTCGTTACCAAGGTCGGCTTGCCTTTGACGGTGTAACCGACGCCCCAACGGTGAATCTGCACGACGCGCTTGCCGGCTTCCTCAACGATAATGGGGGAGGGGCTTTTAGGATAAGCGTGCGGAGTGAACTCCGGCAGGTCGTCCGGCACCTCCAGGCCAGGCACGACCTTGGCGGCATACCGCAGCATGTGGCGTTCGCGAAGGGCGTGATTGCACATGAACCAGCCATAGCGGCCAGAATGACGTTATCAACTGCCCAGCTAACCTAGGTGGAGGTTATTGCGCAGCAGGCTGGCCAATTCCGCATAGGTCTCGACGGGCACCGGTTCCCCGGGAACTACCTGCGGCATGAACTCGACGACACGGGAAATGGTCGGCCCGTCCGTTATGCCGGCATCCGCCGCCAGCACCCTGGCCACAGCATCGCGGCGGACCTCTCCTTGGTAGTCACGCGATCCGGCATCATCGAGCATGCCCATTTCGACGGCGTGCATTTCCTTCACGAGAGCTTGCGCTAAGCTAAATGCCCGGTCCGGCATGCACCAACTGTTGCGATTGGGTGGTCGTTTGCAACCGCGGCGGCGTAAATGGATCCGCATATCTGAAAGTCGGCAGGGGCCCGCAGTAGTGGCGGCCGTTGCTGTAAACAGGAACCTCAGGGTGCGCCCATTGTTTGCTAGGCTTGGCCCACAGCCAGTCCGGGTGATCAGTAGCGGTCGTCGGCCAGGCAATGCTTGCCGTGAGCGGGATGGCTCCCACCAACATCCGGTAGGCAAAACTTATGTGGCATCCCAGTAGCAGCGTGGTGCCATGCGCGATCGACCCGCCGTTAAGAAAGTCCTGAAGGGCGGCACGGTCCATGAGGGGGTCGCTGGCAACGGAGCCATCAAGCAGGTCCTCTATAAACTGTTCGGCACCTATCACTGGCCAGCCATCGGGACGCCTGAGATTCAGCATGTGTAGGAGCAACATCCGGTCGAGCGCGCCAGCATCCTCCTCGGCCGTGCCAGACTGAATTCCGAAATAGGTCGAATGCATGACGCCAACCATCGGCACCGGAATTCGGAGCCGTCAAAAGCTGAAGCTCAATCGTCCGGGCAGCAACGATGTGCGAACAACTTGCCCAAGAATTTTTGACTGAGCGAAAAACTTGACTCGTGCGGCGCGTAAAATGGTGAAGCTTTTCCCTCTGAAATCTCGCCAGCCTCAAAACAGGCACCTGAACCAAGGTGTATTTTCACAGGGGAAAGTGCAGTTACCTGCTGCAAGCTCTCGTCGCTCCGGTGAGTCGGTGTCACCCCTCAGGGCCAGCCCGGAGCACTCCTGATCCTACGTTCCGTGGTTACTCGGCTGGCTTGTTGTAAGGCAGGGTCATTTCGTGAAACCGATCCACTTCGCCGCTTTCTGCCTCCTCGTACCGGTGAATCGTTGTATTCTTTCATGTATTGGCGGACCGCTCCGACGAGCGCCCTGCCGGTGCCATGGTATCCCGGATGGCCGTACAGCGCGAAGCTTCGCATCATCTCTTCTAGTATGTGATGCAGCGTGGCCGTTTCGTCCCCATCGAGGATCAAGCAATCGGGATGATCCTCGGTCACCTTCAGGTAAAGCGAACCGAGATGCTGCGCCGTCGGGTTCTTATCAAGGCTTCTGACAAGCGCTTTTCCGGTGCCTCCGCCAACGGAGAAATTGGCGAGAACTTCTTCAAGATGCGCGGCGATAACTGACTTTGTGCTTTTCATGTTAACGGAAGAGCCGCGCCCCCCCGGGTAGAAGAGAGGGTGCAATGAAGAACCCCCATTCCGGGAAGACGCGACCCCAATTCTGTGTTAACTGACTTCATTGTTTGAGTGGGCTTCTACACCCGACAAGAGCAAAGGGGATCCGATCAAAAGCCGCAAGCCAAAAATCACAGAACAAATTAATAGTCAATATGTTAACTCTAGGCCTAACCTGTTGTTAGACTGCTGGCAGACTGGGCGGGCGTCAGAGATTTCCGGTCCGGAATGATATTAAAATAGCGCTCGCCCGAGCCGAGCGGGACGAGGCTCCGATAGTGCTCAAATAGCAATCGCGTGCCCCCGCTATGACCTAGGAGCGCCGCCGTTAACGGCCCGTTCTGGTGGAGATCGTAATGATAGGACGCGAACGAGTGGCGCAGTTCGTTGCTTCCGGGATGCGCCATGCCGGCAAGGAACCGCAACCGCCGCATGCGGTGATTCAAGTTTCGCGGCGTAACTCTTCCGGACTCAGTTTTGCACAAGGCGAGCCAAGCAAGTGCATTGGCCGGTAGCGTCACGTTCCGGATGCTGCCTGTCTTCGCTATGCTCCCATCAATTGTTACCATTCGCCGCTCTGCTTTGAAGGCGGACCATTCCAGTCGCTCCAATTCGGCCCGCCGTATTCCGCCGAACATGCCAAGAGTGACATAGCCAAGCAAGCCAAGGGTGGGGTTGGTCTCGGCGGCTTTCTGAATCAAAGTCTTTGCCTGCTCAACAGTGAGGATGGCCGGCGCGCGCTCCGGAGCGGAATACAGGGGCAGAGCGGTGACAGGGTTAGCCCGGCAATATCCTTCGGTCACGGCAAAGCCAAACATGGCATGGAGCGCCCGCCGGAGGTTGTTAAGAGACACCGGGGAAAGTTCTCCCTGAGCCGTCAGCCACTCCTTTACCTGATCCGTCTGGATCTTGGAAACGTCCACGGCGCCGAACGTCTTTTCGAAGCGGGCCGTGCGCCACTTAAGGCCCCGAAGTGTGTGCGGGCGACGTGGCGTGAGTTTGTTCTTTCGTCGGCCGGGCGCCTTCAGAAAGAGAGCCCGCACCTGTGTTGTTGTTGCGCCTTCGCGAATTCGGGGCGTGTGGAGAATCGCCAGCTTTGCCGCGTCCTCTAAGGTCAGTCCGTATGGCAAGAGTAGCCCAAGCGCCCTGGTCGCGTCGTGTCTCTGGCTGGCGCTCAGAGAGAAGGCCGAATGCCCGAAGCGCGTTATCTCTTCATGGCGGCGGCTAGCGTGGCTGCGTGCTTCGGCCTGCGTGGGGAACTGTTTTTGCTCTCGGTTCTGGCCTGTGATCGTTGGGGCAATGTCCACGCGATAGGCTTTGGACCCTGACGGGTTTCTTTTCGCGGTGATGATGATTCCTGACTTGGCGGGATATTCTTCCCCTTGGCGTTTGGTGGGCATGTTGGCGGTGGGTTTTGCCGCCGTTCCTCTTCCGGACATTTGTGCTCTGAACGTGTAATCATGGTGAAACTCTAGCTGCCTCCTTGCTGCCACTTGCCCAGCGCATCTACCTTTCTCCGCTTGCGACGCCCTGCGAAATCGGCAATCCAATGTTGGTTCTCGCTCGGGTGATGGAATGGCAGACATGCGGGTCTTAGAAGCCCGTGCCGCAAGGCGTGCAGGTTCGAGTCCTGTCCCGAGCAATCTTTCCCCACGGTCGGCGCTCCCGCGCCGGGGCGGGCCATGGAGGCGCCGCTGGGTTGGCCTGCGGTTATTTGAGGTATTTCGCCAGCGCTTCCAGGCGCGAACGGACGTGGAGTTTCGTGTAGATGTTTTTCAGATGAAACCGAACCGTGTCGAAGCTGATGGAAAGCATCTCTGCGATTTCCTTGGTGACGTAGCCTTTCGCCAGCAGCCGGAGCACTTCCTCCTCCCGGGCGGTGAGCTGTTCATCGCGGGGGTCGACCGGGCGGGCGGGAGCGGGCGGCCGGCGAAATGATTCCACCACCATGCGGGCGATCTCTCCGCTCATGGGGGCGCCGCCTTCGTGGACTTGCTCCACCGCCTCGACGATCTGACGTCGGGCAACGCGCTTGAGGAGATAGCCGCTGGCGCCGGCGGCGAGCGCGCGAAAAACCAGGTCGCTGTTGCCGAAGACAGTGAACACGAGCACCTGCACGCCCGGGACGATTTGTTTCAGACGGGAGGTGCAATCGATCCCGTTCATGCCGGGAAGCTGGATGTCCATGATCACCACGTTGGGCGCGAGCGCGGGCAACTCCTGCAGCGCGCTTTCACCGTCCGCAAAGCTGGCGATGAACCTGAGCTTGGGCGACCGCTGGATCGCCTCAGTCAGCATCTGGCGGAGCTCGGCGGTATCCTCTATGATGGCGACAGTGATGGGCATGGAATGGCCAGCTTGACCGTGGTGCCCGCGGGGCTGCTGGTGAGGGTGAGGGAACCGCCCGCCTCGGCGACCCGGCTGTGCAGGTTGCGCAGGCCGTGACGTGTCGGGTGCGGGGCGGCGGAATCGAAACCGACGCCATTGTCGGTGATGTCGATCTCAAACGCGCCGTCCACGACGCGCATCGTCAGGACCACCTCCGTGGCCTGGGCGTGCTTGAGGGCGTTGTTCATCGCCTCCTTGGCGGCCAGGAAGAGATGGTGACGCACTTCGGGAGAGATCGGCACATCGGGAATGTCCGGCGACCGTTCGATCCGGCAGCGCACGGGCGTGTCGCGGAAGAATTCCAGCGCATGCTCGCAGAGATAGGCGCTCAATGCGGGCAGCCGGTCATGGGAGGGACTGACCACCCAGACCACCGCATCGAGATCACAAGCCACGGCTTGCACGCGGGCCGTGAGCCGGGCGGCGCGCGCGTGCAACTGCGCGTCGCCGTCGCGGCAGTCCTCGGCGAGCTGTTCCGCCAGCATGCCGACGTGCGTCAGGCTGGCGCCAAGATGGTCGTGGAGGTCGCGCGAGATGCGCTCCCGCTCGCTGGCGATGCGCTGGCTTTGCTCGAGCTGGCGCAAGCGGCGTTTGAACCGGAGGCGCGCGGCGGAATAAACCAATCCGCCCAGCAAGGCCACGCCCGCGAACCACTCGAGAAACCGCATCGGCCCGGTTTCCCACCACGCCGGCACGATGTGGAACGCGAGCGAGCCCACGGCCGGGCTCCAGCCGCCATCGTTGCCGCGCACCGCGACCCGGAAGTGGTACTCGCCGGGCGGAAGGTTCTGGTAGCTCGCGAAGCGCTGGCTGGTCGGTTCCAACCATTCCGCATCGTAGCCATCCAGGCGAAAGCGGTAACGCACGCTGTCGGGAGCGACAAACACCGGGGCGGTGAAATGAAAATCGAAGCGTCGCGCCGACGAAGGCACGGCCTGCCCGTCCTGCAGGCGGTTGCCGTCGACCATGGGCGGGTCAAGGTGGACCCGCGGCAGGGTGATTTCGAAGTCCGGCGGCGCGGGATCGACCGCGACGAAGCCGCTGGTGGTGGTGAACCAGAGGCGCCCGGCGCGGGTTTTCCACGCGGAAGGCTGGTGCCCGCCGACGGCGGAAGCGCCCCACAGTCCGTCGTCGCGGCCGTAGACGATCGGCACGACGGCGGCGCGCTCGCCCCGGGCGCAGGCAATCAGGTCCTGGCGCCGGACTTTAAACAGGCCGCGACGTGAGCCGAACCAGATGAATCCGAAATCGTCGGCCAGGATTTGCGAGATCACGGTGTCGGGCATGCCTTGCGTCGCGCCGATGAGGGCGACGGTTTTCCCCTGGACGGCCAGCAGGCCCGCGCCGTTGGCGCCGATCCAACGCCAGCCATCGGCGTCGGCCAGGATCGCGCGGATCCCGCTGCCGCCGGCGACCGCGAGCGGTTCCGCCTGGAAACGGCCGTCCTGAAAACGCAGCAGGTCGCCGGCGCCGGTGCCGACCCACAGGGTGCCGGCCTCGTCCTCCGCGAATGATTCCACGCGCGACCCGGTGAGCCCCTGCGCCGGTCCGAAGGTTTCCACCTTGCTGTCGATATGGCGCAACACGGTTCCCTGGTCGCAGGCCAGCCAGAGCGCGCCGTCGCGCGTGGCAAAAAGCGAGCTGAGGTTGCTCGGAGGGTTGAGCTCGACGCGCTCGGGTGGGGCGGATGAACCCGCTTCGCCCCGGTAGAGTCGCCGCGCGACCGCGAACCAGACGTGGCCCGCGCGGTCGGGGCAGACCCACGCGGCCACCGGCGGCCAGTCGCGACCGGGCGAGAACACTTCCGTGACGCCGGCGCGCCAGCGCTTGAGGCTGGTGCGGCCGGCCAGCCAGATATCCCCGGCGGCATCTTCGCAGACCGAGCTCGCGACTTCGCTGGCGGCATCGGTCGGATTTTCGATGACCTCAAACGGGCTGGCCCGCAGCCGATTCAGTCCGCTACCCTGGGTCGCCACCCAGAGATTGCCTTCGCCATCGGCGCACAGGCCGGTGATGCGCGAGCGAAATGTGGCCACGTTGGCGACCTGGCCTTTGGCCCAGCGCCACAAAACGGAACTGGCCAGCCCGATCCACAGGCTGCCGTCCTCGGTTTCGTGCAAAAGATCGGGCAGGAGGTCGGCGGCCCAGACCGGGCCCGTCACGGGCTGGAGGGCATCCGCTTCGAGCCGCGCCAGGCATCCATTCGTCGCCACCCAGATGCCGGCGCGCCGGGAGCTGCCGACGGCCGCGAGCGGGGCGCTGAGGCCGGGGACCACAGCCAGGGTCCCGCTGGCATACCGTTCGATGCCCGCGCCGCGTGAGAGATAGACATCACCCGCAGACGTCTGCGCAAACGTGGCGACAATCCGCGCGGGCGGGGCGACCAGCGGAAATTTTTCGACCTTCCCCGCGGCGCAACGCCACGCCTCGCCGTCCGTGAAAATAATCCAACAGGCGCCGCCGTGCTCGCGGAACAGGTTGCGAACCACGCGGCCGGGTTCGATGGTGGCGCCCACCGGCCAGGGAGTGACCTCGCCGTTCCGGACGCGCAGCAACTCCGAACGGGCATTGGCGATCAGCAGCGTGTCACGATCCTCCTTGATGATCGCGCGCACGGCGGACGATTTCGCGTCGGCGAAAACCGGGGCGGCCACGGGGCGGAATTCAACGCCATCGAATCGCGCCAGGCCGGCCGGCGTGGCGATCCACAGGAATCCGTCACCGGTTTGCACGACGCCTTGCACCACATTGTGCGGCAGCCCTTCCTCCATGCCCCAGCGCTGGAGGGAATGGCGCGGCTTCACCTCCGCCGCGGGGAGGATCGCGAGGCTTGCGAGGCAAAGCGCCGCCCAGACCGCGGGCTTCGGGATCAAATGCATACCGTGCAGCGGAGTAAGGGGGGCGGCTGCGCCAAGGCAAACGAAAGCCGGCTCCGCGGGACCTACTCAAATGAGTAGGCAGCGCCCGCCGCGGAATTCCGTTATGCTGCGCGCACCCTGGCCGACGGCTTTCGCCGGTCATCTACCCCCGGGACCCGCGCCGGTGATTTGTGATGAGCAATTTCCTTTCAAACCCCATGTTTTCCTTCCGCCTGCTTGCACCCCTGCTCGCCGCGTTGCTCGTGGCCGGTGGCGTCCCCGCGGCCCGCGCCGTCGATGCCCAGGCGATCCCGCTCTGGCCGGAAGGGGTGCCGGACGCGAAGCCGGATGGCGGCGTCGAGTACGTGAAGGACGATCGCGTCTATAACGTGCAGGTGCCGACGCTCACTTACTTCGCTCCACCCGCCGGGAAAAATGCCGGCACGGCCATCATCTACTGCCCGGGCGGCGGTTACGAACGCCTCGCCCTCAGCAACGAAGGCGGCGGCTATCGCGCGTGGTTCAACGGCGAGGGCATCCACTATTTCGTGCTCAAATACCGGCTCAAGGAATACGGCCACCCGGCGCCGTTGCGCGACGTGCTGCGCGCGATCCGGCTGGTGCGATCGCATGCGGCGGAGTGGGGGATCAAGCCCGACCAGATCGGCCTCCTCGGCGGCTCCGCGGGCGGGCATCTCGCCGCGTCGGCCGCCACGCTGTGGGATGCGCCGGAGGGCCGCACGCAGTCGCCGCTCGACCAAGTCAGCGCGCGACCGGATTTTGTCGGGCTCATGTTTCCGGTCATCACGATGGAGCCGCCGTTCACCCACCGCGTCTCGCGGCAGAACCTGATCGGGACGTCGCCCAATGAAGAGGCGGTGCGGCATCTTTCGCTCAACCTGCAGGTGCGGCGGGACACGCCGCCGACCTTCATCGTGCACGCGCAGGAGGACCAATCGGTGCCGATCGAAAACAGTTTGCTCTACTACAAGGCGCTGCGCGACGCCGGCGTGCCGGTGGAGATGCATCTCTACGAAAAGGGCCCGCACGGCTTCGGACTGCGCAAAGGACTCGGCCCGACCTCGGAGTGGCCGAAGCGTTTCGATGAATGGTTGCAAGCCCATCATTGGCTGCCTCCCGTCGAGCCGGACACAGCGCCCGCCAAGTAACTCCCTCCTGCCTCACCTCAAACCCCACCCCATGCACCTCCGCGCCCTCCTCCCGTTTGCAATCCTCCACCGCATCGCGGCCGCTTTCGCGACCGGCCTCGCTTGCGCTGCGTTGACGGCCCAGACGGCCTCGCCGTCTGCCGCTCCCGATGCGGACACGTTGAAGCTTTCCACCTTCGAAGTCACCGCCGCCAACCGGGGGTATGGCGCCCCGGAGACCATGACCGGCACGCGCGTGAAGACGCAGATCATCGATCTGCCGTACACGGTGAATGTGCTCACCAGCGAGTTCTTCGAGGACTTTGGCATCTTCGATCTCTCGGACAACATCACGCAGATCGGCGGCTTCACCGGTCTCGACATCGGCAGTAATTTCAATCTCCGCGGTTTCACCTCCACCTATCAGCTGCGCGACGGTTTCTTCCGCGCCGGTCGTTATGGCGTCAGCAACATCGATCGCCTGGAAGTCATCAAGGGTTCCAACGCCGCGATCTATGGCCGCACCTCCCCGGGTGGCATGATCAACATGGTTTCCAAGCGCCCGAAAAGCGCCGCCAGCCAGAAACTCAGCTTCAACACCGGCGACTACGACGTCCAGCGCACGACGCTCGAGGCGACCGGCCCGCTCCTGAAGGGCAGCCTGGGGCAGACCAACTACATCCTGACCGGCAGCTATTATCAGCGGAAGTTCGACCAGGGCTGGTCGGTCAATCGGAACCAGGAATACTACCTCGCCCTGGAGCACGTGTTCCCGAGCGGCGCGCGGCTGTTTCTTTCGGGCGAGTTCTTCGCCCAATTGCGGCATGATCCGATTCCGACCGCGCCGCTCATCATCGACCAGAAGGGCACCGCCGCCACGACCGACGACGTCGCGGTCGGCTATGCGCTCAATCTTGCGCGCTACAGCGCCTTCGGACCCAAGAGCGAGTTGAACCGCGGCAACACGTCCTTCGCCGCGGTCTTCGAGCACACGCTGAGTCCGGTGTTCAGCACGCGTCTTTCCGCCAACGGCTACGGCGCGCGGCGCTGGGATTACAACCAGGTCGGCGGGTGGGGTACCATTAATATCAATCCGGCGGGCGCCAACCCGGCGATCCGCAGCGCGCGCGGCGCGACGCCCACCCGCACCCAAATCGACGAGGATGGCGGCGGTTTCCAGGGTGACCTGCTCGCTCATTACTGGACCAACAATCACCAGGTCGAGCATCGCACGCTGCTGACCTTCGACCTGAACGACTACTACCAGTACCCGCCCTCGGTGTCCTACGGGCCCGCCACGAATCCCGACATCGTCGCGTGGAATGCGGTGCGCACCGTCACGCTCGATGCCGACTATAATCCCGTCGGCCCGATCCAGTATTTCCCCAAATGGTATTACGAGGGTGGGGCCGCGGAGGTTTATACCCGCAACCGCAAGGCCCACACCACCAGCTTGGGCGGGTTGCTCCGGCAGCAATCGGCATTTTTTTCCGGGCGGCTGCTCGCCTACGCGGGGGCGCGTTTTGATTCGGTCCGCTTCCGGCACCGTGATTTCCTGACACCGGTCCCGGGTTATAACCTCGGGGACACCGTCGACCGGCGCGTCAACGAGCTGAAGCCCAATCTCGGCGTGAACTACAAGCTCCGGCCGAATTTCCGGGTGTTTGCGAACTACAGCGAAAGCTATTTTGTCGGCCAGGCGGATACGCCGCAGATCCTCGCCGATCCCGACTACGCGCCGGAGGTGGCCAATGGCTGGGACTACGGTTTCAAGGGCTCGCTGTTCGATGACAAACTGACGTACACCGTCAGCGGATACTACATCAACCGCCACAACGTCACGGTCACGGATCTCGAGGAAACGCCCGTCGGGTCGGGCACTTTTGTGCAGGTGTCCCGGCGCGACGGCGATCAACTTGTCCGCGGCTATGAGGCCGACGTGAATTGGCAGGTGACGGATGAGATTTCCCTCCTCGGGAGCTACGGCAACGTCCATTCGATCTACACCGACTTCGGTTCGGCGTTTCCCGCCGCGATCGGCCGGCCGGTGACGTTCATCGCCCCGGAAAATGGCAGCATCAGCGCCAAGTATTCGCCGGCGCGCGGTCGCTGGCGCGGTTTCTCCGCCAACGTGAGCGTCACCTATGTCGCGGCCACGCCCACTGAGCAGCCGACCGCCGGCGACACCTATGCCACGGTCAACGGCCAGAGGGTCGTTACCAGTTCGACCGGTCAATGGGCCTTGCGCGCTTCCTCGTACTCGTTGTGGAGCTTGGGCGCGCGTTATCAGTTTCAGGGCAAGTCGAAGTACACCCACACGCTGGCCGTCAACGTGAGCAACCTTTTCGACCGGGACTATCTCCGCGTCGGTTCCAGCACGGCTGGCCGCCTCCTGGGCGAACATCGGGCGGTCTATTTCACCTATACGCTTGGGCACAAGGGCGCCCTTTTCTGATTTCGCCTAGTTGGTGAGTGGCTTTTGCCTTGGTGTAGGGCCGTCGCTGCTCGACGGGCCGTGCCGCGAATGGACGCCGGCCCCTCGACCAGCGACGGCCCTACACCTGAGGCAATCTAGCGCCGCCTAATGATTCCGCGGCACTGTGCTGATACGTCGGGCGGGTTTCTTGACTCGGCGGGCCGGTCGGCGACTGTGGACGCCTCGCATGAGCCAGGACAAAGCCGTCGCCGCCGAAATTCCCGCCAACGCCCACGCCACGGTGATGAACATCCTGTTCGCCCTGAGCATCGCGCACATGCTGAACGACACGTTCCAGGCGATGCTGCCGGCGATCTACCCGCTGCTGAAGGACTCGTATCACCTGACGTTCACGCAGATCGGCCTGATCACGCTGAGCTACCAGCTGACCGGTTCGTTGCTCCAACCGGTGGTCGGCTTCTACACGGACCGGAAACCCAAGCCCTATTCGCTGCCGGTCGGCATGACCTTCACGCTGGGTGGCATGGTCCTGCTGTCGCAGGCGCACACCTTCCCGTTGATGGCGCTGGCCGCGGGCCTGATGGGCATGGGCTCGTCGGTGTTTCATCCCGAGGCCTCGCGCGTCGCGCGCATGGCGTCGGGCGGCCGGCACGGCTTCGCACAATCGCTTTTCCAGGTCGGCGGCAATTTCGGCACCTCGCTCGGGCCGCTGCTGGCGGCGGCGATCATCATCCCGCGCGGGCAGGCGCACATTCTCTGGTTCACGCTGCTCGCCCTCGTGGGCATCTCTTTGCTGACGAAGATCGGGTCCTGGTACCAGGCGAACATGCATCGGCTCAAGCCGAAGGCGTCGGCGCACGGCGATTTCGTGGCGGTGAAGCTCAGCCGCGGGAAAGTGATCTGGGCGCTCGTGGTGCTCGTCGCCCTGATCTTCTCGAAATATTTCTACCTCATCAGCCTGACGAACTACTACACGTTCTACCTGATGAATAAATTCGGCGTGTCGGTGCAGCAGTCGCAGGTCTACCTGTTCATCTTCCTCTTCGCCGTCGCCGCCGGCACGATCATCGGCGGCCCGGTGGGCGATCGCATCGGCCGCAAGCGCGTGATCTGGATCTCGATCCTCGGCGTGGCGCCGTTCTCGCTGGCGCTGCCGCACCTCGGCCTCGCCGGCACCGTGGTGTTGACCGTCTTCATCGGCTTGATCCTCGCCTCGGCGTTTTCCGCGATCCTCGTGTACGCGCAGGAACTCGTGCCGGGAAATGTCGGGTTGATCGCCGGCCTGTTCTTCGGCCTGGCCTTCGGCGCCGCCGGCATCGGCTCGGCGTTCCTCGGACGACTGGCGGATCACACCAGCATCGCGCAGGTGTTCGCGGTTGCCGCGTATTTTCCGCTGATCGGTTTGCTGACGGCTTTCCTGCCGGAGGTGGAGGTCAGGGCCCCGCGTCGCGTGGCCAGCTGAGAGTCTATGGTCCAAGGCTGAGGGATTTAATCTTAGCCGGAACGATGGAGTGGAACGATTAACTCGCTCGGGCGGGTCGGCGGTTTCCATGCCGGCGACTGGGACCCCCGAGCGCGCCGAAGCGTCGGTATGGAAACCGAGGCCCACCCGATTGCATCGTTCCGGCTCCGTACTCAGCCCTTGGCTGGTTTGATCCACGGCAACGAATCCAAATTCGCGTTGCCGCCGGTCAGGATGATTCCGATCCGCTGGCCGGCGAAGGCGAACTTGCGGGCCATGACGGCGGCATAAGCGACGGCGGAGGAGGGCTCCACGACCAGGTGCAATTTCTCCCACAATTCCCGCATCGCGGCGGCGATTTCCTCCTCGGACACCGTCACGATGTCGTCGACGTACTGCTGGATGATCGGGAAATTCTTTTCGCCGGTGCAATTGGTGCGCAAGCCGTCGGCCATGGTGGCCGAGGTGGGGATCGCGATGCGTTTGCCGGCACGGAACGATTGGGCGACGTCGTCGGCCAGCGCGGGCTCGACGCCGATCACGCGGATGCCCGGCCGCAGCGCCTTGGCGGCTACCGCGGTTCCGCAAAGCAGCCCGCCGCCCCCGACCGGACACAACACGAAATCCAGGTCAGGCACGTCCTCGAGGAGTTCGACGGTTGCGGTGCCCTGGCCGGCGGCGACGCGGAGGTCGTCGAAAGGATGCACCAGCACCGCGCCCGTCCGGGCGGTGATCTGCGCGCAGGCCGCTTCCCGGTGATCGAGGCCTGGCTCGCAGAAGGTGATCCGTCCGCCGAAACCCTGTACGTTGTGAACCTTGGACAGGGGCGAACCCGCCGGCATCACCACATGGGCGGGAATGCCGCGCAGGCGGGCGGCGCGGGACAGGGCCGCGGCGTGGTTGCCGGACGAGTGGGTCACGACCCCGTTGGCCGCCTCGGCCTCGGTCAGGGAAAAAACCGCGTTGCAGGCGCCGCGCGACTTGAACGCGCCGGCCACCTGGAGGTTCTCGCACTTGAAGCTGATCCGGGCGCCGTGCGCGGCATCGATCGCCTCATTCGTGAGCACGGGAGTGCGCTTGATGTAGGGGCGGATGCGGTCGTGGGCGGCACGGATGGCAGCGAGGTCGAGGGGCATTCCGGACGGAAGTGTGGCCACAAAGGGCATGAAGAGACACAAAAAAAGCCGGACGGCTTTGACCAGGGCTTGCACAGATAGGCACGGGTCGGGCCAGGACAGTTTCCAGCCGCGTGCTTGGAAGATTCACCGGTGCATTGATCCGTGCTCATCCGCGAAATCCGTGGCCAAAAACTGCCTTGGGTTCAGGAGGAATTTTACCAAGCTCTTTTCCACCATGGCTGTCACAAAACTCCTCCACACCCGCATGCGCCTGAACGATCTCGAGCGCTCCGTGAAATTTTACGAACAGGCGCTGGGCCTGAAGGTCAGCCGCCGCCACACGTCGCCGCGGGGCGCGCAACTGGTGTTTCTCGCGACGCCCAACAGCGAGGAGGAGATCGAACTCTGCCAGATGCCGGCCGGGGCCGAACCGGTGAAAGTGCAACCTGACCTGATGCACCTGGCGTTCGAGGTGGACGACCTGGACCAGTTCGCCGCCGAGCTGAAGAAGAAGGGCTTTGCGCTGAGCGACGGCCCGACCAAGACCGGCAGCGGCTCGGTCATCGCCTTCATCGACGCGCCGGAGGGGTACGAGGTCGAGCTGATCCAAAAGGGAAAGTGACTCCTTTTGTGGGAGCTTGCTTGCAGGCGATTCGGCCGATGTGTCGCGGGTGCACGTCCTGATCGCCTGCAAGCAGGCTCCTGCAACCGGTCTTCATGAACGCCAGCGTCCAGAATTCCGGTAATCGCTGGGCGGACGCCTGGCCCGATGCGCTGGCGTTTGTGGCCGGGCTGGGGATGGCGTGGTATTTCCATTGGGAAACGCGCGACTTGGTGTGGAGCCTGTGGCTTTCCAGCCTGGTGATCGGCTATGCGATGATCGTCTGGTCCATTTTCGGAACGGGAGCATTTCTTGCGTGGAAGGCGGCGCGGGAACCGGACCTGCGGCAACCAACGCCCAAGGGCAGGCTGGCGGCCGGCGGCGCGGTTTTGTTGGGCGGAGGGCTGTTCATGCTCGCGTTCTTCACGGTGCACTTCGGCGGTTTTCATTTCGTGCATTCGGTTTTCCTCAGCTCGTTTTTCCCGATCAACCCGGATTCGCCCCACTCCTTTCCGGGACTGGCGCTCTACGGGGAGGTTTTCAAACGCTACTGGTGGTTCCTGCCGGCGGCCGCGATCGCGGAGCGGGCGGCTTTCCGTTTCCAGCCGGACGCACCCGCCGGGCCGCCCGACACGGCTGTGACGGTCGAGGCGATCGCGGCGCGCAAAATCCGCAACGCCCAGGCGGGCCTCGGCGGCGGCATGATGGCGCCTTACAAGAACGTCATCCGGCTGCATCTCCTGATTTTCTTTTTCGCCGCCGCCCACTTTGCCAAACTCGATGGCTTCCTCGTGTACGCCGTGGTGTATGCGGTTTATTTCTTCCCGTGGCGGCTTGTTAAGCGAGATCAGGCTTAAGTTTTAAGGTGTAAGCCAGGCCGCCCTCAGTGGCAGAGAACTTAGACCTTAAACCTTACAGCGAGTCTATCTCCCGCCGTGGCGGCGCTCCCAGGCAAAGAGATACTGCTGCGCCAGGCCCGCCAGCGGGCCGAAGTGCGTCCGGCCGAAATGCGCGACCTGCGCGGGCTTCCAGCCGTCGAGGCCGTAGCGACGCGCGAGCGATTTCAGCACCCAGGTGTCGACGGGAAACGCCTCGAGCTTGCCGGCGCCGAAGAGCAGCACGCAGTCGGCGACCTTTTCGCCGACGCCCGGCAGTTCGATCAGCCGGGCCTTGGCCTCGGCGTAGGGCAGCTGTTCGGTTTCATCGAGCCAGCCGGGGTGCCGCGCGAGGAATTTGGCGGTGCCATGGATGTACTTGGCGCGGAAACCGAGCAAACACGCGCGCAATTGTTTTTCCGGGATGTCGGCAAGTTCCTCCCACGTCGGCAGGCGGTGGAACGTGTTGCCTTCAACACGTTCGGAACGCGCGTCGTGAACAACCCGCCCCACCAGGGCCAGGCCGTGCCGCTCCGCGAGCAGGGCGCACATCTGCTTGATCTGGACGATCTGCTTGGTCGCGCTGCACAGGAAGCCGAGCAGCGTTTCGCCGAAGGGCTGGCGCAGGATGCGCAGGCCGGGATAGCCCGCGATGCATTGGGCGAGGTGGGCGTCACTGCGCCAAGGCAGGGAGTCCGTCAGCGCAGCCCAGTCATGCCCGGCGCCGAGGTAGCGCGGGAGGGATTTCGCCACGGTCGGGACGAGCGGAGCGGGCGCGCGCCAGTGGAGCGTGTCGCCGCGCAGTTGGAGTTGCGCGACGCTGTTGCCCCAGAGACCGGTCCAGAGCGGGTGGGCGGCGGGTTCCGCTTTGAGGCCGGTCGTCGGGGTGGAAACCGACGACCACCGGAAGCTCTGGCCGCCATCGAGCGTTTCGGCCAGCACCGCGGGCGAGGGCTGCCAGTTGCCGGGCAACGGCTGCCATTGCGACCACGCCGGCGCGCTCATGATTACTTCGCCGCCGGCTTTTCCCAGAGATAGCTTTTCTCGTTGGCCAGCACCTGGCCGTCCGGGCCGAGCACCTGGAGGTGCCATGCCATCGGCTGCAGCTTGGGGTCCTGCCATTCGGGTCCGGTCAGGCCGAGTTGAAAGACGGAGGCGCCGCCGGCCAGCTCGGCCGGGAAGGACAGCGTGCGGGCGGCGCTCGTGCCGGTCTCGACCAATTCCAGCTGGAATTTCACCGGACGCGCGGCGCCGGGATTTTTCAGGCGGACGAGGAAATAATAACCCGTGCGTTGCGCCGGGTGCGTGCGCAGCATCGTCTCGCCACCGGTGTGCTCCTTGCCGTCGAAATATTCGGCGATGCGCTTGAAGGACGCGCCGTCGCGCCAGCCGGAGTACACGCGGACGATGGTGAGGTCCGCAGCGAAAAGCGCGGGCGTGAGCGCGAGACCGAGGAGCAGAAACAGGGACCGGACGGACATGGGGCTGGATTCTTCGCTGCGCTCGGAATGACACGCAAGAGAACGTTAGGGTTGGAGGTGAATCTTTTTGTATTGGTTGATGCCGACCGGCGCCGGTTCCCAGCCCTGGACCGAGGGATCGATCAGGTAGTTCCGCGCACCGAAGATCAGGGGCGCGATCGGGACCTGTTCCAGCAGGATGCCCTCGGCTTGCTGGAAGAGCTCGAAACGCCGGTGCTGGTCGGGCGTGAGGGCGGCGTCGGCGAGGGCGCGGTCGTAGGCGGCGTCGCCCCAGCCGGTCCAGTTGCTGCCGGAGTCCTTGAGGAAAACCTCCAGCAGGGACAACGGGTCGGCGTAGTCGGCGGTCCAGCCGTTGGCCCCGATGGTGTAGTCCAGCAGGCGCTGGTTCTGGATCGCGGTTTTCTGCTCGAGCTGGGCGATGCTGACGTGAACGCCGAGTTCGCGCTGCCACATCGCCTGCACGGCCTCGATCACGCGTGGCAGGACGTCGTCATTGCGGACCTGGATTTCCAGCGGCGGCAGGCCCTTGCCGCCGGGATAGCCCGCCTCGGCGAGGAGCGCGCGGGCGGCCGCAAAATCATCCTTCACTTGGTGGCGGGATTCGAACCCGGGAAAACCCGGCGAAACAAAATGATGGGCCGCGGCGAAGGAGCCGTGCAGCAGCTTCTGCGCGATGGCATCGCGGTCAATGGCCAGCGCGAGCGCCCGACGGAGCTTGGGATTGTCGAACGGGGGCTTGGTGACATTGAAGCGGATGAAGAAAGTCCGCAGGAACGGATCGGCGCGAAGGCGGCCGGCGTTCTGCTCGCGATACGTCGGGACCTTGGACAGGGGGACGCCGAAAGTCAGGTGCAGCTGGCCGGCGCGGAAATTGCGTTCCTCCACATCGGGGTTGTCGATCGGATAAAACACAATCTGGTTCAGCTTCACCGTGGCCGCGTCCCAATAGCGCGGGTTTTTTTCCGCGACGATGCGCGCATTGGGCGTCCATTCCTTCAGCACGAACGGTCCGTTGCCGACGAAGTGTGCGGGCGTCAGCCACGGGGTCGACCGGTCATTCAACCCACCCAGGCGCCCGAGCACGCGCGGGTTGATCGGATACCACGCGCAGTTGGCGGCCAGAAGCGGGAGGTAGGGCGTGGGTCGCTCCAGCGTGATGACGAGCGTCCGCGCATCCGGCGCCGCCAGGCCCAAGGCGGCGGGATCGGTGACCTTGCCGGCGTTGAAGGCCTCGCCGTTGCGGATGGGAAAGAGGAAGTAAGCGTACGGCGACGCGAGCTGCGGGGAAAGCGCACGGCGCCAGGATTGGACGAAATCATCGGCCGTGAGCGGTTCGCCGTTCGACCACTGCAGGCCGGCGCGCAGGTGAAAGGTCCAGGTCAACCCGTCCGGGGACGACTCCCATCGCTCGGCCGCGGCCGGCACCGCCTGCGAAGTGTGCTCATCAATGGCGCACAGGCCCTCGAGCAGCGCGGTGATGATGCGCATGTCGGTGTACGCGTCGACCAGGTGCGGGTCGAGCGTGCCGGGCTCGGCGCCGTTGCCGAGATGGAGCGTGCCCGTGCGGTTGCCGGCCTGGACGGGGGTTTCGCGACGGGCGCAGGCGGCCGCCGCCAGAAGACAAAGTGCGGCCAAGAAAACCTGAAACCTCCCCGTTGCCAGTTGCTGCCGGCCCGGGGTTTGTCCTCGGTTCTTGCGACGCAAAACCGAGGCAAAGAAACCTGAAACCTGAAAATCCGGGCGAAATCGCATGACGAGAGTTAAACGCCTAATTTACCGCCAGCAAGGAAGGGTCTGAAGATTTCTGTGTTCACCGCCTAATAATCCCATCCATGCTGCGTTTCCAGCCCCGAGGTCTCGTGAATATCGAACCGGAAACAACTCCCCATGCCAGCCTGGATGCCAGCTCCTTTGTGCGGGCGGCGGTGGACCGCCATCAGGCGCCCCTGCTGCGTTACGCCAATCGCCTGCTCAACGGGGATATCGAGCGGGCCCGCGATGTCGTCCAGGACACCTTCGTCAAGCTCATGGCCCAGCCGCCGGCCGAAGTCGACGGGCACGTCGCGGAATGGCTGTTCACCGTCTGCCGCAACCGCTCGCTCGACGTGCTGCGCAAGGAGGGCCGCATGAAGCGCTTTGCGGAAGGCCAGGCCGAGCGCCTGACGGCCGCTGATCCCCGCCCCGGGAAAACGCTGGAAAGGGCCGAACAATATGCCGCCGTGCTGAAGTTGATGAGCCGGCTGCCCCACAACCAACAGGAAGTCGTCCGGCTGAAATTCCAAAACGGATTCAGCTACCAGGAAATCAGCCGCATCACGTCGCTGTCCGTCGGCAACGTCGGCTTCATCCTGCACACCGCGATCAAGTCGCTGCGGAACCAGATGGCCGCGCAGCCGGAATAGCGGAGGACGCGCACCGAACCCAGAGGACCCACCATGAACCAGGAGAAAATTTCCCCCGATGACCCGCGCCTGACGCTCTACGCCCTGGGTGAGATGGAATCGCACGAACAGGCGGGTTTCGAGCAGCTGCTCGCCCAGGATCCGGCGGCACGCCAGGTCGTCGCGGAGATCCGCGCGATGGCCGCCACGCTCACGGCCGCGCTCGAGCACGAGCCGGCGGAAGCGGCCGCCAAGCCCGGCGCGAAAATCCTGCGGTTCCCGCAGGCGTATTATATGATCAGCGGCCTGGCCGCGGCCTGCTTCGCGCTCTTTTTCGTGCTCTCGCAGAACGAGCGCGCACATCGCCAGGAGAGCCGTCTGATCGAGGTGCCGCTCACTCAGGTCACAGCCGCGAAGGACGACAAGGCCTCCGGCGCGGTTGCCATGCCGGCCCCGCCGGTCGCCGAGAAACCGCCGGCCGTGACCTTCGTTCTGGATCAGCCGGGTCCCATCCAGGCGGCGCCGACGCTGCAGGATCCTTACGGCGCCAGTTCCAGTCGCATGCGCGCGGAGGTCAGCACCATGCCAGCCGATGTCCTCGCCGAGGCGCGGCGGGACAGGGCCGAGGCGACAGGCGCAGAAAACGAGCGCAAAAAAGAAGCTGACCGCGAGGTGGCCGTGGCCGCCCTGCAGAAATCCCGTGGGCAGGCGGCGAACAGCGCGGCTGCCATTGCCCCGGCTGCAAGTTCGCAACCGCCCGTCAATGAGCCGGATTCCCTGGCTTCTGCCGAGGAGTCGAAGGCGACGCCGGCCACGGGGAGCGTGGCTGCGGCGGTCGTTGCCGGCGACGAGACGATCACCCTCTCTCCGTTCATGGTCTCGGCGGCACCGACCAAGGCCCGGGTGGCCGCGAAGGCTTGGGGTGGAAAAGTCGATGCAGCCATCCGTCCGCTACTCGCCGCCAACACCGAGGCTTACGGTTTTCGCAAGGACAACGGCTACCTGCGCGTCGCCGACCAGCCGCTTTCCACGTTCTCGATCGATGTCGACACGGCGTCCTATGCCAACATGCGCCGTTTCCTCGCCCAGCACCAGCGCCCGCCCGTTGACGCCGTGCGCATCGAGGAGTTGGTGAATTATTTTCCCTACGACTACGCGCCGCCGACCGGCGAACAGCCGTTCGCGGCGCACCTGGAAGTGGCCGCCGCGCCGTGGGCGCCGGAACACCGCCTGGTGCGCATCGGCCTCAAGGGACGCGAAATCAGCGAGGCCCAGCGGCCCGCGGCTAATCTCGTATTCTTGCTCGATGTGTCGGGCTCGATGAACCAGCCGAACAAGCTGCCGCTCGTGAAGCAGTCGCTGCGGCTCCTCGTGGAGAAGCTCCGCGCCGACGACCGCGTGGCCATCGCGATCTATGCCGGCCGCTCCGGCCTGGCGCTGCCCTCAACCAGTGCCCGTGAAAAGGCGAAGATCCTCGAGGCGATCGACGAACTCGGCGCCGGCGGCTCGACGAACGGCGCCATGGGCATCCACCTCGCTTACGATATCGCCAAGGCCAACTTCGTGACCGGCGGCGTGAACCGCGTCATTCTCGCGACCGATGGTGACTTCAATGTCGGCCAGACGAGTGAGGGCGAACTGGTGCGGCTGATCGAGGACAAGGCGAAGAGCGGCGTCTTCCTGAGCGTGCTCGGCTTCGGCATGGGCAACCTCAAGGACAGCACGCTCGAGCAGCTCGCCGACAAGGGGAATGGCAACTACGCTTACATCGACTCGCTGGCCGAGGCGAAGAAGACGCTGGTCGAGCAGGCCGGGGGCACGCTCGTCACGATTGCGAAGGACGTGAAGATCCAGGTGGAATTCAACCCGGCCCAGGTGCAGGCCTACCGGCTCATCGGTTATGAGAACCGGTTGCTCGCGAAGGAGGATTTCAACAACGACAAGGTCGACGCCGGCGAGATCGGCGCCGGGCACACCGTCACCGCGCTCTATGAAGTTGTGCCGGTGGGCGCGTCGGCCCCGGGTGACACGCCCGCGGTGGACGGCTTGAAATATCAGGCGGTGAAAGGTCCGGGCTCCACCATCCAGGCGGCAAGTTCCCCGGACCTGCTCACTGTGAAGATCCGTTACAAGGAGCCGGTGGGGGACGTCAGCAGCAAGCTCGAGTTCCCGCTGGTCGACCAGGGCGCGGCGTTCGCCGATGCGAGCGGCGATTTCAAATTCGCGGCGGCGGTCGCGGCGTTCGGCATGACCTTGCGCGATTCACCTTACAAGGGTCAGTTGACGCTGGCCAACGTGCTGGAGTGGGGGCGCGCGGGTTTGGGCCAGGATGTCGGCGGCTACCGGTCGCAGTTCCTGACGCTGGTGAACGCCGCGGACGGGCTGCTGCGATAGGGGGTGTCTTCAAACCCACCCATTCTCCGTCCGGTCATTCCGGAATCCACGCGTTCGCTCGTGGCGCCAGGTTCGCTGCCATGGATCCTTTCGCTGCTCTCAGGATGACAAACTGGGTTTGAAGACGCATCCTAAGAGCGTTTTCAGCAAAGCCGTAGCCGTTTTAAGTTTCAGAGAACGGGATTGTTCCCGAGAGCGTCGTCCTGAGCCGAGCGAAGGATCCAAGGGAATGCGCACATCCGCTTGGATGCTTCGCGAGGCTCAGAATGACGACAGCGGTAATTGGCACGGTTTTGTCCGGCGACACCTTAATTTAAAATGCTCTCAGGATGCGCTGACCGCAAAGCGCTTTTCATGCGGATGAGCGTCCTGAAGCGCGTTGAGGGCCACGCGCTCCACCTTACGTCGCGCGCTCCTTCGAATAGTACCACTGCAGCATTTCGGTTGAGGAACCTTCGTCCACGTTTTCCGTGGCCAGCATGGTCGCGCCCTGGCCGGCGGGGAGGATCTCGCTCAGCAGCCACTGCTGGCCGTTGCGCCGGAAGGTCCAGAATTCCACCCACGGCGTCACGTAGGCATCCTGCTGGACCACCGTGCCCGCGCGCGTGGCGATGCGCAGGGCGTGCGCGCTGATGCGGGCCGTGAATTCGTCGAGGCCGCGGTCGTGGCGGTTGTTGACGTGGATGATCTCCACCTTGCGCACGCAGAGGTTGCGGTATTCGGCGCGCCACTGGTGGGCGGAGTTGGCCTCGTTGACCGAGCGGAAATGCGCAAGCAGCCCGGGAGTGGCGCCGAGCCCCGTGAAGGCTTCCGGCCGGCCATCCTGCCATGCCAGCAACACCCCGGTGTAACTGCGGCGGGCCGTCGCGATCATCGCCTCGCGGTTCCAGATCGGGTCGGTCACCACGAGGAAATTGAGGAGGCGGTCGATGTTGGCGTCCTTCTCCTGAACGTCCGCCGGGAGGTTGGGACCGACGGGCCCCGCCTGGCCGGCGGTTTCACCGTAGACCTGGTCGCGCCCGGTTTCGGTGAACGATTCGAAGAAGTTTTCGGTGCGCAGGCAGTCGGACTCGCGGGACTGCTCGATCTCCCGCAGCCGCCACGAGCCCTCCCAATACTGGAAGGTCCAGAATTCCTGGAAACGCGCGGCGGTGTCGTCGCCGCGCAGGAACGCGCCCGTGCGATCGTCGACGTAGGTGTCGCGCAGCCAGGCGGTGATCAGCGCCGTGAAGGAGCGGCCGTCCGGCTGGTCGGTGTAGTTGAGGTGGACGAGGTCAATTTGTTCGACGCGCAAGTCTTCCAGGCGGTTCAGTTCGTGCGTCTGCCGCAGACCGCGGAGTTGATCGTTATGCTGCGCCCACAGGTCGGGCATCATCAGCGGTTCCATCGGTTTGTACTCCCGGGCGGACCAGCAGGCTTGCAGCTGGCGGAAGGCTTTATCGGCCACCGCCACCAAGGCATTGGGTTCGACGCTGCGGTCGGTCCTGGCGATGAACTCGAGCAGCTTGCGGGTCTTGGCGACCTTCGGCTCGATTTCGCGGCGATCGAAGCAGTAGTCGAGATCCTCGACGGCCGACGGCCGGTTCCGGTTGATCAGATGGAAGATGATGAAAATCGCGAACCCGCCGAAGAAAATCAACACCACGGCCGGGTTGGCATCGCCGCCGCCATTGCCGCTGCTCCGATGGCTGCTGCCGTGGAAGCCGCCGCCTCCTCCGCCTCCTCCCTTGTTGTGCACGACAAACCCGTCGGCGACGAACGTATGGGACCCGGTCACCTGCAGGGTATAAACCGGTCCCGAAAGGCTTTCGCACGTCACGGTCCGGATCACGGCCGTTCCGCCTCCGGCGAGGACCAACGGGAGACCGGCGCGCAGCTCAGCGGCGGGCCGGAATTGCCCCGAGCCCGACAGCAGGGGATGTTCGGCGGTCGTGCGCAGGTTGCCGGCGTCGGTTTGAAAGATGACGAGCGGGGCGAAATTGAGATAGACGCCCGTGACTTCGGCGGCCTTGAGTTCGCCATCGGGCTGCGGGGCCAGCACCTGGTCGCCCAGCCTGAAGGATTCTATCGGGCGCGGGCCGCCAGGCGTGGCGATCATCGTGCCCGGCGCGAAACACCCGCCGCCCTTGTTGTGCACGGCGATGCCGCTGGCGAGGTAGGTGTGCGGTGCGTCGACCTCGAGATTGTAGACCGTCACGCGTTCCTCCCGCCGTTCCATCGCGAGCAGGCGCTGGCTGGCAAAATGACCGGCGCCGTCGAAGGAGTGAATCGCCTCGCCGACGTGCAGCGACTCGATGGTCTTGAAGGTGCCGGCGCCGACGTAGAAGGGATGCTCCTCGGTGACGTGCAGCTCCGTGGTCGGCGTGCGGATGACGAGGTAGCTGTCGACCTCATGCGTCAGCACGCGATGGACCGTGGCGGGCACGGCGATGCCGTCAGGCGTGAACGCCAGCACGCGGTCGCCGACACGCACGGCGCTGATCGGCACCTGGCGTCCGTCGCTCATCGTGATCGGCGTCTCGGGCAGGAAGCAGCCCTTGTTGTGGACGAGCAGGCCGTTCGCGAAGAAGACGCCACCCGGGCTCACGAGGAGATTGTAGGCCGGTCGGTCAGCGGCGAGCCGGCGGATGTGGGTGAGAGGCGCGCGCTCCGCAACCGTGAAGAGTTGCGCCGTCGCGGGCACCTGGTCGGCGCGAACAAACACGCCGGCTTCGGTTTGCACGGGATGTTCCGGGGTGAGCCGGAGCGTCGCGCCGGCCGTGGTGAGTTCCACGAACTCGGTCGGCTCCACGGCGTAG
Source organism: uncultured Oleiharenicola sp. (assembly GCA_964515595.1). GTDB lineage: Bacteria > Verrucomicrobiota > Verrucomicrobiia > Opitutales > Opitutaceae > Lacunisphaera. The sequence goes on along the minus strand of CAZEUN010000006.1, from coordinate 117,096 downwards.
ACCGCCTGGACGACGGCCGGGACGCGTACCCCGGCTTGCTGGCTCCACACGGCATCGCCGACGCGCAAGGTCTCGATCGCGCGCGCGCCGGCGGGCGTGTCGATCAACGTGCCCGCCGCAACGCAGCCGCCGCCTCCGCGGGCCCACAGGCTCGTGGCACCCGCCGCCAGCAAGCAGCCCAACGCGACGCAACGGCGCCACATGGTCGGTGCGCTCAATGCAGCGCGGCGATGACGCCGCCGAGCACCGCCGCGGCGATCACCAGGCTGACGCCCAGGATGCACGCGCCGACCACGAGGCCGAAATAGATCGCCACCGCCTGGTTGCCCCGGGCGATTTCCTTGCCCTCGTCGAGATGCGGCGTGAGCCGGTCGATCAGACGCGGAAGGAAGGACGCCGTCAGCAACACGAGGCAGACTCCCGCGAGTCCGCCGACCAGAACATAAACCACCGCCCAGCCGAGCCAAACGTAAGGTTCCCAATTCATGCCGGGCAGCATGCGGATTGGCCGGCACTTGGAAATTCATTTCTCATTCCAAGCCGGCGGCGCCTTTCGATCCGGTTTCTGCGGTTCCAGCGAGCTTAGGCTTGCCGGGCCGCGGCACTGGGCAATCCTGCCGGGATGGCATTTTTTGGAACCCTCACCACGGTGCGCGCCCAGTTGGCGAACGACCCCCGCTTCAAGGCGGCCTTCGATTATCTCGTCGAGGCCCTGCAACCGGGCTCGCCCGCGCACCAGCGAGTCGGCCGGGTGGCCGTGGGCACCACCGAGCGCATTGAACTCGCGGCGGGATCGTTCGCGCTCGAGCAGGCCTATCTTTCGAAACCGCGGCCCGAGTCCTTTCTCGAATCGCATCGCAAGTACATCGACGTCCAGGCCGTGGTGGCCGGCGAGGAGATCCAGGAAGTCGTCGACATCGGGCGGATGTCGGTCGACGCGGCTTACGATCCGGCGCGCGACCTGATCAAGTATCACGATTACAAGGACACGTCGCTCCTCAGCGCCCGCGAGGGTCTCGTTGCGGTTTATTTTCCGGTGGACGGACATATCTCCCGCGCCGCCGGCGCGCCGGTGTTGGTGCGGAAGACCGTGGTGAAGGTGCCGGTGGGATGAGGAAACCGGGAGGGTGAAAACCAGGGGGCGAGCCATTCCCTTGCGCCGGCCGGTTGATTTCCCTTTCACTCTCCCTTTCACTTTTTCCTCCCTTGAACTATCGCCACCATTACCATGCGGGCAATTACGCGGATATTTTCAAACACGCGCTGTTGCTGCTTTTGATCCGCGCCATGCAGCGCAAGGAGAAGGGATTTCTGTACCTCGACACGCATGCGGGGCGCGGCGGCTATGACCTGTCGGTGCCGTCGGTCCTGCCGGATGGCCGCTCGCGCGAGCCCGAGTACCCGGCCGGCATCGGGCGCTTGTGGGGCAAGGCAGGTCTGCCCGGGGTGCTGGTCGATTATCTGGCGCTGGTGCGCCGGTTCAATGACCGCAACGGGGCGACCGGTGACGAACTGAAATTCTATCCCGGTTCGCCTTGGATCGCGAAGCTGCTCCTGCGTCCGCAGGACCGGATCGCCCTGTGCGAACTGCGGCCGGACGATGCGGAGGCCCTGGAATTCGAGTTTGCCCGCGAGTCACGCGTCACGGTGCACACGACGGACGGCTACACCGGTTTGAAGGCGCTGTTGCCGCCGCCGGAAAAGCGCGCCTTGGTGCTGATCGACCCGCCTTTTGAAACGAAGAAGGAGTTTGCCGACATTGCCCGGGGCCTGAAGGACGCCTTGAAGCGGCTGCCCGGGGCGGTGATTGCCGTGTGGTACCCGATCACGGAGCGGGCGCGGACGGAAGACTTTCATCGCGCGTTGCTGGAGTTGGCGACGCCGACGCTGTTTGCCGAGCTCACGATTGCCGGTCCGGAGTCGTTGCTGAAGATGACGGGCTGCGGCCTGCTCGTGCTGAATCCGCCCTGGCAGGTGGACCGCGAGATCCGCGCCGTGCTGCCGGTATTAAAGGAGCGGCTGAAGGTGGAGGCCGGAGCGGGCACCGCCGGCGACTGGCTTGTGCCGGACAAATAAGAGCCTTCGTGGAGGGCCCAGTTCCCGCTGGGCCGTGCCTGCGAGTACGATGCCACGTACGCGGCCCAGCGGGAGCTGGGCCCTCCACGAAAGACCTGGACAACAAAAAGGCCGGCTGAAAGCCGGCCTCGGAATGGCGAATCCTCCTGGGATCAGGAATGCACCGGGCGCTGCGTCACGCGGGCGGCGGTGAAGGGCATCGGCTCGGTCGGGAGGTGGGGGATCGGCAGGGCCGGCGCCTTGAAGAGGGGCTGGCCCCACAACACATCCCGCAGGCGCTTCGGACGCACCGAACCAAGCGACGGTGTCGCGGTGGAGGTGGAGCGTTTGAAGGGATTGTGGGGAAAATAATTCATGGGAATCGGGGTGTTGGTCCCTTTGAAGAACCCCAAAGCAGTCGGATTGTTCCTGAAAAAAATGAAAAACCTGCGCCGAAGGCGGGGCGGTGATGGCGTCCTTCGCCGAGGCGACGAAGGACGCGGCGGTCACCGCCCGGGCGCGGAGCAAAGTCCGCGCCTTACCTTTGGCTCCGCGGTCAGGCCACCTGGCGCTGCCGGACCGGCAGCCCAGCCTGGGCCGGGCGGCTTTTCGGCAGCACGATGGTGAGCACACCGCGGGCGACGGAGGCCTGCAGGGCTTCGAAGTCGAAGCCGAGTCCCAGCCGCAGCTTGAGCTGGTAGTCGCGCTGCACGTTTTCAAGGTGCAGGGCCTGCCAGTTGGTGCGGACGTGGTGCGTTTTGCGGGCGGTCACAAAAAGGTCGGGACCCTGCGTCGTGATGTCCACGCCACTCGCGTCCACTCCGGGGACGTACAGCGTGAGCTTCAGGGCGGCGGGCAGATCCATGCAGTCGTAGAGCGGCGAGCGGAAATCCTGTTTGGATTCCGAACCCGGAAAACGACCCGATTGATGGCGATGGATGATGGTATGCATGATGGTTCCTCGTCGGTTCTAAGACCGCCGGGACTCCTGGAAGGGGGGACTGATCCGTGGTTTACGGGGTCCGTCAGGCCAGGCAGCCCGAGTCGGTCTTTTGTTTCAGCCAATTGGCGACGCACTGGAGCATCTGCGCGCAGCCCATGGGCTGGCCGACCTTCGTAATCGAAGTGTCGGCCTGCGGGCGGCGTTGATGCTGGGAGACGGGCGTCATTGGACTGAGTTCGCCGTCCAAAATGCACGGCTCATGCCAGCCGCCAAATCTTTTTCCACGATATGACAAAACAGCGGCCCCGGTTGTGAAGGCGGCACTGTATGGGTGGGGCTGGCGGCGGAAGCCCACATCTCCTGAAAATGTAGGGCCGCCGCTTGCCGGCGGGCCGCGAACTTCCGGGCGCGGCGGGTTTTTCATTTGGTTCTGGGCGCTTCGTCTAGTCGAAATATCAGTGCGTAGGGAGGTTGTTGGTAAACCAGTCCTTCTTTCTTCGACGGTCCGCCGACAAGCGGCGACCCTACATTAGGAAAGAAACAGCGCTCGCCGGATATCGGTTAGCCGGCTTACATCCGCGGCATGAAACCCATGAGCGACACGAAGACCACGGTGGCGGAATTGCGGGAACGGGTGCTCGCCTTTGTGCATGAGCGCGACTGGGAGCAGTTCCACTCGCCGAAGAACCTCAGCATGGCGCTGGCGGCCGAGTCGGGGGAGCTCATGGAGCATTTCCTGTGGAGCGAATCGCAGGCCTCGCTCGCGGTCGCCCGCGATCCGAAGAAGCGGCCGGCCATCGAGGCCGAACTCGCCGACGTGGTGATCTATGCGCTGGAATTCGCGAACATCTGCGGCATCGACGTCGCCGCGGCGATCGAGGCCAAGATGGCCGCCAACGCGAAAAAATACCCGGTCGAGAAGGCGAAGGGCCGCTCGGAGAAATACACCGAGCTTTAATGGAGGGCCCAGCTCCAGCTGGGCCGTGGACGCGGCATTGCGTTCGACCGCGCGGCCCAGCCGGAGCTGGGCCCTCCATGAAAGGAAACGGCGGGCTTTCGCCCGCCGGTAATTCGCAATCATCAATCCTAAATCCGCAATGGCGCTTACGGCCTGCCGCCGAAGGTCACGTAGTCGTCGAGGTCGAGCCAGTCGAACCAGGTGCCGATGTCTTCGCGGCCGGGGGCGTTCTTGCGATGCACGTCGTTGAAGAAGGCGCGGGTGTCCGGCGGGGTGGGCGTCAGTTGCTCGAACCACGCGGACCAGGCGGCGATTTCCGACGGCTGGCGTTTCGGCGCCGTGTTGGCGTTCACGTAGGCGAGGATCTCGCTGTCGCTCTTGCCGGCCTTGATCACGTCGAAGAGCGCGTCGGGGTTCAGGCCCGTGAAGGCCAGGAACCGCTGGTCGATCGGACAATTGTAGTGGAAATCGCCGGCGGTGCCGGCGGCGACGGCGCGCGCCTTGTCGATCAGGCGCGGCAGCTGGACGTAACCGCCGAGGCGGGTGCGCGGGCTGCGGGGCGGGTGCCGGGTCAGGTCGGGCGCGTTATAGTTGACCGAGCCGCCCTTGGCGGCGGACGGGTTCAGGTAGTTGGTTTTTAGGTCGGACATGAAAAGATGAAGCGGAGAGCGGAGGGTCCAGGACGGAGGGCCGGAGCTAGGCCGAGGGAATGCGGGGGCCGGCGTGGCACGCGCAACCGGGCGCGCAGGCGGCGGCGGCCGGGGAATTGACCGGCGTTTTTTCGCTGACGCCCATCAGGCCATAGCCCCCGCTAATCACGCGGCGCACGGGTTCGCCGGTGTCGGGATGGCGTGACAAAGGTGCGTCCTTCATGCTCTGGATCATCTCGAAACGGCGCGGCGCGTCACCGGGTTGCCGGGGGATGGTTTCGTAGACGTAGGTGGCCATGGGCGCGAAGTGACAAGCGAAAGGTAACAAGTGACAAGTTTATGATTTCGCAAGCCGGGGTGGGTGTTTTTCCGGACATCTGGAGCGGCGTACGCTACAGCCAAGCCTTCCGGATTTCTTCCGGGCTTCGCCCCTCTTCGCGGAGCGTGCGCAGCGCGAGGGCATCATGGCGCTTGGCGAGGCGCCGGCCCTGGTCGTCGGTCACGAGCGGACAGTGATAAAACGCAGGGATGGTCAGGCCGAGCGCGCGATACAGCAGCAATTGGCGGAACGTGGACTTTAACAAATCGGCGCCGCGCACGACCTCGGTGATGCCCATCGCCGCGTCGTCCACGACACAGGCCAGTTGATAGCTCGGGGCGTCGTCCTTGCGCCAGGCGAGGAAGTCGCCGAAGTCGCGGCCGGCCATGGCCCGCTGCTCGCCGAACCGGCCGTCGGTGAACGCCAGCGTTGCCCCGTCCGGCACGTGGAAACGCCAGTTGAGGCCGTCGCCGGCGGCCGGCGCGGCGTGATTGCGCAGAGGCGAATCAGCCGGAAGGTTTTCGGGCCGGCAGGTGCCCGGGTACAGGGGCTCGTCGTCAAAAGCAGGCCGGTCGGAGACCGGCCCGACCGTTTCGTGCGGGGCGGCAATCGCCTGCTGGACATCCCTCCGGCTGCAGGTGCAGGGATAAACGAAACCGGCGGCATGGAGCCTGCCAAGCGCTTCGCGGTAAAGCGGGATGCGCTCGCTTTGGGAAAGCATCGGCTCCTGCCACTCGAGTCCGAACCAGTGCATGTCCGCCCGCATCGCGGTCACAAACTCCGGACGGCAACGGGCGGTATCGAGGTCATCATTGCGCAGGAGCAGTCTCCCTTCCGCGGCGCGGGCCCGTTCCCGGGCCACCCAGAACGTCCGGGCATGACCCAGATGCAGCCACCCGGTGGGCGAGGGGGCGAGCCGGCCGATGTAGGAAGAAGTCACCACTCATCCACACTAATGGGTCACTAATTGCGGGCAGACAATCCCTGTCCCAAGAATTCGGTTTATTAGTGGGCATTAGTGTGGATTAGTGGTGGCTCCTCCGCCCATGACCAAACTGCTCTGTGTTTATTGCTCCTCCAGCGACCGGCTCGATCCCAAGTATGCGGCGGCGGCGGAGCAGTTGGGTCGCGAACTCGTCGCGCGCGGCTGGGGGCTCGTTTATGGCGGCGGCAAGACCGGCTTGATGGGCGCGGTCGCGCGCGGAACCAAGGCCGCCGGCGGCCGCGTGGTCGGCGTGATTCCCGAGTTCATGAAGGCTCGCGAACTGGCATTCGACGAGGCCGACGAACTGGTGACCGTGATCACCATGCGCGAGCGCAAGCTTCTCATGGAAACCCGCGCCGATGCATTCGTCACGCTCCCGGGCGGTTTTGGCACGCTCGAGGAGATCATGGAGATCCTCACGCTCCGGCAACTCGACGTCGTGAAAAAGCCCTGCGTGTTTTTCAACCAGGACGGCTTCTACGACGACCTGCTCCGGCTCTTCGACCGCATGCTCGCGGAGAAATTCTTCAAGCCGTCGAACATGGACCTGTTCCGCGTCGCGACGTCGATCCCCGACATCTTCACGCAAATCGAAGCCGGCGCGAACGTGCCGGTGGAATCGAAGTGGTTTCAGACGCGGTGAGTTAACCGCTATCGGGCCACCGTTCAGCGGCGAATTGGTTTGAGATCCCCTCTATGAAGAGGGGTGCCCGAAGGGCGGGGTGTGTAGGGCGCGCTCGTATCGCTTTGCGCCATCGAACGCTCCCTACACACCCCGTCGCTCGCGCCACCCCTCTTCATGGAGGGGACTTCGGATTGGGATTCCCTCCATGAAGCCGGAACCATTCAGTGGAAACTGCGAGGGAGGCGAAGAAACGCGAAAATCGCGAGTCACCGCTCGCCCGGGTCACCGATACACCCGGATCAAATCCTCGCTGCGCACCCAGCCGGACTGGCCGCCGGGAAAGGCGAGCTTCGTCCAACCGAGGAAAGTCTTGTCGACGATGGCGATCGAGCCGGCGGAGAGGGGCGTGCTCTTCTGGGTCGTGTCGGCTTCCGTGGGAATGCTGTGGAGGGTCGAGGCTTTCCACACGATGACCGCCTCGGGATGCGCGAGCGGTCCATACGTGTGCAGGCTGAAGGTTGCGGCGGCCGCGAGGAGCACGGCGACGAGGCAGGTGGTCAGCGCGACGGGCCTGGCCCAGCCGCCAATGCGGCGGTAACCCTGCAGCAGCAGGACAATCAGCGCGGCGGCCAGCAGCAAGGCGGCGCCGGCCAGCGCGAGCTGCCATTCGGCCGGCGTGGCCCAGCGCGCCAGGCGGTGGGCTCCTTCGCCCCGCGAAAATTCCACGAGCTCGACCGGCGCGAGGCCGGAGCGTTGCAGCCCCAGCGCGAGGTCCCAGCGGGTGGCGTCGGCGCGGACATTCAACAACGAGGCGCTGGTCCAATAGGCGGTGGCCTCGGCCCAGCGGTCCTGCTGGGCGAGCGCGAGGCCGAGATTGTGGCGCAATGTCCAGTCGGTCGGCGCGGCGGCGAGTGCCTTGCGCCAGTCGGCCTCCGCGGCGGCGAAGTCGCCGCGCTTGTACGCTTCGCTGGCGACATCGGCGTGCGCCGCGAGCGGCAGCAGCAGGAAGGCGATGAGCGTCAGGGAGGGAAACAAGTTGCGGCCCGCGAAAAGCGAGAACGGCTGCCAGCCCGGCACGTGGACGGTGTGCAGCGCGCCGTCGGCGCGGCTGGCCCAGTCGGCCGGCAACTGCGGTTCCTTGCTGTGCAAGGCGCGGTCGACCTCGGACCAGAGGCGGGCCCACGCGACCGCGGCGCTCGGCGAATAGCGGGCCACGCAGGCATGCACCAGGGGGCTGCCCGGTGCCGCGTGCGGAATTTCCCACAGCCTGGCCGTCTCTGCCTGCCAGTTTTTCAACTGGGCGTTGAATGCTGGCAGTTGGGCGTTGGCTGTTTTCAACTCCGCCAGGACCTTCGCCAGGCGGTCGCGCGCAAGCCGCCGCTGGCGCTGCGGGTCGCGCTCCAAAGAACGCAACGCCGCGAGCACGAGCCACACGATCACAACGCAGAGGATCGACGACAGCAGGCAGAGGATCGTCAGGTTCTTGACCGGAAGCGGAACGCGACCGGTGCCCGGGCCGGCGACAGGATCGCGCGGGAGGTTTTCGGGCGGCACGGGGGCGACCGCTTCCGGCAGGTGCGGCGCGGCTGCGGTCGTGGCGGGCGGCGTGATCGAGAACTGCACCGGTGCGCCGGAACCCGGGGGCGCCTGCACGGGGGCCGCGCCGGCGGTGATCGTCACGGTGACGGATTCGCTGGCGATGGTCTTGTAGGTGCCCGACTTCGTGTCGAAGTAAGTAAACCGCACCGGCGCGAGGCGATAGGTGCCGGCCTTGGTCGGGACGAGGACGACGTCCTCCGTCAGCGCGCCCTCGAACAGCGAGCCTTCCTTCATCGCGCGCTTGGACTTCGGTTGCACGACCTGGAAATCGTTGGACACTTCACGTTCCGGCAGGCCGGCGAGGTCGGGCCAGTTGCCGGTGCCGGCCAGCTCGAGGGTCCAGGTGACGGGCTCGCCGACGGCGGCGTTTACCGGCACGACCTTCGACACGAACCTGAACTCGCCGACCGCGCCATTGAAGCCCGGCGGCGCCGCGGGCAGGGGCTTGATGGTCAGCGCGAGCGGCTCGGACTCGATGGCGCGCTGCTCGACAGTCGGCTGCGAGAACAACCCGAAGCCCGACGTGCCCACCATGAGGTTCACCATCTGGCTCGCGGGTTTGAGGGTGTAGTTACCAGGCTGCTTGGCGTAGGCCCGGGTGCTCTGCTGGAGCACGACGTAGCGCTCCCCGCGCACGAGCGCTTCATTCAGTTCGGGTTTGCTCCAGTCCTCCGTGACCAGCGGCGCCGAGGGCCAGTCGACATTCGTGGCGATCGAGTGGTAATAGCGCCGCACGATGTTGAGCGTGTAGCTGAGCGGAAAAACTTCGCCGGCCCAGAAGGTGTCCTTGAGCGGCGTGATCTTCGCATTGGCGACATCGTTTACGGCCAGGCCGGAATTGCCGACGGTGGCGTCACCGACCGTGAAGGTCGCCGCCTTCACCGTCATCGTGCCCTTGTCGGTTTTCACTTCGAAGGCGGGAATCGCGAGGGAGGCTCGTTTCGCGGGCCGGACGGGGTACACCAGGGAGAAGCGGCGCGTGATGCTCATGTTGACCATGTTCATCTCGCTGCTTTGCGAAGGGCGGCCGAACTGCAGGCCGTCGACCCTGGGCAGGGCCGGGTCGCCGTCGGGCTCGCAATTCTCGAAGACCAGCGCGAGGTCGCTCACCTGGTTGAAACCCAACTGGCCGCCCGGTGGCTCCCAGCGCACGCTCTGGGCGCGGGTGAGGGTCGGCATGGCGAGGCCGAGGAGGAACAGGCCGGCAATCAGTGTGCCGATCACATGCCGTTGTGACGACGTGCCGAAGGCCAGGGTAGGAGCCTGCTTGCAGGCGATGGAACGCGGGATCGCCTGCAAGCAGGCTCCTACAAAAGAAATGAGATGGCGGTGCATTGCGTTTACCAATTCTTGCCCGTGGATTTCTGCTTCTCCGGTTTGGCCTGCATCAGTTGCTGGAGCTTGGCGGGGGAATCCTGGTTGCGGACCTGTTCGAGTTTCTGCAGCGGCATGGCGAGTTCGGCGTCGATCGGCTCGGTGGGTTTCTCTTCCTTCTGGCCGCCGACCTTCTGGGTGCCGGATTGGGGCTGGGGCTTGGGCTCGGCCGGCTTCTGGTCCTGCTTGTCCTTCATGTCGCCGAACGCGTCCTTGTTCTGCTGCTGGGATTGCTGCTCCTTCTGTTCCTGCTGCTGTTTCTGCTGGTCGGACTTTTGGTCCTGCTCCTTCTGATCCTGCTGGTTTTGCTGATCCTGCTTTTGCTGCTGGTCCTGCTTCTGCTTGTCCTGGTCTTTCTTGTCGTCCTTCGGCGGCTCTTCCTTCTTGAGCAGGTCCTGCAATTCCTGGCGAATGCGCGGCCATTCGGCGGCCTTGCCATCAAGCTTTTCGCCGGCGTCCACGGCCTGCAGGGCGTCACGAATCACGCTTTCCGGTGCGCGCTGCTGCCCGGATTTCATGCGTTGCCCGTAGGTGATGGTGGTCTGCGCCATCTCGGCGTATTCCTTCGCGTTGACCGCATCCTTGGCGGCCAGGCGGGCGACGGTCGTGGACAAGGGTTTGGCGAGCGCTTCATCCGCCGCCGCCGCGGCGGGCGGTTCCGCGGCGAAAGCGGAAGGCTGAAGGCGGAACGCGGAAACGACGCAAAGCGCCACGACGGCCGCCGCCACCGCCTTTTGTCCGCGGTCGCCGGTACCCGATCCCCGGGCTTTGCCCAGCGGCAGCGCCCGCTCGCGCGGACGCACGGGGAACTCGGTCCAGAAACTGATCAGCAACAGGAGCAGGCCGGGCGCGAGGAACCATTGGAAGCGCTCCACCAGCCGCGCGGTGTTCTTCTCGGCGAACTCGCCCTTTTTGCCAGCCTCGACGGTTTTCCGGAGCAACCCCGCGAGGTCCACCCAGGAGCTGGCGTCGGTGTACGCGCCGCCGGTGACCTGGGCGAGTTCCTGCAAGGTGGTGCTGTTGAGGCGCGACATGACGACCGCACCGCGCTCGTCCTTCACCAGCCCGCCGCCCGCCTCGGGAATGAACGAGCCCTGGGCGGTGCCGACGCCGAGACCGATGACGCGGATGCCCTTCGTCTTGAGCGAAGCGGTCAGGCCCTTCCAGTCGTCGTCCGTGCTCTCGCCGTCGCTGAGTACGATGAGGTAACGGTCCGCCGTTGACGTCCCGAAGGCCGACATCGAGGTTTCGATCATCGCCTTGTAGTTGGAGCCGCCTTCCGGCAGGTAATCCGGGTTCAGTGCCGGCAGAAATTCCCGCAGCACTTCATAATCGGAACTCAGCGGCGCCTGCAGGAACGCCGTGCCGGCGAACAGCACGAGGCCGACGCGCTCGCCTTTCAATTCATCGAGGAGGGAGGTGATGAGCAGCTTGCTGCGATCGAGGCGCGACGGTTTGACGTCCTGCGCCATCATGGAGCGCGAAAGATCCACGGCGATGAGCACCTCGCGGGACTGGTCGAACACCTTTTCCTCGATGACGCCCCACTGCGGGCGGGCGAGGGCGACGATGCACAGGGTCAGGCCGAACCAGAGCCAGATGCGCGCGCGGTTTTCGGCTGTGCTGTGCTTGGCGCCGAGCGACACGTCGAACGCGCCGGCCCAGGCCCGGGGAATCTTCGGCCAGTTCGTCACGGCGCGAGCCGTATGCCGCGCCAGCTCCCAGCCGAAGAGCAGCACGAGCGGCACAAGGGCCCAGAGGATATGGGGGGAGTGGACGGTCATGGTTGCTTCGTCGCGCTCACAACACACCCCGGCGCTGCGCGCCACTCCTCTCGAGAGGGGATCCGTTCCTTCCAGGGCGGAAGAGGGGTGCCCGCAGGGCGGGGGGATGTGATCGGGTGAGGCATGTTTAATTGGCCGCGTTGATTTTGCGACGGGCCGGCAAGCGCGGCGGCAGGGCGAATAACGCGCCGAGGAAAAGCAGCCCGGCGCCGGGAATGGCCACCCAGGCGAACAGCTCGGTGGTGAGCAGGTACGACTTCGCGGTGAACTCGATCTTCTGCGCCTTGTCGATGGCGGCGAAGGCCTTCTCGGCGGTGTCGATGTCGAAGGCGCGGAAAAACCTCCCGCCGGTCGCGTCGGAAATCGCGCGCAGCTGGTTTTCGTCGAGATCGGAAATCACGCGCCGCGTGCCGAGCCGGCGGCCGGCATCGTCGAACACGGGCATCGGCACCAGGCCGTCGCGCCCGGCGCCGATCGTGTACACCGGCACGCCGCGGGACTTGGCGATTTCCGTGGACTGCTCGGGCGTCAGGGTGCCGCGGTTGTTGGCGCCGTCGGTCATCAGCACGACGAATGCACCCTTGCGCTTGCCGCCCTGGTCGCGCTTCGCCTGCTCGAGACGGGTGAGTGCGACGCCGAGGCCGTCGCCGATGGCGGTGCCGTCCTCGATCATGCCGAGCTTGAGCCGTTCCACCTGGCGGCTGAGCCAGTCGTGGTCGAACGTGAGCGGCGCGAGCGTGTAGGCGCGGCCGGAGAAAACCACCATGCCGATGCGGTCGGTGGTGCGCTGGTTGATGAAGGCCTGGATGACCGGCTTGATCGCCTGCAGGCGGTTGATGCGCTCGCCGCCGCGCTCGTAGTCCTCCGCCAGCATCGAGCCCGAGAGATCGATCGCCAGCATCAGGTCGTAGCCCTGCTGCTTCACCTCGCGCTTGTCCTCGACGATTTGCGGCCGGGCCAGGGAAAGGATGAGCAACGCCAGTCCGCCCAGTGCGAGGGCGGCGGGCCAGCGCGACGTCGGGATCATCGAAGCCCGGTGCCACGCCGCGGCAAAGGGCACGACCAGCACCGGCGCGCCCCGCCGGCCGCGCACCCACACGAGCAGCGGCAGGATCAGCAGCGCGAGCAGCCAGAGCGGATCATGGAGGGCGTAGTCCTTCATGCAGCGAGGAAAGCTCCAAGCTCCAACATCCAAGCTCCAGAGAATGTCCAAACGAACAAACACCGGGAAGCTTGCTGAAAGGAGCTTTGCTTGATTTTGAGCATCGGGCTTTCTTTGAAAATTGGAGGTTGGCGCTTGGAGCTTCCGCCGCGTCAGCGGCTCCGCCCGGCGGCCATGCGGCGGTGGAAGAAGCGCACCAGGGCCTCGAGGCGTTCCTCGTCGGTGCCCACGGTGAGGCGGCTCAGGACATTCGGGAAAATGGCGCGGAAGCCGGCGTCACGCGCCTGCACCCATTCGGCGTGCGCGGCGCGCTGGGAGGCTGAGTTGCCATTGAGGTTCACCAAGCGGCCGGCCACCGGATCATAGGTGGTCAGCATCCGGTCGGCGGGCAACTCGCGTTCCCAGGGGTCGTCGACGCGGAAGCCCATCGTCTGGTAGCGCCGCGACAGCACGCTCCAGCCCTCGGGTTCGATGCGCGGGGGAAAATCGCCGAGCCAGATCAGGATGCTGTGGCGCGGCGCGGCCTTCGCGAGGAGGCGCCAGGGGATGAAGCCGGACGATGGCTGGCCGGCGTCGGAGGACAGCGGCGGCGGAGTCTGCCCGAGCAGCGTGGCGGCGGCGTGGAGGATCTGGCCGCGGCCGCGCACCGGTTCCTGAAGCTTGTAGCCGGCGGGCGAGGCATGGAGGAAACCGACCCGGTCGCGGTTGACGGCGCCGAGCATCATCACGAGGCCGGCGAGCTCGAGCAGCGCCTCGCGCTTGGACTGGGCGCCGGAGCCGAACTGGAGGCTGACGCTGTCCTCGAACAACAGGAGCAGGGAAACTTCGCGTTCCTCGATGAACTTCTTGCGGTAGGGTTCGCCCAGCCGCGCGGTCACGTTCCAGTCGATGTCGCGGATGTCGTCGCCGAAGGTGTATTTGACGACCTGGTCGAACTCCATGCCGCGTCCGCGGAAGGCCGAGCGGTATTCGCCGCTCAGGACGTTCTCCACCGCATGGCGCACGCGCCATTCCAGCTGGCGCAGGAGCGCGAGTTGGGAGGTGACGAGGGAGGCGGGGGATGAGTCGGGCACGATTTTTAAATCTCAAACGCCAAACGCCAAACGCCAAAAAAATCCAAACGCTGAAACTCCGAAACCAGCCCGGGAGACCGGAAGGTCTTAGTCATTGGAATTTCTTTGGCGTTTGTGATTTGGCGTTTTGGAGTTTTGCCAAGGTCAGACCTTGGCCGGCACCGGCGTGCGGACGAGGACCTGGTCGAGGATCTTGTCGGACGTCAGGCCTTCGGCCTCGGCTTCATAGGTGAGGCCGACGCGGTGGCGGAGGGCGTCGTGGAAGATTTCCTGGATCAGCGCGGGCGAGAGGTAATCGCCGCCGCGGAGCCAGGCGAGGGCGCGGCCGGCCTGGAAGAGTGCGAGCGAGGCGCGCGGCGAGGCGCCGAAGTTGAGCAGGCGTTTCGAGGCGCCGCCCTCGGCTTGCGCGGCGAGTTCGCGGGAGCTGCGGACCAGCGCGAGAATGTAGGCCTGCACCGGCGGCGCGACGTGGATGGCGTCGACCTGCGTGCGCAGCTCGAGCAACTCGGCGCCGCTCGAGACGGCCTTGAGTTCCGGCTGCCGGGTGACCTGGCCCCACTTCTCCATCATCAGGGCCTCCTCGGTGGCGGACGGGTAGTCGACGATCAGTTTGAAAAGGAAGCGGTCGGTCTGCGCCTCGGGCAGCGGGTAGGTGCCTTCCTGTTCCACCGGGTTCTGCGTCGCCATCACGAAGAAAGGCTTCGGCAGGATGTGCGAGCCGCCGCCGATGGTGACCTGGCGTTCCTGCATGGCCTCGAGCAGGGCGGACTGGACCTTGGCCGGCGCGCGGTTGATTTCGTCCGCTAGGACCAGGTTGGCGAAGATCGGGCCCTTGTGGGTCGTGAACCCGCCGTCCTTCGGCGAGAAGATCATCGTGCCCACGACGTCACTCGGCAGGAGGTCCGGCGTGAACTGGATGCGTTCGAACTGCACGCCCATGGCGGTGCCGAGGGACCGGATGAGGAGCGTTTTGGCGAGGCCGGGCATGCCCTCGAGGAGGACGTGGCCGTTGGCCAGCAGGGCGACCAACAGGCGCTCGATGACGGCGTCCTGGCCGATGACGGCCTGGCCGATTTCGGTGCGGAGTTTCTGGGACCAAGTGGGACCGTTGATCATAGGGGATGGCAGAGTGAAATGAGCGGGGGAAGTGAAGGGGGCCCGGGGGCCGGTGACAAGTGGCTTGTGGGGAGGCGGATTGAGACTCCGGAAGGCAGACAGAGTTTCGAAAGAAGGCTAATAAAACGCGCCGAAATGCATTCATTTTGGGGCGAATCCGGGTTTGGGCGGGCGGCGGTGATTTCGAGTGTCTTTTTGGTCCGCTTTCTGGCTAAAGGAGGGCATGGCCGATTTTCCGGACATCGTGGAAGCGTCACTCCGGGCGCGATTTGTCTCCCTCGGGGTGAAACCGGCGGATATCGGCGAGCAATTCATCCGCGGCGCGGGCGCGGGCGGCCAGAAGATCAACAAAACCTCCTCGACCGTCGTGCTCCGGCACTGGCCGACGGGCGTCGAGGTCCGCTGCCAGCGCGAACGGAGCCAGTCGGTCAACCGCCTGCTCGCCTGGGTGGAGCTCGCCGCCCGGCTGGAGCAGCGCAAGGCCGACGCCGCCAAAGCGCAGCGGTCCGCGCGCGAGTTGGTCAAGCGGCAGACCCGCCAGAAATCCTACGGCCAGAAGCAGCGCATGATCGAATCGAAGAAGCACCGCGCCAAACACAAGTCCTCGCGCGGGCGGGTGAGCGGCGATTGGTGAGAATCTGCTTTGCCGCGGCGGGGAATTGAATAGTGGTAGGGGCATGGATTCAGGTGACCAAGCAATCGAGGAGGCCCGCCGGGCCGGCATCGACCTGAGTCTGGTGGATTGCAACCTGGCGCTCAGCGTCAAGGAGCGCTGGCAACAACACGATTCCGCATTGGATCTGGTGTTGAAGCTCCAGGCGGCAAGGAAGGTGTTTGATGCAAAGCTTCAGTCATCTGCTCGCTAAGCTGGCGGATGCCGGTCTGGAGTTTGTGATTGTCGGTGGCTACGCCGCCGTCACCCACGGATCGGCCTATATCACCAGGGATGTGGACATCTGCATTGTCTTTTCGACCGAAAATGTCGCGCGACTCCGCGCAGCGCTGAGGGACTTTCATCCCTTTCATCGAATGACTCCGCAGCGATTGTCATTTTTAGAATATCCGCCGGGCGATCAACCTTTGGACAATCTTTATCTCCAAACCGATCTGGGGATGGTGGATGTCCTTTCGACAGTCCTGGGGGTGGGTGATTTCAAGCGGCTGGAGAAAAACTCCGAGGAGCTGGAGGTCGATGGTTATCGCTATCGGGTCATTTCCATTGAGGATTTGATCCAGGCCAAGGAAGCCATGGGGCGGGACAAGGATCTGCTCACCGCGAAGGAATTGCGGGCAATCGCGGCGAAGCGCGGAAAGCTGTAGGGACGGTGCGTGATCGCCGGAATGCGCTCAGGAAGCGCCGCTCCAGGATCAGCGCTTCGCGAACCCCACCACGGTCACGATCACGCCGGCCACCAGGATCGCATTCGCGATCAGGCCGAGGTTGCGATCGAACCAGCCCGGCGGTTTCGCGAGCTCGTTGCTCAGGTAGGCATCAGGGGATTTCCGCGCGTCGATCTGGTGCTGTTTGCGCCGCGCGAGGTCGCGCCGCGCGCCGGCGGCGAAACCGCGGAGGATGACGCCGGCCATCACGAGCGTGACGCCGATGGCGAGCAGGTTTTCGTGATCGAGCATGGGGTGATTTTACAGAAGGGAACGAAGACAACCAAGGATGATGGACTGGACCTCCGTTTCCTCCGTTGCTTTCTGTTCAAACGATTGGATGGACTGGCTGAAATGATTTTCGGTTAAATGATTTCCACCGCATCGCCCACGCGCACGCGGCCGGATTTGGTTTCGTGAATGAGGTTGGTGCCGAAGTTGACGTCGGTCGGGTCGGCGGGGTCGCGGCGGTAGCCGGCCAGGGTCTTGAGCGGTTCCTTCCCGCGCTCGGCGGTTTCCTGGTCCGTGGTGGTGATCGGGCAGCGCGCGCAGAGGCCGCCGTTGCGAAAAGTCATGTCGCCGATGCGGATTCGCTGCCAGTTGTCCTCGGCGTAGGGCGTGCAGCCCGTGACGACGAGGTTGGGCCGGAAGCGATTCATGGGCAGCGCCGGCTCGCCCTTGGCCACGAGGCGGTCGTTGAGGTCGTCGAGGGAAGCCTGGCTGACGACGAGAAACGGCTCGGCATCGGCGAAGGTGACGACATCGCCCGGCCGTGCGGCGGACTTCGTCATCGGCCTTCGAAAGTCGGCGCCCATGCGCACCAGGCGCAAGGTTCCGCCGAGGACATGGCTCAGCCACGCGGCGGGAGCGTCGCCACAATCTTCCGCCATGACGGTGCTCTTCCACACCGTCACCTGCCGCGGTCCGGCGGCCGCCGTGAACGGAACGGTAATTTGTCCGTGGCCTTGGCCGGAGAGCACGAGCGCGCCGGGGATCAGGGCTGTCTCGATCAGCGCCATCCGCGGATGAGCGCGTTGGGTGAGGAACAAGCCATCGGTTGCATGCACCACCATGAAACGCCGGTCGCCGAGAAAGCCGGACTCATCCGCGTCGGCGGAAGTCACGGCGATGCCGCGGCAGGACTTGACGGGGTAGAGGAAAAGGCCGGAAACGTGCATGAGCGGCGGTGGAGGGGATTAGCCACAAAAAGCACAAAAAACGCAAAAGGAACCTGTCGGCTGTGGACCATTCGTAATCCGTGCCAGGAAATCGTAGAGGGCCCAGCTCCCGCCGTCGCCAAGCCTATGGCGGACAAGCCAGCTGGGCCGTTCATTCGATGGTGATATCACGTTCGCGGCCCAGCGGGAGCTGGGCCCTCCACAATGCAGTTCGCAGGGGTGGTCGCCGGTTTCCATACCGGCGATGCGCCGGTGTGCCCTGTTGTTCGCTCCTGCGAACCCAGGACCAGCGCGCAGCCTGCGCGGCGACGGGGAAACCGACGCCCCGCCTTACTTCCGCTGGTAGTTCACCAGATAAAGCTGCTCGCCGCCTTGCGTCGCGAACTTCTTCGGACGGGAGCCGCCCAAGCCGTAACAGATCGAGAGCTGATCCCCGGTGAGCTTGTAGATGCTGGGGATCGTCTTGCCCGCGTTGGGGCCGATCATGCCGGCGAGCGTGAGGTGGCCCTCGGCGTCGAGGGTGTAGGAACCCTGGTCGGCGGTGACGCCGCCGAAGCGCACGGCGTATTCACCGTTGAGCAGCTCGATTTCCATTTTCTCGAGCATCATCCGCGGCGCTTCCTCGCCATCGAGTTCGGCATAGACGGGCTGCCAGCGGCCTTGGAGTGATGGAGATGACGGAGTCATCTAGAAAACCTGAGACCTGAAACCTGAAACCTGAAGGAAAAAGTCAGGGGACGCGGGCTTTGGAAAACCTGAGACTTGAGCCATAGGCGGCGACGGCGGGACTTCGGGGCGGGGTTTCCGAGCGCCTCTTCATGGAATTGATTTCGCAAACGTTGAGGAGCGTCCGCTCTATGAAGAGGGGTGGCGCGCAGCGACAGGGTGCGGTCGCCGCTCGTTGGCGGACCCTGCCTTTGGTGGGAGGGGTTTTATACCCCGACGGGATTTCCGCCACCTTCGCAGTCGAGGTATAAAACCCCTCCCACTTACAAAAAGGTTCGCCGGCCAAGATTTATTCAGGGCTGAAGCTTCCGGATTGGAGGAAGCGGAGGGTGGCTTTGATGACCTCGGAGTTCTTCATCATGAAGGGATGCGTCACGTGGAGGACGAGGTGTTCCTTCATACCCTCGATTTTGGTGCGCTCGACGGAGACTTTG
The DNA here is from genome assembly GCA_964515595.1 of uncultured Oleiharenicola sp. GTDB lineage: Bacteria > Verrucomicrobiota > Verrucomicrobiia > Opitutales > Opitutaceae > Lacunisphaera. Next base: position 98,735 of record CAZEUN010000006.1, on the reverse strand, counting down.
CCGTCGTCGGGGCCGGCGATCATCAGGCTGTTAATCCAGTTGATCGAACGGTCGCCGGCGATGACACCGAGTTCGAAGCGGACTGGTCCGAGGCTGTTCGGGACGGATTTTCCGTCGGTGCCGAGTTCGGAGCCGGCGGGGCCGTTGATGCGCTGGAAGAGTGCCCAGGATTTCAGGGAGTCGACCACTTCGCTGCCGCGGTTCGGCGGCCCGAGCATGACCACCCGGCCAAGGCGTGGGTCGGTGTGCTTGGCGAAATAGCTCCGGACGAGGATGCCGCCCAGCGAGTGGGTCACGAAGTGAATCCGTGGACATTCCTTCAGACGTGGATCTCGCAGCGCATGGCCCACCACGGATTCGCTGAGCGCGCCGATGGCCATCGTTCGCGAGGGATAGTCGATGTTCGCGACCACGTAGCCGGCGGCGGCGAAGGCCGCCGTCATTTTTTCCATGCTTTCGTTGGTCCGCGCGAGACCGTGAAAAAGGATGACGCCGTCGCCTCCGCGCATGGTCGACATGATGATCAGCAGGGCAAGCAGGCCACGCATCACGTCAGGATTCCGATTGAGCGCGGCGTGCTTCAGGAGCGCGCCACCGGTGGCGGCACGTTTTCCCGGCGCAGGCGCTCGTGGCGGCGGTTCCAGTCGTCGGCCAGTCGCTCCGCCTCCCCGGGGCGGTCCGGGGCGATGAACAGGTAGAGCAACGCGCCGAGTCCGTTCACGAAGATGATCACCAGCACCCAGATCAGGCGCATGTTCGAATCGAGGCGCTCGTTCTTGATGGCGGAAATCAGCGCGTAGATCCACAGCGCGACCAGGGAAACGACAAGCGATAGGATCAGCAGACCTCCAAGGATATTCATGGTGGTTGGTGGCGTGATTGAGGTTAAGAACGGCTATCAGGCGGGCGGGCGGAGGCAGAGCCTAAAATGAGGGGGCAAGGTCAGGCGGGACGATGTTCGTCATGTGGTTCTGTCCTGCCCGCGGGGCGAGTCCTCCCGAACAAGCTGAAGTCTCCGATCAGGCCGGTGGAAATACGCCGACTGCGTGCGTCAGGAGAACCGGCAAATCCCTTGCCGTTTAAGAGGGGGGGTCACGCGCGCTTCAGCACGTCGCGCGGCGTCGTCTCGACCGCGCCGGGGGCGGGGAGGTCCTTGACGCCCTTCGCGCCGAGTTCGGAGAACTTGCGGGCGCCGGGGAGGAGCGTTTGCTCAAACGAGCCGACGGCGGCGTTGTAGGCCTTGCTGGCGGTCTCGAGGCCGCGGCCGACCTTGTCGAGGTTGTCGGCGAAACCGGCGATGCGGTCGTAGAGCTGGCGGCCGAGGTCGGCGATCACCTGGGCGTTGCGCGAGACGTCCTCCTGGCGCCAGCCATAGGCCGCGGCCTTCAGCAGCGCGATGAGCGTGGCTGGCGTCGCGAGCAGCACGCGCTTGGCGATGGCGCGGTCGATGAGGGTGGCGTCGGCCTGCAAGGCGCCGGAGAGGAACTGATCGCCGGGGAGAAAGAGCACGACGAATTCCGGCGACGGCTGGAACTGCGCCCAGTAATCCTTGGCGCCGAGGGCGTCGATGTGGTTGCGGACCTTGGTGGAATGCTCGAGGAGCTTCGCGGCGCGAACGGTTTCGTCGGACGCGTTGGCGGCCTCGCGGTAGGCGTCGTTCGGCGCCTTGGCGTCGATCACGATCTGCTGGCCGCCGGGCAGGCGCACCACGAGGTCCGGACGGAAGGAGCCGGCGGATTGTTGCTCGGTGAAGTCGCAGTAGCTCGACATGCCCGACATCTCGACGACGCGGCGCAGTTGGAGTTCGCCCCAGGTGCCTGCGGTGGTGGTGGAGCGGAGGGCGGTGGTGAGCTTGGAAGCCTCGGCTTGGAGGGAGAGCTGGGCGGTGCCGAGCGACTTCAACTGCTCGGACAACTGGCCATAGGCGGTGGCGCGGGCCTTTTCGATTTCGCCGATCTTGGCGTCGACTTTCTCGAGGGATTCCTTGAGCGGCTTGACCATCGAATCGATCGCCTGCTGGCGCTTGCCCAATTCGTCGGCCGATTGCTGGTGAAGTTTGCCGAAGGATTCGCGCGCCAGCTCGAGGAATGATTGGTTGTTCGAGCGGAGCGCGTCCGCCGACAGCGCCTTGAACGACTCGAGCAATTTCGCCTGCGCCTCCTTCAAGGCGCCGCGCTCGGTTTCGAGTTCGGTCGCCCGCGCGCGGAGGATCGTGAGCTCCGCCTCGACTTTGGCCACCTGCTCGCCCGCCAGTCGCGCGCGCTCGGCCGTCGCGGCCGCGCGCGACTGGGCAATGAACCAGCCCAGGGCGACGCCAATGACCAGGCCGACGAGGATGAAGAGGATTTCCATGGGACCGTGGCAGTGAAGCCGCGAACGCGGTCACGAGCAAGCTTGGTCACGGTGGAGGGCTGGCCTCCCGGCCGGCCTGGTCGGTTGGGAAACCGACCCTCCATGAATGGCGGCGGAACGAATTTGTCGGGTTCCAGTCGTATCGGGCACTTCTTTTCCCCATGAAATCCCTGAAGTCTGTGGTATTGATCGGAGCGGCGGCATTGGCGGCCGCTCTTTTTGTCGGTGCGAGCGGAAGTGGCGCGACCCACAAAGGCATCCCGGTGGAAGGCGAAGGCGATGGCGGTGCGCGGCCTGACGCGGTGAGGGTGGAGAATTGGATCCCCCTGAATGAAAAAGCAGGCTTCGCGCTCACCAATCTGAAGGGCGATAGCGTTGGGGCGGAACTGTACCTCAAGACTGACGGCGGCTGGCGGCGGGGGCGGGTGGAGAATCCCGTCATGGCACTGCCCGTCAGACGCTAACTCGCAAGGCGCGGCCCAGCGGGAGCTGGGCCCTCCAGGGAAAAGGAAACGCGAATCAGCCCAGCTTGTCGCCCAAGCGAGTGCGCAGAAACGCGGCAAGCTCGGCGTGGTCGCGGTCGGACCAGTCGCGGCCGGGGCGGACGGGTGGCATCGCGGCGGTGACCAGTTTTACCGTCGGGCCGTCCGTGGTGTCGGCCTCGATGGCCAGCACCTTGGCGACCAGTTCCTCGCGGCGGGCGCCGTGCGATCGCGCGGGCGTGTCGGCATCATCGGCGAGCGCCGCTTCGAGCGAGCGCATGCGCGTCAGGAGTTGCCTGGCGAGATAGGAGGCGCGGTCGATGGTGGGCATGCAGGGAAGCTGCATCGAAAGCTGAAAGCTGAAACTTGAAAGCTGAAAGTCGCACGGCCGAGTGGTGCAACCAAGACATTATATCCCGGCTAATGCCGCTGCGGGGGGGCGGGGCCGTTTTCAAACCAGCGCACTGGGGCCGTGCGCTCCACCTGAGCGACGACCCTGCATGGAAACGGCAGCGGAGGCTTACGAAGCGGGCTTCGAACTCCGGGCGTGGCCCGACGCGCTCCCGCCACTTACCTCGGCGCGGATCCTGAGCAGCTGCTCGCGGATGCGCTGCTCGGCTTGGTCGGGCGCGTGCGTCTTCCCGTCAATGGTATCAATGCAGTCCTGAATGGCCTTTAGGATGCGACTACGATCATCGCTAGTAAGTCCGGGGTCAGCGTCCTTCATCGAGAAAACTGTGTGGATTTTTTCTTAAAAAAATCCGCGTCGGATTGTCTAGGGAAATTTCCAGCAGTCCGGAAAAGGGTCCATTGAATGGCAAAAATATTACAAAAGGCCGCCAGGCGCGGAGCCCCTGGCCGATCTATCGCAAGGAGCCGAACGAGATCTGGATGTCGGTGCCCTTGATGCCGGGGCCGGCCTGGAGGGTGCCGCCGTGCAGGCGGAGGATTTCGCGGGCGAGGAAAACGGAGAGGCGGCCCTCGTTGGGCGTCGTGCCGGGGGCGGGCAGCGGGAGGATGCCGTCGAGTTCGAGGCGCTTGCCCTCGATCGTGACGATGGCCATGCGGCGATCGTCGGCGCCGGCGGTGCGCAGCGTGAGGAGCAGTCCGGTGATGCCTTCGTCCAGGCGGTTGGCGGAAAGGGCGTCAATGACCGCGCTGAACGCAAACCGGAGCAGGTTGGGATCGACGTTGAACACGATCTGCTCTTCCGAAAAACGCGTGCTCAGGCCGCGCGCGGTCGCAAGCTCGGTAAGGAGGCCGTTGAGATCCACCGGTTGCGCGGCGGGCGAGGCGATCTCGCCGAGGACCATCGCGTGCTCGGCGAGGCGCTGCAGCTTCTGCACCTCCGTGGCGAGGGAGACCTCCGAGGCGATCAGCGCGGCGCCATCGGGCGCCGGCAGCGTCGCGGCGAGCGGCGGGCGGCTCTGGCTGCGCTTGAGCAGCTGGGAGAACGTGACGAGCGACACCAACGGGTTCGAGAGCTCGTGGCTGAGGGTCAGGCCGAGATTTTTGAAGAGGGCGCGGCGGTGTTGCTCCTGTTCGACGCGGATGCGCTCGATCTCGGGCGCGGATTCCTCCCACTGGACCCAGACGCCATCGATTTCGGGCGCGGGGCCGGCGGTGACACGGAAGCGGTGCGGCGGGCGCGCCGGCTGGACGATGGTGCGCTGGGCGTGCAGGGCCTCGCTGGCGACGGCGCGCACCTCGACGGGCAGATCCAGCGCGGCGATCTCGGCGCGCGAGAGCACGCGGGAGCCGGGCAGGTATTTGGCGCGAAGGGCGACGACGGTTTCGGCACGCTGGAGTTCCTCGAGTTGCGCGGAACGCTCGAGGCAGCGCTCGAGGAGGCGGCCGTGGAGGACGGCGCGGAATTTGTCGGTTTCGCGATAGGCGGCGCCGTCGGCGCGCGGGCCGAGGGCCATCCAGCCGAAGAGTTGTCCGCCGACGTGCAGCGGAATCAGCAGGCGCGCGCCCCAGGCGTGCAGTTGCTGGCGGATCGGCGCGTCGAGCGCCGGGTCGTCCGGGCCGGCCCATTGGGAAACGTCCAGCGCGGCCGGGTGATCCTCGAGCCAGAGCGCGAGCGGGTGGCCGGCGTCGCACCGATGATGGTCGTCGTCGGAGACGAACGCATCCGCCTTGCGGAAGAAAAACAGCACGCGTCCCGATTTTAAAATGTAGCGGCCGGCGCGGCGGAATTCATCCAGCAGGCGGCCGCGGTTGCCGAGGTGGGAGAGGGCGCTCTCGAGGAAATCCCAGGATTCGATCGGCTCGCCGCCGCCCGACGACGCGGCCGGCGGGTTCTCGCGCGGGAACGGCGGGGCGCTCTGGCGGTTGCGCTCGAGGGTGGTCTGGAGCTGGGAGCTCTTGTCGGCGATTTCCTCGAGGAGCCCGACGGATTCGGCGAGGCGGGTGCGGCTCTCGTCGTAGCTCAGGAAAAGCCGGGCGGAGCGGTTCTGGCGGGCTTGTTCGAACGGCTGGCTGTGCGGCTGGCCGACGAGGATGACGAGGGTGCCGGTGCCACAGGCGAGCCGGGTGCGTGGATCATTGATGTCGGTGATCCAGACGCGTGCGCCCGGGCGGAGGAGATCACGCTGCAGGTCGGCCGGGCGGGGGAACGAGGCGGCTTCGCGCGGGCGGAGCTGGTGTTTCCATGATGCTTCGAGACCGGGATCGGGGGTGGTCAGGATGAGGGTGGCGGGCATGGAAACGTGATGCGAAAGGTGGCGCCGGTGCGCTCGACTTCGGGGACAATGATGGTCGCCTTGTGCTCGTGCAAGATATCTGCGCACACGGCGAGGCCGAGGCCCATGCCCTTGGTTTTGGTCGAGGCAAACGGGTGGAAAAGCCGGGCACGCTGGTCGGGGGGGATGCCCGGGCCGTTGTCGCTCACCTCGAGGATGACGCTGCCATTCGGGGAATTGCGCGTGCGGAGTTCGACCCGGCGCTCCGTCTCCTGCAGCTCGAGCGCCTGGAACGCATTTATCAAAAGATTGATAAGAACCTGGCGGATGGCGCTGGCGTCGGCCCAGATCGTGTCGGACGTGGCGTTGTAGAGGCTGGCGAGGGACACGCGGGCCTCGGCGGCGCGCGTCAGCATGAGGTCGATGGTCTCGCGGGCGACGGAGTGGAGGGAGATGCGCTCCATCTGGTGGCGGCGCGGGTTGGAAAGATCGAGGAGCTGTTGGGTGAGGCTGTCGATGCGGTCGACCTCGGCGGGGATGAGGACGTTGAAGCGGCGGCGGAATTCCGGATCGTCGAAGCGGGTCGGCAGGAGGTGGGCGAAGGTCTTGATGGAGACCAGGGGATTGCGAATCTCGTGCGCCAAGCTCGCGCCCAGGAGGCCGATGGTGGCGAGTTGTTCGGATTGCCGGGCCTGCATGGTCAGGCGGGAACGGGCGAGGATGTTGTCCATGAACTCCGCGATTTCCTGGACCTGCTGGACCTCGGGGTAGGTGAACGGCCGGTGATTGATCTTGGTGCCCAGGGAGAGGAGGAGGGACGGGGTGCTGCTCCCCCGCGGGGCGGTGACGACGAGGCCCAGGTCGTATTCGGTCAAAAAGTGGCGCAGATCGACCAGTCCCGGTTCAGCCCGCTGGCGCTGCAGGCTTTCCGGCGTGGTCCAGCCCGTCCGGCAAAGCGCCATGTAAGCCGGCCGATCCTTCGTGAACTCCAGGTCGCCCGCCGCATAAACCTCGCCGCTGTCAAACAACAGCCGCGCATAGTTCGCCTGTCCCCAGGACCGCAGGATGCTCTCGAACGAGGCGATCAGCTTGTCGGGATTCGGCTCGCTGCGGGCTGCTTCGATCATGGTGCGCCGTAAGGCGGCGATTTGGCCTTCATTGGTTAGGCGAAACCATTCGCGGGTCCTGCGATCAAGCCACAAGGCCAAAGCACCACATGCCGCAAGGCTGATAAGAAGATCTATCGGCGCGGTCACAAGCGGCGCTAACTGAGATCTTACGATTAGGACGCCGCCGAACAACGTCGCAAAAACGAGTGCACGTTGGCCCAAAGCTGCAAAGACTTGCCGCGCATCAAAAACTCTATGGATGGTAATGGCCCAGGCCGTAAGACTGTAACACAACAGGACAGCAAGCGGGCTAAGACGGGAAAGGAACCGTAACTCTAAGTAATACCCGATGGCATTGAACACTAAAGCCAGGAAGCAAGCTGACGCCGTGTTGATTGTAAGAAATTGCATTTCGATGCGGCGAATGCCGCTTTCGAAACGCAATTGGCGAAACCCTGCGACGATGAGAGTTAGGTATAAGACAAAACTGCTTGCTGCATATACGAGGTAACCACTGCCGCGTTGCGGGGATTCCGCAGTAGATGCACTCGGGATGTAGGAATCGCTTAATGCGATTGCAGTCATTAGGGCCGCTGCGAGGAGCCATGGGGTTGATTTACGTAACAAACCCAGTGCCGTGGTGCTCTCGGTTACCAGGACGGATTCTTTGAGCAGCCAGATGAGCCAGGGAAAAAAAGTGGCTAAGGCTGCATTCGCGCGCAGCCAAGGAATGGGGTTATCAGACGGGAGACCGGAAACAGACCGCCCTGCTTGCAGAGCCATGAGGACGCAAAGCATCCAAAGAGTTGCTGTCAGTGAAATCGCCGCGAATACTTGGTTTACCAAGCGTCTCGGGTTTGCCCATAATACTCCCGCCCCAACAGCGGCAGTAAACAAAATGGCGCACAGAATGAGTGCCATCATGCTCGCTCAAGGATCAAGCCGGTATTGCTGCCCAGCAGGCCATGTGCTGTTACGGCGCAAATCGAAGGTGCGATATGCCGAATCCTTGATGATAGACTCAATGGGCACGACGGATCGGGATGCTCCCAGTTTACTGTGGGAGGAAGAAGATTATTTCGAAAACTAAGAGCGCTGCTGGCAACTTGGATTGCACCTGCAGCTCCTAAGGCGGTGCCGATTGCGCCCTTAATGGAAACTGCGGGAATTTCGGATAGGCGATCGCGAAAAATCCTTCGCAGTGCCGACGCTTCATTGGCATCAATCTGCCGATGTCCGGGGCCCCATGCGTTTATGTAATCAATCTCCGAGGGATAATGTCTGGCGTTCGCCAGCGCCATCTCCAAGGCCTCGGCGATTCCGGTTCCTGCTAAGCCGTCCGAGTCATTAGAAAACCCATAGCCGGTGATCCATGCGTATGCCGGGCGTGGGCTTTCTTCTGGTTCGATGACAAACATCGCCGCTCCTTCCCCCAAGACACCTGTTGAGCGCCATAAATCGAAAGGTCGACATGAACGCGCTGGTTCTTCGGAACTGGTGGGGCTAAGTTCAGCTGCATTAAATTCTAAAAGCGGATGGAACGTAAGTGGGGCTTCGGCTCCTCCCGCTATTGCGATGTCCGCTTGACCACTTGCCACTAATTCAGCCGCTTTACCGACTGAATCGATGCCGGAACAGCAGGATCCATGGAGCGCGAACATTTTAACATTCGCGCCAAAACTCGAAACGAAATCAGCGATTTTCCCGGCCACATTTAACGACGATGTCTCCGCAACAGTGCTAGCGAGCGAATAACGTGCCCCTTTGCGAGCGACGACTTGGACGCCCTTGCTGATTTTATCGATATCCATCATCGCGGAACCCGTCACAACAAGCACATCTTCACCGCTCAAACTCTCGAGGGCAATATTCGCATCTCTGAGGGCAAGCATGGCGCCAACGAGCCCGAATTGTGCGTGGCGAGCTAGCCGACGAGGATTTTCCTTAGGAGCATATGGCTGAAGTGAAAAATCTGGAATATCCGCCCCAATGAAGGGGCCGACCGACTGATCCAGATGTGGCAATAGCCGTACGCGGCTCTTGGCTTCGTTAATGCCGGCGGAAAACGCATCTCGACCAATCCCCGCGGGCGTAACCGGGCCGATACCGGTAATCTTAACGCGACGATACATCGTGGGCGTCGCGAGTAACTGGGGGGGAATTAAATGCCAGAGTAGATGTCACAGCGTGTTGGGTCGGGCCAACGAACACCTCTAGTTGCAGGACAATGTGGGCTACGGCAAGCCTCGGGATGCAAAAGAGATTTGCACCGAGGTGAATCGGAACGCAAAACAGCTCGCCATGACCGCCCCGGAATTCGAGGCCCGAATAGTTGCATGGGCGCGGAAGCGACCAGACATCGACGCATTGGTCCTGGGTGGTTCTCGCGCCAAACATGAAGGCGGAGCAGACAAATGGTCGGACTGGGACTTCCATCTCTTTACCAGTCAGCCCAAGTCATACTATGGCACGGCTTGGCTAAATGATATCGCCTCGTGCTTGAGCGCTCACTCTGAGCGCACTCCGCGAGGTGTAACTAAAGTCAGCGCTGTGTTTGCTGACGGTTTGGAAGCTGATTTTGTCCCGTTGGCAGCCTGGCAAATGAAACTGTTATACTGGGCCATGAGGCATCCTGGACGGTCAGGTTGGATGCCGAACCTGCTAGTACGCGGAATACAAGAAACCCAAGGTTTTATGTTGGGTTCTGGTTACAGGTTGTTGGTTGGTGATAGTAAATGGAACTGGCGCTTCGAGGCGTTGAAAAATCATTGGCCTCAAGTGGCAATGTCGGCGGAAGAATATGCGAGGCATGTTTCGGCTTTTTGGACAAAAGCAGTTTGGGTTTTTAAGAAGATTGCCCGGCCAGAGCCAAGATCAGCGATGCATTGGTTGCACCTGCTAATGATGCACCATGTTTACGTTTTACTGGCGGAGGAGGCGAGGTTAGCCGGCCGTGTGTCCCGTTCGGAGGCACGCAAAGCAGAGAAATGGCTTGATCCGATTCGCCTTCAACAGTCGGCGATCACAACAGGCCCCGACCAAGTTCAACTTGCGCGGGCGTTACAGACTGAGATTACTCTTTTCCGGGAGCTGTCAGAAAGCATAGCGAATAGCCGAGGGTTTACGCTCAAAGACCACAGCGAGGTGCAGGGGTGGTTGCGATCTCGGCTCTTGGAAATCGCGAATTAATTATTAGCCAACGGAAACTCCAACGTAAACGTCGTGCCGCCGCCGGGGCGGGACTCCACTTTCATCTCTGCGTTGTGGGCCACGGCGATGTGGCGGCAAATGGTCATGCCCAGGCCGGTGCCGTGCGCCTTGGTGGACTCCACGGGCTTCTTCAAAATCGCCTCCAGGATCTGTGGCGGCAACCCGCTGCCATTGTCCGCGACCGAGAGGACCGCCTTGCCCGGCGTCCGGCGGATCGAAACCATGACGCGGGAAGCGCCCGCCTCGAGCGAGTTCTTGATGAGGTTTTGCAGGACACGCATCACTTCGTAGCGGACGCCGGTAATGGTCGCTTCCGTATCGCCATCGATTTCGATGCGGGGCGAATCGAAGAAGAGCACCGCCTTCGTTTCGGAGGCCGCCCCATGCAGCGTGAACGTGTCGCTTTTGCTGATATTCTTCGTGCTCTGGCGCCAGGATTCGGCGAGGTGCAGGCAAAATGACGAGCAATGCTCGAGGCGCTGGGCGTAGTGGACGATGCGATCGATCGAGGCTGATTTTCCGGAAAGGTTCTGCGCCTCGTCCAGCAGCATGTTGGTGTAGCCAATCGTGACCACGAGCGGGTTGCAAATGTCATGCACCATCTCGGCCGCGGCCTGGCCGTAACCCACCTGCATCTGATGCTTCTTCTGTTCGGTCTTAACCGACTCGTACATGTCCTCAAGTTGCTTGAACAGCGATGCGCGCTTGCGACGTTCCATGGCCTGGGCGGCATGGCGGCGGACGGCCGCTTGCAAGACATCCACGTCGAAGGGTTTCTTGAGATACTCGTTTGCGCCGAGACTGATGGCGGCCTGCGCCGAGGCTAGCGCGCCGTAGCCGGTCATCATGATCACCGCGACTTCGCCATCAATGCGCCGGAGTTCCTCGAGGCCCTGGATGCCGTTTTTTTGCGGCATGCGGATGTCCATGACGACGACCGCAAAGTTTTCCTTTCTTATCAGGTCGAGACCACGGTCCACGCGATCGGCGGTCTGAACTGAAAATTCATCCTGCAGCAGGTAGCTCATGCTCTCGCGTGGGCCAAGCTCGTCGTCAATGACGAGCACCTTCGGGCGACCTGAAGCCGTGGCAGGCGTGGTTGTCGGCGTATCGAGCATGGGGGAATTTTCCGGGGCAGGCTGGAGGCGCCCCCTTAGTTTAGCAATCCGAAGCTGGAGATCCCACCTGCTAAATAAATGTTATATTGGTTTTGGCTCGTCGAGTGGCGTAAATCCCGGTCCACGTGAGCCCGCCAAAATGGCGGATTTAACCATCGAGCCCCCGCGGAGCTTGGAAGGATTGGACAGCGGGCCAGCTAAGTCGTCCTTCTTCGCAGTGTCACCCGACGGTTTACCGTCACCGCGGGAGCTCGATGGAAATTGTCGGTTCACCCGCGGGTCGGCGACCTGGGCGGCGCGAACAGCTAGATCAGAAAGAACATCGCCTAGGCTGCGCGGGATGTCGGCGCCGACAATGGATTTGCTGTAATTTTTCCGTAAGTGATCTGTCGATGGTCTCGCCCGGTCCGGCCGGTCCCTAGACCCCGGAAGGCGCGTAACGAAATCCCAGTTTTGGCGTGACGTGGATGAGCGCGCGCAGGTTGATGCGGAGCTTTTGAAACGACGACGCGAGTTTGCCGAGTAGCACGCGTCCGTTCGCGGAGTTCCCGCGAAACGACTGCCCGAAAAGTTCACTGTAGAGGAATTCGTAGGTCAGCATCTTGCCGCCGGATTCGGCGAGCAACCGGGCGAGTTCGATTTCCTTCGGGCTGAGGTGAACCTGCTTCCGGCCCAGCCTGAGGTGGCGTCCATCCGGAAGGATCGTCGCACCCGCCAGGGTGAACTGATCCGGCTGGCGCAGGTCCGCTTGCTTTGGGCGGCGGGCGCGAAGGAATTTGGCGGTGTATTCCACGAGGACATCCGGTCGCAACGGATCCTTCAGCACGCAATCGGCGCCGAGGTCGAGTTGCCGGGCTTCCTGCCTGGAAGTGCAATCCGCTTTCGCCAGCACAATCACCGCGGTTCCCGGCAGGAGGCCCGACTTTGCCAGCAAGGCGAGGACGTCGTCCGAATAGCCGTCGGCCAGGTCGCAACGGGTGAGCACCACCGCGGGCGACACTTTTCTCAACAGGCCCTTGAAATGGCCCAACGACGTGTGTGCCGAGATCGCCTTGGAGACGGCGCTCGTCAGTCCCGCGAGTGCGGCGGCCTCGCGGGGGCTGCTGGAAATGACCGCTATCGCCGGTGAGATCACGTTTGGAGTACGATCGGATTGTCGTCTACGTGGGGAGAACGAGCTTCAGCTCAAAACGCTCGTGGGCGGGCGTCACGGTGAATCCGAGCATGCCCTTGCATTTCCTGAGACCATGAAGCAGGCCACGCACCGGCAGCTTGATGCGGCTCGCTTGATCGCCCTCGAGCCACCGCTTGATCGAAGGGGGATCGAATGCAGGACTGCTGGTGCGGACGGTAATCAGGACCCCGGCACGACTAAGGAGCGCGTGCTTGCGATTCACCCAGAGGCAGTCGCGCGCCACCGGGTTCCTTGACGCCGCGCCGAGGTGCGCCAAACCTTCGATGCGCACTTGCACCGTCGTGCCGGATTCCGCGACTTCCAGCGCCGCACCGAGGCCGGGAATGAGGAGAAGCAGGAGTTCGATTCCGGAGATCCCGCTGATGATGGCGGTTTCTTCCCCGCGTGAGATATCGAGGTGTTTCCGCTTCTGATCGGCATGGGCCCAGCGGGAGCAAATGCTGGCGGCATTGGCCAGGGCGCTTCCCAAATGAGCCGGTGACGTGTCCCGATTGGCGTACGCGGAGTTGAAAAACCCCTCCGCAACCACGGTCGCGGCCTCCGCTGCCTTTCGTGCTTCCTGGATCGTCCGGGCTATGCCCGCCAGGCCCGGCTCGCTCCGGCTGCGGTTATCCAACGCCTGGGCTCCGCTGACGAGCAAGGCGTGGATCGTGGTGAGAAGATTGGCCGATTGCAGCAGGGCATCGCGGGCGGATTCGGAAGCGGTGAACTCGATGTCGCGCTCCATTTGGGCGACATGTAGCTCCCGCGCGATGGAACTGGAATCGCTGACCAGCGCGAGTTCATGCCGGCGCTGGCGCGTACGTTGAATCCAGTCGGGCAACTGTTGCTCCAGGCTGGTCCGGTCGGGAAGCGGCTTGTAGATGAAATCATAAACCTGCAGCGGAATAGTCCGCCGCAGATTTTCCTCCGTGCCATGCCCGCTGAGGATCACGAAGCCCAATCCAGAATCTAAGCATCTTGCAGCCTCTACAAACTCCAACCCATTCATTTTTGGCATGTGGAGATCGACAATGCAGAGGTCGAAACACTCGCCCTTAATTTTCGAAAGGGCCGTGCGGGGATCGGAGCAAGAAGTCAGGTCATAGTTTTCTCCAAGTCGCAGTCGCAGCGACGCAAGAATCTGGGATTCATCGTCAACAGCTAAAAGACGAGGTATGGTGAGACTGCTCTGGTTTGTAACCATGGGGGCCAACTTCTCAGGCTGGGCGGGGAAAAAGGCCGGCTTTGTTGCAATCGACTGAAGGCGATAAAGTGGCTGCGGGGGGGCGTACATGTGCCGCTGCGCCGCGCGACTGCGGAAATGTCGCCGTAAAGATTGCGCCTGTTCCAAGAGTGCTGTCCGCGTGGATTCCGCCACCGTGGACCTCGACGATTTTCTGGCAAATCGCTAGTCCCAAGCCAAGCCCACGGTCCATATCGCCGGTATTTTTTGTCGTGAAATAGGGATCAAAAATACGCCTTAGATTTTCTCGTGGGATACCCATGCCTTGGTCTGAGACCGTGAGGGACGCCGAGTCCGCGGTAAGAGAATGGAGAAACACTGCAATAGTGCCTCCGGGCTCCGAGGCATCGATCGCATTGTTGATTAGATTCAGAGCTAGACGCTGAAACAACGCAGGGTCGGCATCGAATGATTTGCGTAATTCGGCGCGAAATTGGACGGTAATTCCGCGTTGGGACGCTCGTTTCTGCGTCAGCGCTGAAACCGAGGCTAGGATCTGATCGGGATTCACAGATTTGATTTCCGGTGAAAGCTGCCGTGAGAAGAAAAGACTTTCACGAATATACTCGTTCATGGTCTTTACCGACCGAAGAGCAGCTTCATGAACTTCCTCTTCCGCGCTTCCGGGTCTAGCCTGACCTTGTCGATGCAATAGGTAACTGGCCACGGGTGTAGTTAAATTGTTTAAGTCGTGCGCGAGACTTCGCGAGATCATCATCGCCGACTCCATGCGCGTCAATTTTGCCGCATTTTGTGAAACGGTGGCGTGCGCAACAATGTTATCCATGAGTTCAACGAGATCGATGAGCTGACGAATATCGGGATAGGTGTAGGGTCGGAGGCTGCGTTTCTTTCCGAGGGCAACGAGCAGGCTAGGGTGGTCAGTGTTTCTGGGCACTGCGATGAGAATGCCGAATTGTTGTTCGATCATCAGATTTGCACAGGCTTCAGCGCCTGGTTGTGGCCGCATGCGTTGCAGTAACTCCGGGGTAAGCCAGCCCATCTTACACAGGCATGGTAATCCCTCCCATGCTGACGGCAGGCCAAGGCGAGAGTTTGCGTAGTCGCCAATGCGAGGAGAAAGAAAATCAACTCGTTCAGTCTGGCACCAATCTTGTAAGAACTCTGAAAAATATTTTTTAACGTTTTCAGTATCTGATTCTTTACGGGCGCGTTCTATAAGAGCGCGACGAGGTTTTAATAGTATGCGTTCATGATCCAAGCCGAGCCACCTTTTAAGCGCCGGCTCACTTAGTAACGCGACGCCGCCGCCGACGCAGACTGAGACTAGAATGTCGAGAGGACGGTCGAATATAAGAGTGGCTCCCGAAAGAATGGCGATAGTTGCCCCGCCGAGAATGCAAAAAAACAATGCCCGCTGTGCGATAGACACGACCAGCTGTCTCGCATCAAAAATCCGGTGACTGCATACTGCCCATAATGTAAGCGCATGCATTAACGAAAAGGCGATCGGCCCAAACAGACGTGGCCAGCTCAAGCTATATATCCGCCCAAGCAAATTGAGCGATAGTATCAAAAAGCACGCGCACGCGGTATTGAGCACGCAAAATTGCATCTGAATTTTGCGTGTTCCCGTAAGGGATCGCATTTGCTGCAAGGTTTCGATCGATAGGATTAAGCAGCAAGTCCCGACGGCCGCGCCATAGAGAAAGTAAGCCGACCCATATTGGGAGTTCAGCGGCGTGGAATCGGAAGGAATGAAGTTTTTTGAGAAAGCTATGAGTGCGATAAGGCAGGAGATTGAAAACCATATCCACGAACGCCGGAAAATGGCGGTGGTGTCTTCAGAGGACGAAAGCAGCACCGCACGCATCAACCATATCAGCCATACCAGAAAGGCGGCCACGCCGGAACTTAGCCGCATCCAGAATAGTACGGTGTGAGCTGGTCCATCGATATACTCGGCACCGGCTCGCATGGCCATGAACACACAAAAGAACCACAACGAGATCCAGGCAGACGCGAAGAAAAATACGCGATTGATTGCACGCGCTGGGTTGATCGCGAGGATTATTGCGCCATTTGCTAGACTCAGAATTGCGGTGGCAAGGTAAAGGGCAGCGCTCATCGAACTCGGTCGAGTATATCAAGGCAGCCAAGGGAATATGCTGCTTAAAAAAGCCTCTTTGAAGGTGCCATTCCGGCTGGGTGTTCTAAGGCGCGCACTCCCTTTCGAGTAGGCAAGTGTCCCGTGGAAACCGGGTTCCGTTATGTTAAGATGTTGTCGCCACCGTGAGTCGTGCCGTCCGCCCTAGCTCTGCCTCATGATCCTCCAAGGGGCGGGATAGCTGGCGGTTGATCGGCCAGCCTGCGTGGCCGCGCGCATGGGCAGCAAGCGGCCGCCGTGCTGGGTCCAGGCCATGTATCTCGGCTCGGAGGACATCCCCTGGAAATCCACCGCATCTAGGTCCGGAGGGGTTCCGCGCCGCGGAGGCCTTCGGGAAAGCGACCAGTCCCCGCCGCGCTGACGTTCGCGGTCGGGCCGATGCCCGCAACTCTTGCTCAGGTGCCTTTGGCGGCGACTCCGCGGGAGAACAGTTCGGTGATGATGTCTTCGAGCGGCACGTCTTGGATCGTGATGTCGTCCACGGAGCCCTGGCTGAGGATTTGCTGGAAGACCGGCGTCACGTGCTCGCTGGGCACATGCAGGAGGATCTCGCCGTCGTCCTGCACCTTAGACTCGCCGTGCGCGGGCTTCCAGTCGGCGGGGAAGGCGCCGTCGCGGGGACGGAACTTGATGATGCGCTGCCGCGCGCCCGCGCCCGTGATCCGGTTGAGGCCGCCGTCATAGATCTTCCTGCCGTGGTCGATCACGATCACGCGTTCGCAGAGCGACGAGATGTCCGCCATGTAGTGGCTCGTCAGCAGGATCGTCGTCCCGTGCTTCCGGTTGTAGTTGCGGAGAAATTCCCGGACGTTCTTTTGCGACACCACATCGAGGCCGATCGTGGGCTCATCCAAAAACAACACGCGCGGCCGGTGCAGCAGCGCCGCGATCAGCTCCATCTTCATGCGCTCGCCGAGCGACAGCTCGCGGACCATCACGTTGAGCTTCTTGCCCACGTCGAGCAGCGTCACGAGCTCATCGAGCGTCTCCTTGAACTGGTCCTGCGGCAGGCCATAGATGGCCCGGAGCAGCGTGAACGATTCAATGGCGGGCAGGTCCCACCACAGCTGGTTTTTCTGGCCGAGCACGAGGGCGAAGAGCCGGCGATAGGCATTTTCGCGCTTGGTCGGATCGAAACCGGCGACGCGCGCCGTGCCACTCGTCGGGTAGATCAGTCCGGAAAGCATCTTGAGCGTCGTGGTCTTGCCGGCGCCGTTGGGTCCGAGGAAGCCCACGAACTCCCCCTCGTCGATCGAGAAGCTGATGTTGTCGGCCGCGCGGGTCTCCTCAAAGTCGCGATGAAACAGACCCTTCACGCCGCCCCAAAAGCCGGGCTTTTTCTTGTAGGTGCGGAAGACGCGCGTGAGATTTTCGACTTCGATCATTTGGAAAACCTGAAACTTGAAACCTGGGACCTGAAAGTGGGTGGGCGGGACGGAAGGTGGAGAGCTGAGGAGAGAAAGCGGAAATGGACGGAAGGCAAGGCGGGGCGGGTAGAGCGGGGCGGATTTTCAATGTGCATCGCTCGATGTCCGATGCCCAGCGAAGGGAGGATCGCAATGAACAATGAACACTGAACGCTGGACATTGAACATTTTCCGAAGTGATTGCTTGTGGGCTGCCGGGTCTCCTAGGCTCCCGCAATGCACACCCTGCCGGTCATTGACCTGCATCGACACCTCGACGGGAGCGTTCGCCTTCAGACCATGCTGGAGCTGGCCAAAAAGCACCGCGTCAAACTGCCGGGCGACACGCTCGAAACGCTGCGGCCGCACGTGCAGATCCAGGGCGCGGTCGGCGACCTCATGGCCTTCCTGGCGAAACTGGACTGGATGATCGCCGTGCTCGGCGATTACGACGCCTGCCGGCGCGTGGCGCGGGAAAACGTCGAGGATGCGAGGGCCGAGGGCATCGATTACCTCGAGTTGCGGTTCAGTCCTTATTTCATGTCGCGCCCGCACGGGCTTGATCCGGCGAAGGTCACCGGCGCCATCATCGAAGGCGTGGCCGAGGGCAGCCGGACGACGGGCGTGAAGGTCAAATTGATCGGCATCCTGAGCCGCACGTTTGGCGCGGAGGCGTGCATGGCGGAGTTGCAGGCGCTGCTCGTGCACCGGGCGCACTTGGTGGCGCTCGACCTGGCGGGCGACGAGAAAAATTATCCGGCGGAGCTGTTCCGCGAGCATTTCAAAATGGGCCGTGACGCCGGCTGGGCGATCACCGTGCACGCCGGCGAGGCCGGGGGCGCGCCGAGCGTGTGGGCGGCGCTGCGCGAACTCGGCGCGACGCGCATCGGGCATTGCGTGCGGGCCGTGGATGATCCGCGGTTGATGGAGCATCTGGTGAAGCACCGCATCGGCGTCGAGGCGAACCTGACAAGCAACGTGCAGACGAATACCGTGCCGAACCTGGCGGCGCATCCGCTCAGGGAGTTTTTAAAACAGGGCCTGCTCGCGACGATCAACACCGACGATCCCGGCATCAGCGGCATCGACCTGCGGCACGAGTTTGAGATCGCCGCCCCCGCGGCCGGCCTGACCCCCGCGCAGATCGAACAGGCGCGACGGAACGCCTTGGAGATCGCGTTTTTGACGGCGGAGGAGAAGGCGGAGCTGGTGGGAAAGCCTGAGACCTGAAACTGAGACCTGGTGAGGTGGAACGAGCCTCCCAGCGCGTTTTGAATGGACCGGCGCGCAGGGCTGCGTTTCACCGCGGGCCCGGCCAAACGCTTACGCGTTCAGCTACTCGGTATCCCGTGGCCGAACCCCGTGCGCGTTTGGCGTCCGAATCAGCGTGCGCAGGCGTGGGTTCTCGGCTTTCCTCCATGCGTGAAGATTTTTCGAACCGTCTTTTTTGCATGTGCCCTGGTCGCGACCGCCTCCGCGCAGAACGTTGTCGTGAACCTGCTCGCGCCGGTCGAGGCCGCGGCGCCGGGCGGGGAGGTCCGCGTGGACCTGGTGATTCTCAACCCGACGTCGACCGAGGTGACGTACGAAACGCCCCTGACGCTCGAGGGCACGCTCAGCAGCGAGCGGCGCAGCTGGCGGGTGACCCTGCGCGGTCAGGCCGGGGGCGGGGCGCAGGTCGCCGCGCGGGGATTTTCCTACCGCTCGTTTCTGTTCACCGTGCCGGCGGACGCGCGCGGCCGGCTGGTTCTCGACCTGAAATACCCGGCGATCGCGCGGGCCCTGGTTGAGGTGAAGGAAATGCCCGTGCCCCTGCGCGACTCCGGGTCGGTGGTGTCCGCGCCGCTCAGCAACATCCTGCCCGGCCAGCCGGCGGAGTCGGCGATCCAGCGGACCTTCGCCGGGCGCTTCACGGCGCACGAGCCGGTGTATTTTCTCTACGGGCCGAAGGCGCCCGGGGCGAAATTCCAGTTCAGCTTCAAATACCGCCTGCTCGGCGACAAGGCGAGGATCGGCGACAAGCTGCCGGGGCTGCGCGGGCTCTATATCGGGTTCACGCAGCGTTCGCTGTGGGACATCGACGCGAAATCCAGCCCGTTCTTCGACACGAGCTACATGCCCGAATTGATGCTGGAGTCGCAGCGCGTGGTGGATCCGGGTTCCGAGGGCGGTTTCAAGTTTCTCGGTTACCAGGCCGGCATCCGGCACGAATCGAATGGCAAGGCCGATCCCGAATCCCGCAGCTTGAACATCGCTTATGTGCGTCCGGTGTTTGCGGTCGGCCGGCTCGATGGCTGGAACCTCGTGATCGCGCCGCGGATTTTCGATTACATCGTGGACGTGGACAATAATCCGGACATCGCGGACTACCGCGGGCATTTCGAGCTCACGACGATCCTCGGCCACAACGATCGCGGTGCGCTGGCGATCACCGGCCGGCTCGGGCAGGGGGCGCACCGCGGCAGCTGGCAGGCGGACCTGACGGTGCCGGTGAAAGTCGACAAGATCTTCGATTTTGCGACGTACTTCCTCATCCAATACTGGAACGGCTACGGCGAAAGCCTGCGCACTTACAACCAGCGGACGGAAACCGTGCGCGCGGGAGTTTCGCTGGTGAGATAGCAGGGTGGAAAACCTGAGACCTGAAACCTGAGACCTGAACGAGCGCCCATTCAAGGTGGAGCGCACTGACCCCAGTGCGCTGGTTTGAGCGGAGGCGGACGCAAGCGACAGGAGTCAGTGCGCTTCACCTCGGCCTCCACCAGCGGAATCGAACGCAGCTGTTTGGGCCCGGCTGGGACCCGAACTTGCGCCGGCAAGGAATCGGGGTGTAGAGCCCCTCCTCCAGTTACGCCAAATGCAGGTCGACGTGGTCGGCGGTCGGGGCGCTGCTGAGCAGGTCCAGGTTTTGCGCCCAGTAAGTCGGGCGGCCCACCTCAGTGGGTTTTATCACCATGGTTTCGCCGGTCTTGTACCAACCCTCCTTGGCGCACCGCGCGACCTCTTCCTCGAGGAACTTCGGGCTGTTGGCTTGGATTATCTTATGGCGCTTGGGAGCGTTCATTGCGGCGATGGGTCATGTTAGGCTCGGAAATGTTCCCGGGGTATGGGGTAAGAACCTACCGCCGCCGCTTTTGGCGGCGGAAGGTTCAACCTCCAACATCCGGGATAGATCCAAACGTCCGGTCTCTGACACCCACAGTCGCCAACCAACAATCCGCTTGGGTGGTCTTCGGCGACGGGCGTGATCCTACTTGGTTGCCGGCTTCAGGTGCGGGAACAGGCTTTTCAGCGCGGCGTCGATGGACGCCCACTCGGGTGGCTTGGTGATGTGCATGTCGTAGCCGACCTGGGTCGAGCGCTTCATGTCGTTGGGGTAGCCGTAGCCGGTCAGCGCAATGGCCTTGAGCTCGGGCTGCGCTGCACGGAGTTTCTTGAGGAGTTCCCAGCCGTTTGTATCGGGCAGCCCGATGTCGGAGATTACGAGATCGAAGCGGGCGAACTGCAGCGCCTTGAGGGCCGTTTCCCCATTCTTCGCGGAACTCACCTCATGACCGGCCCTATGCAGCATCCGCACCAATACCTGGTTGGTCGACTCATGGTCCTCGATCACGAGGATCTGCAATCGGGAGGAATTCATCGCGGCGTCCGGAAGGGCATGAGTTTGCTTTTCACTGACACGCGGCGCGAGAAAGATGTCCCGCAATTGCGCCGGCGCATGACATTCACCGGCATTTAACGCGCGGGACATGCGTGGAGGCGTTCGTTTCCGTCCCGATGCGATCGCCGGTCTGGAAACCGGCGGCCATCGCGTCAGATCCGCAAACCCGACTGGCTGGCGGACTCGAGCGCGGTCAGTTCGGAGGATGTGAGGCGCACCGGCAGGGCGGCGAAGGCGTCGTCGAGCTGGGCGGCGTTGCGGCTGCCGATGATGGGAACGACCGGAAATGGCCGCGACCAAAGGTAGGCGAGGACGATGGCGCTGGGCGCGACGCGCTTCAGGGCGGCGAGTTCGCGCACGATTTTTCCCGCGGCCAGGTTGGGCGGGACATGGAAGGCGTGTTTTTCCAACCCGGTGTCGCCGCGGGCCAGTTTGCTGAAGAATCCATTCGCCTGCGAGGTGTAGGGAATCACGGCGAGGCCGGTTTCGCGATGGAAGCGATCCATGTCGGCGTCGAACTTCACGTAACCGGCGAACGGCGGCGGACGCGAGGCCGCCACCCCGAGGCACCAAAACGGCTGGTTCGCGGCGAAGCCCAGCTGGCCGGAATTTTTTGCGTAGGCATTGGCGAGGCGCAGGCGGGCGGCCGTCCAGTTGGAAGCGCCGAAGGCGCGTACCTTGCCTTCGCGCACGAAGGCGTTGAGCACGTCGATGAATGACTCGACCGGCCGCGCGGGATCGTCGCGGTGCAACCAATACAGGTCGATAACCTCAGTGCGGAGCGTCCGGAGGCTGCCTTCGAGGTCATCGCGGATCTCGGCGGGCGAGGTGCGCGGCACCTTGACGGACTCGATGAACGGATGCGCGCCCTTGGTGGCGATCACCAACCGGGCGCGGTTGCGGCGGGCGGCGAGCCAGTCGCCGAGAATGCGTTCGCTGCGGCGCTTTTCCCCCGGCACCCAGTCGGAGTAAATGCGCGCGGTGTCGATGAAGTTGCCCCCGGCGGCCACGAATCGGTCGAGCAGTGCGAACGAATCGGCTTCGGAAATCGTCACGCCAAACGGCACGCCGCCGAGGCAAAGCGGGGAGACGGAAAGGGACGTGCCGGGGAGGTGCATTTTGGAAAACCTGAAACCTGAAACCTCGGATCTGAGAACTGAAATTGCGGGGAAAACGTCGAACGTCCAGCGCTCAACTTTCAGGAGCCGGGCGGACGTCGTGCACGGTGAGGGGACGTTTGGACGGAAAGGGAGGGCCAGGCTCCGGCTGGCCCGGACCGCTCGAAGGAGCGGGCCTACTGCTGCTTCGCGCCGAGCGCGCGGTAGTCGAGGGTCGTGTGGCTGATGTACCCCGCCTCGATGCACTTCAGGTCGGTGAGCAATTCGGGCGGGGAAACGTCCTGGCCCTCCGTCCAAACCAGTTGGTGGCGCCCCTGCTCGTCGGCCGCCGTGAACAGGCCGGGCACGAAGAAGTGCGCGGGGGCGGTCAGCTTGAGCTCCGTCTCCGGCCGGCACGGATAGGGCATGTTGAGATTGTGGACGATGAAGCTGCGCGGCGGCGTCCTGGGAATGAGTTCGCCGGCCAGCTTGGCCGCCCGCGCGGCGCCGAACTTCAGGGTCGTGAGCAACTCGCCCTCCGGCACGCCGCCATGGTCCTTGAGCTGGTAATAGATTTCCTCGGAAACGTCCTGGGACACGGCGACCGCCGGCAGGCCGTGCAGGGCACCCTCGAAGGCGGCCGAGACGGTGCCGCTCGCAATGATGAAGCCGAGCGTGCAGTTGAAACCGACGTTGATGCCGCTCACGACTCCGTCGACCTTCGTCGGCAGCAGGTGGGCGATGGCGATGTTGACGCAGTCGGACGGCGTGCCGTCGACGATCCACGTGGGGACGCCGAAGCCGCGGTCGGCCTGTGCGGATTTGACCATGCGGGTGCGGGTCTTGGAAGCACCGGTCCAGCTCTGTTCGTTCACCGGGGCCACGACGTAGAGCTCATGGCCGGCGGCCTTGAGCGCGAAGATCAACTCGTGGAGGAACGGCGAGCCGATGCCATCGTCATTGGTGACCAGAAGCTTCATGCGGTGCAGACAGAGGGAACGGCGCGCCCGCGGCAAAGAAAAGCGCTAAAAATTGCAGGTTAGCCGATCGGCTAGGGAGCGGCCCTCTTGGAAAACCTGAAACCTGAAACTTGAAACCTGAATAGGGAGCCGGGGATGTAGCAGCGGTCGTGAGACCGCTGGCCAGCCGTCTCACGACGGCTGCTACTCGATTCATTCCTGTTTTTAAAGCGGGGCGCCCAGGGCGCGCGCGGCTTTTTCCCGGCGCGATTCGCGCAGGACCCAGACGAGATAGGCGACCACCGCCAGGTTGACGACGAGGGTGCCGAATTTCAGCCAGGTCGCGTGGCGGATCAGTTCGTAGAGTTCGATCGGCACATAGATGCCGCTGCTGATCGCGGCGAGCCACTCCGCCCAGGGGCGGGCGCGCCAGAGTCCGTAGGCCTCCGTCAGGCGCACGGCGGCGTAGAACCCCGCGAACCCGGCCATGAGCCAGAGGCGGGTGTTGGTGACCTCGGCCATCGCGTGGATGAAGACCTGCGGGTAATGGCGCGCGGGATTGAGGTGCAGCCGGTTCACCAGTTGCTCGGCGTAAGCCTCGGTGTCCTGGCCCAGGAAGGTCAGCAGGCCAAAGCCGGCGATCAGCACAGCGACGCCTTTCAGCGCCTCGAGGAAGGCGATGAGACGGAGACCGCGGAGGTGAGTACCGAGCACGAGGAAAAGCAGGACACGCGAAGGCGGGGCGGGCAAAGAAAAAGGGTGGGCGGCGGTTTCCACGCCGACGCCATCGCCGGTGTGGAAACCGGCGCCCGCCTAACCGGGCATGAAAAAGCCGCGACCTGCGTCGCGGCTTGAAGAAGTCGGGGTATAAAACCCCTCCCATGTGGGACGATTACGACTGGGCGGCGGGGGCAGCCGCTTCGGCGGCGGGGGCGGCTTCGCCACCACCGGCCTGCTTCTGCGCCTCGAGCTCGGCCATCGCGGCCTTGCGGCTCAGACGGACCTTGCCGGAACGCTCGTCGATGCCGACGCACTTGACCGTGATGCTGTCGCCGACCTTGACGACGTCCTCGGTGCGGCGCACGCGGAAGTCGGCCAGCTCGGAGATGTGCACCAGGCCTTCCTTGCCCGGCATGCACTCCACGAACGCACCGAACTCCTTGGTGCCGGTGACGCGACCGGTGTAGATCTTGCCGATCTCGATCTGGGAACCGCCGCCGCACAGGGCGTCGATTTCCTGCACGGCGCGGTTCATGGCGTCGGCATTGTTCGAGTAGATGAAGACCTTGCCCGAATCGTCGTCGGCGATGTCGATCTGCGCGCCGGTCGTCTCGACAATGCGGCGGATCGTCTTGCCGCCAGGCCCGATGAGCAGGCCGATCTTCTCGGGATCGATCTGGATCGTCTGGATGCGGGGGGCGTACTGGCTGAGGTCCTTGCGGGGCGCCGGGAGGGACGCGAGCATGACCTTGAGGATCTCGACGCGGGCCTCGCGGCACTGGTGCACGGCAGCCTTCACGATCTCAAACGGCAGGCCGTTGATCTTCAGGTCGAGCTGGAAGCCCGTGATACCCTTGGTCGTGCCGGCGATCTTGAAGTCCATGTCACCGAAATGATCTTCCTCACCGAGAATGTCGGTGATCGTGACCCACTTCTTGATGGCGCCGGAGGCGTCCATCTCGGTCATGAGGCCGCAGGAGATGCCCGCAACCGGCGCGATGATCGGCACGCCGGCGTCCATGAGGGCCAGACAGCCGCCGCAGATCGACGCCATCGAGGTCGAGCCGTTGGAGGCCATGATCTCGGAGACGACGCGGATGGAGTACGGGAAGACGTCCTCGGGCGGCAGGATCGGCACGAGCGAACGCTCGGCGAGCGCACCGTGGCCGATTTCGCGGCGGCCGGGGCCGATGAAGCGGCCGGCCTCGCCGACGGAGAACGGCGGGAAGTTGTAGTGGAGGATGAAGCTCTTCGACGTGGCGCCGCCGGTGAGACCGTCCATGTCCTGGGCTTCCTTCGTCGGCCCGAGGGTGACGAGGGCGATGTTCTGGGTGTCACCACGCTGGAACATGGCGGAACCATGCACGCGCGGCAGCACGCCGACCTGCGCCTGCAGGGGACGGAGGGACTTGGCATCGCGGTGATCCGAGCGGACGCCCTTGGCGAGCACGGTGGCGCGGTAGGCCTTGTATTGCAGGTCCTCGAACACGACGTTCAGGTCGACATCGGTGAACTTGTCGGCGCCGAGCTCGGCGGTGAGGGCGGCCTTGGCCTCCTCCTTGAGCGCCTTCACGTTGGCGGAGCGGACGTTCTTCTCGTAGCCGAAGATGGCGGCGGAGACGCGCTCGGCCGGGACGACGCGTTCGATGATGGCGCGGGCCTCGGGGGTGGCGCCGATGAGCTTGAAGGTGGCCTTCGGCTTGCCGGCGAGCGACTGGAGTTCCTTGATCGCGGCGATGATCGGCTGGATGGCCTTGTGGCCGAACTCGAGGGCGGCGATGAACTTGTCCTCGGGGATCTGGTCCGCGGAACCCTCGATCATCAGCATGTCCTTCTCGTTGCCGACGTAGATGAGGTCGAGCGACGAGCTGAACATCTGCTCGATGGTCGGGTTGGCGACGAACTGGTCGTCGATGAGCGCGACGCGCACGCAGCCGATCGGCCCGTTCCACGGGATGTCGGAGATCGCGAGGGCGGCGCTGGCGCCGTTGACCATCGCGATGTCGGAGTCGTTGACGAGGTCGGCCGACATGAGCTGGCCGATGATCTGCACTTCATTGAGGAAACCCTCGGGGAAGAGCGGGCGGCAGGGACGGTCGCACAGGCGGGAGATCAGGATCTCGCGCTCGGACGGACGGCCTTCGCGCTTGAAATAGCCGCCCGGGAAACGGCCGGCCGCGGCGTACTTGTCGCGGTAGTCGCAGGTGAGCGGGAAGAAGTCCTGGCCGGGGCGCATCGTCTGCGCGGCGCAGGCGGTGACCATGACGTTGGTTTCGCCCACGGTGACGAAGACGGCGCCGCCCGCGAGGTTGGCGATGGAGCCGGTGGAGAACTTCAGGTTCAGGCCGGCGACGGAGACATTATGTTTCTGATTCATGACTTAACTTTCGGATATGCGCCACGCCGGCCGGATTGCCGGAACGTTGCGCGGGTTCGGATGACTGGACCGTCTCGAGCCCCGTTGAACCAGCACCTGGGAAATTTCGGCTGACGGCTCCCGGGTGGAGCGGACTGACCTCAGTCCGCTTGCTTGGATTCTAAAACGCACCGGGGGCAGTGCGTTCCACCTGGAAGGAGTAAGCGGAAATGTCCTGGGGCTGCTTCGCGAGGGTTTGAACAAAAGGCGGCCCGTCGGTGGGCCGCCTTTCGTGAAAACGGGTTACTTGCGGAGACTCAGCTTCTGCAGCAGGTCGTTGTACTTGGCCAGGTCCTCGCTCTTGACGTAATCAAGGAGCTTGCGACGGCGGCTGGCCATCTGGAGAAGGCCACGGCGGCTGTGGAAATCCTTGCGATGCGTGCGCAGGTGCTCGGTCAAGTGATTGATCCGGGCCGTGAGCAGCGCGATCTGGACGTCGCTGGAGCCGGTGTCCTTATCGTGGATTTTGTATTGGCTGATGACTTCTGACTTAACGGGTTGTGACATGGTTTATGTGGTTGATAACGCGGTCTTTGGGCGGGGCTTTCACCCCGTGCCGCCCGCTTGTAAAGGCCGGCGGCACCGTTAGTGTCCGGTTGCCCGGACTGACCGTGGTGAGAATCTGCGACCAGCAGACTCTCACTAACGAAGGGGCCATTAACTAAACCGGCGCCCCCGCCTGCAAGCGAAATTTTGCCGGGAGAAAGTGAGACAGGGTGGCGCGAAAAAGGATGCGTTTTGAGTGTATCGTGGAGGGCCCAGCTCCCGCTGGGCCGCGAACGTGATATCGCTTGCGCACGCCGGCCCAGCTGGAGCTGGGCCCTCCACGTTCCGAACCGGGCCTCACCCCGACCGCAGGTTTAATCCCTTGATCTCCCCGCATCCCGGGAGCTTCCGGAGCTTCGCCATGATCGAGTCGCGATGCATGAACAGCTCGTTGCGCACGACCGCATGCGAAACCAGCACGACCAGCAGGTTCCGTTCGACGGCGAGCGGGTGCGAATAGGTGGCGTTGGCCACGCCGACCAGCTCGCGCCAGTGGTCACGGATGCTGTGCTCGATCGAATCGTGGCTGATGCGGTACTTCACCAGCAGCTCATCGATCATCGTCGCGAGTTCGGCCGGCGCACGCTTCCTCGAACGGCTCCGGTCAATCGGCAGCCCGCGAAAGTCCGCGATGACGTTTTCCATCGCGCGGGAAAATTCTTTGGGCTCGTTAGACATCTTCAATCGTTAGCCACAAAAAGCACAAAAAGCGCAAAAACCAGAGGCTGAATTCCCCGTCAGGGATTTTTTGTGCTTTTTGTGCCTTCTGGGGGCCAAACCAAATCCGGTCACACCCCGCTCGTCTGCCGGTCGTAGAGCGACTTGTACAGCGCGTTGCCGGCGTAAAGCGTGGCGTGATCGCCTTGGGCCACGATCGCACCGTGATCGAAGACCAGAATTTTGGAGGCATCACGGATCGTGCTGAAGCGGTGCGCG
Organism: uncultured Oleiharenicola sp.; assembly: GCA_964515595.1. Classification (GTDB taxonomy): domain Bacteria; phylum Verrucomicrobiota; class Verrucomicrobiia; order Opitutales; family Opitutaceae; genus Lacunisphaera. Next base: position 71,491 of record CAZEUN010000006.1, on the reverse strand, counting down.
ATGATGAAGACCGTTTTGCCGGAAACCAGGCGGCGCAACGCCGACTGCACCGCGGCCTCGCTGTCGGAGTCGAGCGCGCTGGTGGCTTCATCGAGGATAAGAATGGGCGCGTGGCGCAGAAACGCGCGGGCGATCGCGATGCGCTGTTTCTGTCCGCCGGAGAGCAGGGCGCCGCGCTCACCGACGATCGTGTTGTAGCCTTCCGGCAGTTTTTCGATGAAGTCGTGGGCGAAGGCGTTCTTGGCGGCCGCGATGATATCGTCCCGCGACGCCACCGCCACGCCGAGCGCCAGGTTGTTGTAGATCGTGTCGTTGAAGAGCACGGGTTCCTGTGACACCAGCGCGATGTTGCGGCGGAGGTCCGCGAGTTTCATCTGGCGGACGTCGATGCCGTCGATCGTGACGCCGCCGGCCGCGGCTTCATAGAAGCGCGGGACCAGGTTGGCGAAGGTGCTCTTGCCCGCGCCACTCGGGCCGACGAGCGCGCAGACCGTGCCTGCGGGAATGTCGGCGGTGATGTTTTTCAGCGCCGGCGAATCGCCATAGGCGAACGAGACCTGCTTGAACTCAACATGCCCCTTCAGCCGCGCGACCGGGACCGGCGTCACGGGGTCCGTGATGGTCAGCGGCTCATCGAGCACGTATTCGAGGCGGGAAAGCGAGGCGGCGCCGCGGTTGATCTCACTGTTCAGGTAGCCGAGCTTCTTGATCGGCTCGTAGCAGACGTAGAGCGCCGTGATGATCGCGAGGAACGTCTCCAGCTGCACCTTGGCGTAATACGCAAAGATGAGGGTCGCCGCGATGCCGATGGCGGAGATGAACTCGATGGTGGGCGTCAGCGCCTGCGCGTATTTGACGACCTTCATCTGCGCGGTGATCAGCCGGCTGGTGGCTTCGCCGAAACGCGTGGTCTCGCGGTCCTCCAGGCCGAAGGCGCGGACCTCGCGCGCCGCGGCGAGGTTTTCATTCAGTTGCGACGAGACGTCGCCGAGTTGGTCCTGCACCTGGCGCGCGCGGTGCACGACCTTCTTGCCGACATAGTGCACGGGCAGCACGGTCAGCGGCACGATCGCGAGGCAGACCAGCACGGTGGCGGCGCCGTCGGTGTGGAAAGCCTGCCACACGAGGAAACTCAGGGCGCCGATCAAGGCCATGGGCTGCTTGACGCCATCGTTGGCAATCAGGGTGAGGGTGGATTGGAGCTGGGCGCTGTCGGCGATGCCGCGCGAAAGCAGGTCGCCGCTGGACTCGCGCTGGATGAAGGAAAGCGGCAGAAACTGCAGCTTGCGGAAATAGTCGAGCCGGACGTTTTCCAGGACACGCACGCCGGTGAGCTGCACGTAGTAGCTGTTGAGGTAGCTGCAGACGCCGCGCAGCAGGAAAAGCATGGGGACGGCGGCGGTGGTGAGGAGGACCTCATTGACCGTCAGGGCATGCGGATCCGTGCGATTGAAAATCAGCGGGAACACATACTTGATCAGCACCGGGAGCCCCAGGCCGCTCGTCACGCCGAAGAGCAGGCCATAAAAAATCGCGGCGGTGAGCGTCGAGCGATTCGACCGCAGGTAGCGGAAGTAGGGGCGGAAGCGGCGGAACATGTTTCGACGGATGTCTGGCAAGCACATGACAGGGGACCCGGGACGGAAGCCAGACGGAAAAATACCTTGGTGATGGGCTTTGCGCTCCAACGGGTGGGCATCGGTTTCCGCACCGACGCTATCGCCGGTGTGGAAACCGGCGACCACCCTTCAATCCTTGGCGGACCTCACATCCAGTGCATCCCGCAACCCATCGCCGAGGAAGTTGAGCGAGAAGAGCGTCAGGGAGAAGACGCCGCCGGGGAACACCAGCAGCCACCAGAATTCCTCCATCTTTTCGGCGCCGTCCTTGATCAGCGTGCCCCACGAACTCATCGGCGGTTGCACGCCCAGGCCGAGGAAGCTGAGGAAGGCCTCGAGCAGCATGACGGCGGGGATGGTCAGCGTCGCGTAAACGATGATCGGGCCGAGCGCATTGGGCAGGAGGTGGCGGAAGATGATGCGGCGATGGCCGTAGCCGAGCGCGCGGGCGGCCTCGATGAATTCCATTTTCTTCAGCGTCATGATCTGCCCGCGGACGATGCGCGCCATCGTCAGCCACTCCACGGCGCCGATGGCCACGAAGAGCAGGATGATGTTCCGCCCGAAGAAAACCATGAGCAGGATGACGAAAATGGTGAAGGGCAGCGCGTAGATGATGTCCACGATGCGCATCATCACCGCGTCCGCCTTGCCGCCGAGGTAGCCGGCGACGGCGCCGTAGACCACGCCGATGGTCAGCGCGACAAAGGTCGCGCAAAGTCCGACGCCGAGGGAGATGCGGCCGCCGTAGAGCAGGCGCACGAGCAGGTCGCGGCCCAGCGTGTCGGTGCCGAGCCAGTGGGCGCCCGAGGGCGGCGTGGCGCCAAGGCCGAGATTCTGTTCCTGGTAGGTGGCTTTCAGCAGCCACGGACCCACGACGCAGAGCACGGCGAGGATGACGAGCGTGATGCCGCCTGCGAGCGCGAGCCGGTTCTTCTGCAGGCGATGCCACGCGTCGCGGCCCGGCGAGGAGCCGGCTTCGACGTTCGAAGGCAAAACGGGGGAATCTTTAACCACGGATTGCACGGATTAACACGGGATGGTGGGCGATTCCTGTCATCCTGAACGAAGTGAAGAATCCAGGATCATGCGGGGCAGCGGACATCGTGCTGGATTCTTCGCTGCGCTCAGAATGACGGGAGGGGGCGAGGAGTGGTTGATCCGTATTCATCCGTGAAATCCGTGGTTAAAAAAACTCACTCGAACTTCAACTTCGGATTGAGCCACACCTGGGCGACGTCGACCACCAGGTTGCAGACCACGATCAGGCTCGCGTAGAGGATGACGGTGCCCAGCACGAGGGTGTAGTCGCGGTTGAAGGCGCTGTTGACGAATTCACGGCCGAGGCCGGGGACCTGGAAGATCGTCTCGATGACGAACGAGCCGGTGAGAATGCCGGCGACGGCGGGCCCGAGGAAGGACACGACCGGCAGCAGGCCGCCGCGCAAGGCATGGCACAGGACGATGCGCATCTCGGAGGCGCCCTTTGCGCGGGCCGTGCGGATGTAGTCCTGGTTGAGCACCTCGAGCATGCCGCCGCGGGTGAGGCGCATGATGTAGGCCGCGTAAACGAAACCGAGCGTCAGGGCCGGCAGCACGCGGTCGGTCCAGTCATACCAGCCCGAGGCATTGGCCCAGCCCAGCTGGATGGCGAAGAACAGGACCAGCAGCGGGCCGAGGACGAACGTCGGCACGCAGATGCCGAGCATGCCGACGGAGCTCGCGAGGTAGTCGAGCCAGGTGTTGCGGCGCACGGCCGCCAGCACGCCGAGGGGCAGGCCGACCAGCAGCGCCACCGCCAGCGCCTCGCCGCCGAGTTCGAGCGAGACGGGCAGCTTGGCCGCGATGATTTCGTTCACCGAGTGGTTGGCGTATTTGAAGGACGGGCCGAGGTCGCCGCGGACGACGCGGCCCAGGTAGTTCGTGTATTGGCGCCAGAGCGGCTGATCGAGGCCGTAGTGGGCCTCGAGGTTGCGCAGGATCTCCGGCGGGATCGCCTTTTCCGAGGTGAACGGGCCGCCCGGCACGAACCGCACCATGAAGAACGTCGCCGTGACGATGACGAACAGGACCGGAATGGTCTGGAGCAAGCGGCGGGCGACGAAGCGGAACATTGAAGTGAGGGGGAGAGTGAGAGTGAAAGGGGTGGTGGCAAAAGAAAAACCCGCGCAAAGCGCGGGTCCGAACTGTAGGGCCGCCGCTCGTCGGCGGGCCGGGCTTGGAAAGGAGCAGCGGTCGTAAGACCGCTGGCGGCGCGGGCCAGCCATCTTGCGATGGCTGCTGCTTTCGGACCGGATGCTGAAACTGTAGGGCCGCTGCTTGTCGGCGGGCCGGGCTTGATGCCGTGCTCGGGGCACGGCCCCTCGGCGGGCGAGGGCCCTACATAAAATCATTTCCCCATCATCTCATCCCGCTTCGCCTTGAACTCGTTGCCGGGTTTCCACTCGGGCCACTGGTCGCCGTTGGCGATGCGGAGACCGACCTGCAGGAGGAACACGGTGTCCTGCGCGGCGCCTTCGAAGGTCCAGTCGGGCTGCACCTCGTCGGTCACCTTGTGGTACTTGTTTGCGATGTATTCGTTGATGTTTTTGTCGGCGAAATCCGCCGGCTGTCCGATGTAGTTGCGGCCGTTCTTCGGGTAGTAGGAAGGCACGCCGACCTTCGCGAATTCGAAATGGTCGCTGCGGTAATACGAACCGCGCTCCGGGTTCGCCTCGGGCTTCATCTCGCGGCCCTGGCCCCTGGCCACGGCAATGCCGATGTCGTCGATGGTCGATGCCCCGAAACCGATCGTGGCCATGTCGCTCGTCGGACCGAACTGGTTGGCGCCGTCCATGTTGATGTTCGCGAGCGTCTTCTTCAGCGGGTAGAGCGGGTCCTGCGCATAATAGCGCGAGCCGAGCAGGCCCTTTTCCTCGGCAGTGACGGAAAGAAACAGGATGCTGCGCTTCGGCTGCTGGTCCGCCGGGAGTTCGGTGAAGGCGCGGGCCAGCTCCAGCAGCACGGCGACCCCGGCCGCGTTGTCGGCGGCGCCGTTGAAAATCTGGTCGCCCGTGAGCCGGTTGTCGCGACCGAGGTGGTCCCAGTGCGCGGTGTAGATCACGTATTCATCGCGCCGCTTCGGGTCGGAACCGGGCAGGAGAGCGACGACATTCTTGGACGCCACGTTGCGCAGTTCGTTGTCGATCGTGAAGCTTGCCTTCGGGCCGAGCACGATGGGTTGGAAATCCTTGCTGACCGCGGCGGCCTTGGCGCGGTCGTAGTCCTTGCCGGAGGCGGTGAAGAGGCGGCGCGCCGCGTCGAGCGTGAGCCAGCCTTCCATCGCGACGTGGCCGGCGTTCTTGTCCGGCGTGCTGATTTCAAAGTTCTCGCGGCTGCGGCTGCCCGTGAGGACGGCGAACGGGTAGGAGGCCGGCGCGGTCTCGTGGACGATGAGGCAGGCGGCCGCACCCTTCGCGGCCGCAATCTCGTACTTGTAGGTCCAGCGACCGTAATAGGTCATGGCCTTGCCGCCGAAAATCTTGGGGTCGAGCTCGCCGTTGGCCAGGGTGACCGGCGGATCATTGATGAGCATCACCACCGTTTTCCCCTTCACGTCGACGCCCTTGTAGTCGTCCCAGCCGAATTCCGGCGCGACGATGCCGTAGCCGACGAAGACGACGTCGGTGTCCTTGACCTCGATGTGCGGCGTGACGCGGCTGGAGGGCCCGAGGAACTCGTTGATGTTTTCCATCGTCATCGTCCGTCCATCGATGGTGAACGCCAGCGTCGGGGTGGACTGGATGCCGACCAGCGGAACATTCTGGATGTAGGTGCCGTCCGGATTGCCGGGCTTCAGGCCGAGCTTCTTGAATTCCGCGACCAGGTAGGCGACGGTTTTTTCCTCGCCCGGCGTGCCCGGCGCGCGGCCTTCGAACTCGTCGGAGGAGAGAACTTTCGTTCGTTCGAGGATTTTTGCGGCGGAGACGACGGGGACCGGGTCGGCCGCAAAGGCAGCGGCGGCGAACCCGAGGGCGGACACGAACAGCAACGGGATTTTCATAGGGGAGGGAACCTCGATGCTGCAAAGCGGCGAATTTGAGGCGAGAGCGGAGTTGCACGTCGTGATGGCGACCACGCGCGGCCCCTACACACCCCGGCGCTGCGCGCCACCCCTCTTCATAGAGGGGACTTCGAATTGAGATCCCCTGTATGAAGAGGGGCTCGGGAGCCGTAGGCCAGACGAAGGCTGCTGCCCGCAAGGCGCGTGCAATCCGAAGTCTCCTCAATCCGGTCCCCTCTATGAAGAGGGGTGCCCGCAGGGCGGGGTGTGTAGGTGTTCGACGCCGGCGAGATTTAAGCCGTCCGCGTCGTCAAGCACTGCCGCACTGCTTCCGTGAGTTCCTGTCCGGCGAAGGGTTTGTTGAGTACGCGGTCGACGCGGATGTCGGCGAGGTGTTTCAATTCCTCGGCGCCCAGTCGTCCGCTTGTGATCAGGATCGGGCCGCGATAGCGGAGCTGGATGCGAACGCGTTGGGCGAGTTCGATCCCGTCGAGGCCCGGCATGTTCACGTCCAGCACCAGCAGATGGTAGTCGGCAAGATGGTCCTGCAGGTGGCGCCAGGCTTCAGCCCCGTCAGCGGCGCGCGTGACCTTGTGACCGGTGTGTTCGAGCGCGAGGGTGACGGCGTCGGCCACGAGTCCGTCGTCTTCCGCGAGGAAAATGCGCGCCTTCTGGCCGGCCCCGCCGGCGGGCGCGGTGGAGGCGGCGGCCGGTCCGGCGGGTGCGGGCAGCATGGGCAGGAAGAGATGAAAGGCGGTGCCCTGGCCCGGCGTGGACTCGACCTCGATGCGTCCGCCGGCCTCCGTCACGAGGTGCCACACCGTGGCGAGACCGAGGCCCGTGCCCTTGCCGACATCCTTGGTGGTGAAAAACGGTTCGAAGATGCGCTCGCGCACGCCGGCGGTCATGCCGAGACCGTTGTCGCGCACGGTCAGGCGCTGCCAGCCCATGAGCGGGCCCGGCAACGACTCGTCGCCGGCGGGACTGACGGCGTCCGCCGGGAGCAGGCGGACCTCGACGCGGATGACCGGCGTCCATTCGCCCGGTTGCGCCGTGAGTTTCTCCAGCAGCGTGTCGCGGGCGTTGATGACCAGGTTGAGGACGATCTGGTTCAGGTTGGTCGGACTGAAATAAATCGGCGGCAAATCGGCGGGCGCGTCCTGTTCCCAATGGATGCGGCGGTCGACCGTCAGGCGCAGGAGCGAGAACGTGTTGTCGATGAGTTTGCCGAGGTGAACCTCCTCGAGGCGGCTGTCGGCCTTGCGGCCGAACGTGAGCAGGCGGCGCGTGAGCTCGGCCGAGCGTTGGACCGCCTCGGAGATCAGGCGGGTCTCGGCCAGCAGGCGCGGGTCGTGGCTCCAGTGGAGCTGGATTTCACCGACCTTGAGCATGATCGGCGTGAGGAGGTTGTTGAACTCGTGGGCGATGCCGCCGACGAGTTCGCCGACGGCGCGGAGCTTGCGGGACTGGGCGACTTCCTCGTCGAGGTTGCGGCGCTCGGTGATGTCCTCGACGAGCACGCACAGGCGCGGGTGGCCGGTGGGACCGGGGCTCATCGGCACGAGGGTGAAGATCAGGCGTTTCCGCTGGCTCTCGAGACGGCGCTCCTCGCGCACCTGTTCCCCGCCGACGAGGCCGCGCGGGAGCAGCTCGGTGAGCTGGGCCAGCCATTCCGCATTCACCGGCAGGGTGGAGAGCATGCGGTTCGCGGCGGCGGACGGCGTCACCCCGAACCAGCCCCCGGCGGCGCGATTGATGGACAGCACGCGGCAGCCCTCGGGGCCGACCTCGAAGACGCAGATCGCCATCGGGATGTTGTCGTAGAGGGTCTGCAGGTGCGCCTGTTGGCCGGCGAGCTCGGCGGCCTGGCCGGCGATCTGGCGGTGGAGTTTCCGGTGGTGCAGGAAGCCTCCGAGCGCGAGGATGAACGCGATCGCGAGCGCGCCGGCGGAGTAGGTGATGAGTCGCTCGCGCGTGATGACCGTCCCGTTGAGCCGGCCGAACCACTTGTTGTAGATTTCGCCGAATTCCCCGGTGCGGTGCAGGATCGCCAGGCCCTCGTTGAGGCGCGCGAGCAACTGCGCATCGCCCGGGTGCACCGCGTAGCAATGCCGGATGTCGTAGTTGGGGATCGTCTGGCCGAGCATCTTGATTCCCGTGATCTTCTCGTGCTGCATCACGGAAAGGGCGGTCAACTGGGAGGCGAACACGCCGGATACCTGTCCCGACTGGAGCAACCGCAGTCCCTCGATGGTCGAGCTGCCATAGACGGGCTGGATCTTCACGCCCTGCTCGCGGAAATATTGCTCCACGATGCTGCCGGTCCCGCCGATGGCGAATTTGCGGCCGTTGAAATCCTCCGTTTTGCGGATCCCGTCGGTCTCGCGCACGAAAATGGCGCCCTGCAGCGTCAGGAACGGCACGGAAAACTGCGCATAGGCGTCGCGCTCGACGGTCTGGCTCAGGGCCTGCAGCAGGTCGAATTCACCGCCGCGAAAGCGTTCCTGGATTTCCCGGCTTGGCGCCACCACCCGGCGGATGGGCAGTTGCATCACACGCGCGACGGCGTCGAGGAGATCCACCGTGTAGCCCACCGGCGGGCCGCCCTGCGTTGCCGCGTAACTGTAGGGGAAGCTGTCGTTGGGCACGCCGACCACGAGTTCGCCGCGGGCAGGCAGGGGGTCGCCCACACGCGGGCCGGGCGTGCGGGGCTGCGCCGCAAGCGGGGCGATCCCGAGGACGAGCGCGCAGAAAACCAGGAGTACGCCGCCGGGAATTCGTCTGAGGTGGGGACGGGCGACCAAGGGTGTCGGAAAAATGGGGAAGCTTTCGGGAGAGGACAAGTTACGAAGTGCGGCGTGACCGTCCTCGCTACTCGACGGACAGCGTCCGGTAATAACGGGTCCACAGCCGGTCCGCCTTCCAGCCCTTCACCCGGGGCGACACCAGGAAATTCTGCGCGTTGAAATAAAGGGGGATGACCGGAAGCTCCGCGAGCAGGCGGGCCTCCGCCTGCTGGTAGGCGGCGTTGCGGGCGGCGGGATCCGCCAGGCCACCGGCCGCCGCGACGAGCCGGTCGAACTCCGCGTCGCGCCAGTGCGGATAGTTCAACGGGTGGCTTGCGGTCAGCTGCGTGAACAAATCCGAGGCGCCGTCGTAGTCGGGGATGGCGGTGGCCAGGGCGATCGTGAAGTCCCCACTCGCGAGGGAGGCGAGGTGGGTGCGGGCCTCGCGCTGGGCAATCGTCACCTCGATGCCGAGTTCGCGATGCCACATCTGCTGGATGGCCTCGAGCTGGGCACTGCTGACCGGCCACGTCGCCAGTTCGAGCGGGGGCCAGCCCTTGCCCTGGGGAAATCCGGCCTCCGCGAGCAGGCGGCGCGCTTCGACGGCATCCTCCTTGATCGTCGCCGCGGGGAGGTAGCCGCCCAGGCCGGCGGGAACGAAGTGGCAGGCTGGCTGGCCGCTGAGGATGACTTTCTCCACGAGGGCGGTGCGGTCGATGGCCAGCGCGAGGGCACGACGCACGCGCGGGTCGTTCAGCGGCGGCCGGTTGACGTTAAGGGCCAGGTAGCGCGTCTCGTGCAGCGGCACACTGTGGATGATCGCCGGCCGCTCCGTGCGATAAGGGACGAGCTTGCTGAACGGCACGGACATCGTGACGTCGACCTGGCCGGCGCGGAAGGCGCGCTCCTCGGTGTCGCCGCTGTCGAAGGCAAGGAAGCGGATGCCGTCGAGCTTCACGTTCGCCGCATCCCAGTAATGCGGATTTTTGCGGACGGCGATGTGCTGGTGGGGTTTCCATTCCTCGAGAATGAACGGACCGTTGCCAAGGTGTTCCGCCGGCGGCCAAGGGATCCACGGGCCGCTTGCCACCATGGCGAGGAAGTCCGCATGGGGTTTCGTCAGAGTGAGTATGAGCGTGTGGGCGTCGGGCGTGGCAATGCCGGCATTTGCCGGTGCGTCCACTATTCCGCGATATGCCTCATCCGCGCCGCGCAAAGCCAGGAAAAGCGCGGCCTTCGGGGCGGCCGTGGCGGGGTTGAGGGCGCGGCGGATTGTGGCGGCGAAACTTCCAGAGGTGACGGGCGTGCCGTTTGACCACTTTGCGTCCGCCCGGAGGTGAAAGGTGTAGGTTAAACCGTCGGGCGAGACTTCCCATTTTTCCGCCACGCCCGGCAGCGGTGCGCCGCCCTCGGGATTGGGGGTCAGCAGCCCTTCGCCGAGCGCGCGGATGATGAAGAACTCATCGGGCAGCGTGGCGAGTTGGGGGTCGAGCGTGGCGGGTTCGTTGCGCTGGCTGATGCGGAGGATTTTTTCCGCGGGGGCTGCGCTCACTTTATCACGTTTCGAACAACCCGGCATGAATGGCCACAAAAGGCACAAAAAGCACCAAAGATAGCCGCGAGCCGTCATGCTGGACGCTGCGAGGAATTTCGGGCCGTGCACGGGGGCGGACATGGCGCTGGATTGTTCGCTGCGCTTAGAATGACAGGCGTCACTTCGGGGCTTCCAGCCAGACATAGCGAAAATCCGAGTGGTCCGTCGGCGTGGGTTGCCACCCTTTGACGGATGGGTGCAGATAATAGACGTGCGTGTTGAAATAGATCGGGATGATCGGCGCCGCCTCGAGGACGAGCGCCTCGGACTTCGCGAGGACGGCCGCGCGCGCGGCGGGATCGGCAATCGTGTTGGCCTCGTTGGACAGCGCGTCGTACGCCGGGTCGCCCCAGCCCGTGTGGTTGTTGCCGGAATCGCTGCGCCACAAATCGAGGAAGGTCGTGGCGTCGAGGTAGTCGGCGGTCCAGCTGCCGAGGAGCACCTGGTAGTCGCCGTTGCGGCGGCTGGCGAAGACGCTCTTGTATTCCTGGTTCACAAGCCGCACGTCGATGCCGAGGTCCCGGTGCCACATCTGCTGGATGGCTTCCGCGACGAGGCGCAGGATCTCGGAATTGTTGTAGAGGATTTCGATTGGAGGCAGCCCGGCGCCATTCGCGTGTCCGGCGTCGGCCAGCAACTGCCGCGCGGCTGCGGGATCGTAATGCTGGCCGGCGGGCGGGGTGTAACCCTTCAGCAGCGGCGGCACGAAGGTTGGCGCGGGCGTGCGGCCGCCGGGGAGGATTTTGTCGGCGATGGTCTGGCGATCGACGGCCAGCGCGAGGGCACGCCGCACGCGGAGGTCGTTGAGCGGCGCCTTGCGCACATTGAGACGGAAGAAGTACGTCTCCATGTTGTGGTCGATGCGAAGCGCGGGATTGTGGTCGCGCTGTGCCGGCAGAACCTTCGCAAGCGGGAGCGACCAGGTGGCATGCAACTGGCCGGACCGGAAGGCGCGCTCCTCCGCGTCGATGCTGTCGGTCGGATAGAAATGAACGGCGTTCAACCGCACACGGTCGCGATCATAGTAGGTCGGCGACTTTTCGACGACCACGCGCCGCTGGGTCGTCCATTCCTTGAGTACGAACGGTCCGCTTGAAACATGGTGTCCCGGACGCGTCCAGGGCGTGCCGCGACGATAGGGGTCGCCGACGGCGGCAATGGCGCGGACGTTGACCGGGCGCCAGCAGGAGTTGAGGAGCACCTGGAGGAAGTAGGGTGCGGGGTGGGTGAGGGTGACGACCAGCGTGTGCGGATCGCGCGCGACGGCGCCGACCGTCGAGAAATCCGTCGTCTTACCCTGGTTGAAAGCCTCCGCGCCGCGGAGCAGATAGAGGAAGTAGGCGTAGTCGGCGGCCAGGGACGGCGTGAGGATGCGCTTCCAGGACTCCACGCAGTCTTGCGCCGTGAGCGCGGAGCCGTCGCTCCATTTTGCGTCCGCCCGGATATGAAACGTATAGGTGAGCCCGTCCGTCGAAATCTCCCAGCTCTCGGCCAGCGCCGGCACCGGTGCGAGCGTGCCGGGTTCGAAACTGACGAGCGGGTCGAACAGGGCCTGGATCAATTTGGCGTCTCCGAGGCCGGTCACCGTGTGGGGGTCCAGGTCGGACGGCTCGGAGCCGATGCTGATGTGGAAAATGCCTTCGCGGTTGCCGCGCTCGACGAGGGTCTCGCGCTTCTTGCAGCCCGGATTGATTGCCGCGAGAAGGCACAAAAGGACGCAAAAAAATGGTCCTGGTCCTGAACGACGGGCCTGATTTTTGCGCATTCGGTGTCTTTTTGCGGCTAAACTTTCTGGATCAGGGCCACTGCATGCGCGGCGATGGCCAGCCCGCGGCCGATGTCGTCGGCGCCTTCGTTGGTCGTGGCCTTCACGCCGATCGCGTCCACCGGCAGCCCGGTGGATTTCGCGAGAGCCGCCTTCATCTCGGCGAGGCGCGGGGCGATCTTCGGCTGCTCGGCGATGAGCGTGGCGTCGATGTTCGCGGGTTGCCAGCCGCGTGCGCGCAGCGCGGCGATCACGCGCTGCAGCAGCACCTGCGAGTCGGCATCCTTGTACGCCGGGTCGGTGTTCGGGAACTGGTGGCCGATGTCGGGCAGGCCGGCGGCGCCAAGCAGCGCGTCGCAGATCGCGTGGGTCAGGGCATCGGCATCGGAGTGACCGTCGAGGCCGAAGGGCGCGTCGAACTTGACGCCCCCCAGCACGAGCGGCCGGCCCGGGGCCGTGCGGTGGATGTCGTAACCATGCCCGATGCGGAAACTCATGTCGGGAAAGGCGCGCGCGAACCGGTGGACGCCAATAGAAATTCGAGGTACGCGAGATCGGCGGGCGTGGTCAGCTTGGGATTCGGGTGCGGGTTCTCGAGGAGCGCGACAGGGTGACGGAGCAATTCCACGGCGGCGGCGTCGTCGGTCACCCTGGTTTTCCGTTTCGCCACGGCGGCGTAGGCCCGGGTGATCAGCTTCCGCGAAAAGACCTGCGGGGTTTCCATTGCCCAGAGGTGGGCCCGGTCGAGCGTGCGCAGGCGGCCTTCGCCGCGGTGGTCCTTGATGGTGTCCGTCACGCGATGGGCGAGCACGACGGCGTCCTCGCGGCGGACGATCTTGTGCAGCGCGACCAGTTGCTCGGGCCGGACCAAGGGGCGCGCGCAGTCGTGGATGTAGACGTAGCCCACGTCGTCCGGCAACTCCGCGAGGGCGGCCGCCACGGAGTCCTGGCGCTCCGGTCCGCCGCGGACAAACACGGTCGGGGTCGGCGCATACGCGGAAAGCTCGACCATCTGGTGCTGGTCGCGGTAGGTCACGACGAAGAAGTCGACGACGCCGCTGCGGACGAAGGTCGCGGCGGAGTGGGCGAAGACCGGTTTGCCGGCCAGCGGGGCGAGGATCTTGTCGCTGACGGCGCCCGCCATGCGGCGGCTGCTGCCGGCGGCGAGGAGGATGGCGGCGGTGCGGGGCATGGGGAAGAAAGCGGAAGCGTGGGGCGGGGAGCTAAGGGACCGAACACTCAGGCGCCGGAAAGTTCCGCCAGAATGGCGCGGGCGGCCGCGGCGGGATCGGTGGCTTGGAGGATGGGACGGCCAACCACGATATAAGTCGAGCCGGCGCGCGCGGCGTCGGCCGGGGTCATGACGCGTTTCTGGTCGTCGCTGCCCGCCTCGCTGGCGGGACGGATGCCGGGCGTGATGAGCTGCATGTCGGCCGGCAGTTGTTTGCGGAGCATTTCCACCTCGAGGGGCGAACACACGAGGCCGCGCAGGCCGGAGTCGGCGGCGAGTTTGCCGAGGCGCGCGACCTGGTCGGCGGACGCGGCGGCCACGCCGATTTCGTTCAGGCCGGCGGTGTCCATTGAGGTGAGCACGGTGACGCCGAGGAGCAGCAGGTTGGGATTGGTTTTTTGCTGGGCGGCCTTGGCGGCGCGCATCATCTCGCCGCCGCCGCAGGTGTGGATCGTCAGCATCTGGATCGGCAGCGGCCCGAGGGACTCGACGGCCTTGGCCACGGTGTTCGGGATGTCGTGCAGCTTCAGGTCGAGGAAGATGTTAAACCCCATGCCGGCCACTTCGCGCACGTAGTTGGGGCCGTAGGCGGTGAACATTTGGAGGCCGATCTTCACCCAGCGGAGCTGGCCGCGCAGCTGGCGGAGGATGGGTGCGGCGGCTTCGCGGGTGGGGACGTCAAGGGCCAGGATCAGGTCGCAAGGCATTTGGGGAGGCCATTAATGGACACTTATGAACCCGAATCAAAGAGAGAAATGACGGGAATGGGCCGTGGTCGGCCCGCCGCAACCTCCGCCACCGCCTTGATTTCCCTGCACGGGGGCCTTGTGGGGAATGTCACGTATTACGTGACATGTCCTCTGGTGTGAGTGCAGGGTAAATGAGCCTTCGCCCCGCGCGTCTGCTGGAAGCTTTGCGTCGTCGCCGCGTGGTTCCGGCTGGTTTTGGACTAGGATTGATGCGCATTCGTGTTCATTAGTGGTGAAACGTGCATGGCCGTTTCCGTTTTCAGTCCCGCCAAGTTAAACCTGTTCCTCGCGATCACCGGCCGGCGCGCGGATGGCTTTCATGATCTGGTGTCGGTGGCGGCGCCGTTGGATTTCGGCGATCATTTGCAAGCGGAGAGCCACGAGCCGGCGGCCGGCGCTCAGTTTGCGCTCGCGTGCGACCAGGCCGACGTGCCGGTGGATCGGACCAATTTGATCTTAAAAGCGGCGGAGGCGTTTGTCGCGGCGACGGGTTGGGGGGGCCGGGTCAATTTCGCCCTCGCGAAACGGATCCCGATGGGCGCGGGGCTCGGCGGCGGCAGCAGCAACGCGGTCGCGGCGCTGCGCGCGCTGAGCGAAATTTCCGGCGCGGCCCTGGCCGAGACCAAACTCGCCGGGATCGCGGCGTCACTCGGCTCGGATTGCGCGTTGTTCCTGCACGGCGCCCCGGTCGTGATGCGCGGTCGCGGCGAACGCGTCGAGGCGCTGGCGGCCGCGGCCGCCGCGCGCATTCGCGGCCGCCGGGTGCTGCTCTTCAAGCCGGGTTTTGGGATCAGCACGCCGTGGGCTTATGGCCGCATGGCCGCCGCCTCCGTCCGGGCTGCCGTGTACTGCCCGGCCGCGGAGGCCGAGGCGCGCCTGGCCGCCTGGCTGCAGGGCGGGGCCCCGTTGGAGGAACTTCTCTTCAATAACATGGAGGGGGTGGCGTTCGACAAATACGTCGCGCTCCCCGTGTTGCTCGAACACCTGCGGCGCGATTTCGGCGTCGCGGCGCGCATGAGCGGCAGCGGCAGCGCCTGCTTTGCGCTGTTGCGTGACGATCAGGCAACGGCGCCGCTGACCGCCGCCATCCGCGCGGCGTGGGGCCCGGGCGCGTTCGTGCAGGCGGCCCGGCTCGCCTGACGCCAGCCCGACTGGCGCGGGGCCGGCGCGGCGCCTAGTTCCGCATTGACCGGCCGGGGGGGCGGTAGATTAATGCGGCTTGCCCTGACGCCCATGGAGCCCACCGCCAAAAGCGAAATCACCATCCAGGGCATTGCCGCCTCCCGCGGCATCGCCTACGGGCAGGTGTTTCTCTACCTCCAGAGCGAGCTCGAGATCCCGCGTTACACGGTTGATCCCGACAAGCGCACCGCCGAAATCGCGCGCTTCGAGCAGGCGCTGCTCGTGACGCGGCAGCAGATTTCCCAGGTCCAGGATCAGGTCACGAAAAACCTCGGCGAGGAGGAAGCGCTGATCTTCGACGCGCACCAGATGGTGCTTGAGGACCAGGCGCTCATCGGGGAGACGATCCGCGATTTCCAGAAGACCGGGCTGAATATCGAGACGTGTTTCAACGCCGTCGCCCAGCGCTACATCCGGGCCTTCGCCGAGATCGACGACGAGTACCTGCGCGAGCGCGCGGCCGACATCAAGGACGTGGCCAAGCGCGTCCTCCACGTCCTGCTCGGCCAGACCGCGATGAGCCTCAGCGAACTGGTCGACAAGCGCATCATCGTGGCGCACGACATCTCGCCCTCCGAGGCGGCGGGCATCGACCGCAGCGCCGCGCTGGGCATCGTGACCGACGTCGGCAGCCGCACGAGCCACGCCGTCATCGTGGCGCGGTCGATGAAAATCCCCGCGGTCGTCGGCACGAACGACCTGACGACCAAGCTCAAGAATGGCGACTGGGTCATGGTCGACGGCTACGAGGGCTGCCTGATCGTCCACCCCAGCGAGCAAACCCTTTTCCGCTACGGCAAGATCCAGAAGGCGAAGCAGTCCTTCGAGTCCCGCCTGATGGCCGTCAACGACCTCGCGCCCGAAACGCAGGACGGCGTCACGATCCCGCTGCACGCGAACATCGAGAAACCCGACGAGGTCGCGCTGGTGCAGCAGTACCGCGGGGCGGGCGTCGGCCTGTACCGCACCGAGTTCCTTTTCCTCAGCGCGCTGAAGGTCCCCACGGAGGACCAGCAGTACGCGGCCTACAAGGAGATCGTGGGCGGCCTCGCGCCGCTGCGGGTGACGATCCGCACGCTCGATGTCGGCGGCGACAAGCCGCTGCCGGGCGATCCGCATCTCATCGGCCCGGAGGCGAACCCGTTCCTCGGTTTCCGCGCCATCCGCCTGTGCCTGGAAAACCCGCTGATGTTCAAGAACCAGCTGCGGGCCATCCTGCGCGCCAGCGCGCACGGCAAGGTCGAGCTGATGTACCCGATGATCAGCGGCCCGGATGAGCTCGACCGCGCCAACGCGCTGCTGGAGGAGGCCAAGGCGGAGCTCCGGGAACGCCAGCAGCCCTTCGACGAGCACATCCGCGTCGGCGCGATGATCGAGATCCCGAGCGCGGCCCTCGCCGCCGACCTGCTCGCCGAGAAATGCGATTTCTTCAGCATCGGCACCAACGATCTCATCCAGTACCTGCTGGCGATCGATCGCGGCAACAGCCGCATCGCGCACCTCTACGACCCGACGCACCCGGCGGTGCTCCGCGTCCTCAAGCAGATCGTGGACACCGGCCACGCCCACAAGCTCAGGGTCTGCGTCTGCGGCGAGCTGGCCGGCGATTCCATCTATGCGCCGCTGTTGCTCGGCCTGGGCGTGGACGAACTCAGCATGACGCCCACGCTGCTGCCCTCGGTGAAGTTTGTGATCCGGGCGATGAAGATGAGCGACGCCCGCAACCTGGCGGCCGAGGCCCTGCGGCAGACGGACGCGAAGAAGACTTACGCGCTCGTCGAGGCGTTCTACAACGAGCGGGTGAAGTCGGAATAGACCGCGCGCAGCGCCGGGGTGTGTCGCCAGGGAAATCAGCCACGTGACGGAGTAATGCCAGGATGCGGGTCTGGAAAAACTGGCCGCTAATTCTGAACACGCGTTCGGAGGCCGCGGTCCACCTCATGCCTGCTCAGGATCCCGTCTTTCGGCGCGCGGGGTGAAATCGGTTGCGACGGCGGGGTTTGTGCTGCCCCTTGCGCCATGGCTCCAACCAGAACCGATTCGCCGGCTTTCAACGTGACCGTCCGGGTCGGATGCAGCCTGGTTTACGAGGCGACCGGCCCGGCGATGCTCCTGTTGAACCTGCGGCCCGGCCCCAACCGGAATCATGCGATCGTTTTCGAGGCGTTCACGGCCGGGCACAACCTGCCCTTGGAGGAATTCACCGACAGCCACGGCAACCGCGTCGCCCGCGTGCAACTGGCGCCGGGCCCAAACCTGTTCCGGCACGATGCGATTGTCCGCGTGTCCTCGCACCCGGACAACCACGACCTGGCCGATCGCACGCCTTCCCTCCTTGCGGACCTGCCGCCGGCGATCCTGCGCTATACGCTGCCCAGCCGTTATGCGGACTCGGACAGGCTCGGAGACTTTGCCTGGAAGCAATTCGGGCAGGTCGAGCACGGCTGGCCGCGCGTGCAGGCCATCAGTCGCTGGCTGCACGACAACATCGAGTATCGCTACATGTCCGGCCGGTCCGATCTTTCCGCGTGGGACGTGCTGCAGCGCGGTTATGGCGTGTGCCGGGATTTCGCCCATCTCGCGGTCGCTTTAAACCGGTGTTTCAATGTGCCGGCCCGCTATGTGACCGGCCACCTGCCGGACATCGGATTCCCCGATCCCGACGGCCACATGGACTTCCATGCCTATGCGGAGGTGTATCTCGGCGGCGAATGGCACACCACCGACGCGCGGTTCCACGTGCCGCGCATCGGCCGGATCAAGGTGGCCTGCGGGCAGGATGCCGTGGACGGCGCGTTTTCCACCATCTACGGGGGGGCGACCCTCACTTACTTCGAGGTTTGGGCCTACCAGGTCGCCGCCGGAACCGTGGGCGTCGGCGACCCGGTGGATTTCTCGAAGCGGCTCGATAATCAGTGGGCGGTCGTCACGGACCCGCCACTATAATCGGTCCAATCGGTTCGCGGGCGAGTCAGTTGCCCGCGTGGCCCGCCCGGTCCGGCGATATGCTTCGTGTTTCGCGCCGGACAAAAGTAAACTGACCGACCCATGAGAGACGAATACCTGCTAGCCGCCAAGAAGGTCATCGATGATCCCTATATTCTGGTGAACGTCGTGTCGCGCCGCGTGAAGCAGCTGCGCCGCGGCGCCCGTCCGCTGGTCGAGTCGCTCGAGAAGCTTTCCGCCGAGGACACCGCGCTGCGCGAGATCGCGGAAGGCAAGATCAGCTACGAGCTGGACATGTCGGTGGTGAAGTAGGATCCGCGCGACCGCGCGCCGGCGACTCAACCCACGCGGAATACTTCCGCGCGAAATTCGTTCGTGCCCAGCACGCCGGCGGCGATTTCCGCGGTGCCTGCCAGCGTGGCCACGCGGGCGCGCAACGTGAGCAACTGGCCGGGCTGGAGAGGCTCAATCGGGCCGTAATATTGCTCGAGGCCGAAGCTGGTGGCCTTCCCGGGTGTCGCGCACGCATCGCCGCGCGCAATCTGGGCCTCACGCTGCGCCACGCGGCCGTGCGGGCCGGTGACTTCCTTCGTGATGACGAAGCGGATCCGCGCCTGTTCGTCCGAAAACTCGATCATCGAAAAGGTCAGGCCGAGCTTGAGCAGGATGCAGCGGCCGGAGACGTCCTCGGGAAAAACGGAGTGATCCCACACGAGCTCGAGGCTCGGGATCAGCAGGCCCGGCTTGTCGAGGCCGTAGCGCTCGTCGACCCGGAGGGCGTCACCGGTGTTGTGATGGAAGTCGACGAAGAGAAGTCGGGGGCTGGCGTAGAGCATGGCGGGCGTTAATGGTAGAACATGACATTCCGCTCCGATTCAACCGAGCAAATCGATGAATTCCTCCACCCTCAGCCCGGACTGGCGAATGATGGCCCGCAGAGTGCCCCGATCCAGCTCCGGGTGGTCGGGCACCACGGTCTGGGCAAACGGTTGATCGCGGCGAAGAATAATATAGCTGCCTTTCTGGCGACGGACCCGAAAACCAGCCTTGGTGAGCGCAACCACGGCTTCGCGGCCCGAAACCCGTGGCAACCCGCTCATACCGCCACGACGTAGGTCTCGAATTTTTCCGGTGGAACCGGGAGTTTGTCCGCTTCCAGGGTTTCGATGAACAGCGCGACGGCTTCACGGATATTGGCCACCGCTTCCTCCTTGGTGCGGCCTTGTGAAACACAGCCGGGCAGACTGGGACACTCGGCCACCCACTGGCCATCCTCGCCGGGATAGATCACGACCTGTCGCATGACGCTTAGGGTGCCGCGGAAATGGATTCTGTCAACGTGAGGATCCATCGGGATCAGGCCGTAAGTGCGGGTGAAAAACCCGCCGGTTTGTCCGGGCTGTGGCCAATTATCCGCACAAGATAATTGAGGAAGCCGAACGATTTTTTGTCGTGGATCGGCAAACGCCCTACTGCCAGCCTTTGATGCCGCTCGCGAGCAGGGTTTCGAAGAACGGTTCGGTGGTTTCGCGGGACACCGCGGTGACCTCCGCCTTGGTGAAACCCGCTTTCTTGAGGAAGCCGTGCAAGGCGCTCTCCTTGAAACCGAGCCAGAGGTCGCCGAACTGTTCGTGCGCCTTCTCGTAGTGGTGCTCGTTGAGGTCGAGGATGAGCACCTGGCCGCCGGGTTTCAGGATGCGGAAGGCCTCGTTGACGGCATTCTGCGGATGGCTGGCGTGATGGAGCGCCTGCGAAAGGATTGCGAGGTCGACGGACTTCTCCGGCAGCGGCACCGCCTCGATGTCGCCCAATTTGTAGGTGAGGTTCGCCAGGCCGTTTTTCCGGGCCAGCTCGGTGCCGACCTCGACCATGCGTTCGGAGTTGTCGATGCACCAGACGCGCTCGGCGCGGTGGGCGATGAGCTGCGAGATCAGGCCCTCGCCGGCGCCGAGGTCGGCCACCGTGATGGCCGGCACGAGCCGGAGCGCCAGGTGGCCGATGGCCTCCCAGGAACGTCCCGGGCAGTAATTCCGGCCCAGCTTCCCGGCGATGAGGTTGAAATACTGTTCCGACACCCGGCGGCGTTTTTGCAGGACGCGGTCGAGGCTGTCGCGATCCTCGGCGGATTCCGCCAGCTCGGCGACGGAATCGCAGGCGGCGCGCAGGAGCGCCAGTTGCTTGGGTTCGAGGCCGGCCCGGAGCGAATAGAAGGCCTTCTTGCCCTCGCGGCGGTCGCTGACGAACCCGGCCTGGCGAAGCAGGGCGAGCTGCGAGGAGATGCGGGACTGGGCCATGCCGAGGATTTCCTGCAGCTCGGCCACGGAGAGCTCCTCCTTGAGCAGCAGCCCGAGCAGGCGCAGGCGCGTGGAATCGGACAGGATTTTCAGGTGGTCCCAGGAGGAATTCACGACCGGAGTTACTGGAGGGAAAGGCGGGGGGAGGCAAGGGTGGAGGGCCCAGCTCCCGCTGGGCCGGCGTGCGGACGCGACATCGCCTTCGCGGCCCAGCGGGAGCTGGGCCCTCCAAATAAAAAAGCCGCGCGGGGAGGCGCGGCTTGAAAATGTCGGGGTATAAAACCCCTCCCAACCGTTTACTTCGCGTCGATGAAGCGCGTGATGCCGGCGATCTGGTATTCCTGGTTGGCGCTGCCGATCTTCAGCTTCACGTGCTCGCCGATTTTCTTGCCCATGAGGGCTTGGCCGAGCGGGGTCTTGTAGGCGATGCGGTGCGCGTCCGGATCGCTGTCCCACGCGCCGAGCACCGAATAACGCACGGCCTTGCCGCTGGTGACATCGCGGAGATCCACGACGGTGCCGACGGACACCTGGTCGGTCGTGGCCTCGGAAAAGTCGGTGATGCGGGCCCGGGCAAGGTCGCGCTCGAGCTGCGCCTTCTGGCCCATGAGCACGGACTGGTCCTGCTTGGCCATCTTGAACTCGGAGTTTTCCTTGAGATCGCCGTGCTCGCGGGCGACGGAAATCGCCTTGGAGTTCTCGGGGATGCGCTTGGAGACGATTTCCTCGTACTCGATGCGCTTCTTCTCGTAGCTCTCGCGGGAGACGAGGAACTGCTCGTCCTTGGTCTCGGCTTCGCCGGAAACGAGGGACTGGAGCGACGGGAACAGCTTGATGAAGCGGGCGAGCAGCGACTTCTTGGTCAGTTCCTCGAAGCCCTGGTTGAGCAGGAGGCTGTTGCCGAGGTCGCGCGCGGTCTCGGTGTCAGCCGAGGCGAGCAGGTCGGAAATCAGGTCGGCGTCATCGCTCAAGGCCTCGGCCAGCGGGATGCGGCGGGTGCCGGCGGACTGCAGCGCCTCGTAGTCGATCGCGAAGAAGATGGCGCCCAGCAGGCGCGGCGTGATGAGCTCGTTGAGGAGCTTGGAGAACTTCTTCGAGTGGCGGTTCTTGATGATCCAGAGGAGGACCGGGGCGCGGAGGTTCTGCTCGGACTTCCAGCGGTTGAGCACGGCGGCGAGTTCCTCGCCCTGGCCGTTCTCCATGAGAAAATTGATGCACTCGGTGGTGAACTTGCCCTGCGAGGTCTTCAGGAGGGCGAACACGATCTCACGCCACTCGAGCGGGTGCGTCTCCTTGACGAGGTCGAGGAAGCGGCCCTGGAAATGAACCGGGATTTTCTCGGCGATGGCGGTGAGGCCGCGGACTTCCTTGATGAGCTCGGACTGGCTCGGGTTGGCGGCGTGGTTCTCGTGGCCGAGGATCTTGGCGAGCTCGTCGCGGACGAAGGCGCCGTAGAGGCGCTCGGAGGCGTCGAGCTGGTTGCTGTCGCGCACGGCCTCGGTGATGCCGGAAAGCACCTGGGCGAGGCTCGCCTTCGACTCTTCCTTGATGGAGGCGGCGAGCAGGTCCTCGGCCAGCGAAATGCGGCGGCGGGCGGAACGGGTGTTGGAGAACTCCTCCAGGATCTCCGTCTCGGCGGACACGGGCTCGTCGCGAACGATGTAGGCCTCGGTCTTCTTGGCCGGGACGCCGACGCGCGGATCCTTGACCAGCTGCTTTTTGACGTTGGAGAACCAGCGCTTGAATTTTTCCTCGCCGACGACCTGCGTCAGGACGATCTCGAGCTCGATGGCGCTCGCGGCCTTGCCCGGGTAGGCGGAAAGGGTGTCGATGACCAGCTGCACCGGATCTTCCTCCACGAGCCCCTTGACCTTGGCCGGCTCGGTTTCCTTGCGCGCCAGAATGTGCTTGGCCGGAAGGACCTCCATGCTTGTCACGCAGAACACCGGGTCCATGCGGTGGGCTTTCTTGCCCTTGAAATCGATGACCAGCTTCTGGTCGGCGTCGTCGTACGATTTGATCTGGCCGAAACCCCAGCTCCGGTGCACCACGTAAGCGCCGGGTTCCATTGCCTCCAGTTTGGCTTTGGACGCCTTGAGGGCGGGGTGCTTGCTGACGATCGCGGAGATGGCTTCAGAATTCATAATTGCGTATCGAGTCGGTGAACCGATTAGTTGAGTGGATAATGCCGGAAGATGTCAAACAGGGTTTGGAAAAAGCCTCCCCCGCCTCGAAACCGACCTTTGGGGGCTGGGAAGCCGCCGTGGGCCTCACCGAACGGTGGTTAGCCCGGGCGGAGCGCGTTGATGCGTTGCTGGAAGGACTTCCGTCGGCCCTGGCCGGCCAGGAACGGGCCCGGGCCCAGCAGCTCTTCTACGGTGTCGTCCGCTGGTCCGGCCGCCTGGAAGCCGCCCTCCAGGGCCTGATGGCCCGCCCGCCGCGGACCAAGGTGAAAGCGGTGCTCCTGATCGCCGGTTTTGAGATCCTGGACGGCGGGGAACCGGCCAAGGTCATCCACCACGCGGTCGAAAAGGCCAAAACGGTCTGCAGCGCCAAGGAAGCCGGGCTGGTCAATGCGGTCGCACGCAAGCTCGCGGGACGCCTGGCCGAAAAGCCGGCCGATCTGGCCACCGAATTTTCCCATCCCGAATGGCTGGTCGGACGCTGGACCCAGCAGTTTGGCGCGGCCACGACGCGCCAGCTCCTGGAATGGAATCAACAGCCGGCGCCGGTTTATGTGCGCTGGAGGACGGACGCGTCCGTGCCCGAATTCCTGACGCCGACGAAATGGCCGGGCTTTTATGAAGTGAAGGCCGGCAAATGGGATGAGATCCGCCGGCTCGCCAATGACGGGTCGCTCTACGTGCAGGATCCTTCGACGCGCCTGTGTATCGGCCTGCTCGCGCCGCAACCCGGCGAGACGATCCTCGACGCCTGCGCGGCACCGGGCGGCAAGAGCCTGTTCATCGCCGACACCATGAAGTCGGGCAAGGTCATCGCGCTCGACGAACCCGGCGAGCCCGGCAAGGTCGACATCCGGCTCGTGCGGCTGAAGGAAAATCTCTCGCGCGCCCCGGCCGGCGTGGACGTCGCGCTCGTCGAGGCCGACCTGCGCAAGGTGAACACCGTTTTCTACCGCAACCTCAACCTGCCGGAGAGCTACGACGCCGTGCTGCTGGACGCGCCGTGTTCCAACACCGGCGTCATGCGCCACCGCATCGACGTCAAATGGCGCCTGCAGGACGGCGATTTCGCGCGTCACGCCGAACAGCAGCTCGAACTGCTCCACGCCTGCGCCCGCCTGGTGCGCCCCGGCGGCCGGCTGGTGTATTCCACGTGCTCCGTCGACGCCCAGGAAAACGCCCAGGTCATCAAGGCGTTCTTCGACAGCCGCGCCGGCAGTCCTTTCAAGCTGGAGAAGCAGGTCGTCGCCACGCCTTGGAATGACGGCCACGACGGGGCGGGGGCGTTCTTGCTGCGCAAGAACAGCTGAGAGCTTGGAGCTGAGGGTAGAGAGACAAATTCCGAGTCCTGCTCTTGGCTCTAGACTTTAGCCTCTCAGCTGGCCGCGCTTCGCGCGGCCTACGGCACCAGCTCGAAAACCGGCACCTCGATGTCGGTTTCCTTCGTGCCGCTCAGGAAGGTGAAGGTGATTTTCGCGGCGGCCGTGAGCAGCTCCGCGAAGCGCGCGTAGTCCCACTTGGTGACCGGCTCGCCGTTGATGCGCACGCACAGGTCGCCGGCCTGCAGCGGCAGCTGGGCGGTCGGCGTGTCGGGAATGACGGTCAGCACGCGCCAATAGACCGACGAGCGGGAAAACGACAGGCCGGTGGACCGGCGCGCCGGCATGGTGACGGGTCCGTCGCTGTCGTGGGTGAGCGTCACCTGGTTGCGCCGCTGGTCGAAGGTCACGGCGAAGTGGCTGAGCAACTCGCCGCCGATGGACGACAACTGGTCGGTGAGATCGACGATCGGCTGGTCCACCGTGTGGGCGCCGATGAGCACCGATTGATCCAGGCGCCCGGTGAGCTGCCGGCGGTCGCCTTGCAGCGAGGAGACGATCGTGCCGATGCGCGGGCCGTTGGCGAAGCGCGGGTGCAGGCCGGCGGGGTTGAGGCTCAGGCTGCCGTCGCTGCCGGAGTCGATGAGCACGATGAAGGATTCGTTGCCCATCTGGACGGGGATCAGCGGCGTGCCCTGCTGGTTGTTGAAGGCGATCGTCGAGACGCGCGGTGATTGCTTCGGCGGCGGCGCGAACACGGCCGGGTAGGGGGCGATGATCAACCGCGACCCCGGATAGTCCATCGTCAGCAGCGTGTTCCGGAAGACCGGGAAACCGATGATGCCGTCGATCTGCAGGCCGAGGTGGCCCGACAAATCCGTGAAATCGAAGATCAGCGCCGGCACGCGGTCGAAATGCGCCTCGCCCAGCGTCAGCCGGCGCAGCGTGATGGCCTCGAGCTCGATCTCCCCGCCGCTCGCGGAGCGCACGTGGACCTTCGGCTGGTCGCCCTTCTTTTGCTTCACGGCGAAGCGCCTCGCGAGGTCGGGCGAGACGTAGGAAATCGTCGAGCCCGTATCGACGAGAAAGCGGTACGTGCGGCCGTCCTCCCAGCGGGTTTCGACCAGGAAGAAATTGGACAGGATCCGCGCCGGCAGCGTCGTGGCCGTGACCTCGACCACCGTCCGGCCCGGCGCGCGGCGGGAGAGGGAGGAGCAGCCGTTGCCGAACAGGAGGCAGGCGGCGGCGGACAGAAGACAGAGGGCTGCCCGCCGGAGGGCGGGTCGATTTGAAATCTCAGGTTTGAGATTTGAAATCATTTATGCGGCTGGGGGAGGGAGAGGCCGAGGAGGAGCGGCAGCAGCAGGCCGGCGCCGCCGATCGCGAAGGTGACGGTGCCGCCCGCCTTGAAGAAGAGGAGGCCGGCGACGACGGGGCTGGCCGCGCGGGCCAGGAAACCGAGCGAGCGGAAAATGCCGGTGACGCGGCCCTGTTCCTCGGCCGGGGCGTAGAGCGAGACGAGCGAGGAGAGGCCCACGTTGGCGAAGCCCGAGCCGATGGCGCAGAAGGTGAGCGTCAGGAACATCAGGGGCGCCGAGTGCGCGACGCCGACGCTGAGGCCGAGGGCGATGAAGCTGACGGCGAGCAATCCGACGCCGAAGAGGGCCGTGCGCTTTTCGCCGATGCGCGGCACCGCGCGCCGCACCAGCAGCCCCTGGGTGAGGATGGAAACGATACCGAGGTGCACGAAGACCATGGTGAGCTGGCGCGGCGTGTAGTTGAGCTGGTCCGCGGTGAAGAAGCTGATCGTCGTCTCGAAAAAACTGAAGCAGAAGGTGACGAGAAAGCCCACGAGGTTGGTCCGGCGCAAGACCGGGTCGGCCAGCGTGAAGATGGCGCGGACCGGGTTGCGCTCGCGCGGGCCGGCGGTGCCGCGCTTTTCCGGCGGCAGGGTTTCCGTGAAGCGCGCGCTGATCCAGAGCAGGTTCACCAGACAGAGCCCGAAGGCGATGCCCGCGGGCACGCTGAACGGGTGGATGCCCCACCGCGCCAACGACGGGTATTTGTCCAGCAGGCTGAGGCCGGCGGTGAGTCCGCCGATGGCCGGGCCGGTGAGAAAGCCAAGGCCGAAGGCGGCGCCGACGATCCCCATGCCTTTGGCCCGATTCTCGCGAGTGGTGACGTCCGACACCGCGGCGATGGCCACGGCGAGGTTGCCGCCCATGATGCCGCTGACGATGCGGCTCAGCAGGAACAGGGTGAACGAGCCACTGAAGAACAGGACGAGGAAGCTGGCCGCGTTGCCGGCGATGGTGGTGAGCAGGACCGGCCGGCGCCCGATGCGGTCCGAGCGCGTGCCCCACACCGGCGAGAACAGGAACTGCATGAACGCGTACACCGAACCCAGCAGCCCCGCGAACAGCGCACCGAGGGCCATCGCGGGCGCATGCGTGGCGACGGCCAGGTTTTCCAGGTGCGTGAAGAGCGTGGCGAAGAGCCCGCCGGCGCTTTCGTGCGCGATGTAATATTTCAACAGCTCCGGCCCGAGCGGGAAGAAAATCGAGAACCCGATGAGGTCGATGTAGAGCGTCAGGAAGATGACGCCGAGCGAAAGGGGTTTCCCCGGCGGCGGGACAAGGGCGCGAGTGGCGTCGGATGAGCTCAAGAAGGGGCGAAGGTTGAGCGAAAGCTGCGCCTGCGCAAAGATTCTTTGGGCCGCATGGTCAGATTAACAAAATGAAGACGGGGCTATTAGGGCCATTCCGTTGCGTGGCGGTCTGCCCGGGCGACATCCCCCGCCCTGCGGGCCCCCCTATCAAGCCGGAACCAGGCAATTGAACCGCGAAGGGCGCGAAGGTCCGCGAAGGGCTACCGGTAAAACTCTGATTTTGCCCGGGATCACGAAAGAGTGAGTGCGACAAGGCATCACCGCGGATCATGGCTGACTCGCGATTTTCGCGTTTCTTCGCGTCCTTCGCGGTTTCTCCTGAATGGTTCCCGCTTGAAAGGGGTGGCGCTTGCCGCGCCGGGGTGGGCAGCACGTAACGGCGCGCGGCCAGAGTGGCCTCTCCCAAATGATTTTAGTAATGATTGCCGTCATTCTGGTCCCGCGCCTGCGGGATCAGAATGACGCGAACGCTTCGGCTCGCCCGGCGGGACCCCGGGGCCGGCACCCAGCGTCGCCTGCACTTTCCTGGGCAGTTTCGCCACCACGAGGTCGAAGCTGCGCCGTACCCGCGCCAACAGTTCCTTTTCGGAGAGCACGGAGGGATCGGCGATCCGGACCCAATGCCGTTTGGCACAATAGGGCGCCTGTCCAATGCTGTCGATTTCCGTGAGGTCGTCGAATTCCTCCGGCGTGCATTTCACCGTCAGGCCGTCGAGCACGCTGGGATCCTCGCTGGTGACCAGGAACATCTTGCCGGCGACCTTGAACACGAGCTGCCCGCCCCATTGCTTGACCACGGAGGTTTGCGGGAGGCCGAGCGCGAAAATTTTAAGGCGGTCGAGGCGCACGTCAGTTCAGGAACCCCTTGGCCGCTCCGAGGAGGGTTTCGATCTCAAACGGCTTTTGGATGAAACGGACCACGCCGAGGTCGGCACAACGCTGCATGGTCTCGGTCTCGCTGTAGCCGCTCATCACGATGACGGGCTGGCGGGCATTGCGCATCCGCATCCGGCGGAGGGTTTCCTCGCCGCCGATGCCGGGCATCGTCATGTCGAGCAGCACGACGGAGATTGCCGCGTCGTGCGTCCGCAACAGGTCGAGCGCCTCCTCGCCGCTGGCCGCGACCAGGACGGTGGCGCCGTGCAGTTCGAGGACGGTCGCGGCGACGCTGCGCACGGCTTCCTCGTCGTCGACCACGAGGGCCGTGCCGCGCAACACGCTGCGGCCCGGCGCCGCGGGGAACGGGACGGCGGAGGGGACGGACGGCCCCGTGGTCGCGGGAAGGAGCAGGCGGAAGGTCGAGCCCAGGCCGGGCGTCGATTCCACGAACAAGGCGCCGCGGTGGCTTTGCACAATGCCGAGGACGGCCGAGAGACCGAGCCCGCGGCCCGAGAATTTTGTGGTGAAGAACGGCTCGAAGATGCGCGCGATCGTTTCCGGCGCCATGCCGGAGCCGTTGTCGCGCACCTCCAGCCCGGCGTACACGCCCGCGGGCAGGTCCGGGCTGCCGAGCGCGCTGTGCAGGAGGGCGGCATCGGCCTCGCGGACAAACGTGGTGACGGTGATGAGGCCGGCCGGCGCCGTGATGGCGTCGCTGGCGTTGAGGACGAGGTTCATCACGATCTGCCGCAACTGGGTCGGGTCGCCCAGGACCGGCGGCAGGGTGGCGGCGAGCTGCAGGTCGAGCCGCGCGTTTTTCTTCAACGTCACCTCGAGCAGCGCCGCGGTGCCGCGGACCAGTTCGCCCAGGTCGAGGCGGTCGGTGACAATCTTGCCCTTGCCCGCATACGCCAGCATCTGCTGGCACAGGTCGGCCGCCCGGCGCGCCGCGTTTTCGATCTGCTCCAGGCTGCGCGTCACGGGCCGGCCGGCCGCGGTGTCGTGGCGCGCGAGCGAGGCGTTGGCCAGCACGGAGGTGAGGATGTTGTTGAAATCATGCGCGATGCCGCCGGCGAGCACGCCGAGGCTCTCGAGCTTTTGCGCGGCGAGCAGCTTGCGCTCGATGGCGAGCTTCTCCTGCTCGGCCCGCTTGAGGGCGGTGACATCGATCGCGAGTCCCTCGAGGAAACGCAGCAGGCCCGCCTCGTCAAAGATCGGCCGGCCCCGGACCAGCACCCACTTTTCCCCGCCGGAACGGTGACTGATGCGGTACTCCACTTCGAACGGCAGCCGGTCGCGGACGGCGCCGCTCACGGCGGCCCGCACCCCGGGGCGGTCTTCCGGCACGGTCAGCCGGGCGATATGTTGCCGGCCGGCCACGTAGTCCTCCGCGGGCCACCCGGTGAGCGTGAGCATGCCTTCCGACGCAAACAAGGCCGTGAGCGCATCGTCGAATTTGCAGCGGAAGGCCGCGCCCGGCAACTGGCTGATGAGATTCGTGAGCTGCCGGCGATTTTCGGACAGCTCGGCCTCGGCGGCGGTGCGCCGCGTGATGTCCTCCTCGAGTTTCTTTTGGGTGTGACGCAGTTCCTCGGTGCGGAGGGCGACCTCGCGCTTGATCAGGTCGGTGCGGCGGCCGCCCGCCACGATCAGCCCGGCCACGAGGAAAGTGACCATGAGAACGCCACCGGTGCGGACCCAGGGGAGCGCGGTGAATTGTTGCTCGATCCAGCCGTCGCGCGGGCGGTACAACACCTGCCAGTCGCGGCCGCCAATCGGCAGCGGGAGTTGCAGCATCATGCCGCGCTTGAATTCCTCGATGGCCGGCGCGGTCGCACCCGCGCGGCTCGGATCAGCCGGGCGGTAATAAAGAACCTTCCGCGCGGCGTCCGTCTCCGACCCGTCGATAAACAACATGTCGAGCAACGTGTCGGGTTGCGCGGCGCCGGTGCGTTCCAGCAGGGCATGCGTCAGGAAAACCGCCTGCACGAATCCCTGGAAAGTCGCGGTCTCCGCCGGTTCGCCCGGACGCGGGATCCGCCGCACGGGGGAGATCATGATGACGCCGAGCCGGCCATCCGGCACCTGCACCAGCGTCACCTGTTCGGTGACGGTGATCCGGTCGGTGGCCCGGGCGCGCTCGAGAAACCGATGGCTCGGGCCGACCGCGAGGTCGAATCCCAGGGCTTCCTCGCTGCCCTTCAGCGGGTCGATGTACGCGATTGGCAAATAGGATTCGCGGGCGTCGGCGCGGCGCAATTGTCCGGCCGGGTCCCGCTCGACGATCTCAAACGGCCGGCGATAGCTGCGCTGGAGATCCTCCTCGAGCGCGGCGCGCCGGTCGGCCGGGACGAAGGGCACCCATTCCAGGGCGAGCGCGCCGGGGGTGTGCTCCGACAGGCGCCGCGCCGCGCGGATGAACTGGGAGCGCGAGGGATTTTCGTCGACCATGAACAACGCCGACAGCCCGAAGAGCGCGTCCTCGTAACGGCCGAGCACCTCGCGGATCAGCGCGTGCCGGATGACGGTGCGGCGTTCGAACTCGGCGTGGATGCGCTCCCGGTCGCGGGCGCGGGCGTCCTCAAAGGACCACACCGCCAGGGCGATCCCCGCCAGCCCGACGCTGACCAGCGCGAGGCTGCGACCGGACATGAACGGAGAGCGGTGGGGTGCTTCCATGGCTAAGCCGGAGCTTACCGCTGCCGGAGAAGCGGGCAAACGCTATCAGAGCGAAAACTCTCCGACGGCGCGGGCGCCGGATTAACCGGCTTAGAGCTTGTAGGGCAGCGGGAAGCGGGCCGTGAGCGCGAGCACCTGCTGCTTGGTGCGGGCGATGACGTCGGCCTCCTCCGGCTTGCCGATGGCGGACAGCACGCCGTCGATCAGCGCGGCGATCTCGCCCATTTCGGCTTCCTTGAGCCCGCGGGTCGTCATCGCCGGCGAGCCGAGCCGGATGCCCGAGGCCTGGAACGGCGAGCGCGTCTCGAACGGCACGGTGTTCTTGTTGCAGGTGATGTTGGCCTTATCGAGCGTCTCCTGCGCGACCTTGCCGGTGAGTTCGGGGAACTTGGCGCGGAGGTCGACGAGCATGAGGTGGTTGTCGGTGCCGCCGGAATTGATCTTGTAGCCGCGCGCCACCATCGCCGCGGCGAGGGCCCGGGCATTTTTCACGACCTGCTCGCTGTAGGCCTTGAATTCCGGCTTGAGGCATTCGCCAAAGCACACGGCCTTGGCGGCGATGACGTGCATGAGCGGGCCGCCCTGGCCGCCGGGGAAAACCGCCGAGTCGATCGCCTTCGCGTGCGCCGCCTTGCACATCGTGAGGCCGCCGCGCGGGCCGCGCAGGGTCTTGTGCGTCGTGGTGGTCACGAAGTCGGCGTGCGGGAACGGCGAGGGATGATGGCCGGTGACGACCAGGCCCGCGATGTGTGCGATGTCGGCGAAGAGGAAGGCATTCACCGAGCGGGCGATCTCGCCCATGCGGGCGAAGTCGATGATGCGCGAGTAGGCGGACGCGCCGACCGTGATCATCTTTGGCTTCTCGCGCAGGGCCGTCGCCGCGAGTTCGTCGTAGTCGATCAGGCCGGTGTCCTCGCGGACGCCGTATTGGAAAAACTGGTAGAGCTTGCCCGAGAAGTTGGCCGGATTGCCGTGCGTGAGGTGGCCGCCGTGGCTCAGGTTCATGCCGAGGATGCGGTCGCCGGGCGAGAGGACGGAAGTGTAGACGGCGAAGTTGGCCTGCGAGCCGGAGTGCGGCTGGACGTTCGCGTGCTCGGCGTTGAACAGTTTCTTCGCGCGCTCGATCGCGAGCACCTCGACCTTGTCGACCTGCTCGCAGCCGCCGTACCAGCGCTTGCCCGGGTAGCCCTCGGCGTACTTGTTGGTGAGCGTGCTCCCCATGGCCTCGATCACCGCCGGGTAGGTGAAATTTTCCGAGGCGATGAGCTCGATGTGGCTTTGCTGGCGGGCGAATTCGCCGGCGATGACGGCGTAGACCTCGGGGTCGAGCTGCTTGAGGGGAGTGGCGTTCAGGGACATGGGATTTTCGATTTTGGATTCTCGATTTCTGATCGGGACAGCAAGGACCAGCTGAAATCTAAAATCGAGAATCTAAAATCGAAAATCAGGCCTTCCGCCCCTCCACGAGTGTCTTAAGGAAGGCGAGCACGCTCGGAATGGCCTCGACCATCTCGTCGCGGGCCGCCTCATAGACCTTCAGCGGACCGCCATAGGGATCGCCGATTTCCTTGTCGGCCGGCGGGGGCAGGAATTCGCGGAACAAATGCAGCCGCGCGGGCGCCGGCTTGGCCCGGCTGCGGATGATGGCCCGGTGGGACTCCGTCATGCCGAAGACCACCAGGGCATTGTCGAGCAGCTCCTGCGTCAGGGGCTGGGCGCATGTCCCGGAAATGTCGATGCCGGCCTTCTTCAGGGCGACGACGGAATTTTCCGACAACGGCTCGCCAGGGCGGGCGGCGACGCCGGCGGAAATCACCTTGAGGGATTTCAGGGGCTCGGGCTGGCCCGCGAGCGCGTGGCGCAGCAAGCCCTCCGCCATCGGGCTCCGGCAGATATTACCGGTGCAAACAACGAGGATGTGGCCAGGGGCGGGCATGCAGTGCGCGAGAAAAGGACATTAAATTCCCGGAAATGCAAAACTGTACGGCGGGGTGATGCGTACGCGTTGCTTGGGTCGGTTGGTGGAGGGCCCGGCTCGCGCCGGGCCGCGCGCGCGACAGCGGATGCGCACCCCGACCCAGCGGGCTCGCCCGCCGTAGCCTTGGCGAAGGCGGGAGCCGGGCCCTCCACCCAGTCAGCGCACCCTCAGCGCCAGCAGCGCGCGGTGCAGATGCACGGCGCGCTGGAGCACGCGGTCGATCGGCGCGGCGGGTGGCGTTTCCTTGGGAGGCACGGGCGCGTCCGGCTTGGCGGCGGTCGGGTCCGGTTGCGCCGGAAAATCCACGTCGTGGTTCCCGTTCTTGAATTCCTGCACGAGCGTCGCCTCGTCGAAGCGCTCCTTCTCGATGCGGCCGGTGATGAGTTTCGCCAGCTCGGTGCCGGACTCCAACGCGTCGAAGGCCCGGCGATCCGCCGCGGCGTCGGTTTGCACGACGACCTTGGGCGCAGGCACGGACCCGGGCGCGCCGAGAATCAGCGCCGGGAAAGCCGCCAGCGCCGGCGCGAGGGCGGGCGGGGTGGCGGGGCTGACGAGGACGAACAGCTGCGCGCCGGGCGGACGGGCGGCGATGATGGCCTTGAACTCGCCGGTTGCGACCGCGTCCGCGGTGACGTAACGCAGGTCGAGCACCAGCGCGGCGGGGGCGGACACGGATTTGCGCAGGATCGCGTCATCGGCCGCCAGGGAATGCACGCGCAGATAGCCGAGGCCTTGGCCGAGGTCGGTGAGTTCGGCGGCGGAGGACAGCAGACCGAGGACGGAGGACAGGAGGACGAGGAACAGCTTACGCATGGGAAAAAAGAAAGGCTTCATCGGCGACGCGCACTTTGGACCCGCGCTGGATGAAACGGTGGCCCTCGGCCGCGAGGCGTTTCTTCTGGCCGGCGATGCCTCCCGGGTATTTTTCATTCAGCTGGCCGTCGCCCTTGAGCGTGCGCCACCAGGGCGTCGGACGTTTGGCGCTGGCCTTCGCCGCCTCCTCGGAGGCATGGGCGGCGATCCATGCGAAGATGCCGGTGGTGATCGGGCACGCCGTTTCCACCCCGTGGCCGCGCGCGAGTTCGCCGCGCAGCGCGTTGATCGTGGTGACCCGGCCCTTGGGCACCCGCTTCATGAGGGCGTCGACCTCCGCGGGTGCGGCGATGACCATGGTCGTGCCGCCCCACCGTTTCCGCGCCGCGCCGGTCAGTTTGATGACGCGCGGAAGGTTCTTTGCGTCCGCCAGCTTTTCCGTCCAGGTCTTCCGCGTCTTCACCGGCGGTTGAGTTGCCTGGCGCCGATGTCGCGCCGGTAATATTGGTTGTTCCACTGGACCTGGTCGCAGGCCGCGTAGGCGCGGGCGGCGGCTTCGCGCAAGGTCAGGGCGAGCGCGGTGACGCCGAGCACGCGGCCGCCGTTGGCGGTCAGCTGGCCCGCGGCGTTTTTCGCGGTACCGGCGTGGTAGATGAAGGTCTGGGGCGGGAGGCGGGAGGCGGGCGGCAAGGTGATCACATCTCCCTTGGGAAACTTGTCGGGATAACCTTTGGTCGCAACGACCACGCAGAGTGCGTAGTCGGGCTTCACGTCGAGTTTGAAACCGGCGAGCTTCCGTTGGGCCGCTGCCCAAAGCAGCGCGAGCAAATCGGTGGCGAGGCGCGGCAGCACGACCTGCGTCTCGGGATCGCCGAAACGGGCGTTGTACTCGATGACGCTCGGGCCGGAGGGCGTGAGCATGATCCCGATGAAGAGCGTGCCGCAGTAATCGAGACCCTCGGCGGCGATGGCGTTGACGGACGGTCGCACGATTTCGTCTTCGATGCGGGCCAGCAGCGCCGGTGTCACGACCTCGGCGGGGGAGTAGGTGCCCATGCCGCCCGTGTTCGGGCCGGTGTCGCCATCGCCGATGCGCTTGTGGTCCTGGGAGGTCGGCAGGATGACGTAGTCGCGGCCGGAAACGACGACGAGGATGGACGTCTCTTCGCCGAACAGACAGTCCTCGATCAAAATGCGGCTGCCCGCGGCGCCGAATTTGTTGCCCGCAAGCATGTCGCGCACCGCGGCCGTGGCCTCGGCGGCGGTCTGTGCGACGACCACGCCTTTGCCGGCGGCGAGACCGTCGGCCTTGATCACGATCGGCACCGGCCGGGTGCGCAGGTAGGCGAGCGCGGGTTCGACCTCATTGAAGAAGCCGGCGGCGGCCGTCGGAATCTGGTGTTTCAGGAGGATTTCCTTGGTGAAGGTCTTGGACGCCTCGAGCTTCGCGCCGGCGGCCTTCGGGCCGTAGACGGGGATTTTCGCGGCGATCAGCGCATCGGCCAGGCCGAGCGACAGCGGCACCTCGGGGCCCACCACCACGAATTCAACTTTCTCCTGCTGCGCCAGCGCGACGAGCCCGGCGATATCCTCGACCGCCAGGGGGAAGCAGGTCGCGTCCGCGGCGATGCCCGCATTGCCCGGCGCACAAATGACGCGCGGCTTCGCCGGCGAGGCGGCGAGCGAGCGGACGAGCGTGTGTTCGCGTCCGCCGGAGCCGACGACGAGGACGGAGGAGGGAAGGTCTTTAACCACGGAGGACACAGATGGACACGGATGCGCGGGGCGTAAAGCCGCGGTTCAGGTTTTCGTGTCACGGGAGGACCGGCCCTGCGGCGGGTCCGGTCCGGGCCAGTCGATGACGGGCCCTCCCTTAAAGCACCTGGAGCGTCTTCTTGTAGAAGCGCACGACCTCGTCGGGGTCGTCGGTGAAGAGGAGGTAGTCGGACATCCACGCGGGGGCCCGCTTGGTGTCGATCATCGTCCGCACCTGCTTGCGCAGGTCGCCCCAGAACTTCGCGTTGAAGAACACGTAGGGCACGCGCGGGCGGATGCCGAGCTTGAGGTTGCACATTTCGATGCCGATTTCCTCGAGCGTGCCGACGCCGCCGACGTTGAAGATGCAAAAATCCGCCGCTTCGAACCATTTCTGACGGAAGTGGCGCGACGATTCCTGGAAGGTGTTGAAGAAGTCCACGCCCAGCTCGGGCGGCTGCGCCTCGAGTTCGAGGAAGCACGCGCCGGTCAGCGCGCCCTTGCTGCGCGCCTGGTCGGTGGCGAGGCGCATGACGCCGCCGCCGCCGCCGGTGAGCACGCCGACGTTCGGGCCGATGAAGCCGGTGAGCTGCTCGACGAGGCGCGTGATGCGCTCGGTGTCCGCCGCCTCGATGCCGACGGCCGAGCCGTAGAAGGCGAGGATGGTGGTCTCCTGGAACTTGCGGGCCATCTCCTCGCGGACGAAGAAGCCGTGGCCCTTCTTGTAGGTGTGGACGTAGAGGTCCTTGGTGACCTCGTCATACCAGTAGACCTGGATGCCGATCGCGTAAAAGGTGTCGAGGCGCGCGTGCGCGTTGCTGGAGAGGAAATAGCCGTGCGTGCGCGAGGCCGACCGGAAGATGATGCGCTTGAGCTTCACGTCGCCGATGCGGGTGAGCAGCTCCAGGTTCTCGAGCAAGTCGGGGAAGTAGTCGATGACCAGCGTGTCGGCGTCGGCCGGCGCGCCGTCGAGCGCCTGGATCATGGTGCGGCTGCCGACGGGGCAGGCGTCGCCCTCGAGGAATTTCTTGAGGTCCTCGTTGGCGCGGACGAGCACGGCGCGGTTTTCCATCGTGGCGCTCTGGCCGCGCACGGTGATCTTGGACTTCGGGCGCGCCTCGACCGCGGGCACCGGCGGGTTCTTGTCGAGGCACTTGAAGAGGTTCGCGGCGGTCGAGAGCAGGCGCTGGCGTTTTTTCGTGAGGACCTTGACCTCGGGATCGGTGAACGGCGGCGCGCGGAAGATGTCGACCGACACCATCGGGTTCACCACCGGCTGGTCGCCGGTGTTGTAGATCTCGAGCATGACATTCGTGCCGAAGGTCTTGATCGGGTCGAGCAGCACGGCGCTGGTGTGCAGGCCGAAGTTGCCCTCGCCCTGGTTGAGCACGACGTAGTGCTCCTTCAAATACATCGAGCAGCTCGTGAGGATGCCCGAGCGCGGCGGGATGGTCAGCGGGGAGGCGTCATGGCGCACCTGCGCCTTGTCGAGGAAGGACCGGCCCGCGTAGCCGCTGACGATGTGCTCGAAGTTCACGCGCGAGAGCTTCGCGGAGAGCGTGTAGGTCACCTTGTGCGGCGTCAGGAAAACGCGGCCGCGCGAGTCGATGCTGATCGTGTTGGGCAGCTTGAGGTGGTTGTGCTCGATCGCGTCCCAGATCTCGCCGGTCGAGAGCTTGGCGGCGGCGGGGGCGTAATACAGGCGGCCCACGGGCGTGCCCGGACGCAGCAGCTTTTTCCAATAGCTCGCGTTGGGAAAGTTGGCGTCGTAGATGAAGGCGTCGGCGGACAGCAACAGGCGGTTGCCGTCGACGTTCGGGGTGCCTTCCAGGTGCATTTCGATGCCGATGCGGGCGAGGGAGCTGCGCTCGGTGAAATGGATCTCGGCGAGATGCGCCTTGAGGAATTCCATCTCGGCGGGGTTGCGGGGCCAGAAGGCGAGGACGAGGGTGACCTTGTCCCCCTTGTTCTTGACCGTCAAAATCTGGCCGTCGGTGCTGTGCCAGAATTGGTTTTCGTTCATGGGATTGGCGAGCTTTGGGGAGGTTCCGGAGGGTGACAAGCCCGTCGTTCGACACCGAAATTGCGGGGATTCGCCGCCAAAGGGGTTGATTTTTCCCGGGGTGCCGCGCAATTTCGCGCCTTTTACGGCACAAAACAACCCGGGCCGTTTCCCAACCGGGCTTCCTTCCCCCCGAAATGAAAGTCATCTCCCACGTCACTGCAGCGCTCGCCAGCCTGGGCCTGCTCGTCGCCGCATCCGCGCAGGATCCGGTCAAGTTCAACGTCCCGGGCGTGTCCACCGCCGCCCCGGCCAAGACGCCCGCGGCGCCCGCCGCGAACGCGCCCGCCGCCGCGGCGCCGGCCCCGGCCAAGCCGGCCGCGAAGTTCACCGACGCGCAGATTGCCGAGGCTTACGGCTGGATCGCCGGCCAGCAGCTCGGCCTGCGCCAGCTCGAGTTCTCCAAGGCCGAGATCGAGGCGATGGCCCGCGGCATGATCGCGATGGCCGCCGGCGGCCAGCCGAACTTCGAGCCCCAGGCGATGGAGCCGGAGCTCCAGGCGTTCATGGCCAAGAAGGCGGAGGCCTTCGAGACGAAGCGCCAGGCCTACCTGACGCAGCTCCGCATGAAGAACCTGTCCGACAGCGCGGCTTTCTTCACCAAGCTCAAGGAAAACAAGAACGTCGTGGAGCTGCCCAACGGCCTCCGCTATGAAATCACCAAGCCCGCCACCGGCGCCCTGCCGAAGCCCGGCCAGGTCGTGACCATCAACTACACCGGCACGTTCGTGAACGGCGAGGTGTTCGACAGCTCCATCGAGCGCAAGGAGCCGCTCGAGCTCCCGCTGATCGCGGCCACCGCGGAGAATCCCAACGGCACCATCGTCGGCATGGTCGAGGGTCTCACCAAGGTCGGCGTCGGCGGCAAGGCCAAGCTCTACATCCCGCCGTCGCTCGCCTATGGCGACAACGGCAACCAGGGCATCCCCCCGGGCGCCACGCTCATCTTCGACGTCGAAGTCCTCAGCGTGAAGGACGCGCCGAAGACCCCGGCCGCGAAGTAAGCGCGACAGAGCCTCTTTGATTTTCAACGCCTCCCGGAAACGGGAGGCGTTTTTTTATGGGTGGGCGTCGGTTTCCATGCCGACGCTTGTCGCCGGGGTGGAAACCGGCGACCACTACACCGCCGCTTTCAAATTCCCCACGAACCGGTCGATCGCTTCCGGCGGCGTGGCCCACGAGCACATCAGGCGATAGCCATGCTCGCCGATGAATTTGTAGAAATGCCAGCCGCGCCCCGACAGCGCGGCGACGGTCGCGGGCGGCAGCTCGACAAACACGCCGTTGACGGCCGGCTCGCCGATGAGCTTCACGCCGGGCACGGCGCGCAGCGCGCCGGCCAGTTTGTGCGCCATGGCGTTGGCGTGCGCGGCGTGCCGCAGCCAGGCGCCGCCTGCGAGCATGCCGCACCATTGTGCGGACGCGAAACGCATCTTGGAGGCCAGCTGCCCCGCCTGCTTCATCCGGTATTCGAATTCCTTCGCGTGCTCGCGGTGGAAAAACACGACGGCCTCGGTCGTGTTCATGCCGCCCTTGGTGCCGCCGAGGCAAACGACGTCGACTCCCGCGCGCCACGTGAAATCGGCGGGCGTGATGCCGCGCGCCGCGAGGGCCGCCGCGGCATTGCCGAAGCGCGCGCCGTCCATGTGCACCGCGAGGCCGTGCGCTTTCGCCACCGCGGCGAGCGCCTTTACTTCATCCGGCGTGTAGACCGTGCCGAGCTCCGTGGACTGCGTCAGCGAGAGCGCGCCGGGCTTTGGATAGTGAATGCCGTGTCCGCGTCCGAAGACGCTTGTCAGGCCGGCCGGCGCCAGTTTCCCGCCGGGGCCGGGGACGGCGATGACCTTGCTGCCGCCGGTGAAAAATTCCGGCGCGCCGCACTCGTCGGTGTCGATGTGCGACATCTCGTGGCAGATGATGCTGTGGTGGCTCCGGCAATATTGCGCGAGCGCCAGGGAGTTGGCCGCGGTGCCGTTGAACACGAAGAACACCGTGCACTCCGTCGCGAAGAATTCGCCGATCAATTTTTTCGCGCGGGCCGTCCACTCGTCCTCGCCGTAGGAAGGCGCATGACCGGCATTGGCGGCGTTCAGGGCGGCGAGCGCCTCGGGGGCCAGCCCGGCGGTGTTGTCGCTGGCGAAGGTGTAGTCATGGGCGGCGGACATGGCGCGGGAGCGTGCCGCTTTTCGACTGGTTTGAACAGGGCGAAGTGGGGCGCGGCCGGCTTGGAGAATTGAACTCCCCTCTATGAAGCCGGAACTATGCAATTGAACCGCGAAGGGCGTGAAGGTCCGCGAAGGTATACCGAGAAAATCCCGATTTTGCCCGGGATCACGAAAGAGTGAGTACGGCAAGGCATCACCGAGGATCATGTCTGACTCGCGACTTTCGCGT
Organism: uncultured Oleiharenicola sp.; assembly: GCA_964515595.1. GTDB lineage: Bacteria > Verrucomicrobiota > Verrucomicrobiia > Opitutales > Opitutaceae > Lacunisphaera. Next base: position 32,553 of record CAZEUN010000006.1, on the reverse strand, counting down.
TTCTTCGCGTCCTTCGCGGTTTCCACTGAATGGTTCCGGCTTCATAGAGGGGACCAGAGCGAAATGCCCGCAACCCGCGCTTGCGCGGGCCGCCTGCGCGGTGTTCTTTCGGCGGGACCAATGATCGCTTCGGATGCCAACCTCTACCTCGTCGGCTTCATGGGCACGGGCAAAAGCACCGTGGGCCGGCAGGTCGCCAAGCAGCTGGGGTTCCGGTTCCTGGACAGCGACCACGAGATCGAGCGCCTCCAGGGCAAGCCGGTCTCGCGGATCTTCGCGGAGGACGGCGAGCCGCGGTTTCGCGAACTCGAGCGCGAGTTCGTCGTCAGCGGCCATCCCGCCGGTCGGTGCGTCATCGCCTGCGGGGGCGGCCTGGTGGTGGCGCCCGGCATGCTCGAGCTGTTGCGCAGTCGGGGCGTCGTCATCTGCATGCACGCGCCGATCGAAACCATCCTCAAGCGCACGATGCACACGAATCACCGCCCGCTGCTGCAGGTGGACGACCGCGAGCAACGCCTCCGGGAACTCTACGCGCAGCGCGAGGCGATCTACCGCCGCACCGGGACCATGGTGCTCACCGACAGCCGCCCGCTCCGGGAAATCGCCGGCCACGTGCTGCGCGTGTACCGGGTCGAGTCGGCGCATTTCAAAAAATGACGGCGCTCGCCGGCCCGCGGATCGAGGGCGCCGCGCGCGAAACGTTGCGCGAAAAATTGCGCGCGCTGGGTTTCGACGAGGTGCGCTTTGCGGAGGTGGCGGCGCCGGCGGGCGACGGGTTGCGCGACTGGCTCGCGCACGGCCGGCACGGCGACATGGCTTGGATGGAACGCACCGCGGACAAACGCGCGCAGGCGGAACTCGTGCTGCCGGGCGTGCGGTCGGTCGTGTTGCTCGGGGTGAGCTACTGGGCGGGCATCCCGGCCAGGCCTTCGTCCTCCGGCGTCCGTCCGCCGCTCTGGGCGCGGTACGCGCAGTATGAGGATTATCATGACACGATGAAGCCGGGCCTGGCGGCGGCGGGGCGCGTGCTGGAGGCAGCCGGTGGAATCACGTCCGCAGACCACCGCTATTATGTGGACACCGGCCCGGTGCTCGAGCGCGGCTGGGCGGCGCGCAGCGGGCTCGGGTTTCGCGGGAAGAACGCGATGCTCATTTCGCGCGAGCACGGCAACTGGCTGTTCCTCGCGTCAATCCTCACGCGGCTGGCGATCGAGCCCGATGCGCCCCTGCGCAAGGATCTGCCGCGGGTCGGGGCCGAGGAGCCCGCGGGCCTGCTGTGCGGCAAGTGCACGCGCTGCCTCGACGCCTGTCCGACCGAGGCGTTTCCCGCGCCGGGCGTGGTCGATGCGCGGCGGTGCATTTCGTACCAGACCATCGAGAACAAGGGCATCATCCCGCGCGACCTGCGTCCGGGCATTGGCAACCGCATCTACGGCTGCGACGTGTGCCTCGAGGTCTGCCCGTGGAATCGCTTCGCGCAGGCCGGCCGGCAGCTGCTGCTGGCGGCGCGGCACGATCTCGCGGACCTCGGCCTGCCGGAGTTGCTCGCGCTGACGCCGGAGAGGTTCGCGGAAGTTTTCCGGCGCACGCCCATCAAGCGCCTCAAGCTGAACGGCCTCCTGCGGAATGCATGTGTGGTGGCCGGCAATTCCGGCGACGCCGGCCTCCTGCCGGCGCTGGCCAAACTCGCAGCGCATGCGGCGCCGATGGTGCGGGCGCATGCGGTGTGGGCGGTGCGAAGGATCGCGGGCGCCGCCGCGGAGGAATTATTGAAAGCGGCGCGCGCCGTGGAAACGGATGCGGCGGTGTTGGAGGAGCATGCCTGCAGCGACGGCCGGTGAGCCGGTGGGGGGAGGGGCTTTATGCCCCGACAAATTCACGCCCGCCGGACAGTCGGGGTATGAAATCCCTCCCGCCCATCAGCCGGCTTCACTTAAACACCGCCCGCATCTTCGTGGCGAAGTCGGGCGGGGGGCGGACGGGTTCGCCGGCCTTGTTGATGAAGGCGTGCGTGGTGAAGCCGGTGACGAGGAGGTCTTCCCCGCGGCGGATCTCGTAGTCGAGGTGGATGCGCAGCACCGGGCGCTCCTTGAGCCGCGTGATGACGGTCACCTCGTCGTCGTAGAGTGCCGGCTTGAAAAACTTGGTGCCGAGCTCGATCACCGGCAGGCGATAGCCCTGCGCTTCGAGCGCGCGGTAGGGCAGGCCGCATTCCTTCAGCAGCGTGGTCCGGCCGACTTCAAACCAAGGCAGGTAGCTCCCGTGATAGACGATGCCCATCATGTCGGTCTCCGCATAGCGGACAGTGATCTGGGTGCGCGATTCGAGCATGGCGGTCAGCTTGCGGACGGCGGCGGCGGTTGTCCAAACAAGGATTGGGCGGAGTCGCGCCACGTATGCTCGCGCGCCCGCGCACGTCCGGCCTCGCCCATGCGTTGGCGCAGGGCCGGGTCGCTGAGCAGCCTTGCGAAGGCCGCGGCGAGCGCCGCCTGGTCGCCGGGTGCCACGAGGAGGCCCGTTTCGTTATGGATGACCGCCTCCGGGACGCCGCCGATGGCGTGTGCCACGACGGGCAGCCCGTGCGCGCCGGCTTCGAGATAAACCAGGCCGAAGCCCTCGACGCTGTGGCGGTGTGGCATGCTCGTCATGGTGAAGAGATCGGCCTGCGCATAGATCTCGCCCAATTTTTCGTCCGCAATGTCGCCGAGGAATTTGACGGGAAAATCCACCTGCCGGGCCGCGGCGGCGAGGGCGGCGCCGTAGTTTTCCTTGTTGTGGGCGCCGACCAGCCAGTACTCGACGCGGCTCCGCAACGCGTCGGGCAGCGCCTGGAGGGCGGCGATGACCTCGCGTTGTCCCTTGCGCGGATTGATGCGGGCCACGGTGAGGACAACGAGTTTCCGCCGCGCCTGGTCCGCGCCGGCCCGCCGGTCGAGCACAAGGTCGGTGCGCAGCGCCCCGGGGGTGATCACGACCTTGCCGGCGGCTTCGGGAAAGGTGTGTTGGAGGAGGTCGCGCGCGAAGGCGCTCACCACGCTGATGCGGGCGGCCTTGGCCAGGAGGTGCGAGGTGCTCCAGCGCAGCAATCCGCGGGAGCCGAGCCGCTGGATTTCCGACCCATGGAAGGTCAGCATCAATTGCGCGGGTCGCAAGGTGTCGAAATATTGGAGCAGCAGCATCGCGAGCAGGGGACCCGGCTCCGGGATGTAGAGCGTCGCCTCGCGGAGCCGGTCGCGATGGGCCAGGAGCTCGCGGGCCATGCGCCACTGGCTCACCAGGCTGTGGTTGCCGGCCAGCGGCAGGCGCCGGACTTTATACGGCCAGGCGGGTTCGGCCATGCCCGGCGGGAGGGCCGGAGCCCATACTTCCACTTGGTAGCCGAGTGCCCGGGCAGCCTTGGCCATTTCCGCTGCATAAATCGCGATCCCACCGCGATGCGGGTGGAACTCATGCGTGACCAACACCAAGGGGGCTTGGGCGCCCGCGGGGTGGTTGGAAGAGGAGGACGGCATCGGCCTGATGAAAATTGGTGGAACCTGTTCCGACCGGTTTGGTCTTGCGCCGGGTCCGGCATGTCGCCGCGCAAGCAGCGGCAAGTCAACAGGCTAAATTACCTCCTGACCGGTCCGCGGGTGGCTCCCGGGGAGGGGTTTTTTGGGTTTACATACTTCACCGCTTCAACTTACTTCACCCCCCTAATGGCACAGGCAGTCAACAATTCTTCGGGCATTCCGCTCAAACCGTTCACGCCCGAAGACGACGCAAACCTTCGTGAAGCAATTAAGCGCTGTTCGGCAGCGACTTATGAAGCAGCAGCCCAGTTCAGGAAGACGGGCAACATCGAGCATTTACCGGCCATTGTTTTGGGTATCATCGAGCGCTATGTGGAGCCGGATTTGCGCGGGAAATTGAAGGATGCCGATGACGATCTGCGCATTATCGAGGACCTGGGTATCGATTCGCTCACGATGATGGAAATCGTCATCCTGGTGGAGGATGTCCTCCAGATGACGATCAACAACGAGGAGCTCCGCCACCTGCGCACGGTGGGCGACGTGAAGATCTTCATTGAGTGCAAGGTGAGCGGCCTGCCGCTGCCGAAGCCGACCAAGTTTATCCCGATCGAGCAGATTATCTCGGTCATGCCGATCCAGCCGCCGTTCCTGTTCCTGAGCGAGGCCTCGGTGAGCGCCCATGGCGCGAATGCGAAGTACAAGATCAGCGGCCAGGAGTTTTTCCTGCAGGGCCATTTCAAGGACAACCCGGTGTTGCCCGCCTCCATCATGCTTGAGGCGCTCGGCCAGCTGGCCGTGCTGTTCTTGCTCGAGGGCCAGGTGGGCGAGGCCGGCAAGGTCGTCGATCACCGCACCATTTTCTTCACCTCCTGCGAGGGCGTGCGCTGCCACCGCGTGTGCAAGCCCGGTGATGTGCTTACTCTCTCCATCAAGCCGAAGCGCCTGAAGTCGCCGCTCGCCACGTTCGAGGGCCAGATCCGCGTTGGCCAGGAGAAGGCGGCCATTGCCGAGGAAATTACCCTGACCTTTGCGTTTGCCGAGGAGGCCGCCGAGCCGGTGCCGCAGGCCCAGCCGGCCCCGGCTGTCGCGCCCGCGCCCGCATCCGCCAAGGCCGCGAGCGCCTGAGTGCAGCGGTGGAGGTTTTATGGCAGGTCGGGGCTTGGCCCCGGCGGTTCGATGACCAGGCCGGACTCCCGGCTGCGGCAGTTGACCGCGCCGCCAAAAGCGCTTTGATACGGCCCGCCATGGCCCCGGACGTCCGGAACGCCGTCGCAGCCTAATACCACATGCGGAAAGTTTATATTACCGGCCTCGGCTTCATCACCAGCATCGGCAACGAGGCGGTCTCCGTGAGCGAAAGCCTGCGCGAACTGCGCCACGGCATGGTGCAGTACCCGCCCTTCCAGAAGCCCGACGTGCCGGTCAAGGTGGCCGCGCCGATCCGCGATTTCCAAACGGACTCCGTCGACCAGGAGGACTGGATTTTTCCGGCCCGCTACAACATCCGCCGGGAAACGCTTCGCGGCATGGCGCCGCACGGCATCTATGCATACTGTGCGATGCAGCAGGCCGTCGAGGACGCCAAGCTGACCGAGGCGGACTGGTCCAACCCGCACACCGGCCTTTACGCCGCGTCCGCCGGCTCGCCCTTCCTGCTCACGCATCATGTCGAGAAAATGCGCAAGCAGGGCGTCATGCGCTGCCCGCCGCTCGGCATCGTGGCGTCCATTTCGGGCACGGTTAATTTCAACCTGGTTTCGCAGTTCAAGATCAAGGGCGCGTCGACCGGTTTCTCATCCGCCTGCGCCTCCTCGGCCCATGCGCTGGGTTTCGCCTACGACGAAATCGCGCTCGGCCGCCAGAAGCGCATGTTCGTGATCGGGGCGGAGGACGGCAACGTGGAGAGCATCCTGCCGTTTGCCGGCATGCGCGCGCTGTCGCTGCAGGTCGACCCGTCGATTGCGTCGCGGCCGTTCGACGTCGCGCGCGACGGCTTCGTCGGCACCGGCGGCGCCACCGTGCTCGTGCTCGAAGGCGAGGAGGAGGTCTCGCGGCGGCGGGCCAAGGTCTATGGCGAGGTCGCGGGCTGGGGCCAGGCTTCGGACGGCCATAACGTCGCCATCTCCCATCCCGAGGGTGCGGGGTTGCGGGTGGCGATTGAGAACGCCCTCCGGAGCGCGGACGTGACGCCCGACCAGGTCGACTACGTCAATGCGCACGCCACCTCGACGCCGATCGGCGACATCTCCGAGGCGCGCGCGCTGAAGGCCATTTTCGGGATTTCGCCCACGCGTCCCGCGATCAGCAGCACGAAGGCGCTGACCGGTCATGGACTGTCGCTGGCGGGCGCGATGGAGGCCGGTTTCTGTGCGCTGGCGATGAAGGAAGGCTTCATGCCCGGCTCGGCGCACATCACCAAGCTCGACCCGGCCTGCGAAGGCCTGAACATCATCCGCGCCACGCTGCCGCACCGCCCCCAGGTGGTGTTGAGCAACAGCAGCGGCTTCGGCGGCGCGAACGTGGCGCTGGTGTTCAAGAGTGCGAATTGATGAGTGCATGAAATCGCAATTCTGCCGCAGCCCCTACACACCCCGGCGCGGGGCGCCACCCCTCTTCATGGAGGGGAACTGCCAAGCCGAAGTCCCCTCTATGAAGAGGGGGGCCCAAAGGGCGGGGTGTGTAGCGTGAACGCGCCCCTGTCCACCCGCTACCGCACGGCCTTCATCACGGGCGCCGGCACGGGACTCGGGCTGGCCTTCGCGGACATGTTGCTCGCCGAGGGCGTGGAGGTGTGGGGCACCTCGCGCGATCCGGCCCGGTTGCCGGCGCGGCCGGGGTTCCACGGGTTGAAGCTCGAATTGGGCGAGGGTCCCGCCGCGGAAAAAATCTTCGCGGAAGCCGACCGCGCCGCGGGCGGCTTCGATCTCGTGATCAACAACGCGGGCTTCGGCGCCTTCGGCTCCTTTGCGCACACGGACTTTGCGGTGTGGGAGGAGCAATTGCGCGTGATGCTCGTCAACACCGCGCGTCTCAGTCACGCGGCCCTGCGCGGGATGCTGGCGCGGAAACGCGGCGCCCTCGTCAACATCTCCTCCATCGCCGGCGAATTCGGCCTGCCGTACCAGGCCGCTTACAACACGACCAAGGCGGGCCTGTCCGCGCTGAACGAGAGCCTGATGTATGAGCTGAAGGACACGGGCGTCATCGTCATCGATTTTCGCCCGGGCGATTTCCGCACGGACTTCGAGGGTTCCGTGCGCCGGCCCGACCAGACGGGCATCGACGCCGTGCAAGCCGGCCGGATGGCGCGCGTCTGGCGGAGCTTCACCGCGATGATGCAATCCGGCCCCGCGCCGGCGGGCGCCGCCGCCGACCTGCGCACGGCGTTGCTCCGCGGCCGCAGCACGACGGTGCGCACCGGCCGCTTCTTCCAGGCCGTGGCCGGTCCCTTCCTGGCGAGGTTCGGTTCGCTCAACCTGAAGCGCCGCATCCAGGAAAAGTATTTCGGTCTCTGATCACCAAAACCTTTTGCCACAAAAAACACAAAAGCGCAAAAAATGATCCGGCATTTCAGTTCTCAAATTTTTCAGTTCGGTTTTGTGCCTTCGATGCCTTTTGCGGCCATTCCGGGTTTCTGATTCATGCCACGCGTTCGCATTCTCGTCCTGACTTCCAGCACCGGCGCGGGCCACGACGCCCGGGCGCAGGCCTTCGCGGAGTGGTGCTTTGAACTTTACCGGCACGAGGTCGATGTCCGCATCGAGCAGATGCTCGAGAAATCGTCCGGCTTCTTCAGCCTCGGGGTGCGGTTCTACAACTGGATCCAGAAGAAGTCCCCGTGGATCCACAAGGCCTTCTACCTGTTCGTCGAGCTGCTCAGCTTCCTGAACAAGAAATCGGTGAGCTTTGGCCGCGCGTATTACGAGTCGGTGTTGAGGGAGTACCGGCCGCACCTGGTGTTCAGCGTCCACGATTGCCTCAACCGCGGCTATTTCCAAATGGCGCGCAAGGTCCTGGGGGCGGACCAGGTGCGCTGCGCGACCTACTGCGGCGAGTTTTCCGGTGGTTTCGGCTACAGCGTCAACTGGGTCGAGCCCAGTGCTGACCTCTACATCTCGCGGACCGCCACGGCGCGCGATTACGCGGTGAAGCTCGGCATGCCGCGCGAGCGGACGCGCGTGCGCGGCCATCTCATGCAGCCGCGCCAGCATCTCGAGGTGCTCCGGGCCGAGGCGCGCACCGCGTTCATCGAGGAGCGGCTCGAGCTGCGTTCCGACCTGTTCACCGTTTTCCTCGCCACCGGCGGCAACGGCGCCAACAACCACCTCGACCTGCTGCCCCGGCTGCTGCCGCATGCCGACCGCATCCAGGCCGTCGTCATCTGCGGGAAAAACCGCGAAGCTTACAACCAGCTCGTGCACTGGCGCGCGGAGCACCCGGAGTTCAACTGTTTCGTCGACGGTTTCTCCGACGAGGTGCATCTGCTGATGCAGGTGAGCGACGTGATCGTCACGCGCGGCGGCACGACCACCTGTGCGAAGGCGCTGCATTTCCGTTGCCCGATCATTTTCAACGCCATCGGCGGCATCATGCCGCAGGAGGAGCTCACGGTGAAATTCTTCCGCAACGCCGGCGGCGCCGAGTTGATCGCCAACGCAAACGACTTCGAGCGGGTGATCAATTACTGGATGGAAGACGATCGGACCTACGACGGCATGCGCGCCAATTTCATGAAGCTCCGCTACGAGGAGGACCCGACGCGGGTCGTGCGCGAGCTCGTCGACCTCGCGCAGGAAGCGAGTGGCACGGACCTCCAGCCCGGCCCCTTCCCGCCCAAGCCGCGGAAGGGCGAACAGAAATCCTAGTCGCCCTGGCGCAGCAGGCGATTCTGAAGGGAGAATCGGCCCCCGGTGGGAGGGGTTTTACACCCCGACTGCTCGACCCCAGCGCTCAGGTTCCACCCGTCGTCGCTCGTGGGGTCAGGCCGCCAGGTAGGGCAGCTTTTTGGCGGTTTCCTTGACGGCGGGCACGCCGTCGAGGAGTTCGCCGATGGCGTCCCAGCGGCCGTTGACGAGGGCATCGCGGGCGGACTCGCGCTGGGTGATTCTGATGGTCTGGCCGGCGAACCGGGCTTCGAGCTTCACGAGGTCGATCGTGACTTCGGTTTGCGGATCCTTTTCGACGGCGGCGGCGATCTTCGCGATGTCCTCGCGCGCGGCGGTGACGCACGGCATGCCGAGCGTCGTGCTGTTGCCGAAGAAGATCTCGGCGTAGCTCTCGGCGATGATCGCCTTGAAGCCGTATTTCTGGATCGCCTGCGGCGCGTGCTCGCGCGAGGAGCCGCAGCCGAAGTTGGCGCCGGTGAGGAGGATCGTGCCGCCCTGGAAGCGCGGGTCGTTCAGCGCGTGATTGGTCGTCGCGCCGGTGGTCGGGTCCTTGCGGACGTCGTAGAACAGGAATTCGCCGAGGCCGTCGAACGTGACGCACTTCATGAAGCGCGCCGGGATGATGCGGTCGGTGTCGATGTCGTTGCCGACGACGGGAACCGCGCGGCCGGTGAGGGAAGTGATTTTAGCGAGAGCCATGGGAGGAGTGATTAAATTAAGGAAGATTCGAAAACACGGCAGGCTTACAGAAGGTAACGGAGACAACGAAGAGATAGCCCAAACATGGTTACCTTCGTTTCCTTCTGTAAGAATTCGGGGTTAGTTGACGGCGAAGACTTCGCGGGCGTCGGCGACGGTGCCGGTGACGGCTGCGGCGGCGACCATCAGCGGGCTCATCAACACGGTGCGGCCGGTGGGCGAGCCCTGGCGGCCCTTGAAGTTGCGGTTCGACGAGCTGGCGCAGAGCTGGTCGCCGATGAGCTTGTCGGGATTCATCGCGAGGCACATCGAGCATCCCGCCGCGCGCCATTCAAAGCCGGCCTCGGCGAGCACCTGGTCGATGCCTTCCTTCTCGCACTGCAGCGCGACGATCTGCGAGCCGGGGACGGCAATGGCCTTCACGCCGGCGGCGACCTTCCGGCCCTTCACGTACTTGGCGACCTCGCGGAAATCCGAAAGCCGGCCGTTCGTGCACGAGCCGAGGAAGGCGACGTCGATTTTCACGCCCTTGATCGGCTGGCCCGCCGGCAGCTTCATGTAGGCGAGCGCCTCGATGATGCCGGCCTTGTCGTCGGCGGAGGTGGCGGTTTCCGGGCTCGGGATGTTTTCGACGATCGAAATGCCCTGGCCGGGATTGATGCCCCACGTGACCGTCGGCGCGATGCTCGCGGCATCGATCTTCACGACATCGTCGTATTTCGCGCCCGGATCGGAGGCGAAGGACTTCCAGCGCGCGACGGCGGGCTCCCAGTCCGCGCCCTTCGGCGAGTAGGGGCGGCCCTTGAGGTAGGCGAAGGTGGTCTCGTCGGGATTGACATAGCCCACGCGCGCGCCGCCCTCGATGGACATGTTGCACACGGTCATGCGCTCTTCCATCGAGAAGCCGTCGAACGTGCTGCCCGCGTATTCGTAGGCGTAGCCGGTGCCGCCGTTGACGCCGAGCTGGCGGATGATGTGGAGGATGACGTCCTTCGCGTACACGCCCGGGCGGAGTTTCCCGTTCACCTCGATGCGCCGGACCTTCAACTGGCCCAGCGCCATCGTCTGCGTGGCGAGCACGTCGCGCACCTGGCTCGTGCCGATGCCGAACGCGATCGCGCCGAACGCGCCGTGCGTGGAAGTGTGCGAGTCGCCACAGGCGATCGTCGTGCCCGGCTGCGTGATGCCCTGCTCGGGGCCGACGATGTGCACGATGCCCTGCTTGCCGGTGGCGCGATCGAAGAAGGTGATGCCGAACTGCGCGCAGTTTTTGCGCACTTCATCCATCATGGCCTGCGCGAGCGAGTCCTTGTAGGGCTCGACCAGCTCGTTGGTCGGGATGATGTGGTCGACTGTCGCGAACGTGCGGTGCGGCATGAGCACCGGCAGCTGGAGATCGCGCAACATGCCGAACGCCTGCGGCGAGGTGACCTCGTGGATCAAATGGGTGCCGATGAGCAACTGCGTCTGCCCGTTGGCGAGTTTGCGGACCGTGTGGGCGGCCCAGACTTTTTCGAAGAGGGATTGAGGCATGGGAATGAGAGGCTAGAGGCGAGAGGCTAGAGGGGAGACGGGAGAGGCTAGGGGGCGGGAGGGGAGAGGTAACACTAATCTGCACTAATGGGTCACTCATGAAGGGTTCGGATTAGTGAGGTAGTGGTGGGTACTAGTGGTGAACCAGTTTGGATGAGAGCCGACAGATTATCAGAATCTTGCCATAACAAGAAATACTTGTTTGGTCGTCTGTGATGCCGCGAGAGTATCAATATCCGTTCGAGCTGAGGCACCTCGTTTATTTTAGGGAAGTTGCTCGTCAACTGCACTTTCGGAAGGCGGCCGAGGCCTTGGCGGTGGCCCAGCCGGCGTTGTCGCGGAGCATTGCACAGTTGGAAACGGCATTGGGTGTCGACCTCCTCAACCGGACGCGGCGCAAGGTCGAACTGACCGGCCCGGGGAAAGTGTTTCTGGAGCGGATCGAACCCTTGTTGCGCGGATTGGCCGCGGTCCCGGGCGACATCCAGGCGCTGGCCGGAGGGCAGGCGGGGCAGGTGCGCGTGGCTTTCACCGGACTCGCGATGGCGACCGTGTTGCCGGGAATCCTCCGCGAATTCAACCGGCGGTATCCGGGCATCCGCGTCGAGTTGAACGAGTCGCCGACGTCGGCGCAGTTGGAGTCGCTGAAGTCGGGTGAGATCGCGTGCGGATTTTTCCATCCCGACGCGACGACCCCGCCCGGGCTGGCGATGAAGGTGTTGCTGCAGGAAAAAAACGGCGTGCTGCTCCCGGCGGAGCATCGGCTGGCGCCGGCGCCGAAGTTGCGGCTGCGTGACCTGGCGGACACGCCGTTCGTGATGTTTCCGCGCGCGCACAACCCGGGTTTCTACGACCGCGTGCTCGCGGCGTTTCAGCAGGCCGGCGTGACGCCACGCATTGCCGACGAAGTCTGGCCGCGCGCCAACGCGATGGGCCTCGTCCGCGCCGGCCTCGGCGCGACGTTCATGACGCCGTCGGAAGCGCAGCAACTCCCCGCCGAGGTGACGTTCCGCGTGCTCGACGGCCCGGCCCCGGAAAGCCGGCTCGTGCTCGGCTGGCGGAAGGACGTCGCGCCGGATCCGGCGCTCGGGGCGTTTTTGGTCGTGGCGGGCGCGGCCGGCTGATGCCGTGAGCCGGACGCTTCCGGCGCAAAGCTCCAAGCTCCAACATCCAAGCCCCAGTGAAACTCCAGATTCCAATTCAACAAACATTGGTGCTTCGGTTCGGTGATACTGGCCGGTGGAGTTTCTTTGGAGGTTGGAGCTTGGATGTTGGAGCTTCACCCCTGTAACTTTCCTTCTGCTTTGAGCGCTCGTCGCCCCTACATCGCCCTTCTCTTCACGACGTTTCCCAAGACGTCGGAGACGTTTCTCCAGCGGGACGTCGCGGCGCTGCATGCGAAGGGGATTTCGCTGCGGCTGTATTCGCTGTGGGGCGGGGGCGGGGAGTTTCACGGCATGCGCGTGCACACGTTCAACAAGTGGCGGCTGCTCGAGGTGTTCCTCGTGATCATCCCGTGGAACTGCGTGCGGCGTCCGCGCCTGATGCGCGATTTGTTTGAAGGCGTCTTCACCCGGCGCGCGCCCTCCTGGCTGAATTTCTGGGAAAATCTGCTCGGGGCCGGCTTCGCCGGCAGCTTCGCGCGCGAACTGGCGGAGCAGCCGCCGGCGCTGGTCCACGGGGTGTGGGCGGGCGCGCCGGCCACGGCCGCGTGGGTGTTGTGGCGGATGTTCGGCTGGCGCTACAGCGTCGGGGCGCACGCCTACGACATCTACGAGCACGGGGGCGACTGGTGGCTCCGGGAAAAACTCCAGCCCGCGCGGTTCATCCACACGTCGACCGAGATGGGCCGCCGCGAGCTCGTTGAACGCGGGCTGCCCGCGGAAAAAATCGTGTGCATTCGCCGCGGACTCGACACCTTTCCGCTTTTCAAACCCTTGCGGTTGCGCCGCCAGCCGCTCCGCCTGCTCAGCATCGCGCGCCTCGTGCCGAAGAAGGGCCTCGATTACCAGCTGCGCATCTATGCGGCGTTGCAGGCGGCGGGCATCGCCTTTGAAGCGCGGATTGTCGGCGACGGCCCGTTGCGGGCGACGCTGGAAAAACTCTCGATCCAGCTGCAACTCGCCGACTCGTTGAAGTTCACGGGCCAGCTCGCGCAATCCGACGTCTGGGCTCAGCTCGCGTGGGCGGATGTCTTGTTGCACACCGGCATCGTGGCGCCCAGCGGCGATCGCGACGGGCTGCCGAACGTCATTCCCGAGGCGATGGCCGCCGGCGTGCTGGTGGTGACCTCGCCCGTGTCGGCGACGACCGAGGCGATCAGCCAGGAGCGGACGGGCCTGGTGGCCGACGTCGACCTTCCGCTCGCCTGGGTGGTGGCCCTGCGCCGGCTCGGGGAAGACGACGCGCTCGCGGAGCGGCTGCGTCTCGGCGCGCGCCGCTGGGTCGAGGAGAATTACGACGCGCACCGCAACACCGCGCGGCTCGTGGAGTGTTTCGAAAAGGCGATGCGATGAACGAACTGAACCGGATTTTACAGAAGGTAACGGAGGCCACGAAGCAAACCGGGTTTGATGCTTCGTTCGCTTCGTTTCCTTCTGTGCAACTGCCCTGATGATTTACTACGACACCACCAAGATGGGCGCGGCGAAGCATCGCTCGGGGCTGACCCGGGTGAGCGGGCGCCTGCAGGAGGAGTTTGGCGGGACCGTGATGCCGGTGACTTGGGACGGCGCGCAGCGCACGTTTGTGATGGTGACGGGCGGGTTGTCCGTGAAGTTCACGTCCGCGGACTGGCTGTTCACCGTCGAGCTGTTCAGCGAGGCGGAACGGCCGGGGTTCGGCGATTTCATCCGCAGCCGTCCCTGCCGGCTCGCGGCGATGTTTCATGATGCGATCCCGGTGCGCTGGCCGCACATCACTTGGCCGCAGAGCGTGCAACGGCATCCGGAATACATAAAGCTGCTGGCGGGGTTCGATCGCATTTTGTCGATCTCCGAGGCGAGCGGTCGCGACCTGCTGGGTTTCTGGCGCTGGCAGGGCGTCACTCCCCGGGCCGTCGTCGACTTGATTGCTTTGGGCGCCGATTTCGATGGCAGCAACCGCCGTCAGCGCGACGCCCTTATTCCCAACCGGGGCGGGCGCCCGGCGCTGCTCTGTGTGGGCATCGTCGAGCCGCGCAAGAACCAGGCCTTCCTGCTCGACGTGGCGGAGAAGCTCTGGGGCGAGGGAGTTGAGTTCGACTTGCACGTCGTCGGCCGCGTGAACCCGCATTATGGCGCGCCGATTGTGGCCCGGATGAAGGCGCTGCAGCAGCGGGAACCGCGCTGCCATTTTCACGCCGCCGCGGGCGACCACGAACTGGGCGCGCTCTACGCGCGCGCGCGCGCGGTCGCGTTTCCCACCATCGCCGAGGGGTGCGGGTTGCCGCTGCTCGAGGCCCTGTGGCGCGGCGTGCCCTGCGTGTGCAGCGACCTGCCGGTGCTCCGCGAGAATGCCGATGGCGGCGGCTGCCTGGTGGCGCGCGTCAACGACGTGGCCGACTGGACCGAGAAGCTGCGCACCGTGCTGACCGACTCGGAAGAAAACCGCCGCCTGCAAACCGCCGCGATGGCCCGCCCGTTGCCGCGCTGGCGCGAGACGGCCTCGACGATCCGGAAGACGCTGGCGGGGTAAGGCAAAGAGTGGAGGGCCCGGCTCCCGCTGGGCCGGGGTGCGAGCACGATATTACGCTCGCGGCCCAGCCGGAGCTGGGCCCTCCACAATCAATTCATCCGGTTCGGCGCCGGGCGCCGGCGCTACATTTGCTTCACGGCGTACGCCATCGCGGCGGCGATCTTTTCGAGATCCTCGTCGCTGTGGAGCGCGGAGACGGCGGTGCGGATCAGGTCCTTGCCCGGCGGGACGGCCGGCGCGATGGACATGACGGTGAACACGCCCTTCTCGAGCAGGGCCTGCCAGAAGCGATAAACGAGTTCCTTCGAGCCCAGCACGATCGGCACCGCGGGGGTTTCGCTGTCCCACGTGTCGAGACCGAGCCCCTTGAGCATTTCGCGGTAACGGCGCGTGTTGCGCCAGAGGCGCTCGAGGTGCTGCGGCTCGGCTTGGAGAATGTCGAGCGACGCCGACGCGGCCGCGGCCATGCTGGGGCTGATGGCGGCGCTGAAGATCGTCTGCTTCGAGTTGGTGCGGAGATATTCGATCAGCGCGCGCGAGCCCGCGACGAATCCGCCGGTGCTGGCGAGCGACTTCGACATGCTGCCGCAGATGAGGTCGACCTTGTCGTTGAGCTTGAAGTGATCGACGGTGCCGCGGCCCTGGCGGCCAAGGATGCCGAAGCCGTGGGCGTCATCGAGCACGGTGAAGCAGCCGGCCTCCTCGCCGATGGTGGCGAGTTCCGGCAGGCGGCAGATGTGGCCTTCCATCGAATACACGCCTTCGATCACCAGCATCTTCGCCTGCGAGTGCGGCACGCTCTTCAACACCTGCCGCAGGTCCTCGGGGTTGTTGTGGCTGAAGCGCTCCACGGTCGCCATCGACAGCCGGATGCCGTCCCACAGGCACGAGTGGATGTTCTTGTCGGCGAGAATCAGGTCGCCCTTCTGGGCGAACGACGCGACGGCCGAGCAGCATGAAATGTAGCCGGCGACGCTGATGTGACAGGCTTCGCGGCCCAGGAAAGCCGCCATCTTTTCCTCGAGCTCGACGTGGTAGCCGCGGGATCCATTGGAAATGCGCGCGCCGGTGGTGCTGGTGCCCCAGGTCTTGGCGCCCGTACCGCACGCCTCGATGACCTTCGGATGGAACGACAGGCCCAGATAGTCGTTGCTCGACAACATGATCATGTCGCGGCCGTTTAACCGGATATGCGTCCCTTGCTGCGCCTCCATGGCGTGGTAGTAGGGCTTGTATTTGAGCCGCATCTTCGTCGCGTAATCATCCTGCGCGCGCTCGATGATCGCTTTCTTGGTCTTGGTAAACAGGGACAGGGCCATGGAAAAATTTCTGCGCCGACTAGGGGGCAGAACCCAACCCTTAGCAACCGCAAAGCCCGGTTTCGCCAGGGCTTCAGTTAAAGGTAGCCGCGGTCGTCAGACCGCTCGCGCCAGCCGTCTGACGACCGCTGCTATTTCCCAATGCACCGGCCGGCTTGTCGTGCGTACGCTGCCCGGCCCGCCGCCACGCGCTCACCTGCGCCGCGGCAACGTCGCCATCCACGTCGTCAACTCGCCGGCGTAGTCGGCCCAGGTTTTGAATTTTCTTTCGCGCGCCTGGGCGGAAAGCGTCGCGACCTCGGCGGGATTTTGCAGCAGCCGCCGGATGGCGCCGGCCAGCGCGGCTGCGTCCACGGATTCGAGCGCCACGCACCCGCCGCCGCCCGCGGACTCGCCGAGCGCGCCGTCGCCGGAACAAATGCAGGGTTTGCCGTGCTGCAGGCTCTCGAGCACCGGCAGGCCGAAGCCTTCCATCAGCGAGGGATAAACGGTGAACGCACAATCCCGGTAGGCGGCCTGCAACGCGGCGTCGCCGGCCGGGCCGTCGTAGCGCAGCGGCCGGCCCGCGGCCTTGAGCGCGTCGATCTTCGCCAGCGCCGCCGCGGCCGTGTCCGGACGCGCGAGGCCGAGCAACTGGAGTTCGAAGACGAGTCCCTCGGCCCAGAGCGTTTCGCATGCGGTCAGCAGCGCGAGGTGGTTCTTGCGCCCCTCGAGGGTGCCGACGCACAGCACGCGCGGCACGGCGCCGGCGGGCATGTCACCTATTAGGTGACATTCATCCAACCCGAGCGGGATCGCTTCGACCGGCGGCTGGTGGGACACGCCGAGCCATTGCCAGTAGTCGAGCAGGCTGGCGGCGGAGTCCTGCGAATTCGCGGCGATGCCGTCGAACTGCAGCAGCTCGCGGAGGTAGGCGGGCAGCCGCCGGACCGTGCCGGGCGGCGTGAGCTCCGGCAGCTTCAGGCCGATGGCATCGTGGAACACGGCCACGCGCGGGCCCGTCACCGTGGAAAAGATTTCCGGCAGCCGGCGGCCCACCTCGGGCGAAAACAATTCGGGACAGACCAGGCCCGTGCCCGCGGGCGGCGCGGGGCGGGCGCCGAGCAGGCGCCGCAGCCGTCCGCCGATGCGCTGGGGCAGGGGCCACCGGGCGCCCCGGGAGCGCGCGGCCGCCGGTGCGGGCCGGAGGCGGTCCTGCTCCGCGGGGTTGAGCGGTCGCCACGCGCCGAGGTAGGGGTCGTGACAAATCGCGGTCACCGCGCCGCGCGCGGCCAGCGCCCCGTGGAGCGAGCGGGCCACGCGCTGAATGCCCGTTTGGGTCCGCGTGTGGCTGGTGTGCGTGACGTCGTAGAGCAGCATCGGTCAGGGCGCGAGCGGCAGCTCGACCTGCCACATCGTGGCGTTGCGGATCTTCGTGATTTTTTTCCACTGCCCGCCCAGGCGCGCCCGGGCGTCGGCCTCCTCGAACTCGTAGAGGATCGCGTAAACCGGTCGATGTCCCTCGCGCAGGGCCGCGATGAGCGGGGGCACCTTCGAGGGGTCGATCTGGTCCCAGCGCAGCAACAGGAAATCCGTGTAGTAATAAAGCGCGCCGCTCACCTGCATGCAGATGACCGCCGCGTTCGCGGGCAAATGGGTGCGGCTCCAGATCGACGCGTCGTAGTACGTGGCTTCGCCGGATTTGATTTCCAGCAGGGCGAACCGGTTGGTCAGCACGACTTCCCAGATCAGCACGGCGGCGAGCAGGCAGCTCCCGCCGATTTTCCGCGTGGAGTCGCCAGCGGGAAAGGAATGCAGCACGGCCAGCGCGATCAGCAGGAGGGCGGGGAACGCCGGCAGGATGAAGCGCAGGTACCACCAGGTTTCGCCGGAGTGATAGTAGAAGGCGTAGAACCCGATGAGCATCACCGCCCAGGTCGCGAGGGCGGCGATCTCCCGGCGCCGGACGCCCGCGCGGAACGGCGCGAGCAAGGCCAGCAGCACGACGGGCGTCAGCAGGCCCGGGATCCACCACGCAAAAAACACGATGTTATGCGCGGCGTATTCCCGGCTGAAGGCCGACCAGACGTCGCCGTAGCCCGTCGCCAGCACCGAGCCATAGATCATCCGGTCGTAGGCGCCGAGGAGGATGGCGCCCGGCAGGCCGCCCAGGCCGACCCACAGATAGGCCCGCCAGTTCAGGCCGAGCGCCACGGCGACCGGCACGACGACGAGAAGGTTGGTCGGGCGGACGAGGACGGCCCACGCCACCGCGAGGCCGCACAGGACGCCCCACCGCCAGCCCTCCCGCGCGCGGAGCGCCGCATAGAGCGCCGCCAGCGACCACATGAGCGCCAGCAGGTCGCTCATCGGCTGCAACGCCGCGAACAGGAACATCGGGCAAAGCAAAAGCGCCGCCGCGCCGCCGAGCGCCAGGCTGGCGGGCAAGTCGAGCCGCCGCGCCAGGAGGTAGAAGAGTCCGCCGCTGGCCAGCGCGGCGCACATGTTCAGCGGGATAGTGGCCCAGTCGAGGCCGGCGATCCACGAAAACACGGCGAGGTGCAACGGCAGGCCCACCGGGTAGCTCGGGGCCATTTCATCCGTGCCGGCGCGGGTCAGGAAACCGAGCGGTTGGTGCGCGCCGATGGCGAAATCGCTCGGGGTATGTCCGGGCAGGGCGGGTTTGACGGAGGACAGCCGGCCCTCGAGCAGCAGGTGGGCGGCATTGAGGTAGCCCGAGGAGTCCGATCCGCCGGCATAAGGGGCGGTATGCAGGCGGAGAAACCACGCGTAGCCGATGACAAAGCCCACCACCAACAGCACCTGCAGCCGGGAAAACCGGGGGGAAAGGTGGGAGGGGGCGGGCGATGAATCCATATTTAGCGTTGTCGAACATGCGAGGCTGCCATTGTTTGCAAAAATGGCTCAAACCAAAAAAGACCCTGTCCGGCGCCGGTGGGAAGCGCCGGGGCGACCAGCGCGCGCATGATTCGCCGGTGGCATCAGGGCCTGGCGGCCCGCGGTTTGAGTTCCTGGGTCGTGGCGGCTTATGCCGCGGTGGGCGTGCTCTTTTTGTGGACGCTCGCGCAGTTCTACATCCCCGGCAAGGGCCTGAGCTACCTCATCGCCTTCGGCGCGAAGCAGGAGTCGGCGCGCCTGAGCAAGATTCGCAAGCTCGACTATTACGTGTCCAAGGCGTCGGAGGGTTACGATGCGCAGTATTACGTCCAGATCGCCATGGACCCCTCGCTGCAGAACAAGGCGTTGAAGCGGGCGGTGGACAGCCTGCCGTACCGCGGGCGGCGGGTTTTGTTTGCGGCGACGGCGTACGTCTTCGGTCTCGGCCAGCCCGCCTGGATCCTGCATGCGTTTGCGCTGCAGAACGTGGTGACGTGGTTCCTGCTGGCGGTGCTGCTGCTGCATTGGTTTCCACCGCGAAACTGGGATAATTTTATTCGCTGGGGCGGCGTGATGCTCTGCAGCGGCGTCTGCCTGAGCTTCCGCAATGCGCTCTTCGACGGGCCGAGCCTGCTGGTCATCGCGTTCGGCGTGTTCCTGCTGGAAAAAAAACGTCCGGGCTGGGCGACCGCGGTGTTCGCGCTCAGCGGGCTGGGGAAGGAGACCAACCTGCTGGGTTCCGCGGCGCTGCTGCCCTCGTCGCTCCGCGCGCCGCGGCCCGTGTGGGTGCAGGCGGTCATTCGCGGTCTGCTGACGGCGCTGCCGCTGGCGCTGTGGGTGCTGTACATCGCGTTGTTTGTCGACGGCAAGGCCGGGGACGCCGGTGCGCGGAATTTCGACCTGCCTTTCGCGGCCTTTGCGCGCAAGTGGCGGGAGGTGAGCGACAGCCTTTCCACCGTTTCCCCCGCCAACGCGGGCCCGTTCTGGAGCCTCCTCATGCTGGTGGCGCTCACGGTGCAATTCCTCTACCTGATCTGCCGGCCGCAATGGCAACAGGCGTGGTGGCGCATCGGCGCGTCCTACGCGCTGCTCATGGTCTTTCTCGGGGACGCGGTGTGGGAGGGTTATCCGGGCGCGGCGTCCCGCGTGCTGCTGCCCATGCAGCTGGCGTTCAATGTCCTGGTCCCGTCGGGCCGCACCTGGTGGCTCGTGCTGGTCCTGGGCAACGTCACGATGCTCGCGGTGCCCGGCGCGCTGGAGGCGCCGCCCGGCGAGGGCTACATGGTGCGCGGCCGCGAGGACCTCATCTACGCGGAGAACCGCCAGATGGTGGAAATCGAGTTTTCGGACGCCTGGCACCAGGCGGAGCGTTACGGCAGCGATTACTGGCGCTGGTCGGACGACTCGGCGGACCTGCTGGTGCACAACCCGCATCCGTTTCCGCTGGTGATCCGCCTGCGCTTCACCCTCGGGGTATCCTCGATCCGCCAGGTGGCGCTGTTGCAGGACGCGCAGGAATTGTGGAGCTCGCGCCTGAACGAAAACAGCTCGGTGAACGTGAGCGTGAACGAGGTGGTCCTGCCGCCGGGCGACAGCCAGCTCCAGTTCATGACGGACCGCGCGGGCGAGCACGTGGGCACGGATCCGCGGCTGCTCGCCATGCGGGTCCAGAACCTGCGCATCGATGTGGTGAAGGCGGCCGCGGCGCGCTGAGCGCCGGACCGGGCAACCGGTCGCGTCAGCGCTTGCAGGCGAGGTAGCCCCAGCTGTGCAACTCGTCGCCGGCGGCGTCGTAGCGGTAACTGTTGCTGATCGTCGCGCCGGCGCGCGTGAGGATGGCCTCGACCTCGGTGGGGGGAATCGCGTGCATCTCCATCACCGGGTCCGCGGCAAGTTTCCGGCGCAGGTCGCGCACCAGCCGCCGGAACAGCGTGTCGGGCCAGAGGGTGAACGGCCGGCGCCGGGCGCCGGGGCCGCTGACCGCGGGCACCTGGAACAGGATGATGCCGCCCGGGGCCGCCACGCGCACAAACTCCGCGATGTAACGGCAGGCATACACCGGCTCCATGTGCTGGAGCGTGATGATGCTGTAGACGAAATCGAAGGTGTTGTCCGGCCACTGGCTGAGGTCGGGGCGGGTGTTCAACACGTAGTCGACGCGTTCGCCGTGACGGTTGTGCCGCCGCGCGAGCTCGAGCATGGGCTCCGCAATGTCCACGCCGGTCACGCGGGCGAAGTGCCGGGCGAGGGCCTGCGAGAGCCGGCCCACGCCGCAGCCGAAATCGAGGGCCCGGCCGAACCGCATGTCCGGGTGCTTCATGAGCACGCCCTTGATCTCCGCGTCGACCGACGCGACGCCGGTTTCAAAAAACTCCTCCACCCGCCACTGGTTGCCCTTCTTGGACGCGTCCGTCAGCACGGCCCAGTACGGGTCGGTGCGGGCGAATTTCTCCCAGTGCTTTTTTGTCCGGCTGAGTCGCATGACGCAGGCTTACCACCCGGCGATCGCCTCGAGGCGCCGGCGGTAGCGCGCGCCGATGGCGGCGGGCGAGAAATCGCGCTCGATCGTGGCGCGGGCGGCGCGGCCGAGCGAGGCCGCGAGCGCGCGGTCCTGGAACAGGCGGTTCATCCATTCCGCGGCATGGTCGATGTCGGGCGCCGCCCACTGCTGGCCCTTCGCGTACGGCCCGTGATTGCGCTCGAGCGTCACGAGGCTCGCGCGCACCGGGCAGCCGTTGGTGGCGTTGATGAATTCGGCGGGCGCGGACCAGTCCGTGCTGATCACCGGCTTGCCGAGGTACATGCATTCGGCGAGCGCGAGGCCGAAGCCCTCGGAGCGGTGGAGGGACACGAAGCAATCGCACGCGGACTCGAGCTCGTAGATTTCCGCGCGGCTGAGCGTGCGCGTGATCAGCACCGTGCCGGGCAGCGTCGCCGCCGCGGCCTGCAGCGCGGCGAAATCGGCCGCGTTGCCGGCGGTGTTGTGGACCTTGATGACGAGCGCCGCGCCGCGGTCCGCCAGGTCGGAGCGGCGGAAGGCCGCGAGCACCGCCGCCGGGTTCTTGCGTTCGGAGTAGGAATTCAGGTCGTAGAGAAACAGGAAGAGGAACTTGTCCGCCGGCAGGCCGAATTTCCCGCGGAAATCCCCGGTGGGCCGGGGAAACGCGATGGCGTGCGGCATGGCGAGCACCGGGACGGGCACCTTGGCCGCGATCGACTCGGCGGCGAAACGCGAGGGCGCCCACACTTCGTCGCAATAGTCGGAAAACGGAATCCATGCGTCGGGAAACTCCGGCAGCTCCCACGCCCAGTAGCCGACGTTGTATTTGCCGCGGCGGAAGCCGGCGCCGTGATGGTGATCGACGTCACGCATCCCCGGGGGGTCGACGTGAAACACGTTCACGGGATGGGGATTGTCCGGACGGAGACGGTCCGCAAACGCGGTGTCGGTCAGCGGGTTTTTGCACGGCAGGCGCAGGTCGATCAGCGCGGTGTCGATCCCGGCGGCCTCCGCGGCGCGCGCCATGCAGCGCACGGATTCGCCGATGCCGAGGTCGGCGCGAAAATAACCGACAATGTTCAGGCCGAGTTTCAGGAAGCGGCGGCTGAACGTCGCGTTCCAGGGCGCCGCGCGGTTGGAGAAATCGAACAGCGTGTCCTCGTCCGCCGCGAGTCGCTGCACGCGCAGGCGCCGGTTGCGCGCCTGGCCGCGCCACGGTTGCAGGGGGCCGAGGCTGGTGACGCGGCCCAGCCACGCCAGGAGGTTGCTGCCGCCCACGCCCGTGAGTTTCAGCTGGAGCAAGTGACCCGCGGGCCCGGTCTCCGCGGGCAGGTCCACCACCAGGCGGAACGGACCCGGCGGCAGTGCGGCCGCCGCCACTTCACGCCCGTCGAGCAACAGGCGCAGGCCAAGCTCACCGGGCGAGGTGGGGTCGGACGGCGCGGGCGGCAGCACTTCGCCGGACAAAATGAGTTGCCGGACGCCGGCCAGCGGCGGCAGCGCCAGCCGGCCTTCCTCCCGGATCCAGTAGGAATCGGTCACGACTTCGTCGTGAAAGAGTCCGGTGAACTTGGGGCGGCGGCGGAGCGACATGGCGGCGGTTAAGATGGGCCGTCGCTCCGCATTGCGTCGAGCGGAAAGCCGGCCGACAACAAATGCGGCGGACGGTAAAACGCCGGCTTGCGCGGACGGGGGCCGGGTGTGTTCACTGGAGTTGGTGTCACCCCCATCTCCTGCTTCGACCGTGACGCGCCGGGCCAGGCGTCGCCCGGGCTCCGGCTGGCCGATCGCCCTGCTCGTGGGGCTCGTCGTGCTCGTCTGGTGCTGGCATTACGACCGCTGGACCGCCGCGAGCTGGCGGTTGCCGACCAGTTATTCGGGAGACGCGCATGAGATCCTCGCCCGGTTGGAGGCGGCGGCCGAGGGTGACATCTGGCCCGGGAAATCCCAGGTGATCAGCCGGCTGGGCGCGCCCTTTGGCGCGTACTGGAACGGTTACCCGACGCCGGACAAACTTCTCATGATCGCGTTGGGCGGGCTGTCGCGGGGCGTGGGCTTGTTTCTGGCCGCCAACCTGGGGCTGTTGCTGGCGCAGGTCAGCGCGGCGCTTGCCTTCTATTGGGTGGCGCGCTGGCTGCGCGTGCGGTGGGAATGGGCGGTCGCCGGCGCGCTGTGTTTCGCGTACACCTATGCCACCTTCTACCGGGGGCTGGCGCATTTTTCGCTTTTGTTTTCCTGGACGGTGCCGCTCGGCCTGTGGGCGGTGTGGCTCGTCGCCCGAAGCCGCCGCCTGGAATGGCGGCGGCCGGGTGCGCTGGGCTGTCTCGGCGCGGCCGTCGCGCTCGGCGCCCACAATCCCTACAACCTTTATTTCTGGCTGCAGCTGATGGGCTGGGCGTTGGTCGCGCAATGGTGCGGGTCGCGCCGCCGGCCGAACCTGCAGATCGGCCTGGCCGCCATCGGCCTCGGCCTGGCGGTTTTCTTCGTCATGCACCTCGAGGTGTGGGTGCACGTCGACGAACCCGAAGGTTCACCTCTGATCGTGCGAAATTATGGCGGCACCGAGCGCTATGCCCTCAAGCCCGTGGAGCTGTTGATCCCGCCCAAGGACCACCGGTGGGAGCCGCTGGCTTTTTTGGGCAACCGCTATGCGCGGTGGTCGGACTGGCGCGGCGAGGGTTTCCAGCCCTACCTCGGGCTGGTCGGCATTGCGGGGCTGCTCTGGCTCGGCGCGCTGACGGCGCGCCACCTGTTTCGCCGCCAGCCTTTGCCGGGTCAGGCCCTGTCGCTCGGCTGGCTGGCCGCCTACTCCACCGTGGGCGGCATCACCAACGTGCTCGCCTTCTTCGTGGGGCTGCAGGTGTTTCGCGCGACCAATCGGGTGGGGACCTATCTCTCCGGCATCATCCTTTTCTTTCTCGTCGTCCGGCTCTCCCGTGCCACCGCCGGCTGGCCGCGCGCCGCGCGGGTGACCGCGGCCCTGTCGCTGGCGGGGCTGGGGATCCTCGATCAAGTGCCGCGGGGGCCGTCCGCCGCCCAGCGGGAGGAAATTGCGGCGGCGGTGGAGGCGGACGCTGACCTGGGCCGCGCGATGGAAGCCATGCTGCCGGCCGGCGCGATGGTGTTTCAACTGCCGGTGCAGGGCTTTCCCGAGGTCGTGCCGCCCTGGCAGCTCAGCGATTACGAGCTGTTCCGTCCTTACCTGGCGACGCACACGCTGCGCCTGAGCTATGGCGCCGCCAAGTTTCGGGCGCGGAGCCGCTGGCAGCGCGACCTCGAACAGGTGCCGACCGCCGAGATGGTGCGACGCTTGGAGGAGTACGGTTTTGCGGCGCTCTTCCTGAACCGGAAGGGCTACGAGGATCGGGCGGACGCGATCCTGCGCGACCTGACAGCCTTGGGTTATGACCACCGGATCCAAAGTCGCTGGGGACACCAGGTGGTGGTGGCGCTGCATCCATCGGCTCATCCGCAGCCCCCGCTCGCGCGGGCTTTCACTTACGGACGCGGGTGGCACCTGCAGCTCGATGCCGGCGTCCGCTGGGCGTACGACGATGCCGTGATTTCCTACTACAATCCGTTCGATGCGCCGATGGCGATGGACCTGACGTTTTCGCTGGTGACGGCGAGTGCGCGCACGTTGACGCTCACGCACGAAGGCGAGCCGGTCGGCGGGATCCTCGTTGATCGCGGGCGGCGTGAGTTGCGCGTCGCGGGTCTGTTGCTGCATCCGGGCGTCAACCGGTTCCGGCTGGAGTCGGACCAACCGGCGGAGCGGATCGGCACGGGGCGGTATCAGCTGCGGTCCTTTGGCGTGGCGGCCTGGTCGCTGGAAACCCATCCGCCCGCGGTGGCGCGGGCGGTCGCGGACTGACCCGCCGCCTTTTCGCTTCCCAAGCCGCGCACCGGGCATGATAGTCCGTGCGCACTGCGATGCTGTATTACCTCACCGCTGCCGGGCTGATTGCGCACACGCTATTCTGGGGCCTCGGCCTGGCCTGGCTGGTGGTGCCGCGCGAGTGGCGGCGCTGGGGCTGGGTGTTCGCGCCGGCGTTGGGCTGGGCATTGCAATCGGCGGTCGTGTGGGCGGGCGCCCACACCAGCGTGGCGGGCACGGCGGTTTATGCCCGCGCCAGTGAGCTGGTGCCGCTGGTTCTGCTGGTCACGGCGCTCGTCCGCGGCCGCGGCGCGCGGCCCCGCGGCTGGGTGGCCGTGCTGGGGGTCGCGCTCGCGGCGGGCTGGCTGTTGGTGTCGCCGCTGACCGTGCCGGGTCGCGGGCTGACCACGAGTTCGCTCGGCAGTTGCGACCAGGCGGATTATGCCGCGGGCGCGCGCGTGCTGCAGGAATTTTCCAAGGACGATCGCACGGGCTTCATGGGATTGCCGGAGGTCACGAAGGTGCGGTCGGCCGATTACTTCTTCGATTTCTGGATGCGCTTGAATCATTTCACGCCGTCCGCGTTGCTCGCGCACAATGCCGCGGTGTTCGGCATCGAGGCGTACCGGCTGGTGAGCGTGAGCGCCGTGACGCTCGTGCTGCTGAACCTGCCGATTTTGTTTTTCCTCGCGCGGGTCCTGGTGGGCGTGAAGGGAATCCTCCTCGCCGGGCTAATCGCCGTTTATGCGTGTTCGCCGCTCAATGCGTATGCCGTGCACCACGGTGCGCTGGGGCAGTTGTATGCCGCCCAGGGCATCGCGCTGTTGACGCTGGCGGTGATCGGCGCGGGCCGGGCAGGGGCGCGCGGACGCCCGGTGTGGCCTTTTCTGCCGTTGACCGTCGCGGCGATCTGGCTGCTCGCGGGCAGCTATAATTTCATCCTGCTGGTCTGTCTGGCGCCGGCGGGCGGCTGGCTGCTCGCGCAGCTGGCCTGGCGGCGCGAGTGGGCGGTCACGGGCCGCGTGCTCGCGCTGGTGGCGGTCGCGCTGGGGCTTAACGTGATTCTTTTCTGGGGGCGCTTCGACGGCCTGATCGAGCGCTTCAGCCTGTTCGAGCAATACGATTTCGGCTGGGCCGTGCCGCTGACCTCGCCCGAGGGCTGGCTCGGGATTTTGCGCGATCCGGGGCTGCATGCCTGGCCGGTGGCGGTGCGGGTCCTGCTGAGTGTTTTTGCCATTGGCCTTTACGCCCTGGTCGTGGCCGCCTGGTGGTGGCAAAAGCGGGACCGGGCCCTCACCGCGCTTGCCCTGGTCGTGCCGGTGGTGGCGGGCTGGGTGTTGCTCGCCTGGGAAACGCGCGTGCGGGCGAATGCGAGCTATGACGCCTACAAACTCCTCGCCGTGTTTTATCCGGGCTTGCTGGCGGGTTTTGCCTGCTGGCTGGCCGCGGTGCGGCGGCGGGTGGCCGGCACGCTTTTGGTCCTGATCCTCGGGGCCAACCTGGTGACGGCGATGGAATTTCGTCGTGAGATGTCGACGCCGCCCCTTCGCGTCGACCGCCGGCTGGCCGCCGTGGCGCAACTGGAGTCCGAGCCGCGCATCGCGTCGCTCAACCTGCGGGTGGACGACTTTTGGTCCCGCCTCTGGGCGAACGCCTTCCTGCTCCGCAAGCCGCAGTACTTTTCCATCCACACCTACGAGGGACGCCTGAACACGGCGCTGAAGGGCGAATGGGATTTGCGGGACGGGTTGCTGCGCACGGTGCCGCTGGCGGAAAGCGACGTGGTGCGCGTTAACGAAATATTCCACGCGGAGCGCGTCGCGGCCCCGGGCCGGCTGCTGGCGGGTTTCGATGCCGGGTGGCTTGCCTTGGAAAGCGACGGACCGAGCCGCTGGCGGTGGTCGGACGGCCGCGGGCGCATTCTCGTGACGAATCCGTCGTCGCAGGCGATCGAGGCGCGGCTGAAGGTGCGCGTCCGCGCGCTGCGGGCCGGCGCGCTTGAACTGCACCTTGAGCAGCACCCGGCGGGCAGGGCGGTGCTCGACGGGTCCGTCGAGGAAGTTGTGTTCGAACACCTCCGATTCCAGCCGGGCAACACGGTGCTGACGCTGGCGGGTCCGGCCGGCGCGGCGCCGGGAGGCGGGGACGCGCGGACGCTTTCCTTCGCGCTGCATGATTTCGAATTGCGCTCGGTGGCCTTTGCAAAATAACCGGGCGGTCCGCGATGCAACCCGACGAATACCGCAAGATGGCCGAGGTGGAGGACGCCATGTGGTATTTCCGCGCCTTGCACCGGCATGTCGGTCGCAGCCTCCGGAGCGTGCTGCCGGTGGCGCCGGCCCGGGTGCTCGACGCCGGTTGCGGCACGGGCGGCCTGTTGCGCCGGCTGCGGGAGGAGCGGCCGGAATGGAAGCTGACGGGGCTGGATTACTCGCCGCTGGCCTGCGGCTTTGCCCGGGAGCGCCTCGGGACCGAGGTGGTCCAGGGCTCGATCGCCGCGCTCCCTTTTGCTGACGGGCAATTCGACGCCATCACCTCGTGCGACGTGGTGTGCCAGGTCGCCGAGCCGGCGCAGGCCCTGCGCGAATTTCACCGGTGTCTCGAGCCGGGCGGCCATCTGGTGCTGAACATGCCCGCCTACCAATGGATGTATTCGTACCACGACCGCACCACCGGCAACCTGCGGCGTTACAGCCGGGGTGAAGTGAACGCCCTGGTCCGGGCGGCGGGATTCCACGTGGTGCGCAGCACGTATTGGAACATGCTGGCCTTTCCGCTGGTCGTGCTGCGCCGCAAGCTGCTGCCGCCGGCCGATCCCAGCAGCGACGTCGCCCGTTTCCCCGCGCCGGTCGAGGCGGGCTTCAACGCCGCGATGGCGGCGGAGCACGTGTGGTTGGAAATGGGCGCGGGGCTTCCCTTCGGGAATTCGGTGCTGACTGTGGCGCAAAAACCCCAACACTCCGCCGCCTTATCCCCACCATGACCCCGGCCCTGAGTTTCGTCATCCCGCTCTATTATAGTGCCGACACCATCGTGGCCCTCGTGAAGGAAATTGAGGGGATGGAAATCGAGGGCGGGCACGAACTCGTGCTGGTGAACGATGGCAGCCGCGACGCCACGGCGGGCATCTGTCGCGAGCTGTTGCGCGATGCGCGCATCCCGATGATTTTCGTCAACCACGCCCGCAACTTCGGCGAGCACAATGCGGTGCTGACGGGCTACCGGCACGCGCGGGGGACGCATATCGTCAATCTCGATGACGACGGCCAGAACCCGCCGTCCGAGGCCGTGAAACTCTGGCTGCACGCGAAGCGCGAGGGGCTCGATGTGGTCTACGGCCACTACGCGCAGAAGGAGCATTCGCTGTTCCGGAATCTCGGCAGCTGGCTGACCAACCGCATGACCGACTGGGTGCTCGACAAGCCGAAGGGCTTTTATCTTTCCAGCTTCCGGTGTGTGAGCGCATTCGTCGCGCGCGAGGCGGCCAGTCATGAGGGGCCGTTTCCCTACATCGACGGGCTCATCCTGCAGGTCACGCAGAACATCGGCGCGATCGAGGTGCAACACGCCGGCCGCACGGCCGGGCGCAGCGGCTACACGCTGCGGCGGTTGGTGCGCCTTTGGTTGAGCACCTTTGTCAATTTTTCGGTGATGCCCCTGCGCCTGGCGACGCTGCTCGGCCTGGTGATGGCGGGCGTGGGCATGGCGGGCTTGATGGTTGTCTTCTACCTGCGGTATCACGACCGCGGTCCCGACTACGGCTGGGGTTCGCTGATGGGCGCGCTGCTGGTTTTTTCCGGCACGCAGCTCGTCGTGCTCGGCCTGATCGGCGAATACATCGGCCGAATGTTCCTCGCCGTGAGCCGCCGGCCGCAGTCGGTCGTGCGCTCGGTCGAGCGGGCTGGGTAGGTGGAGCGCACTGACCCAGTGCGCTGGCCTAGGAAATTGTCCTGAGGTCAGAACGTTTCACCGCCATCCAGCAACGTCCGCCACCGCGCGAACTCCGTCGCCAGGGCCGCCTGCACCCCCTCCCGCACCGCCGCGGGCGGGCGCGGCGTCAGCCCGAGCCAGCACGCCAGCGCGGCGCGGCCGAGATGGTCGTCGTAGACGAACGACTGGTCCCAGTGCCGTTGGATAAACTCGCGGGACCAGTCCCGCGCCGCGAGCACCGCGATCGTCTCGTGCCAGCGCTGCAGCAGGCGGCGGGTGTTTTGCTCATTGCGCAAATTGCGGCCGGTCGAGGAGCTGATGTGGTGCCGGACGACGCTGCGGAGCGCGACGAAATGCCGGCAGCCCGCGGCGGTGGCGCGCAGCGCGAGGTCGACGTCTTCGCCCCCGTTGACGAAACCCTCGTCGAACCCGCCGAGTTTTTCCCACAGCGAACGCCGCAGGGCGAAGCAGGCGCCGGTCAGGGCGTCCACCCGCCGGCAACCCGTCACGCGCGCGGGCAGGGGCCGGTCGGTGCGATGCGCCGGTTTTCCCTGGTGGGTGAAGAAAATTCCGGTGTGATCGGTTTCGCCGGACGTCGCGTTGAGCTGGACGTTGCCCACGAGCCCGGCGGACGCGTCGCGCTGGAGAAGGGCGAGCATCGGTTCCAGCCAGCCCGGCAGCAGCACGAGGTCGTTGTTGAGGAAAAAAAGGAATTCGCCCTGTGCCGCGGCCGCGCCGCGATTGCAGGCGCCGGCGAAGCCGAGGTTGCGGTCGTTCAGGATCACGCGGGTGGGGGCGCCCAGCGAGCTAAGCCACGCCCGCGTGCCATCCGTGCTGCCATCGTCCACCAGGATGATTTCATGCGCCAGGCCCGCGGGAACCGTGGCCCGCAAGCTGGCGAGCATGGCCTGCGTCAGCGGCAGGCAGTTGTAGAGCGGGATGATGAACGAAACCTTCATGCCGGCGTTGCATCCACGCAACAGCGCGCAAGGGAGGCAAAACCTTTCGCGGGCCTGGCGAACGATCCGGTAACCGGTCATTTAATAGATGCCCCGTGACCGGGTGACAGGCCGGGCTGTCGTCTCTGGCCAGTAGCCGAACGCGTGAGCGTTTGGCCCTTTAAGTCCAGCCACCCCCAGTGACGCTTACGGCGAACTGGGCACCCTCGACGCCCAAGACCTCGATGGCATCAAGAGAAAGTTGGCCCCTGGGCGTATCGATTGCGCGACCTATCACCACGGCGAGTGACGACGACTGGCAGCTTGTGTTGCGCTCCCTCGCGCCTTAGCACTCGTTCAGTCTGTCAAAAATCCAGACCTGTCGTGGTCGGTTCGGCCCGCGCCTAGCGAACGCGCGATGGTGCAAGGTGAGCATGACCCCTTCCGGCCGCCCTGCGTCAGATTGGTTACCATTATGTCGTAGCTCTCGTAGCTACGATCCCGGTCAAGAAGGCACTCGGGACGACGCTTACCGATCAAATCCCGCGCCAGCTATTGAAGGCGCCCGAAGCGTCGCGATCACAAACCACAAAGCCAGACCCCGGGATCCGCTTTCGGCTGGGGAAGCGGCCCGCACACATTCCGTCCAATCCCAACCTGGTCTACAAGTGTTCTGGATGGTGCGGCATCCGGCACTGGCTGGGCGTAGCCGGGCCCAGCCAGCAGGGGTTCAGCAAGATGCGCCCGTTTGAGGAAGCACGAGAGTTTGCGAGATCGCTCGGTCTATCCGGGCAGCTCGCCTGGCGGGACTACGTGAAAGGAACGATTCCGGGCCTGCCACCTCGCCCGGCGGATGTGCCGTCCAATCCCAATGCCTGCTACAAGGGCGACGGCTGGGCGGGGTATGGCGACTTTCTCGGCACCGGGCACGTTGCCAACCATCGCAAGGTGATGCGGTCGTTCGTAGCAGCACGGAAATTTGCACGGTCGCTAGGATTCAAAAACCTCTCGGAATGGCGCACGTGGGCGAAGACGCCGGCGAGGCCGCCAGACATTCCGGCCAACCCCGAAAAGACCTATTCAGCCAAGTGGGGCGGCTGGCGGGACTGGCTGCGGGCGCCGTATGTGCGCACCGGCTAGCCGCCACCTTGGATTGCGTCTAAAGACTTGGCTCTGCGAGCGACTTCATCGAGCCTTATTGCACTGCGATCACCCGGGAACTGCGTCGTCAAGAATCAAGACCTGGCGTATTCGGGCGAGCACAGCCGACATGCGCCGACCCCCATTTAATCGGCCTTTGGATACCCTTAGGTGCCTGCCCGCAGTCATGAACTAATTCTATCTGTTATTGCGATTACTCTCCAAAGACCGTGGTGTTTTTCAACGTGGTAGATTGCCGAAGTCATCCCCGATTCGGACTCACGGAATGTGACGTTAACGCTCACAACCTTCCCGGTGCTTTCGACTACTTTTGCGCTAATCGAAACCTTTCGTTTTCCCGCGGGATTTGGCCGAAGATTGAGGGGACTCAATCTTGCCAACTCCTCTCGCAGTATCTCTGGGGAGCCGCGGTTAAAAGTTAACTCCATATCAACATTCTTCAGATCTTCCGGCGTGACCTCTTTGAGGTATTCAAGAATGGCGACGCTTGCGGCCTCCACGTCGCCACGTGCATTAAGTAATGAAGGTGTATTGGCGCAACCTTGCGCGAACATAAAGAAAAGGAGCACTACATAAGTTGCTTTCATGGGTCGATGGGTTTGTCCCTGGGTATACTACTCACCGCAGAGAGGTATGGCAAGTCCACCCCAAGCCCGCTTGGCGCAGGTTGCATGATGTGACCGAGGGTGCTGCTATGGGTAGGATTTAACCTATTTGTCGGATCTTGAAATCCACCGACGTGACCCAACTCATGGAGCAGTATCGGTTGGCGGCCCATCGCTTCATCGAACACTATCATATTTCGTCCGAGGGTTACTCCAGTTGCATACTTTCCATCAGAGTCATAGAGTCGAGCTTCGGTCACGAGTAATGATACTGCAGTGCTTACACCAGAGTTAATTGCCGCCCAATTCCGGTTGGCTGCGGCGCTTTGGTTTCGTTCGTTGAAGTGATACTCTAAGGAAGATGGGGCAGTCTTGTTGTCCTGTTTGAAATCGAATGCTGCACCGAACCGGGTGTCACGTCCGTCGGCCTCAAGAATCTTGTTTAGAACTGCCAAGCTCGCATTAACGCGATTCTTTGAACTCGATGTGTCGGTCACGCTTGAATCAAAACCGACGGAAATCGTAGTCGTAACCGGTCCGGAAACGTTGCCGCCTGCCTCCGAAAGGCTTTCCTTAAACGTCGGTGCGTCGCGCCCCGCTTGAGGCGCCATAAAATTAAGCCCTGTGGAATTGGTATAAAGATCAGCCAAGTCCATCATGGATCCGACGGATATTCCGCTAGCCGCCCCAAAGAATGATTCATAACTTTCAACAAATTGATTTGCCTCGCGAACGCCCTGCATTCCGACGACCGTAACACCCTCAGTGAAACTTACGAGGGTGCCCCCTGCGATTAGTATCGGGCTAAGAGGAATTCGAGGCTTCTTTTTTGTGTAGTCATTGTCGTCGTCGTCATCGCTGCCAGAGCCATCGGCATCTTTGGCTTTCATTCCTAAATGGTCCCAGCGATTCACGCCGTTGTTGCCACAGAAGGCATACAGATTGAGCCCGCCCCTCTCCTCAATCGGATCCTTGTTAATGAACCGTAAGCGTCCGGCCGGCGTCCTCCTAGGCGCGGATCATTGAGCGCGGTAAAGT
>CAZEUN010000005.1:0-365333 GCA_964515595.1 uncultured Oleiharenicola sp. | reverse complement strand
ATCACCAGCGAGACGTCCTTTCTTTCTATATGTTACTTACGGGACACAACACTAGGGCTTCTTCAGGTAACTTTCCACCACCGGCCAATCGGCGGGAGCCAGGTCGTAGGAACCCAGCTGCGCCGGTTCGATCCAGGCAATGGCCACATGCTCGTGCGCGTGGGGCTCGGGTGAATGGGGCGCGAGGACACAAACAAACGGGATCATTTCAATCACGACGCGGGTGTAGTCGTACGTGAAGCGGGGCAGGGCGCGCGTGAGGACGACGTCGCAGCCGAGTTCCTCGCGGATTTCCCGGACGATGGCGGCGGCGGCGTCCTCGCCCGGCTCGACCTTGCCGCCGGCGAACTCCCATTTCAAAGGCAGGTGTTTGCTCGTCGGACGTTGTGCAAGGAGCACGCGTCCGTCGCGTTCGATGACGGCACAAACCACGGGGATGGGTGGGGCGGAGTCCACGCGGCTACACAACGCGCGACCGGTATCCGCGACAAGGCATTATCATTTTTCGCAACTTTCGCGAGCCCCCGGGGTTTTTTGCGTCATGAAAACGTTCCTCAAGGTCCTCCTGGTGGCGGCCCTCCTCATCGTGGCCATCAAGTTCAGCCCGATCATTTTTATTGGCGCCCTGGTTGGCCTCGTCGTGGCTGCGGTCCTCGGCGCCATCGGTCTCTCGCTCCTGGCGGTGTTGCTCGCGATCGTTCTCGCCGTGACCCTGGCGCTCTCGCCCATCTGGGTCCCGGTTCTGGTGATCATGGGCGTGGTCAGCCTCTTCCGCCGCGACGCGGGGCGGGCGCCGGCTCCCGTCACGACGGCCACGGCCTGAGGCGGATTTTCCAGCGGCGTCCTCGCGGACGCCGCTTTTTTATGTCCGGCTCCTTGCCATGGGGGACACGCGCTGACTCACTGCGCGGATGCCCAGGTCGCCCAGTGAACCGAGTCCCTTTGTGTCCCGCGTCAGTCTCACGGGACGCAGTGCCGGGCTGGTGAAGAACCTCGGCGGCTTTCGGAAGCAGCACCACACGGTGCCGGACGCGGTGAATCCCGCCACCACGGCGTTTCTTGGAAAATTGTGCGCGCCCGAGCTGGCGGAGGAAGCCGAGCAGTTTTTCCAGCAGGCGAAGGCCGCGTTCGGTTACAAGCGGACGGATTTGACGCTCGATGTGACGAGTCCGGTGGCGGTGCTGACGGCCCGTGATTTCACTCTGGAATTGGCGTACGCCTTGGAAAAAGCGAACCCGGCGGCTTTTGAAGTCACCCGTACACTGCACAGTTTGTCCGGCGGCGGGCTCGCGGCGCGTCCGGAATTCAACGGGCTCTTTGCGGCAACCTTCACCGGTCTGGTGTTCGCGCTCACGAAGGGCGTGAAGGTCGAGTTGGTGATCGACGCGATCGAGGCCCTTGAAGGCGAACACGCGCTGACCGTCAGCTATCCATCGGATTGCCGGCAGTGCGTCCTGCGCGTGGACGGGGTCAGTGCCGAGGTGATTTGCGATGGCGCCACGCTGGAGATGCGGTTTCCGCGAGCG
This sequence comes from uncultured Oleiharenicola sp., assembly GCA_964515595.1. Classification (GTDB taxonomy): domain Bacteria; phylum Verrucomicrobiota; class Verrucomicrobiia; order Opitutales; family Opitutaceae; genus Lacunisphaera. The sequence continues at coordinate 363,807 of CAZEUN010000005.1, read as the reverse complement.
GGTTCGCCGGCGGAACTGATCGAGTCATTCGCGGCGGTACGTTCGGCCTTTGCGCTGACGAAGAGCAAGGTGCTCGCGGGGCTGTTGTGATCGAAAGGAGCGGCGGTCGTCAGACGGCCGGCGCCAGCGGTCTGACGACCGCTGCTACTTTAAGGGCGATGGCCCGGTGATGCGCAGCGATTCCACAAAAAAGGCGGCCGGGTCGGGCCGCCTTTGGAAAAATCAAATCCGCTCCGTCACTTGATCATGTCCGCCACAAACGCGCGCTCTTCCACGAGCTCCTTGTTGGTCGCGGCGATCTTGGACTTTGCGAAGTCGTCCATCGTGTAGCCGGTGATGACTTCGTAGCTGCCCGGCGTGGTGGTTTTGACCGGCATGCCGGCCCAGACATTCGCGTCGAAGCCGTAGCGGCCCTCGCTCTTCACGGCGATCGAGTGGATGGCGCCGGGGGTGACGAGGCTGCGCACGTGGTCGACCAGCGCATTGGCGGCGGAGGCGGCGGACGAAAGGCCGCGGGCGGCGATGATGGCGGCGCCGCGCTTGCCCACGGTCTCGCAGAACGGGCCCTGCAGCCAGGCGGAGTCCGTGATCACCGAGGTGGCGGGCTGGCCGTTGATCGTCGCGTGGGCGAACGCGGGGAACATGGTCGGGCTGTGGTTGCCGTAGATGAAGATGTCCTTCACGGCGGTCAGGTCGACGCCGGCCTTCTTCGCGAGCTGCGTCTGCGCGCGGTTCTGGTCGAGGCGCACCATCGCGGTGAAACGCTCCGCCGGCAGGCGCTTCGCCTGCGAGGCGGCGATCATGCAATTGGTGTTGGCGGGATTGCCCACGACCGCGACGCGCGCATCTGCGGCGGCGACGGCATCGATGATCCTGCCCTGCTCGATGAAGATCCGGCCGTTGTCCTTGAGGAGGTCGGCGCGTTCCATGCCCGGGCCGCGCGGCTTGGCGCCGATGAGCAGGCACCAGTTGGCGTCCTTGAAGCCGACGCTGGCGTCGGAGGTCTGGACGATCCCCTTGAGCAGCGGGAAGGCGCAGTCATCGAGTTCCATCGCCACGCCCTCGAGCGCCTTGAGGGCCTTCTCGATCGGCGCCTCGATCAGCTGGAGGATGACCGGCTGGTCGGGGCCGAACATCGCGCCGGAGGCGATGCGGAAAAGCAGCGAGTAACCAATCTGGCCGGCGGCGCCGGTGACTGCGACACGGATGGGGGATTTCATAGGGAGGGGATTTTTAGCCGGCGAATCACACGAATCGACGCGAAATTCCTGGAAATGGGGAAAATCAGGAAAATTTGTGTCGGGAGAAGCCGGGCTATTCGCGGAGATTAGCGTAATTCGCGGGAGGCTCAGTTAAACCGCGAGGCCAGGGAGGCGTGGATTTCGCGCACCAGGGCCTCGGTGGTCGGCCAGTCGATGCAGCCGTCGGTGATCGAGACGCCGTATTTCAACTGCGCCACGGGCTGGGGGAACGGCTGGCTGCCGGCGCCGAGGTTGCTTTCGATCATGGCGCCCATGATGGATTGGTTGCCGGCTGCGATTTGCGCCAGCAATTGGCGCATCACCTCGGGCTGGAGTTCGGGCTTCTTGGCGGAGTTGTCGTGCGAGCAATCCACCAGGATGGATTTCATCAGGCCGGCCTTCGCGAGCAGTTGCTCGGTTTGGGCAATGTGCGCCGGTGAATAGTTCGGGCCGCTGGCGCCGCCGCGGAGGACGACGTGGCAGTCGGGATTGCCGCGCGTGACGATTGCCGACGCCGAGCCATCGAGGTTGATGCCGAGAAACGTGTGGGCCTGGGCGGCGGCCTTGATGGCGTTGGTGGCGGAGCTGATCGAGCCGTCCGTGCCGTTCTTGAAACCCAGCGGCATGGAAAGACCCGACGCCATCTGGCGATGCGTTTGCGACTCCGTCGTCCGCGCGCCGATGGCGGACCAGCAGATCAGGTCGGCGATGTATTGCGGCGTGATCGGGTCGAGCAGCTCCGTGGCGGTCGGCAGGCCGAGGTCGAGCACATCGCGCAGGAAGGTGCGGGCCAGGCGCAGGCCGGCGGCGATGTCGTGCGAACCATCGAGGTGCGGATCCATCACCAAGCCCTTCCATCCGACCGTGGTGCGGGGCTTCTCGAAATACACGCGCATCACGATCATCACGCGGTCGTTCACCTCGCGCGCGAGTGCCGCCAGCCGGCGGGCGTAGTCGCGGCCAGCCTCGACGTCATGGATCGAGCACGGCCCGATGATCAGCAGGAAACGCCGGTCATCGGTGAAGATCAGCCGGTGGATCTCGCGGCGACTGCGGGCGACGAATTCGGCCTGGTCCTCCGTTTTGGGCAACTCGGCCAACAAAGCGGCGGGCGAGGGCAGGGCGCGGGTCTCGACGACATTGATGTCGGAAGTTTTCTGCATGAAGGAGCAGCTTGGGGTTGCCGCCCGCCCGGTATCAAGTCCTTGCTGTGTGCTACGAATCTGGGCAAAGAAAAGGCCGGTCGCCTACCCCTAAGCGACCGGCCATTGCTTTCTTAGTTACCCCAAAACTCCCCGCTAGGCGGGGAGAAGTGTTATTGACTGCCATATACCTACTCCGTTCCGCCCATCCGTCAACCAGAAGATTATAAGTTTCTTAAATTCTGTGCCAATTTGCTTATTTGCAGTATATTACGGTATATAAAAATATGATTTCAGCAAGATTCAAGTTCTTGGGCTACCGGCCCACGGCGGCTTTTCGAGTGACGGGGGAAGACGCTTTCACGTTCCTCCAAGGCCAATTCACCAATGAATTGCGACAGCCGGCCGGGAGCGTGACGTATGGTTTGTGGCTCGATCAAAAGGGAAAGGTGCTCGCCGACAGCCACGTGGTGAGAGTTTCTGAAAACGAGTTCCTGGTGGTTAGCGCGGATTCGGCGGCAGACATCATCCGGCAGCGACTCGAAAGCTACATCATTGCTGACGACGTAGTCCTCGCGGACGAAACGGCCGCAACCAGCGGCTTGTTGCTACTGGGGGAACGCGCGGGCGAGGCGCTCGAACGGATCATGGGAGGGCGGCCTGCACCGAAGCAGTTTGCCCGCGCGCCGGGCGCGATCGCGTTTGCCGGACGTCGGACGACCCAGGAAAATTTTGAAGTGATCGGCGGAGCCGAAGTGCTGCGGAAAATGCAGGCCCAACTGGAAGCCTCCGGCGCTGCGGCAATCGGTGCCGATGAGCTGGAGTTCGCGCGCATCGCGGCCGGCATCCCCAAAATTCCGCTGGATGTGGGGCCGGGCGACCTGCCCAATGAAGCCGGGCTGGAACACGTCGCGATCTCCTACACCAAGGGCTGCTACCTGGGCCAGGAAGTGATGGCGCGCTTGAAGAATCTCGGACAAGTGCGGCGTCAGTTGCGCGTGGTCCGCGGCTCCGGGCCCCCGCCAGCGGCGCGGGCGGCGCTTTACCAAGGGGAGAAAAAGGTCGGCGAGATCCGCTCGGCGGCCGGACGGGAAAACGAATTCGTCGCGCTGGCCATGCTCTCGTTGATCAATTTCCAATCCACCGCCGGCCTGAGTCTCGAGCCCGCGGGTCCGGGCGTGATCAAGGCGGATGCCCATGGATGAGCTGGCCCAGTTGACCCGGCTTTGCGAAAACCTTGGGGCGCCGCCGGAACAGGCCGACGCGATGGCGCGGCAGTTACTCAAGCGCGCCGACCAGTTGGTTGCTGATCGGGGAATGACCCGTGAGGCGGCGCTGGACTACCTGTTGCGCCTAGTCCTGCAGGGCCGCGGCGGCGAAGTGCCGCCCGAGTTTCAACGCCCGGGGCCGACCGCCGAAAACAAGAACGAGAGTTCCGCGAAATAGGCGTCGACCCAATGGTGGGCGAAGAAGAAATAAATCAACGCGGCCACGCCGAGCATCGGACCGAAAGGCACGTGCACGCCGAAGCCGAGTGGCGCCGGCTGGCCTTCGGGTGTTTCGGCGGGCAACGGCACCGGTGAGGTGCGGCCAGTGGCCTTTTGCCAGAGCAGCGCGGCGATGAACCAGACGCAGCCCAGCATCGCGCCGCCGAACATGCCGAAGACCGCGCCCTTCCATCCCACGAAGGCGCCGATCGCGCCGAGGAATTTCACATCGCCGAAGCCCATCGCCTCCTTCTTTAAAATGGCTTCCGCCCACAGCGCGATCCACAGCACGAGCGCCGAGCCCACGCAGATGCCCAGCAAGGCCTCGCGGCCCGCGCGCAGGCTGGCCACCGCGAAGAAATCGTGGGCCTCGCCATGGAGCGAAGGCAGCGCCAGCGACAGGAGCAGCCCCACGGCGGCGCCCCCGACCGTGAATGGATCGGGAATGATCATGTGGTCGAGATCGATGAACAGCGCGCAGATGACGATCGAGCAGAGGACCGCGCCGGCGACGGCCTTGCCCGCGGGGAACATCAGCCAGCACGCCAGGAACAGAAACGCGGTCAGCAGTTCGATCGCGGGATAGCGAAAACTGAAGGGGCGTCCGCAGCAACGGGCGCGGCCGCGCAGGATGAGCCAGCTCAGCACGGGGATGTTGTCGTACCAGGCGATGCGCTGCCCGCAGCCGCAATGCGAAGGCGGCGAGACAATCGATTCGCCCTTCGGGATGCGGTAGATGCACACGTTGAGGAAACTTCCCACGCAGGCGCCCACCAGGGCCGCGAACAGCGGGTAAAACCAGGGGATGAGGGCGTCGACCGATCGAAAGGCTTCGAGGTTCATGAAAATTGGAGAGCGGTGTGCGCCGCGGCTTGCATGACGGCAACCGGCACGGTGGCCCCGGTCCAGATCGCGAGCGAACGGGCACCCTGGTGGATGAGCATCGAAAGCCCGTTGGCGTGGGGCAGATCCAGCGCCGCGGCTTGACGCAACAGGGCGGTTTGCGGCGGCCGGTAAATCATGTCGTAGCAGGCCGCAGGCCGGGGGATTTTTGCCAGGTCGAGCGGCGCGGGATCCGCGGCCTTGAGCCCGAGCGACGTGGCATTGATCACGAGCGCGTTGGCCGGCAGGTCGGCAGGCGGGCGGGCGGGATCGAAGCCTTTCAAAACGGATTCTCCCGCCAGCGGCCGGAGTTCATCGATAAGGATGGCGAGGGTTTCCTGGGTGCGGTTGCCGATCCACAATTCCGCGCATTGCGCGCGCAGGCATTCGACCGCGGCGCCGCGCCCGGCCCCGCCGGCGCCGAGCAGGATCACGCGGGCCTGGGCGAGGGGAAGGTTTAATTGCTCACGGAGGGCCGTCGCCAATCCGTAGCCGTCGGTGTTGGCGCCGGTCCAGCCGGCCTCGGTGCGCGTCAGGGTGTTCGCGGCGCCGGCCGCGCGCACGAACGCGTCGCTGCTCGCGAGATGCTCCACCGCGAGCGATTTGTGCGGCACGGTCAGGTTGAGTCCCTGAAAACGATGGCGGTGAAAGAGCGCGAGCGCCTCGGGCAATTCCGTTGGGGCGATGTCGAATTTGAAATAACGCCAGTCAGCCAGGCGCGGCGTGGACTTCGCCAACTCGGCGAGCGCGGCATTGTGGATCGCCGGGCTGAGCGAATGGGCCACCGGGCGGCCAATGACGGCGAGCGCCGTGCCCGCGAAGGACCAGGAGGGGAGATCGGCCAGCGTGTGGACGGAATCGGCGACGGCACTCATCAATCGGCCGCAGCAAAGCCCGTTTGCAGATGGAGAACGAGCCCGATTTTCCTGGGAGCGGCGGCGCGCGAGGGCTTTTAAATTAATTTCGCCGCTGAAGGCCAAAGCTGAAAGGTGGCGCGCACTGACCCCTCAGTGCGCTTGGGAGCGTGCGTTCGCTCTCGAACCGGCGCACCGGGGTCGGTGGGCCCGCCTCCCACTCAAGGCTGCGCGTGGCGCTCGTGCACCGATTCGAATTCCGCCACAAACTCGGCGAACATGCGGGCACGGTCCGGTTCGCCGGCGGCCGTGTAGTGATTCACGAGATTGCGGCAGCACCGGCACAGCACCTCGCGCACGGGCGTGGGCGCGAGGTCGGTGATGGAGGCGTTGACGCTGCCATTCCGCAAAAGCGCGAACACCTCGCCCGCGTTCAGGAAGACCCCGGCGTTGAAGGGATCGATGAAGAACGGCACGTGCTCCTCGTAGCAGCCGACCATGAAGTGGCCGGGCAGGCCGACGGCGGACAAGGTCAGGCCGGCGCGTTCCGCGACCAGCAGGTAAACAATCGACAGCGAAATGGGGATGCCCTTCCGGCGGACGAGCACCTGGTCGAGGTAACTGTTCAGCGGATCCGTGTAGTGGTCCGTGTTGCCGTGCAGGCCGTACTCGTGGAACAGCACGCGATTGAGCACGCGGCACTTCTCCCGCGCCGTGGCCGGCTCCGCGATCAGTTGCTTGCAGCGCGCGGCCATCGCATCGAGTTGCGTGCAGCACGCGCCGATATCGAGGTTCGGGTTGACCGTGCGGCTGAGCAGGAGCGCGCCGGTCTCCAATTCGTAGTTCAGCGACCGGATGAAGCCGCGGAACTCGCTGACGGGATCGGAAAAATTGAGCTCCCGGAGGTAGGCGGCGGCATGCAGGGCCACCACGCGGTTGGCCTGGCTGGTGAAATAGCGCAGGAGATCGACGCTTTCCTGGCCGTGGCGCGTGAACTGCGCGAGGAGCGCCGCGCGCACGGCGGGGGCGGGATCATCCAGCAGCTCCTGGATCGCCTTTCGCTCCGCAGCCGTGAATTTTTTCGCTTCCACGGAAAAGCAGCGAAGGCGCTTCCGGCGTCAGCGCAAGCGCGGAAAGTTTTACGGGCCGGACGATTTTGCTGGAGTCGGCCCCTGGTCCCGCGGGCCGAAGAGCGCGGAACCGACCCGCACCAGCGTGCTGCCTTCCGCAATCGCGGCGTCGAGGTCACCGCTCATGCCCATCGAGAGTTCGCGCAGGGGCACCCCGCTGCGGGCCGCGAGTTCGTCCCGGATGGTGCGCAGGTTGGCAAACGTGCGCCGGGCCACGGCCGGATCATCGGAAAGCGGGGCGATCGTCATCAGCCCGTCCACCTGCAGGTGCGCTTTGCCGAGGGCGATTTCCAGCAGGCGCGCGGCGTCCGCCGGTTCCGCCCCGAACTTCGCCGGGTCGTTGCCGGCGTTGACCTGGAGCAGGACGGGGAGCCGGCGGCCGAGTTCGCCGGCGGCGCGGTCGAGGACGTTGAGAAGCTTTTCGCTGTCGACGCTCTGGATTCGGGCAAAATGCGTGACGGCCAGCTTCGCCTTGTTGGACTGCAGATGGCCGATCAACTCCCAGCGAACCGCGGCAGTGGTCTGCGCCTGCTTGTCCACCGCTTCCTGCACGCGATTTTCCCCGACCGCGGCCAAACCATGGCGTGCAACATACTCTGCCGCCGCGGCCGGGTGCGTTTTGGTCACGGGTAAAAGCGTCACTTCCTGCGGTTTGCGTCCCGCCGCCTGACAGCGCTCCGCTATTCGAGCAAGCAGGGCGTCCGCACGCATCCGGAAAATGTCGTAATCGATAAACATCTATGAGTGCAGCTTTTAGGGTGGCTTGCTGATAAGCATTATTTATGCTGAGCCCAATCCTAAAGGCTGCATGCAAATCGAAAACTTCAAAATCTTCGCCGATTTGGTCGAAACGAAGAGCTTCTCAAAAGCGGCCAAGCTGAACGGCATCACGCAGTCAGCGGTCAGCCAGCAGGCCCGGTCGATGGAGCGGAATTTCAAGACCCTGATGATCGACCGCAGCCAGAAGCAGTTCAACCTGACGCGCGAAGGGCAGCGAATCTACGAGGCGGCGAAGGAAATCCTGCACGTTTACGAGAAGCTTGAGAGCGAATTGCAGGAAATGAAGAAGGTCATCAGCGGGACCATCCGGATTTCGACCATTTACTCCATCGGCCTCCACGAGCTGCCGCCTTACATCAAGAAGTTCCTCCACGACTACCCTTCGGTGAACGTGCGGGTCGAGTACCGGCGCTCCAACCTCGTTTACGAGGACATCCTCCACAATTCGGTGGATTTCGGCCTGGTCGCGTTTCCCCAGCGCATCCGGCAGATCGAGAACATTCCGTTTCGCAACGACAGCCTCGTGCTGATCACGCACCCGCAGCACGCGCTCGCGAAGACGCCCGAGGTCGACATCAAGGCGTTGGCGGGGCACAAGTTCATCGGGTTCGACCCGGACATCCCGACGCGCAAGGCGGTCGACCAGATCTTCCGCGACTATAAACTCGAGATCACGCCGGTGATGGAGTTCGACAACATCGAAACCGTGAAGCGCGCGGTCGAGATCGACCACGGCGTCGCGATCGTGCCCCAGGCGACGGTCGTGCAGGAAGTGAAGCAGGGCACGCTCGCCGCCATCGGTTTCAAGGGCAAGGAATTCACCCGCCCCCTCGCCATCCTGCACCGCAAGGGTCGCGTACTCACGCCGGCGATGAAGAAATTCATCGAGATTCTCAACGTCGAGCCGGTGGCGGGCTGAGGCGCCCGCATTTCTCTCCGGGAACAAGACCGCCCGCTCGTGGCTCTCAAGGGCAGTCATGAAATCCCCGCGCGTTCTTTCCGCATTCGGCGTGGCGGCCTTGCTCACGGTGGGCTCGATCCTTTTCTCGAAGGAGCCGGTGGCCCCGGCCGCCACTTCGGTCGATGCCGCGGCCGCGCCGGCCCCGGCCTGGAAGTTGAAGGATCTCGATGGTCGCACCGTCAGTTCGGACCAGTTCAAGGGCAAGGTCCTCGTGATCGACTTCTGGGCGACGTGGTGCGCGCCGTGCCTCGAGGAAATCCCCGGCTACGTTGCCTTGCAGAAAAAATACGGGGCCGATGGCCTGGTGGTGATCGGGGTGTCCGTCGATCGTCGCGGCCCGGCTTACGTGAAGCAGTTTGCCGAGGCCCACGGGATCAGCTACACGCTGGTCATGGCCGATGAAACGGTGGCGGACGCGTTCGGCGGCTTTGATGCGATCCCGACGACTTTCCTGATCAACCGCGAGGGCCGCATCCTGGACCGGAAGACCGGCGCCGTGCCGCCCGAGGAGTACGCGAAGCGGGTGCAGTTGGCGCTCAAATAGCGGATACACGCGGATTAGGATTGAAGCGGGGCGGCTCTCCCCGGCTTGTGGGTGGACGCCATGAAGGTCAGCGCCGTCCATCTCATCCCCCTTGCCTGTGCCTTCATGTACGTGATCGGCGCGCTGGCGGTGAAGCGGGCCACGGCGTTCGGCGTCGGCGTGTGGCGGACGAGTTTCCTTTCCAACCTCGCGCTCGCCGTCCTGTTCGTGCCGGTCTGGTTCCGGTACGGTGGACAGGTCCATCCGCTGGCGGACTATTGGCAACCGGGCGTGACGGCGGTGTTTTTTTTCGCGGGACAGGCCCTGACCTTCCTGGCGCTGAGCGGTGGCGACGTGTCGGTGACCACGCCCGTGATGGGCACCAAGGTGATTCTCGTGGCGCTGTTCAGCAGCGTGCTGCGCGTGGGCGAAATCCCGCTGCAGTGGTGGATCGGGGCCGGACTCAGCACGGCGGCGATCGCCTTGCTGCATTTCGGCGGGGAATCGCGGCACCGCCACGTGGGGCGGACCGTGTTGCTCGCGTTCGCCAGCGCCACCTGCTTCAGCTTCAGCGATGTCCTGATGCAAAAATGGGTGCCCGCGTGGGGCGCGGGGAATTATTTTCCCGTGATGTTCCTGCTGGTCGGTTTGCTGTCCTTTGGCTTCGTGCCGTTTTTCAGTGCGCCGCTCACGGCCCTGCCGGCCGCTGCGTGGCGCTGGGTCGGGCCCGGGGCGGGATTGCTCGCCGTGAACAACGCCGTCTTCGTGCTGGCCATCGTGCTCGCGGGCGGCGCGACGGTGGCCAACATCATCTATAGTGTACGCGGATTATTCAGCGTCGTGGCAGTCTGGGCCATCGGCCACTGGTTCACCAACGACGAGAAGCATCTCGGCGCGCGCGTGCTGCGCGTCCGCCTGATCGGCGCGGCCCTGATGGTGACGGCAATCGCCCTGGTGCTCGTTTAACCGCGGGCCGGTCGGGGCAGCCGCTTCACAACCGGGTTTCCGGCTGCCGCATTGGGCGGCCAATTCCTGGGACCGCCTCAGGCGGCCAGGCGCTCCGGCTCGGCCGGTTGTTCGCTGGGCTTCTTACCCGCCGGCCGCAACGGCGGCTCGGGGCTGGGATGCGCGGAGCTCTCCGCCGGCTCGGGCTCAGTGGCCACGAGCAGCGAGAGCAGTGCGATCACGATGATGGCTGGGATCATTGCTTGGTGTTGCCGAAGCCCGTCAGAGCCCCGGCGGCGAAAAATTGTTCCCGGTGCCTCCATTAACGCAACGAAGCGGGACTTTGTTGCTGGAATCTCCGGTTCGCGAACGTGGTCAGCGCCCGCGAGTCGGAAAAACAGACTCAGTTTGCACCCTAGCGCAAGCTTCGGACGGAAAAAACGCCGGCTAGCAATGCGTTGGGGCCGCAGGATTAGAATTCCTACGACCTCCAGGTCGGGACGGACGCGCCACGGATTAATTCGCGTCAGAAATATGACATTCACGCCGGCCGCGCGCCGGCTGCAAACACACCTTCCGCAAACTGCACAAACCTCCTGAGGGCGCCGGCATGGTCGTTATCCCGGCAGATGCCCCGCGTGAGGGCCTTCATCTGGTGCAGTGTCGCGAGCGTGTGCTGCAGCGCACCGATCACAAAACTGAAGCGCCAGAGAAAATCCTCGGGTGGAACCGTGGGACAATGGCGCCGGATCGCCTGGGCGAACCGGGCGAGGACCGGCTGCATTTCCTCGGCGAGAAATTTTTCGGTGAAGGACAGGGGCTCCGCCAGGCAACGGCCCGCGAGCCGGGCGCCCCACGGGCTGCTGTCCGTTTGCGCGTAGAGTTCGAACCAAGGCGCTGCCATGATTTCAATCAACCGGGGAAGCGGCACCGGGTCAGGGCTGGCATTCGACTCCGCCGCGACGAGCCGGGCGATACGCGCCTCATTGATCGGACGGATCCGTCGCTGGATCACCTCGAGGTAGAGATTCTCCTTGTCCCCGTGGTGGTAATTCACGGCGGCCAAATTCACCGCCGCGCACTGGGTGATTTGACGGAGGGTCGTCCCATCATATCCCTGTTTTGCAAACAATTCTTCGGCAGCGTTTAATATCCGCTGGTGGGTAGCTTCCGGGATGTTTTCCGAAGGAGTAATACAAATGTTTGAAACGATTGTTGCAGTGAGGGTCAACAGCCTTTCGGGAACGCGGTGCGCTGCGGTATTGGAGCGGTTCAAATTAAAGACTGCGAAGCTGCGCCAACGCCTTGGCCATTCGGCCAAGGATTGCTGCCGGAACCAATGTCGGCGCCTTTTGTTTAATCATCTCCATGAAAACGAAACTGCCCCTGTTGGTTGTGCTTGGTCTGGGTTTCGTCGGTGCCGCGGTGGCCGCGCGCACGGATAAGCCCGTTGCAAACGTCGACGTCACCTTCGTCGCCCCGGAAAAATTTGCCGACGTGAAGGATGATTCCATGGAGACCGATCGCGGGCGCGACGCGCTGCTCGATCAGTTGAAAGCGCACCTGGTCGCCCAAGGCGCCCGCGTGCTGGCGCCGAACCAGCGGCTTGAGATCAAGGTGACCGAGGTGGATCTCGCGGGGGATTTCGAGCCGTGGCGCGGGCCCAACTTCCAGGATGTGCGCATCGTGAAGGACATTTACCCGCCGCGCGTGAACCTGGAGTTCCGGTTGCTCGACGCCGACGGCAAGGTCGTCAGCGAAGGCAAGCGCGAGCTTCGCGACATGGCCTTCATGATGACGGTCGGCCTGTCGACGTCCGATGCGCTGCGCTACGACAAGGAAATGCTGAGCAACTGGCTCCGGCGCGAATTCAAGCGCGCATCCTAAGCCGTCCTTCGGTGGCCCATACCAGGCGCCGGTTTCCCGGCGCCTTTTCTTTTGCCACCGTCCGCGCCGGCGCGCAGTTTTCCGGCGGTGAATGACACGACCTCGGTTTCAGGCGGCGATGCGGATGCCGGCCCGCTCGCGGTGTACTCGAAGTTCGAGACCGAACTCCAGGTGCGACCGGACGACATCGACATGTACCAGCACGTGCACAGCAGCCGCTATATGGATTATGTGCTCGCCGCGCGCTTCGACCAGATGGAGCGATGCTACCAGATGCCGATGTCGGAATTCCAGAAGCGCGGTTACGGCTGGTTCATGGCGGCCACCCAGATGAATTTCAAACGGCCGCTCGGCCTGGGCGATCGATTCATCGTCCGGACTTGGATCGAGCGATTCACCCCGATTGGAGTCAAAGTGCAGTTCCAGATCGAGCGCCGTTCGGATCGGAAACTCAGCTGCGACGGCTGGTTCGACTACGTGATGGTGTCCATCGAGACCGCGCGAGCCGTCCGTCTGCCGGAAGATATTCGCGCGAAATACGGAATTTAGGTTCACGACGTGCTCGGCAAGCAGCTGGAGACCAGTTCGTTACCCGAGTGACTTAAAAAATCGCCTTGCCTTATGCGCGGCCTTGGGCGTCCTTAGCGCCCTCGTTAGAGACAGCGTTTTGATGACAGGATCTGGTGAGTCGTAGGCTGAGCATACGCTTAAGTGATGATTTCGAAACCCATAGTGGGAACGGACTGGCAGATGGCGAAGGATCTACGATTTATCATATGAGCAATTCCAAACTCTACGTTGGAAACCTGTCGTTCAACACCACCGAAGCCGAGCTCCGCTCGCACTTCGAACAGTTCGGTTCCGTTACCGACACCTATGTCGCCATGGACAAGATGACCGGCCGCCCCCGCGGTTTCGCGTTCGTCACCATGGGCACCCCTGATGAGGCCAAGATGGCCATCGAGAAGACCAATGGCGTCGAGCTCGGCGGTCGCGCCCTCCAGGTCAATGAGGCCCGTCCGAAGGAAGAGCGTCCGTCTGGCGGCTTCGGCGGCGGCGGCGGCGGTCGTGGCGGCTTCGGCGGCGGCGGCCGTGGCGGTTACGGCGGCGGTGGCGGCGGCCGTGGTGGCCGTGGCGGCTACGGCGGCGGCGGTGGCGGTGGCGGCGGTCGCTACTAATCCCCCCGTTCGCACTCGCGAACAACCCTTTCAAGGCGGAGCCCAAGCGGCTCCGCCTTTTTTATTTTCCGGCCAGGCTGGAAAATGATCTCGCCGTCGCCCGCCGGCGGCGGCGGATATGTCCCGATCCCTTTCGCCGATGCCGACGTCCGTCACCGCCGTTCAACGCCACCTCACCCGGCTCAAGGCCTGCCGCCTGTGCCCGCGGATGCATCCGCCGCCTGTGACCGGCCGCGCGGTGGCGAGCCGCATCCTGCTCGTCGGCCAGGCGCCGGGCGACAAGGAGCCGGTCCTCGGCCGGCCGTTTGCCTGGACCGCGGGCAAGACGCTCTTCAAATGGTTTCAGGAAGGCCTGGGCTGGACCGAGGACGAGGCGCGCGACCGGATTTATTTTGCCGCCGTCTGCCGTTGTTTCCCCGGCAAGCGGCTCATCGGGGGCGATCGTGTGCCGGACGATGACGAGATCGCGAACTGTTCGCGCTGGCTGGCGGCCGAGGTGGAGTTGCTGCGGCCGCAATTGGTGCTGCCCGTCGGCAAACTGGCGATCTCGCGCTTCCTGCCGGTGGCGCCGCTCACCGACACCATTGGAAGAAACACGCGGGTGGATTTCGGCGGCCACGCGATGGACTGCATCCCCCTGCCGCATCCCTCGGGCGCCTCGCCCTGGCATCGCATGGAGCCGGGGAAGACGTTGTTGGGTCAGGCTCTGAAACTGATCGCGGCACATCCCGCGGTTAAAAGCGCCGGCTAGGTGGATCGGTTCAGAATGGAGGAGCGGGCTTGCGCGCGATTCTGGATGCGGTGCGGCGGGGCGGGCGTCCGAATCGCTTGCAAGCAAGCTCCTCGAGGGTTCACCGGCAGGGGGCGGTTCCAGTTTCGCTTTCACTCGTGAAAACGCCCCCGGCCGCATGAGTGCGTTTTAGTTCACCCGGTTCCACACCGCTTCGCCGCGCACCGCGGCGCGGGCGATTTCGGCGGACGACGTGCGCATTTCGATCATGCCCTCGGGGCTGCAGAAGGCGGCGTGGCAGGTGACGATGAGGTTGGGCGTCGCGGCTTCCCCGGCGGTGCGCAGTGGCTCCTGTTCCACCACGTCCAGCCCGGCGCCGGCCAGCCGGCCGGCGCGCAACGCGGCGAACAGGGGCGCCTTCTGCACGATGTCACCGCGCGCCGTGTTCACGAGATAGGCTGTCGGCTTCATGAGCGCGATTTCCCGCGCGCCGATGAGCCCGCGGGTTTCATCGGTGAGCGGGCAATTGACCGATACAATGTCGGCGGCCTTGAGCAGCTCATCGAGCGTGCCGGCCCGCTCGATGCCGAGCGCCTTGCGGGTGCCGCGCGGCAGATACGGATCGTGGAAGACCACGCGAAATCCCAGCGCCTTCGCGCGGAGCGCGGTCGCGGTCCCGATCGCGCCCAGCCCGATCAACCCGAAGGTCAGCGTGCGCAGCCGTCGCATCTTGTTCGCGACCGGCAGCGCAATTTTCCAGCCAAGGCGCTTCGCTTCAGCATCGAGGGGAAACAGTTGCCGGCAAAGCGCGAGCGTCAGCGCGATCGCATGGTCCGCCACTTCCTCGGTGCCGTAGTCCGGCACGTTGCAGACCGGGATGCCGCGCGCCGCGGCCGCCTTGGTGTCCACGCTGTCGTAGCCGACGCCATTGCGGATCAGGGCGCGGCAGCGTTTCAGGCGCCCGATGACCTCCGCGGTGATTGGGATGTTGTGCCAAAGCAGCAGCACGTCCGCGCCCAGGGCGTCGTCCGGGATCGGCGCGTTGAAGTCCAGCGCGATGGTCCGGACCTCGGCCATGCCATCGAGGACGCCGCGCTCGACGGTCGCGGCGGGATCGCTGAAGGTGAACTCCTTGGGGCAGAGGATGGCGACGAGCGGCAGGGGCATGACAAACCCCAGTTAATCGCCCGCGGTTGGGTCCCGCAAGCCGGCGCACGGGGAATTTTGGTTGCACGGCCCGGCACGGACCGCTGCCTTGGCGGTCCCTGTTGCCATGACCGACCTTCGTCGCCTTTTCATTCTGCCCTTGCTGCTCAGTTGCCTGACGGGATTGCTGAGCGCGGCGCGTCCGGCTTCCTCCCTGGGCACCTATGCGGGCGCGATTGTGACCGATGCGGCCACCGGTCAGGTCCTGTTCGAGGAAAACGCGGATGTCAGTAACCCGCCCGCGAGCATGACCAAGCTCATGACATTTGCCGTGCTCCATGACAAACTGGCGGACGGCTCGATCACGCTGACCACGCCGGTCCGCATCACGGCGGAGGATTCCAGCATGGGCGGCACCCAGGTTTACCTCGACCCGCGCGAGACCTTTCCGGTGGAGGAACTGATCTATGCGATGATGATTCAGTCGGCGAACGACGCGGCGCACGCGCTCGCGCGGACTTCCGCGGGTTCGGCCCAGGCCTTTGTCGAGCTCATGAACGCCAAGGCCCGCGCATTGGGCATGAATCATACGACCTTCCGGTCCCCGCACGGACTGCCGCCCAAGAGCCGGCGCGCCGCCGACGGCGACCTCACGACGCCGCGCGATTTCGCCCTCCTTTGCCGGTACCTTCTGCAGAACACGGATGTGCTGAAGTATTCGTCCATCAAGCAGCGCGACTTTGGCGCCGGCATCCGGGCCAAGCCCCAGGCGATGGAGAACCACAACAAGCTCCTGGGGAAAATCGCGGGGGTGGATGGTCTCAAGACCGGCTACACCGAAAGCGCCGGGTATTGCCTGAGCGCCACCGCGCAGCGCAATGGCCGGAGGGTCATCCTGGTGATCATGGGCGCATTTGGCCACAACCGGTCCATCGACAAGGGGCAGACCCGCGACCTGAAGGCCATCGAGCTGCTCGAGCGCGGATTCGCCACCCTGCCGGCGCTCCCGCCCTCCGTCCGCACCAACAACCCTTCCCCGACTCCGGCGGGCATTCCGTCGGTGAAGGTCAACCCGGCTCCCGCCCCGCAAAAATCCTCGCCGGATAAGGAACCAGAAATTACCTTTCGCGTCCCTTCATCTCCCAAAAAACCGTGAACACCGTGTCTTTCCATCGCCTTGCCTTTGTCCTGGTGACCCTCCTGGGTCTCAGCGCCGCCCCCTTGCACGCCCAGCGCGAGAAACTGCCGATGGAGGACGTCGAGTTCGTCGAAAAAAAATGGCCGGACGCCAAGCGCACCTTCACCGGCCTCCGCTACATCATCCTGAAGCCCGGCGACACGGCCGGCTCGATGCCGGAGAAGGGCAACGAGGTCTCGGTGGTTTACAAGGGCATGCTGCTCGACGGCACGGTCTTTGACCAGTCGCCGGACGCGGATCATCCCCTCGTCATGCGGCTGGGCCGTGGCAACCTGATCGAAGGCTGGGAACAGGCCCTGCAGAAAATGCACAAGGGCGAGAAATGGCTGCTGATTGTTCCGCCCGAGATGGCCTATGGCGCGCGCGGCAAGCCGCCGACGATCAAGCGCAACGCCACGCTCGTCTTCGAGATGGAGCTGGTTGACTTTAAGAAGTGAGTTTCAGCTTCAAGGAGCAGCGGTCGTCAGGCCGCTGGCGCCAGCCATCTGACGACGGCGGCTCCTTCAGAGCATTTAAAATAAATTCGTAGCCGGCTCTCGGTCGAGAAAGACGGATCATTTCCGCCACCGTCATCCTGAGCCGAGCGAAGGATCCAAGGGAATGCGCATCTCCACTTGGATTCTTCGCGGGGCTCAGAATGACGACAGAGGGGAACCGTGCCTTCTGATCGGCTATACTTTAATTTAAAACGTCCGAAAGAGGATAGCGCAGCGGACTCCTGATCGCGCTTGATCGATGTGCAGGCCGGCCGACGCGCGGCGGCCTTGCATAAAAAAACGCGAGGTCATCGACCTCGCGTTGTGAATTTCCGGCCGGTGCTGAACCGGCCGCTACCGCCTCCTCACTTCATCAGCTCGGCGAGCGGCTTGTCGAGGGCCTCGGCCCAGAGCTGGTAGCCGGCGGCGGTGGGATGAAGCTGGTCGGGCATGATGGTCCACGGAATCCGGCCGTCGCGGCCCAGGAAGATCGCGTTGGTGTTGAGGTACCGGACATTCACGCCGTCATCGAGCTTGGCGATGAGGGCGTTGGCGCGGTCGTTGGCGGCCACGCGCTTGGCGGCATCGGCGATGGCGGCCTCGGTGATCTGGCCGTCGGCATTGCGGCGGGCGTCGCGCGGCAGGATGGCGAGCAGGAGCACCTTCGTGCCGGGAATCTTGGCGCGGATCAGCCCGACGATCTTCTTGATGGCGTCGGCGATCTGCTCGCCGGTGTGGGCGCCGGAATTGTTGGTGCCGATCATGAGCACGACGGCCTTCGGGTTGATGCCGTCGAGCTCGCCGTTCTCGATGCGCCAGATCACGTGCTGGGTCTGGTCGCCGCCGATGCCGAAATTGGCCGGCTGGTATTTGCCGAAGTAGCGTTCCCAGACGTGCGGCGCCTTGCCCCAGCCCTCGGTGATGGAGTCGCCGAGGAAGAGCACGCCGATCGGGCCGCTCTTGGTGCGGGCAAGGAATTTTTCGTGCAGCTCGAAGAAGCGGGCGTTGCCGGTCTTCGGAATGGCGGCGGAGGCGTCGACCAGGGTCGGGGCGGCGGCAGCCGCCGGGGAGGCCGCCGCGGCGGGGGCGGCGGGCGTTTGGGCAACGGCGAAGGAGACAAGCCCGGCGAAGAGGGGCGCGAGGAAACGAAGCGATGTTTTCATAGGGGCAGGGAACATTCAAACACCGGAGCGTCGCGCCGCAAGGTTTCACCGTGTCACACCGGTGACCGTCACCGCTCTTTCCCCAGCAGAATGCGCCGCTGGCTCCAGAAGCCGTCGGCACTGTACAGCGCGAGGCCGAGCCAGATCAGGCCGTAGGCTTGCAGGCGGGAGCCATCGAAGGGCTCGCGGTAAAGAAAATAGCCGAGCAGGAACTGCACGGTCGGCGCAAGATACTGGAGAAGGCCGAGCGTCGTCAGGCGGATGCGTTGTGCGCCGTACGCGAACAGCAGCAGCGGGACGGCCGTCACGACGCCCACGGCCAGCACCAGCACGTGCTGCCACGCGTCCACGCGCCCGAGCGCGCCCTGACCGGTGTGGTGCCACCACAGCAGCAGCCCGGCGGCGAGGGGGAAGAGCAGGAGGGTCTCGACCGTGAGGCCGGTGATCGCGCCGAGGGTGGATTTCTTCTTTAACAAACCATAGCCCGCCCAGGTGCCCGCGAGCGACAGGGCGATCCACGGCACGTGGCCGACGCGAAACAGCAAAAAGGAAACGCCCAGCGCCGCGCAGCCGATGGCGGTCCATTGCAGCGGTCGCAGACGCTCCTGCAGCAGGAGGGAACCGAGGGCGACGTTCACCAGTGGCACGAGAAAATAACCGAGACTCGATTCGATGACGTGGCCGGAGTTCACCGCCCACACGTAAACGGTCCAGTTGGCGGCCAGCAGCGCGCTGCTCAACAGGTTGAGGGCGACCAGCCGGCCGTTTTTAAAGGCCGTGCGCAGCGCCGGAAAATTCCGCTGCCCACCCACGACGGCCAGCAGGAAGACCAGGGACCAGGTGATCCGGTGCGTGATCAGTTCCACCGGATTGATGTCGGCCAGCTGCTTCCAATAGAGGGGCACGAGGCCCCAGATCAAAAAGCCCACGGCCGCGGCGAGGGCGCCGCGCGAAGCGTTGGAATGCTCGGGAGTCCGGGACAAGGCCGGCCAAACTGGGTGGCCGGCGACCGGCCGTCAAATCCGGCAGGGTCTGTGCGTGGATAATGGCGCAGAACTGTAGGACCGCTTCGCGATGAGCGGAGTGCTGGAAGGATGCGGCAAATGAGAGCGGCCAAACGCTTACGCGTTCAGCTACCCGGCAGCTTGTAGCCGAACGCGTGAACGTTTGGCGCGGCGGGGGCCAGGCACCCCTCTCACTTCGACACCGGCGGCGGATTTCTGCACGACTGCCAGGCGAGGAAACGCCACTGGCCGCCCTCTTCCCGCCAGACCGCGAGGAAATTCAAATCGTTGATCGCTTTCTGGCCGTCGTTGCTGGCGTGGATCACCACGCGGCCTGTCATGAGGACGATGCCCGGGCCGGCCGGCGTGAAGGTCCGCGCCTGATACTCAAAGGATTCGTAGATCGTGCTCCGGCTCGTCAGCGATTTCACGTAGGACTCCTTCGTGTCGACCTTGCCGCTGGAATGCGCGTAGTACAGCTGGTCGCAGAAAATCGCGTTGAGGCGCGCGGGGTCGGCGGCCTGGGTCGCGGCGACACGCTCGTCATCGGCCGCGCGCACGGCGGCGATCAGTTTGTCCTCGGCTGCGGACGCCGGGGCGATCGCGAGGGAGAGCAACAGCAGGAGGCGGGCGAGCGTTTTCATGGGGCAAACGGGTTTCAGCCGCGATGCACGGGCCAGGGGCGGCCCTGGTCGTCGATGGCGACGTAGGTGAACGCGCCCTCGGTGACGCGCACGAGTTCGCCGCCCTTGGTGCGCTGCGCCCAGGCCTCGACAGCGATGCGCATCGAGGTGCGGCCGACTTTGATGAGCGTGGCGTGGCAGCTGACGATATCGCCCACGTACACGGGCGTGATGAAGGTCATCGCGTCGATGGCGACCGTGGTGACCCGCGAGCGCGAGAGGTTGCGCGCGTAGATGGCGCCGCCGAGATCCATTTGGGAAAGCAGCCAGCCGCCGAAGATATCGCCGTTGGCATTGGTGTCGGCCGGCATGGCGATGGTGCGGATCACCAGTTCGCCCTGCGGCCCGCTGGAAACGGCGGGATCGCTCATGGCTTCGACCCTACGGCGCCCTTCGGCGCAGGCAAGCCCGGGGCGGCGTCGGCGCGGTCGTACCGGAGCAGGTCCATGGTTTTTTCCGAGGCGACGAAGATCGAGCGGTCGTCCGCGGAAAAGCAGGCGCCCTCGGCCTGCGGCAAGCCGTGGGGGGCTAGTCTGACCGGCTCCCGGGAAAGGGCCTCGGCCCAGGTCTCCCCGGGCGCCCGTGGGAAAAGCAGGGGTTGCTCATAGACAAGCACCAGGGCGAGCGTGCCGTCGTGCGAGAAATCCAGCGCGGTCGGCCACCCGCGGAAACCCTGCGTGGGGAGACGGATGTTTCGCTGCAACAGGGATGGTTTGGGCAGATGCGGCACCAGGCCCACGAACTTCGCCACCGCCGGGCCGGAACCCTCGACGGGCGTCAGGGGCAGCCGGTACAGCCGGGGGATTTCCTCGCGCTTCGAAAGCAGGTAGATGGCGCGCTCCTTCGCGTCGATCGCCAGCGACTCGACGTCGCGCGCGCCGTCCTCGTAAACGTAACGGATCGAGTAAGCCGGCGCCACCACCAGCTCCCGGTCGGGCGAGAGGGAAACGGCGTCCGGCTCGGCGAGGAAATGCAACGTGCAACCCGTGGCGCGCAGCGAGAAGTTGTCGCCGATGTCGGCGGCGACCAGCCAGGCCTTGCCGTCGAGTTCGAACGACGCCACGTCCTCCCAGTCGAAGTTGCGCGCGCCGTCGACCCGGACCCGCCCGCGCAGCGTACCGTCGGCATTGACGGCGAACAGCACGGCATCGCCGCCGCTGTCGTTGTGGGTCCACAGGACCCCCGGCATGCGGTGCGACGCCGTGAGCCCGCTGGCTTCCTGGTTCTGCGGCTCCGCGAGCTGCCCGGCGGTGACGGGACTGCCGTACGCCGGCACCTCCCCCGCGAACCCGGGAAGTACGGCCAGCAGCCCGAGCGCGACGACGGCGGCCGACTTTGGCGTTGTTTTCAGGAGGCGGAAGACGGATAGTGATCGAACCATGACAGGCACTGCTCATGTCGCTTTCCGGCGATTGTTCAATGAAATCGGCACGGTCGATCAGGTGGGCATCGAGGAACGCGTCGCCAAATACACCACCCGCAGCATCAAGAAGGGCGCCAAGCTCTTCGGGTTGAAGCTGGCGGCCTCGATGGTCGACCTGACCACGCTCGAGGGCAAGGACACGCCCGGCAAGGTCGCCTCGCTTTGCCAGAAGGCCCTGCACCCGTCCGACGACCCCGCGGTCCCGACCGTCGCCGCCGTCTGCGTTTATCCGTCGATGGTCAAATACGCCCGCCGCGCGCTCGGCGAGGACACGCCGGTCCGCATCGCGTCGGTCGCCACGGCGTTCCCCTCCGGCCAGGCCCCGCTGCGCACCCGCCTCGCCGAGGTGAAGGCCGCGGTGGACGACGGCGCGGATGAAATCGACATGGTCATCAACCGCGGTTCGTTTCTCGCGGGGGATTTCCAACTGGTGCAGGACGAGATCGCCGCGGTGGTAGAGGCCTGTGGCGCCGCCACGCTCAAGGTCATCCTCGAGGTCAGCGAACTCGAAACCTACGACAACATCCGGGCCGCCTCCTTTCTCGCCATGCGCGTGCTGCGGCCGAACGACTTCATCAAGACCAGCACGGGCAAGACCTCGCTCAACGCCACGCTCGGCAACAACCAGGTGATGATCGAGGCCATCCGTGACTTCTACCTCGATACCGGCATCCCGATCGCGATGAAGCCCGCCGGCGGCATTCGCACCGCGAAGCAGGCCCTGCAGTTCCTCATCGCTGTCAAGGAGACGCTCGGCGACGAGTGGCTCAACAACACCCGCTACCGTTTCGGCGCCTCCTCGCTGCTCAACGACCTCCTCCGCCAGATCGAGAAGGAGCGGACCGGTGCTTACCAAGCCCCGTACTATTTCAGCGAAGCCGCCGAATCCTATTAACTGTAGGGGCGCCGCTTGCCGGCGCCCGTGGGCGGCGTCAAGCGCCGCCCCTACAAATCAGCCCACGAAAATGCCCACGTTAACTTCCGCGAAAAAGAATACGCGTCCCGCGTCCCGCTCTGCTGGCCGTCCCGCGCCCGAGCTGATTTTCGGCGACCTTTGGGAATTCGATCCCGCGCCCGAGACGGCCGACCCGAAGCTCAAGCCGCGCTACGAGTTGTTCATCGGCGGCAAGTTCGTCGCGCCCGCCTCCGGCAAGTACTTCGACTCCATCAATCCGGCCAACGAATCGAAGCTGGCTGAAATCGCGCACGGCAGTGCGGCCGATGTGGACGCCGCCTACGCCGCCGCGAAAAAGGCCTACGACAACGTCTGGGGAAAAATGCCCGGCCGCGAGCGCGCCAAATATATCTACCGCATCGCCCGCCTGCTGCAGGACCGGGCGCGCGAGTTTGCGGTCGCCGAGACCATGGACGGCGGCAAGCCGATCAAGGAGTCGCGCGATTTCGACATCCCGATGGCCGCGGCGCATTTCTTTTATCATGCCGGCTGGGCCGACAAGCTCGACTATGTGGCGCCGGGCCGGAAGGTCGCGCCGCTCGGCGTCGTCGGCCAGGTCATCCCGTGGAATTTTCCGCTGCTGATGATGGCGTGGAAGCTCGCGCCCGCGCTGGCCATGGGCAACACGGTCGTGATCAAGCCGGCCGAGACCACCAGCATCACCGCGCTGAAGCTCGCCGAGATTTTCCAGGACGCCGGCCTTCCGCCGGGTGTCGTCAATATCGTCACCGGCTTCGGCGACACGGGTGCGGCCGTCATGGGCCACGCGACCGCCGCGAAGGTGGCGTTCACCGGCTCGACCGAGGTGGGCAAGATCATCATGCGGTCGCTCGCCGGCACGGACAAGAAGATGACCATGGAGCTCGGCGGCAAGGCGGCGAACATCGTGTTCGACGACGCGCCGATCGACCAGGCCGTCGAGGGCATCGTCAACGGCATCTTCTTCAACCAGGGCCATGTGTGTTGCGCCGGTTCGCGTTTGCTGGTGCATGAGCCGGTCGCCGCGCAGATCCTCGCCAAGCTCAAGAACCGCCTGAAGGTGCTGCGTGTCGGCGACCCGCTCGACAAGAACACCGATGTCGGCGCCATCAACTCGAAGGAACAGCTCGGCACGATCGAACGCCTCGTGGCCTCCGGCGTGAAGGAAGGCGCGACGATGTTCCAGGCGCCGTGCAAGCTGCCGGCGAAGGGCTTTTATTTCCGGCCGACGCTGTTCTCGGGCGTTTCGATGAGCCACCGCATCGCCCGCGAGGAAATCTTCGGGCCCGTGCTCAGCATCCTCACGTTCCGCACGCTCGAGGAAGCCGTCGAGAAGGCCAACAACACCGCGTACGGCCTCAGCGCCGGCGTGTGGACGGACAAGGGTTCGCGCATCCTGAAGATGTCGACGGAGCTCAAGGCCGGCGTGGTCTGGGCCAACACCTACAATAAGTTCGACCCGACGTCGCCCTTCGGCGGCTACAAGGAATCCGGCTTCGGCCGCGAAGGCGGCCGCCAGGGCCTGCTCGATTACTGCAAACTGGTCTAAGGTTCTTTTGAAACCACAGATGGACACAAATGCACACAGATATGATGGTGCGCATGCGCAACTCACGTTCGCCATCATTGGTTGTGCAATGGAAGTATTGAACGAGGTTAAGCCAGGCCTGCATGAGAAGCCCTATGAAAATGCCCTGATGGTGGAATTTGCTCTGCGAGGCATTGGCGTTTCTCAGCAGCAGAATTTTCCCATCAATTATAAGGGGGTGAAGGTCGGTGAATATGTTCCTGACATGGTCGCCGACGGAGCGGTCGTGGTGGATGCCAAGGTCATCGATTGTATTACCGATCACGAGCGGGGCCAGATGCTCAACTATCTCCGGATCACCGGACTTAAAGTCGGATTAATTCTTAACTTCAAACGCGCCAAGCTGGAATGGGAGAGAATCATACTCTGAGCCCATTTGTGTGCATCTGTGTTCATCTGTGGTTAAAAATGCCTTCGTTCCTCCTTCTGAATGTCCCGTCTGCGGGGAAGCTGTCCCGCGCGGGGCGAAAGCCTGCCCGCATTGCGGCGCCGACGAGCGCAGCGGCTGGAACGAGGACGACACGCGCTACGACGGCCTCGATTTGCCCGACGAGGCGTTTGCGGACGAGAACACCGAGCGCGCGGCGCGCAAGGAGCACGGCCGCGGGCTCTGGTTCGTGGTCGCGCTCGGCCTGCTCGTTCTCCTGATTTTTGGCCTGATCCTGCGTTGATCCCTTTCTCATGGCTCATCCCCCGTATCTCACCGCTCCGCAAAAAATGTCCACGATGCCCCCGGGCATCCCCTACATCGTCGGCAACGAGGCCGCCGAGCGGTTCAACTTCTACGGGATGCGCGCCATCCTGGTCGTGTTCATGACGAAGTACCTCGTGGATCGTTCGGGCCAGCTGGCGCCGATGACCGAGAACGAGGCGAACAAGTGGTACCACCTGTTCCTGTCGATGAACTACTTCATCCCGCTGATCGGCTCGATCCTGGCGGATGCGTTCTGGGGAAAATACAAGACGATCTTCTGGCTCTCGCTCGTGTATTGCGCTGGCAGCCTCGTGCTGGCCCTGGACCACACGCGGGTCGGGTTGACGGTGGGGCTGACCCTCATCGCGCTCGGCTCCGGCGGTATCAAGCCGTGCGTGTCGTCGCACGTCGGCGACCAGTTTGGCACGGACAACCAGCACCTGTTGTCGCGCGCTTTCGGCTGGTTCTACTTCTCGGTCAACTTCGGTTCGTTCTTCTCGATCCTGCTGATTCCCTGGCTGCTTGACCGCTTCGGCCCGGCGCCGGCGTTTGGCGTGCCGGCGTTGCTCATGCTGCTGGCGGCCTTTGTGTTCTGGCTGGGGCGGTTCAAGTTTGCGCACATTCCGCCCGCGGGAAAAATCTTCATCAAGGACACCTTCAGTGGCGAAGGCCTGCGCACCCTCGGGCGCATCGCGATCATCTACGTGTTCGTCGCGGTCTTCTGGTCGCTGTGGGACCAGAGCGGCGGCGAGTGGGTGACCCAGGCGCAAAAAATGGACCTGCACTTCGCCGGCATCACCTGGCTGCCGGCGCAACTGCAGGCGCTCAACGCCATCATGATCCTGGCATTCATCCCGCTGTTTCAATACGTCATCTACCCGGTGATGAACAAGGTCTACCGGCTGACGCCATTGCGGAAGATCGGCATCGGCCTGGTGGTCACGGGGCTTTCCTTCTTCGTCAGCGCGTGGATCGAGACCCAGCTCGCGGCGGGGCTGAAGCCCAGCATCGGGTGGCAGATTCCCGCCTACGCGCTGCTCTCCGCCGGCGAGGTGATGGTGTCCATCACCAGCCTGGAGTTCGCCTACACCCAGGCGCCCAAGCCGATGAAGGCGATGGTGCAGGCGCTCTACCTGCTGGCGGTGTCCGCGGGCAACCTGTTTACCGCCCTCGTCCATATCTTCATCGAGAATCCGGACGGAACGCTCAAGCTGCACGGCGCCTCCTACTATAATTTCTTCGCCTACCTCTCGATCGGCTGCGTCGCCGGCTGGATCTTTGTGGCCCGGGCCTACAAGGAGAAATCCTATGTGCAGGGCGACGCTCCTGCTTCGGCCTAAACTCAACCACTCCTCCCATGTCCCGTCTGCCCATCACCAAGACCCCGAAGGTTTACGTCGGCGGTGCGTTCATCCGCTCCGAGAGCGCCCGCACGTTCCCGCTCAAGGATGCCGCCGGCAACTTCTTCGCCAACATCCCGCAGTGCACCCGCAAGGACGTCCGCAACGCCGTCGAGGCCGCCGCCAAGGCCGGCCCGGGCTGGGCGAAGCGCACCGCCTACAACCGCGGCCAGATCATCTATCGCCTCGCCGAGATGCTCGAGGCGCGCAAGGCCGACATGGCCGATGCCCTCGCGGTGGGCGGCGCTTCAAAATCCGCCGCCGCGAAGGAAATCGCCGCGACGATCGACCGCCTCATCTATTACGCCGGCTGGGCCGACAAGTACGAGCAGGTGCTCGGCAACGTGAACCCCGTCGCCTCGCCGCATTTCAATTTCACCGTCACCGAACCCATGGGCATCGTCGGCCTGCTCGCGCCGGACGAGGCGCCCCTGCTGGCGTTGGTCTCGCTCATCGCGCCAGCCATCACGAGCGGCAACACCGTCGTCGCGCTCGCCTCCACGACGCAGCCCTACCCGGCGATCGTCCTCGGCGAAATGCTCGCCACGAGCGACCTGCCCGGCGGCGTGGTCAATCTCCTCACCGGTTACCGGAAGGAAATGGTGCCGACGTTTACCACCCACACGCATTTCCGGGCCGTGGCCGGCGTGGCCAATGCCGACGACCGCAAGGCGATCAAGCTCGCCGCGGCCGACAGCGTGAAGCGCGTGAAGCTCGCCAAGGCCGAGGAGCCGGTCGACTGGTTTTCCGACAGGGCGCAGAGCCTCTACGAATTGCGCGACCTGCTCGAGTACAAGACCACCTGGCACCCGATCGGCGCATGATGCCCGGGTACGACGACCGGCAGATCCGGGGCCGCCTGGTGGTTTGGTGGACCATCTGGGCGGCATTGCTCGTCTGGGTGGGCGTGCTCTATCTTGTCTTTGCCTACAACCGGCCGCTGCCACGTCTCTCCCAGGAAAATCCCTTGCAGGGCCTGATCGGGGTCGTGCCGGTATTCATCAGCATCATCATCCGCTGGCTCATGGTGCCGCGGAGCACCGAGCCGGGCCGCGCACTGGTTCTCTTCATCGTGGGGCTGGCGATGGCCGAGGCCTGCGGCATCCTGGGAATCTTCCTCGGCGGACCTTATCGCGACAGCCTCTTTGTCCTCAGCGTGCTGGGCATCGTGCAGTACATGCCTTTCTACGCGAAAAAGCTTTTCGATCCGAAAGGCTCGGGATTCATCCCCAATAATTAGGCGGTTTTTTGCTTTCCTCGCCGCGGAGCGGGCAGGCATCTTGCTTTCTTTCCGTCATGACGCGCCTGTGCCGATTGCTCTCGCCCTGGTTGTTCGCCGCCCTGCTGGCCGGTCCGCTGGCGGGCCAGGCCCCGCTGGATCGCGTGACCCTCCAGTTGAAGTGGAAGCACCAGTTCCAGTTTGCGGGCTATTACGCGGCGGTGGCCCAGGGATACTATCGTGACGCGGGCCTGGACGTGACCTTGCGCGAGGCCCAGCCGGGGCTCGATCCGACGCACGAGGTGCTGGCGGGCAAGGCCGAGTACGGCGTGGGTAATTCGGACCTGCTCCTGATGCGCCATCGGGGCGAACCGGTCGTGGTGCTGGCCGCGATCTTCCAGCATTCGCCCATGGTGCTGCTGGTGCGCGGCGCCAGCGGCGTGACCGACCTGCAGGGACTGTCCGACCGCGAACTGATGATGCTGTCGTCGGAGTCGGCCGAGTTGTTCGCGTATTTCAAGTTCGAGGGCATCGACCCGGCAAAGCTGCACATCCAGACGCACTCCCTGAACATCGAGGACTTCATCGCGGGGAAGGTGGATGGCATGTCGGCGTATGGCACCGACGAGCCCTACAACCTGCGGATGCGCGGCGTGCCGTTCCTGCAGTTCACGCCGCGCGCGGGCGGCATCGATTTCTACGGCGACAACCTGTTCACCACCGAGCGCGAGCTGAAGGCGCATCCCGCACGCGTGCGCGCCTTCCGGGCGGCCAGC
Organism: uncultured Oleiharenicola sp.; assembly: GCA_964515595.1. Classification (GTDB taxonomy): domain Bacteria; phylum Verrucomicrobiota; class Verrucomicrobiia; order Opitutales; family Opitutaceae; genus Lacunisphaera. The sequence continues at coordinate 336,363 of CAZEUN010000005.1, read as the reverse complement.
GTGCGCGGCTGGGAATACGCGCTGGCGCATCCCGACGAGATCATCGACCTCATCCTGCGCGGCTACCCGCCGCGGCTCACGCGCGAACACCTCAAGTTTGAGGCCGAGCAGACCGCGCTGCTCATGCACCCGGGCCTGATAGAGGTCGGCCACATGAATCCCGGACGCTGGCGCCACATGGCGGACACCTACGCGGAATTCGGCATGCTGCCACGCGATTTCAAACTGAACGGGTTCCTCTACGATCCGAATCCGAAGCCGGATTACACGTGGGTCTACTGGACGCTCAGTGTCGCCGCCGCGCTGCTGCTGGCCGCGCTTGGTTGGGTGTGGCCGCTGGTCCGGTTGAACCGCCGGCTGCGCGCGGCCAACGCCGCCAAGAGTCATTACCTCGCGTTCATCACCCACGAAATCCGCACCCCGCTCAACGGCCTCGTGGGCAGCGTGGACTTGCTCCGGCAGGAACCCCTGGCCCCCGCACCGCGCGAACAGGTCCAAATCCTCGAGCACTCGACCCAAAACCTGCTGCAACTCGTGGACAACGTGCTCGACCACTCGCGGCTCGAGGCCGGCGGCATGGAGCTCGAGCACCAGGCGCTCACGCTGCCCGATTTCGTGGAGGGGCTCGCATCGGTCCACGCGGCGCGCGCCCGGGCCAAGGGCCTGGAACTCCGGCACGACGTCCGGCCGGGCGTGCCCGCCGCGATCCTGACCGACGGCGTGCGCCTGCAGCAGATCGTCGGCAACCTGCTCGGCAATGCCATCAAGTTCACCGGCCGGGGCACGGTCGAGCTGGTCATCGAGCCGGCGGCGCGGCCCGGCTGGCTGCGGTTTCTCGTGAAGGACACCGGTCCCGGCATTCCGCCGGAGCGACTGGAACTGATTTTCCAACCCTACGCGCAAGCCGACGCGAGCATCGCGCGGCGCTTCGGCGGCAGCGGCCTCGGTCTCAGCATCGCCCGTCAGCTGGCCGGCTTGATGGGCGGCACCCTCACCGTGGAAAGCACGGTCGGCCGGGGCTCCGTCTTCACGGTGGAAATTCCGGTGACCGAGCTGAAGGGGGACTAGCATCACTGCGTTGCGCAGCGACGGGGTGTGTTCAGCCCGTAACGCAGGAGTGCTAATCCCGCTCCGTTACGCGGCCGTTCTCCGGAGCGACACCCGCCGCGATTATCTTAACTGAACGCCTCGCTTTGCGGCCGCTTCCGCCTCGCGATCGCGTTGCTCGTGCAGCGAGACGAAGACGGTGTCGGCCAGGTCCACCGAGACGAAGCTCGCGGTGTTGATCAGCCGTTCGAGCGACTCGAACGCGCCGGCAAAAACGCGCGGCTTCGCCGGCGGAGTGACGGCGTGAAGCGCAACGGATGGGCAACGGGTGTTCATGACACGCGCACGATACTCGCATTCCCGGCCGGCGCCATGGGCCGGACGACTAGTTCCGGCCTGTGCCGGCGTCGATTGCCGCGGACTGTGCTGTCTTCCCTGACATATGGAGGCCCAGCTCCCGCCGTCGCCACGCCTATGGAGCGCAAGCCTGCTGAGCCGTTGCGCGTGCGAAAGCGATGTCGCGTTCGCGGCCCAGCGGGAGCTGGGCCCTCCACACCGCTGAAGGCTACAGCATCTTTGGCAAAGCCGTAGCCGTTGGGCGAGGCATGGGTGGTTGAATTTTTCGTTTGTCCGGTTCTTGGCGTCAGCGATCAACCAGGCCGGGCGGGTTTGAGTCAGGCTCTAGCTGCCGCCGAGTTTCCCGCTCTCGCCAAGACGCTCGAGGAAAATCCAGCAACGCTTCGCGCGGACCTCCGCGCTTTTGGCCTGCTCGATGTAACGCACCACCTGCCGGCGCATGGCGACGCTGTGCGTCTCCCAACGGTCGCGCAGCTCGGGCCGCGAACGAAACACGCGCGCCATTTCCCCGGGCAGGTCCGGTTCCCGCGATGCCGTGTCCCGTTCCAGCGTGAATTCAACCGCGTCGCCCGCGTCCACGCCGGCGGCCTTGAGCAACTCCACCTTGAAGGCGACCTTGTAGTGGCCCCGCTTGCCGCTGGGAAACAACGTGACGCGATCGAGGTCGCCGTTGAAGCGCAGCAGCGCGTTCCAGCCCTTGATCGCGCCCTTGATGTCCGCGGGCGTCAACTGCAGCGGCTCGACGGACTTCTTCGGCACATCGGCCCAGCGGACGAGCGCAACCTTGTAGAGTGTGGCGCGCAGCTTGAGCATGGGTTCTCTCTATTTGCAGGAGCCTGCGTGCAGGCTCCTGCAAGGAATCGGGTTTTATTCGGGCAGTTTCACGCGTTGCTTGATCCATGCGTCCATCGCGGGAAGTTCGCGTTTCTTCACCGAGGCGTTGAGCCGGATGAGGTCCGCACCCTTGGCGGCCTCGGCGAAGGCATCGGCGGGCAGTTTCTCGCGGACGACCTTTTCCAAATCGTCCGCCCGGGCGGCGTCGGTCGACGCCCGCGCAATTCCCGGCAGGTAGGCATTCCGCCCGAAGAAGGTCGTGCGCTCCAGCAGCGCCTGGGTGTTGGCCTTGGCAAATTCCCAGGCAAGGTCGGCGTGTCCCCTCCCGGCCACCGCCGCGACGTTTCGGGCCGCTTCCGTCGTGGACAGTTCATCGCCCAGCGTCATCGCCAGCGTGGCGGCCGCGAGCTTGGGATCGAGCGCGGCCTGCATGGCGGCGTACGCCCGGCGCTTTTCCTCCGTGGTCGTGGCGTTCCGGGCCAGCGTGTGCAACCGGTCGTAGGTTTCCCGGGTCGCATAGCGGCCGGCCACGAGGAGCACGGGGCTCCGGAGATTGCCCGCCAGGCTGGCGGGATCCGCGAGAAACGCCTCGAAGCGACGCGTGCATTCGTCGATGACGGCGCGATCGCCGTAGAGGCCGAGGGCCGCGATGAGCTTCGGACGCAGCGCGGCGTCGAGCGGCGATTCCTCGGCGCGCGCGTCCCAGCCCAGCGCCGCCAGCCGCGGCGACAGGATCTGCACCGCCCACGCCTGGAACGCGCGGCGGCCGGGCTGGCCCCATTGCAGACGGTCGATCAGCTCGAACTTGTCCACCACGTGTTCCCACACCGGCTGGCTCGGGCTGTCGCGCAGTTGCTCCACGAGGCCGAGCCACGCGGTCGAGGAGGCGCGGCCGGCTTCGGTGAGGGCCCACGTATCCCCGAGGAGATTGAGCTGGTCCGTGACCGGCAGCGTGGCCACCGCGCCGCGCAACGCATCCGTCAGCGCATCGTCGTAAAGCACGCGGTAGAATCCCGTGTTGCCGACGTTGGCCTTGATGGTGCCGGCGCCCGCGGGCCACGGCACGGTCAGCGGGGTTTTCTCGAGCAGGGTGACGGAACCCTGCGTGAGGCGGGCGGTGTTGGCCAGCGTGACCGGCACCTTCCACGTGAGCGGCGCGGCGGCGGGGTCGTTGACCGTGAAGCGCGACTGCTGCAGCCGGATGCTGCGGCCCGGCGTAGGGGCCCCGCCGGCCGGCGCCCGGGCGTCGTCGAGCGACGCCCCTACGGTCGAGACCATGATGACCGGAAAGCCGGGCTGTTCGGTCCAGCCGGCGGCCAGTTCGACGACGGGTTTGCCGGAAGCGGCCCCGAGCGCAGCCCAGAGATCCGCAGTCGTGGTGTTGGAATATTTGTGCGTCGCCATGTAGCGGCGCAGGCCGCCGCGGAACGCGTCCTCGCCGAGGTAGGCTTCCAGCATCCGCAGGAAGCCCTGGCCCTTTTGGTAGGAGATGGTGTCGAAGGCGTCGTTGGCCTGGCTCTCGTTCGCGATGGGCTGCTGGATCGGATGAGTCGTCTTGCGCGCGTCGAGGCCGAGGGCGGTTTCGCGGCCCTCGCTGGCGCGGACCCACAGCTGCCATTCGGGGTTGAGCGCGTCGCTCGCCTTGGTCCCCATCCAGGACGCGAAGCCCTCGTTCAGCCAGAGATTGTCCCACCACGCCATCGTGACGAGATCGCCGAACCATTGGTGGGCCACCTCGTGGGCGATGACCTTGAAGACGCGTTCGCGGCCTTCCTGCGAGCCGGTGGCCGGGTCGTGCAGCAACGCGGTGTCGATGTAGGTGATGCATCCCCAGTTTTCCATCGCGCCGAAGGTGGCGAAGGCATTGGGCACCGCGATCTGGTCGAGCTTGGGCAGCGGGTACGGCGTGCCGAAATATTCATTGTAGTAATGCAGGATCCGCTTGGTGGATTCGAGCGCGTAGGCGGCCGAGGCGCGCTTGCCTTCCGTGGTGAGGATGCGGAGCCTGACGCCATCCTGTTCGCCTTCGAGGGCTTCAAATTCGCCGGCGTACAAGGCCACGAGGTAGCTGGCCATCGCTGGCGTGCGCGCGAAGCTGACTTCCTTCCAACCCGTGCCCAGCGGGGTTTCGCGAACCGCGGGCATGTTCGTGACCGCCATCAGCTTTTCCCGCACCACCAGCGTGATGTCGTAGGTCGCGCGGTAAACCGGCTCATCCCAACACGGAAAAACCCGGCGCGCGTCCGTGGGCTCGAATTGGGTGCCGAGCATCAGCTTGTCGCCCGTCGGGGTCGGGTACTTGTCGACGAAGAAACCCTCCGCCTGGGTGCCGATTTTTCCGCGGAACGCGAGGGTGATGACATGGCGCCCGGGCGCGAGCGTCACGGGCAGGGCCAGCGTCTGCTTGGTGGCATCGAGCCGCGGCGTGAGTACGAGCGGCGCGGCCGGCGGGTCGACCAGCACGGCGGAATCGATGACGAGATCGTTGGCGTTGAGCACGAGCTCGGTGACCGGCTGCAGCACTTCCAACTCGATCGTGGCGGTGCCGGTGGTGGTGCGCTGGTCGAGGTCGGGCTGGATGCGCAGCGTGTAGTGACGCGGCACGACCGTCTTCGGCAACTGGCCGGGCGTGTCGGCGAAGGAGAACGGTTTCTCGGCGAGCAGCGCCGCCGGCAGGCACAGCAGCGCCACCGCCGAGCGAACGAATCGGAGGGGAATGAACATAGGGGGGAGCCAAACGCTGGCCCGCGACAACCCCGGGTGTCAACGGTCGGACGGGCATCATCCGTCACGCATCTCCCCTACACACCCCTCCCTGCGGGCAGCAGCCTCCGCCAAGCCTACGGCTGCCAAGCCCCTCTTCATCCGGAAGCATTCAGTAGAAACCGCGAAGGACGCGAAGGAACGCGAAAGTCGCGAGTCAGACCTGATCCTCGGTGATGCCTTGCCGTACTCACTCTTTCGTGATCCCGGGCACAATCAGGATTTCCCCGGTATACCTTCGCGGTTCAATTGCATAGTTCCGGCTTCATGGAGGGGACTCCAAGGCGCCTTACTTATGATCGCGCTTCTTAAGGAAGCGGGCGATTTCGCGGGCGATGGGCATGGATGGCGCCGTGCCTGGTTGCATGACCGAAAGGGCGGCGACGGCGCTCGCGTAGTGCGCGGCTTCGAAAATGTTGTGTTTGAATTTCACCAGGCCGGCGGCAAATCCGCCGACGAAGGCGTCGCCGGCGCCCGCGGTGTCGACCACCTCGACATCGTGGGCGTGGATTCGCAGATAGACGTCCGGCTGCGAGACAAAGCACCCGCGGGCGCCGAGGGTGACGATGACCACCGGGACGTGCAGGCAGCGGCAAAGCCGGTGCAGGGCCTCCGCGCTGAGCGCATGCAGGGTGGCCTCGGTGAAATCGCCGCCGGCGTTGTAGGGAGCGGTGCGCAGCAGCGCGGCGCAGGACGGGCATTGTTTCACGAGCGCGGCGAATTCGCTCTCGTTGGGAATGAGCACCTCCGTGTGGCGCAGCACGCCGGGATCGAATTCCGGGCGCATCGGCGCCGGGTTCAGGACCGTGATGGCGCCGTTGCGCCGCGCGGTGCGCAGCACGTAGCCGACCGTCGCGTAGTCGGACTCGCCCTGGCATACCACCACTTGGGCCGGCGTCAGGAGCGGCAGGGGAATGTCGCGGGGCTTGAGTCCAAGATTCGCGCCCAGCGAGATGATGATGTGGTTTTGTCCCGCGCCATTGACCGTGATGGCGGCCGCGCCGGTGGCGTGCTTGGGCTTCTCGGCCAGGTGGACGTGGAGGCCGGCGCCGCGGGCGAACTGCCGCGCGCGCGCGGCGGCGCCGTCGGGGCCGACCGCGCCGATGAAGAGCGTGCCGATGCCCGCGCGGGCGGCGGCCACCGCCTGGTTGAAACCCTTGCCGCCCGGGCCGGGACGAAAGTCACCGACGACCGTCTCGCCCGGCCGGGGGAAATGCCGGGTATAAAAGGCCAGGTCCTGGACAAAGCTGCCGACGACGACGACCGGGGGCTTCATGACGCGCGTTCAATTCAAGGTGGCCGCCCGCAGCGCCTCGCGGAGCGAGTCGGCGCTGAATGGTTTCTGCAGGAAGCCGTTGAGGTTCTGGCCGGCGAAGCGCTGCTTGGCGTCCTGTGCGCTATAGCCGCTGAAGACCACGATGCGCTGGTCCGGCTGGAGCTGGCGCAGCGCGGTGAAAGTCGCGTAGCCGTCCATGCCCGGCATGGTCAGGTCGAGGAGCACCAGGTCGAACCGGCTGCCGCGCTGGCGGAGGTACTCGATGGCCTGCTGGCCCGACTCGGCCTGCTTCACGGTGAAGCCGTAGAAGGCGATCATCTGCGCCGCGGTGGCGCGCACCGACTCCTCGTCGTCGACGACGAGCACCGTGCCGCTGCCGCGCCAGCTGCGGGCGGGCGCGGCGGCCCGGGAAGGCTCGGCTGCCGCCGGGACCTCGTGGATCGGGAAGGCGAGGGTGAAGGTCGCCCCGCGGCCGGGTTCGCTCACCACGCGGAGCGCGCCGTGATGGCTGCGCATGATGCCGAGGGCGGCCGCCAGGCCCAGGCCGCGGCCGCTGCCCTTGGTGGAAAAGAAGGGATCGAAAATCCGCGCGCGCGTCCCCCGGTCGAGCCCCGGCCCGCTGTCGGTGATTTCGAGGCAGACGTAGGTGCCGGGCGCGAGGTGCTGGCCGGTGCTGGCCTCCGCCAGCCACGCTTCGTCGATGGCGAGCGTGCGCGTGGCGATTTCGATGGAACCGTCCCGCCGGCCGATCGCGTCGGCGGCATTCTGCACAATGTTCAGCAGCACCTGCCGGATCTGCGCCGGGTCGGCCATGATGCCCGGCAACTCCGCGGCCAGGTTGAAGCGCAGCTGGGCCTGGCCGCCGGCGGAAAGGCGGAGGAGCTCCGTGGTCTCGCGCACCAAGGTATTGAGGGCGATCGGCCGGGATTCCAGGCGGCCCCGGCCTGCGTAGGCCAGCAGCTGCTGGCACAGGCCGGCGGCGAGTTGCGACGCCTGTTCGATCTGGCTCAGGTTGGCGATCGCGGTGGACGTCGGGGGCAGGGCGAGGCGCGCGAGGTTCGCGTTGCCCATGATGGCCGTGAGCAGGTTGTTGAAGTCGTGGGCCACCCCGCCCGCGAGCACGCCGAGGCTTTCCAGTTTTTGCACCTCGAGCAGCTTGCCCTCGATCTTTTCGCGTTCCCGGGCCACGGCCAGGCGGTCGCTGATGTCGATGGCGAGACCGATCATGCCGGAGATGCGTCCGTCGGGCTCGCGTTGCGGCATGCAGCGGGTTTCAAACATCGCGCCATTCATCTCCCGCTGCGCGGTGAAGGATTCGCCCGCGAGGGCCCGGCGGACGTCGGCGAGGAGATCGGGCCGCGCCGCGTACCGGTCGTACACCGACTGGCCGACCGCCTCGCGGGGCTGGCGGCCGACCGTCAGAAGACCGGCGCCTTCGCAGACGGTGAAGGTGCCGGCGGCGTTGATCGCGAAGAGAATCACCGGGGCGTGGGCCAGGACCGTGGAGAGCTGTTTCTGGCGCTCCACCAGCTCGGACTCCACCAGGCGGCGCTCCGTGACGTCCGTGGACTGGCCGACGAGGTACAGCGGATGGCCCGCGCCGTCGCGGACGAGGCCGACGCGGATCTGCACGTGCACGATCGAACCATCCTTGCGCACATAACGCGTTTCCAAGGGCGGGACCTCGCCGCCGTCGCTGGCTGCCTTCAGGTTGTTCACCTGCGTCTTTTCCAAGTCATCCGGATGCGTGAACTGCAGGAAGGTCATCTGGAGCAGTTCATCCCGCCGGTAGCCGAGCATGCGGCAGAAGGCCTCGTTGACCTCGACCAGCCGGTTGTCGAGCCCGGCCAGCACCACGCCGCCGGGGGCATGGTCAAAGATCATCCGGCGCAACTCCGCCTGCTCGCGGAGTTGCCGCTCCACCAGGCGGCGCTCCTCCAAGTCGTGGCGCAGCACCGCAATCAGCAGAGCGGTGCCGGAAAGCAGGAGGACCCCGCCACCCAGCAGCCACAGCCAGCCGAGGCGGGCGCTCCGGCGCTGGGCGACCCATTGGGTGGCATCGAAGTCCACGCCGAGGACGCCTTCCACCGCGCCGGCGGAATTGCGCAACGGGGCGAAGGCGCTCACCCACGTGCCCCAGCGATCCGTGACGACGACCTCGTCGAACACGGTTTCCCCGCGAAATGCGCGCGTGAGGGCCGGGGTGACGGCGTCGTAAAGCTCACCGGGAGTCGTGCGTTCCTCGCGTTCCCCCTCGATGAGGCCGTTGCGGTCGTAGTCCGTTTCCGAGTCGACCAGCAGGAAAATGGCGCCGTCCGCGCGGCGGCGGAAGGTGTAGATGTCGGCGATCGCGGGGTTGAGCCTCAGCCAGTTGATTTCCGTCTGGATGAGCTTCAGGTAAAGCGGGTCGGTGGGAGCCGGGTTGTCGGGCAGGCGCGCATGGCCCGCCTGCTGCAACTCCTGCACATAAAAGGGCACCAGCAGTTCGACCTGCCGGCGAATGTCATTTTGGGCGTAGCTGCCGGCGCGATTGACGGCCCACCAGCCGCCCATGGTGACCATCACCAGCAGGACCCAGGTGATTTTGGGGAGGGCGCGCAGTCGGCCGGTGCGACCCAGCCACCAGCCCAATCCCAGCCAGAGCGTGCCCACCAGCAGCAGGAACAGCACATAGTCTGTGTTTTGGGCGAACCAACCGGTCATCGTCAGGGCAGGAGATGAACACGATTCTCCGGGTCAAAGCAACTCCCGGCGGTGCGGGTGCGCGTCTGGTGGGAAAAAATTCCGGGAACCCCGGCCCATTCATCCCGCGGGACCGCCGCTCGTCCATTCGGCGCGTGCAGTCGCGACCGGCGCGCGTGAACGTGGGGCATGCCTGTCGCTCCCGCCGTCTCCGTCCGCCCGCCGGACAGCCTTGCCGTGAACCCGGCGGGCGTGGTTCGCTCCCGGACGCAAATGGACTCGGCAATGGACACCCAGACCCGGCTGCAGCGCGCGAAGGAGAAGCTGTACGTCCTGTGCCAGCTCGGCGGGTGGATTTTTTTCACCCTGGTCCAGATTTTCTTCATCCTGACTTTTTCCCAGGGTGACGTGAACACCCACAAGCTGGTCGTGGGGTGCGTCCGGGTCATGACGATGGGGTGGTTGCTCACGCATTACACGCGTCCCTGGCTGGCGGCCTGGGGCTGGAAGGAAATGGGCTGGCGGGCCCTGCTGCCCCGCATCGTGGCGCTGGGGTTTGTGCTGGCGCTGTTCTGGTGCGCCTTCGGGTATCTTTTTGAATACGGCGTGCTCCAGCAGGCCAACAAGAGCCCTTACCCGCTTTCGGTCCTGTTCGTGACGAGCTGGATCAACGCCGGAATCGTGATGATCGCGTGGCTGCTGGCGTATTTCTTCTACCACATCTTCGAGCGGCTCAACCGGCTCCAGGTCGGGCAGCTCCAACTGGCCGCCAGCGTCAAGGAGGCGGAACTCCGCGCGCTCAAATGGCAGGTGAACCCGCATTTTCTCTTCAACTCCCTGAACAGTCTGCGCGCCCTGATCGAGGAGGACGCGCCCCGCGCGCGCGAGGCGGTGACGCGGCTTGCCAACATCCTGCGCTACTCGCTGCAGTCGGGCCAGCAGGAGACCGTGCCGTTCGACGATGAGATCCGCATCGTCGAGGACTACCTGGCCCTCGAGCAGGTCCGGCACGAGGATCGCCTGCGGGTCCGCTGGGAGCTGGTCGATGAAGTCGCGCTCCGCCCGCTGCCGGTTCCCCCGATGCTGCTCCAGACCCTGGTGGAAAACGCCGTGAAATATGGCATTTCCCCGCGCCGCGAAGGCGGCGAGATCGTCGTGGCGGCCCTGATCGAGGGCGCGGTCCTGCGCATTCGCGTCACCAACCCCGGAAACCTGTCCGCCCCCGCCAGCCCCGCGGCCGCCCGGGCCGGCTCCTCCACGGGAGTGGGCCTGCGCAACGCCTCGGAACGGCTGAAACTCCTGTTCGGCGAACGCGCCGCGCTCACGCTGCTGGCCGAGCCCGCCGGTTGCGTCACCGCCGACGTGGTGATCCCGCTCAACTCCCTGGAAAAATGAAAGCCCTGATCATCGACGACGAGCGCCTCGCGCGCAACGAGCTCCGCCGGCTGCTGGCGGCCCATGCGGACATTGAGATCGTCGGCGAGGCCGTGGACGTGGAGGACGCGCTCGCCAAGGTCGCCAGCCTCAAGCCCGGGATCCTGTTTCTCGACGTGCAAATGCCCGGGGCCGACGGCTTCAGCCTGCTGGAGCAGCTCGAGCCGCCGCTCCCGCTGGTCATTTTCACGACGGCGTACGACGAGTTTGCCGTGAAGGCGTTCGAGTTCAGCGCGCTCGACTACCTGCTCAAGCCGGTCGATCCCAACCGCCTGGTGGCGGCCCTGGAAAAAGTGCGGCCCCGCGGCAGCGCCACCCCCTTTGAAACCGGCGCCGTGGCCTCGCACCGGCTGACGCTGGAGGACAAGGTCTTCGTGCGCGAGGGCGACCGCTGCTGGTTCGTGCCGGTGAAAAACCTGCGGTTGCTGGAGTCCGAGGGAAATTACACGCGGCTTTATTTCGACGACCAGAAGCCGCAGCTCTTCCGTTCGCTGACGGCGATGGAGGAGCGCCTCGATTCCCGGAATTTTTTCCGCGCCAACCGCAAGCAGCTCATCAACCTCGCCTGGGTCGAGGGCATCGAGCCCTGGTTCAGCGGCGGCCTCCTCGTGAAACTCAAGGGCGGGATGAAGGTTGAGCTTTCCCGCCGCCAGGCCCAGGACTTCCGCGAGCGGATGAGTCTTTGAGCCTCGAATTTTCCAACCCCCACCTGCCATGATCGAAGCCCATAATCTGACGAAAACCTTCAAGGACAAGAAGCGTGGCGTCATCACCGCGGTCGATGACGTGTCCTTCACCTGCCGGCCCGGCCAGATCTATGGGCTGCTCGGCGCCAACGGCGCCGGGAAGACCACCACGCTCCGCATGCTGGCCACCTTGTTGAAACCCAGCAGCGGCACCGCCAGGCTCGCCGGCCACGATGCGGCCACCGAGGGCGTGAAGGTGCGCGCCAACGTCGGGTTCCTCGCCGCGAGCACGGCGCTTTACGGCCGGCTGACGGCCCGCGAGATGATCACTTATTTCGGCGAGCTCAACGGCATGACGGACGCCGCCATCAAGGCGCGGATCAACCAGCTGGATTCCGAACTGGACATGCAGGAGTTCCTCGACCGGCGCTGCGACAAGTTCTCGACCGGCATGAAGCAGAAGACGTCGATCGCCCGCACGCTGATCCACGACCCGGCGGTGATGATCTTCGACGAGCCGACCCTCGGGCTGGATGTCATGACGGCCCGCTCGATCGTGAAGTTCGTCCGCGAGTGCCGCAACCGCGGCAAGACCGTCATTTATTCCACCCACGTGATGAGCGAGGTGGAGAAACTGTGCGACGTGATCGGCATCATCCACGGCGGCAAGCTGGTCGCCGAGGGCACGCTCGCCGAGCTGCGGGCCCGCTTCGGCGAGCAGGACATGGAGGAGGTTTTTGTGAAGGCCGTCGGCGGCGAGGCCGCGCTGATCGCGGCGATGAAAAACTGAGGACGCCCCATGAACTGGAAAAACATCGTCACCATCTATCTCAAGGAGCTGAAGGATTCGCTGCGCGACCGCCGCACCCTCATTTCCACCATCGTGATCCCCACGCTGGCCATGCCCGTGCTGTTCATGCTGGGCACCACGATCGCCACCAAGGTCATCAAATCGGCCCGCGACGAGGCCAACACCATCGTCATCCTTGGCGGAGCCGATTCCCCCGCCGTGGTGACGGCCCTGAAGGCGGACAAGACCTTCCGGGTCATCGACGCCGGCAGCGACTACCGGCAGTTGATTTCAGACAAGCGGATCCGCCTGGCGGTGGACATTCCTGCGGGATTCGAGGCGGCGCTCAAGGGCAGTGAACCCAAGACAGTCACGCTCTATTACTACCAGGGGGAGATGAAATCGGGCATGGGGGTGTCGGCCGCCGAGCGCTTTTTCCGGGATCTCCGCGAAAAGACCGTCGAGAACCGGCTCGTCGACCGCGGCCTGCCCGTCACGCTGGTCAAGCCGTTTGAGGTCAAGCGCGAGAACGTGGCGCCGCCCGAGAAGGTCGGCGGCAATTTCATCGGCGGCATCATTCCCTACATCATCATCATCCTCTGTTTCACGGGGGCGATGTATCCCGCCATCGACCTGACGGCGGGGGAGAAGGAACGCGGCACGATGGAGACCCTCATGTGCAGCCCGGTCAACCGCCTGAACATCGTGCTGGGCAAGTTCCTTTTGGTTTTAACAGCCTCGCTGACCACGATGATGTTTTCGCTGCTCTCCATGGGCGGCACCCTTGTGTTTGGCGGCGCGCTCTTCGGCGCGGGGAGCGGCGCGGCGGTCGCCCGTGCCGCGGAGGCCAAGGCTCCGGCGTTCATCCCTTTGATCGACCCGCTGGGCATTCCCGGGGTGTTTGCGATGATCCTGCCGGTCGCCGTGCTGTTTGCGGCCCTCCAGCTGACCATCGCGCTGGCCGCGAAAAGCTACAAGGAGGCGCAAAGCTACATTTCCCCGCTGATCATCGTGGTCATCATGCCGGCGATGATGGGCATGCTGCCCGGCATCGAGCTGAATGGAAAAACCGCGCTCGTGCCGATCCTGAACCTCTCGCTCGCCTGCAAGGAGATGCTTTCCGGCGTCTGGCATTGGAACTACCTCGCGCTGATCTTCGGCTCGACCTGCGTCTATGCCGGCATCGCGCTGGCCCTTTGCGTGCGGATGTTCAATCGCGAGGACGTGATGTTCCGGGCGTGATGCGCCGGCGCGTTTGAAATTGAATTGCGTGCATTTGTTTGAGGTCGGGCCCGGGGATATTTTTGACGCTTTCATATTTCCGTAAAAGCCGGTCCATCAGGGGTAAACCCCGGGTAAATAGGCCCTGCGCCTCTAGGCAGGGTGCAACCGCAATGCTAGGGTGTGGTCGAAACCTCTCCCTCATTATGAACACGCACCACACGCAAGACTCAGCCCAGGAGACCGCTCACCTCGAGAAGCTGCGGGCCCAGCTTTCCACTGACATCGAGACGATGCAGCAAAAGGAGGCCAGTCTGAAGGAATACGAGCAACGCCTTCGCCTGCTGATGGAGCACAACCGCCAGGGCCAGGCCGCTCCGCAGGCCAATCAGGTTTACGTCACCGCCGGTCCGAACAGCCAGGCCGCCTTGGACGCCGAGTGGGACAAATACAACCGGGCGCATGCCCTGCTCGAAGCCGCCCGTCGCGGGCTGACCGACGACCGCCTGGCCTTCAAGGAGCGCGAGGAAAAGCTCGCCCGGCGCGAGGCGGATGTCGCCCGGCGCGAATCCTGGGTGAAGGCCAAGGAACAGGAAATCGCAGCCGCCGCGGCCGCCGTCAAGGTCACCCCGGTGCAGGATTCGAACCCATCGTTCGTGACTTCGCCGCTGCGGGCCGCCCGCAAGCTGCTCAAGCCCACGAAGGCCAAGCCGGCCGCCTAAGACTGCACGCGTCTGCCTGATTGATGGCACAGCGACCTCCCCGGAGGTCGCTTTTTTTTGGCTGCATGCCCCCCGCCGGTCTCGCGCCTTGAGATCCCCTCTATGAAGAGGGGTGCCCGAAGGGCGGGGTGTGTAGAAAACGCGCATGCGCACTTAGGACGACCGCGCTCGCTCCCTACACACCCCGTCGCTGCGCGCCACCCCTCTCCAGAGGGGATCTCAATCCAGGAAAGGCGATCGGATGTCCTGGGTGCACCCTCTCAGACCGAAACCCTTCAGGTCTCAGGTTTCAGGTCTCAGGTTTTCTGCGCCGGTCAGGCCGCCGACGGCCCTGAAGGCCGGCCTACGCCTTTTCCAGCTCCGCCAGCTTGCCGGCGGCGGTTTCCCAGGCGGTGGTCGCGGCCTGCAATTGGTCGACAATCGTCGAGAGCTCGCGGTTCAAATGCTGGGCCTTGCCGGAGCTGTAGCTTTCCGGGGCTTCGAGCGCGGCGGTCAGCTCGTTCTGCTTGGCTTCCAGCTTGGCGACCTGCTCCTCCAGCTTGCCCACCTCGATGCGAAGTTTTTTCACGTCGGCCGGGGAGGGCGCGGCTTTTGATTTCACATTTGAAACCTCGGATTTGGGATTCGCGGGCTTGGCCTGCGGAGGCCGTGCGTCCGTGAAACCGGCCGTCAGCGCGGCGCGGGCGTTGCCGGCCTTGGATTTCTCGAGGTAATAATCGTAGTTGCCGGCGTAGGGCGTCAGCCGGCCGCTGTGCACGTGGAGCACGCTCTGCGCGAGCGTGCGGATGAAATAGACGTCGTGGCTGATGAAGATCAGCGTGCCTTCGTAATTCTTGAGCGCGTTCACGAGCGCGTCGATCGACGGGATGTCGAGGTGCGTCGTGGGCTCGTCCATCAGCAGCAGGTTCGGCGGATTGACGAGCAGGCGGGCCAGGGCCAGGCGGGACTTTTCGCCGCCGGAGAGGACCGAGGCCTTCTTGAAAACGTCGTCCTTGCGGAACAGGAAACCGCCGAGCACGGCGCGGGCCTGCTGCTCGGTGAGCTGGTTTTCGTTCGTGCGCAGCTCCATGACGTTCTCGAGGACCGTCAGGTCGAGCTTCACGTTGTCGCCGCGGTTCTGCGCGAAGTAACCCGGAAAGACGTTGCTGCCGAGGTTGCGCTCGCCGCCCTGGATCGGGATGACGTCGGCGAGGATCTTGAGGAGGGTGGACTTGCCGGCGCCGTTCGGGCCGACCAGCACGATCTTCTGGCCGCGCTCGACCTCGAAATTCAGGTCCTGATAGACGACGTGGTCCCCATAGGCCTGGTGCACGTGCTCGAGGTTGATGACCTTCAGGCCCGAACGCGGCGGCTGCGGGAAGCGGAAATTGATCTTCTTGAGATCCTCCCACGGCTCCTCGACGGCGACATCCTTGAGGCGCTCGATCTGTTTCTCCTTCGACTTGGCGCGGGACGCCATCGAGGCCTTGGCGCCGAAACGGTCGACGAATTTCTGGAGATGGGCGATTTCGCGCTGCTGGTTCTTGAAGAGCGCCTGCTGCTGCTCCTTGCGGGCGTCCTTTTCGTTCAGGTAGTCGTCGTAGTTGCCCGTGTACTTGTTGAGCGTGCCGCTCTTCAGCTCGAGGATGCCGTTGCAGAGCGTGTTCAGGAACTCGCGATCGTGGGAAATGATGACCAGCCCGCCCGGGTAGCGGGTGAGGTAGTCCTGGAACCAGAGCAGCGCCTCGAGATCGAGGTGGTTGGTCGGTTCGTCGAGCATCAGCAGCGCGGGTTCGCTGACGAGGAGCCGGGCCAGGTGCGCGCGCATCACCCAGCCGCCCGAAAAGGACTTGGCCTGCTTGGCGTGGTCTTCCTCGCGGAAGCCGAGGCCGGCCAGGATTTTCTTGGCGCGCGGCTCGAGCGTCCAGTCGATGTCGTAATCGTCGTCGTTCTCCGGCTCGAGTTTCTTGCCGCTGGTGGCGATGTGCAGGATGGACTCGTCGCCCACCGGGGCACTTTCCTGCGGGAGGTAGCCGAAGTCGGCGCCGCGCTCCCACTCGATCGTGCCCTCGTCGGCCTGTTCCTCGCCGAGGATCAGGTTGAAGAGGGTGGACTTGCCGGCGCCGTTGGGGCCGACCAGGCCGAAGCGGTCGGTGCGCGCGACAAACAGCGACACCCCCGAAAAAAGTTCGCGGGTGCCATAGGACTTGGCGACATCGGCAAGCGTGAGCATGGGAACCGGGCAATGAGCCGGTTTGCCCGTGCGCCGTCAACCCTCGGTTTTCGGGTCCCGGCAGGAATGGTGGAACCTGCGCTCCGCGCAGGTTTTCCGGGCACTCCAACGAACCGGAGGCATTCGCGGCCAAAACCAACCCGTGCGGAGCGCGGGCTCCGCACGGGCGTCAGCGGGCGGGCAGCTTCACGTCGAACTTGATGGCTGCCAACTGCTCGGGCGCGAGGCCGAGCCGGCGGAGAAAGGGCAGCCAGCGCGGGTCGTTGTGCACATTCGTGAACGACCACTGTACGGCCGTCAGGCTCAGCCCGGGGTCGCGGTAGACGATCGCCTTTTCCAGCCACTCGAAGCATTGGTCCGCTTCGCCGCGAAAGGCATGGATATAGGCGATGTTCCAGGCGGCCTCTTTCTCGAATTTTTGGATGAACTCGGAGAGAATCGCGTCGGATTCCGCATGCCGGCCCAAGGCGTGGTTGGCCTGCACCAGTCCGTCGAGCCGCCAGGTCTCCTGGGGCTCCAGCTTGATTTCCGCCAGCGCTTCGGCGGGTTTTCCCTGGGCCAGCAGGGCATTGCTGATGCCGTAGTGGGTCAATCCGCGTCCGGGCGACAGCCGCAGCGCCGTGCGCATCGAGGCCATGCCTTCATCAAAACGGCCGGCGCGGGCGTACGCGCCGCCCAACATGGCATGGGCAAAGGCGTTCACGGGGTCGTGGGCGACCACGTATTCGCCCAGCTGGATCACCTGCTCGTGACGGCCAAGTCCGCGGGCAAACCGCATGGCCTCGGTAATGATGTCCGTATTGCTCGGGTCGATCGCGAGGGCTCGCTCGTAGTGCTGGGCCGCCTCGCTGAAGGCGAAGGTGGTGGTGCTGATCACCCGGCCGTAGCCGGCATGAGCCATGGCCGAGTTCGGGTCGATCGCCAGGGCCTTCTCCAGCGCCTCCCGGGCGAGACGGTAGCCTTCCTCGTTGCTGCGCTGGCCGAAATCCGCCTGGGCACCGTAGCATTGCGCCAGCAGGGACCAGGCGCGCGCCAGCTTCGGGTCGAGGGCGAGCGCTTGCTGGCACAGGGCGATCGCTTGCGCCAGGCTCTCGGCCGAACCCTGTCGCACCAACTCACGGGCCTGGAGAAAGAGCGCAAAGGCCTTGGGGTCGGCGGCCTGCGACTTGGGCGTCTCGCCGAGCAGGGAGATCCTGAGCTGGCCGACCACGGCGGCGGCGATTTCATCCTGCACCGCGAAGATGTCGTCCAGCGAGCGGTCGTAGGTTTCCGACCAGAGGTGCGTGTCCGTGCGCGCGTCGATCAACTGGGCGGTGATGCGGAGCCGGTTGCCGGATTTGCGCACGGAACCCTCGAGGACGTGCGCCACGCCGAGTTCCCTGGCAACCTGCGAAAGCTTCACTTCCTTGCCCTTGTAGGAAAAAGCCGAGCTGCGCGACGTCACTTTCAGCGCCGGCACCTTGGCGAGGAGATTGAGCAGTTCCTCGGACAGGCCGTCCGAGAAATACTCCTGGTCCTTCGCCTGGCTCATGTCGACGAAGGGCAGCACGGCGATCGACTTCGCATCCGCCCCGGCCACCGGGGCCGGTTCCGCCGCCTTCGGTGCGGTGACGGCCGGGGCGCTGATGACGGGGACCGGCCCGGGATTTGCGGCCGGTCGCAACACCACGAAGGCCAGCAGGGCGAGCACGGCCACACCGAGCCCGACGGTCAAAAAAGGGAAACCGCGTTTGGCGGCGGTCAGGGGCGCTGCCTGGGTGGCGCGCGCAGTCGTGCGGGCGGGGTGCAGCAGGCGCTTTACCTGTTCGACGAACTGCGGGGTGGGTTCGCCGCCGGGCAGGCGGGAGAATTGCGCTTTCAGGAACTGCTCGGGCACGTTGGCGTCCGCTTCGCGCGTGTCATCGATCAGCACCGGCACGATGAAGGCGCGGTTTTCCGCCATGTCATGGGTGCGGTCCACGGCCAGCCGCCATTCCCGGCGAAAATAACCCTCGTCCCGCGCCTGGGTATGGGCGGAGATGACCGGGATGAAGAGCGCGCAGTCCCGGATCTGGCGGCGGATTTTCTGGTCCCAGACATCCCCGCCGCGCAATTCGCTCGAGTCGAACCAGACCTCGACTCCGAATCCCTGCAAGGCCTCGGCGATGCGCCGGGCGGCCTCGCCATCCTCGCGGGCATACGAGAGAAAGACGGCGCCGTGGGGACGTGACTGATCGGCCATGGGTGCGCCTCCCTGATGGGGGTAGCGGCCAACCCTTGCCAGTCAAAACCCGGCCCGTCCCGCCGGGCTTACGCCATCAAGGGCAGCCAGAGGGACGCGCGCACGCGGAAGCTGTCCTGGCTCAGGTTGAGGCGGTAGCGGCCGGCAAAATGGCGTTCGAGGCTGGCGCGCAGGTCGGCGGGACCTTCATCGGCCGGCTTCGCGAAGGGCGGGTTGGAGGGGTCGATGCGGCCGGAATGGCTGATCTCGAGCAGCGTCAGGCCGTTCTCCGCACTTTCGATGGTTACAGTGATCTCGAGCGGCTGGCCCGGGGCGGCGCGGCCTTCCTTCACGGCCTTCTCCGCCAGCGGGAGGAGCAGGACGGGCGGCAGGGGAAGCGCCAGCAGGCGTCCGTCGACTTCATAGCGGACCGCCAGCGCCGTGGCCCCCATGCGCAGTTGCTCGATCTCCAGGTAGGTGCGCAGCAGAGCGAGTTCGTCGCCGATCGTGGCGGCCTGTCCGCGTTCTATATGCCGGAGGCTGTTCTGGTAGAAATCGCTCAACTTGGCGGTCATCGCGCGGGCGGTGGCCGGGTTGGTCCCGATCTGGTGGGAAATCGTCGCGAACGACCGGGCGAGAAACGCGGGGTTGAGCTGGTAACGCATCAGCTCGAAACGGTGCTTCTCCGCGGCGACCGCCGCGCGAAACGCCTGCGCGCGGTTGACGAGCAGTGCCTTCAAGAGGAAATAGCCGAGGCTCCAGATGACATAGACCGCGGTGCGGAAAAAATAGAGTCCCGAGTTGAGGAGCTCGGCGGGCCCAAAAAAGCCGAGCGCGCTGTTGACCGGGAGGCTCACCAGCACATCGATGGCGCCGGCCAGCAAGCAGCCGGCAAACACGATGCCCGCGGCCGCCCAGAACGTCCGCTGCCCGGGCTGCATCCGGCCATAGTAGGCCCGCAGCAGGTAGGCCAGGCCGATGCTCAGGGGCACCTGGTACGCGGTGATGATCAGCGCCGCCTCGAACGAACCGTAGACCTTGTCCTTGAGCGGCAGCGAGAGGATCGCGAACCCGCCCCAAATCAGGAGCTGCAGCTGCCAGAAAAGCGGAGCGCGGTTGGGGAGGACGGTGGAAATCGGTCGCAAGAGGGCTGACATGAAATGGGCGGCCACCGCCATCACGCACGGCGGGTTGGTTCGCTTCAAACCATAATATTCCCTACCCGGGCCGGGAGATTTGCAATCGGTGCGCGGGTCGCGTTGGTTGGGTTGATGCCCAACCGACTTAACGGCGAACAATCGCCCTACCTGCGCCAGCATGCCAGCAATCCCGTGGAGTGGTTGCCGTGGGGCGAGGAGGCCTTCGCGCAGGCGCGCGCGGGACAAAAACCAATCTTCCTGAGCATCGGTTACTCGACCTGCCATTGGTGCCACGTGATGGCGCACGAGTCGTTCGAAAACCCCGATGTGGCGGCGATCCTCAACCGCGATTTCGTGCCGGTGAAACTGGACCGCGAGGAGCGGCCGGATCTCGACCGCGTGTACATGACGTATGTCCAGCAGACCACCGGCCACGGCGGCTGGCCGATGAGCGTGTGGCTGACGCCCGACCTGAAACCCTTTTATGGCGGCACCTATTTTCCCCCGGAGGACCGTCACGGCCGGCCGGGGTTCGTCACCGTCCTCAACGCCATCACGCGCCACTGGCACGAGAAGCGCGACAAGATCACCGCCGGCGCGGAGGACGTCGTCGCCGCGTTGCGGCGGCACGCCGCCGAGGGCCCGGTGCGCGAGACACCGGCCGAAGATGCGGTCGAGATGTCGTTGCCGGAGGCGGCGAGCGATGCGCTCACGAAGGCCTTCCAGTATTTCTACGAGGCGCACGATCCGGATTGGGGCGGCTTTGGGGGCGCGCCGAAATTTCCGCGTCCGTCCGTCCTGCATTTTCTTTTTCGCGTCGCCGCGCTGCAGGGACCGGCCACCGCCGTCGGAGCCGAGATGATCAAGCTGGCCGGCTTCACGCTGCGCAAGATGGCCGAGGGCGGCCTGCAGGACCACGTGGGCGGTGGATTTCACCGCTACTCGGTGGACGAGCGCTGGTTCGTGTCGCACTTCGAAAAAATGCTCTACGACCAGGCGCAACTCGCGTCGGCCTACCTCGAGGCGCGGCAGGCGACCGGCCTCGAGGTGTACGGGTGGGTGGCGCGCGACCTCTTCGCCTATGTGCAACGCGACCTGACCTCGCCCCAGGGCGGTTTTTATTCCGCCGAGGATGCCGACAGCCTGCTGGCTCACGGCAAACCCGAGCACGCGGAGGGCGCGTTCTACGTCTGGACCCAGGAAGAGATCGACGCGGCGCTCGGCGCGGACGCGGCGTTCTTCTGCGCCCATTTTGGCGTGAAGCCCGGCGGGAATGTCGACCAGGACCCGCAGGGCGAATTCACCGGCAAGAACGTCCTCATGCAGCGCCAGTCGCTGGCGACGACCGCCCGCGAGCAAGGGCTCGAGATCGCGGCGGCGAGCGACCAGCTCCTCGGGTGCCTCGAAAAACTGCGCGGCGTCCGCGGGCAGCGTCCGCGGCCGCACCTCGATGACAAAATCATCACGGCCTGGAACGGCCTGATGATTTCCGCGCTGGCGAAGGGTGCGCGTCTGCTGGAGCGGATGGGAAAGGGCAGCGATCGTGAAATCGCGGGCGCCAGCCATCTGACGGCGGCTGCTCCAGATACAGCCTACCTGGCCGCCGCCACGCGCGCGGCTGATCTCCTTCACCGCGAACTTTACGACGAGCGCACGGGCCTGCTTTATCGCAGCTGGCGGGAGGGGCGCGGCAACATCCAGGGCTTCGCCGAGGATTACGCATTTTTGATCCAGGGCCTGCTCGATCTTTATGAAGCCGGCTTCGAGTTGCGCTGGCTGCAGTGGGCGGAGCGCCTGCAGGCCACGATGGACCGGCTGTTTGAGGACCCTGAGCGCGGCGGTTACTTCAATTCGCGCGCCGACGACCCGACCGTCATCGTGCGGCTCAAGGAGGATCACGACGGCGCGGAGCCCTCGGCCAACTCGGTGGCCGCCCTGAACCTGTTGCGGCTGGATGCGCTGATCGGGCTCGCGGGAGCCCGCGAACGCGCCCTGAAAACCATCACGGCGCTGCGACCGCAATGGAGCACGGTGCCGCACAGCCTGCCGCACATGCTGGCCGCCTTCGAGCTGGCCATGGACGCACCGCGCACGGTGGTGCTGGCGGGCGACCGCGCCGCCGCGGATTTTCGCGCCCTCGCGGCCGCCTTGGACGAAAAACTCGGGCCGCGTCGCGCGGTGGTTTGGGCCGACGGGGGCGCCGGCCAGCAATGGCTCGCGACGCGCCGGCCCTATCTCGCGGAGATGAAACCCGTCAACGGCCGGGCGACCGCGTATGTTTGCGAAGACTTCGCCTGCCAGGCGCCGGTCACCGATCCGGCCGCGCTCCGGCAGCTTTTGGACTGAGCCGTCGCTCCACCTGCGATTGCGCCGTGCGCCCGGTCACTCAGCGCGCGAGCGCGGCCTTCACCAACCGCCCGTCGCCGTCATTGGCTCCGGCCTTGATGCCGAGGACGGCGCAGAGGAAGTTGTACACGTGGATGTTCTCGACGTCGGGAATCTCGACCCCGTGTTTGAAAGCGGGCCCGTTGGCGATGAACAGCGCGCCCATGTTCTCCGTGGCCGGATCCCAACCGTGGTTGCCCTTGTGCTTCTCGGCCCACGCCCGCGTCCAGCGTGACTTTTCCTCCACCGACCAGTGGTCGTCGGCAATGAGCAGCACGGGGGGAATGCTGCCGCCCTGGCTGTAGTGCAGGCGGGCCGGCACTTCCTCGCGGAGATACACCTTGATCGACGGCGGCGCCTTCGCGCGGATGCCGGCGACCAGCGCGGCGACATCGACGCCGGGATTGGGGCGGACGCCGCCGTAGGGCCCCGTGGCTTCGACGCGCACCTTGGACATGTCCATCAGGTCATCGAGAAAAACCGTCTGGTCGGGACTCGTCTCGGACATGCCGTGGTCGGACACGATCACGAGGTTGGCGGAATCGCGCAGGCCGAGGCGATCGAGTCCGGCGAGCAGGCGCGCGATGGCCTGGTCCACTTCCTTCACCGCGGCGGCCGTTTCGGGGGCGCGGGGGCCGAAGGTGTGGCCCATGTCATCCACGATGTCGAAATAGAGCGTCAGCAGCTTCGGCCGTTGCGCCGGCGGCAACGCCAGCCACGCCAGCAGGCCGTCGACGCGCTGTGTCGCGGTGAGCTTTTTATCGAACGGCTTGTAGAGCGAGGGCCGGAGCCCGTGGTGCTCGGCTTCCGCGCCCGGCCAGAAGAAGCAGCCGGCGCGGACGCCCTGTTTTTCCGCCGTGATCCAGACGGGCTCGCCGCCGTCCCACCAGCGCGAGTCGGTCTTGCTCATGTCGAACTTCGCATTGTCGACCGGATCGTAGAACCAATTGGCGACGATCCCGTGGTGCGAGGGATAGAGCCCGGTGACCAGGGTGTAGTGGTTGGGGAAAGTCTTTGAAGGGAAGCTCGGGCTCAGGCGCGTGGCATGCACCCCGCCGGAAGCGAGGGCCTGCAGCGTCGGCGCGCCGTGAATCTTCAGGTAATCCCAGCGGAAGCCGTCGATGGAGACGAGGATGAGCGGGCCGCCGGGAGCCGGGGTGGGCGGCGTGGAACACGAGACGAGGAGGCAGGACAGCAGTCCAAGGATCGCCAGGAAACGCTTCATCGGATCAAGTTGGTGGATTGCCTCAGGCCGCGCAACCTGCTTCCTTGCGGGGGATGAGTGATGCCGACCGATTGACCCGTTTGGAGGAACGCTATGCGCACCTGCAGCGGCACAGCGCCGAGCAGGACAAGGTCATGATGCAGCTGGCCGACGAGCTTGCCACGCTGCGGAAAGAGCTGGCCGCGGTCCGCACCCGCCAGCAGGAACCGCGGGAAAGCGGTGAAGCCGCGGACGAACGTCCGCCGCATTACTAGGATCGAATGTAGCAGCCGTCGTTAGACGGCTGGCGCCAGCGGTCTGACGACCGCTGCTACTTCCCAACCCGGTCCGGTCGAAGACCGGACCTACTCAAAACAGTGCCGTGACTTCCACGTGCTGCCCGGGCTCGAGGAAGACCTCGCCGGACAATGCGACGGTCTCGTCGTTCTTGTAGAGCTTGCACGCGACGGGTCCGGTGGCCTCGTCGGTTGCCCAGCCCCATTTGCCGATCGATACAAATTTCATGGGCACGCCCTTGTCCCAGCTCAGGCCCGGGCCGTCGCCACGGATGTAGAGCTTGTTGCCGATGCCGATGTAGGCGGTCACGAGCAGGCGGGTGGCGCCGTCGGCGGACACGGAAGGCTCCACGGTCGCGGGAGCCTCGGCGGGCAGGTCATCGGCGGGTGCGGCGGTCTCGGCGGGCGAATCCGGGAAGGCCGCTTCGCCGGAGCTTTCGGCGGGGGCATCGCCGGGCATCGGTTCGGACATCGCGGCCAGCGTGTCCTCCGGCTTCGGCTTGCGCGGTGCGCGCGGTTTT
The DNA here is from genome assembly GCA_964515595.1 of uncultured Oleiharenicola sp. GTDB lineage: Bacteria > Verrucomicrobiota > Verrucomicrobiia > Opitutales > Opitutaceae > Lacunisphaera. Next base: position 312,594 of record CAZEUN010000005.1, on the reverse strand, counting down.
TTCGGCTTGGGTTCGGATGCCGCGGGCGCGTCCGTGACGGAAACGGATTCGACCACCGAGGCCGGAACGGATTCCACCTTGGCTTCCCCGACGGGCGCGGGCGCGGCCGGCGTTTCCTCGGGCGACGATTTGTGGCCGTGATCCGTCGGTGTGTCCGGGCTGATTTCAGGGGCGGCGGGCGCAGCTACCGGTTGGCGGGCAGGGGCCGCCGTGGCTGCTGAAACCGGCGCGGCCGCGACGGTAACGGAGAGCGTCGCGAGCTTCGCCTCGGTGGCGGCGACGATGGCGTTCAGGCGCGCTTCGAATTTTCCGGCGGCGGCATCCTGCGCGGCCGCGAGCTGTTTGCGGGCGGCGGTTTCCATCGCGGAAAGTTCGCCGGCGGCCTTGTGGATTTTTTCGGCGATCGACTGCAGGCGCTCGCTTTCGCTCTGGCGGAGCGCGGTGAGTTCCTCGGTGAGGCGCTCCTTTTCCTCGTCCTCGGTTTGCGCCAGTTGCTGGTTAAACTCGGCGAGCTTTTCCTGCATGCGGTAGGGCAGGTTTTCCGCGGCGTGGGCGGTCTTGTGCACGGCCTCCTCGACCGCCTTGATCTGCGCGGCCGCGCGGCCGAGGCTCTCGCTGGCGGCATTCAGCCGCTGGACGTGATCGGCGATCTTCGCGCGCTCCTCCTGCACGTAGTCCTTGTTGTCCGCGATGAAGTCGAGGATGACGGGCACCATCAGGATGGTGAGGCTGAGCAGCAGGAAAACCACCGCGACGATCAGCGGGGTGGATTCGAACCGGTTCGGGGCCAGCAGGCCGATCGCCAGCGTGACGGCGAAGCAACCGGCGGAGGTGAGTATAAACGGGGTTTTGTTTACTCGGGGGGCGGTGTCGAGATTCATGGGGCGAGTCGCGCGCACGCTTCTTTTCGCGGGATGCGGGCGGTTTCTCAAGGCTAAACACGGAGTGCCGGGGATGCATCACCCCGTATCCGCCGGCTGGGAGTTCACCGCGGATAACCCGGATGGAACCGCCGCTGGTCCGAAACATCCGTGTTATCCGTGGAGTCCGTGGTCAAAAATGCATTGAGAAAACCGGGCGGCCCGTCAGGTTTGCGGTCGCCGATGAATTTTTCCCACTTTGTGCGGATTGATCGGGAGCGTCGCGGAGTCGAGCGGCACTATGTGGTGCACACCGGCAACCCGCAGTTCACCCTGGAGCTCACGCCCGACCAGGAGGCGCCGGACAAACGGGGCCGCGGGATCATCAAGCGGCTGTGCGTCCCCAATTCCTGGGCGGGGGACTACGGCCAGTACACCAAGATGCTCTCGGCCGCGCAGGAATTTTTCGCGCAGTCGCACCCGCCGGCGGCGCGGTAGGGGACCGTGGTTTTTGTGGGAGGGATTTTATCCCCCACAGAGTTCGCGCATCCTGAAGTCGGGGATAAAATCCCCAAGGGAGTTCAACCTGATGTCGTTTTAAGTTCCGGGTCTTCCTCAAGGCCATGCTCATGATCGTCCTTCGGAAATCCCCGTCCGTCGGAAGCGATGTCACGCAATACGTGACATCGCGCTCGGTGGCGCTCTGGGACATGTCACGTAATACGTGACATGCCGGAAGGGGTCGAGCCGAACACGTCAGGTCAGGAATCGAGACCAATCGCTTCGAATAATTGAGCCGTCTCATCGATCGATGCAGCTATTCTTGGTTCAAACCGCTGCGCTCACTTCAAATTTCAAATCGTGAGCAGCCCTTCACCTCGCCATCATGGCTGCACCCCGCAGGTTGCCCGCCCACACTGCTTCTTTGATTGGACACGACTGATAAACCCGCTCCCGCCGGAATCGCCCCACTCAGCTCATCAGCCTTCGCCAGGAAGTGCCGATGAACGAGACCAGCATGCCGATCCGGATGGAGCCCTCGAAGGTGAGCACGACGAGCACCCACTTGAGGCCGCAGGTGCTGCGGATCAGGTAGCCGGCGCCGGTCACGAGGATCAGCACGATGCCCTGCGCGCGGCCGACCGGGTGGAGCAGCAGCATCAGCATCCAGAGGTAATAGGTCAGCAGGCCGCCGGCCCAAAGGGCGGCCATCCAGGACGCCATGGGCAGCTCGCGCGGATCCGCGTTCACCCGGATCTGCTTGATGCCCAGGTAACGCTCGCTCAGCACGAGCTGCCAAAGCTCGAAGGCGAGGAAGACCGGCGCAAGCAGGGCTGCGGGATTCATGTGGCGGCCATTTCAGAGGGCGTTTCCGCAGACGCCAGAATTTTATAGGGGGGCGTGGTTCGCCGGCGGGCGGCAGCCTTCCCCGAAGCACGCTACAATCAGGTGGAATTTTGAGTCCCGAGGGGTATCGTTTCGGCCACGGTCGCGAAGCACACGCGGCCCAGCTTCAACCCCGGAGTTTAGCATGACCGCGATGTTTCTCGTGCAATATCTCGGCACCGCGCTTGTGGCCGGTGTCCTCGGCGGCCTCGCGATGGAGGCCGCCATGTGGCTCATTACGCGTGGCGGCCGCGTCAAGGGCGACATGGTCCTCGCCCTCGGCAGCCTCATTACGAAATCGCGGGACAACGCCTATCGCGTGGGCCTGATCGTGCACGCCACGGCCGCCTTCGGTTTCGCGCTGGTTTATGTGCTCCTCATGGTGACTCTCGGCTACACGAAGATGCCGAACTCCCTGATGCTGGGCCTGGGGGTGGGCACGCTGCACGGCATCATCGTCAGCCTGATGCTGGTGTGGGTGGTGTCCGACCAGCACCCGCTCGAGGAATTCAAGGAAGCCGACCTGATGGTCGGGCTCAGCCACATGGCCGCCCACGTCGTCTATGGCGGGGTGATCGGGCTGGTGGTGGGATTGTCGCCGCTCTGAGCCGGGGGATTCCTGCGACTTCGTGCCGCGGCGGCGTGTATTGGGGCGCAACCCCCCGCCCGCCATGCTGTCCGATCTCCGCCTTTCCCTGCGGGCTCTGGCCAAGAGCCCGAGCTTCGCCGTTATCTGCATCCTGACCCTCGGCTTGGGCATCGGCGTCAACACCGCCATGTTTTCCATCGTCAACGGCATCGTCCTGCGCGGCCTGCCGTTCCCGGAGCAGGAGCGGGTCATCATGGTTTACACCATGACCGACGCCAATCCCGACGACCGCGGCGGGCTGTCCTGGGAGGAGTTCACCGAGCTCCGGGCACAGCAGCAGTCGTGCGTCGATTATGCCGTCTATCAGGACCGTACCACGACGATCAGCGGGGCGGGCGGCGATCCCGAGCGCGTGGAGGGCACGGCCATCAGCGCCACGGGTATCCAGATGTTGCAGGCACCGATCGCGCTCGGCCGGTGGTTCAACGCCGACGAGGATCGCCCGGGCGCCGCGGCGACCGTCGTGCTGGGCCAGGCGCTCTGGCAGAATCGTTTCAAGGGCGACCCCAACGTGCTCGGCCGGCAGATCAAGCTCTACGGCGAACCCGCCACCATCATCGGCGTCGCCCCGGCGGCCTTCCGTTTCCCGGAGGCGGCCGACGCCTTTCATCCGGTGCGGGACATGTTCCGCGCGGACAAACGCGACCAGCGCCAGTTGCCGGTGTTCGGCCGCCTGAAGCCCGGCGCCACGCTTGCGCAGGCCCAGGCGGAGCTGGCCGCGGTCAGCAAACGTTTCCTCGCCGACCACTCGGCCGAGACCAAGGGCATCAGCTACCGGGTGCGCACGATGCGCGAGGCCTTCGTTGACCGGGAGACCCGCCTGCTGCTCGGCGTGATGCTGGGCGCGGTGTTCTTCGTCCTGCTGATCGCCTGCGCCAATGTCGCCAATTTGCTCCTGTCCCGCGCCGCCCTGCGGGAAAAGGAAATCGCCGTGCGCGCCGCGCTGGGCGCGCGGCGGAGCCGCGTCGTCCGCCTGTTGCTCACGGAAACCGCCGTGCTGGCCGTGGCCGGCGCCGTCCTCGGCCTCGGATTGGCGTGGCTCGGCGTGGAGCTTTTCCGCCGGGGCGTCGTCGACCTGCATCCGCCCTACTGGATGATCTTCGAGCTCGATGCCACCGCGCTCGCCTACGCGACCGGTCTCACGCTGGCCGCGTGTCTGCTGGCCGGGCTGTACCCGGCGCTGCGGGCGTCGCGCGCCGACCTCAACACCGTGCTCAAGGATGCCGGCCGTGGCTCGACCAGCGGACTCGGCCGCTTCACCCGGCTCGTCGTGATCGGCGAGGTCGCCATGTCCTTCCTGCTGCTTGTCCTGTCGGGCCTGATGGTGCGCACGGTCATTAAAATGCAGACGGCGCCGCTGGGCTTCGACACCGCGGGCATTTATCACGGCCGCGTCGCGTTGCTCGACCAGGAATCGAAGGGCGCGGCGCAGCAGCGGGCCTTCTTCAAGCAGCTCGCCGAGCACATCCAGGCGCGGCCGGAGGTCGCCGCCGCGGGCCTGGTCGATTCGCAGCCGACATTTGGCGGCAGCGAGGCGGTGGTGATCGACGGACGTGCACCAGATCCGGACGGGGCGCGCGGCCCGGCGGCGACCATCAAGGCCGCCTCGCCCGGCTACCTGCCCGCGCTCGGGATCCCGGTGCTGCAGGGCCGGAACCTCACCGAGGCGGACGGCGCCGAGGCGCCCAAGGTGGCGGTGATCAGCACGACCTTCGCCGAGAAGTACTGGCCGGGCGCCAACCCGTTGGGCCGGCGTTTTCGCCGTGGCTCGGGCAAACCCGGGGAGAAGCCCGACTGGATCACGGTCGTCGGCGTCGCCCGTCAGGTCATGCAGGGCCGCTTCAACCACGAGGTGACGCCGCAGGCCTATGTTTCCTATCAGCAGGTCGAGGACCTTGATCGCATGAGCATCTTCGCGCGCTCCCGCAGCGGCGATCCCGCGTTGCTCGCGCCGGTCCTGCGGGCGACGGTGCGCGAGGTGCGCGAGGACCTGCCGGTATATTTTGCGCAGACCATGGACCAGATGCTGGCCGAGGCGATGGCCGACAAGAAACTCATCGCCTGGCTGTTTGGCGTGTTCGGCGTGGTGGCCTTTGGCCTCGCGGGCATCGGCCTGTTTGGCGTGATGAGCTATGCCGTGAGCCAGCGCACGCAGGAAATCGGCGTGCGCGTCGCCCTCGGCGCCACGCCCGGCAACGTGCTCGCGCTGGTCTTCCGGCAGGGCGGCTGGCAGCTCGGCGTCGGGCTGGTGCTGGGGCTGGGCGCCGCGTTGTTCGCCGCGCAACTGTTGGCGACATTTCTCTACGGGGTCGGCACGCGCGATCTCACGACCTTCGGCGGCACGCTGGTCCTTCTCGGGTCCGTCGGAATCGTGGCCATCCTGATCCCGGCGCTGCGCGCGCTGCGGGTGAACCCGGTCGTGGCGCTCAGGAACGAGTGATGGCCGAAAACCTGAGACCTGAAAATGCGAATTCAAATTGTAGGAGCCTGCTTGCCGGCGATTCGGGGCGTGCGCTGGCCTGCGAGCGTCTGATCGCCTGCAAGCAGGCTCCTCCAACAAGCAACTGACAACGGATTCCCGGTCACGCCGGCATCATCCGCTCGTGCGGGCGGGCGCTGTAGTGGCGCGTGATCACCTTGCCGGGCGGGAAGGGGTGGTTGAAGCGGTCGATGAGCTTCTTGCGCCAGTAGGTCGGCGTGAAGTTGTGGAACGCACGGTACTCGCGGCAAAAATGACTCGAGCTCGCGTAGCCGCAGTGACGCGCCACGTCGTCGAGCGTGAACGCGGTGCGGCTCATGAGTTCCTGCGCCTTGTCGAGCCGGATGCGCTGGAAGGCGGTCTTCGGACTCGTGCGGCGCACCTGCCAGAAAAGGCGCCGCAGGTGGCTGGTGGAAACATGGACGGCATCCGCCACCTGCTTGACCGACGGTCCCTCGGGCAAATGCTCGGCAAACCAGGACAGCGCGCTCTCCACCTTGAAGTTGGCGAGGTCGGGCAGCGCGGGCAGTTCCGCGGAGGCCGAGCCGGTCAGGACCAGCAGCGACACCGCGGCCAGGCAGTTTTCGAAATGCAGCGGGCTCAGCCGGTGCTGGCGGAGGTAGTGCGGCTCGACGGCCGCAGCCAGCGCCTCCAGCCGCGCGATGTCAGCGTCGTCCAGTTTTCTTTCCAGCCAGCCGCCGTTCTGCCGGACGATTTCGTCCAGCGGATAGGGCACGCTGCCGAAATGCAGCGAGAGACGGTGGTATTTGTGCCGGCCGTCGTCATGCCACGCATGACTGCATTCGGGCGCGAACACCCACAGGGTCTTTTCCCGGAACGCCGGTTTCTGCCCGTCGTGCAAGGCCACCGTGCAGCGTCCCTTCGTCACCGCATAGAATTCCCAGTTCGTGCGCGTATTGCAGCGCATGCGTTCCTTCCAGCGAATCGCTCCGTTGGCGTAGTAGCGCAACATCGGGGTGGGGTGCTCTGACCTTAACGGCGGCGCGCGGTGCCACAAACGTCGGCGGGTCTGTCAGTAAGAATGGAGATGCAGCTCATCGCGTAGGCCGAAATCCCCTCTATGAAGAGGGGTGCCCAAAGGGCGGGGTGTGTGGGGGATGATCGAAGACTTTACGGCGTAGGTGCGTTCCCTGCACCCCCCGTCGCTTCGCGCCCCCTCCTCTTCATAGAGGGGACCATTAAAAAACCGGCCCCGTGGAGAGCCGGTTTGGAGTACTCGCGAATGCGTGCTGCGGGTCAGAACTTGTACGTGACGGATGCCTTGAGGTTCCGCGGGTCGCCCGGGACGGCGGCCGTGCGGCTGCCGGCGGCGAGGATGTAGTCCTTGTCGGCGGCGTTGTTGACCTGCAGGCGGGCCGTCCATTGTTCCGCGCGGTAGGTGAGGCCGAGGTTGACCAGGGTGCGGCCGGCGACCTTGAAGGTCGGCTGGTTGCCGACGAAGGGCGTGGCGCCGGGCAGCGGCTTGGTGGTGGTGAAGCCGGTGGCGTTCTCGCCGACGACGTCGCTCTTGTAATCCACGCCCACGTTCACGCCGAAGCCCTTGAGGGCGCCGGTGGCAAAGCGGTAGTCGGCGTACACCGCGCCGCTGCGATCGGGCACGGCGCGCACGCGCACCTCGGTGACCGGCTGGCGCATCTTGAACGAGGTGTAGTTGCCGAGGATGAAGAAGCTCTTCGTGACGGCGAACTGGCCCTCGATTTCCCAGCCCTTTGAATTGAGGTCGAGGTAGATCGGGTTGGGCAGCGCGTTCGCGGCGGCGACGTTGCCGAGCGCGATCTGCGTGTAGTAGTCGCTGTTTGGCACCGGGTAGTTTTGCTGCGAGATATCGAAGTGGGCGAACGAGGCGGTCAGGCGCTCGTCGAGCCACGCGAGCTTCACGCCGAATTCCTTCTGCTCGCCGCTGGCGGCGCGGAAGGTCGGGCCGTAGGTGCCGGGGTTCAGCGAGCCGGGCATCGTGCCGCCCGAGCTGTTGAAACTGTAGAAGAGCGAGACCGGCTTGACCGGCTTCACCACGACGCCGTAGCTCTTGGCCGTGGTCGAGAGGCCGTAGTGCGGGAACGCGTTGGCCGGCGGGATGCCGGTGCTGTCGATGCGGTCGAGGTTGCCGAAGAAACGCGAGACGCCGCCGGAGAGAATCAGGCGGTCCTGCAGCACGCCGAGGTTTTCATACACGAACAGCTGGAGGTCGTCCTGCTCGCCGGTGCGGTCGCCGCCGCCGTTCGTCGCGGTCGGCGCGGGATAGTTCCAGGCCGGATACGTGATGTTGGCGAGGTCGGTGACGGCGATCGAGGGCCGCGAGGAGGTCGCGTAGGTCTTGAACTGGACGCGCGAGTAGTTGGCCGCGATGCCGGCGATCGTGGTGGATTTGAAAAGCGGCTCGTCGAACTTCAGCGCGTAGTCGTTGCGGAAGTGCAGCTCGTTGTAGAACAGGTCGACGGAGTTCGTCGTGCGCGAGAAGACGTAGCTCCCCGGCGCGGGCAGCGGGACGAGGCTGGAGGTCGCGAGGGCGGTGGCGCCGTTCTGGTCGAGGGTCCAGACGACGCCCGGCTCGTATTTGCCGGTGGACGGATTCCGCGTGGTGGTGGCGCCCACGATGGCCGCGCCCATGCCGCCGGTGTCCTCGCGGACGACATGGTTCGCCATGAGTTGCAGGCGGGAGCTCAAATGATCGCCGAGGGTGGAGAGCAACTCGGCCGTCAGGCGCTCGGTGGCGCGGTGGCGGAAGTCGTCCTCGTTGCCGAAGGTCCAGTCGCGCGGCAGGCCCGTGGCGATGCGCGCGTAGTCGTCGCTGCCGACGGCCGGGTCGATGGGCAGGCCGCTGATGATGGCCTCGCGGTTCTGCATGAACTCGCCCTTGAGGATCAGCTTGTGCGCCGGGCTGATCTGCCACGAGAACGACGGTGCGAACATATAGCCGTTGCGAAACTGGTTCTTCGCGTAGCCTTCGCTGTTCCAATAAGCCGCCACGAAGCGCACCGCCATGCTGGCGTCGTTCTTCGAGAGCACCTGGTTGACGTCGGTGCTGATGGCGTTGCCGTAATATTGCGCGAGCTCGAGCGTCGCGGACTGCTGGTCCTTGCCGAGGGGGGATTTGGTGATCGGGTTGAACTGGCCGCCGGGGCTGCCGCCGGGGACGAGGATCGCGTTCGGGCCCTTGATGATTTCCACGCGCTCGATGTTGTAGGGCATCATCGACGCACTGTAGCCGTCCTGCCCGGAGATTTCCGCGCCGTCGATGAACTCATGGGAAACCTGGAAGCCGCGGATCATGTAGCGGTCGCCGCCGATGGGCAGGGTGGACTCGACGACGGGCGTGATGTACTTGGCGGCGTCGAGCATGCGGAGGCTCATCGAGTCCTGCATGAAATCGCTCGTGACGACGGAGATCGTCTGCGGGATGTCCTGGATGTTCATGGCCACGCGCGAGGAGGAGAGCGCCTGGCGGGAGCGGTACGGGTTGTCCGGGGTTTCCGTGATGGAGAACGTGGGCAGGGTCACCACGTCCTTGTCGGCCGGGGCGGCCGGGGCGGTCTGGGCTGAAGCGGCCTGCGCGCCGAGGGCGAGGCAGGCACACGCAATCAGGGTCGGATAACGTTTCATGGTTCTACGGGGGTTGAGGTAAGTGCGGCGGGGGACTGCCGTGCGCGCATATGAATCCCGCCGGGTCCGGCCCGTAAAGTTTCCGGACCGCTCAAAAAATTGCACAAAACGCTCCTGCCTCCGCCGGGCCTGCGGCTGGCAAGCCCGGCCGATCGCGGATGCATCCGAAAGGGTGGGAGGGGTTTTACTCTCCGACTCGTTCATCCCAACTCGGGGTATGAAACCCCTCCCACCCTAAAACCAATTCAATACCCCACCGTCTGGCTGTCCGGCTTGCGGATATCGGAGGCGCCCTGGCGCAGGCCGGTCTTCGGGTCGATCGCGACGGTCTCCGCATCGCTGACGATCACGTTGTCGCGCTCGTCGAGCTGGTGGCCCTGCGCCTTCAGCAACGCGACGGTGTCGGGGCTGATGCTGTTGCGCTCGTAGGCGAGCACGTCGGGCATCCACTGGTGATGGAAACGCGGCGCATCGACCGCCTGGCGGATGTTCATGCCGTGGTCGATGACGTTGGTCACGACGCCGAAGACGACCGTGATGATCGTGGAGCCGCCGGGGCTGCCCGTGGCGAGGATCAGTTTGCCGTCCTTCAGCACGAAGGTCGGGGTCATGGACGAGAGCGGGCGCTTTCCCGGGGCGATGCTGTTGGCGGGTCCCTGGATCAGGCCGTAGAGGTTTTTCTCGCCGAGCTTCGTGGTGAAGTCGTCCATTTCATTGTTCATCAGGAAACCCGCGCCCGGGATGGTGACGCTGGAGCCGAAGGCGCCGTTGAGGGTGTAGGTGTTGCTGACGGCGTTGCCGGCGGCATCGATGACCGAAAAGTGCGTGGTTTCACCGGACTCGACCGGCGCGACCCAGCCCTTCGGCCCGCCGGCGGCGAGGCCCGCGCTCGGCGTGGCCTTCGCCGGATCGAAATTCCGCATCAGGTGGGTGATGTAGGCCCGGTCCAGCAGGCCGGCCACCGGCACCTGTACAAAATCGGGGTCGCCGAGATATTCCGCGCGATCGCGAAAGGCGCGCCGCATTACTTCGGTGAACAGGTGAATCTTCGCGGCGGAATGAAAGCCCAGCGCCTTCACGTCGAACGGCTCGATCATGCCGAGCATCTGCAGGAGCGCGATGCCGCCCGAACTCGGCGGCGGCATGGTGACAATCTCATAGCCGCGATACGTGCCGCGGAGCGGCGTGCGCTCGACCGCGCGGTAGCCCTTCAAATCGGCGAGGGTGATCGTGCCGCCGTTTTTCGCCATGCCGTCGGCGATGAGGCGCGCGGTCTCGCCTTCATAGAAATCGCGCGCGCCATCGCGCTGGATGCGCGCCAGCGTGGCCGCGAGCTCGGGCTGCCGCCAGCGTTCGCCGGTCTTCAGGTAGGCGCCGCCGGCGAGAAAGATGCGTTTCGAATCCGCAAAGGATTCGAAGCGCGCGGCGTACTCGCGAAACGCGGTGGCCGTGCCTTGGGAAACAATATGCCCGTCGGCCGCGAGCCGGCGTGCGGGTTCGATGACGTCGGCCCAGCTGACCTTGCCGGAACCGTATTTTTGAAACGCGAGCGCGAGGCCGGCCACGGTGCCCGGCACCCCGCTCGCGCGCCAGCCGCGTAATGAACCGCCGGCGCCCTGGATGAGCTTGCCCTGCGCATCGAGGTACATGTCGCGCGACGCGGCGGCCGGCGCCACTTCGCGATAGTCGATCGCGACATCCCGTCCGTCCGCCAGATGGATCATCATGAAACCGCCGCCGCCGAGATTGCCCGCGTAGGGAAACACGACCGCGAGCGCAAAACCGGTCGCGACCGCGGCGTCCACCGCGTTGCCACCTTTTTGCAGAATTTCCACGCCGGCTTCCGATCCGAGGCCGTGGACCGAAGCGACGATGCCATGTTCGGCTTCGACCGCGGTGCGCTGGGCGAAGGAGGTCAGCGGGGCCGCCAGAATCAGCGCGGCAATCAACGGGGGCGTCGCCCGGCGGGTGATCATTTTCATGTCATCATCATTTCCCCAGTAGGACAGCGCTCAAGGCGCAAATCCCGCCCGGGATAGGGCTTGTTTAGGGGGAAGGGGAGGCGTTTAATCCGCCTCACCTAACCACAGACCCGCCTGTCGTCAGGTCGGGTGTTCGTTCCTACACCGTATGAAAACCATGATCCCTGATCACCAGGCCGCGCCGCGCGCGGGCCTGTCCCGCGTGCAACCGATTGCACTGCTCGCGCTCCTCACCCTCACCGGCGCCACCGCGCTGTTCGGCCAGGCGGCGCCGGCCTCCGGGGAGGTCGTCCAGCTCGAGAAATTCGTCGCCACCGGCTCGCGCTTCAACGACCGCACCGTGACCCAGTCGCCGGTCCCGATCGACGTCGTCAGCCGCACCGAGATGACCCAGGGCGGCTACAACGAGACGAGCCAGATGCTGCAGGCCAACATCCCCTCGTTCAACTTCCCGCGCCCGTCGCTCACCGACGGCACGGACCACATCCGCCCGGCCACGCTCCGCGGCCTCGCGCCGGACCAGACGCTCGTGTTAATCAACGGCAAGCGCCGCCACACCAGCGCGCTCGTCAACCTCAACGGCTCCATCGGCCGCGGCTCGGTGTCGACCGATTTCAACGCGATCCCCGCGTCGATGATCGAGCGCATCGAGGTGCTGCGCGACGGCGCTTCCGCACAATACGGTTCCGACGCCATCGCGGGCGTCATCAACGTCATCCTCCGCAAGGACGCCGGCTGGGGTCTGAACCTCGGTTACGGCCAGACCAAGGAAGGCGACGGCGAGGACTACAAGCTCGACGCCTTTGCCGGCACCAAGCTCGGCGACAAGGGCGCGCTCTTCGTCAGCCTCTACCTGCGCGACCACGGCGACACCAGCCGCATCCAGCCGGACACGCGCCAGCAGTATTTCGGCATCGGCGCGGGCGGCGCGCCGGTCGCCTTCTCCGGCAACTACGGCTCCGGCACGGGCCTCAGCCCCGCCGCCGGCACCCTCGATCCCCGCGAGGCCACGGTCAACCGCATCAACCACCGCTTCGGCGATCCCGAGACCAAGGACAAGGGCATCTGGCTCAACGGCGAGTACCCGCTCGAGGACGGTATGGACCTTTATTTCTACGGCGGCGCCAGCGACCGTCACGCCAACGGCGCCGGCTTCTTCCGCCGCGCGGGCGATGATCGCACGATCCGCACCCTCTGGCCGGACGGCTTCCTCCCGTTCATCGACACCGTGGTGAAGGACTACTCCTTCGGCGGCGGCGTCAAGGGCAAGGCCACCGACTGGAGCTACGACCTGAGCACCACCTGGGGCACGAACTTCCTCGACTACCGCACGTCCAACTCCGCGAACGTCACGCTCGGCACCGCGAGCCCGACCGCCTTCTATGACGGCCGCCTGAAGTTCACCCAGTGGACCTCCAACCTGGACCTGACGAACACCTACAACGCCGGCCTGCCCACGCCGCTGAAGGTCGCCGTCGGCGCCGAGTTCCGCAAAGAGAAATACACCATCTCCGCGGGCGAGCCCAACTCCTACATCAATGGCGGCATCCCCATCCTCACCGGCCCGTCCACGGGCGGCCTCGCCGCCGTCGGCGCGCAGGTGTTCCCGGGCTTCAAGCCGAGCGACGCCGGCGCCCATGACCGCAATTCCAAGGCCGTCTACCTCGACTTCGAGCAGAACCTGACCGACAAGTGGCTGGTCGACCTGGCCGGTCGCTTCGAGGATTACAGCGACTTCGGCAACAGCACGACGGTGAAGCTTGCGACCCGCTTCGAGGTCACCAGCGACCTCGCGCTGCGCGGCTCCGTGAGCACGGGCTTCCGCGCCCCGCACCTTGCGCAGGAATGGTTCAGCTCCACCGCCACCAACTTCATCGGCGGCGTGCCGTTCGACATCCTGACCTTCCCGGTCAGCGCCCCGGCGGCCATCGCCCTCGGCGCCAAGCCGCTCACCCCGGAGAAGTCGACCAACTACAGCTTCGGCGCGACCTGGAATGCCAAGACCGGGTTCTCCGCCTCCATCGACTACTACCACATCGAGATCAAGGACCGCATCGTGCTCTCCTCGAACTTCACCGGCGCGCCCGTCATCGCGCTGCTCGCGACGCAGGGCATCACCGGCATCGGCGGCGGCCGCTACTTCACGAACGCCGTCGACACCACGACCAAGGGCGTGGACGTCAGCGGACGCTACACGCTGAAGACCTCCGACCTCGGCAAGTGGACGTTCACGGCCGGCTACAACCACAACACGACGAAGGCCGACAAGATCAAGCAGGCCCCGGCCAACCTTGCCACCATCACGACCACGCCGTTGTTCGACCTGACCGAGACGATCCGCCTCGAGAAGGGCCAGCCGCGCGACAACCTGAACCTCTCGGCCACCTGGGAGATCGGCAAGTTCTCCATCCTCGCCCGCGAAGTGCGCTACGGCGAGGTCTCGACGGTCGCCTTCGCCAGCGCCACGCAGGCGCAGGTCGATGCGCTGACGCCGGGTTATGATGTTGAGCTCCGCCCGGCGGTCCCGGGCGCGGTCGGCGGCACCACCACGAACCAGCAGATCATCCAGACCTTCGGCGCCAAGTGGCTCACCGACCTGGACGTGACGTATCACTTCAACAAGAACATCACGGTCTCCGTGGGCGCGAACAACCTGTTTGACGTCTATCCCGACGAGAACATCCGCTCCAAGGTGGTCGGCGGCGTCGCGTTCAACGGTTCCGACAATGTCGGCATCTTCCCGTACAACGCGATTTCGCCCTTCGGCTTCAACGGCGCGTTCTACTACGGCAAGCTGAACTTCAAGTTCTAGGCGCCGTCATCGGTTTCCACTCCCAGGCGCGGGCTCCGGCCCGCGCCTTTTTTATGTCGGGTCGACGCAAGCCACGACCTCCGCAGTGTAGGGCCCGCGCTCGCCGCGGGGCCGGGGATGGCGGCGGCTTGCGCGCAACGGCCCCGCGACGAGCGCGGGCCCTCCACTCAAGACCCGGTAAACCGCGTCCCTTCCGGAAACCGCAGGTCGAAATGCTCCGCAAGAATCTCCAGCAACCTCGGCCCCGGCCCGATCTGCTCCTTCGCCAAAATCTCCGCCCCGCGCCGGTGGGTGAACTCCCCGCCGCGGATCGCCTTGCGTGTGCCGTCGCGGCCGGCGCGACCGACGGTCACGTTGGTTTTGAAATGCGACGTCGGGCTCGTGCTCGTCCACCAGTTGGCGATCTCACAGTCGATCGGGTGCATCTCATCGAGCGTGAACTCGCAGCAATCCGTCCATTCCGTGCCTGTCCATAGCTGGTGAAACAAGCGTCCCTGGTCCCGCACCAGCCGGCGTTTCTCATGGGGCGTCGTCGACTCGCGGTCGAACTCCAGGGGGATCGCGCCGGTCAAGGAGGCGCCGCCCATGCCGACGTCCGTGAGCCAGTCACCGTCCGCGAGGTGCACGCGCAGGAACAGGTGCGTGCGGGGTGGAGTGACGTCCCGCGGAATCTGCCAGCGCACGCGCGCCCCGATCGGGGTCACGCGGTAACCAAGCGCGCGCAGCACCAGCAGCAGGAGGTTGTTTTGTTCGAAACAGTAACCGCCGCGTTGCGCGTGCACCAGTTTCCGGAAGATCGCCTCCGGCGCCAGGCTGATGCCGCGGCCGAGGAGCACGTCGAGGTTCTCGAAGGGGATGGTCGTGGCATGGTGCCGCGTGATCCCGTGCAGCGTGTCGAGCGTCGGCTGGCGGGACCCCGTGTAGCCGACGCGGGCGAAATAGGCGTCGAGGTCGGGCGCGAAGGAAGCGGACATGCGGCGACGATGCATATTTTCCGGCGGCCCGCCACCGGCCCCTGCGCTGTAAGCTCACTATTTGCGCAACTGTGATGGGTGGGCGATTGCGGTCCGCAAAATCGCCAGCATGCGCGTGTTCGTCGCCGCGTCTTTCACGGCGATGCGCACGGCGCGGGGGCCGAGTCGGGCGCCCATGCGGACGGCATCGCGCATGAAGAGACCCTCGGCGCGCACCAGGCGGACGAGGGTGTCCGCATCCGGCCCGTGCTCGGGCACGTGGCAAAGCAGGAAGTTGGCGATGCCCGGCAGGACGTCCCACCCGAGCGCGCGCAGCCCGTTGCCGAGGGAGTCGCGCAGCGCGGCGGTTTCCTGGTAGCGGGCAGCGTAGTAAGCCGGGTCCTGCAACGCGCGGACCGCCGCCACCTGCGCCGGCAGGCCGACCACCCAGGGAGGCGTGATGGCGCGCAGGGCCTCGAGTTGGTGGGCGCCCGCGCACAGGTAGGCCACCCGGGCGCCGCTCAGCGCGTACACCTTCGACATGGATTTCGCCACGATGACATTCTCCGAAGCGACGGCGAATTTCTCCAGCGACTGGTTTTCCCCGGCATATTCGACATAGGTTTCGTCGATCCAGATGCGCGTATGCAGCGGCGCCGTGCGCAGCACCGCGGCCAATTGCCCGCGGGAAACGTGCCGCCCGGTCGGGCTGTTGGGATTCACGAGCGCCACCAGGTCGTACTCGCGCCGGAGCGCGGCTTCGAGTTTTCCCAGGTTCACCTGATAACCGGCGGCGCGATCCAGCGCCAGGCGGTCCACGGTGCAGCCGATGACTTTCTCCAACACGTGCGCGTACTCGCCGTAGGTCGGGTCGAGGATAAGCACACGGGAGTCGGCCGTCAGCCAGTGGCGGAACGCGCGGAAAATGAGGTCGGAGGAGCCGGCGCCGGGGAGGATGTTCTCCGCCGCCACGCCGCGCGCGGCGGCCACGGCCTCGATCAGGCCGGCGCAAGCGGTCGGCGGCGACGTGCGCAGCAGCCAGGGCAGGTGCGCGGTCAGCGTATCCGTCACTCCCGGCGCCGGCGGGAACCACGCATCGAGCACGTCGGCGTTGATGATCCGGTCCCGGCGGCCGAGATCGTCGAAGCCCTCGCCGACGGCCGCGAAGAAGGCCCCGCCGTGAAAGCAGGAAGCCGGCCGGTGGAACGGGAACGACAGCCGCCACGCGGTGCGGGCCTCGAGCCGCGCCAGCACCGGGGCGAAGCCGAGGGCCCGCTCGCGCAGGCCTTCGACCGTGCCGAGCACCAGGTCGTAGGTGACCGCACCGGACCGGGTGGACAGGCCGACGGGTTCCAAGCCGACGCGCCGATAGAGATCCATGACTTCGCGCCGGCCGATGCCGACGAGGCGGGTGCCGCCATGGGCTTCCACCCAGCGATACGCGGCATACATCAGGAGCATGGCGAACTCGCGCCCCCGATGGGCCTGCAAGACCGTGAGCAGGCGGACTTCGAAGAGGCGGTCGTCGAAGTCGAAGGGGAGACGGGCGCGGGGAAAATACTTGTCGATGGAGAACGCCGGCGCGCGCGGCGGCGTGAGGCTGACGAAGCCGGCGATCTCGCTGCCGCAGCGCGCCACCAGGTAAACATTATGGGCGTCCAGCGAATCGCGCAGCGCGCCGGCGCGGTTGACCGCATGCTGGCCGAGTTCGCGGGCGTAGATCTCATGCCGGAGCCGGAAGATTTCCTCGCGGTCCGCGTCGTCGGCGAGGCCGAGCACATAGGAAGCCCCGGTGCGGGGGAAGGGATAGACCTCGGCGGTGGGTCGCGCGGCTGAAAGGGCGGAGTTCATGGGATCGGGGGGATTCGCCTCAAGCGGACGTGGCCGCCGGGCAGGTTTTCCGGAGGAGAAAATGGGTGGGCGCGAAGATCAGCCCGATGAGCGCGCTGATCCATGCGACGAGATAGGCCGGGGCCGGCAGCCAGCGCTGGGGCGCGGTTTCACTCAGGCCGAAGACGTAGTTCACGTTGCGCGGGGCCCGGGAATTAACGAGCTCCGCGCCGGGTCCGGGCAGGAAGAAATAGGCGATGAGGCAAAGCGTGGCGCAAATCGCCGACCAGCCCGCGAAGGCCCGCCGGTCGTAGCCAAGCCGGCGCACGGCATAGAACAGCAGGAACGGCAGCCAGCCGTGGAAGAGCGAAAGTCCCCGCAGGAAGAGAGAGCGATTTGGATCGAACATGTAGTCGGTCATGCCCGCCAGGTGACCACCGCAGAGGTTCACTACGAAATCCGCGCACCACAGGGCTTGGGGAACGAGGATGCCGACGGCCGGCAGTGAAATGAGCAGCGGGCTTTCGAGCCAGATGCCGGCGAGCGCGAGGAACAGCGCGACGTCGCAGAAATAGAGGAAATTGGTCGGGCCGTAGTTGATCCAATAAACCGGGATCAGCACCGCGAGGAATGCGGTGTACGCGGCTTTCAACCCGAGGGGCAGGCGATGGGCAGGAGCGCTTGTTTTGGTTTTCATGGGATTGCTGGAGTCGTGAACCCACCCCGTCCGGCGGGCACCCCTCTCCGAGAGGGGATCGGCGGGCTGCGCCAGGGATGTTTGGAATGCGAGTTATGCGGCGAGGAGTTTCTCCAACTCGCGATGGTTCGTCTTGCCGGTGCCGAGTTTCGGGATGCCGCTCACGACCACGAGCTCGCGCGGCGCACACAGGTTGCCCAGGCCGCTCGTCCGCAGGGCGGCGCGAAGGTCGGCCAGTTGCAACCGGGGCTCGTTGGTCACGGCGACGAGGATCTCACCCTTGTCCTCGTCGGGTCGCGCGATGACGGCCACCGCGCAACGCAGGCCGAACTGCGGGAAGGCGCCGGCGAGCGCGTCCTCGACCGCGGTGAGGCTGACCATCTCGCCGCTGATCTTGGCAAAGCGCTTCAACCGGCCGCGAATGTGCACGTAGCCGTCCGTATCGACGTGCACGATGTCGCCCGTGTCGTACCAGCCGTCGAGCGCGGCAAACTTCGCCTGCGCCTCGGGGTTCAGGTAACCCTTCATGACGTTCGGGCCGCGGACCAACAGGCGGCCGCCTTCCTCCACGCCCTCGACGTGCTCGAGGCGATGCTCGAGTCCCGGCACCAGACGCCCGGCCGAGCCGATGGCGGGTTCCATGCGCGTGTTGAGGCTGATCAGCGGGCTGCACTCCGTGGCGCCGTAGCCCTCGAGGATGCGCACCCCGAAGCGCCGCGCCCAGGTATCGAGCGTGACCGTCTGAACCTTCTCCGCGCCGGCGATCAGGTAGCGGAGGGAATTGAAATCATACGGGTGCGCCTTGCGCGCGTAGCCGTTGAGAAACGTGTTGGTGCCCAGCAGCACCGTGCAGGCCTTTTCATAAACCAGTGTCGGCACCACCCGGTAGTGCAGGGGCGACGGATAAAGGAACGTGTAGCAACCGCGCACCAAGGGGAACAGCAGCCCGCCAAGCAGACCGAAGCTGTGGAACATCGGCAGCGCGTTGAAGAAGCGGTCGGCATCGGTGACGTCGATCACCGCGGTGGCCTGGCGCACGTTGGCGAGCAGGTTGCGGTGAGTGAGCTCAACGCCCTTGGGAATGCCTTCGGAGCCGCTCGTGAACAGCACGACGGCGGTTTCGTCGCCGCGCAGGGGCAGGTCGCGGAAGCCCGCGCCACAGGCCAGCGTCTGGCGGACCAGCGCGACGGTCTGCGCACGGCGGGTGATCCGCGGGCGGATGTCCTCGAGGAAATGCAGCGTGATGCCGGCGCTGGCGAGCGGCGCGAGGTCGAGACGCGCCTTCGCGATGAATTGACGCGAGGTGACGATGTGTTTCAGGTCGGCCAGTTGCGCGCAGAGCAGCATGACCGGGATGCCGGTCGAGTAATTGAGCAGCGCCGGCACCTTCCGGGCCGCCCAGAGACTGAGCAACGTCACCGGCTGGCTGTTCATGTTGGGGAGCAGCACGCCGACGCGCTCCCCGGCATCGCCCCCGAGACGCCGCCGCCATTCGCCGGCGAGCACGTCGGCCCCGGCCAGCAGGCGGCGGTAGGTGAGCTCCGACAAACTGAGGTCCGCGAGCGCGACGCGTCCCGGAAGGTTCGAGGCGGTCTCGGCGATGGCGGCGGGCAGGTTTTGCGGGCCAAAGGCCATTTCGGTTTCGAACTGCTGCAGCGTCATGCGGTCGCGCAGCCAGGTTGTGGTGCGGGCGCGGGCCACGGCGCTGGACGTCTCGGGAAAGTCCGGCGCGACCTGCGCCTCGCTGAAGTGCGCCGTCACGTGCGGAAACCACCGCGTCCAGCCCGCGTGCCGCACGAAGCGAAACCGGACGGCGCCGCGCAGGTAGCAGGTGATGACCCTGGCATTCGTCTGGCGGATGAGGAAACCGGTGCCGTCGTAAATCTTCATCAGGCTGCCGCTGAGCGTGATTCGGCCCTCGGCAAAGAGCACGAGCCGGCCGCCCGCCTTGAGGTGGTCGGCCATCTCGCGCACCGCATAGGGCGAGGCATGGTCCACCGGGAAGGTGCGGCGGTTGATCATCATCTTCCGGTGGAACCAGCTCGCCTGGGCGGTGGTGCGCGACGTGACGAATTTCCAGTCGTCGTCCAGGATCACGCCGAGGAGCAGCCAGTCGATCCACGACACATGGTTCGGCACCAGCAGCACCGGTCCGGGCGTGGCCAGCACCTCCGGGTTGTAGGCGCGGAAGCGGAAACAGCAGCGGACGAGCAGGCGCAGCAGGGTTTTCATGACGGGACGGACTTGGGGTTGAACTTCATCCAGCCGGCGATCGCGGCGACGCCGAGCGCCAGGCCGAGGAAAATGCCGCTTGAGCTGAGGCCGGCCTTCACGCCGGCGAAGACGTAGGTGCCGGCCAGCAGCATGGCGGCGTTGTCGCCGAGATTCTGGACCGCGATGGTCTTGCCCAATTTTGTCGGATCGGACTCCGCCTGCAGCGCGGCGTTGAGCGGGATGAGGAAAAGGCCGGCGAGGATGCCGGTGGCGACGAGCAGCAGGACGACCGGCACGACGAGATGCAGCGGTCCCGCGTGGAGCACCGGGGTCTGCCAGAAACCAGCGGGGCCGACGGTGAAAAGCAGGCCGAGCAACGCGGCGAGCCCGAGGCCGTAGGCGCGGATGCGGCCCAGGTCGCCGACGGCATGCAGCCGTCCCGCGAGCAGGCTGCCGGCCATCACGCCCACGCTGAGCCACAGCCCGAGCAGGGCGATCTGGGTGTTGTCGGGCAGGTGGAGGATCTCGAGACCCCACGGTTGGAAATTGATCTTCAACGCCGCGCCGCAGACCCAGAAGAGCGCGGTGCCGGCGAGAACACGGCCCAGCCGCGGCGAGGTGAGCAGGTCACGCAGGTGCGTGAAAAACTCGCTCGTGCTGGTTCGCCACCGGACGTCCGCCCGGCCGGCGGTGGGCGTCATCAGGAAATTGAGCAGCGTGGCCGCGCCGTAGATCACGCCGACGACGCCGTAGGAAATGATCACGCGGTCTTTGAAAGCGTCCGCCAGCACCGCGCCGGCGATGGCGCCGCCCAGGATGGCGACCAGCGTCAGCAACTCGACCATCCCATTGGCTTTCACCAGGCGTTCCCGCGGGAGGATCTCGGGCAGGATGCCGTATTTGGCCGGGCCGTAAATGCAGCCGCCGATGCCGACCACCAGGTAGCCGAGGCCCTGCCACGACGGGCCGAAACGGAGGCTCAGGGCGCAGAGGGCGGTGCCGAGCAATTTCAGGGCGTTGCCACCGGTGAGCCACGCGGTCTTGGCGTAGCGATCGTTGAGGTAACCCGCGAGCGGCGCGAGCAGCACGTACGGGAGAAAAAATAAACTCGTGTAGAGCGTGTTGCCGGTGCGCAGTTCGGCCGGCGTGATTGCGCCGGAGCGGGCGAGGTACGTCAGCTGGCCCACGATGACTGCCAGGACGGCGTTGTCACCGAAGGCCCCCAGGAATTGCCCGGCGAGCAGGAGCCGGTAGTTGCGGACGGATTTCATTGGCAGGGATGAAGCGCGTCGGACCCGGCGGACGCATCTGTGCGGAGAAATTTCCGCGAAAGAAAAAAGACGGTCGCCACGACCGCGCCCATCGCATGCGCGAGAACGGAGCTGTGCACGGCCTGCGAGCCGAACGACGCGAAGAGCGGCGCGGGCGTCGTGGCGTCGAGGCCCAGTTTCACGGCAACCAGCGCCAGCACGCCGAGCCACCCCACGCGTCCGGCCGGGCTCCGCTGCAATTGCGTGAGCGCGAGGAGCACGACCACGCCGGTGGCGAGGCCAGAGAGGCCGCCATAGATCTGCATGGCGGGAGCGCCGGCGAGGAAGGCAACACCGAGCAGCGGCGCCGCCACGGCGACGAAGCGCAGCAGGCAGCCCGGTTGCAGGCGTTCCAACCAGACGCCGGCGCCGGCCAGCACCCCGACGTTCCAAGCCAGGTGGGAAGGGGAAAAGTGCATCCAGTGACCGCTCCACAGCCGCCACCACTCGCCGTGGAGGATTGCGGCGCGGTCGTAGAGCAGGGCGGCGCGAGCCGCGGGCACCAGCCCCGCGATCGCCGGCGCGAGGCACAGCAGCACTGGGCGGATGGATTTCATCGGCGCGAGCGGATGACGGCGGCACCGGCGAGCAGGGCGAGGATCGCGGCGAACGTACCGTCCAGGGCGCCGCCGCCAGTGTAGCCCGCCTTGTGCTCGATGCGGATGGCGTGGGGCTCCTCCCTGGCGCGAACCTTGAAGAGCTCGAGCTCCTGCGCGAGGGCGGTGGTCATCTGCGCCGACGCGGCGTCGAAGCTCTGCAGCGCCGCCTTCCGCAGCTCGTAGTCGTTGCGAACCAGCGTTGCGTGATTCTTGATCGAACTCGTGCCCGGCGCGCGGAAAAGCAGGCTGCGGCTGGGGATGTCGTACACGACGGCCTCCATCAGCGTGTGGGTCGAGTTGCGCTGACCCTCGACGATGTAGGCGCCGACAATGGTCCAGTAAGCGAGGGTCGCCTCCGTGGCGTCGGACGTCTGGGTCTGGTCGTACGCGATGAGCGCAATGACATCGATGCCCATCATGGCGCGCAGCTGGTCGAGGTTTTCAAAGCCGCCGCCGGGCCGCAGGTAGGTGGCCGGGATGATCTCGATGGATTGGACGAACGGGAGGGTCTTGAACTGCGCGGACACCTTGCGCAGCAGGTCGGTCTTCTGGGTTTCATCGAGCCCCGTGGCGGGCAGGTAGCCGCCGCGCGTCCCGGAAGGAACAAAGGCCACGCCGACGCGGAGCGGCAGGCGGAGGGTGGGAATCTGCGGCTGGACGAAGGGCAGGTTTTTGTCGGGGTAGAGGAACTGCACGACGCTGCTGGCTTCGTGATGGCGGCGGTTGCCCCACCACGTGGTGCAACCGGTGAGCATGAACAGCAGGACGACGGCGAGCAGAGCCAGGGCGATCAGGCGGGGGGCGTGCGACACGGTCTTGGTTTCCATGGCGGCGCAGGATACCGAAGATCGCGCCGGGCCGTTAATCGATAAACCCGATGGGGCCTATTGAGCCGGGCGATGGGTCGCGCTGAGCTCGCGGCCCCGGAAGGAGGAACGACATTGCCTCGCGGCCGCGGCTTCGCAGTGTCGGCGACGCATGAACATCCACCATCTGGAACTGTTCTACTACGTGGCGCGCCACGGCGGCATCAGCCGCGCGGTGCGCAACATGCCCTACGGCATCCAGCAGCCGGCGATCAGCAGCCAGATCCTGCTGCTGGAGGAGGACCTCGGGGCCCGGCTCTTCGAGCGCCAGCCGTTCAAGCTCACGCCGCAGGGGGAGGAACTCTACGGCTTCGTCCGGCCCTTCTTCGACAATCTCTTTCCGACGGCGGAAAAATTACGGCGCCAGTCCGCGCCGATCCTGCGCATCGGCGCCTCCGAGCTCGTCCTGCGCGATTACCTGCCGACGGTAGTCGAGCGTTTGCGCGCGCATGAGCCGAAGCTGCGGCTCAGCCTGCGCTCGGGTTTCCAGGGCGAGGTGGAACAGTGGCTGTTCGACCGGGAGATTGACCTCGCGATCGTGCCGCTGGAAAGCAAACCCCCGGTGGGCCTGCGCTGCCTCCGCCTGCTGCGCCTGCCCCTGGTGTTGCTCGCGCACCGCAAATCCAAGCTGAAATCCGCCGCCACGCTGTGGGAACAGGAAACGATCGAGGAGCCGCTCATCTGTCTGCCGCCGACGGAGCCGTTGACCAAGAATTTCAAAAAAGGACTGCAACACCGCCAGGTCGACTGGCCGCACGCCATCGAGGCGAGCTCGATGGGCCTGGTGACCCGCTACGTGGCCAACGGCTACGGCATCGGCGTGAGTCTCGGCCAGACCGAGGTCGTCAAGCATCCCGACGTGCGCGTGGTGCCGCTCGAGGGTTTCGAACCCGTGGAAATGGCGGCGCTGTGGAGCGGCGCACCGTCGCCGCTCGTGCGCGTCGTGCTCGAGGAAGCGCAACGCTTCGTGTTGCAGCACTGGCCGGAGCTGGTGGTGGCGGACAAGCTGTAGTTGATGGGGAGGGCCGGCCTCCGGCCGGCCCCGGTCGGTCAGGAGACCGCCCCGCCGCTTTTCTTCGACGCAATCCACTCGTCGATCACCGTCTCGAGCACGGCGAGCGGCATGTTGCCGTTTTGCAGGACGGTGTTGTGGAATTGCTTGATGTCGAATTTGTCGCCGAGCGCTGCCTTCGCCTTGGCGCGAAGCGCGAGAATTTTGAGCATGCCGATCTTGTAGGCGCAGGCCTGCCCCGCGTTCACCACGTAGCGCTCGATCTCGGAGGCCTTGATGCCGTAGTCGATCGCCTGCTCGCGGGTCCAACCCTTGGCGTGGATGCCGGTGTCCACGACCAGGCGGCGGGCGCGGAAGAGTTCGTCATCGAGCTGGCCGAGGCGGCCGACGATGTCGTCGCCGTACCAATTGAATTCCGCGGCGAGCTGCTCGGCGTAGAGCGCCCAGCCCTCGGCATACGCGGAGCCGCCGCCGAACACGCCGTCGCGGCGGTAGCGCGGCAGGCTCGCGGTCTCGCGTTGCAGCGCGATCTGGAAGTGGTGGCCGGGAATCGCCTCGTGGTACACGAGCGTGCGCATGCCCGTCATCTCGTACGGTCCGGGCAACGGCGCCCAGAAAACGCCGGGCCGTGTGCCGTCGCGCGACGGGCCGGTGTAGTGCGCCGCGGCGCTCTTCTCGGTGAAGGGCGGCTCGCGCTTCACGACGCACGGGGCCTTCGGACGGACGTCGAACACCGCTTCGGATCGTTTCAAGGCGTCGGCCAGAATGTCCTCGTAACGCTTGAGCAGCGCCGGACGCGGATCGGGCTCGGCGGGCGGTTGCAGGTCGGCCTCGAGCTTCGCCATGCGGTCCTTGATCGAGCCTTCCTTGTAGTTGAGCTGCTTGAGCAGCCCGTCCATCACGCCCTCGATGCGGGCAACTTCCTTGAGGCCGAGTTCGTGGACCTCGTCCGGCGTCAGGTTCGTGGTGGTGAACCGGCGCAACGCCGCGGCATAGGCGGCCTGGCCCCCGGGCAGCCAGCACAGGCCGGCGCCGTCGCGGGCGGACGGGAGCTGCGCCTTCAGCATGTCCTGGGCGCGCTTGAAGGAGGGGATGATCTGTTCGCCGACAATCTTCTCCGCCTGGGCGGCGAAGGCCGCGCGTTCCTCGGCGGTGACGTCCTTCAACGCGGCCGCGCGCTCGTTGAGCGAGACCACGAGCACGTTTTTCGCCGGCGCATCCGCGAGGAAGCGGTCGAACTGTTCGATGGTGGATTTGAGAATGAACTTGGGCGGGACGAAGCCGCGCCCGGCGCGCTCCGTGGCCTGGGCGATGTTTTCATTCATCTGGGCCTCGACGAGGGCGAGGCGGGCGAGGTAATTCTCGATGTCGCGCCGGTTGCGGATCGGGTGCGATTGGCTGAGGAAATTCACCAGCCTGACCTGCGCGCCGCCGAACTGTTCAAAGATGTAGTTCTGATCCTGGAACTGGTCGGCCGCGACGGTTTGCTCGAGCTGCCACTGCATGATGGTGGCGGAGATGCGTTGTTGGAAATCGAGCTTGGCGCGGTCGAACCGCGCGAGTTCCGCGAGCCCGCGCTGGGCTTGCGCGAGACGCGCGGCACGGGCTTCCTTCGTGTTCGACGTCAGCTGCCGGTCCAGCGCGTCCTGCTCGTCGCCGCTGAAGTACTGCTGGACGGTCGCGGCCGTCGGGTTGGCGCGCATCAGTTCGGCGGCGTAATTTTCGGCCCACGGGTCGAAGGTGGGATCGGCGGCGAATCCATTCGGCAAGCTCAGGGCGGCCAGGGCCAGAGCGACGGACAAACGTAACCAGGCGGTGGATTTCATGGGGATGAAGCCCACAGGAAACACCCGGATCGCCGGGATGGCTAGCCGAGAACGAGCCGGGCCGGAAGAAACACGTCGCCAATCCACGCCGGCCGGTTTGACTGTCCGCATGCCCCGCGTGGAAGGTCTGCGTTCCCCTTACGACAAGAATCTCGGCGGGATTCACCATCTCGGCCGGATGATCGACAAGATGCGGTTGAAAACGTCCGGCCGCCTGCCGGAGGACTACCACCGCAACTATGGATTGTCCGTCGGGCTCGACGGCAGTCTCTGCGGGTTCCTCGGGGTCAGGTTTGAGGAGATCGAGGCGCGTGTCGCGCAAGGCGGCCCGGACGACGAAATCGCCGAGTGGGTGTTCGCGCACGGGTTGCGTCCGAACCGGACCCAGGCGCAGGTGTGGAACGAGTTTTCCCGGAAGATGGGCTGGAACGACCGCATCTCGAGTTTCGTCGCCAAGGTGAAGGCGGAGGCCGGAATCTCCGGACACCCCGCCTGCACGACCTTCGAGCTCATCGAGCTCGGCGAAGACCGCGAGCCGCCCGCGGCCCGGTGATCGCTACAGCATTTTCAGCAAAACCGTAGCCGTTTTAAGTTTCAGAGAAACGGATTGTTCCCGAGACCGTCATCCTGCCTGCCCGCCTTAGGCTCGGCGGCGGCGGGAGCCGAGCGATCCAAGCAAATGCGCACATCCGCTTGGATTCTTCGCGGGGCTTAGAATGACGACAGCGGTCATAGGCACGGTCCTCTTCGGCTACACCTTGGTTTAAAACGCGCTAACGTCGCGTCCCGCCGGTGGCCGTCATCCCGATCAACAGCGAAACGAGGAACAGGCCCAGGAAGATATAGAACAGGATCTTGGCGATGCCGATGGCGGTGCCGGCGACGGAGGTGAAGCCGAACAGCGCGGCGACGAGGCCGAGGACGAGGAAAATTAAAGCCCAGCGAAGCATGGTGGAAGAGGGGTTGAGGTGAACAGGAAGCCGGTGCGGACCGGAAACGTGTGGCGTATTATCTTACACGTTTTCCCGGGTGCGGTTTGGCCGCACCCGGGAAGCGGGATGATTAGTGGCGGAGATCGTTCCACTCGCCCTGGACGTCATCGATGAGCGCATCGAAGCGGGCCTTGTGGAAATTCTTCTCGATTTCGTCCTTCCGATCCTCGAGGGCCTTCACGCGCCGCTTGGCGGCATCGCGATCGGCGCCGCGGGGCATCTTGTCGGCCCGGTCATCCAGTTCGTCGATCTTTTGCTCGAGCGCCTTGATGGCGGCCTTGGCCTCCTCCTTGTTGGTGTCGGTGGGGCGGGCCTTGTAGGCGGCGAGATCCAGCGTGGCGCCCGCGGCGTTCGCGTAGGCGTACGTGTTGTCGCCGGCCTTGCGCACGCTGCGGCTGGCATCGTGGGCCGCATCCTTGACGTTGTTGTCGGCACGGCGGGCTTCGCGTTTCGCGGCGCGCTCGGCGTCACGGGCCTCGTCCGCCGCCTCATCGCCGGCGCGTTTGGCATCGCGCTTGGCGGCGCGGGTGGCATCGGCGACTTCATCGGCCGCCTTGTCCGCGGGGTCGCGGGTGAAGGTGCGCTTGGTCCAGGCCTTGAACTTGTTGCCCTCGGCCCGGACATCCGCCTTCAGCTCGTCGTAGCGGGACTTCACGTAGGTTTTGCGCAGTTCGCTGCGACGTTCCTTGAGGACGTCCATCCGCGTCTTGGCGGCGGCCTTTTCCTCCGCCGTTGGGGCGTTGTCGATCATCGCGTCCACCTGGTCGATCTCGGCATCGAGTTCCTTGAGCGCGGCCTTGGCGGCATCGCCGCGGGCGTCGGCGACGCCGGATTCGACCTTGGCGGGAATGCTCTCGCCGACGGCAAACGCCGGCGTGGCGGACAGCAGGGCGAGCGCCGGAAGACAGGCCAGCGCGCGAAGAGTTTGATTTTTCATAGGTAGCATTTGTGGTTGGGGTTGTGAAGGCGCCGCAGGCGCAGGCCTTGGCCGCCTTTGATAGATGGATAGTAGGGCCGGGGACGCCGGGGGTTCCGGGCGTCGTGGATTTTACCTACAATAGGTACCCCAGTCGCGCTGGGGCGGGTGCCTAGGGCCGCGCGTTCAGGCCGGGCGCAGGGCGAGATAACCGTAAGCGGCCGCGTAGATGACGCACTCCGCGAGCAAGAGCAGGTAGCCCGTCCGCAACCAGGATGAACCGAGGGCCGGTCGCACCTTGAGCCAGGGGAGCACCACGGCGCGCCCGCCCCAAAACAAGGCCGTCACTCCGCAGACGGCGCGCGCGAGCGGTGCACCCGCGACCAGCTCCGGAGCGAAAAAAATCGAAAAAAGCCCGAGCGCCGCGATCGTTGCGCCGATCGAGATATTTTGGGCGATGGCAAATCGCCGATGAATGGCGGGAAGCGCCGCGAGATTTTTCTCCCAGTCCGGCGGGATCGGCGTGAAGCAGGCGAGCGCCAGTGTGACGAAATGAAAACCGCCGGCCAGGCGGACGCCGAGGATGAGCCACGAGTCGGTCATGTGGCCAGGTCAGGGCTTCCGGTTGAACACCAGCGCGTCGTTGTAGAACTTTGGATCGGCGAGGTTTGCCTTCACCGCTTTCTGGAGGGCGGCCCGCCCCTTGGTTTCCTCGGGCACGACGTGGGTGTTGACCGTCCGCAGCGTGAGCTGGCGGCCATCCGCCGAGATTTCGGCTGTCAGGTAAAGATAGCGGCGGTCCTTTGCCAACTCCTGCACGCTGATGAAGCCGGTGCCGGCGAAATCCGAATGGAAGGCCCGGTAGATGTCGTGGTCCATCGCCACGACGTAGGTGGAGTCGTCCCACTGGCGCACCGTCATCGCCTCCTTGCCGTCGTCGCCGCCGAGCCAGACGCCCAGCAGCCGCTCGTCGACCTTGCGCGTCGGTTTGGCGGTCAGGGCGGCATCGTAGTTGCAACCGGCCAGCAACAGGAGGATGCCCAGCGACCACGCGAGCCGATGTTTGGTTAGCATGCGGCCAGCATGGCAACCGGCCGGGGACAGACAAGGCGGATGGCGGCGACGCCGCTGGCATGCAGCTTGTGTCCGGCACGGGTGGCGGACAGGCTGCGCGGAACTTCCCCCGATGAAGACGAAAACGTCCGAGCCCCTCAGCCGCCGGCAATGGCTCATCCGCAGTGGCGCCACGCTGGCGGGCGCCGCCTTGTCGTCCCGTTTCCTGAACTTCGAGGCGCAGGCGCAGATGATGACGCTCGAGCGCCTGGCGGCCACCGCGGCCGTAAAGGCGCGGCTGTCGCTCAACGAAAATCCCTTCGGCCCCTCGCCGGCCGCGATGGAGGCCATCACGCGCAGCCTCGCGGACGGCAAGGCCTGCCGTTATCCCTACGGCGAAGCCGGCGAGCTGGTCGAACTCATCGCCAAAAAGGAAGGCGTGCCGGCGGACCACATCGTGCTCGGCGTCGGCTCGGGCGATCTGCTCGAGAAGGCCGGCGTGCATTTCGGCCTGATGAAGGGCGAGGCCATTTACGCGGCACCGGGTTACCTGCAGCTGCCGCGCGCGCTGGAGGGTGTCGGTGGCCGGGCCGTGCCGGTGCCGTTGACGGCCCGGCAGGAACACGACCTCCCGGCGATGGCCGCCGCGATCACCAAGCCGAACAGCATCGTCTATGTCGCCAATCCCCACAATCCCACCGGCACGGTCGTGCATCCGGGAGCGCTGCGGGGGTTCATCCAGGCCGTGACGCCGGGCGCGTTCGTGTTCCTGGACGAAGCCTACCTCGACATCGCCGATGACTACGCCGGCCGCACACTTGTCGGGTTGGTGCGCGCCAACCCGAACCTGCTGGTGGCGCGGACCTTTTCAAAAATCTACGGCCTGGCCGGCCTGCGCATCGGTTACGGCGTGACCTCGCCGAAATTCGCGGCCGTGCTGCGCAACTACGGGCCGGCCTCGCTGGGCTACCCCAGCGTGATGGCCGGAATCGCGAGCCTGAAGGACGAGGGCTACGTCGCGGCGACGCGGGCCCGGATCGTGGCCGAGCGCGAAAAGCTGCTGAAGCTGCTGCGCGAGCTCGGCCGGCCCTATGCGGAATCGCAGACGAACTTCGTGTTCTTTCAAACCGGCCGGCCGCACGCCGAGGTGCACGCGGCCCTGATGAAGGAGAGCGTGTCCATCGCGCGCGCGTTCCCGCCGATGACCGACTGGGCGCGGATCACGATCGGCCTGCCCGAGGAGAACGAACTCGCCCGCGCGGCGCTGCGGAAGGTGCTGGGGTGAGCGGTCGGGCAGGGGAATAAAACCGGAACAATGCAATTGAACCGCGAAGGGCGCGAAGGTCCGCGAAGGGCTGCCGGGAAAATGCTGGTTTTGCCCAGGATCACGAAAGAGTGATTACGGCAAGGGATCACCGAGAATCAGGTCTGACTCGCGATCTTCGCGCTTCTTCGCGTCCTTCGCGGTTTCCACTGAATGGTTCCGGACAAAAAGGCCGCGGCGGGTGCCGCGGCCTTGAAAATGAGACGGGGTTTGTCCGGGCTGGCCGCCCGGCAAATCAGCCCTTCTGCATCTGGTGCGGCGCCACGTCGGCGTCGCCGGGGTTCACCGGGATGCGCATGTTGTAGAACGACCGGTAGACGAACACGAGGGCGACGACGAAGATCACCGCGCCGAGCGTGTGCTTGAGCCCGGCCGGCATCGTGACCGCGATCTCGACGGCGAGGAGGCCGAAGAGCGTCGTGAACTTGATGACAGGGTTGAGGGAGACGGACGAGGTGTCCTTGAACGGATCGCCCACGGTGTCGCCGACGACGGTCGCGGCATGCAGCGGGGTGTTCTTCATCTTGAGGTCGACCTCGACGATCTTCTTGGCGTTGTCCCACGCGCCGCCGGCGTTGGCCATGAAGATGGCCTGGAAGAGGCCGAAGAAGGCCATGCCGACGAGGTAGCCAATGAAGAAGAACGGGTCGAAGAACGCGAGCGCGAGGCTGAAGCAGAAGATGACGACGAAGATGTTGATCATGCCTTTCTGCGCATACTGCGTGCAGATCTTCACGACTTCCTTCGACGCCTCAGTCGCCGCGGTGGCGGCGTCGAGCTTCATGTTGTCCTTGATGTAGACGACGGCGCGGTAGGCGCCGGTGACGACGGCCTGCGTGCTGGCGCCGGTGAACCAGTAGATGACCGCGCCGCCCATCAGCAGGCCCATGAGCGCCTCGGGATGCACGAGCGAGAGGCGCTCGAGGACGTTGAACGCCGGGTCGATCGCCTGGTAGTGGGCCTGCAACATCATGATGATGCCGAAGACCATCGTGGTGGCGCCGACGACGGCGGTGCCGATGAGCACCGGCTTGGCGGTGGCCTTGAAGGTGTTGCCCGCGCCGTCGCCCTTCTCGAGCTGGTGCTTGGCCCCCTCGAAGTCGGGCTTGAAGCCGAAGTCGCGCTCGATCTCGGCGACGATGCCCGGCTTCTGCTCGATCTGGGAGAGCTCGTAGACGGACTGGGCGTTGTCGGTGACGGGGCCGAAGGAATCGACCGCGATGGTGACGGGCCCCATGCCGAGGAAGCCAAAGGCCACGAGGCCGAACGCGAAGATCGGCGCCGCGAAGAGGAACTGCGCCGGCATCATGGCCTGCACGGCGGCGTGGCCGGAGAGCAGGTAGGCGCCGAACATCAGGCCGAGGATGCAGAGGCCGGTCCAGAACGCGGAGAAGTTGCCCGCGACGAGGCCGGAGAGGATGTTCAGCGAGGCGCCGCCCTGCTTGGAGGACGTGACGACCTCCTTGACGTGGCGGCTCTCGGTGGACGTGAAGATCTTGGTGAACTCCGGGATCAGGGCGCCGGCGATGGTGCCGAGCGAGATGATCGTCGAGAGCACCCACCAGAGGCCGGCGTGGTCGGGCAGCCGGGCGAGGAGCAGGTAGCTCGCGACGTAGGTCACGACGATGCAGATGATCGAGGTGATCCAGACGAGGTTGGTCAGCGGGTGCTCGAGGTTGAAGTTCTTGGAGCGGCCCCACACGGCCTTGCTCACGGCGTCGTTGACCCAGTAGCTGACGAGCGAGGCGAGGACCATCAGGATACGCATGGCGAAGAGCCAGACGATCAGGGTGGCGCACAGCGTCGGGCTGGCGGCGAGGGCGAGGGCGAGGAAGGCGATGAGCGCCACGCCCGTCACGCCGTACGTCTCGAAACCGTCCGCGGTCGGCCCGACGGAGTCACCGGCGTTGTCGCCGGTGCAGTCCGCGATGACGCCCGGGTTGCGCGGGTCGTCCTCGGGCAGGTTGAAGACGATCTTCATGAGGTCGGCGCCGATGTCGGCGATCTTGGTGAAGATGCCGCCGCAGATGCGGAGGGCGGAGGCGCCGAGGGACTCGCCGATGGCGAAGCCGATGAAGCAGGGGCCGGCGAGATCCGTGGGGAGGAACGCCAGGATGCAGATCATGAAGAACAGCTCGATGGCGACGAGGAGGAGGCCGACGCTCATGCCGGACTTGAGCGGGATGAGGAGCGTGGCGAGCGGGTTGCCCTTCAGGGCGGAGAACGCGGCGCGGGAGTTGGCGACGGTGTTGATGCGGATGCCGAACCAGGCGACGCCATAGCTGCCGAGGATGCCGAGCACCGAGGCGAGCAGGATGACCACGACGTTGCCGGCGGTGTTGTGCGAGAGCACGCCGAAGTAATAGGTCATGCAGATCGCGATCAGGATCCAGAGCACGGCGAGGAACTTGCCCTGCTGGAAGAGGTAGGTCTTGCACGTTTCCCAGATGATCTGGGAGACGTCGGCCATCGACTTGTGCACCTGCAGGTTTTTCGTCTGGAGGTATTGCATCCAGCCGTAGGCGACGCCCAGCGCGCAAACGACGAGACCGATCATCAGGATGGCGTGGCCGCTCAGGGCGCCGTTGAGGAACAGCACCGACTTCACGTCCGGGATGTGGATATCAGCTTCGCTGGCGAAGGCGGGGGTGGCGAATGCAGCCAATGCAGTAGCCAGAACGCCCGCTTGTTTCCAAGGGTGGTTTTTTAGCATATCGGGGTAGGGGTAGGGTGAGGCGCGGACGTTGCCAGTGGCGTTCCGACGAGGCCAGCCATTTCTCTTTGGTAGGCAGGGAACCCATTGACCCGCTTCGCGGTTTAATCCTAGCTGCCCGCCCTGTCCCCCATGCCGCTTCTGGAAATAAATGATCTGGTGAAGTCCTACCCCCGTCCGGGTGGCGGGGTCCACCGGGTGGTCGACGTGCGCAGCTTCTCCCTCGAGGCGGGCGCGCAGCAGGCGCTGCGCGGCGAGAGCGGCACCGGAAAGACGACCTTCCTCCACCTGATCGCCGGCATCCTGGCGCCGGACAGCGGCCGCATCCGACTCGACGGACGCGAGCCCGCGGGGCTTGGCGAGGCGGGCCGGGACCGCCTGCGGGCCGAGACCATCGGCTATATTTTCCAGACGTTCAACCTGCTGCAGGGCCACACGGCGCTGGAGAACGTCGAACTCGGCATGGCGTTCGGCCGCGGGGTCGACCGCGCGCACGCGGCGTCGCTGCTGAAGCGCGTCGGGCTCGGCGACAAGCTCGGGCACTTCCCGCGCCAGCTTTCCACCGGCCAGCAACAACGCGTGGCCGTCGCGCGCGCGCTGGCCAACCGGCCGAAGCTGGTGCTGGCCGACGAGCCGACCGGCAACCTCGACCGCCGCCATGCGCGCGAGTCGCTCGAGCTCATCCGCGAGGTCTGCCGCGAGTCCGGCGCCGCGCTGCTGCTGGTGAGCCATGACGAGCGCGTGCTCGCGGCGTTTGAGCATATGCAGGATTTCTCGGCCATGAATCGGGCATTGAGCACGGCTGCATCATGAAATTCCAAATGCCAAAACGCCAAAGGCCAAACAAAGCGACTGGAATTTCGAAACCCGGCATTTCCTTGGCGTTTGGACTTTTGGCATTTGGAGTTTTTCCGCAGTGATCTGGAATCTCATCTACCGCTCCCTCCGCCAGCACGCGCTGGCCACCGTCGTGACCGCGGCCAGCATCGCGCTCGCGGCCGGCTTGCTGGTGACGGTCTGGGTGGTGAAGACCCAGTCGCAGGCGGTGTTTGCCGCGACCAACTCCGGCTTCGACGCGGTGCTCGGCGCGCGCGGCTCGAAGCTGCAGCTCGTGCTCAACGCGATTTTCCACCTCGAGGCCTCGCCCGGCAACATCGCCGCGAACGACTACGAGATGATCCGGCGCCACCCGGCGGTGAAGGCGGCGATCCCGCTCGCGTTGGGTGACACCGTGCACGGCTGGCGCATCGCCGGCACCGTGGAGGCGCTGTTCAACGACATCGAGTATCTCCCGGGAAAACGTTACGCCTTCGAAGCGGGCGGACGGAATTTCAAGCTCGGCGCGCACGAGGCCGTGGTCGGAGCCTATGCGGCGAAGCAGCTCGGCTGGACCACCGGCAGCACGTTTCATCCGCATCACGGCCTGAGCGCCGAAGCCGGCGAGGAACACGAGGAGGTTTACACGGTGGTCGGCGTGCTCGCGCCGACGAACACGCCGGTCGACCGCGTCGTCTGGATTCCGCTCGAGGGCGTGCAGACCATGAGCGGGCACAATCCCCTCGCGGCCACCGAACTCAGCGCCGTGCTCATCCAGCTGCGCGCCGCGACCGCGGGGTTGATGCTCAGCAGCCAGATCAATGCCGCGGGCGGGAAGCTGACCTTCGCTTATCCCATCGGCAGCATCGTCGCCGAACTCTTCAACAAGATCAGCTGGGTCGACCGCGTGCTGACGCTCGTCGCCTGGCTGGTCGCCGCCGTGGCCGCGGGGTCCGTGCTGGTGAGCATCTATAATTCCATGAGCGCGCGGGCGCGCGACATCGCCATCCTGCGCGCGCTCGGGGCGCGGCGGCGCACCGTGTTCGGCGCGGTCGTGGGCGAGGCGGCGGTGATCGGGCTGCTCGGTTCGGTGGCGGGGTACGCGGTGTTCGCGGGGCTCGCCGCGCTGGTGGCGTCGATCATTCGCGGACAGACCGGCGTCGTGCTGACGCCTTTCCAGTGGAACCCGGTTTTCTGGTGGGGTCCCGCGGTGTTCACCGGGCTCGCCGCGCTCGGCGGGGTGGTGCCCGCGATCAAGGCGTACCGGGTGCCGGTGGCGGAGACGATCGCGCCGGTGTCGTGAACGAACGCGGATTTCGCGGGGTCGGGGCCTCGTCGTCGCCCACTGGTTTGGAGTCCGGACGCAGCCCAAGAGAAAGGACTCGAGGCGCAAATCCGCCGGGGAGCGGCGCGTTCAATCGCGAGTTGGGGCAAGCAAGCAAGGCAACCCTGCAGCGAGCCTCCACCACTGCGGGATTGCGCTGGGGCCCGCGGTTGAGTGGGCTTCGCTATTAACTCTTTCGTCATCCGTCTCCGCCGGTTGATCGAGGCGGCGGGCCGCTGGGAGAACCTGCCGTATACAATTCTCGGCGGGTTGATGGCGCTCTCATTGGCGGCGCGGCTCGTGCTGATGTGGCCATGAACGCCGTCGCTGCGCCTTTGGGGCCGCTGGGTCGGTTCACCCGGGCCGTGTTCTGGGCCGGGTTTGCCTACTGGGCGGTTTACGCCCTCGTCGCGCCGGTCACCACCATCGATTCCCAGATGTACAACCTCGCCCGCTTGGAACTCGCGGCGCGCGGGGGGCTGTTCAACAGCGATTATTTCACGAGTGTGTTTCACGTCATCTTCCCGTGGTCGTACGACGCCGTGCATTTCCCCTTCATGCGCCTGGGCTGGGGTTGCGTGCTGCCTGGTTTTTTGTGTTTCACGGGAACGCTGTTCGTGGTGTTCCGGTTGATGCGCGCGCGCTTCGGCGTCGATGCCGCCTGGCTGGCGGCCGCGAGCCTGCTCGCGCTGCCCTGTTTGGTTTACCAGGGCGCCAGCACCAAGAACGACATCGCGATCCTGTTTTGTGGCGCGGTGTGGGTTTATGCCCGGTGGCGGTGGCGGCGGGAGGGACGGGGCGTCCATCTCGGCTGGATGGTGGCCGCCATCGGCTTCATGGCGGGGGCGAAGACGACGGGTGTCCTCTACGGCCTGATTTTGGGGCTCGTGACGCTTTGGGAAATTCGCGCGCGCGGCCGACTGCTGTGGCGCGTCCTCGCCGGACTGCTCGCGGCCGGGCTTTTGTTCGGCAGCGTGGAAACCTATGTGGAAACGGCCCGCGTCTACGGGCATCCGCTCGGACCGCCGGCGCTGCAGCATCGCCTGGGCAACCGCGACGGGCTGCGCGGCGGCCTGGCCAACCTGGTCCGTCACCTCGGCGGCGGCGTGTACATCGGGCCGACCGATTTCAGCGAGGGCCAGACCGCCGCCTGGGCGGTCTCGGGCGCCGTCCGCAAAATTCTCGGCGCCCTCAATCTTACCGACATGGGGATCGAGCCGCGCTATCCGGACCGCCGGTTGTTTTTCTCCCAGAGCGGGCTGGAGGAACTCAGCGGTTTTGGTCCCGTCGGCCTGCTGGCGGTCCTGACCATGGTGCTGGGCCTGTTCCATTGGCGCCCGCGATCGCGCGGATGGCGGCTCGCGATGATCGCGCTGCTGGGTATCACGCTCGTCAGCCTCACGCTCGCCTATCACCCGTGGATGAACCGCTACCTCATCGGCTGGTACGCGCTGGCGACGCTCGGTCTCGTCTGTCGGTTGTGGGAAAGCGACGGACCGGGGTGCCGGGCTGCTCGCTGGGCCCTGGGCGTCCTGGTGGCGGGCGGTGTGATCGCCGCGCCGTTGCTCTCGTTCAACCGCCGGCCGGCGGATCTGGTAACCGCCGTGGTGGATCGCGAGCGCCTGGAAACCAGCGCCGTTCCGGTCATCGGAAAAATGCGCGAGCGTCTGCGGGTGTGGCGCGACCGGGCCCCGGCGGCCCGGATCTACGTGGTCGTCAGCGACGAATCCGCCCTCCTGCCCATTTTGGAGGATCGCAAAATCGCGGCGGCGTTCGTGACGCCCGCGGTGCTGCATCGCCTGGCCGCGGAGGGCCGGCTCGTCCCGGGGGATCTCGTCGTCACGGAGACCGCCACCCCGCCCCCGGGGCTCGCGGAGGTGGAGGTGCTGTCGGCACCGAATGTTTTTTCGCTGGACGGAACACTGTCCCGGTGGATTTACCGCGTGCCGCCGGTCCGGGCGGCTTTCTGACGGGCTGAATTGCGCGCCCTCGTGACGGGCGCGGCGAAACGCTGTCATCAAGGTGGCGTCTCCCCCGGTCCTCAACCCCGCTCACCATGTCCCTTCCCCCCGTTTCGCGTTTGGCCATTTGTCTCCTGGGCTGCTCGATCGCCCCCGCGGGCGTGGCCGGTCCCATCGATCGCCAGGCGGTGGTCGAGCGGCACGCGGTTCACCTCAACCGCGTCGATGTCGAGAACCCGCTTAGCGTCGGCAACGGCGATTTTGCCTTCACGGTGGATGCGACGGGCCTGCAGACCTTCGAAAGTCACTACCACGACGAGGGCATTCCGCTGGAGACGAGTTCGACGCTGCCGTGGGCGTGGCATGAATTCCCGAACACGCAGGGCCTGACGCTGGACGACGCGATGATGCCGCATGATTTTCACGGCCGCACCGTGATGTTTGCCGGCCGGCAGAACAGTCCGGCGGGGACCTATTTCCGCGAGAACCCGCATCCCATTCCGCTTGGACAGATCAGTCTCTGGCTGGACGGCCGCATCGTGGAGGAAGGCGAGCTGTCGAAGATCGACCAGACGCTCAATCCCTGGACGGGCATCATCCGGAGCGCCTACACCCTCGCCGGGGAGCCGGTCGTGGTGGAGACCGCCGCCCATGCCACCGCCGCCGCGGCCGCGGTGAAAATCGTCTCGCCGCTCGTGAGGGCGGCCCGCCTCGCGGTGCATTTTCGTTTTCCCTATTCCTACAAGCTGAACTCCCGCAACAAGCCGCCGTTCGCCTGGGATCATCCCGACAAGCACCGGACCACGATCACACAAAGCGGCGCCGGCTTTGCCGAGCTCACGCGCGAACTCGACACGAGCCGCTACTTCGCGCGGGTGCGGTGGGACGGTCCGGGCACGTTTGCGGAAGTGGCGCCGCATCATTTCAAGCTCGAGGGTCGCGACAACGATACCTTGGCGATGGTGTGCGAATTCGCGCCAGCGGCGGTGGACGCCCGCCAATGGCTGAGCTACGATGGCGTCCGCGAATCGAGCGTCGCGGGTTGGCGGGACTACTGGACGCACGGCGGCATCATCGACTTGGCCGGCAGCACCGATCCGCGCGCCAGCGAGCTCGAGCGGCGCGTCATCCTCTCGCTGTATTTGGTGAAGGTGAATTACGCCGGCGCCTTCCCACCCTCGGAGGATGGACTCACCAACATCACGTGGTACGGGAAGCATCACTCCGAAATGTATTACTGGCACGCGGCGCATTTTCACGCGTGGGGCCGCACGGAGTTGCTGGAAAAAAGCCTCGCGTGGTATCGCCAGATCCTGCCGGCGGGACAGAAGGAGGCGCGGGCGCAGGGCTTTGATGGCGTGCGCTGGCCGAAGATGTCGGGCATCGATGGACGCACCGGTCCCGGGACGATCAATCCGTACATCATCTGGAACCAGCCCAACCCGATTGCGCTGTGCGAACTCGTTTATCGCGCGAAGCCGACGCGCGAAACGCTCGAGCAATACCGCGACGTGGTTTTCGAGTCGGCGAAATTCCTGGCGTCGTTCGCGTACCTCGATCCCAAGACCGACCGCTACGTGCTCGGTCCGCCGATCAAGAACGTCAGCGAAAGCTCCGGCGCAAACCTCACGCAAAACCCGACCTTCGAGCTCGCCTACTGGTATTATGCCCTGAAGCTCGCGCAGCAATGGCGCGAGCGCCTCGGCCTGGCGCCGGATCCGAAATGGGCCGACGTCATGGCGAAACTTTCCAGGCTGCCGGTCAGCCCGGAGGGATTGTATGTCGAGATCGAGACCTTTCCCGACATCTACCAGCGCAAGGGCGGTTTGCCGAACTCGATGCTGATGGCGCTCGGCTTCATGCCGAAGACGGACCGGGTGGACTTGGAAACGATGCGCCGGACTTTTCATGAGGTCACGCGGCGCAACGGCGGCGAGCACTCCTGGGTGAGCTGGGCTTACGGGCAGGGTGCGCTGACCGCGGTCCGGTTGAACGAGCCGGCGTCGGCGATCAACATCCTCTGCAACCCGGAACCCGCGGCGCGCTTCATGACGAATGGGCATGTGCGGCGTCCGAAAGAGCCGGACAATTGTCCCGCCTACCTGCCGGTCAATTCCGCGCTCCTGCTGGCTGTCGCCACGATGGCCGGCGGTTGGGACGGGGCGCCGGAGGGCGCTGCGCCGGGATTTCCCAAGGAAGGCTGGGTCGTGCGCAGCGAAGGGTTGAATCGGATGCCTTGAGGTGGGGCCGGTCTCCGACCGGCCCAAAACGCTCAGTTCGCGGCCATCATCCGGGTTTCGCGAGTTCGACGAGGCCGGTCACAGACCGGCCCTGCCTCACACTGACTTCAACGTCGGCCCGTCCGCCCACTGCATGGGCACCGTCGTGTTCGAGGGCAGGTCCGGGATGCCGTAGATGTTCTGGTGGATCTGCGAGATCACCAGCTCGATGGCGCGCACGCCGACGTGGTACGGCCGCTGGTCGAGTCCGGCGCAACTGCGCGCGTTGAGGCCGATGTTGAGGCAGCAAAATCCGTGGGTTTGCGGGACGCGCGCCCCGCACAGGCCCATCCATTCGATCATTTCGGCGCGATGGCCGACAACGACGTCGGGCCGGTGCTTGCGGAACCAGCGTTTGAAGAGCTCGGCATTCATGGCCGGCAGGATGAGCGGCGGCAGCGGCGTGATCTCCGGATGCAGGTGCAGGTAGGCGAGGAACGCGGCGAGCCAGCGATCGTGCAGCCGCGTGCTTTCCTGCTGGATCAGCACGAGGCCCGGCCGGCGGAAGCCCAGCTCCTGCAGGCGGCCCATGGCCAGCTCCATGCCACGCGGGTGGTCGGGACAAACCGACGAAAGGCCCGGCAGCTCCATGAGGTAATCGGCGTACACCCCCGTGAGGCCCGTCCAGTCGAGCTGCCGGAAATCCGGCCGCTCCCAGGCGGGCATGATCAACACGCCGCGGATGCCGCGCGATCGCAGGATCGTGTTGAGTCGCTGGACCGACAGCTTGCGCTGCCCGATGACGAAATGCTCCAGCTTGAAGCCGAGTTCGCGGCCGCGCTCCGTGGCGCCTTGCAACAGGTCCCGCCAGTAGGCGCCGGGGAAGGGGACGCGCGTCGGTTCCTCCTGGGCGATGGCCGCCAAGACCCCGTGAAAAGCGCCCAGACGCGTGCGGCGGACCTCGCTCAGGACGGAGCTTGCGAGCGGGTTGAACTTGTAACCGGCCTCCTTCGCCCAGGCTTGGATCCGGTCGCGGGTCTTCTGGCTCACCCGCGGATGATTGCGCAGCGCCTCGGAGACGGTGGTGCGGGAGACCCCCAATGATCGGGCCAGGCTGCGGACGGTCGGGCGGTGGGTGGCGGAACTCACGGAATCGATCGGACATGATTCGGTTCCCTCCAAATGGACAGCAACAAAAATTCGGACGGAACGAAACTGAACCGTTCGCGCTCGCGGGCCGGGCGGGTAGCTTTCCGGCTCTCCCGCGCGCTGCTTAACCACCGGCGCTGCGTTTTAAGACCCCGCCTTATCCCTGTGCCGTCGGTTGCCTCGCTGGCCTGCCAGCGACCGCCGCTTCCGGCCAAACCGTTACCCTCTATGAACCACGTGTCTCCCCGCAAAGGAAACAAGCCGCTCCGCACTTTTTGGGCGGGAGCCCTGACGCTGGCCGCCGCTGCGGTCGCACTCGCGCAACAAGCCACCCCGTCGACGGCGCCGACCCCGGATGCGAACGATCCCAAGGTCATGCCGGTCGAGACCAAGCCGGCCGCCAGCCTCGAGGACAAGGCCGTCGAACTCTCGCCGTTTCAGGTGACTTCGTCGCAGTCGCAGGGTTATCGCGCCACCGCGACGATGTCCGGCACGCGCCTCAAGACCAACCTGGAGGACCTCGCGGCTTCCATTTCCGTCGTCACCAAGCAGCAGCTCGAGGACACCGCGTCGGTCGATATCAACGACATCTTTAAATACGAGCTGAGCACGGAGGGCACCTCCCAGTTCACGGACTTCAACGTCGATCGCGGCAACGTCACGGACAACGTTTCCAAGGAACCGAACAGCGCGAACCGCGTGCGCGGCCTGACGTCCGCGAACGTCGCGGTCAACGGCTTCGGCGTGGGTCTCCCGGTGGACACCTACAATGTGGAATCGGTCGAGATCTCCCGCGGGCCCAACTCCACGGTCTTCGGTCTCGGCAACACCGGCGGTGGCGTGAACCTGATCCAGGGCCGCGCCAATCCGACCCGCGATTTCACCTCCTTCACGACCCGCGTGGACAGCTACGGCGGCTACCGCGGCAATTTCGACCTGAACCGGTCGCTGATCCGCGACACGCTGGCGGTCCGGGCGTTCGGGTTGTATGACGACAAGGGCTACGAGCGCAAACCGTCGGAGGACGTGACACGCCGGCTCCAGGTCGCCATGACCGTGAGGCCCTTCAAGAACACGTCCGTTTACGCGAGCTTCGAGTCCTACCGCAACCAGAACAACCGGCCGAACTCCCTCACGCCGCGCGACAACGTCACGGACTGGATCGCCAGCGGCAAGCCGACCTGGGACCCGATCACCCAGACGGTGCACCTGGCGAACGGCACGAGCATCGGGCCGGTGGCCAGCGGCAGCGAGGCCACCCTGCTGCCCTATGGCCTGGCGGTCAGCGACTCCGGCTTCCAGAACAGCCCCAGCATTTATTATGAGCCGAACGGCACCGCGGGCCTGTTCATGATCAGCCGCCTGCCGAACGCCACGGGCGTCGGTCCCAACAACGTTTCCGGCACCGGCCGGTTGTTGCAGAGCGGCAGCTACTACATCCGCAACCAGACGACCTTCCCGCTCTACAATTCCCCGCAGATCACGGACCGGAGCATCTACGACTGGACGGATATCAATCTCCTCGCGCCGAACTTCGTCCGTCGCAAGGGCGAGACCAGCAACGTCCAGGTCGAGCAGGTGATCCTGCGCACCGACCGGCAATCGCTCGGCTTCGAGGGCGCCTGGCTGAAGGAGCGCATCACCACGTTCGACCGCCGTTTCCTCGGCACGGGCGGCGCCAGTCTCCAGCCTTTCATCGACATCAACGAGAAGCTGCTCGACGGCACCCCGAACCCGTACTTCCTCCGACCCTACATCGGCGGCGCCGCGCCCTCCACTTCGTTCGCCCGGAACAATTCCGACAGCTACCGTGGCACGCTCGCCTACGACCTCGACCTGTCGCGCGAGAAAAACTTCCTGCGCTGGCTCGGCCGCAACCGCTTCACGGTTTACGGCGAATACCGCGACTTCAAGGGCGGCAGCATCGGCTTCGTGGACGCGGCCTCCTCCACCAACAGCTGGATGGGCACCGTCACCACGCGCAACAACACGCCGTTCCGCACGTACCCGCGCTACTACATCGGCGACGCCACCGGCCAGAACATCGACTACGCCCCGTCCGGCGCGCCGATGCCCCCTTACACGCTGCCGATGCGCTACTTCAACGGCGTGACCAACCAGTGGATCACCGACCCGACGAGCTACGACCTCTACTACAACGCCGGCCGCTACAATAAGCGCATCCTCAGCACCTATGGCGGCGTGTGGCAGGGGTACTTCTGGGACGGCCGCATCGTCCCGCTGTACGGCATCCGCCAGGACTCCAACCGCGCCCGCGACGGCAACACCGCGATCAACCCGACCGCCGCGACCAACGGGTACTTCGATTACTCGCCGGTCTATCATTTCGGCCTCAACGACTGGGTGAAGAACAAGGGTCGCACCGACAACTACGGCCTCGTGGTGAAGCCGCTGAAATGGATTTCCCTCAGCTACAACCAGTCAAACGCCTTCAATCCCGGCTCCACCACCTATGATGTCTGGGGCAACCCGCTGCCCGATCCCCGCGGCGAATCCAAGGACTACGGCTTCTCGCTGCGCCTCTTCAACGACAAGCTCGTGATCACCGCGAAGCAGTTCGAGACCGTCGACATTGGCCGCAGCACGAGTGAGCTCAACACGATCGTCCAGCGCGCCATCCGCATGGATCGCCGCAGCTCGTCGGGCGACCCGGGCCTGAGCGACTGGTACATCAGCCGCCTGCTGATCCTGAACCCCGCTCTCGACCAGGCGACGCTCGTGGCGCAGACCCTGCAGGCCACCGGCGCCGATTACGACTACCTGCGCAGCCACATCAACCGGACGCACGGCGACGCGAGCAATTCCTACTCACGCGGCAAGGAGGTGGAGGTCACCTACAATCCCACGCGCTACTGGCGCATGAAGCTGACGGTTTCGCAGTCGACCCCGCTCAACGGCATCATGTCGCCCGCCGTGCAGGAATACGTCGACTCGCGCATGCCGGTTTGGACGACGATCAAGGATCCGGTCACCGGCAACCTCTGGTGGACCAATCCGGCGGACAACAACACCGTGCCGCAGACCTTCTTTATCAACAACGTGCTCGCCAACCTGAAGCTCGCCGTGGCGCTGCAGGGCAAGCGCCGCAGCCAGACCGCCGAGTACCAGGCCGCCTTTCTCACCAACTACGACCTGGCCGGCCTCACCAGCAATCGCTGGCTCAGCCCGGTCACCGTCGGCGGCTCGCTCCGCTGGCGCGACCGGCAGTCGATCGGCTTCCTCGGTGCGCCCGCGGATCCGGACGGCATCGTCCGCGAATACGACGCGAACAAGCCGGTGTGGGAGAAATCCGAAGCCACCGTCGACCTGAGCGCGAAGTACGGGTTCAAATTATTTCACGACAAGGTCCGCGCCCGGGTGCAGCTGAACGTGAACAACGTGTTCGAAAGCGGCCGGCTCAAGCCGGTGGCGGTCAATCCGGA
This sequence comes from uncultured Oleiharenicola sp., assembly GCA_964515595.1. Classification (GTDB taxonomy): domain Bacteria; phylum Verrucomicrobiota; class Verrucomicrobiia; order Opitutales; family Opitutaceae; genus Lacunisphaera. The sequence continues at coordinate 269,588 of CAZEUN010000005.1, read as the reverse complement.
CGGCACCCCTTGGGCGTTCCGCATCATCGATCCGCGCCAGTTCATTCTCTCGGTCACGTTCGATCTCTGAGCCGACCGATCGATCCGCGGACGACGAAACCGTCCGCGGATTCGGAAAACCATGATGCGCTCAAAATTCCCGGCCTTGCGCCCGGTGCTGGCCTGGTGGGCTGTGTGGTGGTCGCTCGCAACGGCCCACGCGGCGTCGCCGCTGCCGGCTTTCCCGGGGGCGGAGGGCTTCGGCGCCGCGGCGACCGGCGGACGCGGCGGTGACGTGTATCATGTCACTACGCTGGCCGACGCCGGTCCCGGCTCGTTCCGCGACGCCGTGAGCCAGCCGCACCGCACCGTGGTCTTCGAGGTCGGCGGCACGATCCGGCTGGCAAGCAATGTCAACGTCAGCAGCCACCTGACGATCGCGGGCGAAACGGCGCCCGGCGAGGGCATCTGCCTCTACGGCGGCAGCGTGTCGCTTGGCGGGCAGGCCAACATCATCATTCGTTACCTGCGTTTTCGCGAGGGGATTGCCGGGGACCGCGGCAAGAAGTCGCTCGGCATGGATCGCGGCGCCCACGACATCATCATTGACCACTGCTCCATCGGGTGGGGCCGGTGGGACAACCTGGGGATCACGGTCGGCAGCCACGACATCACCGTGCAACATTGCCTCCTCGCCGAGGCCATCCATCCGCAAAGCTTCGGGGCGCTCATCGATTCCGTGGAACGGGTCACGCTCAGCCACAATCTCTGGCAGAGCAACGAGAGCCGCAACCCGAAGGCCAAGGGAACGATCCAGTACATCAACAACGTGGTCTATAACTGGGGCCAGACCGGCCTGTGCGGGGGCCATTCCGCAGCCGACCATTCGCTCGATGTGATCGGCAACTATTTCATCAAGGGGCCGTCCTCGAACGACCGGTTCGCCGGCCAGTTCCTCGCGTCCGACCACGTTTACCAGACCGGCAACTACGCGGACCTCGATGGCGACGGGCAACTGAACGGCCACCCGATTGCCGCGGAGGATTTTCATCGGGCCGACGAGGAAAAATATACGCTCCCGACCTTTGTATCGGCTCCGGCCATGCATCCCGCCATCGCGGTCACGCTGGAGCCCGCGGCCCGCGCTTACGCCCGGGTCGTGGCGGGCGCGGGTTGCTCGCTCCGGCGTGACGCCGTGGACCTGCGGTTGATCGGCGAACTGACTTCCCTTGGTAAGAAAGGCGCCACCCTCCCGCACACCGACCCGCGCGGCGAAGCCCTGGTCGACGGCCTGGGTGAGGTCCGCGGCGGCCCGGCGGCGGCGGATACCGACCGCGATGGCATTCCTGACGACTGGGAGAAGGCGCATCAGCTCGATGCGCATAATCCCGCCGACGCGCAGAAAGTGCGGCCCTCGGGCTACACGCAACTCGAGGAGTACCTGCACGGCCTGGTCGCCGCGGCCCCCGGCCAAAATCTTTGACGCGCGGGCCGGCGTGGCTACGGTGCCCGCATGAAACGCCCGGTTCGTTCCCTTCTGATTGCCCTTGGTGGTGCCCTGCTCGCGTTGCGCGGAAACGCGGAAGTCGCCGTCCCGGCGTACGAAGCCGTCGGTTTCGACCGGTTGGCCTCGTACGACTACACGCCGCCGGACACCGACAACGCCAAGCCCACCGACCAGATTCCGGCGAAGATCAAGGCGCTCGACCAGAAGAAGGTGGCCGTCACCGGCTTCATGCTGCCGACGAAGATGGACAAAGGCCTGGTCACGGAATTCCTGTTGGTGAAGGACGCCATGATGTGTTGCTACGGGGCGATGCCGAAGGTCAACGAGTGGGTGGTGGTGAAGATGACCGGCGCCGGCGTGAAGCCGCTCATGGACCTGCCCATCACTTTCGAAGGCAAGCTGCACGTCGGCGAGATGTTCGAGAACGGCTACCTGACGGGCGTGTACCTGCTCGACGGCGACCGGATGGCGCCGCAGTCGAAGGGTTGAGCTGGCGGGGCGCCAACCTCACCGGCCTGTTCCGAGCTCCCCTCCCTGAGCACGAACAAGCGTTTGAAAGTGGAGCGCTGACCTCAGGGCGCTGGTTTGGGAGCCGTAGGCTTTGCGCCACCCCTCTTCATCCGGAACCATTCAGTGGAAACCGCGAAGGACGCGAAGAAACGCGAAAGTCACGAGTCAGACCTGATCCTCGGTGATGCCTTGCCGTACTCACTCTTTCGCGATCCCGGGCAAAATCAGGATTTTCCCGGTATACCTTCGCGGACCTTCGCGGTTCAATTGCATCGTTCCGGCTTCCTGGAGGGGAATCTTCAGACCCGAAGCCGTCGTCCGCGCGTCAGCGCGAAATATCCCGCTGGGTCAGCACCTTGAAGCCGCTCGTGTTGAGCGCGCTGGCGGCGATCTCGTTGTCCTCCACGCTGAGCACGAGCGCCGACCGGCCGCGCGGGCGCATGAGGAACGAATAGGCGTAGTGGATGTTCACCTCGACGGTGAGCAGCGCCTTCAGCACGGCGCTGAGGTGCGACTCGTTGTTGAACTCGACGGCGATCACCTCGCACTCGGTGAAGAAAAAATTGTTCGCGGCCATCAGTTCGCGCGTGCGGTCCGGGTCATCCACGATGAAGCGGTCGAGCGCGGTGTCCGTCTGGTCGATCGTCGTCATCGCCATGATGTGGATGTCATGCTTGCCCAGCATCGCCACGATGTCGTGCAGGCGGCCGACGCGGTTCTCGATGAACACGGAGAACTGCTTGACGGGATCGGCGGCGACCGGTGGAGCGGTGTCAGGCATGGACGGCGGGCCCAACGTAGCCGGAACGGGTGAACGGTCAATGCCGCCTTGTGCCAGCGGGGTGTATTCCTAGTGTGCGCGGGTGACTTCTCCAAACGACAGCCATGCCACCGTGACCCAGCGCGCGGAAGCGAGCGCGCGGGTCGTGGCGGCGGGCATCCTGCTGAACCTCGTCCTGGGCGCGGCGAAGCTGGTGGGCGGGATCTGGGGTCACTCCTACGCGCTCGTCGCCGATGCGGCGGAGTCGTTGCTCGACACGCTGTCCTCCCTGCTGGTGTGGGCCGGCTTTCGCGTCGCGGCCAAGCCGCCCGATGCGGATCACCCCTACGGCCACGGCAAGGCCTCCGCCCTCGCCGGGCTGTTTGTGGCCGGCACCGTCTTCATCGCGGCCGCCGGCATTGCTTGGCAGAGCGTGCACGAGATCATCACGCCGCACCACGGCCCGCACTGGCTGACGCTGCCGCTGCTCGCCATCGTGGTCGCGGTGAAGGAATTTTATTCGCGCCGCATGCTACGGCTCGACGCACAGTATGGCGCGACCGCCTTGAAAGCCGAGGCGTGGCACCACCGCAGCGATGCGATCACCTCGGCGGCCGCGTTCATCGGCATCGCCATCGGCGTGATCGGCGGCCCGGGCTACGAGGCGGCCGACGACTGGGCGGCCCTGTTCGCGTGCGCGTTGATCGCCGTGAATGGCGTCGGCATCGCCCGCGCGGCGCTCGGCGAGATCATGGACACGGCGGTGCCGCTGGAGACCGAGACCGAGATCCGCCGTCTCGCCGGCGCCGTGGCGGGCGTGCGCTATGTCGAAAAATGCCGCGTGCTGCGCAGCGGCCTGAGCCTGCTCGTGGACATTCACGTCCACGTCGACGGCACCCTGACCGTGCGCGAAGGCCATGCGATCGCCCACGCGGTGAAGGACGCCCTGGTGGCCGCGCCGCTCGCGATCAGCGACGTCGCCGTGCACATCGAGCCGGCGCGGGCGTGAGGCCGGTTCAACTGAACCGTTGCGCCACCTTCCAGCCAAGCCAGACGCCGACGATGCTGCCGACCCCGCTCAGGAGAAAGCTGCCGAAAAAAGGGAAGCCGAGCAGGTCGCCGAGATACCAGAACACATAGCTGAAGATCGTGGTGCCGGCAAAAATGCAGAGCTTGTTCACGGCGGGCAGTGTGCCGCCCAATGGCAAAAAAGCGAATACTTCGGGTCAGGATCCGCGCCGGCCGCGTCCGGCGGTTTCCCCGAGGTGTTTGCTGATGGCCTGGGGCGTGAGGCCGAGCAGCCGCGCGGCCTCGCTCTGATTGTTGCCGGTCTTGGCGAGGGTGGACCGGATCAGCTCGTGCTTCAACGACCGCAGGTAATCGCCGAGCGAGAAACCGGGGCGGATGCGCGGTGCCGTGCCGGTGAACGTGTTGGCGAGGTTCACCGAAAGATCGAGGTTGATGTCAGCGGCGTTGATCGCGGACTGCTCGGCGTTGACGGCGGCCTGCTCGATCACGCGGCGCAATTCGCTGAGGTTGCTGGGCCAGGTGTGGCTTTCGAGCCGGGCGAGGGCCGCGGGCGAGAAACGCTTGGGCCGGGTGAGCGTGCGGTTGAGCCGCTCGAGCTCATCGTGGGCCAGCAGCGTGATGTCGCCCGGCCGCTCCCGCAGGGCTGGCAGCCGGATCAGGCTGGCTTGGAGCCGGCGCCAGACATCGGCCGGAAACCGGTTGCGGCGCACCTCCTCCTCGAGATCCCGGTCCGTCGAACCCATGAGCCGGACATTGACCTTCACCGGGGTCCGGCTGCGGCCATTGTAATAATAGCCGTCGTCAAGGGCCTTGACGAGCCGGCCCAGCACGGCGGACGGCACCAGTTGGATTTTCAACAGCACGAGTGTGCCCGCCTCGGCCAGGCCCAGTTTGCTGTTACTCTCGTCGCCGGGTTCGCCGAAAAGCACGGATTCGAAGAGTTGGCCGGGGACGGTGGCGCAGTTGAAGATGAGCAACGGACCGCTGTGGCGCGTGCTCAGCTGATGGATCAGCGCGGCCATGTAGTGCTTTTGCGTGCCGGGTTCGCCCTGGATGAGCACCGGGGTCTGGTGGCGGCTGACGAAGACGGCCTGCTCGAGCGTGTGGCGGGCAAAATAGTGGCGGGGCACCGTGCTGGCCGGATCCTGCAGCTCGGTGTCGTCATGCCGGTCGCGCCGGCCGGCCAGCAGCGTGAGCGTCTCGGGCCGGATGGCCGCCAGCGGCTGGCTCCAGTCGAGCTCGCGCAGCGCGCGTGGACCGGCCAGGCCGTTGTGCACCGAGCGCCGGTAGTTGATCAGGCGTGCCGGAAATTCTCCGGCGGCGTGAATCAACACCCAGCAGGCATGGATTTCGGGAGTGCCCGCCAGCAGCGAGATGGCGTAGTCGTCCTCGGGTGCGGCCTGGCGGATCTTCTGCAGCGTCTCGCGCAAGGCGGCGAAGATTTCCGGGTGATAGGTGGAGTCGGACAGCGTGATTTCCCGGACCTCGACCACGAGCTTCGGGTGCAATTCGCGGAGGGTGCGCTGGGTGCGCGCAACCTGTTCGTGCCGGTGCGGGCGGCTGAAAAGAATCACCCGGTCGAACTTGCGCTCGTCGAGCAGGGTCAGCACGGGTCCCTTCACGGGGCCGTCGTCATAAGCGTCATTGTCCAGCGGGTCACGGTGGCTGACGAAGGTGAGCAGGGTTTTGCGTTTCATGCGGGCGGCGGATCCACAGATGGGCTGCAACCCGGGTTACAGCAAACAACAATCGTTGTGATGATTGTCGTTGTCGCCCGGCACGCGCTCGACCGGGCTGCGGCTTGCCATTCAGCCCACGCCATGAAGCCGGTCTCCGTCCGGCCGTTTTTCCGCCATGACTACCAATCCCTTTTTCCGAATTCGCCGCCTCGGCGGGGTGTTGACCAGCCTCCTGTTGCTCGGGGCTGCGTTTGGTGCGGAGGTCGCGCCGGCCGGTCCCGGGGTTATCACGATCACCCTGGCGGGTCAGGCGCTCATCAAACACGACCTGCGGAAGGAACTGTCCGCCGAATTTCCCGCGATGCGCGCGCTGCTGCGCGGCGGCGGTGCGCACGTGGTCTTCACCGACCTTGAAACGACCATTGCCGGCGCGTTTGGCGGCGACCAGCGGATCAAGACCGAGTTCTTCCATGCGACCAAGCCCGCGGCGCTGGACGATCTGAAGGATCTCGGTTTCAACCTGTTTGCCACCGGCAACAATCATGCGGGGGATCTCGGCGCCGGCGGAGTGCTGTCGACGCTGAGCGAACTGGACAAGCGCGGCCTGGTGCATGCGGGTACCGGCCGCAACCTCGGCGAGGCGTCCGCGCCGGCCTTCTTCGAGACGCCGGCCGGCCGGGTGGCCCTGGTGGCTTTCGCCACGAAGATTCCCGTCGGGACCGGCGCCGGCGACATGGTCCCGGGAGTGAACGAGGTTCGCCTCGACGCGCAGAAGCGGATCATCGCCGAGGACGCCGCGCGCGTCATGAGTGCCATCAAGCTCGCGACCGCGCACGCCGCGCTGGTCATTGTCTACCAGCACGACCACTTCTGGGAGGAGGACAAGTTCCTGACGCCCGAGTGGAAGAAAACGTTTGCCCGTGCATGCATCGACGCCGGTGCCGCGGTGTTCGTGTCGCACGGGATTCCGCAGTTACACGGCGTGGAAATCTACAAGGGTCGGGCGCTTTTCTACGGACTGGGCAGCTTCATTTTCCACACCGTGACGAAGCCGGGTTACTATTCGCCGGAAACCTGGCAAACGGCGCTGGCCGACCTGGTGTTCGAGAACGGCCGCCTCTCCTCGCTGCGAATCCGCCCCGTGCTCCTGAACGAGATGGGCTCGGACCCCGCGCGGTTCAATCAAACCCGCGGCTTTCCCCGGGCGGCCACGGGGCCCGACGCCCGGCGCGTGCTCGAGCACCTGGCGAAGCAATCGGCCGGTTACGGCACGGTCTTCCGCCATGAGGGCGACAGCGCGGTGATCGAGCTCACTGCCAGGCCCTGAATTCCCTCCGGTCACTCACCCAACCACAGCACCCATGAAAACCCTCCACCCAACCTTCGCCTCCTGCCTGGCGGCCGTGACCCTGTTCGCGGCTCCGGTCGGGGCGCAGACCGCGCCGGCGTCCTCGCCGGACAGCGCCCCGCCCAGCGTCCAGCTGGAGAAGTTCTCCGTCACCGGTTCGTTCATCAAGCGGTTTGACGAGGAGAAGACCCTGCCGCTGACCACCCTGCGCCGGGAGGAAATCGAGGACCGGGGCGTTTCGACCGCGGTGGAACTTTTCTCCACCCTCCCGCAGGTCGGCCGGGTGCCGGTGAGTGAAAGTGGCAACGGCGGCGCCGGCATCCGCGGCGACATCGCCACGGTGAACATGCGTTCCCTCGGATCGGGCAACACCCTCGTGCTGCTCAACGGCCGCCGGCTGGCCCCGCATCCGATCACCGGTTCCGAGGGCGGCGCGCCCTTCCTCTCGGTCAACATCAACGTCCTGCCCACCGCCGCGGTCGACCGCGTCGAGGTGCTGCGCGACGGCGCGTCGGCCATCTATGGCACGGACGCGTCCGCCGGCGTCGTGAACACCCTCCTCCGCCGCAACATCAAGGGCGTGGAGGTCAGGACGCGCTTCGCCGACACCCAGGACGGCGGCGCCCGCGAGGTGCGAGGCACGATTTCCACCGGCGCCACCTTCAACGGCGGGACGGGCAGCCTGGTGGCGATCTATGATTATTTCGACCGCACGGCCCTGGCCAACACCGACCGGGAATGGGCCTCTTCCGCCGACCAGCGGTCCCGCGCGCCCGCACCATGGAACGGCACCACCACCGACAACTCGGCCGATTTTCGCAGCGCCCACGGCTATTACGGTCGTTTCCAGCGCGGCGTGCTGAACGCGGACAATTCCTTCACCGGTTCGCGGCCCGCGACGGGCATCGCCAGCGCGTCCATTGCGGCGAACGGCACCTTCTACTTCATCCCGTCGGCCCCGGGCGCCGACACCCGCACCTGGACGGCCACGCAGCCCGACCAGTCGCTGACGTCCCCGGTGTACGCGCATTTTCTCGATATCAACAAGGATGAGTACGTGCTGCCCGCCAGCCGCCGCCACAATCTCTACCTCTCCGCCGACAACCGGTTCTCGGATCGCCTCACCGTTTTCACAGACCTGACCTACTACCGCTCGGATTCCCGAAACCAGCGCGAAGGCACCCGCATCGACAGCTTTGTGGACAACAACATTCTCGTCTCGAAGGACAATCCGTACAATCCCTTCGGTTCGCGCTTCTACAGCGCCACCGGCGCGCCCAACGCCGACGGTTCGGCCCGACTCACCGGCGCGCCGAGCGACGTTCTTGTCGGCCGACTGACGCTGCAGGATTATCCGCCGCGCATCATCAACGTCCATTCCGAGGCCCTGCGCGGCGTGGCCGGCGCCCGCGGCGCGATCGGCGACCACTGGCAGTGGGAGAGCGCCGTGCTCTATTCCCAGGCGGAAACCCAGGATCACGAGGACAATTCCGTGAAGGAAAACCAGTTTCGCGATGCGGTCGCCCGCACCGACGCCACGGCATACAATCCCTTCGGCACGACCTTCACCATCGTCGGTGGCGTGGTCACCCCGACCGGCGCGCGATTCGTCAATCCCCAATCCGTGCGCGACAGCTTCACCGGCACCTTTGTGCACGAGGGCAAGACCACGCTGGCGAGCTGGGATCTCCGCCTGAACGGCGAACTCTGGCACCTGCCCGCCGGCCCGCTCTCCATCGCCACCGGCGGCGAGGTGCGGCATGAGACCCTGTTTGACTTCCGCGACGCGGAGTCCGGCCGCATGGACGCCGCCTACATCGCCAGCGTCGCCTACCGGGCGCAGCTGACCGGCGACAACAACTTCCTGCAGCAGAGCCCGACCGACAACACCGACGCCAGCCGCGACGTGCAGGCGCTCTTCGTCGAACTCAACGTCCCGTTGCTTGGCGGCCAGAAGCCCCTGCCTGGCATAAAGTCGCTCGACCTGTCGCTCGCCGGCCGTTTCGAGAACTACAGCGACTTCGGCAACACGACGAAGCCGAAGATTGGCGGGTCCTGGCGCCCGAACAGCTGGACGATGGTCCGCGGATCCTTCAACCAGGGTTTCCGCGCGCCCAATCTGGCCTCGCTCTTCTCCGGCAACGTCAGCCGGGCCTTTCAAAGCGCGACGGACAACTACCGTTTCCCGGTGACCGCGCTGATCGATGACGGGGCCGCCGGTCGCCGTCGCGGCATTCGCGCGGGCAACCGCAACCTCACGCCGGAAGAGGCGGAAACGACCACGGTCGGCGTGGTCGTGGATGTGCCCTTCGTCAAGGGCCTGACCGTCAGCGTGGACTGGTGGAAGATCGACCAGACGGATTCCATCGCGCTCATCAATGGCACCACCTCCCTCATAGACGATGCGGCGCGCCTGCTGGCGGAGAATGCGAAGCAGATTGCCGCGGGCAAGAGCCCGAACCAGATCGACCTCTCAGCCGCGGGCAACGCCTACGTGACGCGCAACGCCGTCACCCAGGCCGATCGCGACGCTTTCGCGCTCTACAACTCCACCCGCGCCCCGGCCGACCAGCGGGCCCCGGTGGGCACGCTGCTGGCCATCAACGAGCCTTACATCAACGCGTCGGGCCGCAACCTGAGCGGCATCGATTTTACGCTGACTTACCGGCTGCCAAAAAACTCGCTCGGCCAGTTCATGGTCTCCGCCGACGCCAGCTACCTGAAGAAGTTCGACTTCAAGCAGGATGCGGCCACGGCGACAGTGGACCAGCGCTGGCTGGACGGACGTCCGAAGTGGAAGGGCAATGCCTCCATCCGCTGGCGGCAGGATCTCTGGAGCGCCGGGGTCTATGCCAACTACATCGGCGGCTACCGCGACAGCGGCCTGCGCACCACGACCTATACGGCGTCCTATATCTCCGCCGATGGCCTCTACATCGTCGACGACTACCTGACCTACAACTTCAACGTGGCCCGCGATTTCAAGCGCGACGGCTGGATGAAGAATGTCTCGGTGCGCGTGGGCGTGAACAACGTCCTCAATGACGATCCGCCGTTCCTCGGCGACAACAACGGCACGTCCACCGGCAACTATGACCTTCGCGGCCGGTTGTATTACGTCGAACTCACCAAGAAATTCTAGGTGCGTGGCGCCCCTGCGTGTTTTGAAAGCCCCCGGCCCTATCATGAAAAAAAATCTCCTGCTGGCGTTGTGCGCCGCGGGCCTTGGGGCGCTTCCGGCCCTGCAGGCCGCGTCCAACCGTGACGAAGTGCTCCGGCAAATCGATCGCGACCAGGCCATCTACACCGGCGTGATGTCGAAAATCTGGGAATACGCCGAGGTCGGCTTCCAGGAAACCCAAAGCACGGCGCTCTTGCAGGAGCGCCTGCGGCAGGAGGGCTTCACGGTGCAGGCCGGCGTGGCCGGCATGCCGACCGCCTTTGTCGCGAGCTATGGCCGCGGCCATCCGGTCATCGGCGTGCTGGCGGAATACGATGCGCTGCCGGGCATATCCCAGGAGGCGGTGCCGGAAAAGAAGTCGCGCCCCGGCACGACGGCCGCGCACGCCTGCGGGCACCATGCCTTCGGCGCGGGCTCGGTGGAGGCGGCGGTTGCGATCAAGGATTGGATGAAGGCCACCGGGCAGGCCGGCACGCTCCGGGTCTATGGCAGCCCCGCGGAAGAGGGCGGCTCGGGCAAGGTTTACCTCGTGCGCGCGGGACTCTTTGACGACGTCGACGTGGCGTTGCACTGGCACGCCGGCGACCGCAATGCCCTGATGACCAACCCGACGAAAGCCAACATCTCCGTCAAGTTCCGCTTCCATGGCCAGGCCGCACATGCGTCCGGTTCGCCCGAGCGCGGCCGCTCCGCCCTCGATGGGGTGGAGTCGCTGGACTATATGGTGAACATGATGCGGGAACACATTCCGCAGGATGCGCGGATCCACTATGTCATCACGCGCGGCGGCGAGGCGCCCAATGTCGTGCCGGCCTTCGCCGAGGTTTATTATTACGTCCGCCACCGCGACCGCGAGGTCGTGCGGTCGCTTTTTGAACGGGTCTGCAATGCCGCGCGCGGCGCCGCGCTCGGCACGGACACCAAGGTGGAGTGGGAGATCACCGGCGGCGTGCACGACCTGCTGCCGAATGCGACGCTCGCCGCCGTCGCGCAGGCCAATCTGGAAAAGGTGGGCGGCGTGATCTACGACGAAAAGGAAAAGGCCTTCGCGCTGGCGCTGGCCCGGAGCTTTCCGGCCGGCCGCACGGGATCCGTCGGGACGGCGGCGGTCATCCAGCCGATGGTCATTGATCCGGACGGCGAGGGCGGCGGCTCGACCGACGTGGGCGACGTGAGCTACACCGTGCCGACCATCGGGGTCCGCACCGCGACCTGGGTGCCGGGCACGCCCGGACACAGCTGGCAGGCCGCGGCCTGCGGCGGCACGACGATCTGCGCCAAGGGGCGCGTGAACGCGGCGAAGACCCTTGCGCTGACCGCGATCGATCTTTTCACGCAACCCGACCTCGTCGCCAGGGCCAAGGCCGAGCTGATCGAGCGGCGCGGCGCCAATTTCAAATACCGACCCCTGCTCGGTGATCGTCCACCTGCCCTGGACTATCGCAACTAGCCGGTGCACCGGAGTCATTCCCCTGTGACGGTTCCCTGCCCGGATTCCACCGCTACCCGGCCGGTTTCGATCTTCGAGCCCGCGGCCCCGGCGTGCCCGGTGCTGTTCGATTCGCCGCACAGCGGTTTGGGCTGGCCGGCGGATTTCCGGCCCGCCGCGAACGAGTCGCAGATCAAGAGCATGTGGGACGCCTACGTGGATGAGCTCTGGGGGGACGCCCCGGCCTGCGGGGCGACGTTGGTCACCGCGCATTTCCTCCGGGCTTACATCGATGCCAACCGGGCGGTGGACGACATCGACCCCGCCCTCCTGGCCGCGCCGTGGCCGGGCGCACTGGCCACGACCGATTACAGCCACCGGGGCATGGGCCTGATCCGCCGCCTGGCGCTGCCCGGCGTGGCGATGTATGACCGGCTGCTGGGCGTGGAGGAGGTGCGCGCGCGCATCGATCTCTATTACCGGCCCTATCGCCGGATGCTGCATGACGCGCTGGACGCGATTCATGCGCGCCATGGAACGGTCTGGCATTTCAACTGCCATTCGATGAAGTCCCGCGGCAACGACATGAACATCGACAGCGGCGCGGCGCGGCCGGATTTTGTGATCAGCGACCAGTTGGGCCGCACGGCGGATCCTGCGCTGACGCAGTGGGTGGCGGATTATTTCTCCGGACGAGGCTACAGCGTCGCGATCAACGAGCCCTATCGGGGAGGCAACCTGGTCGGCACCTTTGGCGCGCCGGAGCGTCGCCGGCACAGCATCCAGATCGAGATCAACCGCGCCCTCTACATGGACGAGGCGGAGTTCACCCGCGGTCCCGGGTTCAGCCGGATCCGGGCGGAACTGGCCGGCTTTGTTCGGGCCGTCGTCGGGCGCGCCGACACGAAGGCGCCGGTCTCATGAGCGCCATCCCGGTCGCCCGGGCGCGCTTCCAGCGGCTGCTCGATCGCGTGGAACGGATCGGCAACGCCCTGCCGCACCCGGCCACCCTGTTTCTGCTGCTGGCGGCCGGCGTGGTGGCCTTGTCCTGGCTGGCGGATGCCCTGCAGTGGCAGGCGGTGAATCCCATCAGCGGTGCGCCGGTGCGGGCGCTGAACCTGCTTTCCGCGGAAGGCCTGCAGCGGCTCCTCCTCGGTATCGTGCCGAACTTCATGAATTTCCCCCCGCTGGGCCCGGTGCTCGTCTGCCTGCTCGGCCTGTCCGTCGCGGAGCAAAGCGGCCTGCTCGGCGCGGTCGTGCGGCTCGTGGTCGGGGTCACCCCGCGCCGGCAGCTGACTTTCATCGTGGTGTTTTGTGGCGCGATGTCGCATTCGGCCGGCGACGTGGGCTACGTGCTGCTGATTCCGCTGAGCGCCACGCTGTTTCATGCCGTGGGGCGGCATCCACTGGCGGGCATCGCCGCGGCTTTCGCGGGCGTGTCGGGCGGGTTCGCCGCCAACCTGTTGCTCTCGCCGACCGATGTCGTGCTCGCCGGGCTCACGCAGACTGCGGCGCAGGCGCTCGCCCCGGGGTATGCGGTGTCGCCCATGGCCAATTATTATTTCCTGGCGGTCTCGGTGCTGCTCATCACGGCGACCGGCACCCTCGTCACGGACCGGGTGGTCGAGCCGCGGCTGGGCCGTTATGCCGGCGACGTGCCGGCCGAGCCGGTCGTGCCGCTCACGGGTGCCGAACGCCGCGGCCTGGTGTGGGCGGGCCTGGCCGTTCTCGGACTGGCGGCCGTGGTGCTGGCCGGCCTGCTGCCGGCGAATGGATTTTTGCAGGATCCGGCGAAACCGGGATTCGTCGGCTCGTATTTCGTGCGCGGGCTGACCTTCTTCATCTTTTTGTTCGGGCTTGCGCCGGGCCTCGCCTATGGCCTTGCGGCCGGCACGATCCGCGGTGAGGCGGAGGTCTATCGTGGTATGCAGAAAAACATGGAGCTCATCGCCGGCTATCTGGTGATGGTGTTTTTCATCGCGCAGTTCGTGAACCTCTTCAACTGGTCGAACCTCGGCGTGTTGTTTGCGATCAAGGGCGCGGGCGCGCTCAAACTGATGGCCCTCGGCCCGGTGCCGCTGCTGGTGGGCCTCATTCTGCTCACGGCGACCGTGGACCTGTTCCTCGGCTCGGCGGCGGCGAAGTGGGCCATCCTCGCGCCCGTGTTCGTGCCGATGTTCATGCTGCTGGGTTATTCGCCCGAGCTGACGCAGGCCACCTATCGCGTCGGCGACAGCATCACGAACATCATCACGCCGCTCTCCGCGAACTTCCCGCTCGTGCTGATGTTCGTGCAGCGGTATCTGCCGAAGGCCGGCATCGGGACGATCACCGCCGCGATGCTGCCTTACTCCGCGGTCAACCTCCTGGCCTGGACCGCGCTGCTGATCGCGTGGCTGGTCCTGGGCTGGCCGCTGGGTCCGGGCGCACCGCTTTTCCATCCGCACTGATGCGAGCCGCCGGATCGCGCGTGCTGGCAAACGGAAATTTTTTTACCCCGCTGGACGAACGGTGGCGCTAATGACCAGAGGAATATAACTTTAATCACCGGGCCCCGCCGGTCTTTCCCGTTTACTCATCCCGCTGGCCAACGTAGCGTCCAATCATGAAGATTACCTCGAAGCCCCTGAGCAAGAACGTCCACCTGTTGCGCTGGGTGAAGAAAATGGCGGAGTTGTGCCAGCCGGAGGCCATCCACTGGATCGACGGTTCGCAGAAGGAATACGACGCCCTGTGCGCGATGATGGTGAGGAACGGGACCTTCGTTAAACTGAACCAGAAGAAATGGCCGGGCTGCTACCTCGCGCGTTCCGACGCCAGCGACGTGGCGCGCGTCGAGGACCGCACCTTCATCTGCAGCCAGTCCAAGGCCGCCGCCGGCCCGACGAACAACTGGGTCAATCCCTACGAGATGAAGAAGACCCTGCGCGGGCTCTTCAACGGCTGCATGAAGGGCCGCACGATGTACGTGCTGCCGTTCAGCATGGGCCCGCTCGATTCGCCGATGGCGCAAATCGGCGTGCAACTCACCGACTCGGCCTACGCGGTCGTGAACATGCGCATCATGGCGCGCATCGGGAAACCGGTTTACGAACTGATCGACAAGGACAAGAAGCGCGTCGTGCCCTGCATCCACACTGTCGGCGCCCCGCTCAAGAAGGGCCAGGCGGACGTGCCGTGGCCGTGCAACAAGGAGAAGTACATCGTGCACTTCCCCGAGACGCGCGAGATCTGGTCCTACGGCTCCGGCTACGGCGGCAACGCGCTGCTCGGCAAGAAGTGCTTCGCCCTGCGCATCGCCTCGGCGATGGCGCGCGACGAAGGCTGGATGGCCGAGCACATGCTCATCCTCGGCGTGGAGAATCCGCAGGGCCAGAAGACCTACGTGGCGGCCGCCTTCCCCAGCGCGTGCGGCAAGACCAACTTCGCGATGATGATTCCGCCGAAGGCCTTTGCCGACAAGGGCTGGAAGGTGTGGACCGTCGGCGACGACATCGCGTGGATCAAGCCGGACGCCAACGGCCGCCTGCGCGCCATCAACCCCGAGGCGGGTTTCTTCGGCGTCGCGCCGGGCACCGGCAACGGCACGAACCCCAACGCCATGAAGGCGCTGGCGAAGAACACGATCTTCACGAACGTCGCGCTGACCGACGACAACGGCGTCTGGTGGGAGGGCATGACGGACACGCCGCCGGCGCACGCGATCGACTGGCAGGGCAACGACTGGACGCCGGCGCTTGGCAGCGAGAAGGGCGTCAAGGCCGCCCACCCGAATGCGCGCTTCACGGCGCCCGCGAAACAGTGCCCGACCATGGACCCGGATTGGGAAAACCCGGAAGGCGTGCCGATCCATGCGATCGTCTTTGGGGGACGTCGTGCGAGCACGATGCCGCTGGTTTACCAGGCCTTCAACTGGTCGAGCGGCGTCTACGTCGGCGCCACGATGGGTTCCGAGATGACCGCGGCCGCCGCCGGCACGATCGGCAAGGTCCGTCGCGACCCGATGGCCATGCTGCCGTTCTGCGGCTACAACATGGGCGATTATTTCCGGCACTGGATCAACATGCAGCGCAATCTCAGCGAGACGCCGCGCATTTTCCACGTGAACTGGTTCCGCAAGGACAAGGACGGGAAGTTCATGTGGCCGGGCTTTTCCGAGAACATGCGCGTGCTCAAGTGGATCGTCGACCGCGTGCGCGCCGGCGGCCGCGCGAAGGAAACGCCGATCGGCTGGGTGCCGCGCTACAAGGACATCGAGTGGGCCGGCCTCAATTTCCCGGAGGAAAAGTTCGAGGAGCTGCAGGCCTTCGACCGCGCCGCCTGGCGCGCCGAGGTGCTCGGTCACGAGGAACTCTTCATCGACCTGCACGCGCATTTGCCGAAGGAACTCATGTTCGAACGCGAGCTCCTCATCTGCCGAATGTAGTTCGCGCGGCCGCCGGACGTCGTCTCCGGTCGGAGCCAACCGGGCCTCACGGGAATAAAAAAGACCCGGCCACGCGGCCGGGTCTTTTGTTGGGAAGGATTGCGCCGACTTACTTCGTCGTGAATTCCTTCGTGCCGAGGAGTTCCGGGGTGTTGGCGTTCGGCTTCGGGCGATAGACGTCGATGTGGTAACGGTGGGTGCCCCGGTCGGTGTCGTAGTCCAGGTGGTATTGCTTGCCGTCGATTTCATAGGTGCCGTCCCGGCTCGAGCACTTGCCGCGGCGGCTGTAGGTGAAGATCTCGGGTTCGGTTTTGGCGCCGTTGGACTTGATCTCGTAGATGAAAATCATGACCGAGGTGTCGCGTTCGTTTTCGCAGCCTTCGCTGCGGTCGCAGTCCCGGCCGCGGCCGTAGTTCCCATTGCGGCTGTTGCGCCGGTGGCCGTCATCGCAATCGTCGTCATCCCGGTTCCCGCCGCAGCGGCGGCAACCGCAGTCGAGGGTGAACTTGATCGGCAGCACGGAGCCGCCCTTCTGCACCTTGCCCAGCGAAATGGGCGGGAGCCAGGTCACCGTGCAGTCGGGCGCGGGGGCCGGGGTTTCCTTGACGGTGAAGCTGATCGACTTCGAACCGCTGACGGTGCCGCTGGTGGCGCTGGCGACAAAGGTGTAGGTGCCCGGCGTGGTGATCGGGAAGTTGCCGGTGGCGCCGGCGGTGGCGGAGCCGAGACCGGACGGGTTCAGCGAGACCGGGTTGCCGTTGAGCGTGCCTTTGATCGACGTGATCGTGGCGCCCGGGCCGGCGGCGGCCGTGAAAGCGAACGGAATGCTCGTGGCGGCGCTGCCGGCCACCCGCGTGAAGACCGCGCCGTTGAGCGGCTGGGCGATGGTCACGGTCGGGGGCGGGGTCGTGGTCTGCGCGGAGGAAACCGCGAAGGTCTTGCTCACGGACGTCGTGCCGTTCGGGGAGGTCGCCGTGACCGCGAGGGTGTAGGTGCCGGCCGCGTTGATCGCCAGCGTGCCGCTGCCCGTCGCCAGGAGGGAACCGAGGCCGCCTGGGTTGACCGTCAGCGGCGAGCCGTTGAGCGTGGCGGCCAGGGACGTGATGCCCCCGAAGACGCTCGTGCCCGTGAAGGAGAACGGGATGCTCAGCGTGGTGCCCGTGTAGGTGAAAGTGGAGGCGGTCGGCTGGACGATGGCGACGACCGGGGGCGGCGCCTGGATGTTAACCGTGATTTCCGCGGTGTCGGTGCTGGTGTTGACGTTGTTCGTCGCGCGGGCGCGAACGGTGAAAATGCCCGCGAGGCTGATCGGAATCGTGCCCGTCGCCTGGACCGAAGACGTCCCGAGGCCGGTCGCCGTCAGCGTGATGGCGGTGCCATCAATATCCGCATCGATGCTGGTGATGGGGGAGACCGTGGGTGCGGTCGCCGTGAAGGTCAGCGGAATCGAGAACGGCAGCGCGTTGTAGGCTTGGTTGAAGATCGAGCCGTCCAGCGGCGCGCTGATCGAGATGGAGGGCTCCGCGGAAACCTGTGGAACGGTGACCTTCGCGTTGATGAAGGCGTTGGGATCGAGGGTACCGGCCGCCCAGCCCGGCGTGGAGATGGCCCAGACGTAGTCGCCCGCCGCGGTTCCGAGGGGGACGTTGACGCTGACCGTGATGTCCTTGATCTGGTTCGGGCCGGTGAAGGTGAGGCTGCTCGCGCTGAGGGTGACGAACGTTTTGGCGAGGGCGGCGGAGACGCCGACCGGCGATGCATTCACGGAAACGACGGGCGTGACGGTGACCGTGGTCCCGGCGACGACGTTGAACGGCGAGGTCACTGAAAGCACGTAGCTCGTCAGGAGCGGTTGATCGCCTTCGATCAACTTGAGGGACGGCTTATAGCCCACCGTCGGGACGTCGTCGAAAGCGGCGAGGGTGGTGGCGGCAAAAAGGACCAGCAAAAACCGGAAGGGATTTTTGAGGCGGGCGAGGGGTGGGAGGGTGCGCAAAAAACTCATATCCCAGCCAGCGAAGCAAATGGCCCTGACAAGCGGCAAGTAAAAACAGGGTACTTTACCCTACCTTTTATGAACTCTATAACCCAAGGGATGGAGACTCGTTCGTCTAGGGTTTAACCCCTGTTTTGAATCGACTGCCGAGCGAGGGCACCTAAGGCTGAAGGTGGTCCTATGCATTCACCGTGTCGTAGTCGCTTAGCGAGAGCTTTCCCCGGCGTCTTGGCGCGTCTTTGGGGGAAGCTTGAGCGTTTGCTGAGGGCGGCCGTGGTGGTGGTGTTTTGTGGATTGGCGGGGTCGGTCGGTGCGGCTACCCGCACTTGGAACAATAGTTCAACCGACGCCAACCTGCCGGGCAGTTGGACCGGGGGAGCCCCCGGAGCGGGGGACATCGCCTTGTTCAACACCGCGGTCGTCAACAACCCGAACCTGACTGGCAGCGGCAGCATCCTGGGCCTGCAGTTCGATAGTGGCGCAGGCGCCTATACTTTCACCGCTTCGGGCGGCGTGCGGACGCTGACGTTGGGCAGCTCGGGCGTCGTGAGCGGCGACGATTCAATCCAGACTTTCGATCACGCCAACCTGGCGCTGGCGCTCGGTGCGAATGCGGCGTTCACCTCGAATAGCACCGGGGCCCTTTCCTTCGGCGCCAACCTGAATCAATTCAGCCTCAGCACCTTCACCCTCACGTTGGGCGGCACGAGCACGAACGCGGCCAACGCCATCGGCGCCTCCATCAGCGGCTCGGGCGGCATCACCAAGTCCGGCGCGGGCAACTGGCTGCTGGCGGGCGCCAACACTTACACGGGGTCCACGCTCGTCAGCGCTGGCGTCCTCACCGTGGCCAGCGACACCGCGCTCGGCACCGGCGCGGCCGGCACGACGGTCTCGAGCGGCGCGGCCTTGCAGATGCAGAGCAACATCACGGTTTCCAGCGAAAGCCTCAGCCTCGCCGGCAGCGGCATTTCCAACGGCGGCGCCCTGCGCAACGTCAGCGGCGACAACCAGTGGGACGGCGCCATCGCGACGACCGCGGCGGCGCGCATCAATTCCGACGCCGGCACCCTGACGCTGGGCCCGTCCGATCGCTCCGGCACCATTACCATCGGGGCCAACACCCTGACGGTGGGCGGCTCCGGCGACATCGTGTTCAAATCCGCCGTCGGAGCTTCGGGTAACAGCGGCGGCTTCACCAAGGACGGCACCGGCACGGTCACGTTCAACAGCATGACCAACGGCTACACCGGCACCACCACGGTCAACGAGGGCACGCTCATTCTCGACACCGCGAACTCCCTTGCGGACCAGACCATCCGCGGCAACCTGGTCATCGGCGACGGCAGCGGCAGCGCGGTCGTCCGCTACGGCACCGGCAACGCCAATGACAAGATCGCCAATACCTCCGTGGTGACGATCAACGCGGACGGCACGCTCGATCTCAACGACCACGACGACACGATCGGTTCCTTCAACCTGACCGGAGGCACGGTCACCACGGGGAGCGGCGTGCTCACGCTCAACGGCAACGTCACGACCAACGCCAATGCCGCCGCCGCCACTTTCAGCGGCGTCCTGTCGCTCGGCAGCGCCACGCGGACGTTCACCGTGGCCAACGGCGCCGCCGCCAGCGATCTCACGATCAGCTCCACCATCAACAACGGCTCGATCATCAAGGCGGGCGCGGGCACGCTGACGATCACGGGCGACAATAGCATCGGTTATGGCGGGACGACCACCGTCAACGCCGGCGTTTTGAACATCCAGCATTCATTGGCCCTCGGGCAGGCCGGCGCCAACGACGCCGCGAAGGGCACGACGGTCGCCTCGGGCGCGGCCCTGGAGGTGGAGGGGGGAATCGCGGTCGGCACCGAGGCGCTCACGCTTTCGGGCACGGGCATCTCGAACGGCGGCGCGCTGCGTAATGTCAGCGGTGACAATTCCTGGGCCGGCGCCCTCTCGCTCGCGGCCGCGACGCGCATCAATTCCGCCGCCGACACCCTCACGCTGAGCGGTACGATCACCGGGACCAACCGGAACCTCACCGTGGGCGGCGCCGGCAATATCACCGTCAGCGGCGCCATCGGTACGGGCAGCGGCACGCTCACCAAGGATGGCGCCGGCACCCTCGTCCTCGGCGGCAACAACACCTACAGTGGCACCACCACCGTCAGCGCCGGCGTCGTCAACATCCAGCACGGCTCCGCCCTGGGCTCCACCGGCGCCGGCACGAGTGTGGTGACCGGCGCGGCTTTGCAGCTGCAGGGCGGGATCGCGGTGGGCAACGAGGCGCTCTCGCTCACGGGCACCGGCATTTCCGCCGACGGCGCGCTGCGCAACATCAGCGGCAGCAACTCCTGGGCCGGCGCGGTCACCCTCGCCGGCACCACCCGCATCAACAGCGACGCCGGCACGATGACCCTCGGCGGCGGCATCACGGGCACTAACCGCAACCTCGCGATCGGCGGCGCCGGCGACACGGTCGTGAACACCGGCATCACCACGGGCAGCGGCTCGCTGACGAAGGACGGCGCGGGCACGCTCACGCTGGGCGGGATCAGCACTTACACCGGGGCGACCAACATCAACGCCGGCACCCTGCGGCTGGGCGCCAGCAACGCGATTGGCAACAGCACCGCGGTTTTGGTCGCGAGCGGAGCCACCCTGGACATGAACGGCAGGAGCGACACGATCGTTTCGCTCAGCGGTTCGGGCGACGTGCAGATGGGCGGCGGCGCGCTGACCGTCAATGGCACGACCAACACGACTTTTTCCGGCACCATGGGCGGCGGGGGCACCTTCACCAAGAGCGGGACGAACACCCTGACCATCAACAGCGACCTCGGCTTCGATGGCACCCTCGGCCTCACCGCGGGCACGTTGCAGTTCGACGTCGACAATGCCTTCACCGGCACGGTGAACATCTCGGGCGGCACGATGTTGCTGGGCAACCATGTCGATCTGGATATCGGGAACCTCAACATCTCCGGCGGCACGATCCGCTTCGCGGGGGACGCGACCCTCACGGTCCAGAATCTCACGATCAGCGGCAACACCACCATCGATTTTGGCGGCACCGCCAACGTCCTCGACGTGCTCAACAACCTGAACATCACGGCCGGGGGCACGGGCGTGATCCTGACCATTCTGAACTGGGCGAATGCCACGGACTATTTCTTTGCCGAGACCTGGACGGGGGCGGTCTTCGACACGAACGGCTCGGCGCCGATGAACCGGATCGCCTTCGACACGAACGGCAGCGGCGGCACGACCTACCCGGGCAGCGCCACCAAGTGGCTGTCGTACGACAACCAGATCACCCCGGTCCCGGAACCGTCCACCTACGGGGCGATGTTGATGGGCGCCGGCCTGGCGTTTTTCGCGCTGCGGCGCTGGCGGCGCAGCCGGGCGGCCCGCGCCTGATGGCGGGAAACAAATCGTCGCAGTCCGTTTCCCAAGGCGATGCGCTTTTTCCTGTCCCTGCTCCTCCTCGCCGCCGCCGCGGGATTGCGCGCGGATGATTTGCGTCCGGCCAGCGCGGACGAGGTCGCCCTGTTCAAGGCCGCCCTGAAGAACAGCCAGCAGGATCCCGAGCACTGGGCTTACACCGAGACCACCGCGCAAAAAATCGGGATCGGCAAAAAGCCGAAAGGCGAGACCGTGGTGCGCTTCGATCCGTCCAAGCCGTATTCCGACCAATACACGGTGCTCAAATTCGAGGGGCGGGAGCCTTCCGACAAGGAACGGAAGAAATACCGCGAGAAAGGCGAGCGGCGCGGGGAGGGCCTCGCGCGGGCGGCGGCCCGCGCGGCGGATCCCGCGACGCCCGACCAGCCCGTCCTGGCTCCCGTTAAAAAGAAAAAGGACCGGGAGGTGAAGGCGGACGTGGACCATCCCCGCATCGTGCGCGTCGAGGATGGGCGGCTCGTTTATGACATTCCGCTCACCAGCAACATGGCGGACTTCCCGGTCGACAAGGTGGAACTCCGCGCGGTGGTCAACCAGGCGACCCGCCAGGTCGAGCACGCCTCGTTTCGCATCAAGGAGTCCTTCCGCCTGAAGCTCGTCGCGAAGGTCAAGGCCGGTGAGGGCAGCGTCGACTTTACCGTCATCGATCCGAAATACGGCGCGGTTATGACGTCCGCCACGGGGAACGTCGGCGCCTCGCTGCTGCTGGTGCCGATCAACGTCACCTTCACGAGCACGCGCACGGATTTCCAGCGGGTGAAGCCGTTCAACGAGCGGCTCCAGGTGAAGCTCGGGCCGCTGGAGCTGCTGGATTTCTGAACCGGTTCGTTGGTCGAAAATTCGCGGGTTGCCTGCGGCGCAGGCGGGTGCATCGTGCGACGACATGTCCACGCCCCCGCCGCCCCCGGATGCCGTGCATAGCGAGGAGTTTCTCCGCACGCTCATGCGCCGCCAACTGAAGCTTTCCGTCGCCTGCGCCGCCACCTTCCTGCTCGCCCTGGTCGGGCTGCCGCTCGCGAATTATTTCGCCCCGGCCCTCATGGCGACGCGCATCGCCGGGTTCACGCTGACGTGGCTGATCCTCGGCGTGCTTTTCTTCCCCTTCGTCTGGATCATTTCCTGGCGCTTCATCAAACGCTCGATCGCGCTCGAGGCGGACGAGGTCAAATCCGTCAAACGCTGATCCCATGCTGACGACCCTTGCCATTGTCGGTCACGTCGATCCCTGGATTGTCGCGTTTTCCCTCATCACGGTCGCGGTCACCGTGTGGATGGGTTTCCGCTCGGCCAAGACCTCGAAGACCGCCAGCGATTTCTTCGTCGCCGGCCGCTCGGTGTCCGTCGGCTGGAACGCCTCGGCGATTTCCGGCGAATACCTTTCGGCCGCCTCCTTCATGGGCGTGGCCGGCATGGTGATGTCCTCGGGCTACGATGCGCTGTGGTACCCGGTCTGCTACGCCTGCGGCTACCTCTTCCTGCTGCTCTTCATCGCGGGTCCCTTGCGGCGCTTCGGCGCCTACACGATCCCCGATTTCGCGGAAGGCCGGTTCGACTCGCCGCTGTTCCGCAAGATCGCCGTCTGCTTCGTGCTGTTCATCGGGTTCTTCTACACCATGCCGCAGATGAAGGGCGCCGGCGTCACGCTGGCCTATATTTTCCCCGGCCTGCCCTACTGGGCCGGCGTCGTGCTGGTCGGCGCGGTGATCACGTTGAATGTCGCGCTGGGCGGCATGAAGGGGATCACGCTGGTGCAGGCCTTCCAATATTGGATCAAGATGTTCGCGATCAGCCTGCCGGTTTTTGTGCTGATGAGCGTGTTTGGTTCCTATGGCGGCCACGTGGGCGCCAATGCCACCCAGGAGACGCCCGCGGCCGTGGCGACGGTCGGGCGCGAGGCGCTCGTGCCAAAGGCGCCGAAGGACGAGGTCTGGACGGCGCCCTTCGGCCCGCTCACGACCAAGGCGGTCAACGCCGCCGCCGCCCGGTTGCCCGTGGAGGAGCGCCCCGCCTACCTCGCGGAACACCAGAAGCCCTATTCGCTGCTCTACACCTACTCGCTCATCATGGCGCTCGTGTGCGGCACGGCCGGCCTGCCGCACATTCTCGTGCGCTTTTATACCAACCCGGACGGCGCCGCCGCCAAGCGCACCACCATGTGGGTGATGATTCTCATCGGCATCTTCTACGTCTTCCCGCCCGTGTTCGGCGTCATCGGCCGCAACCTCATGCCGGAACTCTATTCCGGCATCGGCGCCAAGGGCACGGACAAGGTCGTGCTCGAGCTGCCCACGCTGCTCGGCCGCAACTCGGGCGTGCTGGGCTCGATCTTGAGCGGCATCACCTGCGCCGGCGCCTTCGCCGCGTTCATGAGCACCTTCAGCGGGCTGCTGGTGTCGATGACGGGCGCGCTGGCCCACGATGTTTACGGCCGGATGCTGCGGCCGAATTCCACGCCGGAGCAACGGCTGCGGGCGTTCAAGTTCGCCGCGGTGCTCATCGGTGGCGTCGCCATCGGCCTCGGCTGTTTCGTCGAGCCGCTCGAGATCAATTTCATGGTCGGCCAGGCCTTCGCGATCGCGGCGGCGAGTTACTTCCCGCTGCTGTTCATGAGCGTGTGGTGGCGCGGCATGACCATGAAGGGCGCCGCGACGGGCATGCTTACCGGCGGTTTGCTGGCGCTCGCGGCCGCGGCGTTGACCAACCTCGGCACGCTCGCGCTCGACAAGGGGCCGATGGGAAAAATTTTCGCGGGCTTCGCGCCGCTGAACGACTTTTGGGCGGCGCATCCGTTGCTTCGCATCCTGTGCGAGCAGCCGGCCATTTGGACGGTGCCGCTGGCCATCGGGTTGATGGTCATCGTATCCAAGGCGACCGCGACGCAGGTGCCGGGCGACATTCGCATGAAGATGCTCGTCCTCCACGCACCCGAGCAGCTCGGGCTCAAGCAGGAGTATATCCAGGAGCATCAGGCGGGCGGTGGGCATTGAGACTGGGCGGGGCGCCTGCATGCGCCGCTTGGGGAAAGAAACCGGCATTGCCCGGCGGGACGGAACACCCAAGCTGGAGGCATCCTTTTGCCCTATCGGATCGTAACCACCATGCAGTGCTCCTGGACGCCCATCCGCCGGTATTGGCCGGGCTCCCGCCCCGGCGGAAGTGGTTCCCGCGCCATGCCCGCATGACGCTTCCGCCCGACAGTCCCGCCTCCCCCGAGTCTGCTCGCGAGCATGGGGAGCTGATGCAGGCCCTCGCGCGGCGCGACAAGGCGGCGCTCGGCCGGCTCTACGACCTTTTGTCCCGCCCGCTTTATTCCCTCGCGCTCCGCATTACCCGCGATGCGGCCGAGGCGCAGGACATCGTGCAGGACGTCTTTCTTCAGCTTTGGCACAGGGCGGCCGATTACACGCCCTCCCGTGGGTCGGTTTTCACCTGGGCCGCCACGCTCACCCGCAATCGCGCGATCGACCGCATCCGCATGCGGAAACGTCGCACCGAGATCGTCCAGGCCTCCGCCGCCGACATTCAAGACGAAGCCTTGGGGACCCGGGAGGACACGACCGCCGACGCCGTGGGCGCCCGGGAGGAGGCGGCCGTGGTCCGCGCCGCGCTTGGCCGCCTCGCCCCCGAGCAGCGCGCCGCTATCGAACTGGCGTTTTTCGGCGGGCTCACCCAACAGGAGATTGCCGCACGGCTGAATGAGCCGCTCGGGACCATAAAAGCCCGCATTCGCCGCGGCCTGCTCAAGCTGCGTGACACGCTCTCCTCCCGGACATGATTACCGAGCGTCACGAAGAACTCGCCGCGCTGCATGCCTTGGGGCTGCTCGAAGGGGCGGAGCGTGACGCGTTCGAGCGGAAAATGGCCGGCGACGGAGCCTTGAAGTCCTTGGTCGACTCCCTGTTTGAGACCACCGCGCGGCTGGCGCTGACCGCACCGCCCGCCAATCCCCCGGTCGCGTTGCGAGCCCATGTGCTCGAGGCGGCGACAGCTTCCACGGCTGCTTCGGGAACTCGGTTGCCCAGGCTCGTGCCTTTTATCCGCTGGCTGCCGCCTGTCATGGCGGCGGGCCTGGTGATCACCGCGCTCTGGCTTGGCATCCGCAACTCCGAGTTGCAGCGGGACAATGCCGATCTGCGCCAGCAGGTCGGCGAGCAGCGCGATTTGTCGCAGCTCAAGATCACCGCGCTGACGGCACTGGCGGGCAATACGCCCGAAGCCCGCGCCATCGCCGTCTGGGACCCCGCGCAAAAGACCGGCCTGCTGACGGTCGAGCGACTGCCCGCCATTTCGGAGGAACAGGACTACCAGATCTGGGTCGTCGACCCGGCCTATCCGAATCCGGTGGATGGCGGTGTGTTCAAGCCCGGGTCCGATGGCCGGGTGATCCTTGCCTTCAAGGGCCACCAGCCGGTGGGGGCTGTCGCCGCTTTCGCCATCAGTCTCGAAAAGAAAGGGGGCGTGTCGAAGGCTGAGGGTCCGATCGTCCTGTTGGGAAAATTCTGAGACCGTGCGCCGGCTCAGCCGGCGGTCTGCTTGCGCAGGGCGTGTTGGGCCCGTTCCTTGGCCGCGGCATCATGTTTGGCGCGCGAAGGCATTGCCAGTCCGCGCGCCCATGAGACCTTCGCCTCCGCGGAGAGACCTGCCGCGGCCTGCGCGAAGCCGAGCTCAAGCCAATGGTTGAGTTCCCCCGGCTCCAACTCGGTGGCAAGGCGCAGGTGGTGCAGGCCCTCGGAGAACGAGGCGGCGGGCAGGCCGCCATAATAGAGCCGGATAAAGAACCGCGAGGTCGCCCCGAGAGACGCCACCTCATAATGCCACCGACCGAGAACGTGGTGGGCCCATGCGTAGTTGGGGTCGAGTGCGAGCGCCCGTTCCGCCTCCTTTTTAACCAGGCGCGAATAACGGATCTTGGTTGCGGTATCGCTGGAGACGGCGAGCTTGCCGTGGCAGACCGCAACCGAGAGCACGTTGACAGGGTCATCGGGTTTCAGGGCGACGGCGCGCTGCGCATAGTCCAGGGCCGTTTGCGCAAAGCGCCGTCGGGCGGCATCGTCGGATTGATCGACCACGAGGTCGGAATACTGCCGGGCAATCTTCTGCAGAATGAAAGCGTCGTGCGGGCGCGCGGTGGCGGCCTGTTCGAAAAGTTTCAACGCGGAGCGGGAATCCAGGCGCGCCTCCGCGGCGAGCGCCTCCTGCACGAGGGCGTCGGTTTCGGCCGCCAGGACCGCGACCGGCAGTCCCGCGGCCAGCAGGAGTGCCGGCCAGCAGCTCACGGTTTGCGGAACAGGTAGTGGCTGACGTGCCATTCCTCGCCACCGCGAAACCACCAGAGTTCCGCACAGGCCAGGTAGAACACGCGCCAGTAGGCCCACCATTTGCGCGCTTGGCCGGGGCCATAAGTCTGCGCGAAGAGCGGCCTGATTTCCTCTTCGTGCGCATCCATGTTCTGCAGCCAATGCTCGGCGGTTTGCGCGTAATGGCGGCCGTTGACCTTCCAGTCGGCGGCCAGCCGGAGGTCGTCCTGGAAGCGCGGGAAAAGGTCGTGGGCCGGCATCATGCCGCCGGTGAAGAAGTAGCGGCTCATCCAGTCGGTCGTGTCCCGTGCGACGAAGTGGTAGGCGAAGCGGGTGTGCGTAAACACGTGCGCAAAAAACAGTCCGTCGACCCGCAGCCAGCGGGCGATGTCCGCCATCAGCCGCGGCCAGTTCTTCATGTGTTCGAACATCTCGACCGACACCACGCGATCGAAGCCGGCATCCGCGGCGTCAAAGTCATTCATGTCGCAGGTGATGATGCGGACGTTGGCCAGACCGCGGCGCCGCGCCTCGGCCTCGATGTGCTCGCGCTGGGTGCGGGAGTGCGAGACGCCGGTGATAGTGGCGTGCGGGTAGTGTTCGGCCATCCACAGGGTAAGCGAGCCCCAGCCGCAGCCCAGCTCGAGGATGTCGAGTCCGTCGGCCAGCCCGGCGCGCTGGCACGTGAGCGCGAGCATGGCCGCCTCGGCTTGGGCGAGAGTCTCGCGACCGGTTTCATAAAGGCAGGCGGAGTATTTGAGGCGCGGTCCGAGGCAATGCCGGTAGAACGCGGTCGGCACCTCGTAATGTTGCTCACGCGATTCGGCCGTGTTGATGGCGACCGGCATCGCCCGCAATTCCTCGGCAAACCGCGCCACTTGCAGGTCGGGCGAGGGATGGTCGATCTCGGCTAGTCGCTGGTGCAGCAGCCGGCGGATGCCGAGGCGAATCAGGCGGTCGGGCAGGAGGTTTTTCTCAAGCAACGTGTCGATCATGGAAGCGGTTTGGGAAACCAGGGCACGAAGGCGCGGGTGGTTTGCTGGTAGCGCCGGTAGGCGTCGCCCTTCGAGCGCACGGCGGCTTCCTCGTTCAACGGAATACCGCTGACCCTGAGCAGGAGGAACAGGATGCTGGCGGGGGCAATCACCGCGACCCAGCCCCACGGCGAGGCCAGCGCGAAAACGAAAAAGGCCACCCACACCAGCCATTCGAAGAAGTAGTTCGGGTGCCGGCTGTAGCGCCAGAGTCCTGCGTCACAGACTTTGCCGCGGTGAGCGGAATTCCTCTTGAAGGCGGACAGTTGGGCATCCGCTACGGATTCCCCGATAAGCGCGGCGCCCCACAGTGCGATCCCGGCCAGCTCGAATGCATGAAAAGCCGGGTCCGGGTTAAGCACCGGCAGAAGGAAAGGCAGGGACAGGAGGACGGTGGTCGCGGCTTGCAGCTGGAAAAAGCCGAACATCTTGGCGTGGAAGTTTGCCGACCAATCCCGGCGCATCTGCACGTAGCGGCTGTCCTCGACGGGATGATGGCCTGCTACCCGCCGAAGCAGGTGCGTGCCAAGCCGCACGCTCCACACGCCGGCCAGGCTCGCAATCACGAGGCGCCGCGGTGCCCAGCCAGCTCCGAGCCAGGCATAGAGCCCGGCCACGCCCGCAAACGCATAGGACCACGCCACGTCCACGAAGCCGTAGTTGTCGAGCCATCGGCACACGAAGTAGAGCAGCGCGAAAAGCGCCAGCAGCGCGGCGCACACCGAGAGAAGCAGGGACCAGGCGGACATTGAAAGAACTACGCGCGAACGGGCTGCCGGGACGCCAGGCGCCGCAACGCCGGCCGCAACGGAAGATACAACGCAACGATCAACAGCGGCGCCGTCAGGGCCCACGCGCTAAAAGCATGGAGACCGGCGCGGCCGAAGAGGGCCAGGAACTCACCAAGCGGTCGGTCCCGGAAAGTTTCGATCATGACCGAAACCGAAAGCGGCATTGGCGGCGCCTGCCACACCAGTTCGCCCGCCCGCACATAGGCGGGGATGAGGACAAGCTGCACCGGCCCGAGGACTTGGTTGAGCGCCTGCAGCACCGGCTGGTTCATCCGCAAGGCCAGCCCCACGCTGAGAACGAGCAGCGAAGTGAACCCGAGGAAGGGGAACAAGGAGCACGCGGTGCCAATGGCCAGCGTGGCGGCGAGCTTGTCGGGGGTGACGCCCTGCGTGAGCTGCGCGCGCAACGGGGCAACGACGCGGCGCTGCCACCACGAAGGCCGGACGCCGATGGACGGGGAGGGAATCACGCGAACCAGTAGATGATTCCGGCGATCGCCGTGAGGACGCCCGGCAGAGCCCGCCCGTCGCGGTTCCGGCGGGTGAAGACCTGTTCCAATGCCTCCCGGCGGGGTGTCGCGGCCGACACCGCGAACAGTTCCCGGAACATGTAGGCGGCGATGGCCATGTTGCCCAGGAGGATGAGACTGGGAAACCAGAGCACGCGGCTGACGGGCGACTCTTCCTTCCACGCCACCCAGACATAGAAGGCGATGAAGGCCCAGTAGGCGTCCAGCAACGTCGCCACGACCCAGGGATCGCGGAAGGTGGCACTGCGGGCGAATTCGCTGAGCGATTGCTGCAGCCCCGCCCACGTCGTGACCGCAAGCATGGAAGCGAGGACGAGCGCAAAGAGAATGCGGAGGAACCAGACCATGGCTCAAAGGGAAAGGTTGTTGGGCCGCGTGTGCACGGTTTGCACGACGGAGATGTTCCGGTGGGCGAAGGCGGCCTCGCAGTAGCAGAGATAGTAATCCCATTTGCGGATGAACCGGTCGTCGAATCCGAGTTGCCGGACCTCGTCCAGGCGCGCCCGAAAGCCATCACGCCAGCATCGCAGGGTGCGCACGTAGTCATGACCGCCATCCTCCAAGTGGTGAAGAATGAAGCCGCCTTTTTCACTCAGCAGCTGGTTGAGCCGGTTGACCGAAAGCAGCAGCGACCCGGGAAAAACGTGCTTCTGGATGAAATCCACGCCGCGGCGCAACTGGGCATAGCGGTGGTCGGGATAGGTGATGAATTGCAGGGCCAGCAGACCGTCCGGTTTGAGCAAGCGGGCACAGGCGGCTGCAAAATCGGGTTGGTAGCGATAGCCAACGGCCTCGAGCATCTCGATCGAGACCAGCTGGTCGAAGCGACCGGTGATGTCGCGGTAGTCCTGCAGGCGAACCTCGACGCGCTCCGCGAGTCCCGCCGCGGCGATGCGTTGCACGGCAAGGTCATGCTGTTGCTTGGAGATGGTGACAGTGGTGACGCGGCAACCGTAGCGGGCGGCAGCGTGCAGGCTCCAGCCACCCCAGCCGGTGCCGATCTCGAGGACGTGATCGGAAGGCTGCAACCGGAGCTTGCGGCAGAGGGCTTCATTTTTGGCATCCTGGGCTTCGGCGAGGGTGGCGGCGCCGGTCCAACGGGCACCGGAATACATCATGGTCGGATCGAGCCAGAGGCGGAAAAAGTCATTCGAGAGATCATAGTGGTCGCCGATGTTGCGACGGGCGGTGGCGCGGGTGTTGGGCCGGAGGAGATGTCCCAGGCGGTTGCCGGCGCGAAGCAGATTCAGGGCGAGCGACCTCGCGCGCTGTGATCCGGTGAGCGTGGGCGCATGCTCGAGGTTGAGGAGGAACCAGCCGACCAGCGCGGTGAGGTCCGGCGTCTCCCAGTCACCGTCAAGGTAAGACTCGGCGAAACCGATGTCGCCGTGCAGCGCGCATTTGGCGAAGAAGGCCGGGCGGCGCACCCGGAGGAACGCGTGGTTGCTGATACCGGCCGCCCCGGGACCGGCGGCGGGAACCAACGCGCCGAAGTCCCGGGTGGCTCCATCCGGCAGCTCCAGCCGGAGCCGGCCGCGCGGCATGGCCGCGAAGGCGTTGAGCACGGGACCTTGGAAGATCGACCGGGGTGATGGCCGCGCGGTGGCGGCGGTGGCGGTGGTGACGACTTCGTGGCTCATGATTTGGAAACGAACCGGGCCGCCCGGCTCAAGCTGGCGTGCGGTCGGTAGAGATCGCGCTGCGCGTCCGGACGCGCGGCCTTGGCGAACCACGGCACTTGCTTCAGGTAGAGGCGGAGCGCCTGCCAGTGGATCAGCGAGATGACTCGCAAGGTGATGAGGGGATACTTGAGCGTGAGCCACGCGAGGGTCCGGTCGGTCAAGGGGCGGCGCCGACCCATGAGGGTGCTGGTGAGCGTGCGCCGGCCGGAATCGTAGTCGTCAATCTGCACGGAGAACCGGTCGCCCGGATCCCGGAGCAGGAAATCGAAGGCCACGTCCACGTCGGTGAACGGTGAGACGTAGAAATATTTCGGGGTGCGCAACCCGAAGGCGTCGTTCCGCCGGGTGTCCGGCCCGAGCACAAACGGCTTCATTTCGCGGAACGTATTGGTGACTTCCGCCACCGCAGCGACCGGCCGGCCTTCGCGGTCCTGGCAAAAATAAAACGAAACCGGATTGAACAGATAGCCGGCAACGCGGGGCAGCGTGACCAGGAGCACGCGGCCGCCAGTCAGGTCGATGCCATGTTCCGCGAGGCAGGCGATTACGCGCGCCTTGAGGCCTCGGGGCGGGCCGTCCGTCGGGGGAACGACGTCGCCTGCGCCCGGGCGATGGTGGCGGGGCTCGTGGGTCGGGAGGAAATCGTCCTCGCGAAAGCTGTAGAGATTGCGCTGATTGAACGAAAAGAGGCGCAACCCCCGGTGCAGGGCATCCAGCTCGTCCAGATCGAGCGCGAACAGGAAGATGCGATAGAGAAACCGGTGCGACCGGGGCTCAAGCCGGTGATGCATCACCTGGCACTCGTAGAGGCATGAGTTCACGCGTGGAGCTACGATCACCTGGCACTGCCGGATGCAGATTTTCGACATGGCGCGATCCCTTGCGGGCAGGCGGCGGGGTCCATGGATCGCGTCCGAGCAGCTGGCGCGAAAGGTTCACCGCTGAAAGGAGCCCGTCTTCGTGGAATCCGTAGCGCGTCCAGGCGCCGCAGTAATAGGTGCGGGCGCCGCCGGGGGCCGCGGCATTGAGTGCCGGGATCTCCTGTTGGGCGGCGACGGCGCCGAGGGTGAACAGCGGATGCTCATAGGCGATCGTGCGCAAAATCTTCGCGGGGTTGATCGCTTCCGGCCGGTCGATGGACACGAAATAGTTCTCGCGGTCGGACACGCCCTGCAGCTGGTTCATCCAGTAGATGGTCATGGGCGCCATTCCGCGGGGAGCAGTGACGTAGTTCCAAGCCGACCAAGCCAGGCGGGTGCGCGGCATCACCGTCGCATCCGTGTGCAGCGTGGCGATGTTGGGTTGATAATGAAAACTGCCGAGCAGACGCGACTCGGCCGGCGTCGGGTCCGCCAGGAGACGCCGGGACTGATCGGCATGGCAGGCCAGGATGGCGTGGTCGAAGCGCTCGCTGACGCCGTTGGCGGTGGTGACCATCACTCCACCGGCTTCGCGACGCACGCGGACGACTTTCGCACTGGAGCGAATGCGGTGGCGCCACGGTGCGGTCAGGCGGCGGACATATTCGCGAGAGCCGCCCGCCACGGTCCACCACGGGTGCTGCGTATGCAGACCGAGAAATCCATGGTTGTGGAAAAAGCGCAGCAGCGTGCGGGCCGGAAAGAGCCGCATTTTGTCCGGTGGCGTGGACCAGACGGCGCCGCTCATCGGCACCAGATAAAGGTCGAGAAAATCCGCGCCGTAGTTCCGGGCGCGGACGTAGTCGGCCAGAGTCATTCGCTCGATCGCCGGATCCTCCAGCGCGGCCATCGCCTCCCGATTGAATCGGTCGACTTGCAGCAGCATCCGGTAAAATGACGGACGCAGCAGATTCCGGCGCTGGGCAAAAAGATGGTTGAGGGAGGAACCGCAGAATTCCAGGCCGGTGTCCTCGTGGCGAACGCTGAATGACATGTCGGTCTTCTTGACCGGCACGCCGAGCAGGCTGAAAAGCCGGGTCAGCTGCGGATAGGTTGCGTAGTTGAAGACCATGAACCCGGTGTCGATCGGCACGCTGCGGCCGGTGCCGGGTTCGGTGGCCTCGACGGTGTGGCTGTGGCCACCGATGTGGGCGTCCTGCTCGAAGACCGTGATCGCGAAATCGTGCTGCAGGAAATGCGCGCACCCGAGGCCGGCGATGCCGCCGCCGATGATGGCGACCGAGGGGGCGTCGCGTTCAGGCAAGGGGAGATGGACGGAGGACATGATGGCGGGACTGCGGACTCAGGCGGCTTTGCGCGCCGGCGGGTTTGGTGTTGAAGCCGCCGCTCCGCCGCGGGCTGCCTCGTCGTAAACGGAACGAGGCACCGGTTTGAGTCCCCAAATCAGGCCGGTCCAGGAAAGGGCCCTCAGCAGGTAATAGGTCGGATCGATTTCCCACCAATAGAAGCCATTGCGCGTGGAGCTTTGGTAGCGGTGATGATTGTTGTGCCAGCCCTCGCCGAGGGTGATGAGCGCAAGCAGGAGGCTGTTTCGTGAATCGTCCGCGGTTTGAAAACGTCGCTGGCCCCACAGATGCGAAAGGGAGTTGATCGATGAGGTGCCGTGAAAAAGGGCGGTCGTGCTGATGAAGAAGCCCCAAACGAGGAGCTGCGGACCGTCGGTGCCGGACGCCGGATGTGCCGAGCCGAGCCAGGTGCCCAGCCCATAGAGGGCGCTGGCGAACAGGACGGGCACGACCCAGTCGAAGCGGTTCAGCCAGACGAGCTCGGGATACTTCGCGAGGTCCTTCACCTGGTTGTAGTCGGTGGGAAAGTTGCGCCGACTTGTGATCCAGCCGATGTGCGACCACCAGAAGCCGTGGACGTGCGGCGAATGGACATCATGCTCCGTGTCCGAGTGCTGGTGGTGATGGCGATGATGATAGGCCCACCAGAGCGGTCCGCGCTGGACGGTGGTGCCGGTGCAGAGGGCGAGGAGGAACTGTCCCGCGCGCGAGGTGCGGTAGGTCTTGTGGCAGAAATACCGGTGGAAGAAGCCGGTCACGAAAAACATCCGCACCCAATACAGGGCGAGGGCTGCCCCGACCGCGGTCCAACTCCAACCGGTCCAGAGCACCCCGAGGCATCCCAGATGCAGGAAGACAAAAGGCAGGCAGCGCACCAGGTTGACCCCGTCGGGCTGGCTCCGGATCACGTGCGGGGGATCCAGCGTGAAATCGGAGTCGATCCATTGGATCAGCGAAGCCCCGAATCGATTGCGACGGCGGGCGGCGGGAGGAGTCGGCAAGGGAAGAGGGAGTTGGGTTCGGACGAAGGGCGCGGGGAATACGGTCCAACGGCGCGGGCGGATGCAGCGAAAGATCGGGAGAGGGAAAATTCGGATTTTGACTGCTGACCGGGTCGCCCTTCCATGAGAGGTGATGCAGGAAATCCTCCAGGAACGCGCAGCGCTTTATGCCGCCGGGGTCATGTTGCCCGCGGAACGCGCGGAGTTTGAGCTGCTGTTGGAATTTCACCTGGAGCTGCAGGCGCACGTCAACGGGTTGCTGGAAACGGCGACGACGGTGATGCTCGCCGCGTCGGAGCATCGGTCCCCGCCGGCGGCGCTGAAGAACCGTATTCTCGCCGCAATCCCGGCGGATGCACCCGCGGGGAACGGACCTGCTCCCGTGGCGAAGGTGCGCACCGATGCGTCCGGGTTGATCGAGTGGGTGAACGAGGATTTCACGACGCTGTGCGGCTACCAACTCGCCGAGTTGCGCGGCCGGAAACCCGGCGCGCTGCTACAGGGTGCCGCGACGGACCCGAAGGCCATCGCCGCGCTTCGGGCCGGCATTCGCGAGGCGCAGCCGGTCGAGGCGGAGCTCGTCAACTATCACAAGGACGGCAGCCCGTATCGGGTGCACGTCGCGATTACCCCGATCTTCGACGACGAGCGGAAGCCGCTGTTCTACGTGGCGAAGGAGCGGAAGCTCGCGCTGGCCGCCAGCTGAGGGTGATCCCCGCCGCGAAGCATTTTGCAATCGGGCCGGCGCGGCCACCGGGTGAACTCTTGGGCGGGAGGGACTTTATGCCCCGACTCGTGCGCGGCGCCAGGATCAGTCGGGGCATAAGGCCCCTCCCACCCAGGAAATTCTACTCGCCTTCGAGTGGAGGGGTGAAACCCCGGCGCATCACGTTTTCGGCCACCGAGCGCGGGAACAGGAAATTCTCGAGGTAGCCCTTGCCACCGGCCTTGGTGCCTCCGCCGGACATCTTGAAGCCGCCGAACGGGTGGCGCTCGACGATCGCGCCGGTGCAACCGCGGTTGAGATACAGATTCCCGACGAGCATTTCGTTTTGGGCGCGCTCGAGCGCCTTGGGGCTGCGGGAGAAAATGCCGCCCGTCAGCGCATAGTCGGTGCCGTTGACGAGCGCGAAGGCCTCATCGAGGTTTTTCGCGCGAAGCACCGCCACCACCGGGCCGAAGATCTCCTCGCGCGCGATGGCGTGTTCGGGCTTCACGTTCACGAAGACCGTGGCCGGAACGAAGTAACCTTCCGTGGGCGCCTGGCCCTGGAAGGCGAGCTTCGCCTCCTTCTTGCCCTGTTCGATCAGGCCCAGGATCTTCTTTTGCGCGTCCGCATCAATGACCGGGCCGAGGATCGTGCCCGGCTGCGCGGGGTCGCCGATCGGATAGGAACCGCAGGCGGAGAGGAAGCGTTCGATGAAGTGGTCATAGACCTCGTCGAGCACGATGAGCCGCGAGAGCGCGGAGCATTTCTGTCCGCTGAAACCGAAGGCGCTGTAGAGCGCGGCCGGGATCGCCTCGTCGAGGTCCGCATCGTTGTCGATGACGAGCGCGTTCTTGCCGCCCATCTCGCAGACGACCTTCTTGAGCGTCTGCTGGCCCGGCTGCGTGCGGCCGGCGGTTTCCCAGATCTTGCAGCCCACGGAGCGCGAGCCGGTGAAGGCGATGAAATCGATCTGCTTGTGGCCGACGAGATGCGCGCCGACGTCCTCGCCATGGCCGGGAACGAAATGCAGCACGCCTGCCGGCACTCCGGCCTCGACCAGGAGGTCCATGAGCACCGCGCCGATGATCGAGGTCTGCTCGGCGGGTTTCATGATGACGCAATTGCCGGCGACCAGCGGGGCGACCACGAGGCCGGTGAGGATCGCCAGCGGGAAATTCCAGGGGGCGATCGCGACACCGACACCGCGCGGCGTCCAGGTTAGCACGCAGCGCTCGCCCGGGACGGCCTGGGTGACGACCGGTTTGGCCAGCTTGCGCATCTCGACGGCGTAGTAGCGGCAAAAATCGATCGCTTCGGAAATGTCGCCGTCCGCCTCGATCCACGGCTTGCCCGCCTCGAGGATGAGCAGGGAATTCAACGCCAGCCGGCGCGACTCCATCAGGTCGGCGGCGCGTTCGAGCATCCCGGCCCGCTCTTCCACCGGCGTCGCGCGCCACTTCGGAAACGCGGCCACCGCCGCGGCGACCGCGGACTCCGCATCGGCGATCGTGGCGCGGGCCCAGTGGCCGATCACTTGCGCGGGCCTGGCCGGGTTGACGGACGCGACGTATTCGCGGTCGGCGATTTTTTTGCCGTTGATGATCAGCGGCCACTTTTTCCCCAGCTGCGCGGAGCAAGCCGCGAGCGCCGCGCGCTGTTTGTCGCGATTGGCGGCCAGCGCGTAGTCGGTGTTGGCGGCGTTCCTGAATGTCGGAGGACGAACCGCGGAGGACGCCGGGTCCGGCTTCGCTTCGTCCGGCATTTTCCCCAGCGCGGTCACCGGATTGTCCAGCAACACGCTCAGCTGCGCTTCGCCCGTGTTTTTCAGGCGCAGAAAGCCCTCGTTCGACGTGTTCTCGAGCAGGCGGCGCACGAGGTAGGCCATGCCGGGGAGGAGCTCGCCGATGGCACAATACTCGCGGACGCGATGGCCCATTTTGATCAGCGAAAGCTTCAGCTCGTCGGCCATGCCGT
The DNA here is from genome assembly GCA_964515595.1 of uncultured Oleiharenicola sp. GTDB lineage: Bacteria > Verrucomicrobiota > Verrucomicrobiia > Opitutales > Opitutaceae > Lacunisphaera. The sequence goes on along the minus strand of CAZEUN010000005.1, from coordinate 233,028 downwards.
AGAGCGCCTGGAATTCGTAGGCCCGCGGATCGATGCCGAGGCGCTCGGCCTGGGCGATGGCGTGGGCGCAGGTGCGGACGTTGTGCGAGGCGAAGTTCGGCGTGACGATGTCGATGTTCTCGAGCAGGAAGACGGTGAGCTTTTCGTAATTGGCGTCGGACTCCGCCTTCCTTTGCCAGACGGGGACGGGCCAGTCGCGTTGCTGGGCGATGATCGTCTCGTAGTCCCAATAGGCGCCCTTGACGAGGCGCACGCTGAGCGGGCGGTTGTTTTTGCGGGCCCAGGCCACGAGATCGCGGAGGTCGGCTTCGCAATCGCGCAGGTAGGCCTGGATGGCGATACCGATGGCCGGCTGCTGGCGGAACTCGGGTTCCTCGAAGATCGACTTGAAGAGCTGGAGCGTGAGGTCCTTCAGCTTGTAGCTCTCCATGTCGAAGTTGATGAGCGCGCCGACCTCCGCCGCGCGGCGCAGGATCGGGCGGAAACGCTCCTTGAGCGCGGCGATGGAATTCTCCGGGTCGGCCGGATGGACGTCGGGCGTGAGCGCGGAGATTTTGACCGAGAGGTTGAGGCGGGGCAGGGGCCCCTTCGGGCCGAGATCCGAGAAGCAAGGCTCCGGTTCCTTCGCGTAGAACTTCGAAACGGAATCGAGGATCTCGAGGTTGCGCTTCAGGAAGACGTCGGCTTCGGCGTCGTTGAGCACGGTTTCGCCGAGGAGATCGATGGTGGTGGCGAGGCCGAGCTTGGTGTTTTTCTTGATCTGCTTGATCAGGTCCTCGCCGGTTTCACCGGCGACGAACTGGCCGGCCATGTCGACGATCTGCGCCTTGACCGGCGTGGCGACGAGCGCCGGGGCAAACGACGATGCCGCGAGGCCGGCCTTGAGGGCCGGGTTCAGCTCGACGGCCTTGTCGCCCAGGTATTCCTGCAGGTGGCGGACAATCTCGGCGGACGAGTTGAGCGAGGGCAGGACGTCGACGAAGCGGAAGAGCTGGGTTTTGAAGACCGGGTCCTTCATCGACCATTCCATCAGGCGGGCGTACGCGCCCTTCTTGGAAAACAGCGCCGGCGGCGGCTGCTGGTCCATGAGGGCGAAGAGCTGCCCGCCCTTGGCGCGGACGGCGGATTCGATTTTCGGGTCGGGGGTCAGGAAAGCGGACATGGGAAAAGGGAGCCGCGAAGTTTTCCCCGGTGTCATAAATAGGCAAGGGCGGCCCTGTGGGCCAAATGGAGCAAAACCCCGGCTAATTGCCGCTGTAAGCCGGTGCCCGCAGCCGGTGCGACTTTGCCGGATCATCGTGGGTTATTTCGCCTTATGGGCTTGGCATATCGTAGCTTGCGTAACCCGAGGAATGTGCAACTCTATCGCCGGACGCGTGTTCTAAGCGTGAATGAAGTTCCTCCAGTGCACACCACCACACCCGAGGCCGTAACGGCTCCGCTCGATTTCACGACGTTCATGCGCAACTACCAGGACATGGTTTATTCCACGGCGGTGCGGCTCATTGGCAATGAGACGCAGGCCGAGGACATCTCCCAGGAAGTGTTCATCAAGGCGCACGAGCATTTCGAAAACCTTCGCACGAGTCCCTCCGCCGGCGGCTGGTTGAAGACCGTGGCGACCAACCTCTCGCTCAACCACATTTCGCGCTACAAGAAGCGCTGGAGTTTTTTCTCCGACCTGGTGCGCAAGAGCGACGAAGGCGAGGAGCGCGAGGTGGAGTTTGCGGCGCCGGACACCTTCTTCCACGGCGTCGATTCGTCCGAGCGCCGCGAGTGGGTGGAACGCGCGCTGGAAAAACTGCCCGACCACCAGCGCGTGCCCTTGGTGCTGTTTCATTTTGAAGACATGCCGTATGAGGACATCGCCAGGAAAACCCGCGTGTCCCTCAGCAAGGTCAAGACCGACATCCTCCGGGGCCGCGAGGCGCTCGCCCGGATCCTGACGCGCAGCGGCGCCAGCCACGAAAAATTCCAAGCCAGCTGAACCCATGAGCGAAAACCTGACACCCGACGAGCTGGAGAAATTCATCCACCGCGAATTGCGCGCGCTGCCGCCGCGCCCGGCCCCGGTCGGCTTCGAGGCGCGCCTGCAGGCGGCCGTCGCGGCGCGGACGGCGTTGCGCACGCCGGCTCCCGCCCAGCTGGAACAATTGATCCACCGGGAGCTGCGCAGCCTCCCGCCGCGGCGCGCGCCGCGTTCGCTCGAGGCCCGCGTGCTGGCGGCCATCGAGCACCAATCCGCCGTGGCCTGGTACCACAAGTCGTGGGCCTACTGGCCGACCGCCGTGCGCGCCGCGTTCCTCGGCTTTGCCACGGCGCTGAGCGGCGTCGCCATCGCGGCGTTCTATCTGATGAGCCAGGGCTCGGACGCCAACGCCCTGACCGCCGCGGCGGGCGAGCGTTTCGCCGCCGTGGCCGCGCTCGTGCACGTCTTCCGCTGGATGATCAGCTACACCAGCGGGACCATCGCGAACATCCCCCCTCTCTGGCTCTATGGCAGCCTGGCGGTCATCGCCGGTCTCTATGCCACTTTCTTTGGCCTGGGTGCCGCGGCCTACCGCGCGCTCTACCGCAATCACTGACCGTCCTTCCGATGAACAAGCCCCGTTGCCCTTTCCTTTCCCCTGGCTGGCTCGCGCTGGCGCTGGTCCTCTGGCCGGTGCTGCGCGCACAGGAGACGCCGCCCACCCCGCCCCCGGCGGAAGCCGCCCCGGCCGCCCCCGCGGAGCCCGCGGCCGCGCCGGCGGAGAAGGCCGCCGCTTCCGACGAAGCCGCGGAAACGCCGCCGCCGGCTGCGGACGAAAAAGTTGCCCCGGACGAAAAGAAGGACGCGGGCGAACTGCGTGAACTGGGCGCGGACAAGGAGAAGCCGGTTATCCGGGTCAAGAAAGGGCGGACCCGCCACTCCGGCCGGAATAACGGCATCAATCCCGAGCTCGGCGATCACACGGTTTCCGCCGGCAAAACCCAAAGCGAGGCGGTCTCGCTGGCGGGCGATACGACGGTCGACGGCCACATCACCGACGCGGCGGTTTCGATTCTGGGCAGTACCACCGTCAACGGCGTCGTGGACGACGCGGCGGTTTCGATCTTTGGCACGACCACGGTCAACGGCCATGTGAAGGGCGAGGCGGTCGCCGTCTTTGGCGATGTCGTGCTCGGTCCCGATGCCATCGTGGAGGGCGAGGTCGTCGCCGTGATGGGCAAGGTCGTGCGCGGACCCGGCTCGCAGGTGCACGGCGGCGTGCAGCAGATCGGCGGTCACCGCATCGGGCCGGCCGCGGATTTCCGGGGCCTGCGCGCTTACTTCGAGGAATGCGTGCTGTGGGCGCGCCCGCTGGCGTTCGACAGCCGGCTGATCTGGGCGTGGGGCATCGCCTTTGGCTTCCTCGCCTTCTACGCGTTCATTGCGCTGCTCGCTCCGAGTGGCGTGAACAAATGCGTCGAAACCCTGGAGCAACGCCCGGGCTATTCCCTTTTGTCCGCCCTGCTGACCATGCTGTTGACGCCGGTCGGGTTCCTCCTGCTGGCGCTGACGATGTTCATCGCGATCGGGTTCGTGCTCATCCCGCTCTTCGCGTTCGGTCTCTTTTTCGCGGCGATCTTCGGGAAGATTGTCATCCTGACATGGCTGGGCCGGCGTCTGACCAAGCTGGCCGGCGACGGCCTGTCGCATCCGTTCTTCAATGTCCTGATCGGCGGCCTGATCGTCCTCGGGCTCTACACAATTCCCGTCGCCGGATTCATCGTCTACAAGCTCATGGGCATCCTCGGCCTGGGCGTGGTGGTCTACACCGTGATCCGCCAGACGGCCGCCAACCGCCCGCCGAAGCCGGCGCCGGCGCCGCGGGCCGTGATGGCGCCGCCCGCTATCGGCGGGGGAGCGATCCCGGCGGAAGTTGTGCCGCCGGCGACGCTGCCGCCGGTGATTTCCGCGGCCACCCTGCCGCGAGTCGGTTTCTGGCTGCGCATCGCCGCCAGCGTGCTCGATGCGATCCTCATCGGCATGGTCTGCGGTTTCCTGAGCAACATGTGGCACGGATTCGGGGTGTTTCCGTTCTGGTTCGCACTGTATTGCGTCGCCATGTGGGCGTCCAAGGGCACGACCATCGGCGGCATCATCTGCGGCCTGAAAGTGGTCCGGGTGGACGACCGGCCGATTGACTGGAGCGTGGCCGTCGTGCGCGGGCTCGCGGCCTTCCTCTCGCTGTTCGTGGCCGGGCTCGGCTTCATCTGGGTGGCCTTCGACGACGACAAGCAGTCGTGGCACGACAAGATTGCCGGGACGACCATCGTCCGGGTGCCCAAGGGGACGTCGTTGCTTTAAGACAGGCTCTTTTCCGGGGCGCAGGGTTCTCCAGCCTTGCGCCTTTTTATTTAAGCCCTTCGCTGGTCCCATGGCGAAGCCATTGGTCGGAATCATCATGGGGAGCTCTTCCGATTGGGAGACGATGCAGCATGCCGCCGCGCAACTGACCGCGCTGGGCGTGCCGTTTGAGAAACGCATCGTGAGCGCCCACCGGACGCCGAAACTGATGATCGCCTATGCCGAGGCGGCGGAAAAACGCGGCCTGAAGCTCATCATCGCCGGCGCCGGCGGCGCCGCCCACCTGCCGGGGATGACGGCCTCGCTCACCACGCTGCCCGTGCTGGGCGTCCCCGTGGAGTCGAAGACTCTGCATGGCCTCGATTCGCTGCTTTCCATTGCCCAGATGCCCGGCGGCGTGCCCGTGGCGACGTTCGCAGTCGGCAAACCCGGCGCAATCAACGCCGCGCTGTTTGCCGCGTCGCTGCTGGCGCAGTCGGACAAGCACACGAAGCGCGCTTGGCAGCAATTCCGCACGGCGCAGACCAAGAAAGTCCTGAAATCCAAGCTTCCCTGATCCCTTACGGGAGATAACAGGGAGAACGGAGAAATCCTTCGCTCTGTTTCCTCCGTTTCCTCCTGTGCAACCAATTCTTCCTGGGAAAACCATCGGCGTGCTCGGCGGCGGCCAGCTCGGGCGCATGCTCGCCCAGGCGGCGACGCGGCTGGGTTACCGGATGCATGTCTACGACCCGGCGGCCAACTCGCCGGCGGGCGCCGTGGCCCACCGGGAAGTCAACGCGCCCTACGAGGATCTCGCGGCGCTGACCGCCTTCGCCCGGGAATGCGACGTCGTCACCTACGAATTCGAGAACGTTCCGGCGGCGCCGCTCAAGGCGGTCGAGTCGGTGACGCAACTGCGGCCGCACTGGGGCGTGCTCGAGACGACGCAGAACCGCTCGCGTGAAAAACGCTGGCTGCGGGACAATGGATTTCCGCACGCCCGGTTTGCCGAGGGCACCGACGTGGCGGCGGGCATCCGCGAGGTCGGCGTGCCGTGCGTGGTGAAGACCGCGGACTTCGGCTACGACGGCAAGGGCCAGCTCAAGGTGATGAGCGAGGCCGACATTCCCGCGGCGGTGAGGAAATTTGCCGGCCAGCCGGTCGTGATCGAGCAGTTCATCGATTTCGCGTGCGAAGTGTCGGCGGTGGTGGCGCGCTCACCCGGCGCGGCGGTGCGGGTGTTTCCGATTACGGAGAACATCCACACGAACCACATCCTGGATTTCTCCATCGTGCCGGCGCGCGTGAAGCCGGAGGTGACCGCCGCCGCCGAAAAGCTGGCGCGGCTGATCGCGGAGAAAATCAATCTAGTCGGCGTGATGGGCGTGGAGCTGTTCGTCACGAAAGCCGGCGAGGTCCTCGTCAACGAGCTGGCGCCGCGCACGCACAACAGCGGGCACTGGACGCTCGACGCGTGCATGACCTCCCAATTCGAGCAACAGGTGCGCGCGATCTGCGGGTTGCCGCTGGGCGCCGTGACGCTGCTTTCGCCCGTCGTGATGGTGAACATTCTCGGCGATGCCTGGGCCAACGGGGAACCGAAATGGGACACGTTGCTCGCGCAGCCGAATGTCCGCCTGCACCTCTATGGCAAGTCGGACCCGCGGCCGGGCCGGAAGATGGGTCATTTCACCGTGACCGCGCGCGACGCCGACATGGCGCTGGAGCTGGCCCAGAAGTACAAGGAGCGGCTGAGCGGCTAGCTTGAGGGAGGGCCAGTCTTCGACTGGCCTGGACCGGTCGACCGGTCCTACTTGTCTCCCAGCGCGTAGAACGCGTGCTCGCCCGGGAAGCTCGGCACGGGATGCGCGCCAAGCGCGCGGGCGGTGCTCACGAGGTCGAGGGACCTGGCGGCGGGTTCACTGAGCACGCACGTGGCGCCGAGCGGCTTGGTCGATTTTTCCATGCGGAAAAGGAAAATGACTTCCGTGCCGGCCAGCGATTCGCCCTGCAGGCCGCCGCTGATCCGGATGCGGCCTTGATGCAGGATGATGCGGAACGGCCGCGGGCTCGTCTTTTGCAGCGCGACCAGGTCCATGACCGCCGCGCGCACCTTGTCCGCGGCATGGCGGTCCTGGCGCCAGTAGGCAAAAATGGCGTCGCCCAGGTAGGCATTGATGGTGCCGCCGGAACGCACGAGCCCGGGGCGGACCAGCTCGAGCCAGTGCTTGAAATCGGCGGACGCGGTTTCGGCACCGACGGCGTGGGTGTGCGCCGTGTGGCCGATCAGGTCGAGCATGAGCAGCCAGCAGTCACCGGAATGAATCTGCACCGACGTGGCGCCTGCGTCGCTGGGTTGCTCGGCGGCTTGCTGGCAGCGGAAGGTCAGGGTCGTTTCGCCCAGTTCGATTTTGTCGCCGTCGCGCAGCGCCACGCCCTGCTCGAGCCGCAGCCCGTTGTGGTAGGTGCCGTTGGTGCTGCGCAGGTCGGTGAGCAGCCAGCCGCCGCCGGAGGTGGGCTGGATCACGGCGTGGCTGCGGGAAAGCCCGGGCTGGTCGATGACCACGGAGTTCGAGGCGATGCGACCGATCGTGCAGGCGTTTTTGTCGAGCCAGTGCATCCGGCCGTCGGGAAACTCGAGCCAGGCTTGGGGTGCTGGGGCCGGATCAGGCATGTTGAAGGCGAAGATTTCCGGGTCCGGTCATTGTGACCGGAGCGACGAATCCACTTGGGGTGTCGCTTGCCAACGAGACGGCGGTGATGCCGCGGGATCCTTCGCTGCGCTCAGGATGACAGGCGAAGAAGGCAGTGGGGCGGATTCGCATGTCACTTCAACCGCAACCGCCACAGGTTGTACGCGCCGCCGCGATTCGAGATGAAATAGACCACGTTCGGTTCGGTGGGCGACCAGGCGGGCAGGATGTCGTCGGAGCCGTTGGCGGTGAGCTGCTGGATTTGTGAGCCGTCGCCGTTCATGACGTAGATGTTGTTGTTGGCGCGGCCGGCGTCGTCCTTGTCGCGATCGGACACGAACAGGATGCGCGTGGGACTGGCAAAACTCGCCACCGGATTGAAGCAGTTCGCGCCGAGGAAGGAATCGTCCGAAATGAGATTCGTCTCGAGGCGCCCGTCGGGCTCGACCGAGTAGATCTGCCGCTTGTTGGAGGATTCGTCGATGCGGGTGAAATAGATTTTCGAATGCTCGCGGTGGCTGACTTCCTCGGCGGTGATCTGGAATTGCGTCGGCAGCGCGCCGTCCAGCTTCACGTTGCTGAGTTGCGGCTTCGCGAGGGGATAGTTCGGTTCGAGAGAGAGGTAGACGACCTCCCGGTTGCTGTCGGTGTAGGTCGGGCCGTAGTTGTAGCGCTGGTCGTTGGTGATGCGGGAAACGCCGCCGGCCACGCGGTTGTCGGCGAAGTTGATGCGGAAAATATCCGGTTTGCTGAGGTCGCCGCGGTTGGACTGGAACACGAGCACGCCGCTGCCGTCCGGCGCGATGATGGGGGCGCTGTCGAAGTACCGCTTGTTGTTGTCGATGAGGCGCGCCGTGCCGCCGCCATCGTCCTCGACGCGCTTCAGGAAGAGCGCGGAGTAAAACTTGCCGGCATCGTCCTGCGAGGTCACCGCGAGGATGGCGGATTCGCCGTCGGGCGTGATCGCGTAGGAGTTGAGCGTTTGCAGCGGCGCCTTCAGGTTTTGGTCGCGGCGGACGAAGCGCGTGAGCCGGGACAGGCCCGCGACCTCGGTCGCGCGTTCGCCGGTGTCGAGGGTGGCGAGCCGGGTGGACTGGTTGACCGTCATGCGCGCACCCGTGGGCGTCATTTCCACGGTCGGCGTGTGGAGGCTGACGGACAGCTCGGTGATCGGCTTGAGCGTGAGCGAGAAGAGATCCTTGTAGTCCTGCGTCAGCGTGACCGAGGCCGGCTGGTAGATCGTGGGGATCCCGGCGGAGAGGACAAAGGTCGGCCAGGGTTTCGTTTTGTCCGCGCGGCTGAAGGTCACCATGAATTTTTGCGGCGCCAGCCCGAGTTCGCGCTCGCCGAGGGTGAGGGTCGCCGCGATGGCGGCGCCATCCGGCGCCTTAACGTCGACGCTGAACACGCGGTCCTTGCGCAGTTGGGCGAGGACGATGTTCGCGGTGGGATTGTCGTAAGGCAGCGAAAAGCCCTCGCTCTGGTGGTCGGTCTTGCTGACGGAAACCGCGATCGGTTTCCACGGTGAGTTCTTGTCGTCGCGGGTGAAGGTGACGCTTTTGGCCAGCGGGGTGACGCCGGCCGCCTGGCCATCGATGGTGACCGCCGCGCCGTCGGGGCTGGTGCGGATGCTGACCTCCTTGTCGGCGGTCAGCGGCGCGAGCGTGACCGTGATTTCACGAATCTTGTCGCGCGGGTTCCACGAGGTGGTCTCGGTTTGGAAGCCGGGTTTTTCGATGGTGAAAACGTACGGCGTGTCGCGGCGCTTGAGTTCGACCGCGGCGGGGGAGGGGAGGCGCTGGCCGGCCTCGGTGATCACGGTGGCGCCGGCGGGGGTGACGTTGATCTTCAGGGGCACGGCCCGGCCGGTGACCACGGTGACGAATGCCAGCACGACATACGGGACGAGGCGGCGAGGCAGGCGCGTCATGGTGCTCCCAGTTAAGCGCTGGAGGGGAAGGCCGGTCAACGCGACATTTTGGTTTCGTTCTGGCGTCGCGGCGGGCGGGCGCTTGACTGCGCCTGCACCCATGGACGGCCAGCCCGAAAAGACCGTATTTGTCCCGCGCAGCAGCGGGGTGACGAAGGACTTGTTTCAGCCGGGCGACGTGGTGGGGCAGTACAAGATCGAACGCGTGCTCGGCAAGGGCGGCATGGGCGTCGTTTACCTGGCCAAGCACATCGCGTTGAAGAAGGAGTTTGCCGTCAAGGTCCTGCCGGCGCTGCTGGCCCAGGACCAGTCGTTCGTGGCGCGCTTCAAGCGGGAAGGCCAGATGGTCGGCCGGCTCAAGCACGCGCACATTGTCAACGTCACCGACTTCGGCGAAAGCGACGGCAAGCTTTACCTCGTGCTGGAATACGTGAACGGCGGTTCGCTCGAGGAATGGTTTGAGAAGCACCGCAAGCCGGGTGGCGGTGTGGCGCCGGTCGAGGCGCAGCGCATGCTGGATCAGATTCTGCAGGGCCTCCAGCATGCGCACGAAGCGGGCCTGGTGCACCGCGATTTGAAGCCGGCGAACGTGTTGTTGGAGAAGACCGGCGAGGCGAAGATTTCCGACTTCGGCCTGGCGCGCGTCGGGGACGAGGAAGAGTACCGGCGCGCCGGCGGCACGGCCTCGCCGTTCGGTGGCGACAGCGTGACGACGACGGGGGCCATGGTCGGGACGATCGACTTCATGTCGCCCGAGGCGCGCAGCATGCGGCCGTCGGATGCGCGCTCGGATCTTTGGTCGTTCGGCGTCATCGCCTATTACCTGCTGACCGGGAGAAAACCGCAGGGCATCGCCGAGAATCCCTCGCAGCTCGTCCCGGGGCTGGATCCCAAATGGGACAAGTTCATCAAGGTCTGCCTCGCGAACGATCCGGAGCAGCGGTACCAAACCGCGGCGGCCGCCCTGACCGCCCTGCGGCAGGTTCCGCAGAAAAGCGGCGGCCTGCGCTGGGTGGCGCCGGCGATCGTATTGGCCCTGTTGGCGGGTGGCGGCCTCGCTTACTGGAAATGGACGGCGCAGAAATCCGCGGCCGTCGCATTTGAAGAGTATCCTCCGGTCACCGCGCCCCCCGCGGCCAGGACGGAAGCCGTGCCTGAACCGCTCAAGGTGGAGCCGCGGCCGGTCCAGCCCGAGACGCCGACCGTGCGGCGGCTGGCCCTCGTCGACCTGCCCCAGGGAGCGGTGGTCACGCACCAAGGTCGCAACTATACGATCGGGGGCACGGGCCGCCTCGTGCTCGATCTGCCCCTGGGGTCGGGCGCGCAAACGGTCCAGGTCAGGGCCGCGGGTTTCATGGAGTGGGACGGCGAGGTCGGCAGCGATGAAAGCCAGACCGAGGCCGCGATCCCGCTGCAAATGCTGCCGCCCCATCCGGTGCGCTTCACGGGTTTGCCGCCGCAAGCGGAAGTGAGGGTCGGCGAGCAGATCGCCAACGCCGACGCCAGCGGCGCGCTCGTCATGCAATTACGCCTGGGCCATTTGAAGATCCGGGCCACGGCTCCGAAGTACGAACCGCTCGAGCTCGCCGTGGAGATCCAGGGTGACACGGAAAATGTGCCGCTTGTCATGAAGCGCCTTCCGCCCCCCGCGGAAGTGACCGTGCCGCTGGCGGACGGGACCCCCATGAAATTTCGCTGGATCCCGGCCGGCACGTTCCAAGCTGGTTCCCCGCCGGACGAACATGGCCGCCAGCGCAACGACCTGCCTCGGGCGAAAACGGAAATTCCCAAGGGTTATTATCTGGCCGAAACGGAGACCACGCAGCGACAGCACCGCGTGCTCACCGGGAAAAATCCGAGCACCAGTCGCGCGCTCGGCGATGAGACGCGCCCCGTCGAGCAAGTCGCCTGGCGCGATATCACGGGATCCGGCGGGGCCATCGAGCGTTTGAATGAAACGCTTCGCCGCCTCGGGTTGCCGTACCAGGCGGATCTGCCTGCGGAAATCGAATGGGAGTATGCCGCGCGGGCCGGCACGGACACGGCCTTGAACGATGGCAACGACCTGACCAACGAGCGGGACGACCCGGCTTTGAATGCCCTCGCGGTGTATGCCCGCGGCGGGGCGGTGCAGGACGCGCCGGGACCGGTGGGCAAACGCAAACCCAACGCCTGGGGACTTTACGACATGCTCGGGAATGTCGCGGAGTGGACATACGGCATCCGCGGCAAGCGCGAGCCGGTGTTGCGCGGCGGCAGTTGGAAGATCGGAGCCGTGCATTGCCGCGCGGCATCGCGCGTGGAAGTCACCCCGGAAGCGCGTCCGACGGACGCCATGGGTTACCGGCTGTTGCTGCGCCTGCTCGAGGACTGAGCCAGGAGGTGGAACGCACTCTCAGTGCGTTTGCTTCGTCGGTGTTCAAAACCAGCGCACTGACCTCAGTGCGCTCCATTTTCAAGTGCGTGATCCCGGCTGGGCGGTCGCCGGCAGGATTACGCCGCGGCATTCACCCAAGCCGATGCGGCGCGCGCCGGGCCGGTCCGCGTAACCGCGCAGGATGATTTCGTCGCCATCCTCAAGGTAGCGGCGTGATTCGCCGCCGGGCAAAAGCAATGGCTCGGTTCCGCGCGAAGTGAGTTCAAGCAGGCAACCGCGCGCGCTCGCGGCCTCGCCGGACACCGTGCCGCTGCCCAGCAGGTCGCCGGGTTGGAGATTGCAGCCGTTGCTGGCGTGGTGGGTGAACAGCTGCGCGAGCGTCCAATACATCTGCCGGAAATTGCCCGCGCTCAGCCGGTGCGGCGCGGCGCCGGCGGTGCGCATCCGCGGCGTCAGCAACCACGCTTCCAGCACCAGGTCGAGGCCGCCGTGCGCGCGGTCGGTGGCATCCGCGAGGTAGGCGAGCGGAGCGGGATCGCCCGCCGGCCTCGCCGGGGCGGGAACCCGGAAAGGGGCGAGCGCCTCCATCGTGACGACCCACGGGGAAATGCTGCTGGCGAAATTTTTCGCGAGGAACGGACCGAGCGGTTGATACTCCCAGGACTGAAGATCGCGCGCCGACCAATCGTTGAGCAGCACCACGCCGAAAATGCGGTCGCCGGCCGACGTGATCGGCACGGGCTCTCCCAATGGATTGCCGACGCCCACGAACGCGCCGAGTTCGACCTCGTAGTCGAGGGACTGGCTCGGGCCGAACTCCGGCGTGGCGGCTTCACCGCGCTTGGCCTGACCGAGTGGACGACGGACCGCCGTATCACTCACGACAAGGGAGGACGCCCGGCCATGGTAACCGATCGGCACCCATTTATAGTTGGGCAGGAGCGGTTGGTCGGGACGGAAAAGTCTTCCGACTCGCGTGGCATGGTCGATCGATGCGTAGAAGTCGGTGTAGTCGCCGATCGAGGCGGGCAACCGCATGGTCACGTCAGCTCGCGGAACGAGGCAGCCTTGCACCTGCGTTCGCAGGGCGCCCCGGCACGTATCCGCCCCGAGCAATTCGCTGAGGCGGGCGCGCAGGGCGGTCCACACGGACGGTCCCGCCGCCATCAACCCGTTCAAGTTGTCACCGCGACAGGCGGCGGCCGCGGCGGGCGGGAGCAGGCCCGCCGCGGCGGCGGCCAAATCCAAAATCTCATTGCCGATGGCGACGCCGATGTGCGGGGTCGAACCGGTGGTGACCTGGAACGTGCCGAACGGCAGGTTTTGCAGGGGGAAATCCGTCAGCGGAAGATTGGCGGATTCCACCCAGCTGCTGCGCGCGGGATCGTGAGTTTGATTAAGCATCAGCCAGGAAGAGCGGGTAGCGGATACATCACAAACGAACCGCAGGGGAGTCAACGGACTCCGTCGAGGGTGCGCAGCGAGGATCCCCTCTTAAGCCGGAACGATTCAGTGAAAACCGCGAAGGACGCGAAGAAACGCGAAGATCGCGAGTCAGACCTGATCCTCGGTGCTGCCTTGCCGTACTCACTCTTGCGTGATCCTGGGCAAAATCAGAATTTTCCCGGTAGCTCTTCGCGGACCTTCGCGCCCTTCGCGGTTCAATTGCATGGTTCCGGCTTGATAGAAGCTTGGCAGCCGTAGGCCCGGCGGAGGCGGCTGCCCGCAGGACGGGGTGTGTCGTTCGGGAAGACCGCCACTTAACGGAGGAGTGCTAGACTGAAAGCCGCAGACCAAGGTCGAACGCACTGCTTGCGCTCCATCGGCTTGGCGACGGCGGGACCTCAGTGCGTTTGTGCTTCGTTAGCTTCCAAACCAGCGCACTGAGGTCAGAGCGCGCCACTTTCAAGCGCCGGCTTGAGGGAGGGCGCGGGCCGAGGTGGGTCGCTTCAGGCGTCGCCGAGCGCGGCGTCATAACGGGCTCGGTGAGCGATTCGGTTTAATCCTTTTGGGTGGCGTCTAAAAGGCGCCGACCTGCAGTTGGGCCATCTACGCCTCTTCAAGATACTTCATAAGTCGTTGGAGACGTAAGGTAGATAATAATACAGGCGATGGGCAACTTACGGCTTTTACACTTTCAGAAATGGTTTGCCGTTCGTCGCTCAAATAGTTCATCTCGTCGCAAGAAATTAGCCGGTGGCGGGTAGTTTCCTACCAACACAACACACAACCGAACTATGAACAATAGCTCCGTAAGTTATCTACGGAAGCCTTTGGCGCTGCTTTGCGTCGGGCTTTCCGTGTTCGCGGCTCAGGCCGCTTTTGCTCAATCAACCACGACGACGACTGAGAAGAAGGAAGACACGGTTAAGCTGGAAAAATTCACGGTCAGCGGATCCTTCATCCCGCAGGCGTCGAACGAGCCGATCGCGCCGGTGGCGATCTTCACGGAAGCCGACATCCGGGCCTCCGGTGCGGCGACCGCGATTGAAGCCCTCCGCAGCCTCCCGTCCTTCGTGAGCAGCAGCGGTGCGAACGAAAACGATTCCAACGGCGGCAGTGGCGCCGCGTTCGTCAGCTTGCGCGGCCTGGGTGCCGCCCAGACCCTGGTGCTGCTCGACGGCCTCCCGGCTGGCAATCAGTCCAACATCAACATGCTGCCGATCGAGGCGATTGAGCGCATCGAAGTGATGCGTGACGGCGCCGGCATCATCTACGGCTCCGCGGCCATCGCCGGCTCGGTGAACGTCATCCTCAAGAAGCACTACACCGGCTCGCGGATCTCGGTCGGCGGCCAGATGGCCACCCGCAGCCCCGGCACCGCGGATCGCGTCACCGCGGACTTCGTCTCGGGCGCCTCCAACGACAAGACCTCGATTGTCATCACGGGCAGCTATTACAACAAGCGCACGCTGTACGCGGGCAACCGCCCGAACTCCGCGGTCGCGGACAACCGCTATTTCGGCGGTACGAACGGCGGCTCGCCGACGTTCGCCGGCAACGTGACCTCGGCCGCGCTCGGCACCGTCGTCCTGAAGCCGGGTTTTGGCGCCAACGCCACCCCGACCTCCGCGGCGGACTACGTGACGATGAACCAGAACACGTTCAGCTCCGACCAGCTGTTCAACTTCCGCCAGTACTCGCCCTCGAGCCCCGGCCAGAAGCGGGTTTCGCTCTACGCCAACATCGAGCACCAGATCGCCGGCAAGGCGCTGGAGATTTACGGCAGCTTCTTCTACTCGCAACTGCGCTCGCTCAACGGCCTGGCGCCGGCGCCGTTCGCCCTGTCGGTTGACCCGGTCCTCGGGCCGGCCAACGGCAGCCTCATGCAATGGGGTCCCTACAACCAGCTGCTCGGCGCGTCCAAGCTACTGGAAGACGACACGGATTTCATCCGCTACCGCTCGGTCGAGCTCGGCAACCGCGCCAACGAGCAAGTCTACAATGACTTCAAATACATCGCCGGCCTGCGCGGCGAGATCGGCGACACCGGTTGGAAGTGGGACATCACCTACACCATCGACAACGAACAGTATCGCCAGCTCGACACCGGCGTGCCCTCCCTGCCGAAACTCGATGCCGAAGTTAAGGCCGGTCGCTTCAATCCGTTCGCCCTCGCCAACTCCGCGGGCAGCGCGGTCGTGAACACCGGCGGCTACAGCGGCACCTACACCTGGGACAATGCGAAGGCCCTCAAGGCTTCCGAGGTCCAGGCCCGCCAGCTGACCGATGCGACCAACACCGCGTGGAATGCCAAGGTCACCGGCACGGTCATGGAACTGCCGGCCGGCCCGATGGGCGCGGCCGCCGGTTATGAATACCGCGATGGCAGCCAGGAGTTCAATGCGGACTCCCTCTATGCCTCCGGCTCGGTGCTCGGCCTGAATGCGTTCGCCATCCACGATTTCAACTCGGACACCAGCAAGGCCGTGTTCGGCGAAATCCGGGTGCCGCTCCTCTCGACGAAGAACAACATTCCGTTCGTCCACAGCCTGTCGGTGGGCGCCCTCGCCCGTCGCGAGACCAAGATCGTCCGCGGCACGAACAGCACCACCAACCTGTTCGACTCCCGGTCGTTCACCAAGACCAACCCGAGCGTGAACCTGCAGTACTCGCCGACCGAGGACTACAAGCTCCGCGCCAGCTACAGCAAGGGCTTCCTGGCGCCGAGCGCGGGCCTGGTCTTCGCCTCCACGGGCACCAGCAACCCGACGATCGCCGACCCGCTCGGCTTCCCGACCCTCGCCCAGCAGACCATCGTCATCCGCGGCAACTCGGCCCTCCAGCCGGCCGCGTCGAAGGCCTGGGGCGTTGGTTTTGTCGCCGCCCCGAAGGACCTGGTGAAGAACTTCAGCATCACGGTTGACTTCTATAACGTCGAGGTGACCGGCATCATCGCCAACAACGCCAACGCCATCCTCGCGGCCAACGCCGCGGGCCAGGGCGCGGGCTTCGTGGCCGGCAACGCCGCGACGATCAACCCGAACGCCCCGTTTGCCTCGCAGATCCGTCGCTCCGCCAACGGCAGCCTCAACAACGCCGGCAGCTTCAGCGCCGCCTTCCCGGGCGTCACCGCCCGTGGCGCGGTTCTTTCCGACTACCTGAACATCGCTTCCCGCAAAATCCAGGGCTTGGAGTACACCGCCACCTACCTGTATAACACGACGGACTGGGGCCGTTTCCGGTTTGGTTTCCAAGCCAACCAGTTCCTCAAGTTCGACCAGGTCAGCGGCCCGGGCGTCCCCGCGGTCAGCTACCTCGGCAAGTTCGTCAGCACCGTCGGCGACCCGATCTCGCCTGGCAGCATCCCGAAGTGGAAGAGCAACACGAGCGTGCAGTGGTCCTGGAAGGACATCACGGCGGTCGTGACCTTCAACCACATCGCCTCCTACCAGGATGACCCGCTGTTCGTCCTCTCGGACAAGATGAAGGCCTTCTACGACGCGAAGACGCCGACGACCGATCCGGCCTACGCGACGTTCCTCGCGACGTCGGCGGCGCTGGCCCCGAAGGTCGGCGGCTACCGCAAGATCGACGCCTTCGATACCTGGGATGTGCAGGCGAGCTATCGCTTCAGCAGCGGCAATCGCTACCTCAGCGGTTTGTCCCTCACGGTCGGTGCCAACAACGTCCTGGACAAGCTGGCCCCGCATGCGGCCGGTGCGTTCAACGACAGCTACGATACCCGGACGCACAACAACTTCGGCCGGCAGATCTACGCTCGTATCACCAAGGAATTCTAAGCCGGGTCTGACCCTGAATTCTTGCATCACTCAGCCCCGGGGGAGCCATCCCCCGGGGCTTTTTCGTGCCAAGAGGTGGGGCGCACGGGCCCCAGTGCGCCTGGACGCGCGCCCGCTCAAACCAGCGCACCGGGGGCTCAATGCGCTCCACCTTCCTTGTAGCCCTAATCCAATCTCACCGGCTTGACCCGGCAGCGTTGGTTCACGCCTTGGATTTCCAGCCAGTAGCTGCCGAAGGAAGCGGGGACGATTCTTACCTTGGGTGATTGCAGTGTGGGCGAATAGTCGTAGCGGTCGCTGTTGGACTGCGCCCAGAGCTGGCCGTTTTCGAGGCGGAACGTGGAGCGGCCGGTCCAACCGGTGAAGCTGCCGGCGAGGTGGGTTTCCATCGCCTCGGCCTTTTCGGGCTCGGTGCTGGATTTTTCGAGAGTGATGAGCGCCTCGATCCACGCCGGCCGGCTCTTGGCCGGTTTGGCGGAGGCAGTCCTGGCGGATTGCTCCGGGGCTTTGAAGCGTCGCACCAAGGCATCAAGCCGGGTGAGTTCCTCCGGCGTGAGCTTGCCCAGGCCGGCGGAGTCGAATTCACCGGGGGCCAGCGCCCGGGTAAAGTCGTCCGCAGCCCGGACGGGCGAGGCCAGCATCACGCACGCAGCTGCTAAAGCGAGGGATCGGGAGTGAATGCAGGGTTGTTACGGATGACCCTGAGACGTGGCAACGGCAATTCCGGCTGGGCGGGCAGGGGGCCATTGTCCGAATTCCTTGGAATTTCGCGAGGGTGCCGAAAAGGCGGCCAAAAAAGAAAAACTTGAAGTTCGGCGCGGGAGATGCGCGTATGGGCGCAAGAAATTAGCCGGTCAGCTGGAAGTTTCTTATACACACAACACACCGTACTATGAACAATAGCTCCGTAAGAACCCTACGGAAGCCTTTGGCGCGCCTGATTGGCGCCGGGCTTTCGTTCTTCGCGGCCCAGGCCGCTTTTGCCCAGACGCCCCCCACCGCGACGGTCGAGAACAAGGATGAGACCGTTGCCCTTGAGAAGTTCGCGGTCACCGGTTCGCGCATCATGCGCCGCGATTATGAAACCCCGGCCCCCGTCGTGGCTTATACCGCCGCCGACATCGAGTCCAAGGGTTACACCAACATCGGCGACTTCATCCAGAGCCTGCCGTTCAACACGGGCTCGGCCAACTCGATCTACCAGACCGCCAGCTTCCTGCGCGGCGCGGCGACCACCAACCCCCGCGGGCTTGGTTCGCAGCGTTTCCTGACCCTCGTTGATGGCCGCCGCGCCGTCAGCTACGCGCTCACCAACAGCGGTGGCCGTTCGGTGTTCGACTTCAACAGCCTCCCGGCTGCGGCGATCGACAGCGTGGAGTTCCTGAAGGACGGCGCTTCCGCCATCTACGGTTCCGACGCCATCACCGGTGTGTTCAACATCAAGCTGAAGAAAAACTACTCCGGCCTCACCGCGAGCGGCTACTACGGCAACACGCAGGGTCATGACACGGGCATCCAGCAGCTCAGCATCGTTGCCGGTTCCGGCACGGGCAAGACCCGCATGATGGCTGCGATCGACGTGAAGAGCGCGAACTCCAACTTCCTCCGCGACTACGGCGTGAAGACCACGGACTACAGCACCTCGGGTCGGGGCATCAACCAGAACTCGACGCTGAACTTCCCGGCCAACCTGACGCTCACCCGCGCCCAGGCGACCGCGATCGGCCTGGCCTTCCCGGCGACGGCGACCACCGCCACCAGCTGGACCTTCGTGCCGGTCAGCGGCACCCTCAAGGCGAACCCGACGCTCGCCGACTTCACGGCGGCTCCCCAGAGCCCGACCAACGCGAACGCCGTCCTCGTGGGCAATGAAAACCGCTACAACTTCGCGGAGACCTACCAGCGCTATCCGGCTTACTTCTACACGAGCGCGTTCGCGAACTTCGAGCATGACTTCAACGAGAACCTGCACGCCTTCGCGCAGTTCACCTACAGCGACAACTTCACGTTCTACGCGTTCACCCCGGGCGTGATCAACTTCTCGACGGAAGGCCTGTCGCTGCCGGCCAACAGCCCGTACAATCCGTTCGGCATCGCGCTGACGACCCTGACGGCCCGCACGAACTTCGGCCCGGTCCGCAAGTTCGACAACGAGTCCATCGGGGCCAACTTCCTTGCCGGCCTCAAGGGCACGATCCTGTCGAAGTGGAACTGGGAAGCGGCCGGCACCTACGGCATGAACCGCGTCACCACGATCTCGCGCAACGCCATCCGCGCCACGACCTATCAGTCCGCGCTGAACGGCACGCTGACCGGCTTCACCGGCGCGTTCTTCAATCCGTTCGGCCCGTCCTCCAACCCCAACTTGGCCAACGCGCTGTTCACCACCTCGACCGCGGCCAATCGCGCCGAGTCCACGAGCTTCGATGCCAGCATCGCCGGCTCGCTCCTCGACCTCCCCGGTGGCGAGCTCGGCATTGCCGCCGGCGCCGAATGGCGCAACGAGAACCTCGTGACCAATCCCGACACCGCGGCCTACCTCGGTTCCGGTGGCGGTCTCCCGCTCACCGGCGAGCGCGACGTCCAGTCCTTCTACGTCGAACTCACCGCCCCGGTGCTCAAGTTCGTCGAGCTGCAGGGCGCGGTCCGCCACGAGCGCTACAGCGATTTCGGCAACACCACGAAGCCGAAGATTGCCGCGAAGATCACCCTCCCGAAGACGAAGTGGGCCACGGTGCTCCTCCGCGGTTCCTATTCGGAATCGTTCCAGGCGCCCGCCCTCGGCCTGCTCTACGCTTCGCAGACCATCGCCTTCTCGTCCGGCGTGCTCCAGGACCCGCTCCGTCCGCAGGATCCCCCGCAGCAGCAGCGCATCGTGACCGGTGGTAACCCGGGCCTCCTGCCCGAGACCGCCAAGAGCACCTACGCCGGCATCGTCGTGGAAGACGTGGGCGGCATCAAGGGCTTCTCGTTCAACGTCGATTACTTCAAGATCCGCATCAACCAGGTCATCGTGACGCCGAGCTCGACCTTCCTGCTCTCCGCCCGCGGCCTGGCCCAGTTCCCGAATGCGATCGTGCGCGACAACACCCTCGGCAACCCCGGCCCGATCCTGCGCATCGAGTCCGTGCCCGCCAACAATCCCGACGCCTACCAGATCTACCGGGGTGTCGATATCGGCGTGAACTACCGCCTGAACAACACCCGCTACGGTGACTTCAACTTCTCGGCCGAAGCCACCCGCACGCTGGAAATCGGTTCCGATTCCGGCCTCGGTGGCGGTTACTTCGACAACATCGGCCTCTTCAACAACCCGAAGTGGCGCGGTCAGGGCAACGTCAGCTGGCGCTACAAGGAATACGGCGCCGCTTTCGGTGCCGACATCATCGGACCGTACTTCAACGATGGTTTCGCCAACCCGGGCTGGGACCAGGGTGCCTACACCCTCTGCAACGCTTCCGTCAGCTACCGTGGCTTCTGGGGCACGACCATCACGGTCGGCGCGAACAACCTGTTCGACAACCTGCCCCCGTTCAACGGCTACGATACGTCGAGCTTCGACCCGAACACCTATGGCGCCGGCGCCATGGGCCGCTTCCTGTACATCCGCGTCCGCAAGGAATTCTAAGCGGATTACCCCGGCTGAATCTTCACGGGCTCCCCTCGCGGGGAGCCCGTTTTTTTGCGGCTGACACTTCCGCGCGGACGGGAAAGATCGGGGGCACACACACTGATGAAAATCCCCGTTGCCACGATCATCGTCGCGGGGGCGCTGGCGCTTCATGCGTCCGCTGCTCCCGCCGTCCCGCCGGAGTTTCCGGTCGAGACCCTGTTTCAGGATCCTACGATCTCGAACCTCGAGTTCTCACCTGATGGGAGCAAAATCCTGTGCCTCGTGCCTTACGAGCACCGGCAGAACCTCGCCGTCATTGACCTGCAGAAAGGCGCGAAAAACCTCCTGAGCAATTTCACCGACAAGCAGGCCTCGGGGCCATTTTGGGTGAATGACAACCGGATCCTTTTCGGGGTCGACGACAACGGGAAGGAGCAATTCGAGATCTATGCGGTCAACCCGGACGGTTCCGATGCCGTCACGTTGCCGTTCAATCGCGCGGTGCGACTCGTGCGTCGGTTACCTGAGGATCCCAAGCACATGCTGGTTTATGCCGGCATTACTTATCGCGATTGGTGGGACGTCACCCTGATGAACGTCAAGACCGGGCTGCTTTCGGAGCCGATCGCCCGGGCTCCCGGCCGGGTGGACTATTACGTCATCGACCATGCCAACGTGGTGCGGATGGCCGTGGTCTCCGACAACATGACGAGACAGGTCAGGGTCCTGTATCGCGATGCAAACCTGGCCCCGTGGGAAGAGTTGGCCGTGCGGCCGTTCGACACCGAAGGATGGTGGCCGCTAGAATTCGACGGCGATAATCGCACCCTTTTTGTCAGCTCCGACGTTGGCCGCAAGACAACGGCGGTTTATCGCTACGACACCAAGACCCGGAGCATGGGAGAAATGGTGTTCGGCGATGACACTTACGACGTCAGCACAGTCATCTACGACCGGTTCAAGAAAAAGGTCGTTGGCATTAGCTACGATGCCGATCGGCAGCGTTTCCACTGGCTCGATCCCGAGATGAAGGCGATCCAGCAGCGCATGGAGCAGTCACTGCCCGACACGGTGCATGCCCCCGTCCAGTTTGCTGAGGACGGCTCAAAGATCATTTTCTATTCTTACAGCGACCGGGATCCCGGCGTTTATTACATCTATGATCGCAAGCGACAAAAGGTGAGCGAACTCGCCGTGATCCGCCCCAAGATTGATCCCGCGCAGATGGCGCCGGTCAAGCCGGTCAGTTTCGCCGCCCGCGATGGGCTCCGGTTGCACGGTTATTTGACGCTGCCAGTGGGGCGCGATCCCAGGAATCTGCCGCTGATCCTCAATCCGCATGGCGGGCCCTATGGTCCGCGCGATGAATGGGTTTATAACCCTGAGGTGCAGTTTTACGCCAATCGCGGGTTTGCAGTGTTGCAGATCAATTACCGCGGCTCGGGCGGATATGGCCGTGCTTTTGAGTCGGCAGGTTTCAAGAAGTGGGGCCTGGAGATGCAGGACGATCTTACCGACGGCGTGAAGTGGGCGATCGCACAAGGGATTGCTGATCCCAAACGGGTGGTCATTTCGGGCGCAAGTTATGGCGGCTATGCCACCATGGCCGGGCTGGTCTATACTCCGGAGCTCTATTGCGCGGGCATCAATTACGTGGGCGTGGTGGATATCAATAACCTCATTCCCAAAGCCCAGCCGGCCGACCGGCGTTATTGGCCGGACACCCGCCTCGGTGATCTCAATAGCAGTGCGGACAAAAAGCGCATCCACGATACCTCGCCGGTCCATTTTGCGGATCGGATCCGCGTGCCGCTGTTGATGGCTTATGGCAAAAACGATCCGCGCGTGCCAATCGAACAGGCCTACGATATCGAAAGGGCACTCAAGCGTGCCCGCATACCTTACGAGCTGATCATCGAGAAGGACGAGGGGCATGGTTTCCACAAGGAGGAGAAGCGAATCGCCTTTTACCAGAAGATCGACGCGTTCCTCCGCGCGTCGGTGCCGGGCATGGCGGCGCAGGCCAAGCCGGGAGCGGGCGAGGCGATCGAATCGCCCGCGAAGCCCAAGGGCGACGACTGATTACCTACTCCAAGCTCACGGGGCGGACGCGGCAGCGGACGCGCACGCCCTCCACTTCCATCCAGAATGTGCCGAAGGTGCCGGGATAAATCTTCACCTTCGGCGCCTTGACCGCGGGCGAATAGACGAACGAGTCGTCGTTCGCCTGCGTCCAGACCTGGCCGTTCTCGAGTTTGAAGGTCGTGTGTCCCTTCCAGCCGCCGAAATCGCCGATGATGCGGCTCTCCAGGGACTGCGGCTTCGTGGCGGTGGTTGTTTCCGCCCGTTTCAGCGTGATGAGGGCGCCGACCCAATCGGGCAGGATTTTTCCAGACTTGGTGTCGGGCGTGGCCGACTTCGGGCTTTCGGTCGCCGCCGCCGGGGTGGGGCTCTTAGCGGACGCGGGGAGCGGCGCGCCGTCCTTGTAGCGCTCGATCCGCACGTTCAGCGCGGCCAGTTCCTCGGGCGTGAGCTTTTCCAAGCCGGTGACGCGCAGGTCTTCCGGGGTCAGCGTGCGGGTGAATTCACCGGCCGTCGCGCCCAGCGGGGCGAGCAGCAGGAAGGCGATCAGGGAGAGGCGTGATTTAATGCCTCAGCTAGCGGGAAAAACGCCGGCCGGGCAACGGCAATTCCGGCCGGTGCGCGGTCACGGGTCGCGCCCTTCTGCCGAAATTGCGTTGCGACGCGCCGGATTGTGCGCCCGCATGGCCGGGGTCTGATGAATTTCTGGCAACGCGGCATCACGGCGATTTTCGGGCACCTGACACCCGACGAGCGGAGGGTCTACAAGGTCCAGCTCATGCTGCTGTTCGTCCTCAGCACGCTGCTTTATCTGGGTTTTCCGGGCACGCGGGAATGGCGGCGGGTGGCCGAGGAAAACCAGATGCAGACCATCATCCGCGGCTGGGATGGCCTGTCGTGGTACACCTGGCTCGCGGCCGCGCCTTTCATGCTGCTGCTGGTCCAGCGCTTTCCCCTGATGCGGGGCTGGCGGGCGGTCGACCTGGTGCCGCTGGCGGGCGGATGCTTCGCCATTTACCTGACGGTGACCCATCTTCGTTACGCGCTGCGGATTTTTGCCGACAGCCTGGGGGTCGATTTCTGGGGCAAGCTCACGGACTTCGACACCTACGCCTACAACACCTTTTCCACGCTGCCGCTCGATATCCTGACGTTCAGCGGCTTCTTCGCGGTGTCGTTCGCCGTCGACGCCTACTATAAGCGCCGGAACGATGCCCAACAGGCCATGCAGCTCCAATTGAAGGCGGCGGAGCTGCAGTCGGACCTCGCTCGCGCCGAGTTGGCGGCGTTGCGGGGCCAGTTGCACCCGCATTTCCTGTTCAACAGTTTCAACGCGCTCGCGACGCTGGTCCGGCAGCGCAAGAACGACGCGGCGGTCGAAATCATCGCCCAACTCAGCGCCCTGTTGCGCCTGGCGATCGACCGGAGCGGCCTGCACGAGATCGCGCTCGAACAGGAGATCGATTTTATCCGCCGCTACCTCGACATCGAGCAGGTGCGGTTTGGCGACAAGCTGCGCGTGGCCTTTGTCCTCGAACCGGCGGCCCTGGGGGCGTCGGTCGCGAACATTGTCCTGCAACCGCTCGTGGAGAATGCGATCAAGCACGGCATTTCGCTCCGCACCACCCCGGGCATGGTGCGGGTGTCCGCGGCCCGCGCCGGCGACCGGCTGCAGGTTGAAATCGCGAACGACGGCCCCGAGGACCTGGCGGGCGTCCCGCCGGGGACGGCCCGCCGCAAGCCGGGCATTGGCTTGGCCAACATCCGCGCCCAGCTCAATAATCTTTACGGAACCGATTACCGTCTCGAAATGATCACGCAACCTTCCGGGGTGACCATCGTCACCCTCAACCTTCCCTGGCGACAGGCCCTACCCGCATAAATAATAAGATGACAGCCAAAATCCGGACGCTCGTCGTCGACGATGAACCCCTGGCCCGCGACGGCATCATGACGATGCTCGCGCAAGATCCTGAAATCGACCTCGTCGGCAGTTGCGGCGACGGTCAGTCAGCCGTGACGGCGATCCGCACGCAACGCCCCGACCTGGTTTTTCTGGATATCCAGATGCCCAAGCGGGACGGCTTTGAGGTCCTGGCGGAGTTGAAGCCGGACGAGCGTCCCACGGTGATCTTCATCACCGCCTACGACAAGTATGCCATCAAGGCGTTCGAGCTTTGCGCGATCGACTATTTGTTGAAGCCGTTCCGCGATGCCCGGTTTTTCTCGGCCCTGACCCGGGCCAAGAAGGAAATCCGCCAGAACCGCGCGTCGGACTTGGGCGAGAAAGTGCAGCAACTGCTCGGCTACGTGCAGGAATTGACCAAAGGCGCGGGCGCGACGGCCCCGGCTTCCGCCCAGGGCGGCAGCGAATCCACCGATCGCGTGGTGTTGAAGACGGGCAGCGACATTCATTTCATTCGCGCGGCCGACATCATCTGGGTGGAATCCCAAGCCGACTTCATCAAGGTGCACACCACGGGCCCGGCCCAGTTGGTTCGGGAGACTTTGCAAAGCCTCGAGGAACGCCTCGATCCGACCAAATTCCTTCGCATTCACCGGTCGTCGCTCGTCAACCTCGAGCACGTTCGCAAAGTGACTCCCGCGATGTACGGCGACTACACGGTGCTGATGAGCGATGACACCAAGCTTCGCCTGAGCCGGAAAAACCGCGGAAAATTGAAACAGTTGATCGCGCGATTGTCCTCCAGCGGCGGCGCGTCATAAACGGGCCGCCGCGGCACGGTTTTCCGGACAAAATCGGCTTCACCGTTTGTTAAAACGCGAAAAATACCCGCGGCTGTTCATCGCGGATTGTTAGCCGGCAGTGTTAGGTATCGAGCCATTAATCGATATGTTGTTGCTGGTGAACGGGTCAGGTCTAAGCAGGCCGGCAAACACGACCGCGTGTTTTAACACAACACCTAGAACTATGAACAATCGCTCCGTAAGAGTACGGAAGCCTTTGGCGCTGCTTGGCGCCGGGTTTTCCCTGTTCGCGGCTTCGGCCGCTTTTGCCCAGACCACCGCGCCGGCGGGAACGACCGATGAAACGGTTAAACTCGAGAAGTTTGTGGTAACCGGCTCCTACCTGCCGGCTGCCGCCAACTCCGTTGCCATCCCGGTCATTTCCGTCGACAGCAAGGCGATCGAGAATTCCGGCAGCAACAACGTCCTCGAAATCCTTCGCAAGACCGTCCCGCAGTTCAACGGCAACGGCAACCTCGGCAGCGGCAATGCCAACGTCGGCAGCGGTTCCACCAACGGTGGATCCAAAGTTGCGTTGCGCAACACGGACACCCTGGTGCTGATCAACGGCCGCCGCGTGGCCTACGCCCCGGTCGGCGCGTCGGGCGGCTTCCAGTTCGTCGACGTGAACCTGATTCCGACCGCTGCGATCGAGCGTATTGAAGTGCTCGCCGACGGCGCCTCCGCCATCTACGGCACCGATGCCGTCGCCGGCGTGGTGAACATCATTCTCAAGACCGATTTCCAGGGTTTTGAGCTGGGTGCCCACTATGGCTGGACGGACAACGATGGCCACGCCCAGGAACGCGGCGCCCACATCGTGGGTGGCGTCAGCAACGGCACCACCAGCATGACGCTGTCCGCCGAATGGTTCCAAGAAGACCCGGTCTACGCTTATCAGCGTCCGTATTCGGCCGTCACCTTCGGCACCCCGACGTTTGCGGGTTCGGTGAACACGCCGGATGGCAAATTCTATTATCTCGATCCGTCCAAGTCTGCTCCGACGGTCACCCCCGGCGGCCAATCGATCGCCGCGCTTATTGCCGCCGGCGTTTATTCCGGCCCGCGCACGCAGGGCGAACAGTTCGAACTCTTCAACCTGTCGCAATACGTGACCCAGAAGACTCAGAACGAGCGCCAAAGCATGACTCTCGCTGCTGAGCACAAGATCAACGATTCGATCAGCCTGTTCGCCGACTTCCTCTATTCGAACACGCAAACCTTCTCCCAGATCAACGGCCAGCCGCTGAACCTTGGTGGCTTTGACGCGGGCGATCCGGGCAATCCGTTCAACGTCACGGTCACCCCCCGTAATCGCCTCACCACGAACCCCCGCCAGTATATCAACGACACGACCGGCGTTCGCGGCGTCGTCGGTTTCAAGGGCTCGCTCACCCCGGATTGGAACTGGGAAGCCGCGGCCAACTATAACCGCATCAAGCAGGAGTACCGGAATCCCGGTGTCATCAACAATGACAATTTGTTCAACGCCGTTGTCGATGGCGCGTTCAACATGTTCTCCCGCGCCAATGACCCGGCGGTCTACGGTCCGTACAACATTGTCGGCGTGGCGACCGGCGGCTTCCTGAGCCGCTTGAGCAACTACGACGCGAAGGTTACCGGCAAGGCGTTCGACCTGCCGGCCGGCTCGGTGGACATCGCGCTCGGTGGCGAAATCCGCAAGGAGTTCCTCAGCGGCATCGCTGACCCGCTCAGTATTCCCGATCAGTTTGGCAACATCGGTTGGAACGGCGCCACCTCGCTCAGCCCGTTCGAGGCGAACCGCAAGGTTGAGTCCATCTTCGCCGAAGTGCGCGTGCCGTTGGCCAAGGACGCCCCGGGCGCCCACCTGCTCGAACTCTCCGGCGCGGTCCGCTATGAAAAGTACAGCGACACGACCGACCCGACCGTACCGAAGCTTACCGTGCGTTACCTGCCGTTTGACGACCAGTTCGCCATCCGCGGCAGCTACTCGAAGTCGTTCTCGGCCCCGACGCTCTATCAACTGTTTGGACCGGCGGGCATCGGCTTCACGAATCCGTTCACGCTGACCCCGGCTGGCGGTGGCGCGGACATCGACAACTTCCAGACGAACTTCCAGTCGACGGCCAATCCCGGCTTGGCTCCGGCCAAGGCGCGCAACTGGACGGCGGGTGTCGTCTATTCGCCGAAAGCCATCAAGGGCTTCTCGGTGTCCGTTGATTACTGGAATATCAAGCAGAACGGCCTGATCGGTTCTTATGGTGCCGATACCATCCTGCAGGATGTCGAGCTCTTGGGTTCTGCCTCCCAGTATGCCAATCGGGTTAAGTTCGGTGGTTTCAATGGCACCGCCGTCGGCGCCGCGCCCGGCCAGATCAGCAATGGCGTGCCGGACGACATCTACGTGACGGACGCGCTGGTCAATCTCGCGAGCCTCAAGCTCGACGGCTTTGACATCACCGCGAAGTACACCTGGAACACCGACACGATGGGCCGCTTCGACTTCACGTCGAACACGGGCATCTATCGCAGCTACGACTTCGTGTTCTTCCCGGGTGATCCGGCCTTCGAGACCGTCGGCAAGTCGACGGTCACCAACGGCACGATCCCGCGCTGGCAGACCTATACCTCGGTCGACTACACCCTGCGCAGTTGGAATGCCTTCGCCGGAGTGCGTTACCTGCCGGGCGTGTCCAGCGACGATCCGGATACCAGCATCGGCTCGTTCTACACGCTTGATGCCGCGGTTTCCTACACCTTCGGCTCGTCCATGAAGTACCTCTCGGGCGCCAAGTTCACCCTCGGCGTGACGAATGCCTTCAACCGTTTCGGTCCGCTTGACCCGACGGTCAACACCGATGCCAACGTGGACATCAGCACCTATGGTTCCATGGGCCGCTTCTTCTACGCGGACATGAAGATCAAGTTCTGATCCGACCAGCCATAAAAATTCAAGGCCGCCCGATTTCGGGCGGCCTTTTTTTTGCGCGAGAGTGATGCGGAAGACCGACGCCTCGCCGCAAGCATGGCGGGCAGGCCGGACGCGTTTTAGGATTTCCGCAGGCAAGAGCGCCCAAGCCCCGCGCATAACTTTCACATCCGGTCATTCTGAGCCGTGCGAAGCAGCGGTGTCAGCTGACAAGGGTAAAGTGTTGGTCTTTGAGCATACGATTGAGCACGACGATCATTTTGCGCATGACGGCGAGCAGGCAGACGTTGCCGGGTTTGCCGGCGGCGCGGAGTCGCTGGTAGAAGACCGACAGGACGGGGTTGTGCTGGGAAGCGCTGACGGCGGCCATGTAGAGGACGTTGCGCACCTCGATGCGGCCGCCGCGGGCATGGCGTGGTCCCGAGGTTTCGCCGCTGTCATGAGCGTACGGCGCCACCCCGACCAGGGCGGCGATGCGCTTGTCGTCCTCCTCGCCCAGTTCCGGCAGGTACGCCAGCAGCGTGGTGGCCAGGACCGGGCCCACCCCTTGGAGTTGTTGCATGCGCTCGGCCTTGGCTTGCAGCGCGGGATGCCCCTTCACGTGTTCGGTCACCAACTTCTCGGCCTTGGCCGCGACCGCGGCCAGTTGCTCGCGCTGCGCCACCAACAACGCCTCCAGCGTCGGCCCCGCGGTCTCCAGCCGGTTGGTTGTCTGCGTGAGTTGCTCCACCACCTGCCGGCGGTAGTCCAACAGTTCCCGCAGGGCGGTCACCTCGGGCAGCGGCGGCTTCTCCACGCGCGGATGCATGCTGCAAGCATAGCGGTAGATCACGCCCACATCAATCCTGTCGGTTTTGGCCAGCGTGCCTTCCGCCCGCGCAAAGTGGCGCACCCGCCCGGGCTGCAACCGGCACACCGGCACGCGCGCTTGATGCAACTGCTCCAAGAGCCGGCGCTCATACCCGCCGGTGGCTTCACAGACCACCCTCACTCCGGGCAGCGGCTGGATCGTGGTGATCAGCGTGGCAATGCCCGCTGCCGTGTTCGGGACCTTCCGGCACTTCTGGCCGGCAATCGCGTAGTCCAGTCGCGCCTTGGAGACATCCAGGCTGACGTAGCTCACAGGTTCGGTCGACTCTACCTTGTAATCCGAGTTCATGACTCTTTCAGCGGTTCGAGGTTTGACCAGGTGCAAGACCGCGACCTGGCTTCGCAACGGGCTCGCCGGGCCCTAGAATCCAGCGATCTGTCGGTCTTGCCGTCCACCGCGCGGCCTGCACGGCAAACGCCCTGGCGGGCTGCACACATCCAATCCGCCCGGACGGACTTCGCAACCCGGCCCAAGGCGGGCTCCTCCGACGAGCCAATTGGCCCATTCTCGGAGCCCGCCTTGGGCCTGTTCCCCTTCTCAACTTTCATCGCTCCAGACATACAAGAATCCAGAGGCATCCGTTGATACGTCCGCTTTCCCTGGATCCTTCGCGGGGCTCAGGATGACCGGAGCGGAAACCGGGAATGTTTTATCGAATGGTCGCCCGCGTTGTCACGGTGGGTTCGCCGGTTGCCAAGGCCGGCTTTGCGTCCACTTCAATCGACAGGCCTTTATCCCCGCTTCTGTTTCACGAGCTGCTCGAGCTTGCGGATGTCGGCCGCGAAGACGCGGATGCCCTCGGCCGTTTTTTCCGTGGCCATGGCGTCCTCGTTGAGGGCGAACCGGAAACTTTTCTCATCGAAGCTCACCTTCTTCAAATCGGCGGCCTTCGCCTTGGCCGGGGCGAGCTTGCGCGTCAGCGGCGCGGTGTTCGCCTTGAGTTCGCCCAGCAACTGGGGACTGATCGTGAGCAAATCGCAGCCGGCGAGCTCGGTGATTTCACCCGTGTTGCGGAAGGAGGCGCCCATGACCTCGGTCGCGTAGCCGAATTTCTTGTAGTAAGTGTAGATCTCCGCGACGGACTGAACGCCCGGGTCTTCCGCCGGCGCGTAGTCCTTGCCCGTGCTTTTCTTGTACCAGTCGAGAATGCGGCCGACGAAGGGCGAGATCAGCTGCACCTTCGCGTCAGCGCAGGCGACCGCCTGGGCAAACGAGAACAGGAGCGTCATGTTGCAGTTGATCTTCTCCTTTTGCAGCACCTCGGCGGCCTTGATGCCCTCCCAGGTCGAGGCGAGCTTGATGAGGATGCGTTCGCGCGGGATGCCGGCCTTCTCGTAAAGCGCGATGATTTCGCGCGCCTTGGCGATCGAGCCATCGCGATCGAACGAGAGGCGGGCGTCGACCTCGGTCGAGACGCGTCCCGGGACGATTTTCAGGATCTCCGCGCCGAAGAGGACGAGCAGGCGGTCGATGATCTGCTCGGTGCCGGCCGAGGCGCCGGCATCCTTGACGGCCTGGTCGAGCACGTGGGCGTTGCCCGGCATGCCGGCCGCCTTGAGGATGAGGCTCGGGTTGGTGGTCGCGTCCTGCGGCGCGTATTCCTTCATGCTGGCAAAGTCGCCGGTATCGGCAACGACCTTGGTGAACTGCTTGAGTTGGTCGAGTTGGTTGGAGGCGCTCATAAGGGGGCGGAGGGTTGGGAAGATAAAATCAGGGGATGGGCTCGCAAATAGTTTCGCATCCACTCGAGGCCGCCGGCCTCGTCATGGAACGCGCCGTCGAGCTGCGATTCGAAAGCCGCCTCGAGGGTGGGCTTGAACTGGGGTCCGGGCTGGAGGCCGAGACCGATCAGGTGCCGGCCCAGCACAACCGGCTTCGGGGCCGCATGCTCGAGCGACAGGCGGCGGGCGGCGGTGCGGAGATGATCCAGGCGCCTGACGGTCTCCGCCGAAACCAGCGGCGGGCGGCCGAGGTGGTCGGCCTGCATCACGGCAATCAGCTCGTCGAGCGTGGCGGGCTCAATCTTGCGGGCGAGCCGCCGCACCGTGGTGTCGCGATAGGTTTCCGCACCCTGATGATGCAAAAGGTGGTTCACGACGAGCTGGCGCACGCGGGGCACCACGTCGAGCGGCGCGCCGATGCGCTGCAGGAAGGTTTCGGTCAGCGGTCCGCCCGCCGCCTCGTGTTCCGGACTGACCCAGCGCAATTTGCCGCGACGCTCCGCCTGCTTGGTGGTGGTTGCCTTGCCGAAGTCGTGGGCCAGCACGCTGAAGGTGAGGACCCGGCGCGTCCCGGGCGTTCCGCCGCGCCACGAATCGAGCCCGACGAGCGCATCGAGGCAATGATTGGTGTGCACGAGCACATCGCCTTCCGGATGCCACTCCGGTTCCTGGGGCACGCCGTCCAGCGCCGCGACTTCGGGAAAATGTTTGAGCCAGCCAGTCTGCTTGAGGACCGCGATGCCCAGCGACGGCTTCGCGGCCTTCGTCGCCCACTTGTCCCACTCGCCCCACACGCGCTCGACCGGCAGTTCCTGGTAGGTAGCCGCAATCGAGCGACACAACTCGACGGTTTCCGGCGCCAGGGTAAATCCAAACCGGGCGGCAAGCTGGAAGGCGCGCAGCACCCGCAGGGGATCCTCCACAAATGCGGGACTGGTGTGGCGCAGGATTTTCTTCTCCAAGTCCGCGGCGCCCCCATGGAAATCCAGCACGCGGTCTTCCAGCGGATCGTACGCGATGGCGTTCACCGTGAAGTCGCGCCGGGCCGCCGCCTCGGCCTCGGTCAGCGCCGGGTCGGGCGCGACGGCAAACCCCCGGTGTCCCGCGCCGGTCTTGGATTCCCGTCGCGGCAGGCTGAAATCGTATTCAACGCCGTTCAGGCGGACTTTGATGACCCCGAAGCTGCGTCCGATGAGATCCGTCGGCCCAAAGGGCGCCAGCGCCCGGCCGAGCCGCTCGTAGTCGAGGCCGTAAACCTCGATGTCGAAATCCTTCGGTTCGAGTCCGAGCAGCCAGTCGCGGACGCTGCCGCCGACCACCCGCGGCCGGCCACCCGCGACACGCAGCGCGGCAAGGGCAGCCAGCAGGGGAGGCGGGAGTTTCATTCCTTAGGGAGTTGGTAAGCCTTCCAAGCGATCAACGCCCAGCCGGCGAGGAAGCAAACGCCGCCGAGCGGCGTGATCGGGCCAAGAAACCGCGGTCCGCCGAGCGCGAGCCAGTAAAGCGAGCCGCAAAACAGGAAGATCCCGGCAAGCCAGAGGCGGCGAACCCAGACCCAGTTGGGCAGTGCGAGGAAGGCCACGGCATGTAGCAGATGATAGAGCACCGCCGTTTGCCAGGCCTGGGTCATTCCGCGTTCCAGGAGCTGGGCCTTGAGGGCGTGGGCGCCAAAGGCCCCGAGCACGATCCCGGTGAAGCCAAGCAATCCGGCGGCAAAGAGGTTGGAGCGGACAGCGGTGGTCATGGATGGAACCAGTGTGTGGACAACGGCGACAAAAACAAACACATCCATGGTCTGCGTTTCGATGCGTTTTTTCCGAACAGTTTCCGGCCTTTTACTCGGCAGCTTCGTCGCGGTCGCGGCACGGGCGCAAACCGAGGCGCCGCCCATCCAAGTGAACGTGGCCTATGCGTCGCGCTCGGTTTTTCGCGGGGTGGAACGGTCGGCCGACGCGCTGCAGGCGGGCGTCGAATTCAGTCGCGATAATTTGCACGGGGGTTTGGGCACCCGCCAGTCGTTCGGCGGGGACGATGCGCGCGAAGTGGACTTGCATGGCGGCTACCGGTGGTCGCTGGACAACGGCGCCACCGTGGAAGCGTCGGTGGCCCACACGTGGTTCGATCGCGTTCCCGGTGGCGGAGTGGAGCGTTCCTTGGAAACGGGTCTCGCGGCCACGCTGCCGCCCGTGAGCGGCTTCACCCCGGGCGCGCGGTACTCCCACGATTTTTATTTCCGGGCCGACACGATCGAAGTCGCCCTGGCCCGCAGCACCGCGCTCACCAAACTCGGGGCCTTTCTCGAATGGAATTTTTTCGCCGGGTGGGTCACCGGCCGGGACTGGCGTCCGGAGGCGGCCGGACCGCGCCGGCGCGATGACTACGGTTATTGGGGAGCGGAAGTGAGCCTGCCTTACCGGATCGGGTCGAATTCGATGGTCGCCGCGGGGCTTCATTACGCGGAAGCCTTGGGCCGGTCGGCAACGAATGGTCCGTTTGGGCGGTCCGGCAACCCGGGGTTGTGGGTTACCCTTGGCGTAAGCCTCGATTTCTGAGCGAGTAAGCGCCTTGGGCGGCTGTTTTCAGGAATGTGAAAGGTTCGGGGTTGACAGGGGTAGGCGAAATCCTTCCCTTGGGCCCCTTTCCGCAATGAAAACCTATCTGGCCAAGAAAGAGACTGTGCAGCCCAAGTGGTATCTGATCGATGCCGAAGGCAAAGTGCTGGGCCGTCTCGCCGTTAAAGCCGCCAACATCCTGCGCGGCCGTCACAAGCCCACTTACACGCCCCACGTCGACACCGGCGACTTCGTTGTCGTCATCAACGCGAACAAGGTCGTCCTCACCGGCAAGAAGGAAGAGCACACCGAGTACATGTCGTTCTCCGGCTACGTCGGCGGCGAGAAGTATCGCAAGCTCACCGATGTCCGTCGCGACAAGCCCGAGTTCATCATCTCGCAAGCGGTCAAGGGCATGCTCCCGAAGAACCGCCTCGCGGCCAAGATGCTGACCAAGCTGCGCGTTTTCCCGGGCGCCACGCACGATCACGAGGCCCAGAACCCCGTTAAGCTTTAAGTAATCCATGAGCGCTGAATCCTCCGTTTATCTCGGCACCGGCCGTCGCAAGACCTCCACCGCCCGCGTCCGTCTCATTGCCGGCTCCGGCCAGCTGTCGGTCAACGACCGCAAGTTCGAAACCTATTTCACGCACGACAACTTCGTGCGCCGCGCCGTCGCCCCGTTGGTGACCGCGGACAGCAAGGACAAGTTCGACGTCATCGTGAACGTCGCCGGGGGCGGCATCAGCAGCCAGTCCGGCGCCGTCGCCCACGGCATCGCCCGCGCCCTGCTGAAGTTCAATCCCGAGCTCCGCGTCACCCTGAAGAAGGCCGGTCACCTCACCCGTGACCCCCGCGAGAAAGAGCGCAAGAAGCCCGGCCAGCCGGGCGCCCGCAAGCGCTTCCAGTTCTCCAAGCGTTAAGCGCTTACTGGAATCACGACTCACCGAAGCGGAGCGCCTCACGGCCTCCGCTTCTTTTTTTTAACGACGGCCAAGGCCGCCGGCGTCCGGGAAACGGCCGCGACTCACGAAACTTCTCGATTCCCCCGCGGGAATTCATAATTCTACCACTCCCTTAAATGAATGTCGGCATTGTCGGCGCGTCGGGTTACTCCGGCGAAGTTCTGGTCAAACTCCTCCTTGGTCACCCGCAGGTCAAACTGACGGCGGTCACCTCACGGCAACACGCGGGCAAACCGGTGTCCGCCATCATTCCCTCGCTGCGCGGCACGGCGGCCGACCAGTTGAAATTCAGCGATTCCGACGCGGCGGCCCTGGCCGGCCGGCAGGACATCGATCTCTGGTTCCTGGCCCTGCCGCACGGCGCCGCCGCGGACTTTGCCAAGGTGCTCGTGCCGGCCGGCCGCAAGGTCGTGGACCTGAGCGCGGACTTCCGCATCGACGATCTGGCCACCTACGAGAAATATTACGGCAAGCACCACGCCCCCGAGTTGCTGCCCGTGGCGAAGTTCGTCCTGCCTGAACTGACCGATCCGAAATGGCGGCAGGCGCTCAAGCTCGCCGCCGCGCCGGGCTGTTACCCGACGAGCACGCTCGTGCCGCTCGCCCCGCTGCTCAAGGCCGGCGTCGTCAGCCGCGAGCATATCGTCGTCAACTCCTTCAGCGGCGTCAGCGGCGCCGGCAAGAAGGTCGAGGAAACCTACCTCTTCGTCGAGCGCGCCGAGAGCGCAAAGGCCTATGGCCTCACCAAGCACCGGCACCTGGCGGAAATCGAGGAGCAGCTGTCCGCGGTGACCGGCGCGAAGATCGTGCTGCAGTTCAACCCGCACCTCGCCCCGATGCGGCGCGGCATCGCCACGACCATCACGGTGCCGGCGGCGAAGGGCGCGACCATCGAGTCGCTGTACGCGGCCTGGCGGGCGGCTTACCAGGGCCGGCCGTTCGTCGCCCTCCTGCCGGCCGGCGAAACGCCGGACACCGCGCACACCGTCGGCACCAATCGCGTGGATATTTCGGCCGTGTACGATGTCCGCACCAACAACTTTGTGATCACCTCCGCGCTCGACAACCTCGTCAAGGGCGCGAGCGGCCAGGCCGTGCAGATCATGAACCTGTGGCTCGGGCTGCCCGAGGCCGCGGGCCTGGCCTGATCCCCGTCCCACCATGACCCAATTGATCGTCACCCCAGACAGCGCCGGCATCACGGATGTGCCCGGCTTCGAGGCCGCCGGCGTGCCGTGCGACATCCGGGACAAGCATGACCTGAAGCGCCTCGACCTCGCGCTGCTCTTTTCGCTGCGCCCGTGCACGGCCGCCGGCACGTTCACCAAGAACGCCGTCAAGGCCGCCCCGGTGCTGCTCTGCCAGAAACACCTCGCGCACGGCGGGCCGTTCCACGGCATCGTGGCCAATTCCGGCAACGCCAATGCCTGCACCGGCCCCGAGGGCCTGCAGGACGCGCACACGACCGCCCAGCGCGTCGCCGCGTCGCTCAATCTCAAGCCGACTTCGTTCTTCGTGTGTTCGACGGGCCGCATCGGCCAGCCGCTGCCGATGCCGAAACTGCTGAAAGGCCTGGAGCGCGTCGTGTCCGAGAAGGGCCGCACGTCCGACCACGGGCACAAGGCCGCGAGCGCGATCCTCACCTCCGACACGAAGCCGAAGACGGTCACCGTCAGCTTCACCTACGACGGCAAGAAGCACTTCGTCTCCGGCATCGCGAAGGGCGCCGGCATGATCCAGCCGAACATGGCCACCATGCTCGCGTTCCTGGCCACGGATTTCTCGGTGCCGCGCAGCTTCCTGCAAAAGACCCTGGCGGAGGCCGTGACCGGCACCTTCAACTGCATCACGGTCGACGGCGACATGAGCACCAATGACACCGTCCTCATGCTGGCCAACGGCCACTCCGGCGTGAGCGTCGGGGACAAGAGCCCGCGCGAGCTGCGGGTGCTGTTTGCCGAGGCGGTCTGGAAGGCCTGCGAGGTGCTGGCCGACAAGATCGTCTCCGACGGCGAGAAGATCACCAAGGTCGTCGAGGTGAAGGTCGCCGGCGCCGCCTCCGCGGAGGATGCCGAGAAGGTGGCCCGCGCCATCGGTAACTCGCTCCTCGTGAAATCCTCCTGGTATGGCGAGGACCCGAACTGGGGCCGCCTGGCCGATGCGGCGGGCTACGCCGGCGCCAAGCTGGTCGAGGCCAAGCTGGACATCCTCTACAATGACACGCCGGCCATGACCGCGGGCAAGCCGCATGCCGACCTGAAGCCGAAGTGGAAGGAGATCGTGAAGGCGCGGCGCTTCACCATCACGCTGAACCTGCACCTCGGCAAAGCGTCCTTCCGGCTCCTCGCGACCGATCTCACCGAGGGCTACGTTCACTATAACAAGAGCGAATGAGCACCGCCAAGGTGGTCGTCGATTTCCACCTCGACGACGCGCCGGTGTGGAAACCGGCGCCCACCCTCATTTTTTTAGTGAAATCCGCGGCGTTTGCCTTAACAGCTTTGTCGACACGATTACTGATGAACGCCGCGCTGCAGTTTTTTGCCCGCTCCTGACCGCCTGATGGACGTTTCCGAGGTCATCGCCAAAGCGCGGGTGCTGCTCGAAGCCCTGCCTTACATCCAGGACTTTCGCGGCTCCACGTTCGTCGTGAAATATGGCGGCTCGTTCATGGACGACCCGAATCCCGAGGCCCGCAACCGCGTCGCCACGGACATCGCGTTCCTCGCCGCGGTCGGCATCAACGTCGTCGTGGTGCACGGCGGCGGCAAGGCCATCTCCAAGGCCATGGATGCCTCCGGCCTGAAGGCGAATTTTGTGAACGGCCTCCGCGTCACCGATGAGGCGACGATCGCCATCGTGAAGAAGACGCTCGACGAGATCGTGAACAAGGAGGTCTGCGACACCCTCACCGCGATCAACGCCCGGCCGAAGGGCCTCGCGGGCGACAGCGTGCTGGTGTGCCAGAAGCTCGAGGCCGATGACGATGGCAACAAGGTCGACCTCGGCTTCGTGGGCGACGTCACCGAGGTGAAGGTGAAGCTCATCAAGAAGGAGATCGCCGACGGATTTTTGCCCGTGATCTCGCCGGTGGCCGAGGGCTACGACGGCAAGCCGTACAACATCAACGCCGACACCGCGGCCGGCCGCGTGGCCAGCGCGTTGCGGGCCCGCCGGCTCGTTTACATGAGCGATGTGCCCGGCCTGCTCTCCGACCCGAAGAACCCGGCGTCGCTGATTTCCACCCTCAAGACGGGCGAAGTCGAGGGCCTCAAGAAAAAGGGCGTCATCGACAAGGGCATGCGCCCCAAGGTGGCGAGCGCCGTGCGCGCGCTCCAGGAAGGCGTGCAACGCGTGCACTTCATCGACGGCCGCATGCCGCACAGCCTGCTGCTCGAAATCTTCACCGACAAGGGCGTGGGCACCGAAATCGTGCAGGGCTGAGCAGGCAGACAGTGAGGGTGAAAGTGAGAGGGAAAGTGTTTTGATTCCGCCCTTTCTTTCACCCTCCCATTCACTTTCACTCTCACTCCATGCAGCCATCCATCGTTCGCACCAACACCGCCGAGCTTTATGATGCGTATGTCATGAAGAATTACGGCCGCGCGCCGCTGACGATCGTGCGCGGGGCGGGCGTGTCCGTGTGGGACGACACCGGTCGGGAGTACCTCGATTTCACCTCGGGCGTGGCCGTCGCCGCGCTCGGGCACTGCCACCCGGTGTGGGTGGAGGCGATCCGCCGGCAGGCCGGCGAGCTGATCCACTGCAGCAATCTCTTCCGCAACCCGAACCAGGGCGAGCTCGCGCGGCGCCTCGTGAAGCACGCCGGCCCGGGCCGGGTCTTCTTCTGCAACAGCGGCACCGAGGCCAACGAGGGCCTCATCAAGCTCGCGCGCCTGCACGGCATGCGCAAGGCCGGCGAGGAGGGGAAGTGCATCAAGATCATCGCCGCGAAGAACGCCTTTCACGGCCGCACCTACGGCGGCATGAGCGCGACGCCGCAGGAGAAGATCCAAAAGGGCTTTCGGCCGCTCGTGCCGGGCTTCGCCTTTGGCGAGTTGAACAACCTGCCGAGCTTCGCCGACCTGGTGGATGAAAACACCGCGGCCATCTTCCTCGAGACCATCCAGGGCGAGGGCGGCGTCACGCCGTGCACGGATGAATTTCTCTGGGGCGTGCGCCAGTTGTGCGACCAGCACAATCTCCTGCTCATGCTCGACGAGGTGCAGTGTGGGCTCGGCCGCACCGGGACATTCTATGCCTTCCAGCATGCAGGCGTGCGCGCCGACGCCATCGGCATGGCGAAGGGGCTGGGCGGCGGCTACCCGATGGGCGCCATCTGGGCCGCGGAAAAACACGCGGACCTCTTCACGCCGGGCTCGCACGGCTCGACCTTTGGCGGCACCCCGCTGGCATGCGCGGCGGCCCTGGCGGTGCTCGATGTGCTCGAGCGCGAGAACCTCCTGCAGAAGGTCCAGGCCAACGGCGCCGCCTGGAAGACGGAGCTGGAAAAATTAGCCGCCGAATTCCCGCGCCACCTGAAGGCGGTCACGGGCCGCGGCTACATGCTCGGGTTGTTGCTGCAGCAGCCGGAGCCGGGCGCCTACGTCACGCTCCTCCGCGAAGCCGGCCTGCTGGCGCCGGTGGCGGGCACGCACACCGTGCGGCTCCTGCCGCCGCTGATTGCGACCCGCGAGCAGCTCGACCGCGCGACCGAAATCATCCGCGGCGTGCTGGCCGCGAAAAAATAAACCGCCAACGCCATGAAACACTTTCTCCAGGAAACCGATTTCTCCCGCGACGAGGTTGCGCAGATCTTCGCGCTGGCGCGCCGGTTCAAGCAGGAGCGCGGCCGTCACGAGAAGCCCCTCGCGGGCCAGACGTGGGCGATGATCTTTGCCAAGTCGAGCACGCGCACCCGGGTTTCCTTCGAGGTCGGCATCCACGAGCTCGGCGGCAATCCGCTGTTTCTCAACGCCAACGATATCCAGATCGGCCGCGGCGAGCCGATCAGCGACACGGCCCGCGTGCTGAGCCGCTTTGTGCACGGGCTGGTGGTGCGCACGTACGCGCACGAGGACGTGGTGGGGCTGGCGCAACACGGGACGATTCCCGTCGTCAACGCGCTGACGGACTTCCTGCATCCGTGCCAGATCTACACCGACGCCTTCACGGCGGCCGAACGCTGGGCCGGGCCCGCGGGCGACCTGTTCGCATCGCTGCAGGGCCGCAAGGTGGCGTTCCTCGGCGACACGGGGTTCAACATGGCGAATTCCTGGATCCTCGGCGCCAACCTGTTTGGCATGAAGGTTTCGCTTGGCGGCCCGGCGAGCGATGGTCCGGGCGAGCGGATCCGCGGGCTGACGGAGAAGATGGGCGGCAAATTTCATTTCACCTCCGATCCGTATGAAGCGGTGGCCGGCGCCGACATCGTCTACACCGACGTCTGGGCCAGCATGGGACAGGAGAGCGAGTCCGCGGAGCGCCAGCGGCGGATGATGCCGTTCCAGGTGAACAAAAAACTTTTCGAGGCCGCCAAACCGGATGCGCTCTTCATGCATTGCCTGCCGGCCCACGCCGGGGAGGAGGTCACGCAGGAAGTGCTCGATCACCCGCGTTGCATCATCTTCGATGAGGCGGAAAACCGCCTGCACGTGCAGAAGGCGATTGTGGCCATGCTGGCCCGCAACCGGGCTTAGATTTGAAGGTGGAGCGCACTGACCTCAGTGCGCTGGTCTGGGAGCTCGCGAAGCAAATGCACGGAGGTCCCGCCGTCGCCAAGCCGATGGCGCGCAAGCTGTGCGTTCCACCTTTGGGTCTTCGGCTTTTCAGGCCAGAGAGGACCACTCCTGTAGGAGTCTGGCTTGGGCCTCAGGGCCGCGCCAGCACCAGCATCACGCGGGTCGGCTGGGTCTTCAGGAAATTGCCGGTCGTCAGGTCGCCGTCGTCGATCTTCGCATCGATCTGCTCGAGCTGGGCATCGGTGCAGGTGTAACCGGAAATGCAAATGCCGGCTTCGCCGCCGGACGACAGGTTGTTGTCCCAGTTCCAACGACCGCCCACGACCGTGACGGCCTGCCAGGACGCGACCTTGAAATCGCTCGCCATCGAGACCGGCGAGGTGGGCACCACGCCGGCGCCGGCGTTGTTCGGCCAGGCGCCATTCAGCGAATTGTAGACTTCGAAGGCCTGGGAGAAGACGCGAAAATCGTTGATCACCCTGGCATTTTGGGAAGCCCGTTGAACGCGTTGGAAAGCGGGAATCGCCAGGGCCGCCAACAGGCCGATGATCACGACGACGATCATGATTTCCACGAGGGTGAATCCTCGGGAGCTAACATGACTGCACCGGGTGGGGCTCGTGCTCATGCGATGAGCCGAGGTTCCCCCGGAAGGAGGGTGGACGCAATCCCGGAGGGGCTCTCCGGCTTTAAATACGCGATTTTTACTTTGCGCAGACTGGGCGATTGCCAACACTACACGCCCTACCATGAAGATCGTCCTCGCATACTCGGGAGGCCTCGACACCTCCGTAATTGTTAAATGGCTGAAGGAAACGTACGACGCCGAGATCGTCACTTTCGCCGCTGATGTCGGCCAGGAAGAGGAGCTTAAGGGCTTGGATAAGAAGGCCCTCAAGACGGGCGCCTCCAAGCACTACACCCTCGATCTGGTCGAGGAATTTGCCCGCGACTTCATCTACCCGATGATCCGCGCCAACGCGATTTACGAGGGCCAGTATTACCTCGGCACGTCGATCGCCCGTCCGCTGATCGCGAAAGCCCAGGTGGAGATCGCGCGCAAGGAAAAGGCCGACACGGTCGCCCATGGCGCCACCGGCAAGGGCAACGACCAGTGCCGCTTCGAGCTCACCTACATGGCGCTCGCGCCGCAGCTCCAGATTATCGCGCCGTGGAAAATCGAGGCGTATCGCGAGCTCTTCCCGGGTCGCGCCGAGATGATCGCCTATTGCGCGCAGCACAAGATTCCCGTCGAGGCCTCGCTCAAGAAGCCCTATTCGATGGATCGCAACCTTCTCCATATTTCCTACGAGGCGGGCATCCTCGAGGACCCGTGGTTCGACCCGACCACCAAGGCGAACAAGGCGATGTTCAAGCTCTCGGTCGCGCCCGAGGACGCGTCCAACAAGCCGGAGTACGTCGAAATCGATTTCGTGAAGGGCAATGCCGTCGCGGTCAACGGCAAGCAGCTCACGCCCGGCGGCGTGCTGAAGGCCCTCAACAAGCTCGGCGGCAAGCACGGCATCGGCCGCGTCGATCTCGTTGAAAACCGTTTCGTCGGCATGAAGTCCCGCGGCGTCTACGAGACCCCGGGTGGCACGATCCTGATGCAGGCGCACCGCCAGGTGGAGTCGCTCACGCTGGACCGCGAGGTCCTGCACCTGCGCGACGGCTTCATCCCGAAATACGCCGAGCTCGTGTACAACGGCTTCTGGTTCGCGCCGGAGCGCGAGATGCTCCAGGCCATGGTCGACGAGAGCCAGCGCTTCGTCACCGGCACGGTCCGCCTGAAGCTCTACAAGGGCAATATCATCACCTGCGGTCGGAAATCGAAGTACTCGCTCTATGATGACAAGATCGCGTCGATGGAAGGCGTGAAGAGCTGGTACAACCAGAGTGACGCCACCGGCTTCATTCGGCTCAACGGTCTTCGCCTGCGCGCCCGCAACCTGGCGCAGGGTGGTCCCAAGACCTAAGTCATCAGGGACAAACCCCCACGCATGCTCAAGGCGGCCCGCGGGCCGCCTTTTTTGCGCCAGTGCGCTTCGGCGCGAAATCATGCAGGCCTGTCGCGCTACACGGGAGTCCGACACACGCTGGTTGTCGGGGAGGCGTGCATTGCCTTGGCTCCGCGCGTCTGCTAGTTAGGCCGCCGAACACAATGACTACGACCTCCCGCTTCCCCTGGTGGACCAGCCTGGCGTTGCTGGTTTTGGGCGGGGGAGTCGGGCTCGCCTTCCTGGGACCGGTCAATCCCCTGCCGGTGGCCCGGCGGGAAGCGGCGGACCGGAATGTGTTGCGCGTCGTTTACACCCAGGCGCTCCGACCGGATCCCCTGGTGCGGCCGTTCCCGCTCTCCGCCTACAATCTCTTCATCCAGAGCCTGTGGGAACCCCTCGTGGAATGCGACCCCCTCACCGGTGAGCCGCGGCCGGCCGCCGCGGCGAGTTGGAGTTGGTCGGCTGATTACCGCGTGCTGACGTTCAAGCTGCGGCCGGACGCGCGGTGGAGTAATGGCGACCCCGTGGTCGCGCAGGATTTCGTCCGCGCCTGGCTCCGGTTGCTGCGCAGCCGCGTCGACATGGCATACGCGCTTTTCCCAATCCGCAATGCGGAGGCCTATCATCGCCGCGACCGGGACAAGCCGCAGGAGGTCGGCCTGCGCGCCCGGGATGATCTGACGCTGCAGATCGAACTCGCTGAACCCCGGACGACGTTCGTGGCCGAGCTGGCGGACCCGATGCTGTCGCCCATCCATGCATCACTGGAAGCGGCCCTGGACACGAAGGCTTTTTTTCGCGAGCCCGGCGCGCTGGTCACCAACGGTCCGTTCCGCCTGAAGCAGGCGAGCGCGGATGGTTATCGCCTCGAGGCGGCCGCTTCCTACCACGGACGCGCCGGCGTGCAACTGGCCGGCGTGCGGTTTATCCGCGCGAGCAGCCCGGGCCTGGGCGCCCTGTTGGTGGCGGCGGGCACGGCCGATCTCCTGCCGTCGATGAGCTTTGTGCCTGAGCAGGGCTGGCCGACGCGGCGGCCGATGGTGGTTGAGTCCGAACTCGCCCTCGGAGTCCTGGCCAATTACGTCAACGTGGCCCGCGGCCCGCTGAGCGACGTGCGCGTGCGGCAGGCCCTGGCCATGGCTTTGAACCGCGAGGACCTGATCGACGAGCCGGACCGTGCGCGCCTGGTCCCGGCCTGGTCATGGGTACCCGACATGCCCGGCCGCCGCGGGCTCTCTCTGTTTACGGAAAATCCCGCGGAGGCCCGGCGATTGCTCGCCGAGGCCGGTTATCCCGGGGGAAAGGGTTTTCCGGTCCTGCGGATGTCGCTGCCGCTTTGGATGGACGGCGATCCCCGGCCCACGGCGTGCAGCGAAACGTGGTTCAAGGAACTGGGGGTCCGCGTTTATGTTTCCTATGAGGAGTCGGAGGCCCGCACCAAGCGGCTCAACGCCGGCGACTACGATCTCATTTATGGCACGTTGATCGGCACGGTCGCGGATCCCGCGGATCTCCTGACGGTGTTCTCAATGCCGCTGGAGTTCAGCGAAACCAAGTGGCGGGATGACGAGGCCATCCGGCTGCTGACGGAGGCCAACTCCAAGCTCGGTGCCGAGCGGCTGGCACTCATCGAGCAGGCCGAGCGCCGGGCGATGGCGGCGGCGGCCGCGGTGCCGCTTTTGTTTGAGCGGCGCCAGGCGCTCCATTCCCTGGAATTAAAAGGCTGGTACGCGGACCCGCTCGCGCGCCAGGCCACCAAACGTCTCTGGCTGGAACAATCGGCCGGCAAACCCGCGGACGAGCCCGGTCCCGGCGCATGAGTGTGACGAACGGCAACGGCAATTCCGGCTGGTGGCGAAGCTGGCGGGTGTGGCTTGCGATCTGGAGCGCCGGCACCCTGGTCCTGGCCGCCATCCTCTTCTGGGACGCCCGTTCCTGGCTGCGGGGCGCGCCTGAAGCCACGTTCCGGGCCACCAAGCTCAACCTCTGGCCGCTGGAGATGCTGTGGTGGCTCTTCATCCCGATCATCCTGCTCGTTCAAAAGCGACTCACGCGTCTCGACCGCCAGTGGCTGTGGGCCGTCGGGCTGCACGGCCTGCTGGCGCTGGCGATCACCGGCCTGTTCATCGTCGCGCAGGCGGCCCGGCTGATCGTGGTCAATCATCTGCCGGTCTCGTTTCTCCCGGTGGTGGTCCGCGATCTCCGCTGGATGTATGGCTGGAATTACCTGCCCGCGCTGGTCTACGTGGCCCTCATCCTCGCGCTCTATGCCTTCAGCTTCTATCGCGAGTGGCGGGCGGGCCAGCGCCTGACCGGCCAGTTGCAGGTCGCCAACGCCCAGTTGGAAACGCGCCTGGTGCGGGCGCGCCTCGATGCGCTCAAGATGCAACTGCACCCGCATTTCCTCTTCAACACCCTCAACTCGATCACGAGCCTCATCCGCAACAACCGCACGCGCGAGGCCGAGGACATCGTCGCCGGGCTGGGGCAGTTGTTGCGCCGCTCGCTCGATCACCGTCAGGAGGCGATGGACACGCTGGAGCGCGAGCTGGATTTCCTCCGGCGCTATTTCGAGATCGAGCGCATCCGGTTTCAGGATCGCCTGAAGGTCGAGTTCGACATCGACCCGAAATGCCTGCGCGCCCAGGTGCCGAGCATGCTGCTGCAGCCGCTGGCGGAAAACGCGATGAAGCATGGCATCTCCAGGGATCCCTCCGCCCGCCTGCTGCGCATCAGCGCCGCCCGCGACGGCACGCGGCTGGTGTTGACGGTTTATAACGACGGCCCCCCGCTGCCCAGGGACGACGCCGAACTCAACCGCGGCATCGGCCTGCAAAATTCCTTCGCGCGCCTGTCGATGCTCTACGGCGACGAGGCGCGGCTGTGGCTGCGCGACCATCCCCCGCAGGGCGTGCGCGCCGAGATCATCCTGCCTTTCAACACCCGTTCATCCCCATGACTGCCACCACTGCCACCATCCGGACCATGATAGTCGACGACGAGATCCTCGCGCGCCAGAACGTCGAGGCCCTCC
The DNA here is from genome assembly GCA_964515595.1 of uncultured Oleiharenicola sp. Lineage (GTDB taxonomy): Bacteria > Verrucomicrobiota > Verrucomicrobiia > Opitutales > Opitutaceae > Lacunisphaera. Next base: position 188,235 of record CAZEUN010000005.1, on the reverse strand, counting down.
TCCGCCACGATCCCGACATCGCGATCGTCGCCCAATGCAACAACGGCGCCCAGGCGATTGACGCCATCAAGCAGCACCAGCCCGAGCTGCTCTTCCTGGACGTCCAGATGCCGGGCATGACCGGTTTCGAGGTCCTCGCAAAACTGCCCGCCGCCCTGATGCCGCAGGTCGTGTTCGTGACCGCCTACGATCACTTCGCGCTGCAGGCCTTCGAGGTGCAGGCCGTGGACTACCTGCTCAAGCCTTTCAACCGCGCGCGCTTTGCCGACGCGCTGGCCCGCGCCAAGAGCGCCGTGCGCAACCATGAGAAGCGGGATTTCTCGAAGCGCCTCGACGAGGTGATGTCCGCGTTGGAGAAATTGCGCGAGGGCGCGCTGCCCGACGGCGCCGCGCCGGCGCCGAAGCCGCGCGAGGGCGACGGCCGCCTTTTCATCCGCTGCGACGGCGAGATCCACGTCATGGCCCCCGAGGACATTCTGTGGATCGAATCCGACGGCGACTACGTGCGCCTGCACGTCAGCGACAAGTCGCGCTTCGTCCGCATGTCGCTCCACAAGATGATGGAGAAGCTCGATCCCGCGCATTTCGTGCGGATCCACCGCTCGACGATCGTGAACCTGCGGCACATGCGGAAGGCCAGCCCGGCGCTTTACGGCGAATACACGGTCGAGTTGACCAACGGGGCGAAGCTCAAGGTCAGCCGCACGTTCGTGCACGATTTGAAAGCACATCTCTAGGCCACGACGCGCTTCATCGCGTCCGGTTGGCGTCCCGGCGAACCGGCCGGGGACTTGAAATCGGCGGGTTGTAGACCCGTCGCACGGCCGTTGTCCCGCTCCCGGGAAACGCGACTTACTGCGGTGTCATAACGCGGTGCCGGCCACCCGGCCTCGCTCGCGACACCACACCCGTAAATCGCATGAACTCAACACGCACTCCACGCCCGTGGGGGCTGGCGCGACTGCTCGCGCTTTCCCTGCCCGCGTTCGCGGCCTCGGCCGCTTTTGCCCAGACCGCCGGGAACGAAACGAAGGATGAGAAAGTGAAGCTGGAGACGTTCTCCGTCGTCGGCTCGCGCATCCGCCGAATGGATTCCGAGACGCCCAGCCCGGTGGTCCGGATCACCCAGACCGACCTGCAGAACACCGGTTTCACGAACGTCGAGGACGCGCTGCGCGCCCTGCCGTTCAACAGCGCGGGCACCATCTCGCCCGAGAGCTCGGGCACCGGCTTCGCCTCCGGCACGTCCACGGTGAATTTCCGCGGCCTGGGCAACAACAACACCCTGGTCCTCCTCAACGGCCGCCGCGCCGTGCCGTCGGGCGCGGGGGCGTTCAACGGCTTCCAGTCGGTCATCGACCTGCGCCAGATCCCGACCTCCGCCATCGAGAGCATCGAGATCCTGAAGGACGGCGCCTCGGCGATCTACGGCTCCGACGCCGTCGCCGGCGTGTTGAACATCCAGTTGAAGCGCAGCTACGACGGCGTGGGCGTCGACGTCTCGTTCGGCAACACCTTCGGGACCGACACGCAGGAAGTCACCGCGTTCATCATCACGGGCGCCCACACGGACAAGACCAGCCTCATGCTGACGGCCGATTACTCGCACCGGAACATGCTGATGAATCGCGATCTCGATTTCTCGGACAACGCCGACCTGCGCCACGACCAGACTTCGCCGAACCAGGTTGAGACCGACGCGAACGGCGTGGTGATTGGCGGCGATCTCCGCAGCTCCAGCACCTTCCCGGCGCGCTTCTTCATCCCGGGCACGGCCACGGTCCGCACCTTCGCGGAACCGACGACCGATCCGAATTCCGCCAACGCGGTCGCGGCCTCGCGCGCCACCGGCGCCGGTTTCTACAACTTCCAGCAGGACTCGACCCTCCTGCCGGGCCAGACCTCGCGCGGCTTCAGCGTTTCCGCGAAGCACCAGTTCACCCCCGCGCTGTATGGTTTCGCCGATCTCATGTTCAAGCGCATCGAGACGATCAATCTCTCCGCGCCCTCGCCCTTCGGCACGACCGACCGGGGCGCCGGCACCAACAACCGCCTCGTGGTGCCCGCCGCCAACCCGTTCAACCCCTATGGCACGCGCTATTTCGGCGCCACCGGCCAGGCGATCGAGCTCAGCACGTTCCGCCTCAAGAACGCCGGGCCGCGCGTGGTTGATACCACCTCGGATTATCCCCGCTACCTGATCGGTCTCGGCGGCGAGCTTCCGAATCAGTGGACGTGGGAAAGCGCCTACATGTATGCACAGGGCAGCTTCGACAATGCGTCGCCGGGCACCGCCTTCGACAGCCGCGTCCAGGAAGCCCTCAACGGCCTGAACATCGGCGGCCAGGTGCTCTACGCGAATCCCTTCGGCCCGGAGGACCCGCGCGTCACGGATTACTATTCCGGCACGAATCCCACCAAGACGAAATTCAGCGCGTCGCTCTACGACGCCTCGGTGAGTGGCAAGCTGTTCGACCTGCCCGCGGGCGAACTCGGCGTGGCGGTCGGCGCGGAATACCGCGCGGAGAACCTGGTCGACGTCCGCACCCTCGAGAACGAGAACGGCAACGTGGTCGGCGGCTCCGAAGGCTTCGGCTACACCGGCGCCCGGCAGGTCCAGTCGGCTTACGCGGAATTGAAGATTCCCGTGATCAAGTCCATCGAGCTGCAACTCGCCGGTCGCTGGGAGCACTATTCGGATTTCGGCAACACGACGAAGCCGAAGATTGCGCTCGGCTGGCGGCCCACGAAGTGGTTCATGCTGCGCGGTTCCTACTCGCAGTCCTTCAAGGCGCCCGACCTCGCGTTCCTTTACCAGACCGGCAGCGTGTCGTTCACGTCCGGCCAGGTGTTCGATCCGCGCCGTCCCGACCAGCCTTCCAACCAGTTGAAGACGGTCGGCCGCGGCAATCTCGACCTGCAGCCGGAGGAAACGACCACCAAATACGCCGGCATCGTGCTCGAGGTGCCGAAGGGTCCGCTCAAGGGCCTGTCGTTCGACGTGGGCTATTTCAAGTTCGACCAGAAGAACCTGATCACGCGCGACTCGGCGCAGTTTACCCTCACCAACGAGCTCGTGCTGCCCGCGGGCCGCGTCGTCCGCAAGGCCCTCACGCCGGCCGAGGTCGCCGCCGGTTTCAACGTTGGCATCATCGACTTCGTCGCCACCGACTGGATCAATGCCAACAAGGTGGTCAACGAGGGCTGGGACTTCGGGGTGAACTATAACCGGACCACCAAGCAATGGGGCACCTTCAGCCTGGGCGCCTCGGCCACCTACCTGGGCAAGTTCGAGCGCGATTCCGTCTCGTCGCTGGGCGTCAGCACGGTCATCGACCTCGACGGCACGGACAGCATCCCGCTCTGGCGCGGCAGCGCGACGCTCGGCTGGCGCAAGGGCGACTGGGCGACGTCGATCTTCGTGAACTACATCGGCGGCTACCCGGCGCAGAACTTCACCGGTCCCGGCACCGAGCCCGACACCAAGGCCCAGTGGCGCGTCAATCCCCAGGTCAGCTACCGGACCCCGTGGCGCACCAAGGTCACCGTCGGCGTTCGCAACGTCCTCAACCAGGATCCGCCGTTCTACATCTCCAGCCAGTTCGGCTACAACCCGGCGATCAACACCGCCGAGCCGGCCTTCTGGTATGTCCGCCTGAGCCACGAGTTCTAAAGGGCCTCCTCTCGCGCTTCGCTTCCGCAGCGACCCCCTGTCCGGGGTCGCTGCTTTTTTGCGGGCGGTGCATTTGACCGCCGGTTTTGACCGGCTCGTCACGCAGCGGTTGCGCAACCGTCCGTTTCGAAGCAGGCTGGGATCATGAAGCTAATATCCCTGCTGACCTTGCTGACGTTGCTGGCTTCGAACCTTTCCGCGCAAACCCCGCCGACGCCGCCCGTGCTCCCGGCTGAATCGCGCCAGTTCGATTTTTGGATCGGCGACTGGGAGGTGACGACTCCGGACGGAAAACCCGCCGGTTCGAGCCGGATCGAGCGAATCGCCAACGGCGCCGGCCTCTTGGAAAACTGGACGGGCTATCCGGCACCGACCGGGAACACCGGCAAAAGCCTCAATACCTATAACCAGGCAAAGAAACAGTGGCAGCAATTCTGGGTGGGGAGCGGGGGCGGCGTCCTCGAACTGGCGGGCGGCCTCGTCGAGGGCCACATGGTGCTGATTGGCGAGCACGACGTGCGGGGCCGGCGCTTCACCGAGAAGATTACCTGGACCCCCCATCCGGACGGCTCCGTGCGCCAGCACTGGGAGCAGTCATCGGACGGCGGCAAAACCTGGGCGACGGCGTTTGACGGGCTTTATCGCAAGAAGGACTAGATCGGCTCCGGTTTGTAGGGCCGCCGCTTGTCGGCGGGCCGTCGCGCCGCACACACCGAAGTTAACTGGGATGGACGGCGAAAGTGCCAGTGGGCTTACAGCCGCTGCTGCTTTCCGGAATTTCAAGCCGGCCCCGCGACAAGCGCGGGCCCTACATTAAGTGATGACCCGCGCCTTCGAGCGCCTTCCGGACCCCATCCAGCTGCGCTTCCTTCACCAACAAGTAATCGGTCTCAAACGTCGCGGTCGCCAGGATGCTGATCTTCGCCGCGGCGAGCGGCGCGAGCACGCTGGCGAGGATGCCGGTTTCGGTGAAGGCGAACGGGCCTTGGAATTTCAGCACCCGCCAGCCGGCATCGGTTTTAATGTCCGCCGGCACCTGCGTCACGGGACAGATGATCGACAGCTCGTCTGCCGTGCGCGTCACCGAGCTGAAGACCGAGGAGCCGGCCCACGCGGGCGCGGCCTCGGTGGAGGAAAGCCGGCACACGGCGAACTCGCCGGGGAGAAGGTGAAGGGTAATGCCCATGAGGAGGGCCCAGCTCCAGCTGGGCCGAGAACGTGATGTTGCCGGCGAACCTCCGGCCCAGCTGGAGCTGGGCCCTCCACGAATCAGAACAGCGCGTTCGCCACCACGCCGACCGCGGTGATCGGGCCGGAATCGCCCATGCCTTCCAGCGCCCGGTCCGCCTTCTTGAGCGTGGACTGGGCGTCGCGATAAAGCGTGTCGTCCGCCAGCAACTTGCCGAGCGTGCCTTCGCCCTTCGCGATCTTGTCGGAGACGCCGCGGATGTTGGCGACCGTGGTCTTGAGATTGTCCGCGGTCGCCGGGTCGTAGATGAGAGCGCCAAGCGCGCCCTTGCCCGTCTTCACATCGGCAATGATGCCCTTCGTGTCGCTCATGAAGGTGCGCGCATCGGCTGCGGCGACCTTGATCTCGCTGACCGAGGCCAGCAGTTCGTCATGGAGTTTGGGATCGTTGACGAGCTTCCCGAACGTGCCTTCGCCGGATTTGATCTTCGCGGTGATGTCCTGGAGGTTGCTGATGGTATCGGTCAGCTTCGGGCCATTGTCGGTGACGAGCTTGTCCAGCTTGCCGAAGAGCGAGCCGGGCCCATTGTCCCCGCCGCCCCCGAGGGCCTTGCCGATGTTGTCGGCGACGCCTTCCAGCTTCGCGCCGAGGGAGCCGAGCTGGCTGATGACCTCGCTCATGTCCACGGTGGCCTTGGTCTTGATCTCGTCGCCGTCCTTCAGCAACGGGCCACCCGGCGTGCCGAACGTCACGCCGAGATAATTGCTGCCGAGCAGGCTGGATTGCTCGACGCTCGCGACGGCATCGGTGGGGATTTTCACCTTGGGATCGATGTCGAGCACCGCCTCCACGCGGTGACCGGCGAGGCGCGTGGTCTGCACGGCGCCGACCTTGACGCCGGCCATGCGCACCTCGTCGCCGGTCTTGAGGCCCTTGAGATTGGCGAAGCCCGCGATGAGGCTGTAGCCCTCCTTCTTGAAAAGGCGCCCGCCGTTCAGCGATTCGAACGTGATCCAGGCGAGCGCGACGCCGAGGAGCGTGAAAAGGCCGACCCGGATGGTTTGGGATGAATTATTCATGGCTGTTCTCCAGTTGTTTGAAACGGGGATTCTTAACGTCGATGACGGGATTGAGGAAGTTGGCGATGACCGGATCGGTCGGGTGCTTGAAGTCGGCCGGGCGGCCTTCGCCGCGGAGACGGCCGTCCATGATGAAGGCCATTCGGTCGGCGATGTTGAAGGCCAGGTCGCGGTCGTGCGTGACGACGATGCTGGTGACCGCGGTTTGCTCGCGCAGGGTCGCGATGATCTCCGTCAGCGTCGCGGACATCACCGGGTCGAGCTCGGAGGTCGGCTCGTCGTAGAGCAGCAGCTGGGGCTCCATCACGAGGGCGCGGGCGATGGCCACGCGCTTCTTCATGCCGCCGGAAAGATCGGACGGGAATTTGTTGACCGCCTTTTCGAGCGAGAGGATCTGCAGGGCGTGCATGACGCGCTCGCGGATGCCGGCCTCGTTGCACTGGCGGTGTTCGCGCGGATAGAGGGCGAGGTTGTCGTAGACGGACAGCGAGCTGAACAGCGCGCCGGCCTGGAACACGAGGGCGAGGTGGACCTTGTTGCGGGTCTCGGGATCGGCCGCATCGTGCTCGCCGATGCGCACCTCGCCGCTGGTGGCGTGCTCCAGGCCCGCGATATGTTTGAGCAGGACGCTTTTGCCGGAGCCGCTGGGGCCCATGATGCAGAAGATCTCGCCGGGCTTCACCTCGAGGCTGACGTCCTTCAGGACGATCGTCCTGCCGAATTTCTTCGTCAGGTTGGCGACGGTCACGCCGAAGGTTTTGCCGGCGAAGGGGGAGGCGGTGAAGGAGGAGCTCATGGGCGGGGGACACGTAGCCGAACGCGTGAGCGTTTGGCCGCGATCGAATCCGCCAAACGCTCACGCGTTCGGCTACGGGGGAAGGTTGGGGCGGCGTCGCTCATGAGAACAGGAGGGCCTTGGTGACGAAGTAGTCGAGCACCAGGATCATGATGAGGGAGGTGACGACGGCCTTGGTGACCGATGCGCCGATCTCGCGCGGGCCGCCGCGGGTGTTGAGGCCGATGTAGCAGCAGACGAGCATGATCACGAAACCGAAGACCTCCGCCTTGACCAGTCCGTCGATCACGTCGCGCGGTTTCATGTAGGCCTTCAGCGCGGTGAAGTACGCCTCGGAATCGACGGAAATGGAATGGGTGTACTGGCAGACCAGCGCGCCGCCATACCAGCCGCAGAGGTTGGCGATGATCGCCAGCACCGGCATCATGACGAGCACCGCCGCGAGGCGGGGCAGCACGAGCATGCGCTCCGGCGGGATGTTCATCGTCGTGAGGGCGTCGATCTCCTGGTAAACCTTCATCGAGGCGAGTTCGGCGGTGACCGCGGATCCGACGCGCCCGGCGAGGAGGATGGCGACCATCACGGGGCCCAGTTCGCGCGCCATGGTGAGGCCGACCAGCGTGCCGATGAACTGCTTGGCCCCGAAGTTTTCCATGCTGTAGCCGCTCTGGAGGGCGAGCACGCTGCCGATGAAGAAGCTCAGGATGGTGACGATGGGCAGCGACGTGTAGCCGATGACGTAGCACTGGTCGATGAAGCGGGGAAACTGGCGCGGCAGCGTGCCCGCGTATTTCAGCGAACGCAGCAGCAGGAGCACGGCGCCCCCGATGTGGCTGATGATGGCGGTCAGGTAATTCATGGCGTCGTCGTCGCGGCTGTCTTGTTAGCGCTTTTTCGGGGGAAATCGAACAGGAAGAACCGGCTGCGCGTCTCGCCGGGCCGGCGTTGCCAGCCAAACAGGCCGGCGCCGAACGCCACGCGCTTCTGCTCGGGCCCGGCCTGCACGCTGAACAGCGGCCCGAGGTGAAAGGCCCGGTCGGTCGCGCTGCGGCGCCAGGTGATGGCGCTCCACAGCAGCGAATGCCGCTCCGTGGCGGCGTCCTGCCGGTCGTAGCGGTAGAGCGCGAACAGCGGCGTGTAGAGCTGCCGGATCACGTCGTTGGTCGGGAAGAAAACCTCGAACGGGCTTAGCACCTGCAATTGCCGGCGGCCGGCGCCATTGTCCCACGAGCTGAACAGCGGCCAGAGGTGGGTCTTGTGCGCCGGCGCCGCGGACGGGTTGGTCAGGCTGCGCTGCGTTTGCGAATAATAGAGGAAATACAGGAACTGGTTCTTTTCCTGGGCGATCGCTTCGTCCGCCCATTCGGCATGGCGGTAGAACGGCCAGGCCACCCAGGTCTTGTCGTAGCCCTTGATGATCGAGTGCGTATAAAACGGCGCCCAGCGGTTGATCTGACGTTGGTCGCCCCGGCCCTGGACGAGGAGCGGCCAGAAGTAGCGTTGCTCGTCGTAGCGGTACGGCTTCGTGCGATGGGTGTAGCCGAAAAAAGGCCAGGCATACGTTTCGCTGATCAGGCCCGGGCCGGTGTCGCGCGTGTAGAAGGGCAGGACCCCGAGGCTGACGGTCGGCTCCGGTTGGTCGAGGTGCCGTGCCGACTTGTAGATGAGCGGCCACAGGTAGAACTGGCGGTCGTAGTCATCCGCGCGGCCGCGGTGGCCGAACAGCGGCCAGAATTCAAAGCCATGGTGGCCGGCGCCGCTGATGAAGCGCAAGAACGGCCAGGGCGCCGTGGTCGTCTTCAGGCCGGACTTCTCGCTGTGCAGATAAAGCGGGAATACGTACCAGGTGAGCCCGTCCTTCCCGAAGCGGTGCTTGACCGTGCCGGCAATGGGGAAGAGGGCGCGGTAGCTCTCCGCCGGGTCGCCGGTCTCCTTGGAAAAATAAAACGGCCACACATCGAAGCTGTCCTCATCGGCCTGGCCCGGCTCATCGGCATGGCGGACATTCACCAGCTGGAAAAAACTGAACTTCCGGTAGCCCGGCTGCTTTTCCCAAGTGAACAACGGGTAGAGCAACGAGGTGGATTCCTTGCCTTCCACCTCGGCGTGCAGGTAAACCGGACGGATGCCGTGCACTTCACCCGCGGCGTGTTTGGAAAACACCAGGGGGCCGAGATACTGCCGCGATTCGTTCGGGGCGTCCGGCGGCGTCTGCTTCACGAACAGCGGCCAGCCATTTTCCTCACCGCCGTGGAGGGTGGCGGCGGTCAGCAGGGCAGCGTAAAGCGGCCAGACTAGGCGTCGGGAAAACATGCTTGGTGGACTGGGTAAGGCATTGCCTTCGCCGGGTCCCGCAGCCAGTTAGGTGGCTGGCTGCAGTCCGGCGGGGAAAGAGGTAATTCGCCCCCCGTCCACGTGCAAATGCTATGTTGATACAACCTCAGGTCCCAGAAAGTGTTCCCACGATTTCCCCAGGCGATCGGCTGGGGTGTTTCAGCCTGACCGGGGCAGGACCATGCGAATAACGGGCGGAGCAGCGCGCGGCATCCCGCTGGGGCTGCCGAAAGGCGATTCCGTGCGGCCGGCCACCGACGCCATGCGCCAGGCGGTTTTCTCCAGCCTGGCGGCCTGGGTGGGGGAGGCGCGCTTTCTGGATCTCTTCGCGGGCAGCGGGGCGTACGGCCTGGAAGCTTTCAGCCGCGGGGCGGCGGGCGGCGTGTTTGTGGAAAAGGACGCGCGCACGGCCGGGTTCATCCGGCAAAATATTGCCGCCGTCGCCAAGAGCGTGGGCCGGCCGGCGGATGCGTTGCAGGTCGTGACGGCCGACGCCAGCAAGGTGCTCCCCGGCGAAGTGCCCGATCTCGTTTTCATCGATCCGCCGTACGAAATCATTCCCGAGGTGGGACCCGCGCTGCTCGGCCGGCTGCACGGCTTCCTCGCGGTGAAGCCCGACGCCCTCGTGGTCTTTGAGATGCCGGGTGAGATCGACCTCCCGGTGGTGGGCTGGACCTGCGTGAAACAACTCGGCAAAGGCGCGCGCCAGCCGACCGTGCGGATTTTCAAGCGAAGCGAGCTTTGATCGCTCGCTGGCAGGAGCTTACTTGCGAACGACCGGTGCGTGGTGCCGCCAAGCGTGCGGAATTGCCCGTAAACAGGCGTCCGCCTCAGAACCAACCGCCCTTCGCCTTGATCAAGGCGACCGCCGCGAGGCAGGCGGTTTCCGTGCGGAGCACGCGCTGGCCCAGATGGGCGAGGGCGAATCCCTGCTCGCGCAGCAAGGCGCGCTCGGGCTCGCCCCAGCCGCGCTCGGCGCCCAGCGCCAGCACCACCGGTTGCGCGGCCGGCAGCCGGACCTCGGGAAGCGCCAGGGAAGCCTCGTAGTTGTCGAGCGCCAGCCGGGTCTGGCCGGGGGCCAGCCCCTGGATGACCTCTGCGAAAGCGCGGCCGTGCGTGACCTCCGGGAGTCGCGTGCAAAAAGCCTGGGCGGCGCCCGTCATCAAACAGTCCTCCCATTCGCCCGAGTGCCAGAGCGAGCTGTGGCCATAGCTCGCCTCGCCCTTTTCGGTGCGGACGAAGTGCATCGCCGCGACGCCGAGCGAAGTGGCCTCGCGCAGGATGTCGCGGGCGGTTTGGGGCCGCGGCAGTCCGACGACGAGCACCAGCGGGCTGAGGGGCGGCGGCGATTCGCTCCACGTGAACGCCAACCGGAGATGGTTCTCGTCGACCGAGACCACCGACCCTTTGCCGCGCGGGCCGTTGACCACACCTGCGTCGAAGCTTTCGCCGGGTTGTCGGCGCAACACCGTCAGAATATGTCGCGCACGGAAGTCGCCCCGGGGCAGGGGAAGCTCGACTTCTGCAGGACGAAACAGAATGATGTTCACGTGAATGAGGTGGACGGCAGCGAGTTAGGAAGCATGTGATGATCCGCCCCGTCGTACTCGACCAATAGAAATCAGTGAATTCAGCGGATACAATCCCAGGAAAAAGCCCCGCCGGCCCTCCCGCCAGCGGACGGGTAATCATTGTGGAAGACCAGCGGATTGTCGCGGAATTCTTCACTTATCACTGCCGGGATCTCGGGCTGCAGGTGCTGCAGGCGTGCGGGACCTGCAAGGAAGGCCTGGCGGCGATTCGCAAACACCGGCCCGATCTCGTGCTGATGGACATCTCGTTGCCGGATGGCGACGGGCTCGAGCTTGCGAAGACGGTGCTCGATGAATTTTCGACGGTGAAGATTCTCGCGATCTCGTCGCATCGCGATCCCTGGACCATGCTGCAGGTGCAGCGCATCGGCCTCCACGGCTTCGTGGACAAGAACGAGCAGCGGCCCGAGGTGTTGTCCGAGGCGATCCATGCCGTGCTCGGCGGGCGCGTGTACTACACGCCCATCGTGAACGAATCGAGCGCCAGCATCCGACGCGACCCGAAGGCCTTCATTCGCGTCCTGTCCGATTACGAGACCCGCATCCTCTCGATGATCGGCGAGTCGAAGACGGACGAGGAAATCGCCGAGACGCTGAGCATCAGTCCCGCCACGGTGCAATCGCGCCGCCGGGACATCATGCGCAAGCTCGACATCCACACGACGCCGAAGCTGATCCACTACGCGATCGTCAACGGCCTTACGCGGGCGGAGCAGTTGGGTCGGAAGAAGCCAACCTGACCCGCAGGTCGGCGAGCAGCCCGGCGAATTCCCCGCTGTGGCGCCGCGCCTCCGCCCAGTGGAGATCGGCGACGGCCGCCTCGACCTGGCGTTGCGCCTGTTCGAGCTCGCGCGCGTAGATGAAGCTGCAGCGCCCGCAGAGCATGTGCGCAAAGCGTCCGGCCTCGTCGGCGTTTTCCGCCGCGAGCGCCGCGTTCAGCTGGGCGAACTCCCCGTCCAGGTCGGCGAAGTAGGCGCCGAGCTCCTGGGCAAACGGCACGCCCTTCCTGCGGGCCAGCAGGCGCAGGTTGCCGAGGGGATCGGCGGGCCCATCGGGTTTCTTCGCGGCCGGGGCAACCGGCGCGGGGGGCACGGCGGGTGCCGGGGGCCGCGCCGGCGTCGAAGCCGGGTTGAGTGCGGCCAGCGCCTTGGTGAGGCGTTCGCGCGTGACGGGTTTCCCGAGGAATGCGTCCATGCCCGCGTCGAGGCATTGCGCGCGTTTTTCCGGCGTCGTGAACGCGGTCGTGGCGAGGATCAGCGCGTGCGCAGTGGGGCCGGGCATTGAGCGGATGCCGCGCGCCACATCCACGCCGCTCAGGCCCGGCAAGTTGAAGTCGAGGAAGACCACGTCGAATGCCTGGTGCGCGGCGGCGTCGAGCGCGGCCTGGCCCTCCTGGGCGGAATGCACCTGGAAACCCATGGATTGGAGCAGATCGGCGAGCACGATGCGGTTGTATTCCTGATCGTCCACGACGAGGGCGCGGCGACCCGGCGCCGCGACGGGCGCGGGGGCCGCGGCGGTTTCCCCGACCGGCTCGATGACCGGGAACGGGGCGCTGAAATAGAAACACGAACCGCGGCCCAGCTCGCTTTCGAGCCAGATCTTGCCGCCCATTTTCTCCGCGAGTCCCTTGCACAGCGCGAGGCCGAGCCCGGTGCCGGGGACGCGCCCCTTCTGGGCGGCGGCGCCGCGCTCGAAGCGCGTGAAGAGCCGCGTCTGTTCGTCGGGGGAGATGCCGGGGCCTTCGTCCGACACCGCGAAGATCACCTCGGTGCGATCCGGGCCCGCCTCCTTGCACCAGACGGTGATGCTCACCTGCCCGCGGCCGGAGAACTTCAGCGCATTGCTGACGAAATTGATCAGGATCTGGCGAATGCGCCGGGCATCGCCCGACAGCATGCGCGGCACTGCGGGCGACACGGCCACTTCGACCGGGATGCCGTATTTCTCGCTGTCCGCGCGGGTGATGCCCGCGACGGATTCGACCAGCTCGGGCAGGTCGAAGGGCTTGGGGTCCAGTTCGATCGCGCCGGCCTGCACCTTGGAAAAATCGAGGATGTCCTCGAGCAGGGAGGAGAGGTGGCTCGCGCACTGGCGGAGCAGGCTGAACTTGCGGCGGTTCTCGGCGTCGAGGGTGTCGGTGCGGAAATTTTCCGCGATGCCGATGACGCCGTTCATCGGGTTGCGAATCTCATGGCTGATGCCGGCGAGGAATTCATCCTTGGCGGCGTTGGCCTTGACGAGTTCGGCGGTGCGGACGCTGACGAGGCCCTCGAGTTCCTGGTTGCGGGCCCGGATGCGCCGCTCGCGAATGCGGATGAAGCCGAAAACGGCGAGCACCAGGAAGACGGCATAGCCCGCAAAGGCCCCGCGGGAGCGGTACCAAGGCGGAAGAATGTGAAAGGAAATGCCGCTCGGGGGACTGATCTGGCCGGCGGTGTTGACCGTCCGCACTTCAAAGCGGTATTCGCCGTCCGACAGGTTGGTGTATTCAAACGTGCGCAAGGGCGAAGGTTCCGACCAGGCGCCGTCGTCGCCTCCGAGTCTCACCTGAAAGAGAAGGTTTTTGCCCCGGGAGTAATCACCCGTGAACACTTTGAAACGAATGACGTGATTCCTGAACGGGAACTTCAGGGCCGCTTGATTCCCCGCGGCGCCTTGCGGGCCCTCCAGTCCGATGACCGGTGCGGGTGGCGCCTTCAAGGTGGGGATGCGATTGTAGTCCAGTCGGAGGATGCCTTCCATGCCGCCGAGCCAGAGGACCGGATGCGCATTTTCCTCGCTGAATATCGCGGTTCGGATCGATCCAATGGCGTTGAGGTCGGGCAGCTCCAGCTCCCGCCACGACGGCGTCCGGTCGGCGCCGAAGGAAATGATTCCGGCGCCATGCAACGGCCCACTGATGACGTTGGGCCGTTGATAGCCCACGAGGACGCTATCGCTGCCCGGCACGGCTTGGATCACGGAAGGATTCAAGGCGGGCAGCCCATCCAAGGCGCGAAGGGTCGTGCCCGTCGGGGCTGCCTCGAGCACCCGGCCGGTGATGAACAAAAGGGTCCGGAATTCGTTGCCCGTGATCTGGACCGGTCCCTCGATGGGTTGGGAGGTGGTGGGATCGTTGACGCGGGAAAGCCCATGGCTGGCGGGATCGAAAATGAAAGCTCCCTGGGCGATGGTCCCGATCCACAGGCGGCCGGCCGCGTCTTCGTGGAGGCTTTGCGCGGTGTCGGGCAGTTCCAAAAAGCGCTCGCGCGTGAACTTGCCGTCGGATGATTCTGTCAGTCGCGCGATTCCGCGGACTTCCGACACATAGTACGAATTGGGTTGGGAGCGGATCGGTTCTAGCTGGTAGGTGGAGTTCGCCGGCAGGTCGTGGATGAGGTGCGCGGTGTCGCCATCAAACCAATCCAGGCCCCCGAAACGCGTGAGCAAGAGGCCACGACCCTGCGGCTGCATCTGGCTGTAGCGACGCGTCAAAGTGGGGGCGGGTTGGAAACTTGCGGCCGGTAGCCTTGCGTTCTGCTGATACACGCCGTCATCGGTGGCGGCGTACAGCGTCGAACGCCACCACGTGAAATTGTTCACCACATGCCCGCGGAGCCCGTTCGACGGGTTGAAAACAGTAACGTCACCCGTGGCTGGAAAATGAAAGAAGTCCGTGGGTGAAACCGCGATCACTTCGCCCGCTGCATTCGTGGACAGGTTGAGCACGGTGCGCCCGGGCAATCCGCTGCTGGCATCCGCCCACACCCGAAGCATGCGTCCGGCCCGGTTTGCCAGGACCACGCCACCATAGAGGGTTCCGATCACCACGTTCCCATTCGGCAATTCGCCGAAGGAGCTGACCCGATTTTCTTTGAGGTAGGCGTTGAGATCGCTCGCGGAGAAAGGGGCTTTCTCGCCCGCACGACGGAATCCATCGTTGCTGACGGTGACGATGCCCACGTCGTCGCGGAAAAGCGCAATAATGAGCAGCGGTGGCAACTGGTCCGCGGTGAACTTAAGCTCCGGCCCGGCATCGCCCAGGCGGTACAGGCCGGTTTCAAGATGCTGGAACCAGTATTCATCCCCAAGCTCGAGGTTAGTCAGGCGCCGTTGAGTGGGGAAAGGTGAGACCACGAAGGAATGGCCATCCCAGCGCAGAAGTTGGTTCTGGCAGATGAAGTAGGTCGTGTGACCCAAGGGGGCGCATCCCCACACAATATCGAGGGATGCACGCGCGGTGGCTGGCAGGTGCTCGAGCAACGAATGGAATTTGAACTCCCCCAAGGCCTCCTCCTTGAAGTAGCCAAGGTCGTCCTTGGTCCCGGTCCACAACAGGCCGTCTTTGTCCGGCGCCAGGAACGTGAGGGGATGATTCCCCGGCTTGGGGTGGGCCCGCCAGGACTGGCCGTCAAACACCAGCAAGGCGGTGGATCCGACAAATATGCGCCCGAGTTTATCTTGTCGGACGAATGATTTGTCGGCGTCCGTCCCTATTTCCTTGGCTGACACGATCCCGATGGGCGGGAGGCCGGCTGAGGGATCCTCCCATCCGGCGAAGGCCGTGCGCGGCACCAGTCCCAAGGTGGCTGAAAAGAAGTAAACCCCAAGTATGACGGGAGATATGCGCACTTGCTGCATGAAAACATAGTGGCGCGCCGACGCACGCGCAATTTCGGGGCACACCTTCATTTAGGTGGAGGTGCTTGGCTGTCCTAGAGCTGCAGAACCGTGGATTCAGGTCATTTTCGAAATCCGTTATTTGAAGGTTATGTGCGAAACTGACGGGGATGAAATCAATCAATTCCGCTGTCACCGGGCTCGCCTCGAGCCTCTTCCTCAATGTTGGCCTCACCGCCATGGCTGAAAAACTGGACACGGTCCAGGGCCGCAATGCGCAGGCCAATGCGTCGGCCGAAGGCTGCACTTGGGTGTGCAATTTTTCCGCTGAAGGCTGCACCTGGGTGTGCAACTTCCAGGCTGAGACCGGCAAGTAATTATGAGTTTGCCGGCTCGTCCGGCTGCTTGATGGTCGGGACATGCTGAACCTCGCCGCCTTCCGCTACCGGAATATCCTGGCGGAGGCGGGGGGCCCGATCGAACGGGTAGAGATGGGGGAGACCGTGGTGCTCGGCGAACGACTCCACTTGGCGAACGCGTACTTGATCCCCGCGCTGGCCGGCAATCGTGACCTGAGTGCCGTTTACAGCCGGGCCAATGGCAGCGGGACCGCTTCCTCCCCGATGATCGCCCGGTTCAAGGCGATCTCGGAAGCGATGGAGCGCTGGGCTCACTGGGAGATACAGTCGAAGGCCGTCGGAGGCGAATTCGGCTTCGCGATCGATCCTTCCAGCAACGGATTCTCCGCATTCCCCGGCGTGTGGCGCCGGCAGGCCCGGCAAGGTGCCCTCGAGGAGGCCGTGGAACGGTTCAACCTGCTGAATTGGTGGGAGGGGCGGTTGCCGGCGCAGGAGTCCGCGACGCGCTGGCCTGATATCAGGGCGGTGGTGGTTAAATCCCGGGCTCCCGGGCTCCTGGTGATCCTGTTCAAGCGGACGCTGGAGGGATTTTTCGCCTACGGGCATGCCGGGGCGATGGACTTTGAATCGGCCTGCCAAAAAGCCGCGGCGGAAATGGAGCGGCATTCGCAAGTGGTGGCGCGATTCACGCGCCTTCATGGCAGCCCGGCACTCAGCCATTTGCCGCCCAACGCCCATCCGATCGAACGGCGCAGTCTTTTTTTCGCCGGGGAGGAGGGCCATCGGTTGTTTTTGGAACGGCTGCGCACCCCCGTCCCCGACACCGCGGAATTGAAGTGGGCTTTTGACGGTCCCGTGCCCGGTCCGTGGACCAAATACGCCGATGTTTGGCGGGTCCTGTTCGAACCGCCGAGCCGGCGATTCCTCAGCACCGACCACACTTACTTTATGCTCTGAGCGGGAACTCAAAAACGGTGTAAACTTTCGCTGACGGGTGCCGTGAATCCGGGGACGCGGACCGGACAAAAATGCCTGGAGATCGCCCGGTCTTATTTTGCGTTGAGGCAACCTCCCGGAAATCGGCCCGGTCGGAAAGCCGGCGGGCGATTCGTCGCGCCGGATCGTCGGTTCACCATCGTTTCTCTCGACAAAAACATGGAGCGGGTAGTCGGAATTGAACCGACGACACCTGCTTGGAAGGCAGAGGTTTTACCACTAAACTATACCCGCGTTTCGAGGGGAGAGTGCGGCCCCCGTTAACTCCTTCAAGCTTTTGTTCGTTCCTGTTCGCCTGTCGGGGGATGGGCGCAAAATGGATTGCCGCGGCTGGGGATATACGCCTAGCTACCGCCATTATGGCGACTCCCGCGGCAGCACAACCCAAGCAATCCAGCGTCAGGGCGGCCCAAGCCCTGGCTAAGCAAAAGGCCCTCGAGAAAAAAGCCAAGTCCTACAAGCTCGACCTCGGTGAGCTCGCGATTTTTACCAGCCAGCTGGCTTCCCTCCTGACCGCCGGCCTCCCGCTCGTTTCCTGCTTGGAAGCCCTGCAGGACCAGACGGAAGACCAGGTGTTTCGCATCATCATCCGCGATGTGCGCAACGACATTTCGACAGGTACATCGTTCTCGCAGGCGGTGAAAAAGTTCCCGGCGGCCTTCAATTCCCTGTTCATTTCGATGGTGGAAGCCGGTGAAGCGTCCGGCGGTCTCGCGGAAATTCTCCAAAAGGTGGCCGGTTACTTCGAGTCCACCGTCAAGCTGACCAAGAAGGTCAAGTCCGCCATGACCTACCCGATCGCCGTCATCGGCCTCGCGGTCGCGCTGGTGAACGTGCTGCTCATCTTCGTCATCCCGGTGTTCGCCGCGATGTTCGCCGACTTCGGCGCCAAGCTGCCCGCGCCGACGCAGTTCCTGATCGACCTGAGTAATTTCATGAAGGCGTGGTGGTGGGCCCTCGGCGCCGGCGCCTACGGCCTCTGGTGGGGTTTCAACAAATACACCGCCACCCCCAACGGCCGCGCCCAATGGCACCGTTTTCTCGTGCGCGCCCCGATCTTCGGGAATCTCGTGCACAAGATCGCGCTCTCCCGTTTCTGCCGCACCTACGCCACGCTGATGCGCTCGGGCGTGCCCATCCTGCGCACCCTGGAAATCGTGTCCGCGGCGAGCGGCAAGGTGCAGGTCGAGGAGGCTTGCGCCGACATCTCCAAGCACGTGAGCCAGGGCGGACAGGTGTCCGACATCATGGCCGCCAATCCCTTTTTCCCGCCCATGATGAAACACATGGTCAAGGCGGGTGAAACCACCGGCAACGTGGACGGCATGATGAACAAGATCGCGGACTTCTACGACACGGAGTGCGATGCGACGGTCGGCGCCCTCACCTCGCTGATCGAGCCGATGCTCATCGTGTTCCTCGGCGTGGTGGTCGGCGGCATCGTCATGGCCATGTTCCTCCCGATCTTCCAGCTCGGTGCGGTGGCGGGCGGCTTGCAATAAGGCCGGCGCGCAGTCCCTTGATGCCTCCTGACGGCCTGCGGTGACGCGGGCCATTGGCCTGTCTTCCTTTTCCATGCCTTCCCTTCTCATTGTCGACGACCTCATCTCCATCCACGAGATGCTCGAGGCCGTCATCGCGCCGACCGGTTACAAGACAGCCTTCGCCACCGACGGCGAGAAGGGCCTGGCTCGCTACAAGGCGGAGAAGTTCGATCTTGTGCTGGCCGATATCGACATGAAGCCGATGGACGGCATCACGCTGCTGAAGCAGTTGAAGGCCTACGATCCCACGGCGGTCATCATCATCATGACGGCCTATGCCAGCACCGAGAGCGCGATCCAGGCGCTGAAATTCGGGGCGTTCGATTACCTGCAAAAACCGTTCAAGGTCGACGAGCTCATGAGCGCGTTGAAGCGCGGCCTGGAGTTTCGCCGCACCGTGCTGGAGCGGGAGAGCCAGGGCGCCGGCGTCGCGCCGTCGGTGCGCGCCGGTGATTTCGAGGCGCGCCTGCCGGGCGAGAGCCCGCGGATGAAGCGGCTCATCGCCCAGTTGAAGAAGCTCGCGACGGCGCAAACCCCGGTGCTCATTTCGGGCGAGCCGGGCAGCGGCCATGAAGTCGCGGCCGAACTCCTGCACGCCGCGGGCACGCCGCCGGGCAGCCCGTTGATCCAGATCGATTGCCGGGCCCATTCCGTCGAGAGCATCCGCGCCGGCCTGCTCGGATCAACCGGGGCGGGTGGCACCTGGGTGCAGGATGCCAAGGGTGGCGCCCTCGTCCTGCAACACCTGCAGAACCTGCCCAAGGAAGTGCAGCCCGAGATGATTTCCGTCCTGCGCAACACCACGCACACCTTCCGGCTGATCAGCACGAGCGAGGAGGATTTGGAAAAACTCGCGGAAGAGGACGGCTTTAACGAGGAACTGTTTTATCGCGTGGGCGCATTGACCGTCCACTTGCCCCCGCTGCGCGAGCGGCCGGAGGATGTGCCGGGTTTGATCAAGGAGGCCACCGTCAAGGCCGCGAACCCGCGCTTCGACACCCGCCAGATCGAGTTTTCCGACGACACGATGGCGGCATTTCGCGCCTACCGCTGGCCGGGCAACCAGGGTGAGCTTTCCCAGGTCGTCACCCGGCTCGTCACGTCGACCGAAACCCGCGTGATCACCGCGGCGCAATTGCCGCTGCATGTGCGCGAGTTGAAGGACTGGCCGACGCTGGCGGATTATCTCGCGATGCAGGAGAAGGACTATCTCGCCCGGGCGCTGCAAGCCACCGGCGGCGACAAGGTGAAGGCCGCGAAGGCGCTCGGCATCCAGGCCAACCGGTTTGGCTGACCGGCCCTCACGGGCCTACTTCACCCACAGCACGGGATTGCGGATCGGGAAATTCCGGCGGATCTCCTCGACTTGCGGATCGGGATCGAGCCGCTGCCAGAGCTCCAGCCAGTCGCGCCGGCCGGTGGCGAGCGCGCCAAAAATGAGGAACGGCTGTCGCACCGGCCAGTTTTCCCAATACATCACGTCGGGCTTCACCAGCTCGTTGGTCGGCTGCACGACCCCGTCCGCGCCGGGCGCGGCCCGATGCACCGTGCGCAGCCAGAGATCCTTGTCGGCGATGAACGGGGCCATCCAGGCCACGCCCCTGGCCAGGCTGCGCCCGTCGGGTAATGTCCAGACCATGAGGTTCTCCTGCGGGGTGGAGCACACGACCGCCAGGCCGGCCATCACATCAAGGTTGAAGATCGCGTAGCCGTACGGCTTCGTCCGCCGCAGTTCCTCGGGGAAGCTGCCATCCGCCGCCATCTGGCCGGGCAGGAGCACGGTTTTCAAGCGGTCGCGACTTTCGGCGAGCATCGCGTCGTCCCCGGTCAGACGCGCAAAGCAGGCGATCTGGAGCCAGGCGCAGGTGCCGTGGTTGTTCTTCGCGTTGCTCTCGTCGATGCCGTAAGGATGCGTGCGCATCCATTTCAAATAGTCGCGGAACCAGCCGGTGAGGGCCGCGTCCTCGTCCTGCGTGAGCGCCTGCGATCCGCGCAGCGCCTCGATGCCCAGCGCAACTTCCGCGAGGTGCAGGGTGTCGATCACGCCGATGCTGCGCCCGGTGCTGCGGCCTTTGACCGCCTGGGAATAGAGCAGGCTGGGATTCATGCGCGTGGCGGGATCCACGAACCAGCGGTGGGCGTGGCGCACCGCGGCCGCGGCGAAGCGCTCGTCATGGCTGACCTTCCACGCCGCGGCCAGGGCGCCGAATTCCCGCGCGAAGCCCAGCAGCAGCTGGCGGTGGGCGACGAAGTTCCCGGGGTTTGTCAGGCCATCGCGCTGGATGTAGGGCCCGGCGGGATTCGCCGGGTCCGGCCACCAGTAATCGCCTTCCGACGAGAAATCATGCGGGCCGCCGGCGCTGCGCGGGTTGACCGCGGTGGTGATGCTGCGGGGCTCGCTGGCCAGCGCCGCTTCGGCGACGTGGACAATCCGGGTGCGTTCGAAGGCGGAGAGGTCGAAATCGAGGGGCATGGCGGGAAACAGCGCCCCTGCATCAGAAAGTTGTAGGAGCTTGTTTACAAGCGATTCAGGGCGATGTCCGGCGGCGTGAGTCCTGAATCGCCAGTAAACCAGCTCCTGCATTCCGCCCGAAGTTCGTGGAATCGATATTCCTCTTCCGCTTCGCGTCCATTCGCGTGATTCGCGGGCGCCGTCCTTGCGGTATGCGTTTATGTCACCAAGGCGGCGCCGGTTTTGCTCAATTCCCGCTTGCGCCACCATGGGTGCGACATAACCCTTCGCAAAATCTACGCGCATGCCCAAACGCACTGACCTGCAGTCCATCCTCATCATCGGCGCCGGCCCGATTATCATCGGCCAGGCCTGCGAGTTTGACTACTCCGGCACCCAGGCGTGCAAGGCCCTCAAGGAGGAGGGTTACAAGGTCATTCTCGTGAACTCCAACCCGGCCACGATCATGACCGACCCGGAGTTCGCCGATGTCACCTACATCGAGCCCCTCACGGTCGAGATCCTCGAGAAGATCATCGCCAAGGAGCGCCCGTCCGCGCTGCTCCCCACGCTGGGCGGCCAGACCGCGCTCAATCTCTCGATGTCGCTCCACAAGGCCGGCATCCTCGAGAAATATAACTGCGAGATGATCGGCGCGAAGCCGCCGGCGATCGAGATGGGCGAGGACCGGAACCTTTTCAAGGAGGCCATGCTCCGGATCGGCCTCGATGTCGCCAAATCCGGCGTGGTGCACTCCCTCGAGGAAGCCCGCGCGGCCGCCGAGAAGATCGGCACGTTTCCGCTCATCATTCGCCCGAGCTTCACGCTGGGCGGCACCGGCGGCGGCATCGCCTACAACCGCGAGGAATTCGAACAGATCGTCAACGGCGGCCTCGAGGCCTCGCCGACGCACGAGGTCCTCGTCGAGGAATGTCTCCTCGGCTGGAAGGAATACGAGATGGAGGTCATGCGCGACCACAAGGACCAGTGCGTGGTCATCTGCTCCATCGAGAACTTCGACCCGATGGGCGTCCACACGGGCGACTCGATCACCGTGGCGCCGGCGCTGACGCTCACGGACAAGGAATACCAGGTGATGCGCGACGCCTCGTTCGCGGTGATCCGCGAGATCGGCGTCGAGACGGGCGGTTCCAACATCCAGTTCTCGATCGACCCGCAGACCGGCCGCCAGGTCGTCATCGAGATGAACCCGCGCGTGTCGCGCTCCTCGGCGCTCGCGTCGAAGGCCACCGGCTTCCCGATCGCGAAGATCGCGGCGAAGCTCGCGGTGGGCTACACGCTCGACGAGCTGCGCAACGACATCACGCGCCTCACGCCCGCGAGCTTCGAGCCGACGATCGACTACATCGTCACGAAGATGCC
This sequence comes from uncultured Oleiharenicola sp., assembly GCA_964515595.1. GTDB lineage: Bacteria > Verrucomicrobiota > Verrucomicrobiia > Opitutales > Opitutaceae > Lacunisphaera. The sequence continues at coordinate 166,236 of CAZEUN010000005.1, read as the reverse complement.
GCGTTTCGCCTTCGAGAAGTTCCCGGGCGCCAACACCACGCTGACTTCCGCAATGAAGTCCGTCGGCGAGGCCATGGCCATCGGCCGCACCTTCAAGGAGTCGTTCCAGAAGTGCCTGCGCTCGCTCGAAATCGGCGCCCGCGGGTGGGGGGGCGGCGGCAAGTACGGCGGGGACGAAGTCCCGGACGAGGCCACGCTTCGCCAGCGGATCGGCACGCCCAACGCCGAGCGCGTGTTCTATCTCCGCTGGGCCTTCCTCGCCGGCATGACCGAGGAGGATCTTTTCAATCTCTCCAAGATCGATCCCTGGTTCCTGCGCCAGCTTCGCGAGCTCCATGAAATGGAGATGGAGCTGAAGAAGCACACGCTGAAGACGATCGACGTGAACCTCCTGCGCCGCGCGAAGCAGTTTGGTTTTTCCGACGCGCAGCTCGCGCACATCCTCAAGGCCGATTTCGACGTCACGCGCGCGCATCGCAAGAACGCCGGCATCCACACCACCTTCCGCCTGGTCGACACCTGCGCGGCCGAGTTCGAGGCGTTCACGCCCTACTATTACTCGAGCTACGGCGACGAGAACGAGGTCAAGCCCTCGGCGAAAAAGAAGATCATGATCATCGGCGGCGGCCCGAACCGCATCGGCCAGGGCATCGAGTTCGATTACTGCTGCGTGCATGCGTCGTTTGCGCTGCGCCAGGCGGGTTTCGAAACGGTGATGGTCAACTCGAACCCGGAAACGGTTTCGACCGATTACGACACCTCCGACCGCCTCTATTTCGAGCCGCTCACGCTCGAGGACGTGCTGGAAATCTACGAGCAGGAAGGCTGCGTCGGCGCCATCGCGCAGTTCGGCGGCCAGACGCCGCTCAATCTCGCCAGCGCCCTGAAGGCGCGCGGCGTGAACATCATCGGCACCTCGCCGGAGAGCATCGACACCGCCGAGGACCGGAAGCTTTTTGCCGCCGTGCTCGAAACGACCAAGCTCAAGTCGCCGGCCGGCCGCATCGCCATGTCCGAGCCCGAGGCCATTTCCTCCGCGGCGGAACTCGGTTACCCGGTGCTGGTGCGCCCGTCGTTCGTGCTCGGCGGCCGCGGCATGTTCATCCTCTACAGCGAGGCCGAGCTCAAGGATGTCGTCCGCCAGGTCTTCGATGTCATGCCGGGCAAGCCCGTGCTGATCGACAAGTTCCTGGAGGACGCGATCGAACTCGACGTGGATTGCATCAGCGACGGCGAGACCACGCTGGTCGGCGGCATGCTCGAGCACATCGAGTACGCCGGCGTCCATTCGGGCGACGCCGCGATGGTGATGCCGCCGCATACGCTTTCGAAGGAGATGCTCAACACGGTCCGCACCGCGACCTACGCGCTGGCCAGGGCGCTCAAGGTGATCGGCCTGATGAACGTGCAGTTCGCGATCAAGGACAACCAGCTCTACGTGCTCGAAGTGAACCCGCGCGCGTCGCGCACGGTGCCGTTCGTGGCCAAGGCCATCGGCGTGCCGCTCGCGAAGCTCGCGGCGCGCGTCATGGCCGGCGCGAAGCTCAAGGACCTCGGATTCACGAAGGAAATCCAGCCGAAGCACTGGTGCGTGAAGGAAGCCGTGTTTCCTTTCAACCGTTTCCCCGGCGCCGCGATCGTGCTCAGCCCGGAAATGCGCTCGACCGGCGAGGTCATGGGCATGGACGACGACCTCGGCATCGCGTTTGCGAAGACCCAGATGGCCGCCAAGCCGGCGCTGCCGCTCCAGGGCAAGGTCTTCATCAGCGTGAAGGACTCCGACAAGCCGCACGTGGTGGAACTCGCGAAGGGTTTCCTCGAACTCGGCTTCAAGGTCTGCTCGACGACCAACACGGCGAAGCTCCTGCAGGCGCAGGGCGTCGCCGTCCAGCCGGTTTTCAAGCTCAACGAGGGCCGGCCGAACTGCGTCGACATGATCAAGAACGGCGAGATCTCCCTCGTGGTGAACACCCCGCGCGGCATGATCCCGCGCAACGACGAGAACGCGATCCGCGCCGCGGCCTACGCGAACAACGTCTGCATCATGACGACGATCACCGGCGCGCGCGCGGCCCTCAACGGCATCCGCGCGATGAAAGCCAAGCTCGTCGACGTGCGCGCGCTCCAGCTCTACAAGGACAGCGTTGTCCCGATGGCGTAACGCCATCGGGAAGTTCCAAGCCCCAATCTCCAAGCTCCAGTGAAACATCAAATTGGGCGTTTTGGATCCTGGTCTTCATCTGGAGCCTGGAGGTTGGGGCTTGGCGCTTTGGGAAGAAACTAACGAATATCCATGTCCCTGTCCCCCGCCGCCACCCTCGTCGCCTTGCTGCACGGTCCCGACCACACGGGCATCGTGGCGCGGACCGCGGGATGGATTTTCAACCGGCAGGGCAACATCCTGCACGCCGACCAGCACCGGGACATGGAGGCCGGCGAGTTTTTCCAGCGGATCGAGTGGACACCGGTCGGCGCGGATTTTGAGCGGGAAGCGATCGAGTTCCGGGAGTTCGCCGCCTCCCTCGGCATGGCGGCGCGCGTGGCGAATTCGCAGCATCGCGCGAAGGGCGCGCTCTTCGTTTCGAAGGAGGACCACTGCTTCCATGACCTCGCCCTGCGCTGGCAGGCCGGTGAGTTTGCCGGCGATTTCGCGTGCGTGATCTCGAACCACCCGAACCTGGCCGAAGCCGCGCGCCATTACGGGCTGCCGTTTCACCACGTGCCCGTGAGTGCCGCGACCAAACCCGCCGACGAAGCGAGGCAGCTGGCCATCCTGCACGCGGCCGGCGTGGAATTCGTGGTGCTGGCCCGCTACATGCAGGTGCTGTCGGAGGATTTCCTGAAAAAATTCGGACAGCCGGTCATCAACATCCATCATTCGTTTCTGCCGGCATTCGCCGGCGGCAAGCCCTACCACCAGGCGCATGCCCGCGGCGTGAAGCTGATCGGCGCCACGGCGCACTACGCCACCGCCACGCTCGACGAGGGGCCGATCATCCAGCAGGACGTCGCGCGCGTGACGCACCGTCACAGCGTCGAGGACCTGGTGCGCAAGGGACGCGACTTGGAGAAGCTCGTGCTGGCGCAGGCGCTGCGCTGGCACTTGGAAGCCCGCGTGCTGGTTTACGGCAACAAGACGGTCGTGTTCGACTGATCGCCGCGGGTTTGTAGCCGAACGCGTGAGCGTTTGGCCCGGCGCGGAAAAGCCAAACGCTCACGCGTTCGGCTACCGTGCTTCCTGGGCTCTTCGTGTTCTCTCCCAGCTGAAAAAATGGGGCTTGGGCCCATAGCTTTTCGAAAGCTCCCGGGTTCGCGCGAACTAGAGCTAGCCGATCAGAATGTATGGCTCCCGCTGTCGTCATTCTGAGCCATGCGAAGCAGCCAAGTGGATGTGCGCATTCCCCTGGATCTGCTTTCGCTCGGCTCAGGATGACGGTGGCGAAAATGATCCTTCTTTCCCGACCCAGAGACGGCTGCGAATTTATTTTAAATGCTCTAATTCCGGAAACCGCGCGCGTCGTGGCCTGTCTTGCTGGGACCGTTCAGCAATCCAGAAACACCCATATGAATACCAACAAGTTCCGTAGTTACTCCGCGCGTTTCGGCCTCGGTTTGGCCCTGCTGGCCGGCTTGGCCGGGTTGCCTGCCTGCCGCACCGTGATGGCCGACCGGGAAACCAGCACCATCGGCCGCATCAAGCTCGGCGAATTGCAGGTGTTTGCGAACCGCGATTTCGAGACCGTTTACCAGGCGGCCAAGGCGGGGATCGCCGAGCGCAAGCTGTTCCTGACGCAGGACGACAAGAAATACGCGGAAGCCGAGCTGCGGGCGCGCGACTCAGTCGACACGCTCATCATTGTGAAGATCAAGGAAGTGGCGCGGGATCGCACCAGCGTGAAGGTGCGCTATGGCCTCACGGGCGACACCGCCAACGCCCAGCTCCTTTACCACGAGATTGCCAAGCGCCTTTAACCCGGTGGCGCGCGCTCCGTTGTAGGTCGGGTCTCCGCCCGGCAGGCCATCCTTGCCGGCGATAAAACCCGGCCTACGCGGATTAGCCTTTTGCCTTGAGAGGCACGGGGGCGCCGCTCAACCTGCGCGGTTCCATGAGTCAACTTCCCCCTGCCAACCAGACCCCCGAGGGCACCACACCGGTCTATGAACCGGCCTTCGAAACCGCCGTCCAGAGCTTCTGGTCCAAGAACCAGAAGGGCGTCCTGATCCTGGTGGTCGTGGCGCTGCTCGCGATCGTGGCCCGCGAGGGGTGGCAGTATCTTGCCGCCAGCCGCGAACAGGGCATGCGCGCCGAATACGCGAAGGCCGGCGACCAGTCCGCCAAGTTGGAGTCGTTCGCCAGCGCCAATGCCGGCCACGCGCTGGCGGGCATCGCTTTCCTGCGCCTCGCCGACGAAAAGTTTTCCGCAGGTGATTTCAAGAACGCCGCCGCCGCCTACCAGAAGGCCGCGGGCAGCCTGAAGAATGACGCGCTGCTCGCGCGCGCCCGGCTCGGCGCCGCCATCAGCCAGATCAACGCCGGCGACCAGGCCGCGGGCGAATCCGCGCTAAAGGCCGTCAGCGCCGACGCGTCGCTCGACAAGGGCCTGCGCGCTGAGGCGGCCTACCAACTCGCCGCGCTCGCGGCGGAGGCGGGCAAGGCTGATGAGGTCAAGAAACTGGCGGAGGAAGTTTCCAAGATCGATGCCACCAGCAGCTGGGCGCAGCGCGCCACGATGCTCGTGGTCCGCCAGCCTGGTGCCACCACGAAGGCGGTCGATGCCGCGGCCCCGACCATCAGCTTCAAGCCGGGTGGCGAGTAATCGTCCCGTAGAAAAGTTTCGACGCCTGATCGAAAGCCCGCTGACCAGCGGGCTTTTTTATTTTCCTGGGGGCGGGTCCGAAGCGCGCAGTCGACTTACTTGAATGGAGGAGCCTGCTTGCCGCGATGCGGCACGCCCGCCAACGGTCCGGGCCCTGAATCGCTTGCAAGCAAGCTCCTCCAAGGAAAAAGGGTGGACGCCTTCAGCGCCCGCCCGCCGGCCGGAACCGCCGCATCATCGCGCCGAGCCACGCCGTCGCCCCGAGCAGCGCGGCGTAGGTCGCAGGCTCGGGCACGGCGACGGCGGAATACGTGAGCGAGAAGTCGTCCAGCGCGATGGAGTCCAGGGACGTGCCCGTGCTCGCGGTGCCGCGCAATCGGATGTACACGGTGTCCGGCTGGTTGTTCAGCAGCGCGAGCGTCGTCGAATTGGCGGTGAACGTTTGCGCATTGAAACCGGTCGCGCCGGTCGTCGGCGTGAGGTAGGTGGCGAGGGGCGTGAAATTGCCCGTGTTCCCCACGCGAAATTCCAGCAGGTAAGTCTGGCTGCTGGCCGCGCTGTCATTGCCGGTGAACACCCGCACGCTCAGCGCGAAGTCCTGGAATCCGGCGGTGTCCGCGATCGTGAGCATGATCGCGCCGCTCCGGGCATCCGTGGCGGCGGCGAGCGGACGCCAGCCGATCGCGCGGTTGAGGTCGCTGCTTTGGGTGCCGGCGGCCGCGCCGAACGCGAGGTTGTCGCTTGCGACGTTGCGAAAATCCGTCAGCGCCGTGCCCGCGGCCCAAGTGGTGGCGGCCGTCGTGAAGGTTCCCACATTGCCGAGCGTGCCCGCCGTGGTGGTCGTGCGCACCGACCAGCCGGGCGGCAACCCGGAGCCAACATTGTTGAAGTTTTGGGTGTACGAGATCCCGGTCAGGTTGACTTGCGCGCCCGCCGTCGCAGCAGCAGCCAGCATCGTTACTATCAGCAGTCCATGTCGCGGCATACATTCATCGGTTGAATTCGCCGGCCGCCACGAAAACGTATGCCAGAAATCTTAAACGCAGCCGATGCCCCCGTGCGCCTTTTCTTAGGTTGCAGATCGGTTCCCTTCCACGAGCCCGCTGACGCGGATCCCCTCTGGAGACGGGTGCCCAACGGGCGGGGTGTGTAAGGGAACTCGTGACGGCTTTAAGGATTTCTCACACGCCTACACATCCCGTCGCTGTGCCCCCTTTGCATGGCCTACGTCTCCCAAGTCCCTCTTGACCGGAACCATTCAGGAGAAACCGCGAAGGACGCGAAGAAACGCGAAAATCGCGAGTCAGACCTGATCCCCGGTGATGCCCTGCCGTCCTCACTCTTTCATGAGACCAAAGACGACCACATGCTCCTGCATGGGTCCGGCTTGGCCCCGCGCCTTAGCTGTGAGAGCCCTCCTTCGCCGCAGCCGCGGAGGACCATCTCGGCTGCGCCGAAGATGGTCGGGGCGATAGGATTCGAACCTACGACCTCCTGGTCCCAAACCAGGCGCTCTACCAGGCTAAGCTACACCCCGCCGACGAGCCGTCATGGGACGCTCTGCGGACGCACCTGTCAATGGCGGGTTCCCCCCGCGCGTAAAATCGCCGCCTGCCGCGTCCAGCCAACGGTTTAGAGTGAATAAGGAGGCTCAAAGAGCTTATAAATGCTTCTTGCCTAGGCCCCGGGGCCGCCCGTATATACGCCCCTCAATCTCTCAACCAAATGGATACTCTTTCTCGTGACAGCAACAGCTCCGGCAGCATCTTGCCTCTCGTTGGCGTGATCGCCGGCGGTCTCGCCCTGGTCCTCTCGATCGTGGCTCTCGTCAAACTTTCCACGCTCCAAAAGACCGTGGGCGAGCACACGGAGGCGATCAGCGCCAAGCTCCCGGCCCTCGAGGCCCAGGTGAGCGCCGCGGCTTCCAAGTCCGAGGCTGACGTCAAGAGCCTGCGCTCCGGCATCCAGACCGCCCTCGACCAGGTCGGCAACGAGATCGGCACCATCAATGGCAAGCTCGCCAAGATGGAAGAGGCCATGAAGAAGCCGGCTCCGGCTCCCGCGGGCAAGGGTGGCGCCGCCGCCGCTCCGACCGGCGTGCTGAACGCCGACGGCACCTACACAGTCGCCAGCGGTGACACGCTGAGCAAGATCGCCCGCAAGTTCGCCGTGAAGATCGACTCGATCCAGGCCGAGAATCCGGGCCTCGACAAGATCCACCCCGGCCAGAAGATCCGCATCCCGAAGAAGTAATTCTTCCGGAAAACAATCCCGTGCCTCCCAGACTTCGGTCGCGGAGGCATTTTTTTTGCCATGCCTGAACAACCGCCCCCGCCGCAACGCTGGAAAAAACTCGGCGCCCGCGAAGTCGCGCGCACCCGCATCTTCACCGTGGAGAGCGTGGACTTCCAGCATCCGCGGCGCGCGCACCCGCAGGATTTTTTCGTCATCAATGCGCCGGACTGGGTCAACGTCGTCGCCCTGACGCCCGACGGCCGGCTCGTGCTCGTGCGGCAGTTTCGATACGGGAGCAATGAGTTCTCCGTCGAGATTCCGGGCGGCGTCATCGACCCGGGCGAGGACCCGATCGTCGCCGGCGTGCGCGAGCTCCGCGAGGAAACCGGTTACGTCGGCCGCAACGCCCGCCTGCTCGGAACCGTGCGCCCGAACCCGGCCATGCAAAACAACCGCTGCCACCTGGTCCTGGTCGAGGACGCCCGGCCCGACGCCAAACTCGATTGGGATCCGGACGAGGAATTCGAGATCATGGCCCTGCCGGTGGACGAAGTTTACGACCTGGCGTATCGCGGCGATATCACGCACGCGATGGTGCTCGATGCGCTGCTGCTCTTCACGCCGGTGTGGGCGAAACGGCGTTTGCCTCCCGCCGTTTGACAACGCCCGGCGGCAGGCTTAACTCGCCCGACTTCATGGAGACCCCGGCCGCCGCCTCGACGTTTGCCAACTCGCCCGCCGCGCTTGGCGTTGCGGAAGACGGCCGCTTGCCCCGGCCGCTCGAACAGGAGGTCCGCGCGATCTACCGCCGGAGCCCGCTTTATGGGCAGCGCTTCCCGCTGCATGCGGAGCCGTTGCAATGGTCGTGCTACCGCGAGATCCCGATCCTGACCAAGCAGGAGATCCTCGATCGCGGCCACATGGCGTTTTTCGCGGACTACGCGGAGATCGAGCGCGGCCTGCAGGAAAAGAAATACGAATACGAGCACACCTCCGGTTCCACCGCGCGGCCGATGACGGTCGTGATGGAGGACGGCTGGTGGAACGAGCAGCTCCGCCGCGCCTACCGCGCGCATCCGCAACTGGCCCAGTATGCCGACCGGCCGTATCGCAAGGCCGTCCTCGCGCCGATCGGGTGCTCGAGCAACCTGTGTCCCTACGAGGATCATCCGTTTCCGCACCGCTATTTCGACGGCACGGTTTACCTGAATTTGTCCAGCGATCCCTTCGTGTTCGCGGAGCCGGAGTGGGACCGCATCGTGCTCGAGTTGCAGGCGCTGAAGCCCGAGGTGATCGAGGGCGAGCCGGTTTATCTCTCGCTGCTGGCCCGCGCCGTGAAGAAGCGCCGCGTGTCCGTGCCCAGCGTGCGCACCGTGATCCTCACCTACGGCAAGGCCAGCCGCCAGCACAGCCAGCGGATCGCCGCGGCGTTCCCGGGCTCCGTGCAGGTGGATCTCTACGGCTCGACCGAGGCCGGCTATATTTTCGTGGGTGACGCCTTCGCGGACAACCTGCACGTGATCGACGGCAACGCCTTCGTCGAACTGGTGGCGTGGCGCCCGGAATTGCCCGACGTTTTTCAGATCAACGTCACGACGCGCGACCGCGAGGCGATGCCGCTGCTGCGCTACTTCACCGGCGACATCGTGCGGCGCATGCCCACGGGTTATCGCATCCTCGGACGCGAGCGGGATCTTTATTTCAGTCCCGACGGCCGCGTGGTCTCGGCGTTTGAAATCGACGCGGCGATGCCGGCGGAGTTTGCGTGCTGGCACTGGAGCCTGGTGCAAGGTTCGGACAATCGCTGGGATTTCCAATACGTGGCCGACGAAGCGGCGCCGGCGGGTTTGGACCAGGCGCTGGCCGCCGCGCTGGGCGAAGGCGTGCGCGTGAATCTGTTCCGCCGGAAGTTCATCCAGCCGGCCGCGAGCGGAAAATTCGCGCTGCTCAAGCCGCTGGCGCGCTGACGCGGCGGCGCCGCCGCCAGCCGAAGAAAGCCACGCCCACGCCGATAAAAATCGCGCCGTAGGTGGAAGGCTCCGGCACCGGCCGCGAGATCTGCGCGCCGAAACCCATGAAGTCCATGTTGCCGTAGCCCGTCGGATCCGTGTTCGTGGGGTAGTACGTCGAGTTGTTCCAGTTGACGAGGTTGGCCGCCGTGGTCGGCGTGGTGTCGCCCGCCATCAGCGAGTAGCCGTAGATCGTCGTGCCGGCCGAGATGCCGAGGTCCGAAAAGCGGATGATGATGCCCACCAGCGCGAGCTCGCCGGCGGAGGTGGTGCCCGACGCGGTGCCGGACATGTTGTCGCCGTTGGTGAAGGTCGAGCGGTAGTACTCGGCGGAGGAACCGCCGTCGGGATTGTTGATCGGGCCGCCGAAGGAATCCGCCGGCACCATCAGGCCGGTGTTGGCGTAGGTGGTGGGCGCGTTGGTCTGGCCATTGACCGTGCCGACGGCGGTATAGGCCGCGATGCGGAAGCCGTCGCCGAAGTTACCGAGATTCTCGATGTCGAAGAACACGAGGGCGTCGTTGGCCTGGACCGTGTAGCCGCCCGCAAAATAAAAATCGATGCGCTCGATATTGCTGTTGGCCGCCGTGCCCGCGCCGTTGGCGAAGGGATTGCGGATGCCGGTGTAGAGATTGCCGTCGAGAAAAACATTCGCGGGATTCGCCTGGTAGTCGCCCATCGAACGGTTGCTGCCGTCGACCTGATAAATGATCGTCGTGTTGTTCGGGTTGTCGTTGCTTTGGTTGGACGAGCCGTTGCCACTCGAGTCCGTGTTGCGCCGGAAATAAACGTTCGTGGCCAGCGGGCCATTGAACTGGTAGTCGCCCAGCCCGCTGGTCGAAACCGTGTTCACCGGCCGGTCGCGGTTCAGGTAAGTGACACCGCCCTGCGTCTGGTTCGCGGCGTCGACCAGCGTGCCATAGGTGATGCCCGTCACGGCGGTTTGCGCCGGGCTCAGCACCGACGCGACAAAAGCAGCCGCAAGAAACACGGGCTTGCGCAGGGTGTGCGCGAACCGCAGTAGTTGCTTGAAATGCCGAGGCGAACTCATCTAGGTGATATTACCTAGATGCATCTGGGTAGTGGGCCAGTCAAAAACTATCGTGAAGGGGATTTTACAGAAAACTTCAAACGAGGCGGAAACCGAGGCCAACAAGGCCTCCGCTGGATATTGGAAGCGTTTGAAGTACATTGGCTTATCATTCGCTTTGGCTCTCGTCTTGGGGGCTTTGGGTTATTGGGTGGCTTGGCCCAAGCTGACGGCTTGGAAGCAGAATCGAAGCCTGGTTGAAGCCGACCAGTATGAAAAAGCCGGGGATCACCGGCGTGCGCTGCTGACGTTGGAGCAGACCATTCAGCTCTATCCCCGTAATCTCGAAGCGAAGCGCCGTCTGGCCAATTTTCTCGAGCGTTTGGGTCAGCGCCAGGCATTGGACGTTTGGAAGGAACTGGCGCTTGCGGCGCCACAGGATCCGCGGCACCTGCTCGGTTTGGCGGGCGCGTCGCTGCGATTCGGCGAAATCAAAATGGCGCGGGAAGCGCTCGCCCGTTTGCAGGAGGCCGGGCAGGTCACCCCGGAATACCACCGGCTGTTGGCTGGCGTGGCGTTGGTGACGCATGACAACGCGGCGTTGGAAACGGCCCTGGCCGAATTGGTGAAAGTCCAGCCGGTGGACCCGCGGGTTCACCTCAACCTGGCCGTCGTGCGCCTGCAGGCCGACGATGCCGCCAAGGCGGCAGCCGGCCGCGCGGCGTTGGTGGAGCTCGCGCGATCCGGATCCATGCGCATTCGCGCCGTGGTCGAATTGCTGAACGACCTGGCGCGACGCTGGCCCCGTCCGTCTCCCGAGCGCGTCCAGGCATTTGAGGCCCTCGCGCGCGCGCTGACGCCGGCCCGCGGGCCGCGCACGGAGCCGCGACAAGTGGGCGATCCGGTCGAGCGCCTGGTGATATTTGCGATGCGTCAGCCCGAGCCCGAGCCCGAGGACGCCGGTGCGCTGCTGTCCTGGCTCATCCGCAACGGTCGCGCGGCGGCGGGTTTCGAGTGGCTCGAATCCCTCCCGGCGGCGGTCCGCAGCTCCCCGTTGGTGACGGCGGCGGCGAGCGAAGCGGCGCTCCAGACCCAGGACTGGGCCCATTTGCAGCCCCTGCTCCTGGCGGGCGCCTGGGGGAATTTGCCGCCAACGGCCGTCAACGCGGCATTCGCGCTGCGGGAAAGTCACCGGGGCAGCGCGCCGGCCGATCCCGCCCAATGGGCCGCCGTGGTCGACGCGTGCCAATCCTCGCTGCCCGCGCTGCGCGCCATGCTGCGGCTGTGCGAGGCCTGGCACTGGCCCGAGGAACAGCGGCAGGTGTTGACGGCCGTCACGCGCGCCTTTGCGACCGAGGCCTGGGCCTGGCGCCAGCTGATTTCGAATGCGCTCGTGCGGGCCGACGCCGACCAGGTCTGGCAGATTTACCAACGCTGGAGCCGGGCGGTCCCCGGCGATGCGACCGTGCAAATCGAAACGGCCATCATGGGTCACCTGTTGCAGCAGCGCGGTGCGCCGAACGCGGCCGCCACGGCCGAACTCGTCCGGGCCCAGCCCGGGAATGCCGGGGCCGCCGTCGCCCATGCGCTGGCGCTCTGGCGTGCCCAGCGGCCGGACGACGCCCTTGCGGCGCTGGCGCCCTTGCCGCCGGCCGTTTTTTCCGAGCCCCGTTACGCGCTGGCCTCTGGCGTGATCCTGGCGGACGCGGGGAAGGCCGCGGCCAGCGAACAGATGTTGAACCGGGCGGCCGCGGAGCGGCTGCTGCCGGCCGAACGGCTGCTGCTGGAACAGGCCCGGACGCGCAACCAGCCCAAGCTGGGCGTCCGCGGACCCTAGCCCGGCCGGGCTTCTCAGGCGATTTAGGCACCCTAATTATCCCGGGGCGGTGCCGGCGCGACCTTTACTTGTTTGTTTACGTGGGTTTATCTGAAAACCACTTGGGCGTCGCACACCCCCCTTCATCCCAGCCTTTTCCGCGATGAGTCTTCTCGGTTCACTCTTTCATTCGTCCATCGGAAGAAAATTCCTGATGGCTTTCACCGGGCTGGTGCTGTTCGGGTTCGTGACCGGCCATCTGATCGGCAACCTGCAGATTTTCCTGCCGCCGGCCAAAATCAACGCCTACGCCCACATGCTGGAATCGCTGGGGGCGGCCCTCTGGCTCATCCGGGCGTTTCTCCTCCTGTGCCTCGTCATCCACGTGTGGCTGGCCATCCAGTTGACCTTGGAAAACCGCGCCGCCCGGCCGCAGGCCTACGGGACCTTGCACACGAACCGCGCCACGCTGGCTTCCCGCGTCATGGCGCGCACGGGCCTGGTGGTGCTGGCGTTCATTCCGTTTCATCTCGCGCACTACACCTTGCGCGCCGGTCACCCCGAGTGGAGCGCCCCCACGTTCGAACTCACCGGCGGCGTGATGGTGCGCGACGTGCACACGATGATGGTGGAGGGCTTCACCAACGTCGGCGTTTCGGTCTTCTATATCGTGGCGGTCGGCATCCTGGCCTATCACCTGAGTCACGGCATCGTGAGCGCGGTCCAGACGATCGGCCTCAAGAACGAGAAATGGACGCGCCTGCTCGAGCGTTTTGCCACGATCTACTGCTGGCTGTACTTCCTCCTCAACGCGGCCATCCCGCTCGCCGTGCTCGGCGGCTACGTCCACGCCCAAGCCTGATTCCCCGCCATGGCCAAACTCGAATCCAAGGTTCCCTCCGGTCCGCTCGCCGACAAGTGGCGCAAGCACAAGACGGAGATCAAGCTCGTCAACCCGGCCAACAAGCGGAAATACGAGGTCATCGTCGTTGGCGCCGGCCTCGCCGGTTCCTCCTGCGCCGCCACGCTCGCCGAGCTCGGCTACCGCGTGAAGAGCTTCGTGTTCCATGACAGCCCGCGCCGCGCGCACTCGATCGCCGCGCAGGGCGGCATCAACGCCGCGAAGAATTACCAGAACGACGGCGACTCGGTCCACCGGCTGTTCTACGACACGCTGAAGGGCGGCGACTATCGCGCCCGCGAGGCGAACGTCCACCGCCTGGCCGAGGTGTCCGTCAACATCATCGACCAGTGCGCCGCGCAGGGCGTGCCGTTCGCGCGCGAATACGGCGGCCTGCTGGCCAACCGGTCCTTCGGCGGCGCCCAGGTTTCCCGCACGTTCTACGCCCGCGGCCAGACGGGCCAGCAACTGCTCCTCGGCGCCTACAGCGCGCTCTCCCGCATGGTCGGCGCCGGCGGGATCGAGCTGCACACCAATTCCGAAATGCTGGACCTCGTGGTCGTCGACGGCCACGCGAAGGGCATCATCGTCCGCGACCTCGTCACGGGCGCGATCACGCGCCACAGCGCGGACGCCGTCGTGCTCGCCACGGGCGGCTACGGCAACGTCTTCAACCTTTCCACCTACGCGCGCGGCTCCAACGCCACCGCGATCTGGCGCGCCTACAAGCGCGGCGCCTGCCTCGCGAATCCGTGCTACACGCAGATTCACCCGACCTGCATCCCGGTGAGCGGCGATTATCAATCGAAGCTCACGCTGATGTCCGAGTCGCTGCGCAACGACGGCCGCATCTGGGTGCCGAAGCGCCAGGAGGACCGCCTCAAGAAGCCGGCCGAGATCGCCGAGGGCGACCGCGACTACTACCTCGAGCGCATCTACCCGAGCTTCGGCAACCTTTGCCCGCGCGACGTCGCCTCCCGCGCCGCCAAGCGCATGTGCGATGAAGGCCGCGGCGTCGGCGAGTCCGGCCTCGGCGTGTACCTCGATTTCTCCGACGCGATCAAGCGCCTCGGCGAGGCCGGCGTGCGCGAGCGCTACGGCAACCTCTTCGACATCTACCACGAGATCACCGCGGAGAGCGCCTACCAGGCGCCGATGCGCATCTTCCCGGCCGTGCACTACACGATGGGCGGGCTGTGGGTGGACTATAACCTGATGTCCAACCTCCCGGGCTTGTTCGTGCTCGGCGAGGCAAACTTCTCCGACCACGGCGCCAACCGCCTCGGCGCTTCCGCGCTCATGCAGGGCCTGGCCGACGGCTACTTTGTCATCCCGTACACGATCGGCGACTATCTCGCCGGCCAGAAGCCGGGTTCGCGTCCTGCGATCGATCGCGCCGAATTCAAGCAGGCGGAGGAGAATGTCACGGGCATGACGAAGCGTTTCCTCGCGAACCAAGGCAGCCAGCCGGTGAGCCATTTCCACAAGCGCCTCGGCAAGATCATGTGGGAGCACTGCGGCATGGCGCGCACCAAGGAAGGCCTCGAGCAGGCGCTGCAGAAAATCCCCGCCCTGCGCGAGGAGTTCCAGGCCACCGTCAAGGTGCCCGGCTCCGCCGACACGCTCAACCAGTCGCTCGAGCAGGCCGGCCGCGTGGCCGACTTCATCGAACTCGGCGAACTCCTGTGCCGCGACGCGCTCACGCGCGAGGAAAGCTGCGGCGGCCATTTCCGCGAGGAACACCAGTGGCCGGACGGCGAGTGCAAGCGCGACGACGAGAAATTTGCGCATGTCGCCGCCTGGGAATACCAGGGCGAGGGCAAGACCCCGCTGCGCAACACCGAGCCGCTCAACTACGAGTTCACCAAGATGAGCGTGCGCAGTTACAAGTAACCGCGCTGATTTACGAAGGACGATTTACGAATTACGATTTCCCGGGCCGCCCATGAAAAATGAACAAATATGAGCTGCTCAAACGAACCAAAGCCTACGCCTTGCGTGTGATTGCTGTTGTTGAATCGCTTCCCGCCACCCAGACCGGCCGTATTCTCGGCGGGCAGCTTTTGCGCGCCGGCACTTCGGTTGGCGCCAACTATCGTGCGGCATGTCGGGCAAAGTCTTCCGCCGATTTCGTGAACAAACTGAAAATCGTTGAAGAGGAGTGTGACGAGTCGCTTTTGGGGATGGAGCTCTTGGCGGAGGCTGGGACCGTTCCATTGCGCCGGCTGGAAAAACTGCTTCAGGAAGGCGACGAGCTGCTCGCGATTTTCGTTTCAGCCATCAAGACCTCCCGGAGCTCGTCAATCGTAAATCTGAAATCGTAATTCCTTCCGCCATGGTCGCTCCCACTTCCAAGAAACTTTTCTCCGTCACCCTCCGCGTCTGGCGCCAGGCCAGCCCGTCCGCGCCGGGCAAATTCGTCGATTACCCGGCGAAGGACGTGAGCCCCGACATGTCGTTCCTCGAGTTGCTCGACGTCGTGAACGACGAGCTCACGTTGAAGAACGAGGAGCCGATCGCGTTCGCCCACGATTGTCGCGAGGGCATCTGCGGCACGTGTTCCTGCACCATCAACGGCAAGCCGCACGGCCCGGGCAAGGGGATCGCGACCTGCCAGCTCTACATGCGCAGTTTCCAGGAAGGCGACACGATCGTGGTCGAGCCCTTCCGCGCGAAGGCGTTTCCGCTCGTCAAGGACCTCATCACCGACCGCGCGGCCTTCGACAAGATCCAGCAGGCCGGCGGCTATGTGTCCGTCCGCACCGGCGCGGCGCCGGATGCGAATTCGATCCCGGTGCCGAAGGAGGACGCGGACCTCGCGATGGACGCGGCCACCTGCATCGGTTGCGGCGCCTGCGTGGCGGCGTGCAAGAACGCGTCGGCGATGTTGTTCGTCGCGGCCAAGGTTTCCCATCTCGGTTTGATGCCGCAGGGCCAGCCCGAGCGGAACAAGCGCGTGCTCGCGATGGTGCAGACGATGGACGAGGCCGGTTTTGGCAACTGCACCAACCAGTATGAATGCAGCGCGGTCTGCCCGAAGCTGATCAGCCATGACTTCATCGCCCGCATGAACCGCGACTACATGGCCGCGCTCTTCAAGGCGAAGTTCAAGCCGGTTTCGAACGCGGCCGCCGGCGGCGCGGGCTGATTCGCCCGCAAATGAGCGGCAGTTTTAAGGCGCGGCCCCCCGCGCCTTTTCCTTTGGGCGGGCCGTTCGGCTAGGAGATGCAACTTCGGCTGGCGGGGCGTGTTCTCGTGGCAACAATCAGCCCTCCGATGAAAACCGCTCTGATCTCCGTCCTCACCGCAACCCTCCTGGGTGCCGCGTCGCTCGCGAGCGGTCGTCACTTTGACGCCGCCGACTTCACCGCCATCGTCTTCACCACAGGCCTCGTGGCCTGGACGATCGATCAATACAGCCGCGCACCCCGCCCCTTGAGCCAGGCCCGCCTGTTCCGCCTGCCGATGGCGGCTGACGCCCGGTCCACCAAGGCCTCCGCGGTCCGGCTCGCCGCCTGATACCAAGCGCCCAGGGCTTTTACCCCAAGGCCGCCAAGGCCGAGGCTCGCCGTTCCGGTGGAGGGCCCAGCTCCGGCTGGGCCGCGAACGTGATCTCGCGGGCGCGCGCCGGCCCAGCCGGAGCTGGGCCCTCCAAAAGAACGCAGAGAAATCCTGGTCCGTGCGCTCCACCTCAACTGCCTGGGTCCGCCTGAGCGGCGGACCGTTTCCCCCAGCCGTTATTTGACCGGCACCGTGCCGGCGCCGCGCAATTCGCCCTTTTCGGTGGTGTCGCCGTAGAGGCGGACAAGAACGTTCGACTCGACACGATAAGCGGCCGAGCCCGCCGTCGCGGCCGCCGCGAGCGCGCGCTCTGCGGCCGGCCCCGCGGATACCAGGGCGGTGGTGCGCTCCTGGTTCGTTTGGGACGGGATCGCGAGGGCCTCGCGGTCATCGACCGAGCCGACGAGCGTGCCGTCCAGGTAGATGCGGTGGCTGACGCGCGCGAGGAGATAGGGGACGATGTTGGGATTGACGACGCGCCAGGTTACCAGCGCGTGGCCATCGGCCTGGCGGGCGACCCCGGCCAGCTCGACCTTCAATCCCACCGTCGTCGTATTCGGGCTGCCGCAACCGGCGAGGAACGCAGCGAGGACCAGGAGAAAAGTAAGCGGGGCGGGGAAGGGCTTCATCGGTCCCGTATAGTGCGTCGGCGCCTTGGGGCGGCAAGTTTACTCGTCCTTGCCCTTGGATTTCTTTTTCCCGCCGCCGCCGCCGATTTCCAGCTGGGCGATGACGCCGACCACGGCCAGCCCGAGGATGGCGGGAAGCATCCAGGCATTGTTGTCGATCAGCGCCGGCAGTTGCGCGGGCTGGCGGAAATAGTAGAGCCAGTCGATCTGGCTGGTGAAATAGGCCAGCGCCAGCAAGGCGCGGAACGCCCCGAGCAACGCCGTGGAAAGGACGATGAGGACTCGCTGGACCTTGACCGCAAGAAAGCCGCCGATCACGCCGAGGACGCAACCGGTCAGCAGCGCGACCATGGGGTGGAAATGGGACAGCAGCAGGACGCCCAACGTGGTGCCGAAACCGAACCCGGCGACAAAGACCGCCGCGATATAAAGCAGGAATGCGAGGAGCGCCCCGAGGATACCACCGCTGATCAGCGCGATGGTCAGGCCCATGGGCCCAAATCCGAGGGCTTGGCCCGCCGCGTGACAGAATCCGGCGCCGAGAAGGCCGCCCAACAGCGCGAGCGTGACCTTGAACACCCGGTACCCGAAAAAACAATCGAGCAAGCCCCACGCGATGGTGGCGACGGAGATCCACGGATAAAGCTCGGCATCAGGTTGCACGGACCGGCACTAAGCCACGGCGCCGCCCGGCCGGTCAATCCCGGATGGAGTCGGCGGAGGGCAGCGATCACCTCCCGAATCGGACGACGGCGCACAGCGGTTTTCCCGAAAGGGCTCGGGCTCGAACCTTTTTTGAAAGACAGGTCACCGTTTGGCGGGCATTGAAAGTAGCAGCGGTCGTCAGACCGCTGGCGCCAGCGGTCTGACGACCGCTGCTACTTTCGAGCGAGTCTGTCGGGGGCAGCCCGTAAGAGTCGGGCCTCTTGAAAACCAAAACAGCCAGGGCGCCGTCGGGGCGGTCCCACTCCTTCAAAACAGCATCACGGCCCGCGCGCTTTCCAACACGATCCAGCCGATGGCAAATACCCCGGCGCCCAGGAACAGGAACTTGGCCGCCCGGCGGCGTCGGAGGCCGCGCTCGTAACGATCCACGTTGTGCGTCCGGAACCCGGTTTCCTCCAGGTAGCAGGCAAACTGCGCGTGCTTCACCCGGGCCGTCCGCAGGCGTTTGTCGCTCCGCATGCCGAGGGCAATCGGCAGGTGGTTCAGCAGGCGGCGGAGGGTGTACGACATCGGACGTTCATCCACCGGAAAATAGCGCTTCACCTCAAGGGGAAACTGGCTATCTGGACACCTTTCACGCTCACTTTACCTCGATGCACCACTTCCATTACACCGGCCAGAAACTGCACTGCGAGTCCGTCGACCTCACGGCCGTCGCCCAGCTGCATGGCACGCCGACCTACGTTTACAGCGCCCGGACCATTGAGGACAACTACCGCCGGCTGACGGCGAGCCTGTTCGGCCTCGACGTGCAGATTTGCTACGCGATGAAGGCCAACTCCAACCTCGCGGTGCTGCGCCTGTTCTCAAACCTCGGCGCGGCCTTCGACCTGGTCAGCGGCGGCGAGCTCAAGCGCGTGGTGGCCGCCGGCGGCAGCCCGGCGCGCAGCGTGTTTGCGGGCGTGGGCAAGACCGAGGCGGAGATCCGCCTCGCGCTCGAGACGGGCGTGTTCGGCTTCCACGTGGAAAGCGAGCCCGAGCTCGCGCGCATCAACCACGTCGCCGGCCAGCTCGGCCGCAAGGCGCCGATCGCGATCCGCGTCAACCCGGACGTCGACGCCAAGACCCACGCCAAGATCACCACCGGCAAGAGCGAGAACAAGTTCGGCATTCCTCTGAAGGTCGCCGCGGCGGCCTACGAGGCGGCGGCCAAGTTCCCGCATCTCGAGATCAAGGGCGTGCAGATGCACATCGGCTCGCAATTGACCACGGCCGAGCCGTTCGTGGAGGCCGTGAAGAAAGTCGTGCCGTTCGTCGAGGAACTGAAGAAGACTTATGGCATCACTTATTTCAGCGTCGGCGGTGGCATCGGCATCGTCTACCAGGACGCCCTCGCCAGCGGCGACGCCGCCTGGTGGAGCGCCAAGCCCGAGGGCGAGCGCCCGCTGACGCCCGAGGCGTATGGCGCGGCCCTCAAGCCGCTCCTCGCGCCGCTCGGGTTGAAGATCCTGCTCGAGCCCGGCCGCTTCCTCGTCGGCAATGCCGGCGTGCTGCTCACCCGCGTCGAATATTTGAAGCGTGGGTCCGGCAAGAATTTCATCGTGCTCGACGCGGCGATGAACGATCTCGTGCGCCCGGCCATGTATGAGGCCTACCACGAATTGGTGCCGCTCGTGCGCGACACGGCGCGGCCCGCGATCAAGGCCGACCTCGTCGGCCCGATTTGCGAGTCCGGCGATTGCTTCGCGAAGGACCGCCTGGTGCAGACGGTCGGCGAGGGCGAGTTCGTCGCCTTCATGAGCGCGGGCGCCTACGGCTACACGATGGCGAGCCGCTACAACACGCGGGCCATGGCGGCCGAGGTCCTGGTGTCCGGCAGCCGCTTCGAGCTGGTCAACGCGCGGGAAAATTTCGATGCTATGCTCGCCGGCGAAAAAATTCCCGGCTTCCTGAAAACCTGACGGTTCCCGCATGCCCGACCCGCGCCCCCTTAATTTCACAGTCATCGGTGCGGGCGCATGGGGCACCGCGATGGCCGTGCACCTCGCGCGCCGCGGCCAGCACACCACCCTGGTGCCGCGCCGCCCGGAACACGCCGCCCAACTGGCGGCAGCGCGGGAAAACCAGGACTACCTGCCGGGCATAAAATTCCCCGGCAGCCTGCTCGTGAACGCGGACCTGCCCGCCGCCCTGCTCGAGGCGGACGTGGCGCTGATTGCCTGCCCGTCCCAGTCGCTGCGGATCTGGTGCGAACAGATGCGCGGCGTGTTGCACGACACGTCGCGGCTCCAGCTTTTCCTCAGCCTGGTCAAGGGCCTCGAGATCGGCACGCATCTCCGCCCCAGCGAGGTGATGGCGCAGGTCCTGCCAGGACTCAATTGCGGCACGCTGACCGGCCCGACCAACGCCGGCGAGGTGGCGCGCGGGCTGCCGGCGGCGATGGTCATGGCGGCGCAGCGGGCCGACGAATTTGTCCCCAAGGTGCAGGCCGCCATGAGCGGCGCGACCCTGCGCATCTACACGAGCGACGACCTCGCCGGGGCGGAGTACGGCGGCAGCCTGAAAAACATCTATGCGATCGCGGCCGGTTTGTGCGACGGCCAGAAACTCGGCGACAACGCCAAGGCCGCGCTGCTCACCCGCGCGGTGAATGAAATGGTGCGCGTCGGCGCCGCGCTCGGCGCGAAACCGGATACATTTTACGGACTCAGCGGCTTCGGCGACCTGGTGGCGACCAGCCACGGCGCGTGGAGCCGCAACCGCGAGTTCGGCGAACTCATCGGGGCCGGCAAGTCCGTCGACGAACTGCTCGCCGGCCGCAAGACCGTCGTCGAGGGCCACCGCTCGACCGAGGCGCTGCACGGACTGTGCCGCGAACGCGGCATCAGCGCGCCGATCCTGGCCGAGGTGCACGCGATCCTCTATGAGCAGAAGAAACCCGCGGACGCGCTCCATGCCCTCATGACGCGCGAGCTCAAGCGCGAGACGGCGGCGCCGTTTCCTAAAAAATAATCCAGCCGCACGGCCCGCGGCCGGATGACGGGCAGGCGGCCATAAGCCGGTCGGTCGGCGATATTTCGGGCGGGATTTCGTCCGCCCGTGCGAATCCATCCGCGCATCGCGTTTTCGATTCCGGGGTTGAAATCGTTGGATTCATGCCTGATGGGGTGGGGCGTGTGGCGCGAATTCATTGAACTGGCCGAGAAGGGCGAGCAGCCCTTCAATGCGATTTGCGCCCGCTTCGGGGTGAGCCGGAAGACCGGTTACAAGTGGCTCAACCGGTTTCGCCTCGAGGGTGAGGCGGGGTTGGTGGAGCAAAGCCGCCGCCCGAAAAGCAGTCCGCGCAAGACGCCCGAACCGGTCGCGGACCTGGTGCTCGGCTTGCGGCGCGAGCATCCCGACTGGAGCGCGGCGCGCATCGGCGCTGAGTTGAAGCAGCAGGGAGTCACGCCGCTGCCTGCGCCCAGCACGATCGACCTCCTCTTGCGCCGCAGTCGCGAGCAGGCGCTCGCCCGGGCCGCCGCCATCGGCAACCAATCCGACGCGCTGCGCTTCGAACCGAATTATCGCTGGACGCTGCGCGTGGGCCGCGAAATCAAGCTGGCCGGCGCAACCGCCGCCGTGCCGGTGCTGGTCGGGGACGATACAACGCATTTCATGGTGGCCGCCACCCTCGTGCCGGCCATCCGCCACGACGAAGGTCTGCGGGGATTTCTCGAACAGCTTTTTCGCCGCGAAGGTCTCCCCTGGCGCCTGGCCCTCACCGGCGAGCGCACCTACTCCGCGCTGACGGTGTGGCTGATGCGGCTCGGCGTGGCGGTCGATTTTGTGCCGGAAGCAATCAACCCGGACGACGGGCAGTTGGCCGCGCGGCTGGCCGCGCTCCCGTCGTACCAGCGCTCCGCGCTCCAGGCGCGATTGCCCAAGGCGGATTTGCTGGCCGCACTTTATCAGGAACGAACGCTGACGGCGAAACAGGCGGCGACCCGGCTCGAGGAAATCCGGGAGCGACACAATTTCGGCGGCTCGCATGAGGCGATGCAGCAGCGGAGCCCGCTGTCGCTCTATCGCCCGAGTTCACGGGCGATGCCCGACGTTCTCCCGGAGCCGGTTTATCCACCTGAAGCGAACGTGCGGCTCGTTTCGGAGAAGGGCATCTTTACCTTCCAGCGGCGCCTGGTCCATGTCGGCCGTCCGCTCGCAGGCATGTCGGTCGAATTGAAACCAACCCCGGCGGCCGACCATTTTGTCGTGCTCTTCGCCGGCCAAGTCCTGGGTCAGGTGGATCTCTCCACGGCGGAAATCGACGCCACGACCTCGGTGTCGCTGCTGGCTGTTTAGCCTGAATGGTCTGGAGAATCGTTGCCCAACGATGCTGGCGTTGCCGTCGAAATGTAACCGATCTATTTAGTGTTAAGAGCGAGCGGCCGATCGGTGCGGATCTTGGTGCTATAATCATGCCGCTAATCACCAATGTATTAGTGCAATATTCTGGCGTGGGACAGCGCTCGCTAAATCCATTGACTTGGGAAGAATATTTCCGTTCAGGTTACAGCGGTCAGTTTACCCCAAACCCCAACCCCACCTCACCATGTGCGTTTTCGGACGTCGGTTAGCCGCGAGTCTGCTTGGCTTTGCTCTGCTCAATTCCTTGGCGTCGGCCGCGACCATCACGGGTCGCGTGCGCGATTCGAACACGAATTCCTATCTGCTGGGCGCGACCATCACGGTGCGCGAGCTCGACCGCTCCACCAGCACGACCGCGGGCGGCGATTTTTCCCTGAGCAATCTTCCGGCCGGCACCTACACGCTGTCGGTGGCTTCCATGGGTTTCCTGCCCGCCACCGAGACCGTGGTGGTCGCCGAGAGTGGCACCGCGCCGCTGGAGATCGCGCTGAAGTCCGAGATCATCGCCCTCGACAAGTTCGTGGTCGAGGGCACGCGCGAGGGCCAGGCCCGCGCGCTTCAGCAAAAGCGCTCGGCGGCCAACATCATGGAGGCCGTTTCCGCCGACGCCGTGGGCAAGTTTCCCGATGGCAACGCCGCCGAGGCCCTGCGCCGCGTGCCGGGCGTCTCGCTTGAAATCGACCAGGGGGAGGGCCGCTTCGTCGTGGTGCGCGGCATGGACGCGGCGCTGAACAACGTGACGCTCAACGGTCAGTCGATCGGCTCGCCCGCGGAGCAGGGCCGCCGCGGTTTGGCCATGGATTCCGTCCCGGCCGACCTGATTTCCCGCCTGGAAGTGGTGAAGGCGGTCACGCCCGATCTCGACGGCAACGCCATCGGCGGCTCGGTGAACATCGTCACGCAAAGCCCGTTCGACCGCGCGGAAGGTTTTCTCCTCGGTTCGCTCAGCAAGGGCTACAACGCCTTCAGCGGCCGCTGGGGCTGGCAGGCCGGCAGCGTGAGCTACGGCCGCGTGCTCGATGAGGCCAAGCGCTGGGGCGTCGTGGGCGGCGTCAGCTACTCGTTCAAGGAATTCGCCTCCCAGACCTCCGACAACCTGAACTGGGTCTCCGTCAACGGCAACTTTGCGCCCGACACGCAGGAGTCGTTTGACTACCATGTCGAGCGCGAGCGTCTCGGCATCAACGCCGGCCTCGAGTTCCGTCCGAAGCCCGGTCACGAGCTCTACCTGCGCCTGAACCACAACGAGTTCACCGACGAGGAAGGCCGCCAGAAGACCGGATATAACTTCCGCCTCGGCACGCTCACGAACCAGACCGCCACCACGGGCACCAACAGCCAGGGTCGCTCGACCAAGGAATTCCGCGACTACAAGCAGCACGGCATCATCGACGCCGCTTCCCTCGGCGGCAAACACACCCTCGCCGGCGACTATACCCTGAGCTGGCAGGCCGGCGTGAGCACGGGCGAACGCCGCACGCCGCGCCGCGTGGACTGGGAATTCCGTTCCGCTGCCGGGGCCTTCCCGAATTCCTACGACCTCTCCGGCGACCTCCCGATCATCACGCCCAACGCCGCGTTCTACGATCCCGCCTCGTATCCTTTCCGCCGCGTGCGCTACCGCACCGACGCCGAACAGGAGGACGTCACGTCCTTCCAGGCCGACCTCAAGCGCGACATGCAGTTCGGCGGCAAGCCCGGCTTCGTGAAGGTCGGCGCCAAGTGGCTCAACAGCGACAAAACGCAGGATCGCAACAACACGAACTACAACCTCACCACCGGCGCCGCCAACCTCTTCACCCTTGGCACGACCGGCCTGGCCGGCCCCGAGCCCGAGGGTTACATGGACGGCCGCTACCGCTTCGGCCCCACGCTGAACCTGGCGGCGCTGCAGGCTTACTTCTCCGCCAACCCGGGCCGCTTCACCTTCGACCCGACCACCACGCTCAACGACTCCACCGTCGGCGACTTCACCGGCACCGAGGAGATTCTCGCCGGCTACGCGATGGCGAACGTCGAGCTCACGCCCAAGTCCAATCTCCTCGGCGGCGTGCGCGTCGAGCGCACCGAGTCGGAATTCTCCGGCAACCAGCTGCGCAACGGCGCCTGGTCGAAGCTCGTGCAGGACCACGCGTACACCGAGGTCCTGCCTGGCCTGCATTACACCATCCGGCCGAGCGACCGCCTCGTCCTGCGCGCCGCCTGGACGAACACCTACGGTCGCACCAACTACACCGACCTCGCGCCCCGCAACGCCATCGACGACATCGATCTTGGCGGCGGCAACTTCCAGGGCAGCCTCTCCAAGGGCAACCCCGACCTGAAGCCCTACGAGTCGATGAACTTCGACCTGTCGGCCGAGTATTATTTCAAGAACGCCGGCGTCGCCTCGGTGGCCGTTTTTCACAAGCGCATCGACAACCCGGTTTATCGGAAAGCCTACACCCTGACGAACACCGTTTACGAGGGCCGCACCTACTCGACGCTGAATGTCACCAGCCCTGAAAACGCCGACCGCGGCAGCATCAGCGGCCTCGAGTTAAACTACCAGCAGTTCTTCAGCTCGCTGCCTTCGCCCTTCGACGGCTTCGGCGTGAACTTCAATTACACGCTGATCGACTCCTCCGCCACGATCCCCGGCCGCGCGGGCCACGTGCCTTTCTTCAAGCAGTCCGACCGCGTCGGCAACCTTGCGCTCATGTATGAAAAATATGGCATCGAGGCGCGCATCGCCTACTCGATGAACAGCGCCTCGCTCGCTTCCGTGGGCGACATTCCCGACCAGGACGGTTACCTCGACGGACGCAAGGTCATCGATGCCAAGGTCAGCTACCGCCTCAACCACCGCATGCGTTTCTTCGTCGAGTTCCTCAACATCAACGAGGAGCCGCTCCGTGAGTATCAGGCCATCCCCGCCCGCCGGAGCAGCCTGGAAATCTATTCCTGGAACGCCAACATCGGCATCAACTTCAACCTCTGAGCGGACCGTCGCGTGCCTCCGCCGCTTTTTCCGCTCCCGGGTGAGCTGACGGTCAGCCGCCGGTCGTTCCTGACCGGCAGCGCCTCGTTCGCGCTGGCCGCGCTGCTGGCCCCGCGGCTGCGCGGGGCGGTGACGGGGGCCCCGTCGCTGCCCGGCTACCCCTTCGCGCTGGGCATCGCTTCCGGCGACCCCGCGCCGGACGGGATGGTGCTGTGGACGCGGCTCGCGCCGCGGCCGCGCGAGCCCGGCGGCGGCATGCCGGCGCAACCGGTCGAGGTGCGCTGGCAGGTGGCGGAGGACGAGGCGATGACGCGCGTCGTGCGGGAGGGCACGGCCATTGCCAGTCCCGAGTGGGCGCACTCCGTGCATGTCGAGGTCACCGGCCTGCGTCCCGATCGCTGGTATTGGTATCGGTTCAAATGCGGCGGCGACGTCAGCCCGCGTGGGCGCACCCGCACGATGCCGCCGGCCGGCGCCGCCGCGGAGCGGCTGCGGTTCGCCTTCGCCTCGTGCCAGAAGTACGAGATGGGCCATTACACGGCCTACGAGCACATGGTGCGCGAGGACCTCGACCTGGTCGTCCACCTCGGCGACTACATCTACGAGAAAGGCGACGACAAGCAGGCCGTTCGCCCGCACGGCACGCCGGAGTGCTTCACGCTCGACGATTACCGCAACCGCTACGCGTTCTACAAGACCGACCCCGCATTGCAGGCGGCGCATGCGATGGCGCCGTGGATCGTCACGTGGGACGACCACGAGGTGAGCAACAACTACGCCGGCGTGACGCCCGAGTTTCCCGGGAAGATGGACCCGGCCACTTTCCTGCGCCGCCGCGCCGCCGGGTATCAGGCTTATTACGAGCACATGCCGCTCCGCCGCAGCGCGCTGCCGTCGGGCGCGGACATGTTGCTCTACCGCCGGCTCGAATTCGGTTCGCTCGCCTCGTTCCACGTGCTGGATACGCGCCAGTACCGCACGGACCAGCCGCTGGGCGATGGCATGAAGCCACCCGGCCCGGCCCTGCTCGATCCGGCCGGCACGATGCTGGGAGCGAAGCAGCACGGGTGGCTGTTCGACGGCTTGGAACGCTCGGGCGCATCCTGGAACATTCTCGCGCAGCAGGTGATGATGGCGCGCGGCGATCGCCAGCCGGGTCCGGGCGAATTGTACGCGATGGACAAATGGACCGGTTATGAATTCGAGCGCCGGCGGGTCCTGCGGGAGCTCCGGGACCGGCGCATCACCAATCCCGTCGTCATCACGGGTGACATCCATCAGAACTGGGCCAATGAACTCGCGCCGGATTTCGACCGCCCGGACGCGCCAAACGTGGCCGTGGAATTTGTCGGCACCTCGATTTCCTCCAGCGGCGACGGCGTGAACCGGCCGGACTATCTCGACACGCTGCTCGCCGAAAATCCGTGGGTGAAATACCACAACAGCGAGCGCGGCTACGTGCGCTGCGAAATCACCCGACAGTCGATGCGCGCGGATTACCGGACGGTTCCTTATATCAGCCGCCCCGGCGCCCCGCTCAACACCCGCGTGTCGTTCGCGGTTGAAAGCGGCCGGCCGCAGTTGCAACGAATCTAACGCCCGCCGCCCTTCGCGTTCCCGCTATGACCTGGACCCAAAATTACACCCCGCTGTTCAACAACCTGACTGCCTCGTCCCTGGTGGCCGCCCTGCCGGTGGTGGCCCTCCTCGCGCTGTTGGCGTTGTTCCATGTCCGCGCCCATTGGGCGGCGCTGGCCGGTCTCGGGGTGGTCCTGCTTTCCGCCATTTTTGTTTATCACATGCCCCCGCAGCTCGCCGCGGCCGCGGCGCTCTATGGCGCCTGCTATGGATTGCTGCCGATCGGCTGGATCGTGCTCAATGTGGTTTTCCTCTACGACATCTCGGTCAAGACGGGCCAGTTCGAGGTCGTCAAACAGTCCATCGCGAACCTGTCCGCCGATCGCCGCATCCAGGCGCTGTTGATCGCATTCAGTTTCGGCGCGTTCATCGAGGGCGCCGCGGGCTTCGGCGCGCCGGTGGCGATTTCCGCCGCCATGCTGATCGGGATCGGGTTCCGCCCGCTGCTGGCGGCGACCCTCGCCCTCATTGGCAACACCGCGCCGGTCGCGTTTGGTTCGCTCGGCATTCCGATCATCTCGCTCGCCCAGGTGACGGGCCTGCCGTTGCAGGAGCTCAGCGCGATGACCGGCCGCCAGCTGCCGTTCTTCAGCTTGATCATCCCGTTCTGGCTGATCGCCGCCATGGTCGGCTGGCGCGCGATGTGGCAGATCTGGCCGGCTTGTCTCGCGGCCGGCGCCAGCTTTGCGCTCGTGCAGTTTCTGGTGAGCAATTTTCACGGCCCCTGGCTGGTCGACACGGCGAGCGCGCTGGCTTCGATCGGCGCGGTGCTGCTCGTGTTGCGTTTCTGGCAGCCCAAAACCGTCTGGCGGTTTCCCGAGGAAACGACCGGAGCGATGCCGGCGCAAACCGAGTTGTCAGGCCGCGTTCTTTTCCGAGCCTGGTCACCCTGGCTGATCCTGACCGCGGTCGTCTTCGTGTGGGCGCTGCCGCTGACCAAATCCTGGCTGAACAGCGTGTGGGAAATGAAATTTGCGGTGCCCTACCTGCACAACGCCGTGCTCAAGGCGCCGCCGCTGGCGCTCGAGTTGAAACCGGAGGCCGCCGTCTACACCGTGAACCTGCTCTCCGCGACCGGCACCGCGCCGCTGCTGGCCGCCCTGCTGGCCGGTTGGTGGCTGGGCGTGGGCCTGCCGGGCCTGGCCCGCACCTACCTGCGCACGGTTTGGCGCGTGCGCTGGTCGTTGCTGACCATTTCAACGATGTTGGCGCTGGCGTTTGCCTCGCGTTACGCGGGCCTGGATTCAACCCTCGGGCTGGCTTTCGCCAGCACGGGCGTGCTCTTTCCGTTTTTCTCGCCGCTCCTGGGGTGGCTCGGCGTCGCGCTCACGGGCAGCGACACCGCCTCGAACGTGCTCTTCGGCAACCTGCAGCAGATCACGGCGCAGCAGGTCGGAATCTCGCCGGTGCTGGCGGCCGCGGCCAACAGCAGCGGCGGCGTCATGGGCAAGATGATCGATGCCCAAAGCATCGTCGTCGCCGGCGTTGCCACCGGCCAGCAGGGCGGTGAAGGGGAAATCCTCCGGAAAGTTTTCTGGCACAGCCTGACCCTGGCGGCGCTTGTCGGCCTCTTCGTGTTGATCCAGGCCTACGTGTTCCCGGGCATGGTCCCGTGATTTTTTCCTTTGCCAGCGGCATCCGTTCCCCGGATTTTCCGGGCGTCCCCGTGCTGGCCTTCGGGTCGGCGCGGGCCGCCCCGGCGGCCGACGCTCCCGCCATGACCGAGTTGAAGCTCCCCGCCACCCTGCTGACCGGTCCGTTCCTGGTCGCGACGCTGCTGGCGGGCATTGCCTTCATCGTGGTGGCCACCACCCGTTTCAAGCTGCATCCCTTCCTCGCGCTGATCATCACCGCTTATGCGATGGGCTTGGGTGGCGGCCTCGACAGCGGGCAGACCGTCACGGCGCTGACCGGCGGCGTGGGGCAGACGGTCGGACACATCGGCATCGTCATCGCCTGCGGCAGCATCATCGGCATGGTCCTCGAAAAGAGCGGCTGCGCCATGGTGATGGCGGGCACCCTGGTCCGGTGGATCGGCGAGCGGCGCTCGGTGTTGGCGATGGCCTGCACGGGCGCGCTGGTCTCGATCCCGGTGTTTTGCGACTCGGGTTACGTGATTCTTGCGCCGCTGGCGCGCTCGCTCGCGCGAAAAACCGGACAGTCGCTGGCCACGTTTGCGGTGGCCTTGAGCATGGGCCTTTACGCGACGCACTGCCTGGTGCCGCCGACGCCCGGCCCGCTGGCCGTGGCCGGACAGTTGCGGGCCAACCTCGGCACCGTGATCCTGCTCGGCCTCGTGGTGAGCGTGCCGATCATCGCCACGACCTATCTCTACGCCCAGTTCATGGGTCGACGCATCCTGCTCGATCCCGTGCCGCCGGGCCCGCTGGCGGCGGACATCCCGTTGCCGGCGGAGAAGCCGCCGGCGGCAGGCGGGCAGCCGGCGGCGTGGGCGGCGTTTGCGCCCATTTTCCTGCCGATCCTCCTGATCGCCCTCGACTCCCTCGCCGCGCTGCCCGGCCGCCCGCTGGGCAGCGGCATGTTCCGGCAGTTGCTCGGCCTGGTCGGCAATGCCGAGACCGCGCTGGTGCTCGGCGTGCTGCTGACGTGGTGGGTGGTGCGCAAGCACGGCCGCGCCGCTTTCGGCGATTGGTGCGGCGAGGGCTTGCGCGATGCCGGCACCATTGTGCTCATCGTGGCGGCGGGCGGCGCATTGGGCGCGGTGCTGCGCCAGACTTCGATGAGCACCTTTGTCGGTGACGGCCTGGCCCGGCTGCAACTCGGGCCGTTCACCATCCTGCTGCCGTTCATCGTGGCGGCGGGTCTCAAGACGGCCATCGGTTCCTCCACGATGGCGATGATCACCACGGCATCCTTGATGGCGCACTTGCTGCCCGCGATGGGCCTGGATGCCGGATTCGGACCGGCCCTGACGACCGCCGCCATCGCCTGCGGTTCGATGGTGGTCTCCCACGTCAACGACGCCTACTTCTGGGTGATCACGCAGATGTCCGGCATGACGATCGCGCAGGGTTACCGTCTGGTCACGATCGCCTCCGTCATCGCGGGCTTCACCGGCATTGCGACCGTGTTTTTGCTCAGCCTGTTTCTGCTCTGAGTTCGTCCTTATGAAAATCGGCCAGGAAAAAAAACAACCAGGGGGCACCCCATCATGACGCGGGTCCTGCTGGCTTTCGACAAGTTCAAGGACGCCCTCACCGCGCAGGAGGCCGGCGAGGCGGTCGCGGCGGTGTTGCGCGAGCAGCGCGCCGATTGGGAAATCGAACTCGCCCCGCTGGCGGACGGCGGCGAGGGCTTTGCCACCATCCTGACCCGTGCGGCTGGGGGGCGCGAGGCAACGTGGCTTGCCACGGGCCCGCGCGGGGAAAAGCGGCCTGCCGGTTTTGGCCTCGTGCGCGTGGCGGACATCCCGGCGAAGGCGCGCGGGCTGATGCAGTTGCCGGACGCGCCGGCGGAGGACGCGACGGTGGCGGTCATCGAGATGGCAGCCATCAGCGGCCTCGCGCTGCTGGCGATGGACGAGCGCGACCCATGGCAGACCACGACCGCCGGCACGGGTGAATTGATGCGCGCGGCCGCGGAAGCGGGCGCGGTGGCCATCCTGCTGGGCGTCGGCGGCAGCGCCACCAACGATCTTGGCTTGGGCGCGCTGGCGGCGCTCGGGTTGAAGTTCACCGACGCGCATGGCGCGCCGGTGCCGTCGCCGATTCCCGCGCGCTGGACGGAAATCACCGCGGTGACGGGAAGCCTGCCGGCAAATTTTCCGCCCGTGTTCATCGCGTGCGATGTGACGAACCCCCTGCTCGGTCCCCGCGGGGCCGCCGCGGTGTATGGCCCGCAAAAGGGACTGCGCGCGGAGGATCATGCCCGGTTGGAAGCGGAAAGTCGCCGGATGGCCGACCTGCTTTGCCAACATTGTAGTTGCCCGCCCGCCACGAAGGAGATCCCGGGCACCGGGGCTGCAGGGGGCATCGCGTTCGGCCTCATGGCTGCGGCCGGCGCAAAACTGCTGCCGGGCTTTGATTTGGTTGCGGCCTGGCTGGACTTGGAGACGAAGCTGGTTGCGGCCGACATCGTGGTGACCGGCGAAGGTCGCTTCGACGAAAGTTCGTTGGAAGGGAAGGGACCGGGCGCCGTCGCCGCGCGGGCGCTTGCACTCGGCAAAACCGTCCACGTATTCGCCGGCCAGGTGGCGGCGCTCGCGCGGCCGAAGCTCACGCTGCACGCCATCACGCCGCCCGGCACGCCGCTTCCCCAGGCGTTGCGCGACGCTGCGCGCAATCTCGCCGCCACCGCCCGCACCGTTTTTTCGCGCTGAGCATTTCGTTATGAAGACAAGATTCGCCCTGACCCTCGCCCTGTTCACGACCGGACTTTTCGCCGCCGAGCCGGCGCCGGAATTGCCGCCCACGCCGGGCTGGAGTTACACCGAGTTGCGCCGGCTCCCGGCCGCGGAAGCGCGGCAGGGCGTCGCGGCCGACGCGGAATTTTTCTACGCGATCAATAATTTTTCCATTGGGAAATACCGCAAGGACACCGGGGAGCGCGTGGCGGGTTGGGAATGCCCCGAGGGCCGTCCGTTGACCCACGTCAATGCGGGCATCGTGCACGCCGGCCGGCTCTATGGGGCGCATTCGAATTATCCCGGCGTGCCGATGCTGAGCTCGGTGGAAATATGGGACACCGCGACGATGCAGCATGTCGGCAGCCACAGCTTCGGCCGGGCGGATGGTTCCCTGACGTGGATCGACCGGCGCAACGGGCGCTGGATCGCCTGCTTTGTCCATTACGGCAAGAAGGGCGGCGAACCCGGTCGCGGCCCCGAGTGGACGCGCATCGTGGAATTCGACGACGAGTGGCGCCAGCTCCGGGGCTGGGCGTTGCCGGCGGACCTGCTCGCCCACATCGCGGGCAACGGTTACAGCTGCTCCGGTGGCGCGTTTGGGCCGGGTGGATTTTTGTATGTCACCGGGCACGACAACACGGAGCTCTACGTCCTCGATTTCCCTGACGCCGGTCCGGTGTTGAACTGGGTGGCCACGTTTCCGGTCGTGGCTCGCGGGCAGGCCTTCGGCTGGGATCCCGTCGATCGAAACGTGATCCACATGCTGAGTCGCAACAGCCGCGAGATCGTGAGCGGCCGGGTGACGATTCCGGCCGGCGCGAGCGCGAAGTGAGGGAGAGCGTCTGCGGTAGAGCGTTTTGAGTTAATGTGTAGCCGCGCAAACCCTGTTAGCGCATTTTCAGCAAAGCCGCAGCCGTTTTAAATTTCAGAGAATCGGATTATTCCCGAGACCGTCATCCTGAGCCGGGCGAAGGATCCAAGGGAATGCACATCCACTTGGATTCTTCGCGGGGCTCAGAATGACGACAGCGGTAATTGGCGCGGTTTTGATCGGCTACACCTTAATTAAAACACTCTAGCGCTACTCCGTTATGCGCTGAACACACCCCGACGCTGCGCCCACCTTCGCCAAGGCTTCGGCGCGGCAAGCGCCACCCCTCTCGAGAGGGGATCTCAACGTGCTGCCCGCAGGGCGGGGTTGTCGCTCGGGAATACAGCCACGTGATTGAAGTGCTCTCACGAAAGCGTCTCATTTCACGCAGTCGAGGAAGCGCGGTTGCGCCGCGGCGTGCCGCTGGTGCACGTCGACGTAGATCTCATCCGCCATGCGGTCGATCCCGGCTGCGTTCATGAACTTTTGGCTGAAGCCCGGGATTTGCGCGTCGATGCCCGAGCGGGCGGCCTCGAGGAAGTCGCCGATGAGCTCGCGCGGGGATTCGTCGCCGACGGCGATGCGAATGGTGGTCGCGGTGATCCCGGCCTCGCGCAGCGCCTCGGGGCCGAGTTCGGAATGCGAGGTCAGCGCGGGGCACAGCACGAGCGTGTTGCTCTGGCCCAGCGACACCATGTGGCCGAACATCGGCGCGAGGGAATCGAAGAACCGCTCCAGCGTGACGCGCGAGAGCTTCGCCGCCTCGAAATTGATCGTGAACAGCGGCGCCGGCAGGCCGAGGTACGACAGCCGCGCCGCCGTCGCGTGGTTGGGATCGGCGGGATTTGCCGGTCCGCTCACGGTGACGAGCGGGTTCGACGCGAGCCAGCGCGTGAAAACCAGGGTGTTGATGCACTTCTTGAGCATGCGCTGCTCCAGCGTCTTCATGCCCGTCAGGACTTCGAACGCCTTGTCGGAATCGAGGAACGCACCCTTGATGTAGTAGACGTTCCAGAAAAGGGTGTCGTGCCAGCTCTTGCCGGACGGGGACGTGTCGCCCTTCGGCAGGAACATGTCCTCGTTGCGGCCGATGACCACGCCGGCGGTGGTCGTGCCGTGGCCGGTGAGGTCCTTCGTGTAGCTGTGGATGACGTAGTCGGGGCGCTCCGCGGGATCCTTCTGTTGCAGCGGCCGGACGAGGAACGGCGTGCCGACCGTCGAGTCGCAGATGACGGTCAGGCCGGCCGCGTGGGCCGCGGCGCAGATGCCCGGCACGTCGAGGAACACGCCGTGCGGATTGCACGGGCTTTCCAGGTAGACATAGATGCGCCGGCCCGCCTTGAGCCGGTCCGCATATTGTTTTTTCACACCGGCCAGCGCGCGGGCGAAATCGGCCGCGCCGAAGCCGTCGAAGAACACCACGCCCACGTCGAGATTCGAGCGTTTGCCGAACCAGTCGTGCAACAGCTGGTACGCGCCGCCGTAAATGTTGCGCGAGGAGAGGACCACGTCCTGGTAGCCGATAAGGTGCGAGAGGGCCGCGTCGATCGCGCCCATGCCGGAGTTGAAATTCCAGGCCATGTATTCGCCGGACATCGGACCGGCCTCGATGTCCACGATGTGGTTGGCCAGCGAGATCGAGGTCGGGTTCATCAGGCGCGAGTAGATCTCGTGCAGGAACTCCTTTCCCTGGAACGCGTCGTCGATCCACTCGGAGCACGCATACAGGTAGGTCGCGGTGCGCGTGATGACCGGGGTGGCCGAGAAGATGGCGGTGACGTTGTCGAAGATCGGGTACGGGCCCTTCGCGAGCATGGTCGCGTTCGAATAGCGCAGCGACTGGTGCGTTTTGCGCGACGGGTTCTGCAAGGTGTCGAGCAGCTTCGCCAATTGGAACGAGAGGAACTTCTTCGCGTTGAAGAGGGCGAGCCGGTCCTGCCGCGGCAGGCGGCCGAGTTCGCGCGTGGTCGCTTCCCACAGATCCATCACGTCGCCATGAGCCGCGTAGAGTTTTTCGGCGAGCGCGAGCAGCGGCTGGCCGGTGGGGGACTTGGGGTCGATGTGGAAGTGTTCGAGTTGCTCCACCGCGAGTTCGTGCAGGGTGGTCGCCTGGGTCGTCTTGCGACGGGGCGAAAGCAGGCGGGCGGGCGGGGCTTCCAGCTTGGCGGTTTTCGGGGCGGAGGTCGGGGACTTTTGCATGGCGAAAACCTGCTGTGTCATAAACGCGGTTGCAAGCGGCCGGTGGTCGCCGTCAGCTCATTCACCCATTTGGATTTAATGATGCGTCCGAACCTCGATCTCGCCCGCCGGTTGCTGTGCCGGTTGCAGGACGCGATCCAGCACTCGGTCCGGGCGGCGCAGCAACGCGGGTCGCGCCGGATGGCCCGGGTGGCGGCCGTGACGGCGGCGGACACCCTTTATGCGATCGACAAGGTCAGCGAACACACGGTGCTGGCCTGGTTCGGGAAAAACTGGCCGAAGCGCTGGCCGGTCGAACTCGTGATGGAGGGACTCGAGGGTGAAGCGGTGACCTTTCCGCGCGGCACGTCCGTGGCGGCGACGACCTTCAAGTGCATCCTCGATCCGATCGACGGCACGCGCGGCCTGATGTACGACAAGCGCTCCGCCTGGAGCCTGGCGGCGCTCGCGCCACAGCGCGGGGCAAAAACGAATCTGAGCGACATCGTGGTTGCGGCGATGACCGAGCTGCCGACGAGCAAGGGCGGTTTCGCGGACCAGCTCAGCGCGGTGCGCGGCAAGGGCGTGCGGGCGGAACGAACCGATCTGCGGACCGGGAAGCGAGGCAAGTTGGCGCCGCGACCGTCACGGGCCCGCGACCTCGCGCATGGCTTTGCCTCGTTCGCGAAGTTCCTCCCGCCCGGCAAGGTTTGGCTGGCGGAGCGCGAGACGAGGCTCTGGCAGGCGCTTGGCGACAGCCCGGACATCTTCGATGACCAATATCTGAGCACCGGTGGGCAGCTCTATGAACTTCTGATGGGCCACGATCGTTTCATTGCCGACTTGCGGCCGCTCGCCTTTGCGAAGCTCGGCCTGCGCACGGCGCTCACCTGCCACCCCTATGACATCTGCACGGCGCTGATCGCGCAGGAGTTGGGCTGCGTCGTCACCGCGCCGGACGGCAAGCCGCTGCGCGCACCGCTCGACACGACCTCGGCCGTGGCTTGGACGGGCTATGCGAACAAGGAGCTCGCACGGAAAATCGGACCAAAACTGCGGCGAATCCTGTAGGGGCGGCGTTTGACGCCGCCCGCGGGCGCTGATGAGCGGCGCCCTGCCTTCACCCCGGCGGAATCGGCGATCCCGCCCGGCAGTTAATCCTTCGCCTGCTCGAGCGACGTGACCTTGCCGTTGGTGAAGACCACGCGGATACGCTCTTCCTTTTCCTGGGCGTAGGTGTCCGCATAAACCGGCTGATAGTAGACGCGATAAGTCCGGAGGTACGGGTCGTAGTAGAGGCTGCGGTGATAACCCGCGAAGCGGGTGCCGTCGTAGCGTTCGTAGTAAGTATTGTAGACCCAGGTGGTCGATTTGCCGCTCGCAGTGACGGACTCGCGTTTCTGGTCGGCCTTGCCGAGGGCGAGGTAAACCATGTCCTCGGTGTACCCGAGATCGATGATGCCCTGTTTGATCTTGTCCTGGGTGGCGGCGTCAACGCTCGCGAAGACCTCGGGTTTTTCCTTGATGCGATCGTCCACGGTCTGGCAACCGGCGAGAAAACCAAGGGTGGCGGCGAGGGTGAAGGTGGTGATGAGTCGGCGGTTCATAGGGGGAGCGGGTGGAGACCCCGGCAATCTACCCGGGTTTCCTCAAATTACCAATGCGGTTCGCAAATTGCCGGCCGGGACCGCGGGATCAGCGGTTTGCCGCGATCACGAACGCTTCAATGAGCGGATGGTCCGCGCCCCGCAGCGCGGACCGCTCCGGCTGGAACAGCGTGCCGAGGAAAAAGGGATGATCGGGCAACGCGCCATGCTCAGCTGCGCTCCCGCAACGGTTCCGGGGTCACGGCCGCCACAGCCTGGCGCGGGGGCAACGTCATCGACTTCTTGTTCTTCGTGATCGTGATGATGGCAACGCCCGCGATGATCACGCCGGCGGCCACGAAGATGCGGGGCGACACCGGCTCGTGCAGGACGAGCCACCCCAGGAACACCGCGACGACCGGGTTCACGTAGGCATAGGTGGAGACCCGGGCTGGGGTGCTGTGCTTCATCAACCAGGTGAAGGTGCTGAAGCCGATCAGCGATCCGAACACGACGAGATACGCCCAGGCGGCGATCGAGCGTCCGGTGATCGCCTCGGGATGCACGCGCGCCAGCTCGCCGGTCAACACGCCGGTCACGAGCAGCCAGCCGCTGCCGCACAGCATCTGGATGCCGGAGGCGGTGAACGGCTCGGCGGGATTCGAGGCATAGCGCATGTAGAGCATGCCGACGCCCCACAGGAGCGTGGCGGCGAGCAGCGCCACGACACTCCACGGGTCCAGGCTGCCGGTGCCGTTCTTCAACACATCCGGGCCGACGAGGATCACGAGACCGACGATACCGAGGGCGAGCCCCGCGAAGGTGAGGGCGCCGGGCCGCGTGCCCCGTTTGCCGTCATTGAAATAAGCATGCACGGCCCAATCCATCAGCACGATGAACACCGGGCCGGCCGAGATGATCAATGTGGCGATGCCCGACGGCACCTTTTGCTCGGCCCATGACACCAGGCCGTTGCCGCCGAGACAGAGAAAACCGCCGATGATGGCATTGTCCCGCCACTGCTTGCGCGTCGCCCGGAATCCCCGCGTGAGGCCGATGAACGCCGCGACGATGCTGCCCGCGACGAGGAAGCGCACGCCGGCCATCAGGAACGGCGGCATGGTCTCGACGGCGATGCGGATGCCCAGGTACGTCGAACCCCAGATCAGGTAGATGGCGGCAAAACCCGCGATGAGGGCGGCCTTGGTGGGATGTTTTTCAAGCGCGGTCACAAAGGGAGAGGGTTGGTCATGCTGGGCGCAGCGGGGATTCCCGCGGGAGGTGCGCCGGCGGCTGGGCTGAGGGATGCTTCACTGCGTTCAGCATGACAGAAAATAGGAATAAAGGTATGGGTTGACCGGCCAACCCGCCCAGGCCCCCGGCGGAGCTTTGGCGTGGTAAACGGCGAAAAGCAGGCGGCTTATTCGCGGCTACAGTTGCTTCTTGATGAGATCGCCGAGTGTCTTGAGCGCCGCCTCGATTTCGTCCGACCACGGCAAGCCGCAGCTCATGCGCAGGCAATTGTGGTAACGATTCTTGACGGAGAACAGGGCGCCCGGCGCGGTGTTGATACGGTGCTTCAACGCCTCGTGATGCAGCTTGAGCGTGTCCACCTTGGCGGGGAACTCGACCCAGATGACATTGCC
The DNA here is from genome assembly GCA_964515595.1 of uncultured Oleiharenicola sp. Classification (GTDB taxonomy): domain Bacteria; phylum Verrucomicrobiota; class Verrucomicrobiia; order Opitutales; family Opitutaceae; genus Lacunisphaera. The sequence continues at coordinate 128,900 of CAZEUN010000005.1, read as the reverse complement.
GCCCTGCGGCCGGCTGTAGCGGGTCCCTTCCGGGAAATAGCGCTGCATCGACTGCGCGAACTGGTGCAGTTGCTGATGGTAGGCGCGCCGGAGCGTGCGGAGGTGATGATCGTAGCCGCCATCGCGCAGGAATTCCGCGATGGTCTTTTGCAGGACCACGGGCGTGCCCATCGTGTTGGTGAACTTAAGCCGGCGCACGCGCTCCAGGTAGCGGCCCGGCGCCGTCCAGCCGATGCGGAAGCTCGGCGCGAGGGTCTTGCCGAAGGACGAGCACAGCATTACGCGGCCGTCCTTGTCCCAGGCCTTGAGCGGCTTCGGGCGGAAGTCGCCGCAGTGCGTGTCGGCATAAACATCGTCCTCGATCGCCGGCAGGTCGTACTCGCACAGCAGGTCGTAGAGCCGCTGCTTCTTTTCATCCGGCATGAGGCTGCCGAGCGGGTTGTGGAAGTTCGGCATCACAAGCACGGCCTTGATGTCGTTCTGCTCGATGGCATCGCGCAGCTCGTCGAGGCAGATGCCCTCGCGCGAGGACGTCGGGATCTCGAGCGCGCGCAGGTTGAGGCTCTCGATCATCTCGAGGAAGCCGAAGTAGGCGGGCGTCTCGATCGCCACGGTGTCGCCGGGCTTGGTGACGGCGCGCAGGCAGAGATTGAGCGCTTCGGAGCAACCGATGGTCACGACGAGTTCGTCATGCGCCAGCGGCACGCCGCCCTGCAGGTAGCGCCGGGAGATCTCGCGCGTGAGCGGCTCGTAACCCCAGTTCATGCTCTCGCGGCTGATCAACGTCGGGTCGCGGCGCGCGACCGACCCGAGCAGGCGCGCGAGCTTCTTGTTCGGAAAAAGGCTGTGGTGCGGGCACGCGGCGCCGAACGGGATGAAGTCGTGGTTGACCGAGCGCTCCATGATCGCGGTCGTGAGATCCTTCACGCCGACGTAGGAGGGCTTGGCCATCGGCTTGGCCATGCGCGGCTCGGGGCTGAGGAAGGGCGGACGCGGGCGGACGTAGTAACCGGACTGCGGCCGGGCTTCGAGGTACCCGCGGTTTTCCAACACGGTGTAGGCCTGCAGCACCGTCGCAATGCTCACGCCGCGCTGCAGTGACATCCGGCGGACGGACGGCACGCGATGGCCCGGGCGCAGGGTGCCTTGTTCGATGAGGGTTTGCAGGGAACCGGCCAGCTCGGCGTAGAGCGGCTGCGAGAGCGACGTATCGGCCGGCTTCGCGTGGGGCGTGGGCAGCGTCTGGATCATGGTGGGGAAATGAGCGCGCAGGATAGCGGAAAGGAGGTGGGGACGGCAGCAGCAGCGCGGGTAAATTGAAACCAGCACAGTGCCTTCAGAGAGGCACTGTGACCAACACAATTTTCCCGAATCCGGGAAAAGCGGGACAAAAAAAGCGGCCCCAAGCCGGGGCCGCTTTAAGAAAGAGTGGCGCGGATCCTAGAACCGCCCCGACAGACCGATCGTAAAAAACGCGGCGGCATCGCCGTCCAGCGTGTGGCCGCGTTCATAATAGTCGAATTTCTGGTCGGTGATGACGCCCGCTTCCGCGGTGAGGCTGATGGCCTCGCTGAATTTGTATTCCGCGTTCAGCCCGACCCGGATCTCGCGATAGTCGAGGTGAGTGTCGTCGAGCCGCGGCGGCACCGTGGTCGAAACCGGCCGGGGATCGGCGGCGACATGAAAGCTGCCGCCCTGCACCGTGGCGCCGAGGCTCAGTTTAAGCGCGGGGGTCAGGGCGTAGCTCACCCCGGCGCGCGGAAAGCCCACGGTGAATTCCCATTGGGGAGCAAAGCGCCAGTTCACGCCGGCGATCGGGAGGACGGGATTGTCCGCAAAGGGATCGGCGCGAAGGCCGATGGACCAAGTGAGCGCGCGACTGTGGAGATAATTGGCGAGCAAGAGCACCGGCACGTTGAAGGCCTCGTTGCGGACCCCGTCGAAATCGCCATAAAACCCCGGCTGGAGGGAACCAACGAGCAGCCAGCGTGAATCGAGGCGGTAGCTGGCACCGAGTCGGACGGAGAGTTCCTGCAATTTCTCCGGGACGGCCAGCGGGCCTTCCCGTGAGAAATCATAGCGGCTCCAGGCGAGGCCATAGTTCACGTTGGCCGCTTCGCTCACCGGGGTTGAGCTGCGCCAGTCGAGAAAGAAGGCCTCCACGCCGGTCGTGCCGGCGGGCGAACGGCCTTGCTGCAGGGCATTGTCCGCCGAGTGCGAATAGCGGGCGCTCACCTGTTCGTCGGCCCGGGCCGGCCATGCGAGGGTCGCCGCCACGGCGAAAAATCCGGCCAACCGGTAGGAGGAAAAGAAGGAGACATTCATGAACGGAAGAACGAACGTAGTGCCCGTTCGGATGCCCCCAAGTACGAAATCGATCCGCGCCGGGTTTAAACGTGGATTTCCCCCTGAAGATAAAGAACCGCGTGTCCCGCCATGCGCACGCGATCGCCGGTGAGTTCGCAAAGCAGCTCGCCGCCGCGGGCCGAGACTTGTTGCGCGCGCAGTGAGGTTTTGCGCAGGCGATTCGCCCAATAGGGAATGAGGGTGCAATGTGACGACCCAGTGACGGGATCCTCGGGGATGCCGCAATTGGGCGCGAAGAAACGCGAGACGAAGTCCACGTCACCGTCCCCGGGCGCCGTGACGATGATGCCGGTCACGTCGATCCGGTTGAGCCGCGAAAAATCCGGGGTGAGGGCCAGCACTGCTTCCGCGGTGGGATACACGCAGAGATAGTCGCGGGCCTTGCCGATCCAGGCGGGACGTGGACCGCCCAGCCCCGACAGCAGGGTGGGCGGCAGTTGGGAGTCGGGCACGGCCACCGGCGGCCGCGAGGGGAAATCCAGTTCTAGGCGGGCGTCGCGCCGCCGGTCGACGGTCAGCGGTCCGCTTTTCGATTCGAACACGATCCGGTCGCCGGTCTGGCCGAGGTGGTTGAAGACCACGAAGGCGCTGGCGAGCGTGGCGTGGCCGCATAAATCCATTTCCAACTCGGGCGTGAACCACCGCAGGTGAAAGCGATCCGGACCGGTGCGCACGAAGAACGCGGTTTCTGCCAGGCCGTTTTCGAAGGCGATCTTCTGCATGAGGGCCGCCTCGGGCCACGCGGGGAGCGGCACGACGCCGGCGGGGTTGCCATGAAACGGGCGCTCGGCAAAAGCATCGACCCAGTAGAAGGGGAACTTCGGCATTTTCGAAATGGGATTCTTGATTTTCGATTGGCGAAACGCGCACCGGAGACGAGCGCAATCCCACTGTATGCGTCACTCGCGCCAACTGCTGCGTAACGAGTGCGCGGAAATCGAAAATCGAAAATCGGGAATCGAAAATCGAAAATCTCCTCAGGCGTACTGCGTCAGCGACGGCCCCGTCAGCCGGCAGATCTGCCACTCCCTCATCCGGCGCGCGCCGATCGACTCGTAGAACTTGATGGCGGGTTCGTTCCAATCGAGCACCGACCACTCCATCCGGCCGCAGCCGCGTTCGTTGGCGATCCTGGCGAGATGCAGCAGCAACGCCTTGCCGGTGCCGCTGCCGCGAAATTCCGGTTTCACGAACAGGTCCTCCAGGTAGAGGCCGGGCTGGGCGAGGAAGGTGGAGTAGTTGAAAAAATAAAGCGCGAACCCCGCGGGCTGGCCGTCGACTTCCGCGATCACCACATGCGCGGCCGGCATCGGGCCGAACAGGGTCCGGCGCAACGATTCCTCGGTGGCCACCACTTCGTGGGCCAATTTTTCGTACTCCGCGAGGCCGCGGATCAAGCTGAGGATGAGCGGCACGTCGGCTGCGGTGGCGGAGCGGAGGAGACGGGACATGGTTCGACGCTAAGAGCCGGCGCAAGGGACAGGCGAGTTCTTCATGAATGAGCCCGCGCACAATGCGGTGTAAAAAACAGCCATCGCTGCCCGGCTTGGGAGCATTGCGGCCCAGCCCGTGTCTGGGCGGTCATGACTTCTCGTTTTATGCGCTTCGTTTTCCCGGGACGTGTTTTGCCGGCCATCTTGCTGACCCTTTCGCTGGCGGGTTTGTCGGGGTGCATCGTGGCCGTGGCCGGCGCCGGGGCCGGCGCGGTTGCGTACGTCCGGGGCGACCTTGAGGCCAACCTGGACGCCACCTCCGCCAAGGTGCTCGAGTCTGCCCGGAAGGCCGTGGCCGACTTGGGATTCGCCCGGGCCAACGAAAGTAACGAGGCCAACAAGGTGGTGCTGGTGTCGCGCACCCCCATGGACAAGAAAGTCGAAATCACCATCGACAACTCGGCCAACAAGTTGACCAACATCAAGATTCGCGTCGGCGTGTTCGGCGATGAGGACGTCTCCCGGTCCATTTTGGCCAGGATCAAGGCCGGTCTGTGAGCTTTAGTCCCGCCCATGCCGGGCGGCTTTGAGATGCGGGATTGCAATGCGCCCGGGGCAACCCGATACCAAAGGTTCATTCTTCCATGTTACGTAAGTTAATTTCCAAGATCCGTCAGACGCTCTCAGGCGAGGCCAAGCGTCCCGAAGCCAAAACGGCCCACAAATCGAGCCGGCCACCGGCCAAGACCGCACCTCACCGCCCCGAAAAGCGCCCGGGGCACGCTCCCCGGAGCGAGAGCCACGGCCACGCGCCCAGGCACCCGGCGACCCATGCCCCGGCCAGACCGGCGGCCCATGCGCCGCGCGCCGCGCAGGCCCCGAAGCCGTTGCCCGAGGTGCCCAAGCTCGACACGCCGTTCACGGCGCTCGGCCTGGGCGATCGCGTGGCCTACGCGGTCCAGAAGAAGGGTTACGAGAACCCGACACCGATCCAAGCCCAAGCCATCCCGGTGGTCCTGAGCGGCAAGGATGTCATCGGTTCCGCCCAGACCGGCACCGGCAAAACCGCCGCCTTTTCGCTGCCCATTCTCCAGCGCCTCGGCGCGCACGGCAAGATCCGCTGCCTCGTGCTCGAGCCCACGCGCGAACTCGCGCTGCAGGTGGAGGAGTCGTTCAAGGAATATTCCAAGTTCACCGACCTGCGCACGACCGTGATCTACGGCGGCGTCGGTTACGGCAAGCAGCGCGAGGACCTCGCGCACGGCATGGACATCCTCGTGGCCACCCCGGGCCGGCTGCTCGACTTCATGGAGCAGGGCGAGATCCGGCTCGATCACATCGAGACGCTCGTGCTCGACGAGGTCGACCGCATGCTCGACATGGGTTTCCTCCCCGACGTGAAGCGCATCGTCGCGAAGGTGCCGAAGTCGCGCCAGACGCTGTTCTTCACCGCCACGCTGCCGCCCGAGATCGAGCAGCTCGCCGCCTGGGCGCTGCGCGATCCGTTCAAGATCTCCGTCAGCCGGGAACGGTCGACCGCCGAGACCATCACCCACGCGTTCTACCCGGTGGTGCAGGCGCAGAAGTTCGAACTGCTGGCGCACCTGCTCGAGCAGACGCAGTATCACAGCGTCATCATCTTCTCCCGCACGAAGAGCGGCGCGGACTATGTCGCCAGCCGCCTGAAGCAGGCCGGCCACACGTGCGCCGTCATGCACTCCGACCGCAGCCAGCAGGAGCGCGTCGACGCACTGAAGGGTTTCAAGTCCGGCAAGCACGAGGTGCTCGTCGCCACCGACATCGCCGCCCGCGGGCTCGACATCGCCGACGTGTCGCACGTCATCAACTTCGACGTCCCGGAGAATCCCGAGGATTACGTGCATCGCATCGGCCGCACCGGCCGAGCGCAGAAGAGCGGCGACGCCTTCACGCTCGTGACCGAGGAAACCTGGCGCGATGCCCGCAGCATCGAGCGCTTCATCGGCATGAGCATCGAGTGGAAGAAGATCGAGGGCTTCAATTACACCTACTCCGGCATCTTCGATGGCGGCGGCATGCCGCAGGCCGCGCCCGAGAAGCCGAAGAGCCGCCTCACGCGCGGCGGCCGGCGCTGACGAAACCAAACCCGGCCGATGGCCGGGTTTTCTTTTGGGCAAATGCCGCTTGAACTATATACCTTAATAGGTATATAGATTTGGCATGGAGCTGGTGCAAATCTACGAGTGCCTCTGTGATTCGACGCGGCTGCGGTTGTTGAACGTGCTGGCGCAGGGGCCGCTGTGCGTCTGCCATTTCCAGGAAATCCTCGACGAGCCGCAGGTGAAAATTTCCAAGCACCTCGCCTACCTGCGGGCCCGCGGCCTGGTGGAGGTGGAGCGTCAGGGCAACTGGATGGTGTATGCCTTGCCGGCGCGGCCCTCCCGCGAACTGAAGGCGAACCTCGCCTGCCTGCAGGACTGCGCGCAGGACGATCCCGGATTCAAGCGCGACCTCGCGCGGCTGAGGAAGCTGGCGCCCAGGTTTGCCGAAACCAGCCCGTGCGGTTGCAGCTGAATTCATCATGACCCACCCGGCTCCCCGCAAGGTTCTCATCCTCTGCACCGGCAACTCGGCGCGCAGCATCCTCGGCGAGTATCTTCTCCGCGCAAAGGGAAGGGGCCGCTTCGAGGTGTTCAGCGCCGGTTCGCAGCCCACCGGCCGCGTGAACCCGCTCGCGGTGCGCACGCTGCGCGAGAAATACGGCCTCGATGCAAGCGGCGCGCGTTCGAAGTCGTGGGACGAATTCAAGGGCGTGCTCTTCGACTTTGTGATCACGGTCTGCGACCACGCGAAGGAATCCTGTCCGTTCTGGCCGGGCGCGCCGATCGTCGCCCACTGGAGCTCGCCCGATCCCGCGGGCGCCGGGACGGAGGAGGAGAAATTCCAGGTGTTCGTCAACGTGGCTTCGCAGATCGCGCGCCGGGCGGATTTGTTCTGCGCGTTGCCCGAGGCCGGGCTCACGGCGGAGGCGGTGCGCGACGTCGGCACCCGGTTCAAGCTCGCGGGCGAAGCGAACCTGCCGCGCTGAAAACTTAACCGACAAAAATTCCATGAACCTAAACGAACTGAAGACCTGCCTGCGAAAGCATCCCGACCACCTCCTCGCCATGGCCCTGCCCGACGGGCGGCGCATACCGGCGCACTACCATGTGACCGAGGTCGGCCATGTGGTGAAAAGATTCGTCGACTGCGGCGGGAAATTCCGCACGACCGAGACGTGCGTGCTGCAAACCCATGTCGGTTCCGCAAAGGACGACGGCCATCGGCTGACCGCCGGCAAACTGGCGCACATTCTCGATCTCGCCGGGTCGATTCTCCCGTCGGCCGAACTGCCGGTGGAGGTGGAACATGAAGACGGCGTGATCTCGCAGTTTCCGGTGACGGGTGGGGAGGGGGTGGGGGAAACATTGACCCTGCAACTCGGCACCAAGCACACCGACTGTCTTGCGAAGGAAAAATGCGGCCTCGACGACGGCTGCGGTTGCAACGACGAGGCGGCCGACCAAGTCCCGACAGCCGGGAGTTGCTGCGCGGGTCCGGCGGGCAGGGTGGCTTGTTGTTAAAGGGGCGAAAGGTGGAGCGCTCCACCCCAGTGCGCTTGGGTTCGGCGGCGCTCAGCAGGCTCCTCACGATTCACCCTCCGACGCGCGAAAAATAGGCCGGGAAACGTCCACCTGCATGACGCCGGCAAAAACTCAGCTGCCGTAGACGCCGCCGTTGATGTCGAGCGTGGCGCCCGTGATGAAGCCGTCGTACTCGCTGGCCAGATAGACGGCGGCGCGGGCGACGTCATTGGCCGTGCCGCCGCGACCCAGCGGGATGCCGCTTACCGTGGCGTCGGCGGATTGTTTCGTCGTGTGGGTGTTGTGGAAACTCGTGCCGAGAATCAGGCCGGGCGCGAGCGCGTTGACCCGGATGCCTTGGGGTCCAAGTTCGGTGGCGAGCGCGCGGGTGAAAGTGAGAATCGCGCCCTTCGCGGTGGAATATACCAACGAGCCTGCGTGGCCGCCTTTGCGTCCGGCGAGCGAGGACAGGTTCACAATGCTGGCGCCGCCGCCGGTTTTCGCCGCGGTGGCGAGGTGGGGAAGCGCGGCCCGGGTGACGCGGCGCATGCTGCCGACGTTGAGGGACATCACTTCCATCCAGAAGGCGTCGTCCGCCTCCGCGAAACCCTTCCGGGCCACGAGGGAGCCGGCGTTGTTGATCAACCCATCCATCCCGCCCAGGAATTTCACCGCCGTGGCGACGAGCGCGTCGCACCCTTCGGTCTCCGTCAGGTCGGCCCCGGCATGGCCATAGCGGCGGCCGAACGCTTTCGCCTCGGCCTCGATCCCGCGCGCCGCCTCGGCGCTGTGGCGGTAGTGGACGAAAACATCGGCGCCGGCGGCGAGCAGTTGTCGGGTGATGGCGAGGCCGATGCCTTGGGCGCCGGCGGTGACGAGGACGCGCTTGCCGAGAAGCTTCTGCATGATCCCTACGCAGGCGGGAAATCACCGGGCCGTCAACGCCGCCCGGGGCGGTGACACGCACGGCGGGAGATTGGCATTGCGGATGGCGGGCCCGGGGCTTCGCTGCCCTTGACATGAAACTCGAGATTCCCGCCGGCGATTTCGCCGGATACATTTTCGACCTCGATGGCACCCTCGTGGACACGATGCCGCTTCACTACCGCGCCTGGAACCGGGCGATGCAGCATGCGGGCCTGAAGGAGGAGTTGAACGAGGACCTGTTCTATTCCCTCGGCGGGGTGCCCACGCGCAGCGTCGCGAAGATTTTTGCGGACCACTACGGCCTGCAGCTCGACGTGGACAAGGTGTTTCACCAAAAGGAGGCGCTGTTCCTCGAGCTGAAGTCCGAGATGAAGCTGATCGAGGCGGTGGTGGCCTTCGCGCGGAAGGGCATTGCCCAAGGCATCCCGGTCAGCGTGGCCTCGGGCGGCCCGCGCGACATCGTGCGCCACACGCTCGAGCTGATGCACCTGCACACGCTTTTCCCGGTGGTGGTGACGCCCGAGGACGTCGCGCACGGCAAACCCGCACCCGACCTTTTCCTGCTCGCGGCCAGAAAAATGGGTGTGCCGGCGGGGAAGTGCCTCGTCTTCGAGGACGCCGAGCCCGGCATCCGCGCCGCCGAGGCGGCCGGCATGAAGTGGGTGCGCGTGCCGAGCCGCGGTTAGTCGGTGGAGCGCGTTGCCTCAACGCGCTCGCCCGCGCCTGACGGGGCGCGTTTTGATTTGAATCCCGGCGCGGCCCGGGGTGGGCTGGCCGCATGACGTTCGCCCAACTCGCCAATCCGGGGATCCTCACGCAGCCGGTGTATGAACCCGGCAAGCCGATCGAGCAGGTGGCGCGCGAGCTCGGCCTCGACCCGGCCGGCATCATCAAACTCGCCTCGAACGAGAACCCGCACGGGCCGTCCCCGAAGGCCGTGGCGGCGGCGGAGCGCGCGGTGCGCGAGATGCACCTTTATCCGGATGGCGGGTATTATGCGCTGCGCCAGAAGCTGGCGGAGAAGTGGGGGCTGGGCATGGACCAGTTCATCATCGGCGACGGTTCGAACGAACTGCTCGAGCTGCTCGGCCACGCCTTCCTCGCGCCCGGCGTGGAGTGCGTGATGCATCAATCGTCGTTCATCGTGTACAAGCTGGTCACGCTGATGTTCGGCGCGACGCCGGTCGAGGTGCCCCTGGTGGACATGCGCCAGGACCTGAAGCTGCTCGCGGCGGCCATCACGCCCCGGACCCGGCTCGTGTTCCTGGCGAGCCCGAGCAACCCGGTCGGCGCGGTGAACACCGCCGCGGAAATCTTCGAGCTCGTCCGCGCGCTGCCGCCGCACGTGATCCTGGTCCTCGATGAGGCCTATACGGAATACCTCGACGAGGCGCCGGACCTCCGGCCGTTGATCGCGGAAGGCCGGAAGGTGATTTGTCTGCGGACTTTCTCAAAGGTCTACGGCCTCGCCGCACTGCGCGTCGGCTACGGCTACGCGGCGCCCGGGCTCATCGCGATTTTGCAGCGGGCGCGTCAGCCGTTCAATGTGAACGGCGTGGCCTCCGCTGCGGCGATTGCGGCCCTCGACGATCATGAGTTTGTCGAAAAATGCCGCCGGGAAAACGCCGCGGGCCGCATCCTGCTCGGGGAGGCCTTCCGCCAGCGCGGCCTGCCGTTTGTCCCGGGCGGCGGGAATTTCCTGCTCGTGAAGGTCGGTGATGGCGCCGCCGTTTTCGCCGCGCTGCAGGCGCGCGGGATCATCACCCGGCCGGTCAAGCCATACGGCCTGCCCGAGTGGCTGCGGATCACGGTCGGTACCCGCGCTCAGAACGAACGCTTGCTCAGCGCATTGGCTGAAGTGCTATGAAACTAGGGCCAATTGCTCCCAAGAATTTGGGGTTTTTTACATGTCGCGCAACCTGCGACCGAGGACGGGTTTGATGATGAAAAATGGCATAGTATAGGCTTGAACACGAAAGTGATTTGCAGTTTTTTCACCGACCAACCTTAAGCACACCCGGTATGAAACAATCCATCGCCCGTCTAGCCATCCTCGCGACCCTCTCGGGTCTTTCCGCCAAAGCGGCCCCTTTTATGGCGGTCGGCGACAACGCAGAGCTGTTCGTCACAGCCTCCGCCCAGGTCCAGTTCGACGATAATATCTATCTCGATCCCGACACGACGCTCGCGCCCGCGAAGGACGACACCATTTACAGCTTCACGCCCGGCGTGGACCTCGTGTTCGGCAAGGGCTCCGCGACCAAGGGCAATGTCTATTACCGCGAGGAAATCCGCCGTTATGCGGATAACGACAACCAGAACACCGAGCTGTCCAGCCTCGGCGTCCGCACCAACTTCGACAACGGCGTCACGAAGGCCGGTTTCAACGCGTCCTACGCGCAGGTCGCGCAGAACGACAACGACGTGAATCCCCTCGGCAGCATCGTGCGCCGCAAGCTCACCAACCTCGGCGCGAGGGGCGAATTTTCCCTCACCGAGAAGACCAGCCTCGGAGCCGGCATCAACTTTGACCGGACGGATTACGGTCCGGCTTCCTACTCGGACAGCAACGTCGTCAGCCTGCCGGTCGACGTGTACTTCAAGGCCACACCGAAGCTCGATTGGAGCGCCGGTTACCGTTACCGTAACTCCGAGCTGAGTGGCTCGGGCCGCGATTCGCAGGATCACTTCCTCAACGTCGGTGCGCGTGGCGAATTCAGCCCGAAGCTGGTCGGCCAGGTCCGCGTCGGTATCACCCGGCGCTCGCTCGATGTCGGCGGCGACGACAGCCAGCTCGGTGCCGACGGCAACCTGACCTACGCTTTCTCCGAAAAGACCAGCTACCAGTTCAATATCAGCAACGACTTCGGCAGCTCCGGCACGGGCGACTCCACGGAGAATTTCACCATTGGCCTCAATGCGACGAACCGGATGTCCGAGCAGTGGTCTTTCACGGGTGGTCTCAGCCTCCGCAAGATCAAGTACTCCACCCGTTCGGACGATTACGTAGAGGGCTTGCTGGCCGTCACTTATAACCTCAATTCCATCGTTAATTTCGGCGCCTCCTACACCTATCGCGACAACAGCTCCTCCCAGACCCTGGCCGAGTTCACGAACAACGTGTTCATGTTTGGCGCGAACATTCGCTATTAAAGTTACTCGACTGCATTTCGCGGCTTGCGAACGGAAGGGGGTCGCTGATCCTCTTCCGTTTTTTATTTCCTGAACCATGCGATCACGACACCTCCACCTGCTCCTGTTGCTCCTGTCCGGCCTTTGCGGCCTGACGCGCGCGGCCGAGGAGACCAAGCCGGCGACCCCGGCGGAGGCGACCGACTACGTGTTGCAGCCCTCCGACCTGATCCGCGTGTTGATCTTCCAGGAGCCGGATTTGCTGCGCGAGGTGCGCATCACGCAGGAATACACGATCACCCTGCCGCTGATCGGCACCATCGATCTCCGGGACAAGACCGTGCGCCAGGCGGAGGAAATTATCCGCAGCCTTTACGACAAGGATTACCTCGTTAACCCGCAGGTCAACCTGACCGTCCTGGAGTACACGCAGCGCACCGTGCAGGTGGTCGGCGCCGTCAACAATCCCGGCTCCGTCGTGTTTCCGCCCGAGCAAAAAATGGGTCTCGTCGAGGCCATCGCCCGGGCCGGCGGCCAGTCGCGCATTGCCGATCTCAAGCGCGTGCAGCTCACGCGCACGAGCGCCGAGGGCAAGACCGAGACCTCCATTGTCAATGTCGTGGACCTGATGAAGGGCGCCTCGGGCGAGCAGTGGCTCCTCCGCAAGGGCGACGTCATTTTGGTGCCCGAGAAACTCTTCTGATTTGCGAACCATGGATACAGTGCCGAAAGCAGACAAAGCCCAGGGTGGCGGTGAAGCCTACCCCTACACCTACTACGGCACGAGCTACAGTGGTTACGGGTCCCCGGGTCACAGCGACAACCAGATGCAGCGGAGCATGCAGGACTACCTGCTCATCCTCCGCGAGCGCGCCTGGTATATCGTGCTCGTGTTCACCCTGGTTTTCTCCGCGGCCACGATCTACACCTTCACGCGGACGCCGCAGTTCCAGTCGGTCGCGAGCGTGCAGCTCCTCCGCAACGGCCCGGTCGTGATGCAGGTGCAGGAGGTCGTGAACAACGACATCCGCTCCGCCGAGGATCTGAACACCCAGGTCAAGGTGCTCGAGAGCTTCGCCATCGTGCAACGGGTGTCCGATCGCCTCACGGGCGAGGACCTCAAGGCGTTCCTGGCGCCGTACCAGAAGGAGCAGGGCTCCGGCCCGCCGGTCAGCCCGGGCGAGATCATTTATAAGGTCCGCAAGATCGTGCCGGTCCGCCTGAGCCTCGTGCTCCAGGTGCAATACACCCACCCCGACAAGGTCGTGGCCGCCAAGGTCGCCAATCTTTTCATCGACGAGTACATCGCCTACAATTCGCGCCAGCGCATCGAGGATTCCATGAAGGCCGTCGACGACCTCAAGGAGCGCGCCGAGCAGCAGAAGAAGAAGGTCGAGGAGATCGCCCACAATCTCCAATCGTACCGCGAGAAGAACAAGATGATCTCCCTGGACAAGACCAAGGACATCGTCACCGAGAAGCTCAAGGCCCTCAACGCGTACGTCACGCAGACCACGTCGCGCCTCAATGAGGCGGAGATCCGCTGGCGCCAGGTGCAGGAGCGCAAGGCGACGCCGGCGCAGTTGCTCGACCTGCCCTTCGTGTCCAACCAGTCGCTGATCACGCAGCTCGTGCAGCAGGTGGCCGCGCAGAAGATCGTCATCTCGCAGCTGCGGGAACACTACCGCGACAGGCACCCGAAGATGATCGAGGCGGTCAATTCGCTCGCCCAGACCGAACGCGAGCTCAGTCGCGCCATCGACTCGACTGCCGCCACCTTCGAGGCCGATTTCCAGACCGCCAAGCGCAATGACGAGGAGGCCCGCGCCAACCTCACCCGCCAGGAAGCCGAGTCCCTCGAGATCGACCGCTACGCCGTCGAGTACTCCAATCTCGAGCGCGACCTCGGCATCAACGAGCACCTGCTGAACAACATCCTCGGCCGCATGCGCGAGACCTCGATGAGCAGCACGATCGAGACCCAGAGCGCCCGCGTGGTCGACCGCGCCGCCCCGGCCTTGAAGCCGGTTTCGCCGAACATTCCGCTGAACCTCGCGCTGGGTTTCCTCGGCGGCCTCGCCCTCGGCACCGCGTTCGCGTTCTTCGTGGCCTACATCGACGACCGCGTGAAGAGCTCCTTCGACATCGAGTCCGTCGTCGGCCTGCCGCTCGTCGGCATCGTGCCCGAGATCAAGCGCCTCGAGCAGCCGGAAAAGGCCCAGATCGTCGTCAACAACCAGGACAAGCAGGTCGTGGAGTCCTTCCTCACGCTGCACTCGAGCCTGCGGTTGAAGGACGAGAGCAAGCGCGCCCAGGCCATCCTCGTCACCAGCACGATCCCCGGCGAGGGCAAGTCCTTCACGACGACGAACCTCGCGCTCACCTTCGCCGCGCACGGCGAGAAGGTGGTCATCATCGACTGCGATCTCCGGAAGCCGAATATCCACAAGTCGTTCCGCCTGGAGAATCTCAAGGGCGTGATCGACATCTGTGCGGGCACGCAGACGATCGACCAGGTGTTGTGCAAGAATGTGCACCCGAACCTGGACGTCATCCCGGCCGGCGGCCGCGCGAAAAACCCGACGCAGATCCTCAACAGCAAGAATTTCGAGCTGATGCTGTCCGACCTGCGCAAGCGCTACGACCGCGTCTTCGTCGACACGCCGCCGCTCGCGGCCGTGAGCGACGCGCTCATCATCCTGCCGCTGATGGACGGTTCGCTGTTCACGATTTTCTTCAACCGCGTGCGCCGCAAGGCCGCGCAGTTCAGCGCGCGCAAGCTCCTTGAAGTGAACGTGCCGTGCTTCGGCGCCGTGCTCAACGGCCTGAACCTCGCGGTGTCCGGCTACTACTACGCCCAGTATTACGACAAGTCCTACAAGGACTACTACGTGACGATGGCGAAGCAGGATCCCGGCACGCCCGACAAGTAAGCCTCTGAGTGTAGGGCCGCCGCTGGTCGGCGGGCCGGGCATAAACCGCAACCGAACGCGTGAGCGTTTGGCCGCTCGGGAACAGCCAAACGCCCACGCGTTCGGCTACCGCTTCGCCGCCGCGCGTTTCAACCGGTCGTTGATCGCCGCGGCCAGCCCGCCGGCATCCGCCGGCAGCGGCTCGATCACGATCCGGCGGAAGCCGCCCGCGTCCGCCTCGCGCAACACCGCATAGAGGTTGCGCGCGATCTCCGCCAGCGCACCGCGGCGGCTCAGCCAGAAAATATTCGCCGCCGGTTTGCCCGCCGGACGACGCAGGAGGATCGACGCACTCTCCTTGGAAGCGATTTTGTCCGGCCTCCCGATCACGAGCGGCGTCCGCGGGCTGTAGTGTCGCTCGAGCATGCCGGGGGCGAGCTGACGCGCGCGGCCGTTTTTTGCCTTCGCGCCCTGCACCGGCACGCCGAGGAATTGCGCGAGCTGGGCCGCGGTCACGGTGCCGGGACGCAACACGCGGGGACGGGACGGGTTCGTCATGTCGAGCACCGTCGATTCCACTCCGACCGGACTCGCGCCGCCGTCTAGGATATGCGGGATGCGCCGGCCCAAGCCTTCGCTGACATGAGCGGCCGTGGTCGGACTGATGTACCCGAACACATTGGCGCTGGGGGCCGCGAGCGGGATTTTGGCAAGCCGCAGAAGACGTCGGGCGAGCGGGTGGGCGGGTGCGCGAATGGCCACCGTCGGCCCGCCGGACGTGACGATGCCGGGTACGCACGGCTTTTTTGGCAACACCAGCGTCAGGGGCCCCGGCCAGAAGCGACGTGCCAGGCGCCGGGCCGCGGGATTGAACTCAGCCAACTTCTCGGCATCCCCCAAATCCAACACGTGAACGATCAACGGATCATTCGCCGGCCGCCGTTTGGCTTGGAAGATGGCGCGGCAGGCCTTCGCTTCGAGGGCGTTGGCGGCCAGGCCGTAAACCGTCTCGGTGGGGATCGCCACCAACTCGCCGCGTTGCAACGCCGCCGCCAGCCGGCGCAGGCTGGCAGGAGAGGGAGCATGGATGCGGGCGGGCATGATTGAAAATGGGAGGAGCCTGTTTACCGGTGATTCAGCCTGCGCCGACCAAGAACGCGGTGAATCGCTTGCGAGCAAGCTCCTACAAGGCTGGCGCCGGGCAATAAAAAAGCCGGAGCGCAGGCTCCGGCCGAAAGGATAAGCCGGGAACGGCTTATTGCATCGTCAGCATGTTGCGCGCGCGCTTGATCTTCGCGGTGACCTTGCGCTGCTGCTTGGCGGAGAAGCCGGTGTACTTGCGGGGCAGGATCTTGCCGGTGTCCGTGATAAAGCGGCTCATCAACTGCGGGCTGGTGAAAGGAATCTCCTCAGGCTTGAGGGTCTGGGTCTTGGTTTCGGTCGTGCTCATGTTGGAAAAAGGAGGGCGAAGGTTGGCTGTCAGCCCCCCTCTGTCAACGGGCATTTTTAGTTTGCCAAAGCCACCCCGGAGAGATGTCTGGAAATGGCTTTAGTCCCCGTAGCTCAAATGGATAGAGCAGGCGTTTCCTAAACGTCTGATCCCGGTTCAATTCCGGGCGGGGGCACCATTTTAACTCGCGCACTTTGTGCGGTAGCTAATGCCGGGGTTAATGTCGCCAAACGACACTAACTTCGTCACGCGGAACTTCGCCAAGTAATCTGGCAATCCGCGCGGAAATCGCAGTGCACGCCTGCAAGGAACCAAGCCGCAATCGCGTGGTTATTGCTCAGGCTGAATCGAATGCTCTGCTTGTGGGCCCGTGGTCGACAGTAGGCCTCCAGGAATCGCGAAAGCTCGCAAATCCTCGGCCGTGACTGGGTCCAGCACCTCATCCGGTGACGGGTTGCTGAGCACCAGTGCAAATCCCTCCAGCATGCTTCGGATGAACAATTCACTCCTGATACACTGGGTATCCGTTGGCTTTACCTCTTCGGTGAGGCGCCTTTCATTGCTTACCCCCGCAAGACTGCCTGGGTGAAAATCAGACAGAACGATCGATTCGAGTGTTTTGTTTCGGGCCCCCTCATGTGGCGACTGATTCATGCAGAGCCTGTCACGGATGGGCCGAAAGCTGCACTACACGGTCGTGTAATTTCGGAGCTGTCGGCTGCCATCTTGGCTGGAGAAGTGGGCAGAGAGCCAGGAATGCAGATTCTGCCTGATGGAACTGCGTATCGGCTTCTCAATGAATCGCGGGCTCGCCATCGCAAACAGCGCCCTAAAAATTGAACTGGGCATAAAGCTCAACTTAACACTAAACCCCATCATTATTCGGCTTCAGAAATCACATCTTAATGGTTTCAAGATATTTGACCTAGAATTATTACGGATAACGCATAAATAGCTTTTATGATGAATCACGCATAAAACACGTTTATCTTGATTTCATCATAAAAGATATTTAACCTCTTATTTGATAATGGACTATCCAATTAAAACTTCATCGCAGCTAGGGCCCGTTTTGGCGGGCATAAGGCGAAGCAGAAAAATCACGCAAGTTGGTGTGGGAAACAAGGTGGGACTAGCGCAGACTGATGTCTCAAGGTTGGAAACCTCTTCGACCAAGGCGGGGCTTCATCACGTTTTCAAATTATTGTCAGCCTTGGAATTGGACTTAGTAATCCGAGATCGTCGCAACCAAGTGACAAAAGCCGATTGGTAGCCCATGGGACGCAAGTCTAAGATACGAGAGTTGTCTGTCTGGATGAACGGCGAGTTAGTCGGACAGTGGCGATTACCTGCCAGCGGAGGCCAAGAGTTCGCCTATGCTGATTCGTGGCTCGCGTCAGCTTCGGCACGACCATTGTCGCTCTCGATGCCATTGCGACCGTCTGGCGAGCCTTACCGAACCGAAGTCCCCATATATTTTGAAAATCTCCTTCCCGACAATCCTGACATTCGTTCCAGGATGCAGCGAAGATTCGGTGCGGCAACATCCGACGCTTTCGATTTACTGGTTGAGGCAGGTCGGGATTGCGTCGGCGCAATTCAACTCGTTCCCGAAGGTGAGCCTGCGCCCGATGTGCAAAAAATCGAAGGCCGGCGCTTGGATGCCGCAGGCGTAGAAGTTGTTCTCGCGGGAAATTTGGGCACCGTTTGGAGCGATGAAGATCCGGACACATTCCGAATCTCATTGGCTGGCGCCCAAGAGAAGACCGCCCTGCTGTGGCATGACAATGCTTGGCATGTGCCACACGGCGCCACCCCCACGACCCACCTTTTCAAACTCCCAATCGGGAATGCTGCTCAGGGCTTAGACATATCCACGTCAGTGGAAAACGAATGGCTCTGCGCCGAAATAGTCGCTGCTTTTGGCATCCCAGTTGCCCCGTGCCGCATGGAGTCATTTGGCCAATACAAGACTCTCATCGTTGAGCGATTTGATAGAAAGTTGGCTGACGACGGCCGCTGGTGGCTCCGGCTCCCTCAGGAGGATTTTTGCCAGGCGACCGCAACCCCCCCAGCGCTAAAATACGAGAACGATGGCGGGCCGGGGATACGAAAGATCATGGAACTCCTACTTGGGTCGAACACCGCCGAAGCTGATCGCCGGGATTTTATTCGGACTCAAATCGTGTTCTGGCTGCTCGCCGCTATCGACGGCCATGCAAAGAATTTCAGCATATTTCTTCTCGCGGGGAGTGGATTCCGTCTCACCCCCCGTTACGATATTCTCTCAGCTCATCCTTTCGTAGGGCATGGCCGCGGCAAACTTGCGGTCCAGAAATTGAAGATGGCCATGGCAGTTGAGGGGAAAAGCCGCCACTACCATTGGCAAAGTATCAGATATAGACACTGGCTTGAAACCGCCAAGCGTTGCGGCTTTGCAGGCACCGAAGGAGTGATCGAAGAGCTGGTTGCAATAACTCCTAGGGTCATCGAACGTGTCCGAGCCAAGATTCCTGCCAACTTTCCTGAAAGTATCCTGAATAGCGTCCTCGAAGGAACCCGAACTGCGGCTCAGGAACTCGGCAACGAATTTACCCAAACACGGACAGCGGGTTGAGATTGGGCAGTGGCTTCTTGGACCACCGTTGATGCGAGGAGAGGTCTGCCGAATTGTAATCCTGACTTCATCGGCAGCGGTGTTTATGCAGCGGTATGGCACAACTAAAAATGAAGCCGCGCCCCAAACTACACTGGAAGGAAGCACGGATTCTCGCTTCGTGCGCGGCTGCCGTCAGGAACGGAGAGCCTGATAGCTGCAGGGTGTCGTGGGAGATTGCGCACCTTGATCTCGTCGCCGCACTCGGTGATCGTATAGACCTTGGCTAAACTGGCCAGAGCCGCGGTAAAGAGAACGGCTGAAACGCATTCCGCTACCACTGTGCCCGCAACTAAGATTCCAGAACCCATTGTGGTTTTGGTTGGCACGCCAGCGCCTCCGGTGAAGCCCACACCAATCGTGATCCAGGAGATGTAGACGGATCGGCCATGGGCCGGGGCGGGCGTGAGTAATGGATCTCCATGGATGCGCAAGGGTCTGGCTAGGCGCTGACAGTGTCTCCTAGTCTGAATTGCCGGGGAGGAATTTCAGAAAACTTATAGGCGGCTTCTTTTGTGAGGAACTCGCCTGTGCCGGGGATGGTGGTCACGGGCGCTGATTCAAAAATGTCAGAGCGCCAGAGGCCCTGCGTCGCTTCGAGCACAGTCACGCGCGCGCCTATTCTGGGAGAGTTAATCATCCATCCTTCAAAAAAGGCACCGGGCTCCAACGAGCGATGACTCGACCCGTCCTTTCGACTGCAGAGGTCCTGGGCATCGATGATGCCATGCACTTTAATCAGGCGGACGAAAGGGAACGGCGATGGCGCGGGCTTCATGGGCGGACGAGTGGTGGCGGCGCAAAGGCATGAAACTCTCAGGTATCATTCCCGATCGGCGGAAGGGGATGACTCAAGTGGCGGTGTCTCAAGGTCCGCTTCGACCCAACTGTAGCGTGAGTTGGCTGTATGGAATTCGCCGTCGCGGGGGATTGCGGTTACCGGCGTTGATATGAATACGCCTGGCGTCGCCACTGCGTTTCGCGAGGTTCGGAGGACGGTAACCATTTCTCCAATCCTGGGCCACGAAATCATCCATCCTTCCATGGAGTAATCCACTGGTAGTGAACTGCCCCGATTTAGCGTGCCGGCGTGGTAGGCATGCAACTCTCCGGCTTTTTGAGCCGGGTTAGCTGTTTCCGAGAACTTTCTTAGGCGGACGAACGTTAAAGGTAAGGGCAGTGAAAACCTCATGGCTGGATGGATGTCTGTCGTTCAAAGTCAGGGATACCAGAAGAGGATGGGAGAGGTGGGTCGGCGGTCGTGTGAAACCCACACACATTTCCTCGGACAATTCGATAAAGTCAACGTGTGATTCTCACACAACCGTGAAGCGCAGTGCTCAAAAGAACGTTATCGGCCACACCATCAAGAAGGTGCGTGTTTCCTTGGAGCCGAAAGTTAGCCAGCAAGACCTGGCCGGAAGGCTAGCGGCGCGGGGCATCCAGATTGATCGCTCGGCTATTGCGCGAATCGAGTCTCAGACCCGCTTCGTCCGCGATTTTGAGATTATCGGCATCGCAGCGGCACTTCGAGTTCCGCTCAGCCGGCTGTTCGAGAGGTAAAAAACGGGAGATGCGGTAAACTCACGCTCGGGATGCTGGTGTTGAGGATCTGCCAATCGGCAAGCGGGTGCGAGGGGCCCTTTGCGCTTCAATTCAGAGGTTGTTCGCCGTCAAGGGCTGTAAGCATGAAATAAGGTGCAATGCACAGGAGGATAGTCGGATATGAAATCACGGCGAACTTGATGCGCTGAAAAGTTCGCCACGAATCGTGTCAGTCACAGTGAACTTCGCCAAGAACTGCGGCAATCGGCTGATCTCCCAGGAGATTTCGCTGGAATTCTCGCCATAAACCCGGTCAAAACCGCCGCGTTAATTGCGTCATTAGCTATGCGGATTAAGTTTTTAGGGCGCAAAGTGAACCGGGCCAGGGGTGTCGCGCCAGAGGAGAAACGGTAGCAAAGGTTGCCAGAAATCGTGGCAACCTGGAACGGCCAGCGGGGTTGGGGCCTTCGAATCGTAACACCCAGCCGAGTTTCAGCGCCCCCCTCTACCGTCGCACCTTCAAGAGCGATTGAAATCGGCCTCAGCCTCCTGCAAAATAGCGAGCACCGTTTCGAATGGCATGCGCTCGCCCAGAAACATTTGCTGCATTGCTTCGTAATCTGCACGCAGAGATACGTCAGCCAACCGGGGCGGCCAGCCGGCGCTCCGAGCACCGTTCGGACGGATTCCTCCAGCCGCGGTTGCCACGTGGCCTGCACGGCAGCGGCACAGGCCGCTTCCAGCCCGGCCATGCGCTCCTCCCGTTTGGTGCGGGAGGGCGCTTGGTCGAGGTCGGATTCTTTCCATCCGAGCGAAGCGGGAATGATGGCAAGGTCGATGTCCTCGGAGAATCGCTTGATGGCGCCGAACACTTTCGAGAGGGAAGTGCCGCCCTTGAACACACACGCATCCGCGAGCTGGGGTTGCTCGAAGATCCGGCCGAGCAGCCAGCAAACCCAGAAATCCTTTTCCGCGATGACGGGATCGACGCCGCGCCTTTCCTGGTACTGGCGAAAGAACAGTTCGCGCTCTTTCGCAGGCAGGGTGGCAAACGTGCTCACGGCGATCCCTCTGCGGCGATGGCCCGCAGGTGCGGGTGCAACCAGGCCGGAGCACTCGGCAGGTCCGTGAGCAGTTGTCGCCGGTCCGCGGCAGACAGCGTTTTTCGCAAGTGGGCGATCCGTTCCGGCGTGACGTGGGGTTTCCCCAAATACCGCAACGCGGTCAACACGAGGCCGCTGGTGCGGCCCGCCGCGGCCACCTTGCGCGGTGTCGTGGGGCGTAATTCAATGACCAGCTTCCCGAGCTTCACCTTGCGCGCCCGCCCACTGGTGAGGAACACGACCTTGGCCGGCACCTGTTCGGAAAGCCCCAGGAGATTGGCTGCGTAGGCCCCGGAGGGCTGCAATTTGACCTGTTCGCTGGCGGCCAGCGCCTTGGCTACCGCCTCGATGGACGGAGCCACCTCGCCGAGCAGGGGATGGCTTTCGGGGTAATGATAGAGGCCCCGGGCGGTGCGGCGGATGGTGCCCAGGCGGGTCAGGCGGTGCAGGGATTGGTCAATGGAGCCCCGGCTGCCCAAGTCCAGGAATTCACTCGGGGTAAACACACAACCCCTGCCGCGTCCGTAGATGCGGCTAGTCACTGATTTTTCGATACTTTGTGACATAATTTCCGTGGACCGCGTGTAAGAAAAACAGGGTATTATTTCTGACAGATATAACCCCTTGGCAAGCTTTTCATTCTTGAGGTATAGAGGCGTAAACCTGCGCGGTGGCGGTCACCGCGTACCTTCAGTGGAATTCCCGGGATTAAGGAAGACCCCGGCGGCATCGGAGTGGCGCTCGGTCGCCTCTCGAAGCAAAGTATCATCTGTCGCTTGGCGCGGGGCCTTCGTCCGGTTGCTTTCCAAACCAGGTTGGGTCGCTGTCCTGCGGCATTTCGATGAGGTATCCCAATTCCTTGTAGCCAGCCAAGCGTCGGCGGAACATCGCGTTCGTGATCGCCTGGTTTTCGTCGAGGTAATCGAAGATCAAGGCATCGCCCTTGTCCTCGTGCTGCCGATGAAGCCGCCCGGCGTATTGAATCAGCCGGCCTTTGAACGAAAGCGGCATCGATAGAACCAGGGTATCCAAACGCGGCAGATCGAATCCCTCGCCGATCAGCGACGCCGTCGCAAAAAGCACGAACGGCTTTCCGGCCGCATAGTGCTCCGCGATCTGGCGTAGCACCTCGAGCCGGGCTTTTTTGCCCATGGTGCCGTCCAGTCGATAACGCGCAACGCCTGCGGCCTGCGTCGCAAAAGCCTCCGCCAAACGATCCAGATAAACCTTGCGATCGGCTAGCACGAGCGGTGAACGCCCTGTCGTCACGCACGACAAGAGATCGGCGACGATCACAGCGATCCGACCCTCATCCCGCACCAACGTCTCCCAAACAACGTGAATCGGTGGACGCGCCCCGGCATCGGGTGGCATAGTCAGGGTGGTGCGCCGAACCCTCACAATCCGCGGGTTCTCGATTGTGGCATTTACCATGGTGTGCCGGATCGGTCCGCATTGCGCAAAGAGCAGATTCTCCAGCTGGTCCTTGCGCTTAGGTGTAGCCGTGAGTCCATAGAGCCGCTGGCTGGGACACGCTTTCAGCACGGCCTCAAATGAGGCCGCCGGCACGTGGTGACATTCATCGACGATCACGATTCCATATCCGGCCAGCACCACTGCCCTGTCTTCCGCGCGGCTCAGCGACGGCAGCATCGCTATGTCCAGTCGCCGGGTGAGTCGTGGGGAACGGCCACGCCAGACGCCGATCTCCTTTCGTTTCAATCCGAGAAACTTCATCGCCGTCTCGCGCCACTGATCCAGCAACACCGCCCGGTGAACCAATACGAGGGCGGAGGTGCGGGCGCGTGCGATCAAAGCACACCCCATCACCGTTTTCCCCGCTCCTGGTGGGGCACAAAGCACCCCATTGTCCTCCCTAAGCATATTCCGCACCGCAGCCTCTTGGTCTTTTCGCAACGCACCCTGAAATTTCCAAATCACACGCGTGCTAGTTTGGCGTCTGTCCTGCAAGGCCACGGATGCTCCGGCTGTCTCCAGGAGGGCGAGGCATGGCTCCAGCACCCCTCGCGGCAACACTAGCCGATCAGGATGCCATTCACCGGCGAAGAGAAATCGCGGAGTGTCGAAGGTGGGGAAGCGCAGCCGAAGCTTTTCGTGAAAGACCGGATTGGGGAACGTCGCCAGCCGACGCAATCCGGCCAGAATCGGCGTGGGCAGCGAGCGCGGCACATGAATTTGAGCATCCAAGCGCACCGTAACTTCGCCCGAAAGCAAGCCACGCCTGATTCGGGGCTGTGATAGATCCAACATCGCAGCGTCGGTTTGCAGGGCGAAATCGTGGTCGATTGCCGAACCGCTTTGGGAGGAGGGCGTGAGCGGTAGGAGAGGGGCGATCTTGGCCAGGTTTTTTTCCAATTCCTCACGACTGAGTCGTGGAATTTCGGCCAAATAGGACCACTGATCCTCAAATGCCTCCATTTTTGCATTCACAAAAAGGGTGTTGCCCTGATGACGAGGAACTTTGGCCAGCGGCAGCGCTATCAGATTCCCGAATCCGCCAGCCGGTAGCGTATCCTGATTCGGAAACAACCGATCATATGTGCCCAAGCCCAGCGTCGGCCGCAGCGCCGAGGCTTTGGCAACGAGGATCGTGCCGAGCCGCCGCGCTGTTGCGGCCTGCACGGGTTCAGCGAAAAATATCCAGGCGTGGGCGCCGTTGCCCGAGCGTGAACGCTCGATGGCGACCGTGACGCCGACTCGCTCAGCCGCCTCGCGGTAGGCCAGCACATCATCCCGCCAGCCTTCACCATCGAAATCGGCTGCGAGAAAACGGCAGTTGTCGTCGCTTCCAATGGCATATATGCCGAGCGTGTGGGTGCCCCGCAGGTGGGCTTCCACGGCCCGTTCGTCGAGCGGAGGGAATCGCTGATGCAGGCACTCGGCGCATTTCACCTTCGGTTTATAGCAGACGTTCGGGCGCCATTCATTATCGCAGGCTGGCGAGTATCCGCTCTTCCCAGTTTTCTCGTTTTCCCAACGTTTCGGATAAACCGACCGGCGGGTTCCGAACAGATCAATAAACAGGGCGACTTTCTCGGCGGGCGTGTACGGAGCCCGCGTTGGCGCGCGAGCAGTTGTGGCATTGAGCTTGAGTTGCCGCTCGGACTCAAGGGCAATGAGTTCGTCCTCAATTTTGAGAGCGGCGGCCGTGAGTTCCGCCAGCCTTCGCCGAAGATCAGCGGCGGATAGGTTTTGCGGTGGAGAATCCATTTATCGATAGGCCAGCCGATGGGTTGATATTGACGCTTGCTGAAGAAAGTGGCCCGGCAACCCTCCGAGCGCACAGGTGAAGATGAAGGAACGTTTCGGGATTCCAATTTTATATCCGCAACGAGTGTCGGTCGATACGCCGTGTGGCGCACCAAAGGCATCACCATCTGGTGGCCCATTGGGGCGACGCCAACCATCGCAGCAATTTGGGTTGCCCAAAGGTTGCCAAAAAATCTGTTTTTGCCTTCACTTCTCTTTCCCTCAGTGCACTTCGTTGCTCGTTCTAAAACATTAACCCTCAACTAAGTCCGCGCCTGATTAGCGACTTAGCTTTAAAGCTGAAAGGCGGTTCAATTCCGGCCGGGCGCACCAGCCTCGCTCAGTCGACGCTCAATACTAGCGAAAGCCAGGGTCAGTGTCGCGGAACGACACTAACTTTGTCCCGGCGGACTCCGCCACATACATGGTCCCTGCGATGGGATTCTGCGGCCAGGCCAGGGCGGCGGCTCCCTGGTCCGGCTGACGAAAAACTCCCGCGAGGCGGTCTCGCGGGAGTTGGGGGCGGCGGACCACAATTGACTCCAGCCGTGATGAGCCGGAATTCGAATCCGCATGCCCGGCGTGGATCGTTCAGCTCCGGGCCCCGGTGGAGGCGAAATCCGTGGAGGCGGAAACCGCGCGGTTCGCGGTGAGCGTCTGGCGGAGCGCATCCGTCTTCTGCTCGGCGAGGCCCAGCGCGTCGCTGCCCAGGACCAGATGCAGCGGCGGGTTCGCCTGGGTGGCGACGTTCATCAACACCTCAGCGAGCTTTTCGGGATCGCCGGGTTGGTTGCCGTGGATCGCGCCGGTCACATGCATCGCGACCAGGTCGTGCGCGGACTTGTAGTCCGCAATTTGCGTTGCCGGCAGCGCCGGCGAACCCGCGGCGAGGAAATCGGTGCGGAAATAACCCGGATACACGCAGGTGACATTCACGCCCAGACCGGTGAGGTCGGCCTGCAAACCCTCGCTCAGGCCCGCCACGGCGAACTTCGTGGCGCTATAGACGCCGAAGCCGGGGAACGCGCCGGTGAGACCGGCGATTGAGGCGATGTTGAAGATGTGACCGGAGCGTTGCTGGCGGAGCTGCGGCAGGGTGGCCCGCAGCACGTTGAGCACGCCGAACACATTGACGTCGAAGTTGGCGCGCGCTTCCGCGTTGCTGACCTCCTCGACCGCGCCGAACTGCCCGTACCCGGCATTGTTGACCACGACGTCCAAGCCCCCGAAGTGGGCGATCGTCTGTTGGGCCGCGGCTTGGACGCTGTCTTCGTCGCCGAGGTCGGCGGCGAGCGAGAGCAGGTTGTCGTGGGTGCCGAGCTTTGCCGTCAACGACGCTTTCGACCGCGAGGTGACGGCGACTTTGGCGCCCGCGTTGAGCAGGCGTTGGGCGAGGTGCAGGCCCATGCCTTAGGAACCGCCCGTGATAAACCAGATGCTGTTTTTAATGTGTTGGATGTTCATGACGCCGCACAGCATGCCAGAAACGAGGGCCGGAGCGTTAGACCGGAACAGCGGAACGCTTGCCTAAACCTCCGGCCTCGCCTAGTTTTGTTATATGGAAGAGATGATCGAGATCATCAAACGGCACGTGCGGAAGGACGGGTTTGGTCCCACCGCAATCGCCAGCCTCGAGGTCGTTCGCAGTTCGGCGCCGTCGGAGCCGGTGCCGGCGGTCTATCGGCCTTCCCTGTGCTACGTGCTGCAGGGCACGAAGGAGGTTTCGGTTTCCGGCCGGAGCTTCCGCTACAGTACGGGCCAGTATCTGGTCTCGTCGGTCGACCTGCCCTTGACCGGGGAGATCGTCGAGGCGACGCCGGCCCGGCCCTACCTCTGCCTGGTCGTGGCCCTTTCGCCGGCGTTGATTTACGACGTCCTCCAGCACACCACCCGACGCCTGGAGGCCGGGTCCCGCCCCGGCCTCTATGTGGGCCGCGCGGATTCCGCCCTCACTGATGCGATGGCGCGGTTGGTGCGGTGCCTTGATTCGAGCGACGATGGCGCCGTGTTGGTCCCGGGCATCATGCAGGAGATTGTTTATCGCCTGCTCCTCGGTCCGTTTGGCGCGATGATTGCCGAGATGGGGATGGCCGGAAGCCGGACGCAACGAATCACGCGGGCGATCGCGCATCTGAAAAACAAGTTCGCCGAACCGCTGCGGGTCACCGACCTCGCCCGGCTTTCCGGGATGAGTCCCTCCACCTTTCATGAGCATTTTCGCAGGATCACGACGCTGAGCCCGCTCCAGTATCAGAAGCTGCTTCGTCTGCAGGAGGCCCGTCGGTTGCTGGTGGCAGACGGGGCGGGTGCCGCCGACATCGGATTTCGGGTCGGCTACCAGAGTCCGTCGCAATTCAGCCGCGAGTATTCGCGGCACTTTGGGCATTCACCGTCGGCTGATCGGCGTGAACCCCTTTCGGCATGAACGCGGACGGTTGCCGGCATTTAAGCGCTAACAAGGCGATCGAGACAGTGGAAGGTGCGCTCCGCCTGATTGGTGTCAGGACAGGAAGCCGGGCGCTCAATCGCCGTTCCGGTCGGCTTGTTGCCAGCCGATCGCAAAAAACTTTTCTGTGGATTCTCTTCGCATTTCGTCGAGCCGGGGCAACCTCTCCCGGCGCGGGGCGTCCTTCCGGTCACCTTCCCATGAAAAACATCCGATACCTCCTCCTCGCCTTGCTGCCCGGCCTCGGAATGGCCGCGGAAACCCGGGCAAAGAATGTCATCCTTTTCCTCGGTGACGCGGGAGGCATCCCGACGCTCAACGCGGCGGGCATTCGCGCTTATGACAAGCCCCAGGCGCTCTATCTTCATTCCCTCAAGCACATCGCCCTCTCCGATACGTCCTCGCGCGATCGCTGGGTGACCGATTCCGCCGCGGGGATGACCGCGCTCGTCACCGGCGATAAAACCAACAACGGCATGCTCTCGCTCCTGCCGGCCGACGGCGCCACGGCGGAAAAACCGCTGAAAACCATCGTGGAATATGCCGAGGAACGCGGACTGTCCACCGGCGTGGTGACCAACATGCCGGTTTGGGATGCCACCCCCGCGGCCTGCTATGCCCACGTCAACTCACGCAAGAGCACGGCGGAGATTTTCCAACAGGCCGTGCACCCGCGTTTCGGTGACGGCGTCGACATCCTGATCGGCGCCGATCTCAAGGGCCTGGCCGCCGCCACGCAAAAGGCCGGCTGGGACCTGCAGGCGTCGCTTCGCGATGCCAGGTATCAATTCTATGCGGCGCCGACTGAAATTCCGGCCGACGCGGCACGCGCGGCGAGCATTTATGACGGGGATGACTTTGTGCCCGGTCCGGTGGTCAGCAACGTGATGAAAAGCCTGGCCCGGAATCCGAAGGGATTCTTTCTGATGGTCGAGTGGGACATGCACACGAACAAGCTGGTCAAGGGTCTCGATCGCGCGATCGTGATGGACAACCTCATCCGGCGCATCGCGGCCGAGGCGCCGGCCGACACGCTCATCGTGTTCGCGGCCGATCATTCCTTCGACTTGCGCCTGCGCGGGGGCAGGAAGGGCGAGCCGATGATGGCACAAATCGACGCCGAGCTGGCCGCGACGACGCCGGTTGAAAAACCTATCGTGCGCGTGGACAACAGCCACACCGGCGAGGAAATCCTCGTGGCCGCCCAGGGCCCCGGCGCCGAGCGGGTGCGCGGATTCATTCCGAACACCGAGATCTTCCACGTCATGATGGCCGCCTACGGGTGGAAGGAAAACTAAGGCGGAGCGGCGGCGGCGGCGCGGCCGCGGCCGCTGGAAAACCTGAGACCTGAAACCTGAGACCTGAAATCTTGGGCGGCGGGCGCGAAATGCGCCGGCACCGATCTGAAACGGGGCTGGCGCGGCGCGGGAACGTTTTTGATCGGTCTCTCCATTCGGGCGGATTTTCGCGTTTGTGCAGCTTCAGGTTGACGCGGCGGTCCGGACATTTATTGGCCTCATGTCTCCGCGGGCGATTTGTTCCGGATGCAAAAACGTTAACCTCAGGCACACCCATGAAGATCATTCGATTTATCGACGGCAACGGAGCGGAAGGAATGGCCGCGTTGAAAAACGACGGTTCGGCGGAGCGGCTGACGGGTTCGCCCGCCAGCGGGTACGTCCGTACGGGCGCAAAGGCGGACGTGGTGAAACTCCTGGCCCCCGTGGTCCCGACCGCGGTCCTGTGCATCGGACTGAATTACCGGCGCCACGCCGCCGAGGCCGGCGCCAAGATTCCGGAGAATCCCGTGCTTTTCGTGAAGGGCAACAACACGCTGCAGCATCCGGGCGATCCGATCGAGATCCCCACCACGCTCGCGAGCGAGAAGGTCGACTATGAATGCGAGCTGGCGGTCGTGATTGGCCGGCCCTGCCGGAACGTGAAGCGCGCCCAGGCTTTGGAGTATGTCCTCGGCTATACGTGCGCGAACGACGTCAGCGCGCGTGACTGGCAGCTCGAAAAAGGCGGCGGTCAATGGTGCCGTGGAAAGTTTTTCGACACCTTTTGCCCGCTCGGGCCCGCCCTGGTCACCCCGGATGAGATCACCAATCCAAACGCGCTCGGCATTCGCACGATCCTGAACGGGGAAACCGTCCAGGACTGGAACACGAACGACATGATCTTCGATGTGCCGGCCTTGATCGAATTTCTCAGCGGGAGCACCACCTTGCTGCCCGGCACGGTGATCCTCACCGGCACGCCGCACGGGGTGGGCATGGCCGCGAAGCCGCCGCGTTGGTTACGAACCGGTGACACGGTGACGATCGAGATCGACGGAATTGGCCGGCTGACCAATCCGGTCAAACTGGAATCCTGAGGGACGGGGCCGCGCTCCCCTGAGCAGGCCCGCGCTGAACTGGACGGAGGTTCGGTCTGGGAAGCGCGGCGCCGGGCATCGTCATTCATCGACCGGGCGGTCGGTCGGTGAAAATAGTTTGGTGGCGTGACGCGCGACGCGCGCGCGGCTTTAAGTGGCAGTGTTTGGGCCGTTAGACGTAGCAAAGGCTTTCACGAAATCGGTATGCTCCGGGGGATTTTTTAGCTGCACCGCTTTCGTCCGCATTCACCTCCAACCAACGTAAAGCCAATGAGCCCATCCGCTCTGCATCATCCGCCGCGTGGCGTTGTCAGCGTAAGGTCCCGTCCTGTCTCCCGTCCGTGTCGCGCCGTCCTCGGCGCGCTCGCGCTCCTCTCCACCAGTCTCGCGGCGTCCGGCCAGCAGGCCGCGCAGCCGGCGGAGAAGGAAAAGAAACCCGAGGTGGTCGAGCTCGCGAAGTTCTCGGTGACCGGCTCGCACATCCGGATGTCGACCACCGAGGCCGACAAGGGCGCGCTGCCGGTCGAGCTGATCCCCGCGGCGAAGTTCCAGTTCACCGCCGGTGAGCGCATCACCGACTACGTGCGCTCCTCGCCGATCATCAGCGGCCCGAACCTCACCTTCGCCAACACCGAGCGCAACAACGCCCAGGCGCAGACCGGCGCGGCCAACAGCCACTCGTTCCAGGAGTCGTTCAATTTGCGCGGCTTCGGCGGCGGCTACACGCTGACGCTCGTGAACGGCCGCCGCTTCGGCGGGGAAGGCATCATCCCCGACGTCTCCATCATCCCGTCCGAGGCCGTGGAGAGCGTGGAAATCCTCAAGAGCGGCGCCTCCGCCGTCTATGGCACCGACGCCGTCGCCGGCGTCGTCAACGTGAAGCTCAAGGAGCGCTTCGAGGGCGTCGAAATCCTCGGGTCCTACGGCAACACCACCAACCGCGACGCCGGCGTGCAACGCTACGCGCTCACGTTCGGCGCGGGCAGCGGCAACTTCCGGATCGTGGGCAGCGCCAACTGGCACGATCACAACAGCATCATGAAGTGGGATCGCACGCTCAGCTCGACCCGCGACTACCGGCCGTACGGCGGCACCGATGCGCGCAGTTCCAACCTGGCCTTTCCGCAGCGCATTTACATGGGCACCGGCATCACCGGCGCGAGCGTGGTGCTGGATGGCGCCCGCTTCCAGCCGGGCCAGACGGGCAAGGTGACCGGGGACTATGTGCCGGTCACCCTCGATTCGCAGAAGGTCTCGACGAACGAGCCTTCGACCTCCCCGGCCTACCAGAGCGTCGGCGCCCACTGGCTCGCGGAATACGACATCCTCGGCCGCCGCCTGACGGCCTTCGTGCAGGGCTTCTACGAGCACCGGAACATCCACTTCCAGTATCTGACCACCGGCGTCACGCAGGTCACGGCGCAGGCCAACCAGCCCTACAATCCGTTCGGCCAGCTCGTGACGATCCGCTACATCTTCGGTCCGAACGAAGTCCGCGACCTCGTGCCGCGGCTCGCGGTGGAGAAGAACGCGATCCACAACACCTTTGGCTTCAAGGGCGACCTCGGCGACTGGAGCTATGAAATCGCCTACGCCCGTTACGGGCAGTCGACCCTCGAACGCGACCAGTACAACGCCGACATCGCAAAGGTGCAGGCGGCGGTCGACGCGGGCACCTTCAACCCGTTCGGTTACTGGACGAATTCCTACGAGCTGTCGAAGACGCTGCTGATGGACCAGCGCGTCCGGACGATGGACCAGTCGCTCGACGCCTTCACGGCGCACATCAACGGCCGCGTGCTCGAGCTCCCGGCCGGCGACCTGCGGTTCGCCCTCGGCGCCGAGCGCCGCGAGGCGCTTTGGAACGAAAACTACGACGAGGGCTGGCGCACGCGCCGCTCGGTCTGGTACGGGGAGGGCCCGACCCTCGGCTTCACGGAGCGCACCCGCGCGGTGAACGCGTACTTCGCCGAACTGCAGGCGCCGCTCTGGCGGGCCAAGGACGCGTCGTCCGCCGCCTTCTCGGCGCTCGATGTCTCCGCGGCGGCCCGTCACGAGACCCTCGGCAGCGGCGGATCGATCACGGTCCCGCAGGGCACCCTCCGCGCGTCGTTCCTCGAGGACTCGCTCGTGCTGCGCGCCTCTTACGGCGAATCCTTCCGCGCCCCGAGCCTGGCCAACCTGTCGGCGCCGGTGACGACCACGGTCGCCACGGTGAACACGTTCATCGATCCGGTGCGTGGCGGCAACTTCCCCTTCACCGTCACCCAGGGCGGCAACCCCGGCCTCAAGCCGGAAAAGGGCGAGAACCTCAACCTCGGCATCATCTACACGCCCCGCAGCCTGTCCCAGCTGACCGTCAAGGCCGACTACTGGTCCATCAGCGTGAGCGACATCATCGTCATTCCGAGCATCCAGGATCTCTACAACGGCATCTCGCCGGTCGGCTCCATCACGCGCGACGCCTCGCAGTATCCCACGTTCGACATCCGCGTGACGAACGGCGGCGTGATCGACGCCAAGGGCTTCGACCTGGGCGCCTCGTATCACTTCAATCTCGGCGGGCTCGGCCGCCTGACGCTCGACGGCTCGGCCACGTACACCACCACGTTCGAGCGCACCTTCGGGCCGACGGTCACGGAGTTCCTCGGCAACTGGACCGCCGGTTACGGCGTGATGCCCAAGCTGCGCGCGGTCGTCGGGGCCAACTGGCGCCGGGGCCCGTGGGAAGCCGCCACGTTCCTCCGCTACAAGAGCGGCCTGAAGGAGCTCGTCAGCGGCGTCGAGCGCGACATCGAGGACTACACGACCGGCGACATCCAGGTCGCGTACAACTTCGGTCCTGACGCCGGCTTCGCCCGCGGCCTGCTCCGCAACACGCGCATCTACGTGGGCATCGAGAACTGGTGGGACCAGGCGCTGCCCTTCGTCAACACCAGCGCGGACGGCTGGGACCGTGAATCCGATTACCGCGGCCGGTACATTTACGCCGGCTTCCGCAAGAAACTCTGACCGGCTTCCGCCCTTCCCGCCCCAAGGACTGCCCCTCCGTGAACCGCCCCGCTCCCACTGCGGCTGCCGCCCCGTCCGCGCCGACGCCCCCCGCGTCGGCGACGGCCGGGCGGCTGCTGGTGTTCATGTGGGGCGCGTATTTTCTCAACTACTGCGACCGCCAGGCCATCTTCGCGATGTTCCCGGTGCTGCGGGCCGACCTGGCGCTGACGGACACGCAGTTGGGGCTCACGGGATCGATCTTCCTGTGGGTGTACGCGATTGGCTGCCCCATCGCCGGCCAGTTGGCGGACCGCTTCTCGAAGCGGACGCTCGTGGTGCTGAGCCTGGCGATCTGGAGTGTGGTCACGGCCGGCACCGGGCTGGCGACGTCGGCCTTCGTGCTGCTGGCGCTGCGCGCGGCGATGGGCGTGTCGGAATCGCTCTACATGCCGGCGGCGATTTCGCTGACGGCCAACGCCCACGCGCCGGAGAAGCGCTCGCGGGCGATCGCCCTGCTCTCGACCGCGCAAATCATCGGCACCGTCGGCGGCGCGTGGTTCGGCGGCTGGATGGCGCAGCAGGGCTGGTGGCGCGAGGCGTTCCTCGTGCTCGGCGGGGTGGGGCTGCTCTACGCAGCGCCGTATTTCCTGTTCCTGCGCCGCGTCAACGAGAACGCGGCGGTGGAGACGAAGAAGGCCGGCGGCACGCTCGCGATCGGCGCGCTGGCCCGGGTGCCTAGCTACCTGCTGCTGTGCGGCGTGTTTCCGCTTTTCGTCTTCGGCCTGTGGCTCATCTACAGCTGGCTGCCGAATTTTCTCCATGAAAAATTCGGGCTCGATCTCGCCGCGGCGGCCTTCACTGCCACCGCGTACCTGCAGGGCGCCACGCTGATCGGCATGCTGGGCGGCGGCGTTCTGGCCGACCGGCTTTATCTCCGGACCCGCAGCTCCCGGCTCTGGCTGCTGGCCGGCAGCCTGGTGTTCTGCGCCCCGTGTCTGCACGCCCTCGGCAGCTCGTCGACCCTGGTGCTGACCTGCTGGAGCGCGGCCGGCTTCGGCCTGTTCAGCGGCTTCTTCATGGGGAATATTTTCCCCGCGGCCTTCGAGGTGGTGCCCGCCGACACCCGCGCCTCCGCCGTCGGGGTCCTGAATTTCTGCGGCGGCATGCTGTCCGGCTTCGCCCCGCTCGTCGGCGGGATGTGGAAACGCACCGTCGGCATGGAAAACCTGCTGACCGGCACCGCCGTCGCCTACCTCGCCGGTGCGGTCGCCGTCGTGATCGGCATCCGCTACCTGTTCCCGCGCGATTACGCGCGCGTCCACTGACCAACCGATTCCGCCCATGCCCAGGATCCTAGTTGCCGAATGCCGACAGGAGGTCTCGACCTTCAACCCGAACCCGAGCGGTTACGACGACTTCCTCGTCACCGCGGGCGCCGATTTTTTCCGCTATCACCGCCAGGCCCGGTATGAGGTCGGGGGCGCCTTGAATGTCTTCGACGCCGCGACCGGCGTGGAGGCGATCCCCGCCTACAGCGCGCTGCCGATCACTTCCGGCGGCACGCTGGCCGCGGCGCCGTGGCATCGCGTGGCGGACGAGTTCCTCGCCGCGGTGCGGGCCGCGCCGAAGGTGGACGGCGTGTATTTCTGCATGCATGGCGCCATGGCCAGCGAGGCGGAACTCGATCCCGAGGGCTATCTGCTCGCGGAGACCCGCAGGATCCTCGGCGAGGACATCCCGATTGTCGTGTCGCTCGACCTGCACGGCATCCTGACGGAGAAGATGCTCGGGCAGAGCGACGCGATCGTGGCCTATCACACTTACCCGCACGTAGACTTCTACGAGACGGGCCAGCGCGCCGCGCGGCTGCTGTTGAAAATCCTGGCCGGCGAGGCGCGGCCGGTGATGGCGAAGGTCGACATCCCGGCCCTCGTGCGCGGCGACGAACTGATCACCGCCACCGGCCTGATCGGGCAGAGCATCCGGCTCGCGCAGGCGGTCGAGCAGCGCCCGGACGGGCTCTCGGCCGGCATCTTCATCGGCAATCCCTTCACCGACGTGCCCGAGCTGCAGACGTATGCGTTCGCGGTCACCAACGGGGGCGCCAACGCGGCGGTGGCGGACGCCCTGGGCATTGCGAAGAATTTTTGGTCGAATCACGAAAAGATGCAGGTGCCGCTCGTGAGCCTCGACGAGATGGCGAGCATCGCGCTGGCGACCCGTGGCGGCACGCTGGGATTGGTGGACGCCGCCGATGCGACGAGCTCCGGCGCCTCGGGCGATGGCAACTCCATCGTGCGGCGGTTGCGCGAGGCCGGGTACACCGGACGGGTGCTTGCCCCGATCGTGGACGCGCCCGCGGTCAAGCAAGCCTTCGCCGCCGGCATTGGCGCCACGATCTCCACCCTGGTCGGCGGCACGCTCGATCCCGCGCGGTTCGCGCCGCTGATGCTGAAGGCGAAGGTGCGGCATCTGTCCGACGGGCGCTTCCGCAGCGAATCCTTCGGCGGCAGTTGGTACTCCGGACCGACGGCGGTCCTGGAGGCCGACAATTTCACGCTGGTCGTAACCAGCCGGGCGGTGAGCCTGTACGATCGCTCGCTCTTCTACGCGCATGGCCAGGAGCCGCGTTACTTCGACGCCGTGGTCATCAAGTCGCCGCACTGCCAGCCGCACATGTTTCAGGAATGGTGCGTGCGCATGGTGAACGTGGACGCCCCCGGCTCGACCAGCGCCAACCTGCGCAGCTTGGGCCACACGCGCTGCCGCCGGCCGATGTTCCCCCTGGACCCCGTGGTGCCGTTTGCGCCGGTGGCCAAAATTTTTCAACGACCCCGTTACCGGGTCTGATTCTACCCATGAAAATTCTCGAAATCCGTTGTGCCGGCCTGCGCGGTGCGACCCCCGAAGGCGGCTGGAGCAACGAGCTGCGTCCCGAAGATTGCGTCCACACCCTCGTGGCCGTCCACACCGACGAGGGCCTCGTCGGCCTGGGCAGCGTGTTCACCCACGACGCCCTCGTGCGCGCGGCGCTCACGGTGCTCGAGCCCCTGTACCGCGGCGAGAACGCGCTCGAGCCCGAGCGCGTCAGCGAGAAGCTGCACCAGCACATGTTCTGGCTCGGCCGCGGCGGCGCGATCACCCACGCCATCAGCGGCATCGACATCGCGCTGTGGGACATCCTCGGCCAGGCCACCGGCCAGCCGGTGGGCCGCCTCCTGGGCGGACGGTATCGCGAGCGCGTGCAACCTTACGCGTCGCTGCTCATGGATGAACCCGCGAAGCTCCGCGACCATCTCCTGCGCGTGAAGGCGCAGGGTTTTCGCGCCTTCAAGATCGGCTGGGGCCCCTTCGGCCGGCGCAATGCCGCCACCGATCGCGCCATCGTCCAGGCCGCCCGCGAGGCCGTGGGCCCGGAGTCGCGCCTGATGGTCGACGCCGGCGGCAGCGACGCCTACTGGACCAACGGCTACAAGTGGGCGCTCAACACCGCGAAGATGCTCGCGGAATACGATGTGCATTGGTTCGAGGAGGCGCTCAATCCCGACGCGCTCGAGGACTATGCGAAACTGCGCGAGCATTCCCCGGTGCCCATCTCGGGCGGCGAGGTGCTCACGCGCCGCCAGGCCTTTCAGCCGTGGATCGAGGCGCGCGCGTTCGACATCATCCAGCCCGACGTCACCAAGGTCGGCGGCATCAGCGAGGAGCGCCACATCGCCCGGCAGGCGCAGGAGCACGGCATCCGTTTCATCCCGCACGGTTGGAACACCGCCGTCGGCCTCGCGGCCGACCTGCACCTCGCGTCCGCCTTCCCGGGCACCGACCTCGTCGAGTACCTGACTGGTTCGCCGTTCATCGACGAGATCACCGACGGCGGCTGGCAGATCGGCCCCGACGGCATGCTGGCCATCCCGACCACGCCCGGCCTTGGCTTGAAACTCAACCCCGACGCCGTGGCGAAATACACCGGCGGCAGCCCCCTGCTGGTCCGCTGACCGGGCCGCGCACATTTTCCCATCCCATGAATACCACCCGACTGCTAGCGAGCTTCCTCCTGGTTGTGTCCGCGGTCACGACCGCCGCCTTCGCCGCCCCCGCGGCGCCGGCGGTCCGCCCCATGGTCGTCGGTCATCGCGGCCTCGAGCACCACGCCCCGGAGAACACCGTGGCCAATTTCAAGGCGGCCCTTGACCTGCACGTCGGCATCGAGGTCGACGTGCGCCGGTCGAAGGACGGCCGCTGGATCTGCCTGCACGATGCCGTGGTCGACCGCACCACCAACGCGAAGGGCGCGGCGGCCAGCTTCACGCTGGCCGAATTGCGGCAGCTCGACGCCGGCAGCCACCTCGCGCCGTATTACCAGGGCGAACCCATCGCGGAGTTTGAGGAACTCCTCGCGCTGCTGCAGGCGCGCAAGGATCCGTCCATCATGATCGCGGTCGACCTGAAGGTGACGGACGCGACGGCGGAGAAGGAGCTGGTGGAAATGGGCCGCCGGTACGGCGTGCTCGACCAGCTCGTGTTCATTGGCCTCACCATCATCAATCCCGACGTGCGCGCGAAGCTGCGCGCGGCCGATCCGGGCACCCAGATCGCGGCGCTCGCGCAAACCCTGGCCGATGTCCCGGCCTCGCTGGCCGACCCGCACGCGACCTGGGCCTACCTGCGCTTCGTGCCCGACGCGGAGACGGTGAAAACCATCCACGCCGCCGGCCGGCGCGTGTTCGTGGTGGGCGACACCGTCGTGGGTCTGGAACCGGAGAATTGGAAGAAAGCCCAGGCGGCGGGCGTCGACTCGATCATGACCGAATACCCGCTGGAGTGCCGCCGGCTCCTGCATTTCCGCCATCCCTGAAATCCCCAACCCGCCGCTGCCAATGAGCCTTCCTTCCGCTTCCCGCCGACTCTGCCAGATCCTGGTTTGGCCCGCGACGCTCGCTGCGTTGACCGTGGCATCCGCCGCCGACCGCGTGATCCGGTTTCCGGATCTCCCCGGCTACCGCACGCTGAAGGCTGATTTTCACCAGCACACGGTGTTTTCGGACGGCAAGGTGTGGCCGAATATTCGCGTCGAGGAGAGCGTGCGCGACGGTCTGGACGCGATGGCCATCACCGATCACCTCGAGTGGCAGCCGCACGGTGCGGACCTGCCGAATCCCGACCGCAACCGCGCGTCCGCCATTGCCGGCCATGCGGCCAGCCTGCCGCCGGGCATGTCGGAAGGCGACTACTGGCTGGTCGAGCAATACCGCCGCGGCCGCGCCGATCTCGTGCAGGCCCAGACCACCTTGGCCGCCCGGCCGCCGGGGTCGGAAAAGGAAGCGACGCCGCAGGACATCCTCGTCGTCCCGGGAGTGGAGATCACCCGCAACCTGCCGCTGGGCCATGTGACCACGCTCTTTGTCCGCGACGCGAACCGCCTGCTCGACACCGACCATTTGAAAGTACTGCGGGAAGCGGACGCGCAGGGCGCCTTCATGATCTGGAATCATCCCTGGTCGCTGAGCCGCTCCGACGTCGACGGCATTGCCCGCCTCACCGAACTGCACCGCCAGCTCTTCGACGAGAAGCTCATCCAGGGCATCGAGGTCGTGAACACCGGCAACTTCTCGGAGGAGGCACTGCAGATCGCGCTGGATCACAATCTCGCCATCATCGGCAGCACGGACATCCACGGCCTGATCGAGTGGGACTATCCGGCTCCGAATCACCGTCCGGTGACGCTCATCTTCGCGAAGGAGAAGACGCTCGCCTCGCTGCGGGAGGCCCTGGTCGACCGCCGCACGGTGGTCTGGTTCAAGAACACCCTGATCGGCCGCCCGGAATGGATCGAACCCCTCGTTCGGGCCTCCCTGGCAATCCGCGTGGCCGGCTACAAGCCCGACCGCCGCAAGTTCTCGATCCAGGCGCGCCCCGATGCGTCGCTGCTGGATGTTGAGATCAAAAATTCGAGCGACGCCAATTTCATCCTGCGCAGCACCGGCGAATTCAAGATCTCGACCGAGGCGGATGTGTTGACCGTGCCGGCGCAGGGCTCGATCAAGTTCACGGTCGCCACCGTCAAGCGCGTGCCGGAAATGGGGCTTCGCTTCGAGGTGCTCAACGCGGTGACAGCTCCCGGCAAGCACCCCACGATCGAGTGGACGGTGAAGACGAATTGAGTCATTGGATTTGAATCTATGACGCTCCCAGGAAAAATCACCCTCGTCACCGGAGCCGGATCGGGAATTGGCGAAGCCATCGCGCGGCAGTTTCTCGCCGCCGGGGCGACGGTTTGGGCGGTCGACCGCGATCAGGACGGGCTTGCCCGGCTGGCGACGGACCTCGCCGCCGGCGACCGGCTCCGGGTGCGCGCGATCGACCTGCTCAATGAGGAGGCCTGCCACCGGCTGGCCGACGAGGTGCACGGCCAGGATGCCCGCGGCCTGGATGTGCTCGTGAACAACGCCGGCGTCGGCGCCGTGGGCACTGTGTTGCAGACGCCCGCGACCGAACTCGACCGGCTGTACGTGGTGAACGTCCGCGTGCCCTACCGGTTGTGCCAGCTCTTCCTTCCTCCGATGATCGCGCGGCGGGGCGGCAGCATCATCAATCTCGCCTCCATCGGCGGCGTGGTGGGCTTGCGGGATCGCGCGGCCTATTGCACCACCAAGTTCGCCGTCGTCGGATTGACCAAATCGATGGCGCTGGACCACGCGGCGGTGCAGGTGCGCGTCAACTGCATCTGCCCGGCCCGGGTGGAGACGCCGTTTGTGGCGGCGCGGCTCAAGGAATACCCCGATCCGCAGAAGGCCTACCTCGAGATGTCGGCGACCCAGCCGATCGGCCGGATGGGGCGGCCGGAGGAAATCGCGGCCGCCGCGGTCTACCTCGCGAGCGACGCGGCGGCCTTCGTCACCGGCTCCACCTTCATCATCGATGGCGGATTGAGCGCCGGCCGGTAGCCGGAACGGTCATCCCGGCGGCCATCCCGTTTTTCCGATGCAAATGTGTCGAACGGGTAAAACCCAACTGCCGGCCGGTGGAAACGGTTGCACTGCCGCCGCCGAGCCCTAGACCTGCGCCATGTCGCGACTCCGCGAGACCATTGTGTTCGGCCCCGGTAATTTCTACCGGCTGGAGCGTTGGAACGGCGATGGCCGGCTTGTGGAAATCATCGGGCATCGCGGCGAGGTGACGCGGGTGCCGGCCTTCGGTGCACGCTGGCACTATCACCGGGCGATCGAGCTGACCTCGATCCTGCGCGGCACCAGCACCTGCTTCGTCGCCGACCGGCTGCAGAAGTTTTCCGCGGGAGAGATCTTCATCCTCGGCGAGAACATCCCGCACTATTGGCACCACCCCCGTGGGTCGGAGGGAATTTCCATCCTGTGGGAATTTCCGGCGGAGCACGGCATCTGGGAGTTGACCGAGGTGAAGTCGCTGCGGCTGCTCGCGGACCGGGCCCTGCGCGGGCTCGGGATTGGCGGGGCCACGGGCAGGCTGGCCTGTCGCGGGGTCGAGGGATTGGCCGACATGCACGGCCTGCAGCGGCTCGGTGGATTGTTCCAACTCCTGCACGACCTGCTCCACGCCGACCAGGCCGACGTCCGCCTCGTCGCCGCGCAGCCGTTTGACCTGACGGGGACCAACGAGCAGGAGGAGGCGATCCGCCGCGCCTTGAGCTATATTCACGCCAATTATCGCGAGCAGATCCAACTGGCCGACCTGCTCAACGTGACGAGCATGAGCCGCACGACGTTCACGCGGCAGTTCCAGCTGAACGCGAAGACCTGTTACACCACCTACCTCAACCGCATCCGGCTCGAGGCCGTCTGTCGGGAACTGCGCAACGGCTCCACCCCGATCGGCAGCATCGCCCTCGATCATGGGTTCACCCAGATTTCGTTCTTCAACCGTCTTTTCCGGCGCGAAATGAGGATGTCACCGAAAGACTATCGCGAACACCAGCACGTCATTCGCGTGGTGGGATGACCTGCGGCCTCGCCGTTGGCCGACGCGCCGCAGGTGCGTTGCGCCTCGCGTCCCGATCACAATCATCGCCGGCTGACGTGGCTTGCCTTAATGGCCGGCGTGGCTCGGTCCGCCGGTGCCGCGTACCGGATGCCGCACGGCGGAGACCACCAGTGAAAGGACCACGGCGAGGGAGTAGACGAGCAGGATATAAGTGGCGATTTCCATGATTACACCGACCGCGGACAACGCGGACGGTGTCCGAATAATTCCAAAAGCAGGCCACGTCTTTGACTGGGCCAGGCCGGTCAGGGACCAACCCTGCTTCTATCTACATCCCGCTCGGAAACGCCTTGTAGTCCACCGCGCCGCTGGCGCGCACCTGCTTTAGCGCCTTGCCGTATTCCTCGAGGATGCGCAGGGAATAACGGAGGCGTTTGCGCTGGATGGCGTCCTCCTTGCCGAGGTCGGCCGAGCCGTCGGGGGCGTTGAGGTTTTGCTCGGCGTGGTGAATGATCACATGGTCGGGAATCCAGCAGAGCCGGTTGTTCTTGGTGCCGCTCATGCGCAGTTCGGCCACCGGGTAGCTGCCGCCACGCGAGGCCGACACCGTGACGATCAGGCCGGGCTTGTGGCCGATCTCGCCGGCCGTGCAGTTGAGCAGGAAATTTTTCACCCCGGGCGTCGCCATGCCGCTCCACTCGGGCGTCACGATCACGAGCGCATCGGCGGACTTCAATTCCGCCGAGATCGGATCCCACAATTCATCCGGTGCGCCGCCGGTGGTTTCGTCCCACAGGGGCAGGGGATTGCCGCTTAAACTGTAGAGATGGACCTCCGCGCCGGGATGCTCGCGCGTCAGCACGCCCTGCACGTATTTGGCCACCTTGAGCGTTTGCGCTTCCGCACGATGGCTGCCGCTGAGGACGAAGAATTTCATGCCGGAACCTATGCCGTACCTAGGGCTTGCTTGCAAGCGGGGCGGACGCAAACATGCCCGCCCGTGTCCAATTCCTTCGGCCAGAATTTCCGCATCACCACCTGGGGCGAAAGCCACGGGCCGGCCGTGGGCGTGGTCATCGATGGCTGCCCGGCGCGCCTGCCGCTGGCGGCCGGGGAAATCCAGGCCGACCTCGACCGGCGCCGTCCGGGCCAGAGCGACATCACGACGCCGCGCAAGGAAGCCGACAAGGTCGAGATCCTGTCCGGCGTATTCGAAGGCCAGACCACCGGCGTGCCCATTTCCCTCGTCGTCCACAGCTCCGACCAGCGTCCGGGAGCCTACGACGAGATGAAGGAGAAGTTCCGCCCGTCGCACGCGGACTTCACCTACCATGCCAAGTATGGGCATCGCGACCATCGCGGCGGCGGTCGTTCCTCCGCACGCGAGACGATCGGCCGCGTGGCGGCGGGCGCCGTGGCGCGCAAACTTCTCTCCCTCGCAAAGGGCATCGAGGTGCGCGCCTACGTCACCCAGATCCACGACATCATTGCGCCCGCGGTGCTGACTTTCCCGACCCTGGCGGACGTCGAGGCCAACGCCGTCCGTTGCCCCGACGAGGTCACGGCCGCGCGCATGATCGAGCGCATCAAACAGGTGCGCAGCGTCGGCGATTCCGTCGGCGGCGTGATCGAGTGCCGCGTGCGCAATGTTCCCGCCGGCCTCGGCGAACCCGTCTTCGACCGGCTCGAGGCCGACCTCGCCAAGGCGATGCTTTCCCTGCCCGCGACGAAGGGTTTTGAGATTGGCAGCGGTTTTGCCGGCAGCCTGCTGAAGGGATCCCAACACAACGATCCTTACGTGAAGCACGGCAGCCGCATCGGCACCTCGAGCAACAACTCGGGCGGCGTGCAGGGCGGCATCAGCAACGGCGAGGAGATTGTGTTTCGCACGGCCTTCAAGCCGACGGCTACGATCCTGCAGTCCCAAAAGACCGTCGATGTGCACGGCGCGGAAACCGAACTGCTGGCCCGCGGCCGCCACGATCCGTGCGTCGTGCCGCGCGCCGTGGTGATCGTCGAGGCCATGACGGCCCTGGTGCTGGTGGACCACTGGATGCGCCAGGCGGCGCAGAACGAAACCTTCAAATTCTGAAACGTGCAGCGGCCGGCGTCCCCGCCTGCCGGGCGCAAGCTGCAGGCGCTTGCTTGCAAGCGATCAGGACTGACGCTGACACTCGCACCCCGAATCGCTTGTAAACAAGCTCCTGCACTCGGCTCCTCAAAACCCCTGTTGTCTTTTGCGCGATTTGCGCCTCTGTGCGGCGTCATGAGTTCCGCGAAATCCCCCGTCTACTTCATCCTTGGCACCCCCGGCTCGGGTCGCCGCGCGATTGTGCGCGACCTGATCGCGAACGGCCTCGCGCCGGAGGAGAAGGTCGTCGTGCTGGTGGCGGAATCCGAGGATGCCTCCCCCGCCGACGAACTCCTCGCGAAGCTCAGCAACGCCGAGGTCCGGCGCTGGCGCCGCGTGGACGCGGCGCTGCCGGCGATGGACCTGCCGGCGGGCGCCACGGTGTTCTTCCTCGCCGACGGGCGCGCCAGCCCGATCGACCAGGTCGAGGCCCTCAAGCCCTGGCTCATCGCGCAGGATCTCGAACTGGCGCGGATTTTCACGGTCGTCGACTGTCAGCTGGCCGAGAAACAGCCGGTGCTCCGCCAGTGGTTCGACGCCTGCATCCATTTCTCGGACGTCGTGTTCCTCAACCGCCGCGAGGGCCTGGCCAACAAGTGGCTCAGCGATTTCATCAAGCATTACACGGACGAATATTTCCCCTGCCATTTTGTGCAGGTGAAGGCCAAGGGCGACCTGCCCACGCCGCTCGTCTGGCTCGATCCCCTGGCACGGCGCGTGTCGCAGTATTTTGAGGACGATTATGTCGACATGTCGGACGTCGTCATCGAAATCGGCGACGACGAGGCCGAGGAAGGCGACAAGGTGGCAGCCGACGAGGAGGATGGCGTCATCCCGCCCGAGCCTTATTTCGTCCGCCAGCGCAGCGGCCGGCGCGAGCGGGAAGTGCCGGACATCCGCGACTACCTCGCGGGAAAATAACCTGCCCGGAAATCGGCCGCGGCCTTTCGCGCAAACCTGGCCATCCCTGAGGCATGATCCAACCCGAACCCGCCGTGGCCGCCCCCGTCCAGTCCCTGCCGACGACCCGCACGATGTACCGCGCGTTGTCGCGCCGCGACGCCGCTTATGAGGGCGTTTTCTTCACGGGCGTGAAAACCACCGGCATCTTCTGCCGGCCGACCTGCCGCGCGAAGCGGCCGAAGCCGGAGAACGTGGAGTTTTTTCCCACCATCACCGAGGCCCTGCACGGTGGTTACCGCCCGTGCCGGTTGTGCCGTCCGATGGACAACACCAAGCCGGTCCCGCCGCTCGTCGAGCGCCTGCGTCGCGCCGCCGAGGCCGCCGCCGACGGCCGCGTCACGGACAAGGACCTGGTCGCGATGGGTGTCGAGCCCTCCACGGCGCGCCGGCAGTTCCGCGCTTATCACGGCATGACCTTCCACGCCTATCAGCGCGCGCGCCGGATGGGCCTGGCCTTGCGCGATGTGCGGGCGGGCAAGCCGGTGGTCGAGGTGCAGCTCGCCCGCGGGTATGAGTCGACGAGCGGTTTTCGGGAAGCGTTCACGCGGGTATTCGGGACGGCGCCCCGCGGCGCCAAGTCCGGACAATGTCTCCTGGCCCAGCGCATGGAGACGCCGCTCGGGACGATGCTGGCGCTGGCGGATGACCAGGGCCTGCGCTTGCTGGAGTTCACCGATCGGCGCGGACTCGAGCGCGAACTGGTGGTGCTGCGGACGCGGCTCAAATCCCCGATCCTGCCGGGCACCAATGCCGTGCTGGCGGAAACCCAACGTCAGCTGACGCGCTATTTTTCCGGCGTGTCGCTCGCCTTTGACGTGCCGCTGGCGCCCGTCGGTTCCGATTTCCAACGCCGGGTCTGGAAGGAACTGCAGCAAATCCCGGCGGGCCGGACGCGCAGCTACACCGAGATGGCGGTGCGGGTCGGCCTGGCCAGCGGCCGCCGGGCCGTCGCGCGGGCCAACGGTTCCAACATGCTCGCGCTCGTCATTCCCTGCCACCGGGTGATCCGGGCCGACGGCGACCTCTGCGGCTACGCCGGCGGCATCTGGCGGAAACAACGCCTGATCGAACACGAGCGCAAATACGCGAAGACCGCCTGATCGGTTTGCACGAGGTGA
This sequence comes from uncultured Oleiharenicola sp., assembly GCA_964515595.1. GTDB lineage: Bacteria > Verrucomicrobiota > Verrucomicrobiia > Opitutales > Opitutaceae > Lacunisphaera. The sequence goes on along the minus strand of CAZEUN010000005.1, from coordinate 84,518 downwards.
CGGAGGTGGCCGGGGAAGGCCGGCACGCGATCACCTTTGTGTCCTTGCGTTTACTCCGGCAAAATCGAGGGAGGTCGGCGTCCGCCGGACGCCGGTTTCATGACGCGGGCCCCGGCTGCGCTTTCAAGAAGGCCAGGGTTTCCGCCAGACCGCGCTCGAGCGAACTCACCGGCTTGAAACCCGCGGCCTGGAGTTTATCGACACTGGCCCGAGAATGGCGTACGTCGCCGGCGCGTTCCGCCGCATGATTGATGACGGAACGGGAGTTCGCGGCGGCGATGATCGCACGGGCGAGATCGAGGATTGTGATCTGTCCGCCATAGCCGACGTTGTACACGCCGGTCAGCCCGGGCATCCCCGCGGCGAAGACATTGGCCGCGACGATATCCTTAACATAGATGAAGTCCCGGGTCTGGCCGCCGTCGCCGTAGATGGTGATCGGCGCGTTGGCCAGGGCCCGCTGCATGAAGATCGGCACGGCGGCCGCGTAGGCGCCGGCGGGATCCTGGCGGGGGCCGAACACGTTGAAGAAACGCAGGGCCGTGGTTTCGAGCCGCCCGGCCTCGGTGAACTGCCGGCAGTAATACTCGCCGTCGAGTTTGGTCACCGCGTACGGGCTGCGCGGTTCCGGCAGCATGTCTTCCCGCTTGGGCACGACGGGATTGTCCCCATAGATCGCGGCCGAGCTGCTGAAGCAGAGCTTCCGCACGCCGGCCGCGGCCGCGGCTTCGAGCACATTCAGCAGGCCGGTGACGTTGAGGTCCACACAGTCGAACGGGCGCTCGACCGATTCGGGCACGCTGACCAGGGCCGCGAGATGAAAGACATAGTCGACGCCCGCGACCGCGCGGCGCACCAGCGCCCGGTCGGTAATCGAGCCTTCCATGAATTCGACCTTCAAGCCGGCCAGGTTGCGCCGGTGACCGGTGCGGAGGTTGTCGAGGACGCGCACCTCGGCCTGGCCCTGGAAGTGTTCCGCGAGATGGCTGCCGATGAAGCCCGCGCCGCCGGTGATCAGGATTTTCATGATTAAAGGTGCCGGCGGACGATGGCCTCCATCTCTGCCTGTCTGGCCTCCATGCTCCGCACAAGGGCGAACTGATTGCGGGCGCGGTCCAGGTTCTGGCCAGGGCGCTTGGTTTTGAAGTAGATGTCGCCTTCGAGATAATCGGTCAGGAAGCGCAGCCCGATCTCGAAGGTGATCAGGCGGCCGGAGAAGGCGAGGTGGGCGATCTCGGCCTCGTTGAGGAAGTCCCGTGCGGCGGCGAGGTAGCCCTGCACCAGGGCCTCGAAGATGGGCAGCCGCGACTCCACCTGGCCGAGGTCGCGTTCGTCCTCCATCGCTGAGTTGGTGGCGGAGCGGACCATGTCGCCGAAGTCGTAGAGGGCGAGTCCCGGCATGACGGTATCAAGGTCGATCACGCAGACGGCGGCGTGGCTCCGTTCGTCGATCATCACATTGTTCAGTTTGGTGTCGTTGTGCGTCACGCGTTCCGGGATCGCGCCGGTCCGGTGCAACTCAAGCAGCCGGTCGACCATGACCTCGCGCTCGCGGGCGAAGCCGATTTCCCCCGCCACTTCCCCGGCGCGCTGCCGGGCATCCGCCGCCACCGCGCGCTGCAGGTGGTCGAATCGGCTGCGCGTGTGGTGAAAGTTTGGAATGGTTTCGTGCAGGCGCCCACCCGGCAGATCGACCAGCAGTTTTTGAAACTCGCCGAACGCCCGGGCGGCCTCGGCTGCCTGTCGCGGATTCTCGATGATGTCGTGCGTGCGGGCGCCCTCGATGAACAGATAGCAGCGCCACCAGGCGCCCGCGGCATCCCGGTGGTAGGGGAGCCCGTCCCGGGCGGGCACCAGCGTCAGCACGCGCCGGGCCGCGCCGGGCCCGCGGGTCACCCGCGACGCCGCATGTTCGGTGACCCGCTGGATGTTCTCCATCAGGGCGGGGATGTCGCGGAAGATCCGGTCGTTGATGCGTTGCAGGATGTAGCGCACCGTCGTCCCGGCCTGGTCCAGTTCAACCGCAAAGGTGTCGTTGATGTGACCGCTGCCATAGGGCGAGCCGCGGTGGAAATGGCCCAGCAGGCCGAAGGCCTGCGTCACCGCGGCGAGGTCCGGCGCGGAATTCGGGTCGGGTAAGGGAGCATTCATGGGCGGAAAACAGGTCCGGTGCGGGCAAGGGAAGGTCTCCCCGCGGGTTGGCGGTCACTTGCCGGCGGCCGCGGGGATCGCGGCGGTGGATGACACGCCCTGATGGAATCACCTAGTATATCGTTTCGCAACAAAATCTTCTTGTTGCATCGATGCATGCTTGCTGTTGCGCCGCAGTGCCTTATTTCCGGGGGATGGCCCGCCTCAGATCGACGCCCCCTCCCGCTTCGGCGGCCAACGACAGCCCGCTGGTCGAGCGCATGCGGCGGATCGTCAAGGCGGCCCGGGCGGATTCGCCGCTGCCGACCACCCGTGAGCTGGGGGTGAAGTTCGGCGTGGCCAACACCACCATCTTTCGGGCACTGCGCACCCTGGTGGAGGCGGGCGAGATCTGGCAGCATCCGGCCAACGGGCGCTATTACCAGCCGGCCGCGCGCAACCTGCTCGACCGGCCGAAGCCGGTGGCCTGTCTGATCCGGAGGCTGGAACTGGGGAGCGAACTTTACCGTGAGTTGCTGGAGGGCGTGAGCGCGGGTTGTGGGAAACGCCAGCGGACCATGCTCCTGTGGCACGACGAACTCCTGGTCAATCACCCCGACCCGCACAAGCCGCCGCTGTTTGCGCCCGTTTCGCAACAGCGGGCGATTCTCGGGGAATTTCTGGGCCGCCATGGGAATGCGGCCGATGGTTACATCCTCGATCACGTGTGGGACGACGCAGCGCTGGCCGAGGCGGCGCCCCGCCTGCTGCCCGCGGTGGTCCTGTTCCGTTCCTGCTCGCTGGAGGGGTTCAGCAACGTGGCGGCGAATTTCCGCGGCGGTGCCCTCAAGGCCCTGGTCCATTTGCTGGGCAAGGGCTACGAGCAGATCGTCCCCGTGGCGCCCTTCTCCGGCGATCCCGCCGTGGAGCAGTTCAGCGTGGAGCTGTCCGCCGCCGCCACGGAGCTGGGTTGCGCCGAACGGCTGGCGGCCACCGCCGATGCCAGCACCCATGAACGCCGCGCCGCGCTGGTCGGACGCCTCCGCCGGAGCCCGCGCCGCACCGCTTTGCTTTGTCCGGAAGATAACATCGCCGCGCTGTTGCTGGAGGCCTTGCGCGAGGCGCAGATCCGGTGTCCCGAAAGCGTGGGGTTGCTTTCCGTCATGGGCACGGATTTTGCGGTCAGGGCGCGGATCAGCTGCGTGCGTTACGACTTCCGCCTGATGGGGCGGCTCGCGGTCGCCGCCCTGGCCGGCACCCAGTCCGCGCAGCAGATTATCGAGCCGCAGTTCGTCAGCGGCGAGACCACCTGATCGTTTCCGCCCCGTCCTTGTCCGGGAACGGAACCCGGCCCCACGCGTAAACGCGCTCCGCAGGGCGGGTTAGGCCGCCCGCACAAAGTTCTTGCGCCACCCGGGCCGAAACGTATCCATGCACCTTCCGTTTTTTGCCCGGGTGGTGGAATTGGTAGACACGCAGGTCTCAGAAGCCTGTGCTTAACCGCATGCGAGTTCGAGTCTCGCCTCGGGCACCATTTCGATAAGTGGACACCTTTGGTCAGCGATGACCAAAGGTGTCTTCTTTTGGTCGGTTGTCTGGGTGGATAAAATCACCGACTTACTTTGTGACGGGTTTTCCCTCGTTTTGGATGAGTTTCCCGGTCAAGCGCGGACCAAGGGTTCAACCCAGCAGTCAAGTTAACCGGCTCCCCAAATTTGGGTAGGAGGTCGGGTTGTCGCGCCACGGTCGATCCACATAATCGGCCATCATGAGGTTTCCACCTCGCCTTCGTCCGCCTACGAGTTCCCCGGTCGGCGTTTTGAATTCCGCTTCGATTCCATCGGGAATCGAACGACCGACGGCCCGACGGGCAGCGCGGACAATGTCGACGACGTCTACACCGCCAATGCGCTGAATCAATATACGGCGAAGGAGAATAATGCGGTGCGCGTGCTCGGCACGGCGGATGCCGCGGCGACGGTGTCCGTCGCCACCGCTCCCTCTACCGGCAAGACGGACCGCGCGTGGGGCGCGGACTTCGTGCCCGCGAATTCCTCTACAGCGGTCAAGGGCCCCGCCACGGTCTATTCCGCGAGCCCGGGTGCGGGCGCGGGGGGCGGCGACCTTGTCCGGACGGACACCAAGACTTATTTTATCCCCAAGGCACTGCAAACCTTCACTTATGACGACGACGGCAACCTGACCGCCGACAGCGTCTGGGACTATGCTTACGATGCCGAGAACCGGCTTGTTTCGATGCAGAACCGCAGCGAGGTCATCGGCACCGGCATGATCGCCAGCGCCGACGCGCGCCGCCTCGAATTCAAGTACGACTACCTCGGCCGGCGCGTGCGAAAGCTGGTTTACGACGGCTGGAATGGCGCCACTTATTCCGGCACGCCCATCACGGACACGAAGTACCTCTACGACGGCTGGAACCTGATCGCCGAGTTCAATGCGATCTCCACGCTGGCCCTGGCAAAGATCTATACGTGGGGCTTGGACCTGACAGGTTCGCTCGCCGCCGCCGGCGGCGTGGGCGGCCTGATCCAAATCCACGACATCGGCGCCACGAAGACCCTACTCCCGACCTACGACGGCAATGGCAACGTAGCCGCTCTTCTCAACGCCGAGACCGGCAGCACGCTCACATTGGAAGCCGCCTACGAGTACGATCCGTTTGGAAATCTGCTGCGTTGCGAAAACGCATACGCGGCCAGCAACTCATTCCGCTTTAGCACGAAGTTTGCGGATGCGGAGACAGGTTTGGTCTACTACGGTTTAAGATATTACAGCCCCACCCTGGGGAGGTTCGTCAACAAGGACCCCATCGAGGAGAAGGGCGGGCTGAATCTTTATGCGTTCGTTGGTAACAACGCTGCGAATCGTTGGGACATGCTTGGGCAGTATGACACCCTTGAGGTTTCAGAGAACGGTTATGGGACCTTTACCGGCGCTCCTGACCCCATTTGGACATGGGTAACCGATGGCCAATGGATCGACCAGGATGGCAAAGGTCGTGGTTTAAAAGATTTCACCAAGCCAGATTGGATCTATGGAGTGACCGAGCTCGATGTTTTGGGCGATCCATTTGAGTTGTGGCGGAATGCAAGCGGAGGGGGAAGTTTTGCCGATAGCTACAGCAATCCAAACTACATCGACAACTTGAACGCGGAGATCGCGTCGATGGAGGCCTTTGCCGAATCGGTTCAGGTTGATCGTGCGCGAAACGGTGCGACAGACACAGGGTTCATCGTAACCGGAAGTGTGCAGAAAGGCGGTATCACGATATCCAACAAGGACGACAAGGTCTTCTATAGCGGAGCTCGTGATCAAATAGATGGTCGGTGGGTCACGGTAACAGATACGCGAGAATTCGCTTTGCTAAAGACAGCCCACGCTTGGGATGGCCCAAGCTATACTGCCCCTCTACCGCCGCTTAATGCGAATGCTTATGAGGAAGGTGTCCATAATTCCTTAACTTCTCGACACGGTAAGGCGATGAATCTCGTGATTCATGAATTCGCGATCCAGAACATGTTTGGGTCGGTTGAAGGAGCTGCTACAACAGCTGGAGGAGCGGCTGCAAAGTGGGCTTGGGTAAAATTGGCGAATAAAATCGGTGGCTGGGTTAAGAGTGCCACGAACTTAACTCTGAGAGGGGCTGGGCCTATTAGCCCCGCGGTCAGCATTTATTCAACATATGAAGTGGCGAGAGCTCAGGCTGAAAACGATTTCTTAAAACCAATGACTGAAGCAGACAGAAAACAGGTCGAAGAACAAAAGATCAGACTAATTGTACAACAGCATGCGCCTTGACCGAGAGACCCCGTTGATCACAATACTTTGATTAAAGACTAAATTTATGCGACGCGCTGATTCAATAGTCGCACTAGTCCTTGCCGACCTTCTCGTGGTCGCTTGTAGCTTTTTTATCTCGGGAATTGATGGAGAATTCCGCGCGCTTTTGACGATTTGCTGTCTTGGCATGAATATACCCTGTTATCAGGAATGGAACCGGGCGCGCAATGGAACGGGTGGCGGTGGGCTCAAAGAACTCGCAAAATTGGCGGGGGGATTTGTGTGTGTAACTCTCGTTTTTATCGGCATCGACATAATCGTATGGAAAGCTAATCCATTCAACCGCGATGGGTGGCAAATTTTGCTGGAATCTGGCGGGTTAGGTTTTGGGTTAACAGCAATTGTAGCGGCCGGGAGTATTTTTTATATCTCGGCCTCAGCTCTTAAGATATTGGTGAGTAAAATTCTGAGAAGGGGGCAGCCGTAAGACAGAACCTGACATATCACGGGCGATCCCGGGGTCTGGCATGAGTGGCGCTAAGTTAAGCGCGATTGTTTCCGAACCGAGGGCCAAGCCACGGGGTCTGGCTTGAATGGCGCTAAGTTAAGGTCGGTGATCGTTGATAATTCGCGACGAATTTTTGTGAGGCAGCCCGTAAGGGGTCGAGCCTCACCTTGCACCATCGCGCATTCGCTTACGGAATAATTACACCGCGAATCTCGCACGCGAGTGATCGGGCTCCACGCTCGATGGATGGCTCGCAAGCTGCGTTTGGAGTTTCCGGGTGCGATTTACCACGTGATCAATCGGGGCAACTATCGCGCCTGGATCTTCAAGTTGCCAAAAGCCAAGCAGGCGTTTGAGGACTGCCTCTTCGCCACCTGCAAGCGGAGCGGCTGGCTGCTGCACGCGTTTGTCGTCATGGGCAATCACTACCACTTGGCGGTGGAGACGCCTCAAGGCAACTTGGTCGCCGGCATGCACTGGCTGCAATCGACCTTCGCCACCCGGTTCAACCGCTACCGCGATGAACGCGGCCACGTTTTCCAAGGTCGATACAAGGCATTGCTGGTTGAGGAAGGGGAACCTCTCGCGATGGTCTGTGACTACATTCATCTCAATCCGGTTCGTGCTGCCATCGTTTCCGTGGCTCGACTGGCCGACTATCGTCACTCCAGCTATTGGTATCTATCGAGGCCGCGGATGCGTTCGGAATTCCTGCTCGCGCCCACTGCTTTGTCCGCCCGCCAACTCACCGACACACCTGCGGGTTGGCGAAGTTACGATGACCACCTGGCCTGGCAGGCGGCCGAAGGCCCGGCCGGTAAGTCAAAAGCCTATGTTTCGTTGAGCAAAGGCTGGGCCCTGGGCAGCGCCGACTTCAGGCAGGCGCTGGTCGCCGATCATGCGTTAGCTGGGACCATTCGCGCTTGGGAAAGCGGCAGTGCCCTCGAAGTACGCGAACTCGAATGGACCCAACAATTGGCCAAACTGCTCCATGACGTCTCGCCGACCGAACGCACCGATCGCTGCCAGTCCGCAACTTGGAAGATCCGCCTCGCTGTGCGCATGAAAACCTCAACCGACGTTAGCAATCGCTGGTTCGCCGCCCAGCTTCACATGGGTTCCCCAGCCTATCTATCCAAACTCGTCAGCCTCGCTCTCCGCCATGGTGCAAGGTGAGGCTCGACCCCTTCAGGCCGGCTACCCCTTCCGGCCGGCTCTTGATCGGTCGAGCCAACAGGGGTCGTGATTTGGGTCAGCCGGCCTTTCAACTAGCCCAAAACCAAAACTGCATGCCCATTTGAAAAGTCCGCTGGCTTCCCGCCGGCGGACTTTTACTTTGGCGGGCACTCGTGACCACCCCGGCCCAACCAGTCCAGCGCCATGCCCCGTTTGTCGCGGGCCTGATCCTCATCGGCGCGGCCGCGCTGGCTTATCACAATACCTTCTCGGTCCCGTTCATTTTTGATGACAACTCGTCGATCGCGGAGAACCCGACCATCCGGAGCCTGGCCACGGCTTGGTCGCCGCCGGCGGGCGGGGGACACACCGTCAGCGGGCGGCCGTTTTTGAATTTCACGCTGGCGCTGAACTACACGACCCATGGCACTGCGGTGTGGGGCTATCATTTGTTGAACCTGCTGATCCACGTCGCGGCAGGCTGCACCTTGTTTGGTGTAGTGCGGCGGACGCTAGTGTTCGGTGGAACTGGAGGGGCGCCGCTTGACGGCGTCCGTGGGCGTCCGCAAGGGACGCCCCTACAGAAGGATGCCACCTGGCTCGCGTTTGCGATCGCGCTGATCTGGACGCTGCATCCGCTGCAGACGCAGTCCGTGACGTACATCGTGCAGCGCGCCGAGTCGCTGGTGAGCCTGATGTACTTGTTGACCTTGTGGTGTTTCATCCGGTCGGTCGACTTTTGCTTAATAAGCAAAGGTGGCTCGGCTTGGAATCGCTGGAGCGTGGCGGCCTGGCTTTCGTGCCTGCTGGGCATGATGAGCAAGGAGGTGATGGTCAGTGCGCCCGTCATGGTCGCGCTCTATGATCGCATCTTCGTGGCCGGTTCCTGGCGCGAGGTGTGGGCGCGGCGGAAGTGGTTTCATGCGGCGCTCGCCGCGACGTGGCTGCTGCTGGCCTGGCTGGTGAACGGCACCGCGGGTCGGGGCGGCACGGCCGGACTCGGCACCGCGGTTTCGCCCGTCAGTTATGCGCTCACGCAAGCGGACGCGATCGTGCAATACCTGCGGCTCGCCCTCTGGCCGCGACCGCTGGTCTTTGATTATGGCAAGGGTCTGGTGTCGGGGTGGGGCGAGGTCGGGTGGCAACTGGGATTGGTTGCCGGACTCGGCCTCGCCAGTTTGTGGGCGGCCGGTCGCGGCCGGGCCGTCGGCTGGGTGGGCCTGTTTTTCTTCGCGGTGCTCGCGCCGAGTTCGAGTTTCGTGCCCGTCGTGACGCAAACGATGAGCGAGCACCGGATGTACCTGGCCTTGGCGGCGCCCGTGGCGCTGCTCATGGTCGGGCTTTATCAGGTGCTCGGCCGGAAGAGCGTGGCGATCGGGTTGGTGGCTGCGGTTGCCCTGGGCGCGGCGACGGTGCGCCGCAATCACGACTACCGCACCGAACTCGCGATTTGGGAGGACACGGTCGTCAAGCGCCCGGCGAACATCCGCGCGCTGGCCGCACTCGCCTCCATCCACCAGGCCGCCGGCCGGTTGGAGGAATCGCGGGCCCTCCTGCAGGAGGCGGTCCGGATCGCCCCGCAATCCGTCGAAATGCACAACAATCTGGGCAACGCCTGGATGAAGGCGGGCAATTGGGCCGAAGCCGCGCGCTGCTTCGAGCACGCCCTCGCGCTCAAGCCCGACGAGCCCTATGCCCTGAACAATCTCGGGAACGCCCTGCTGCAAGCCGGCCGCGGCGGCGAGGCCATCGCGCAATTCGAGGCGGCCTTGCGCGCCAAGCCGGATTTTGCGGAGCCCCGTTACAACCTCGCCAATACGCTCGCACAGGCCGGCCGGACCGCCGAGGCGCTGACGCATTACGATTATTATTTGCGCGCCAAGCCGGACGACGTCGAGGCGCGCAGCAACTACGCGGCCACGCTCCAACTGACCCGGCGCTTTGCGGATGCGGTCATGCAGTTGGAGTTCGCCGTGAGGCAGCGGCCCGCCGATGCGGAGTTGCAAAACAACCTGGGCACGGCGCTGGCGCAGGCCGGCCAGCCCGCGGAGGCGCTCAGGCATTTTGAGGAGGCGCTGCGGTTGAAGCCGGACTTTGCCGGCGCGAAAGCGAATCGCGAGCGGGCGCGGGCGGCGATGGGACGCTGAAGCGAAGTGGGAGGGGTTTTATACCCCGACTCGGATCAGCACGGAAGTCGGGGTATAAAACCCCTCCCACCAAAACCTCCAGCCGGGACCTTTGTGCCGCCTCACTGGATCAAATCCTGGATCAGCGGCTCCTGCGTCGGGGCGGTCGGGCTGAAGCGGATCGCCTCGCGGATGAAGGCCTCGGCTTTCGCGCCCCTGGCGTCGTCGTTCACGTGCAAGGTGCAAAGCCGCGTGCCGGCGCTGACGGGTTCGCCGATCTTGATGAGATCCGCGATGCCGACGGCGTGATCCACCTTGTCCGTGACCGCGGCCCGGCCGCCGCCCAGCGCCATGATGGCGTGGCCGCACTTCAATGCGTCCACTTCGCTGACAAAGCCCCTGGCATCCGCCGGCGCCTTCACCGCGAGCAGCTTTTTGGCGGTCGGCAGGATGGTGTAGTCCTCGATCACCTTCGGGTCGCCGCCCTGCGCCACGCACATCTCATGGAAAACCTTGAGGGCCGAACCGTTCGCGATGGCGGTCTCCATTTTTTTGCGCGCGTCGTTCTCGTCCTTCGCCTTGCCACCGAGCAGCAGCATCTGGCCGGTGAGGGCGTAGGTGACCTCCATGAGATCGGCGGGGCCGCGGCCCTTGAGGCATTCGATGGATTCGATGACTTCGGTGGTGTGGCCCGCGGCGCGGCCGAGCGGCTGGTTCATGGCGGTGAGCAGCGCGCGCACCGGTTTGCCGCCGGCGCGACCGACCTCGACCATGGCGCGGGCGAGGGTGAGGGCGTCGTCCTTTTTCTTCATGAACGCGCCCTTGCCGAATTTCACGTCGAGCACGAGCGAGTCGATGCCCTCGGCGAGCTTCTTGCTCATGATGCTCGCGCAGATGAGCGGGATGCACTCAACCGTGCCGGTGACATCGCGCAGCGAATAAAGCTTCCGATCGGCGGGAACCACCTGCGGGGTCTGGCCGATCATGGCGCAACCGACCTTCTGCAGGATCGCGCGGAACTCCGGGATGCTGAGCTGGACCTTGAAACCCGGGATCGCCTCGAGTTTGTCAAGGGTGCCGCCCGTGTGGCCGAGACCGCGGCCGCTCATCATCGGCACCTTGAGGCCGCAGGCGACGGCGAGCGGCGCGAGGATGAGCGAAACCTTGTCGCCGACGCCGCCGGTGGAATGTTTGTCGACCTTAGCCCCGGGCAGGTCGGTCAAATCGATCACGTCGCCCGAGCGCATCATCGCGTCCGTGAGCCATGCGGTTTCCTGCGGCGTCATGCCGCGCCAAAAAATGGCCATGAGCAGCGCGGTGGCCTGGTAGTCCGCGAAACCCTTGCCGTCGCTCACGCCGCGCGCGAAGAACTCGATCTCGTCCCTGGTGAGCGCGCCGCCGTCGCGTTTCTTGATGATGATGTTCTGGGGAAAGAAGACCGGGGTGCTCATGGGGGAGAGTAAGCTAAGAGCCGAGAGGCTAGGGCTGAGAGACAGTTAGGCGATTCCGAATTAGGCGGGTTGCTCTGAGCTCTTGGCTCCAAGCTCTCAGCTTTTCAGGCATACCGCTCTTCCTTCCAAGGGTCGCCGATATTGTGGTAGCCGCGGACTTCCCAGAAGCCGAGGCGGTCCTCGGCGAGGAACGTGATGCTCTTGACGAACTTCGCGCCCTTCCAGGCGTAGAGCTTCGGAATGATGATGCGGGCGGGGCCGCCGTGCTCGCGGCTCACCGGTTCGCCGCCAAATTTCGTGGCCACCAGGACATCGTCGTCCAGGCAGTGCGCGAGCGGCACATTGGTGGAATAGCCGTCGTAGCTGGTGAAGTAGACGAACTTCGCCTCCGGCTTGGGCGCGACGAGCTCGAACAGCGTGGTGAACGCGACGCCGCTCCACTCGCAGTCGTATTTGCTCCACGTGGTGACGCAGTGAAAGTCGCTGACATCGGTGACCTGCGGCAGCGCATGGAGATCGGCCCACGTGAGCCGGGCGGGCTTCTCGACCAAGCCGTCGAGGACGAGGCTCCATTCGGCCAGCGGAATGTCCGGCTGCACCCCGAGGTCGAGGACCGGGAAACCGTTTGTAAGTTTCTGGCCGGGCGGCAGGCGGTCGGTCGACGCAACCGCGCGGGACTTGAAGCCACCGGCGAGCTGTTTCTCGGCCCACCTTTGCTTGGCCGCGATGTAGCGCTCCTTCGACATGGATTTGAGACTAGACCGGAGGAGCGTGCTTGCAAGCGATGCGTGGAAGATCGCCTGTAAGCAGGCTCCTACATGACGGGCGGCACCACCGGTTGAGGCGGCATGGTGAGCGCCTCAGTGACCGGCTTGATGCGACTGCGATAGTAAAGCGCGAGTCCGCCTTGAAAAAGAACGCTGACGACGGCCACGGTGCCGTAGGCCGCATAGAAGGCGGTCCGCACGAGCGGGAGGACGTCCGCGCGGACGATGCCGGCTTCATTGAGCGCGGCCTGCATCTCGGGCGTCATGTTCGCCATGACGCTTTCCGCATCGAAGCTGCCCAGGCGGCTTACGCAGTAAACGAGGATGACGGTGAGCAGGAACAGCTGTGCGCGCACCAGCAGTTTCATCCCGGCCGGATCCCGGCGCCGCAGTTGCCGGCGCCCGCGAAGTTCCGTCAGGCCGGCCGCCAGGACCAGCAGGCCGACGAAAAAGCCGGAAAGGTCGCCCAAGGCCAGCGACAGCAAGCCACCCAACGCCGCCACCACCACCACGCTCCATCCGTCGGCCGCGGCCACGAACAGGACGCGGTGAAGGATTTTTTCCTGGGACGTGGGCACGGGGACCATGACGGGAGGTTGGGACGTATCTTCAAAACCGCAAAAGGAATGTCCGGAGTTGTTCTGGAGCGATGGGCTGCGGGCGCGCTCGAACACTACTTCGTTGCGCGGCTGTCTTTCCGGGCGACACACCCCGCCCTGCGGGCAGCAGCCTTCGCCGGGCCTACGGCTGCCAAGCCCCTCTCTAGCTGGAACGATGCAATTGAACCACGAAGGGCGCGAAGGTCCGCGAAGGTCTACCCGGAAAATTCTGATTTTGCCCGGGATCACGAAATAGTGAGTACGGCAAGTCATCACCGAGGATCAGGTCTGACTCGCGATCTTCGCGTTTCTTCGCGTCCTTCGCGGTTTCTACAGAATGGTTCCGGCTAGAGAGGGGTGGCGCGCAGCGCCGGGGTGTGTTCAGCACGCAACGAAGTCGTGCCAGGCCGAGGCGCAAAAAAAGCGGAGCCGGGCGGGCTCCGCTGAATCGCAGGGTGAAGTTGCGGGTTACTTGACGCTCTTCTTCAGCATGCGCGCATGATCGAGATGCATCTGCAGCTTCGGCAGGGTCTTCTGCGCGAAGGCCGCGATGTCCGCATCGTCGGACTTGGACGCCTTCTCAAAAAGCTTCACCGCCTCCTCGTGGTCATCTTCCATCGACTTGATGTAGTCCTCGTCGAGGTTCTTCTCGTTCTTGGCCCACTTCTTCGCGTAATCCTTCTTGTCGGCCGGCAGCGTCACACCCTTGCGGGCGGCGAGCGCCATCAGCTCGGTGTTGGCAGCCGAGTGGTCGGCGACCATCTGGTCGGCAAACGAGCTGACCTCGGTGTTGGTGAGGCGGCCCTTCACAGCCGTGGAGACCTCGACTTCCTTCATGCCGGACTTGGCGGCTTCCTCGAAGAAGTTGCGGTCGGCGTGGGAAAGCTTGTTGTCCTTGTTGTGGTAACCGGCCTGGCGCGGGGCCGGGGCATCGGTGCGGGTTGGCGTGCTGGTAACCGGCTCGGTTTGCGCCAGCAGCGAGGTGGAGAACGTCGCGATCGCGAAGAGCGTGACGGCGGGGAGGGAGGATTTGGTTTTCATACCCCGTATAGTCTGCCCGCGGCGCCGGCTGGTTCCGGGTTCGCTTCCGGTCGCTTCCCGGGCGGGGGGTGGGGCGGATGCCGGTAAAGAGCCAAGTGACCGGAACGAACCGCGAGCGAGCACGAATCAAACGGGGAAACCGCAGATAAACCGGGACGTGCGCCCGGGAAACTCGTGTGCAGGGGCGGTTGATTTAAAGACTCGCTCAGGTGCCCGCCCGTCCTGTCAGAATGACCGTTCCCATGCCTCCCCGGCCGCACAAGCCCTGGCCTTTCCGGATCGAGTATCCGCCCGAGCTGCCCATCAGCTCGCGGGCGGACGAGATCATCGCGGCCATTCGCGAACACCAGGTACTGGTGTTGGCGGGCGAAACCGGCTCGGGCAAGACGACGCAGATCCCCAAGATGTGTCTCGTGGCGGGCCGCGGAGAAACCGGCCGCATCGCCTGCACGCAGCCGCGGCGCGTGGCGGCGACCTCCGTGGCGCGACGCGTGGCCGAGGAACTGAATGTTCCCTTCGGACGCGAGGTGGGCTGCAAGATCCGCTTCGCCGACCAGACATCGGATGACACCGTCATCAAGTTCATGACCGACGGCATGCTGCTCGCCGAGTTGCAGGCCGATCCGGAACTGCGCGCGTACGACACCATCATCGTGGACGAGGCGCACGAGCGCTCGCTCAACATCGATTTCATCCTCGGCCACCTCCGCCGGCTGCGGCGGCGGCGGCCGGAGCTGAAAATCGTCATCACCTCGGCGACCATCGACACCGAGGCATTTTCCAAGGCGTTCGACGGCGCGCCCATCATCGAGGTGTCGGGGCGCGTCTACCCCGTGGAGGTGATTTATTCGCCGATCGATGAAATGAAGGAGGAGGGCCGGACGGGCACGCCGCCGCCCGCGGCGCCCCCGCGCAAAAGCCGGGCCGATGATTTCACGTACATCGACGCCGCCATCGAGGCGGTCGAGCGCGTCATGCTCGAGAGTTCGACCGGTGACATTCTGGTTTTCCTGCCCACCGAGCGCGACATTCGCGAAGGGCGCGACCAGCTCGAAGGCCGGCGACTCGGGCGCATCGAGGTCGTGCCGTTGTTTGGCCGTCTCACCAACGTCGAGCAGCAGCGCGTCTTCGCGCCGACGCCGGGCCGCAAGATCATTCTCGCCACCAACATTGCCGAGACCTCGCTGACCATTCCCGGCATCCGGTTCGTGATCGATACCGGGCTGGCGCGCGTCAGCCGCTACGCGCCCCAGAGCCGCACCCGCCGGCTGCCCGTGGAACCCGTCGCGCAAAGCAGCGCGGACCAGCGCAAGGGCCGCTGCGGGCGCGTGAGCGACGGCGTGTGCATCCGGCTTTATTCGGAACAGGATTTCAACGACCGCCCGCGCTTCACGCAGCCCGAGATCCAGCGGAGCAACCTGGCGGACGTCATCCTGCGCATGAAGGCCTTCGGGCTGGGCGACATCGAGGAATTCCCGTTTTTGAACGCCCCGCCCGCGAAGGGCATCCGCGCCGGTTACGCGCTGCTGCACGAACTCGGGGCCATCGACGAGGCCGGCGTGCTGACGGATCTCGGCCGCGAACTCGCGCACCTGCCGGTCGACCCCACGGTGGGCCGCATGGTGCTGCAGGCGCGCACCGAGAAGGCGCTGCGCGAGGTGCTGATCATCGCGTCCGCGCTGAGCATCCAGGATCCGCGCGAGCGGCCGCTGGACCAGCAGCAGAAGGCCGACGCCGCGCACCGGAAGTTCACGCACCCGGATTCCGATTTCCTCACGCTGCTCGCGATCTGGGAGGATTACCACGACCAGTTCGAGGCGATGACCCTCGGCAAGCTGCGGAAATTCTGCACGGCGCATTTCCTGTCGTTCATGCGGATGCGGGAGTGGCGCGACGTGCATGCGCAGCTTGAGGACTCGCTCCGCGAGCGCGACGGATTCACGCGGACTTCCATCTTTGACGGCATCAGGAAGGGCCAGGAGGTCAAGGTGGTCATGGGCACGCCGGCGTACGCGGCGATCCACCGCGCGATTCTGTCGGGGCTGCTGGGCAACATCGCCACGCGGACCGACGAGGGCGATTACCATGCGGCGCACGACCGCCGGGTGAATGTTTTCCCCGGCTCGACCTTGTTCGAGCGGCGCGAGGACAAGAAGAGCCCTCCCAAGGAACGCGGTTCCCCGGCGAAGCCGAAGCTCGCGAAA
Organism: uncultured Oleiharenicola sp.; assembly: GCA_964515595.1. Taxonomy (GTDB): domain Bacteria; phylum Verrucomicrobiota; class Verrucomicrobiia; order Opitutales; family Opitutaceae; genus Lacunisphaera. The sequence goes on along the minus strand of CAZEUN010000005.1, from coordinate 68,715 downwards.
TGGCTGATGGCCGCGGAAATCATGGAGACGGCGCGGCTTTATGCCCGCACCTGCGCCCGGATCGATCCGCAATGGGTGCTCGATCTCGGCGCGCACATCCTGCGCATCGCGCACAGCGAACCCTTTTGGAATGCGGAGGCCGGCCGCGTGCTGGTGAAGGAACGCCGCCGGCTCTACAACCTCGAGCTCGAAACGCGCTCGGCGAGCTACGGGAAAATCAATCCCGTGCATGCCACGGAGATTTTCATCCGCGAGGGCCTGGTGGGCGACACCCTCACCTGGCCGTTCGACTTCCTGAAACACAACCGGCGGATTCGCGCCGAAGCCGAGTCCCTGCTCACCCGCATGCGGAGTTCCGGCTACATGAACGTGGACGAGGCGATTTACCGGTTCTATGCGGCGCGAATCAAGGTGGGGCCCGGTCTTCCGGCGGGCATCAGCAGCGTCGGCGAACTGGTGGATTTCGTGCGCCACCAGCAGATGACCGATCCGAAGTTCCTCTTCATGTCCGCGGACAGCCTGCGACCGGAGGAGGCCGCGGAACACGATGCGGAGGCTTTTCCCGAAGCGCTGCCGCTCGACAATCGCGCGCTGCCCCTGGCCTATGCCTACCAGCCGGGGAAGGAAGACGACGGCGTCACGGTCCGGGTGAACCTGGCGCAAGCCGAGGCGCTGACCCCGGCCGACCTCGATTGGGCGATTCCCGGGCATCTGCCGGAGAAAATCGAATTGATGCTGAAGGCCCTGCCCAAGGAACAGCGGCGCGGCCTGATTCCGCTCGCGGAGACCGCGCAAAAACTGGTCGGCGAGCTGCCGCTGATCAACGCGCGACCGGTGCGGCCGACCTTGGCGGAGGCCCTGGCCGAACTGCTGGCACCGCGCCTGGGCGTGCGCATCGATCCGGGACTGTGGGACGCGCGGCTCTTTCCCGACCACCTGCGGGTTCGCGTCGAGGTCACCGACAACCGCGACCAGGTGATCGGTGCCAGCCGCGATCTCGCGGAAATCCAATCCCTCCTGCACAGCCGTTCGCGCGCCGTCAGCCAGCAAGCCGCCACGGTCGACAACGCGGCCTGGCGCGTGGCGCGCTCGCAATGGGAGGGCGAGCCGGTCACGGAATGGAAGTTTGGCGACCTGCCCGAAAAAATTCTCGTGAGCGAACATCACGGTGTGCCCGTGCACGCTTATCCCGGCCTCAAGGCGCTCCCGGCCGGTGTGGCGGTGCGGTTGTTTGCGACGCCGGAAGAGGCCGGCCTGGCCACGCGGGCGGGGTTGCGCCAGTTGTTGGAAACGCAATTGCGCCACGACCTCGGCTGGTTGGAAAAGGATTTGAAGGCGCTGCGCGCGCTCGGGCCCATTGCCGTGACCTTGCTGACGCCCGAGGCCATGCAGAAGGACGCGCTCGAATCGATCCGCCGATGGGTCGGCGATCCGGAAAGAATGGCGGGCCGGGCGGTGAGCCCGTCGGCGCCGCGGCGCGGGATGGAGTCCGCGCTCCATCCGCTGACCAAGGCGGCCTTCGACCGCGCCCTGGCGCAGGCCAAGCAGGACCTGCGCGGGCTGGTGCCGAAGCTGGCGGACTGGCTGAAGGAGATTTTCACGCTGCGGCTGGCCCTGCAGACCACCAAGCAAACCTATCCCGGCATGGCGGCGGATCTCGAGGCGTTGCTGCCGGCGGATTTTCTCCGCGTGACACCCTTCGGGCGCATTCAGCACCTTCCGCGCTACCTCAAGGGATTCCAGGCGCGCGCCGAGCGGGTGAAGCGCGACCCGGCGAAGGACGCGACGCGGGCCCGGGAACTCGCGCCGTTCGTCAAGGCGGTGGCGGCATTCCATGAGCACGGGCCCGGCGGTCGCCGGCCGCCGCTCCCGGAGGACGCTGAAAACTTCCGGTGGCTCGTCGAGGAACTGCGCGTGAGTCTTTTCGCGCAGGAGCTCGGCACCGCCGAGCCGGTCTCGGCGGTGCGGTTGCAGCGGATGCTGGAGGAACTCGGGTCGGGTCGGGCGCGGCCCCCGCTACCGGCCGAAGCGCGGCCGGACTCCGCCAAGGCGACGGGCAGGCCCGAGTCCGCGCCCTACCTCAAGCCGACGACGGCCGCCAAGAAATCCACGCCCCTGAAGAGCCTTGGTTCGCTCGACCAGTTGTTCCGAAAATAACTGGGCGGGGAGCTTTTGCGTTGTAGGCAGCGTTGCGCCGGGTACGCTGCCGCCAGTAACTACCCCTACCCCCCATGAATACTTCGATAGCTACGCTGTTGGAAGGAAAGGGCCGCGCTTTGCACACGGTGCCGGCCAGCGTGACGGTCTTCGAGGCCGTCCAGAAAATGAACCAGCACCGCATCGGCGCGATGCTCGTGATGGATGGTTCCAAGCTCGCCGGTATCTTCACCGAACGCGACGCCCTCACGCGCGTCATCGCGGCCAGCCTCGATCCCAAGGCCACGCCCCTTGCCAGGGTCATGACCGCGAATGTCCTCACGGTCGAACCCGAGGCGACCGTGCAACAGGTCATGGACATCTTCGCGGAGAAGCGCTGCCGCCATTTGCCCGTGATCCAGGCCGGCCGGCTGGTCGGTCTGATCTCGATCGGCGACGTCTCGCGCTGGGTGGCCAACGCGCACCGTCACGAAGCGGAGTCGCTCCGGCAGTACATCGCCGGCGGGCTTTGACCTGAGGCGCGGCCAGGCGCTTACGGCGTTCGGCCTACGGGATGCGTCGACCGGGCCTGCGCACGTTCGAATGAAATTTCGTCGCCGAAAGTGCGAGCGTTTGGACCCTGCTGAATCGAGGAGGATTCACCTTGCGAGGAGGGGTGGCCCTGTGTCTTTCTCCTGCAATGAGTTCCGCGCCTGTTTCCCGCCAACCGGTGGAGCCTGTCCGGGCGGACATCGCGAGCCGGGTTGAAGCGGAACTCACGCGGTTGCTCTACCGCTCCGCGGGTTTCGGGCTGTATTCCAATTTCGTCCTCGCGCTCGTGCTCGCCGCCGGGGTGTGGACGTATTTTCCGCACCGCGTCACGCTCGGCTGGCTGGCCGTGATCATCGCCGTGAGCCTGGGTCGCCTGGCGATGAACCAGATGTTCGCCCGCAAGGTGCGGCGCGACGACCAGCTGCGGTTATGGCGCTCGCTGTTTTATCTGGGCGTGATCGCCGCGGGCTGCACCTGGGGCGTGGCCGGCTGGCTGTTCCTGCACACTTCCGAGCTCCTGCCGCGCTGTCTGGTCGCCTTCATCCTCGCGGGCATGAACGCCGGCGCCGCCCGCTCGCTGGCCTCGGTGCGATTGTGCTACGTCGCCTACATCCTCACGACCCTCACGCCCGCCACGCTGAGCTTCATCGCCTACGAGGAAAGGGGCAGCTGGACGCTGGTCGCCATCACCTTCACCTACGTGTTGTTCCTGCTCAACACCGCGCGCCTCCAGCACCAGGATCTGCGCCGGCAGTTCGCGCTGATCTTCGAGAACGAGGAACTCGTGGCGACGCTCAGCGATGCGAAGCGGCGCGCGGAGGTGGCCAACCACGCGAAGAGCGAGTTCCTCGCGACCATGAGCCATGAGATCCGCACGCCGATGAACGGCATCATCGGGATGCTGCAGTTGCTCCGCGACACGCCGCTCACGACGGACCAGCAGCAGCAGATCGGCATCGCCGGCAAGTCGGCCGACACGCTGCTCCGGCTGCTGGACGACATCCTCGACCTTTCGAAGGTGGAGAGCGGCAAGCTGGATTTGGAGGAGATCGACTTCTCGCCGGCCGAGGTGGGCGAGGAGGTGGCGGCGCTGTTCCAAAACCAGGCGGTCGGCAAAAACCTCACGGTGCATTATCACGCCGATCCCGCCCTGCCGCCGCTGGTCAACGGCGACCCCATGCGCGTGCGGCAGGTGCTGCTCAACCTCGTCGGCAACGCGGTCAAGTTCACCGAGCAGGGCAGCGTCAGCATTTATTTGGAAAAAGTCCGGACGGACCACACCGACGCCCTGCTGCGGTTTCGAATCAAGGACACCGGCATCGGCATGGATGCGGGCACGCAGGAGAAGCTCTTCCAGAAGTTCAGCCAGGGCGACAGCTCGATGACGCGGCGTTACGGCGGCTCGGGGCTGGGCCTCGCGATTTCCCAAAGTCTGGTGCGGCGCATGGGCGGCGAGATCAAGGTCACCAGCGTGCCTGGCCAGGGCTCGGAATTTTATTTCGACCTGCCGCTGGCCGTGGCGCAGGCCGAGGGCGACGCCGCCGTGGCCCCCGCGCGGCCCGGCAAGCGCCTGCACGGCCGGGTGCTGGTCGTCGAGGACGACTGGGGCAGCCAGCGCGTCGTGGAAATTTTCCTGCGCAAGCTCGGGCTGGAGGCCGTCATCGTCGACAACGGCGCCGAGGGCATCGAACTCGCGGTGCGGGAGCAATGGGACGCCGTGCTGATGGACATCCAGATGCCCGGCATCGACGGCTTCGAGGCGGTGCGGCGCATCCGGCGCCGGATCGAGGGGCGCTGGCTGCCGATCATCGCGCTCACCGCGAACGTGCGCGTGGAGGATCGCCAGGCGGCGGAGGCGTCCGGCATGGACGATTTCCTGACGAAGCCCATCCGGCAGTCGGATCTCCGCGTCAGCTTGGAGCGGTGGTTGCAGGGGCCGAAGTGAGCTTCACCTTCCGGGTGGGAGGGGTTTTAAACCCCGACTGCGAAGGCGACCTGAATCCCGTCGGGGTATAAAACCCCTCCCACTTGGCCCTGCATTGTTGGTTTGGACATTCGCCAAAAATCCGTACCGTCCCCGGCATGAATTCCTCCCGACTTTTCCTGGCCGGCCTTGCGCTCTGCGCGGCCGGGGTGTTGAGCGCCAAGATCGTGACCAAGCCCGTCGCCTATGAGCACGCAGGCGTGAAGCTGGAAGGCTGGCTGGCCTACGATGACGAAAAGGCCACCACGGCCGCCCCCGCTCCCGGGGTGCTGGTGCTGCCGGAGTGGTGGGGCCTGACGAAATATCCCAAGGATCGCGCGGGGCAGCTCGCGAAGCTCGGGTATGTGGCGTTTGCCGCCGACATGTACGGCGCCGGGGTGACGACCGAGGATCCGAAGAAGGCGAACGAACTTGCCACGCCGTTCTACGGCAAACCGCTCATGCCGGAGCGCGCGCAGGCGGGCCTCGACCAATTGCTGGCCACGGGTCTCGTCGACAAGAGCCGCGTTGCCGCCATCGGTTATTGTTTCGGCGGCGCGGCCGCGCAGACGCTCGCGTACAGCGGCGCGCCGCTGGTTGGCATCGTCAGTTTCCATGGCTCGCTCGTGCCGGCGTCGGCCGAAGCCGCGGCGAAGAATCGCGCGAAGTTCCTGATCTGCCACGGTGCCGTCGACAAATTCGTCAGCCCGGAGGACATCGCCGCCTTCATGAAGGGCCTGAACGACGGCAAGTTCGACTACCAGTTCATCAGCTACGCGGGCGCGGTGCATGCGTTCAGCAACCCGGGGGCCGACAAGATTGCGAAGGCAACCGGCCTGCCCATCGCCTACAACGCGGCCGCGGACAAGCGTTCCTGGGCGCACATGCGGACGTTCTTCGGCGAGATCTTTAAGGCGAAGAAATGAGCCGCCTCACGGCCTACCTTCACCCGAAGTGCAGCACGTGCGCGGAAGCCAGGGAATGGCTGGCCGCGCACCAGATCGCCTACACCGAAAAGGACATCCGCGAGGCCGCGCCGTCCGTTGCTGAATTGCGCGCGATGCTCAAGGCCCAGGGCGGCGAGCGGAAGAAACTGCTCAACACCTCGGGCATCGAGTATCGGAAGCAGGGTCTCGCCGCCCGGCTGCCGGCCATGAGCGATGACGATGCCCTGGCGCTGTTGGGAACCAATGGCATGTTTGTGAAGCGTCCGTTCCTGATCGGCCCGGGAGTGGCCTTGGTGGGTTTTAAAGAGCAGGTTTGGACCGAGACATTGGCCCAAGCATGAGCAAGCCCGCGCATAATCGCGTGGAAGTGCGGCTGCGGGAGCTCCCGCAGCTTTTCAACTCGATGGATCCGTCGCCCTTCAGCGACCGCGACCTCGATGCCGCGGCCGAGGCGTTTATTGTCGGTTGGGCGCGGGAACTGCCGCACCAGGATGAACTCGAGCTGGTCGTGCACCTGACCACCCCGCCTGACCCGGTGCGGGCCGCCGGGACGGAGGAGGCGGTGCGCCACTATTTTGCGGACCGCGCGGAGAACAAGCGACGTGATTTCCGGCTCCTGCTTCGGCGCGGCCGCATCAGCCTGGTCGTCGGCCTGGTGTTCCTGGGCGCTTGTTTTGTCGCCGTGGAAATGGTGGGCGCAAGCCCCGGGGGACCCTGGCGCGAGTTCGTGAAGCTCGGCCTGCACATCGCGGGCTGGGTGGCGATGTGGCGGCCCCTGGAAATTTTCCTCTACGACTGGTGGCCGGTCCGCAGCGACCAGCAGTTGATGGAGCGACTGGCCCGCATGCGGGTCCGGTTGGAGCTGCCGGCGGCCTGAAAGTCCCGATTTAGTCTGTAACTTCCCCGGCCGAGCCGTGTTTTTAGCGGCACACTCCCCATGAAAACCCTCCTTTCCGTCCTCACGCTGGGTGCGCTGCTCGCGGTCCCGGTCGCGGTTCAAGCCAAGATCACCCGCCTCGTTGAAAAGACCTTCACGGTTCAGCCCGGGGGGAATTTCAAAGCCAGCACCCAGGGAGGCGACATCATCATCAGGACGGGGGATGTTTCCACGGTTCACATCACGGCGAGGCAATCGATCAAGGCGTCCACCGAGCAGGAAGCGGATGAACTCCTCGGCAAGCTGACGCTCACCATGGAACAGGCCGGCAACGACGTGACGGCGGAGGCCAAATACGAGAAGCGCTCCGGCGGATCGTGGTTCAGCAACTGGCCGCCGGTGAACGTCTCGTTTGAAGTCACCGTGCCGAGGAATTTCAATTTGAACCTCACCACCTCCGGCGGCGACATCAAGGCCGCGAGCGTCCAGGGCAACGTCCGCGCCCGCACGAATGGCGGCGATCTGGTTTTCGACCGGGTTGAAGGCGAGATCGACGCGCATACTTCCGGTGGCGACATCGTGCTCAAGGAAGGCACGGCCCGCGCCAAGCTCGGCACCTCCGGCGGCGACATCGAGGTCGACCGCGCCGGCGGCCCGACGGAGGTTTCCACCTCCGGTGGCGACATCACCATCAACTCGGTCACCCAACTGCTCAGCGCGACGACCTCCGGCGGCAATGTTCGCGCCACCCTGACCGAGCCGATGAAACAGGACACGGTCTTGAGCACCTCCGGCGGCGATGTCCGGGTGCGCGTGGTGAAAGGTGCGGGCTTCGAGCTCGACGCCAGCACCTCCGGCGGGGATGTGCGCGCCGAGGGCGTGACCATCACGATTGCCAAGGGCGGCGTCGGCAAGAGCCGGCTCGCCGGCAGCGTCAATGGTGGCGGCCCGCGCCTGAAGCTCCGCTCCAGCGGCGGCGACATCTCGGTGCTCACCGATTGAAGAAAAATCCGCAGCCGGACGCGCTAGCGTTTGGCTGCGTTCGCTGGAAAACAGGCCAAACGCTCACGCGTCCGGCTACCCTTTCACAGGCCAGATGCCTGTGTGTGTGTGCAAGGAAGCCAGCGCGCGAGCGCTGGCTTCCGATTTTAAAGCGAACTCGCGGGCTTGGCGGCCGGGGCGGAGTCCCCTCTATGAAGCCGGAACCATTCAGTGGAAACCGCGAAGGACGCGAAGAAACGCGAAAAATCGCGCGGCAGATCAATCGCCTCAAGCTTCTGCCCTTTAGACCAAGATCCCAAAGGCCGCGAAGAAGATCCCCGGACGAGGATTTCTCCGCGTTCTTTTGGAGGGCCCGGCTCCGGCTGGGCCGCGAACGTGATATCGCGGGCGCGCGCCGGCCCAGCCGGAGCTGGGCCCTCCACTAAAGCTGCGAACCTCGGCCTTTGCGGCCTTGGTGTAAAAGCTCCGGGCGCTTGGTCTCAGGTCAGACTCGCGTTTCTTCGCGTCCTTCGCGGTTTTTCCTGCATCGTTCAGAGTTCATGGAGGGGATTTCTGGCTTGGGTCCGGGGTTTCCTTCGTTGCGAACCTGAATTTTGTCCCCTGAGTATGCGCCATGGTCCTGATCGATACGCATACCCATCTCGAATCCTTCGCCAAGCGGGGTGAGTTGCCGGCGATTTTGGGTCGCGCCCGCGCAGCCGGGCTTGGAGCGATGATTGCCATCGGGACGGATACGGACGACTGGTCGCTCTATCGCGACCTGGCCAGTAGCAGCCGTCGTGAGACGGCTGGCGCCAGCGGCATGACTGCCGCGCTGCCCTCGGTGGAAATCCATTACACGGCCGGTTTGCATCCCTGCAGCGTAGGCGCGGATTGGGCCGGACGGGTGGGGCAGTTGGAAAATTTCTGGACCGAGGACGCGCTTCACCCGGTCGCCGTCGGGGAATGCGGCCTCGATCGTTTCCATTTGCCGAAGGACGTCGCGGAAGCCGAAAAAATCTTTGCGCGGCAGCAGGCCGCCTTTGCGGAGCAGCTCCGTCTCGCGAAAAAATTAAATTGCCCGGTCGTCGTGCATTCCCGCGGCGCCTTTGCGGAATGCGTGGCGATGGTTGATGCGGCCGGCGTCGATTGGACCAAGGTCGTTTTCCACTGTTTCACCGAGGGGCCCGCCGAGATGGCCGAGCTGACGAAACGCGGGGGCTTCGGTTCGTTCACGGGCATCATCACTTACAAGTCGGCTGACGCGGTGCGGGCGGCGGCGCAGGCGCAGGACCTGGACCGGCTGATGATCGAGACCGACGCGCCTTACCTCACACCCCTGCCGCACCGTGGAAAACCCAACGAGCCGGCATATTTGAAACACACGGCGGAGTTCTGCGCGGGGGTGTTTGGCGTGAGCGCGGAACGGCTGGCGGAAGTCACGACCGCCAACGCGAAACGATTCTTCAATGTGTAGGCGAATGTGTAGGGGCGCCGCTTGCCGGCGCCCGCGGGCGGCGTCGAGCGCCGCCCCTGCAAAATAAAAGGCCGGTCAGAGACCGGCCTGCTTTCGAAATTCCGCGTTTCCGCGATTTCGTTCGCCTTACGCCTCGTCGAATTTCTTCGCGAACAGCGCCTCGATCTCGGTCAGCATCTGGGGGGCGTCCTCGCCCGTGGCGATGAACTTGACCTTCGAACCCTTCGCCGCGGCCAGCATCATGAGGCCCATGATGCTTTTGCCGTTCACCTGCTCCTCGTCCTTTTCCACCAGGACCTCGGATTTGAACTTGTTGGTCACGCGCACGATCATGGCCGCCGGACGGGCGTGGATGCCCATCTTGTTCTGCACGAGGAGTTCCTTCGTGTGGGTGGCGGCTGACGTGGTGTTCTTTTCCATTGCGATGCGACTGGTGGGTCGGATTAAAGGGTAAGGCAAAAGCCGGTCACACCCCGGCTTGCAATCATAAAGACCCCTCCATGCCGTCCTTCGCGATCATTGTGCCCTGCCGTTTGGAGTCGACGCGCTTTCCGCGGAAACTGCTGCATCCGATTAAGGGCAAGCCGCTTGTGCTCTGGGTGGCGGAGCGCATCAAGGCGCAGGCCCCGGACATTCCCCTCTGGTTTGCCGTGGACCATGAATTGCTGGCCGGTTGCCTCGAAAAGGCCGGTTTTAAGGCGATCATGACCGACGCCAGCCACCCCAGCGGGACCGACCGGATCGCCCAGGCCAACCGCACCGTCAGGGCCAGCCATGTGTTGAACGTCCAGGCCGACGAGCCCCTGGTGTCCGCCGGCCAGCTCAAGGCCCTCGCCCGGCTGATCCAGGGCGACTGCCCGATGGCGACGCTGTGCACGCCCTTCAAGCGGATCGTGGATTTCTACAACGTGAACCAGGTGAAGGTGGTCATGACCACCACCGGCCGCGCGCTCTACTTCTCGCGTTCGCGCATGCCCTTTTCCCGCGACCTCGGCCTGACGATTGACGACGCCTGGCTGGCGCAGAACACCTGTTACAAGCATCTCGGCCTATATGCCTACCAAGCGGACTTCCTCGAAAAGTTCGTGGCGATGCCGCCGGGCCGGCTGGAGCAGATCGAAAAACTCGAGCAGCTCCGCGTGATGGAAGCCGGTTATCCCATCGCGATCGACGTCACCGAGGATCCAACCATCGGCGTCGACACGCCGGAGGATGCTAAGAAGTTCGAAGCACACCTGGGCTAGTTCGTCCGATTATCATAATCCATGATCGACGGCACCTTGATGGTCGTTTCAAACCGGACTTCAGCACATTCCACCCGCTGATAATTGGAATAGGTGATCGAACGCTCGGCGATGAGCGGCTGGCCGGCATAGGTCAGCTTCTGCTTTATTTCAGCCTTGGCGGGAAAAGGCGGCAGCTTGGCGTCAATGATCGCGTAGTCAGCCGCCAGCTCCCATCGATCGACTTGGACGCCGAATATGAATGAGGGCTCCAAGTTGGTTTCGGTTCGATGAAGGAGCTTTTTGCTTTTCCGGTCCAAGGTCCATGTCTGGTGCTGTGCCGATAGCTCGTGCAAGGGCGCGCGGAGGGAGATTTTGCGGCCGGCGCGAGTGAGGGCATAGGTGACGGTCTGGGCAGAGTTTCCCACTTCAATGGGTGTCTGGAGCATAAGCGCGGCGTATCCCTCGTCCCTGGCGGGTGCCCCGCTGCGTCGCCGATCGCGCTGCAGGCGCCAGGTTTGGAGGGTGCGGTATTCTGCCTGCTCTTCTGCGGTTGGGGCGCGGCCATCACGGGCGAGAAGCGTCCACGTCGTTTCCTCGGTTTGGGAAGGGTCGAATCGTCTGACTTCGGTTCTGGCGGGGAAGCCCGGGACGCGGGTGACCGTGGTCAGGGTGTATGCCCAGCATCCGTGCGGTCGTTCCAAGCCATTCATCGCATCGAGCAACGGTGCGAGCTGGTTAACACGCGGCTGAGTGACACAGCCGGCAAGCCCTAGGAAAAAAAGCGCTAAACCGCCTCGTGTCGCGCTCACCAGGGACGCGTTCATGCAGGCAGGGGAGCCTCAGATTTTCCCCGCCTTCCGCTTCTCGACCATCTGGTAGAAATCCTCGAAGAGCGGGTCGGCGTCGTTCGGGCCGGGCGCCGCCTCGGGGTGATACTGGACGGAGAAAATCGGGAGCTCCTTGTGACGCAGGCCTTCGACCGTGTTGTCGTTCAGATTTAGCTCGGTGACGACTGCGCCGGTCTTCTCGAGGGACTTGGCATCCGTGGCGAAGCCGTGGTTCTGCGCGGTGATGGAAACCTTGCCGGTTTCGAGATTCTTCACCGGCTGGTTGCCGCCGCGGTGGCCGAACTTGAGCTTGTACGTCTCGCCGCCGAGCGCGTGCGTGAGCATCTGGTGGCCGAGGCAGATCCCGAAGATCGGGTAGTCGGGCAGCAGGCCGCTGACGGTCTTGTGAATGTAGGGCAGCGCGGCCGGATCGCCGGGACCGTTCGAGAGGAACACGGCGTCGACGCCATGCGCGCGGACTTCCTCGTGCGTCGCCGTCGCCGGAAACACGTTCACTTCAAAACCGTGGCGGACGAGCTTCCGGAAAATGCTGTATTTCGCGCCGTAGTCGAAGGCGGCGACCTTGAACTTCTTCGCATGGCCGGCGGTCTTGCCCTGGCTCGTGCCGACCGGAAGATACTGCGCGTTGTGACGCGACGCATCGTCGGCGCCCCAGATGAACGGCGCCTGGCAGGTCGTGTCCTTCACATAATCGCTGCCGGCCATGTCCTGCCAGCCCTTGGCGCGCTGGATGGCCTCGGCGTCGCTGATCGGAAGAGTGGAAAGGCAGCATTTCATCGACCCCTCGACGCGCAGCTTCTTGGTGAGCGCGCGGGTGTCGACTTCGCTGATGCCGGGGATGCCGTATTTCTTCAGGTAGGCGTCGAGCGACATCTGGCTGCGCCAGTTGCTGACGATCGGCGAAACCTCGCGCACGACGAAGCCGCTGGCCTTCGGGGCGGTGTGCTCCTCGTCCTCGGCATTGATGCCGTAGTTGCCGATCTGCACGGCGGTCATCGTCACGATCTGCCCGAAGTAGGACGGGTCGGTGAGGATTTCCTGGTAGCCGGTCATCGAGGTGTTGAAAACACACTCGCCGGCGATGGTGGCGTCGGCGCCGAAGGCGGCGCCGCGGAACACACTGCCATCTTCAAGGGCCAGAATCGCGGGTTTGGGAGCGGACATTAAAGAAGCACGAAAGGCACTTCGCCCCCGCCTGTCTAGTGGTTTTCGAGGCAACCGTGTGAAATGTGCGGTCGCCCGCTATTCCACCAGCCGGTATCCGATGCCGGCGTCAGTCTTCAGATGGCGGGGCGCGTGTGGGTCGGCCTCGAGCTTCTGCCGGAGGTGCGTCATATGCACCCGGAGGTAATGGGTGTTTTCCTCGGCATTGGGTCCCCAGAGGTCGCGCAGGATCTGCCGGTGCGTGACGACCTTGCCGCGGTGCTGCACGAGCAGCTGGAAAAAGGCGTATTCCCTGGCGGTCAGGTGGACCTCGCTGCCGCCGCGGCGCACGATGCGCGCCGCCTGGTCGAGTTCCAGATCGCCCACGCGCACCACGGCCGGTTCGGCCAGCGCCGGGGTGCGCCGGAGGATGGCGCGTACCCGGGCCAGCAATTCGCGGCCGCTGAACGGCTTCGTCAGGTAGTCGTCGGCCCCGGCGTCGAGCGCGGCGATCTTGTCCTCCTCGCCCTCGCGGACCGACAGGACGAGCACCGGCACCCGCGACCATTCGCGCAGGCGGCGGATGACCTCCGTCCCGTCCAGGTCGGGCAGGCCGAGGTCCAGAATGATGCCGTCGGGCGCGGCGTGGGCGACTTCCTGGAGGCCGAGCTGCCCGGTTTCCGCCTCGCGCACCTTGTAGTGTTCGGTCTCGAGCGTGACGCGAAGCAACCGGCGGATCTGCACCTCGTCGTCGATCACGAGGAGCGAAGGCGGATGAGGCGGCCGGGTCATTCTGCGGCGGGAGCTTGGGGCGCGACGTGCGGCAGGTAAATGGTGAACACGGCGCCCCCGCCGGGATTTTCGCCGACCACGACTTCACCGCCCTGGGCCGTGACGAATCCGCGCACGATCGAGAGCCCGAGGCCGAGGCCGCCGGCGTGGGCGGCATCGCCGCGCTCGAACTTCTTGAACAGCCGCTCTCGCATCGCCAGCGGGAAGCCCGGGCCGCGGTCGGCGACGGTAAAGAACGCGCGGGTGCCGCTGCGTTCGATGCCGGCCGTGAGGAACACCGGGGTGCCGTCGGGCGTGTGCCGCGTGGCATTGAGCAACAGGTTGGCCAGGGCCTGCTCGGTCAGCGCGAAATCGGCCCGGACCGGCGGCATGTCCTCGGCGACCACGACCTCCAAGGGATGGCCGGCCAGGGCGTCGCGCACCGCCTCGAGCGCGGCATTGGCAAGGTCACGGGCATCGCACCAATCGAGCCGGGGCTTGAGCGTGCCGCTCTCGAGGCGGGTTTGGTCGAGCAGGTTGCCCACCAGCCGGTTCAGCCGGCGGGCGGCGATGCGGGCCTCGGCCACCAAGCTGTCGGCGAGCGCCGGGTCGGCATGCGGCAGGTTTTCCAGCGAGCCCGTGATGACGGCGAGCGGCGTGCGCAGCTCGTGGGAAACGCTGTCGAGGAGCACACGGTGCAGCTTGTCGGACTCGGCCAGCAATTTCTCGCGCTCGCTGGCCTCGCGCAGGTGCTCGCGTTCGACGCTGAGTGCCAGCTGCCGCGCGAAGGTTTCCAACAGGTCGCGCTGGGCCAGCGTCAGCCGGGCTTCGCCGGCCACCGCCACGCCCAATACTCCCACCGACTTGTCCTCGCGCACGAGCGGCAGGTAGAAGCCGGTGCTGGCGGGGAGCGTGTCGGTGAACCGTCCCGCGCTGCGCCGATGGCTGCAGGCCCACCCGGCCACGGCCCGCTCCTTGTCATCGAGCGCGAAGGACCCGGCAAAATGAGGATGCAGGTCCGCACCGTCACCGGACAACAGCAGGGCTGTTTTCGCGTCGAAGAGCGTGTCGGCCTGCCGCAAGGCGGCGAACACGGCCTCGTCGAGCGTGCGGGCCTCGGCGAGGGAGCGGGTGAGATTGAACAGGGCCATCGCGCGGCCTTCCCGCCGTCGCTCGGCCAGGGCCTGGGCGCGGACGCGCGTCGTGAGCTGTCCCGCCACCAGCGCGACGACGAAGTAGGTGCCGAACAGCAGACCGTCCTCGATTTTCTCGATGCGGAAGGTGAAGCGGGGCGGGATGAATAAAAAATTCCAAGTGACGGCACTCAGCACGCCCGCCAGCAGCACCGGCCCGCGTCCGAGGCGCAGGCTGAGCAGGATCACGGCCAGCAGGTAGATCAGTCCGGCCGCGAGGTAGTAATTGCCGGGCAGGGCCAGCGCCGCGAGGGTCAACGCGGCGACGGTGCCGGCGGCCCAGCCATACTCGCTGCCGCCGCTGCGCAACTCGTGGTCGATTTGCTCGAGCGGGAACGAGCGTCGCGGCGTCCCGGCGGGAACGACGTACACATCGATGTTGCCACCCAGGCGGATGATGCGGTCGACCAGCGACCCGCCGGGCAGGAATCGTTGCCACCACGCGTGCCGCGGTTTGCCGACGACGATCTGCGTCGCATTGTGCTGGAGGGCCACGCGGACCAGCGCCGCGGCCACGTCGCTGTCCTGGGTAACAACCATCTCGGCGCCGAGTTCGCGCGCCAGGGCGAGGTTCCGGTCCAGCAGCCGCTGGGCCCCGGGGGTAAGCGGAGCGAGCGCCTCGACATGCACCGCCAGCCACGGCGCGCCCTGGGCCGCGGCGAGCCGGCGGGTCCAGCGCACGAGTTGCGTGGAAAACGGGCTCGGGCCAACGGCGACCAGCAGGCGTTCGCCGCTGCGCCAGACCGTTTGCCTGACCGCCGGCGCCCGCAGCGCGCGCAACTGGCGGTCCACCCGTTCCGCGGTGAAGCGCAGGGCCAGCTCGCGCAACGCGGTCAGATGGGACTCCTGGAAAAAGTTTTCCGCCGCGGCCACCGCGCGTTCGCCCAGATACACCTTACCCGTGTCCAGTCGTTCGCGCAGTGTCTCGGGTGTGATGTCCACCAATTCAAGTTCGTCCGCGAGATCGAGCAGCGAGTCGGGCACCGTTTCATGCTGGGTGGCGCCGGTGATTTCGCGCACGGCGTCGGCACGGGACTCGACGTGCTGGATGTTGAGGGTGGTCAGGACGTCGATGCCGGCTTCCAGCAGTTCGAGAACATCCTGCCAGCGCTTCGTGTGCCGCGAGCCCGGCGCATTGGCGTGGGCGAGTTCGTCGACGACGGCGAGCTGGGGCCGGCGGGCCCGCAGGGCTTCGAGGTCCAGCTCCGTCAGGGTCGTCCCGCGATGCGCGACCTCGCGCCGCGGCAGGAGAGGGAGCCCGTCCAGCAACGCCTGCGTTTCGCCGCGCCCGTGGGTTTCGACGACGCCCACGACCACGTCGGTTCCGCGCGCGCGCTCCTGCTGCGCGGTCCGGAGCATGGCGTAGGTTTTGCCCACGCCCGGGGCCATGCCGAGGAAGACCTTGAGCCGGCCGCGCCGGGCCCGGGCCTCCTGCGCGCGCAAGGCGGCCAGCAGGGCATCGGGATCGGGGCGGGTGGCGTCGGGGGTCACGGCGGCGGAAAAGCGGCGTCGAGGGCGAGGTTGAGTTGCAGGACGTTGACCCGGGCCGGGCTAAGCTGTCCGCCTTCCGTTTCGCGGGCAATCAATTCGTCAAGGGCATGTCGTTGCGGTGCGGTCAGCCGGCGGGCGGTCGCGACCCGGCCGGCTTGCAGTCGCACCGCTTCGGGCGACAGATGGGGATCGAGACCGCCGCCGCTCGTGGTGAAGGCGTCGGGCGGCACGGGAACATCCGCCGGCACATGGTTCGCGTCGCGAAACTGTTTTTCGGTGGCGACGATATTCTCCCGCAGCTTGGCGCTCGTCCACGCCAGGTTGCTGGCGCCGGAGGCGAGGGTGGCATAGTCGCCGGCCGACGGCCGCGATTGGAAGTAACGGGTGCCGGTATTTTTCTGCGCGAGCAAAGCGGAACCAACAAGGTGGCCGTTGCGGCGAAGCAACGAGCCCCCGGCGGCGGATTGGAAACAGGCGCGGCCAACCGCCCAGACGGCCAGCGGGTAAAGCACGCCGGTGAGCGCGGTGAGCGCGATGAGGAGGCGCAGGGAAGTCAGCAAGTTTTTCATGAGGAAGCCGGGTTCAGGGTTTCGCCGGGGCGGACGGGGGCCAGTCGGTCCGCGAATTTCCCGGCGGACGCTGCGCCAGCCACTTGAATAGCAGGATGACGCCCAAGGCAGACAGCAGGAGCAGCGCGCTGCCAAACAGGAGCTGGCCGGTGGATTTGGATTTCATGGAAGTCAGGCGAGGTGCAGCGCCACGAGGGCGACATCGACGAGTTTGATGCCGAGGAACGGCGCGATGAGTCCACCCAGGCCATAGACGAGGAGATTGCGGCGCAGCAGCTCCGCGGCCGGCAGCGCGCGGTAGGCAACGCCACGCAGGGCGAGCGGCACGAGGGCGATGATGATGACGGCGTTGAAAATGACGGCGCTGAGGACCGCGCTCTGCGGCGAGTGCAGGCCCATCAGGTTGAGCGCGGCCAGCGGTCCGGCGCTCCCGGCGGCGGCGTAGAGCCCGGCGAACATGGCGGGAATGATCGCGAAATACTTGGCGACGTCGTTCGCCACCGAGAAGGTGGTCAGCGCGCCCCGGGTCATGAGCAGCTGTTTGCCGGTCTCGACGATCTCGATGAGCTTCGTCGGATTGGAATCGAGATCGACCATGTTGCCGGCTTCGCGCGCGGCCTGGGTGCCGGTGTTCATGGCGACGCCGACGTCGGCCTGCGCGAGGGCGGGGGCGTCGTTGGTGCCATCGCCCGTCATGGCGACGAGCCGGCCCTGCGCCTGCTCGTCGCGGATGCGTTTCAATTTCATCTCGGGGGTGGCTTGCGCGAGGAAATCGTCCACGCCGGCCTCGGCGGCGATGGCCGCCGCCGTGAGGGCGTTGTCGCCGGTGATCATCACGGTGCGGATGCCCATGCGGCGGAGTTCCGCGAAGCGCTCCTTGATGCCGCCTTTGACGACATCCTTGAGGTGGATGACGCCGAGAACCTCCCGGCCTTCGGCGACGGCCAACGGCGTGCCGCCGGCCCGGGCGATGCGCTCGACCATCGCACCGGTTTCAGCCGGCCAGACGCCGCCCTGCGCGGCCACCCAGGCCCGCACGCTGTCGGCGGCGCCCTTGCGAATCGACCGGTCGCCGAGATCCACGCCGCTCATCCGGGTTTGGGCGGCAAACGGCACGAAGGTGGCGTGCGGCGCGGCGACCTCGCGCTCGCGCAGGGCGAATTTTTCCTTGGCGAGCACGACGATGCTGCGGCCTTCCGGGGTTTCATCGGCCAGCGAGGCGAGCTGGGCGGCGGCGGCGAGGCGTTCGGCGGCGACACTCGGGGCGGCGAGGAATTCCACGGCCTGGCGGTTGCCGAGCGTGATGGTCCCGGTCTTGTCGAGCAGCAGCACGTCGATGTCGCCCGCGGCCTCGACCGCGCGGCCGGAGGTGGCAATGACGTTCCGCCGGATGAGCCGGTCGATGCCGCTGATGCCGATCGCGCTGAGCAGGCCGCCGATGGTCGTCGGGATGAGGCAGACAAAGAGCGACACCAGGACCGGCAGCGACAGGTCGACCGCGTCGGGCTGACCGGCCAGTGCCGCGCTGTAGCGGCCGAAGAACGGCAGGGTGGCCACCACCACGAGGAACACGGCGGTCAGCGCGAGCAGCAGGATGCCGAGGGCGATCTCATTGGGCGTGGGCTGGCGCGAGGCGCCTTCGACGAGGCCGATCATGCGGTCGAGGAAACCGCCGCCCGGTTCCACGGTGACGCGGACGACAATGCGGTCGCTGAGCACGCGCGTGCCGCCGGTGACGGCGCTGCGGTCGCCGCCGCTTTCGCGCACCACCGGCGCGGACTCGCCGGTGATGGCGGACTCATCCACGCTGGCGATGCCCTCGACGACCTCGCCGTCCGCGGGGATCAGGTCGCGGGCCTCGCAAACCACGGTGTCGCCCTTGCGGAGGTCGGTCGCGGCGATGCGTTCCTCCCGGCCGTCCCGCCGGCGCCGCGCGAAGGCCTGGGCGCGCGTGCGCTTGAGCGAGTCCGCCTGCGCCTTGCCGCGGCCCTCGGCCACGGCTTCCGCAAAGGTGGCGAAGAGCACGGTGAACCAGAGCCAGAGGGTGATCTGCAGCGTGAAGCCGGTCAGCGTGCCGGCCGCCAGGTCGCGCGCGGCGGCGGCCGTCACGGCAATGGCGCCGACCGCGGTGACGAAGATGACCGGATTGCGCCAGAGATCGCGCGGGTTGAGCTTGCGCAGCGCATCGAGCGCGGCGCGCCGCAGCAGGGCGGCATTCCAGGTGGTGGCGGCGGGTTTCATGGAGGGAAAATCGCCGGCGGGAAAACGTGCAAGGGGATACGTTGCACGTTTTCCGCCGGCTCAGAAAATATGGCCGGCGGCGAGCAGCCGGTGCTCGAGCCCGGGGCCGAGGGTGAGGGCGGGGAAGTAGACGAGGGCGACCTCGATCACGATGACGCCGGACAACAGCACCGCGAAGAGCAGGCCGTCGGTCGGGAAAGTCCCGCTGGAGGGCGGCACGGATTTTTTCGCGGCGAACCGTCCGGCCGCGGCCAGCAGCGGCAGGATGACGCCGAAGCGGCCGAGCAGCATGGCGAGCGCGCCGCCCCACGTGTAGAGGTCGCCGGTGGCGGTGAGGCTGCCGAAGGCGGAGCCATTGTTGTTCGTCATCGAGCCCCAGGCGTAGAGAATTTCGCTCAGCGCGTGAGGCCCGGCGTTGCCGGTGGCGGCCCGGCCGGCCGCGGTGCCGAACGACGCCGCACAACCGATGAGGATGGCCGCGCACGGGAGGAGAACCGCCAGCGCGGCCATGCGGACCTCGAACGCCTCGATCTTCTTGCCAAGATATTCGGGGGTCCGGCCGACCATCAAGCCGGCCAGGAAAACGGCGAGCACGATCACCGCGACCATCCCGTAGAGACCGGAGCCGATGCCGCCGAAGATGATTTCGCCGAGGAGCATGTTGAACAGCGCGATGCCGCCCGCGAGCGGGGAGAGCGACGAGTGCATGGCATTGACGGAACCATTGGAGGCCACGGTGGTGGCGCCCGCCCAGAGCACACTCGGCGTCACCCCGAAACGCACCTCCTTGCCCTCGAGGGCGAGGGTGGCGGCGCCCGGCGAGGCGTATTCGCTCCAGAGGGCGAGCCCGAGCAGCACGGCAAAGAAGGCGAGCATCACACCAAACACGACGCGCGCGTGACGCCGCGCCCCGGTGAGCCGGCCATAGGCGGATACACAGGCGGCGGGCAGGGCGAGGAGCGCCAGCGCCTGGAGAAAGTTGGTGAGCGGCGTCGGATTTTCGAAGGGGTGGGCGGAATTGAGTCCGAAGAAACCGCCGCCGTTCGTGCCCAGTTGCTTGATGGCGATCTGCGAGGCGGCCGGACCGAGCGGGATAACCTGGTCCGCGCCGGCCAACGTCGTGGCCGTGGGGTAGGCGGCGAAGGACTGCACCACGCCCTGCGAGACCAGCACGAGGGCGAAACCGAACGACAGCGGCAGTAGAAGGTAGAGGGTGGTGCGCACGAGGTCGGTCCAGAAATTGCCGATGCCGGTGGCGGACTTGCGCGAAAAGCCGCGCGCGACGGCCGCCATGACCGCGACGCCGGTGGCGGCGCTGAGGAAATTCTGGACGCCGAGCCCGGCCATCTGCGTCAGGTAGCTGAGCGACGCCTCGCCGGAATACGCCTGCCAGTTCGTGTTGGTGAGGAACGAGACGGCGGTGTTGACCGCGACGCCCAGCGGCACCGCGGCAAAGCCCTGGGGATTGAGCGGCAGGTGCCCCTGCGCGAGTTGCAGGAGAAGGACGAGGGCGCCGCCCAGCAGGTTGAAAACAACCAAGGCGGATGCGTACGCGCGCCAGCCCATGTCCGCAGCCGGCTGGACGCCGCCTGTTCGATAAAGGGCACGCTCGATCGGCGCGAGCCAGCGCAGCCATGCCGGGACTTTGCCCTCCAGTACATTGGCCAGCCACCGACCCAGCGGAGGCGTGATGCCCAGCAAGGCGGCGAAATAAACGGCCACGTAGGCGAAGTCGGCAGCTTTCATGGGCCCCAGCATACCGTCGCGCCGTCCGGCCGCCTAATTAAGAGGCGGCGCCCGGGCGTTAAGAAAACATTAAGCCCACTGGGTCGGTCGGGTCGGGCATCCGCTTATTTGACACCCCGGTCGATCCAGCTATCTAAGCAGTCCGCCCATGCCCTACACCGAAGACCGCACCGTTTGGTTCGCCGGACAAGGTCTTTGGTCGCACGTCCCGGAGTCCGACTGGAAGGACTGGGTCTGGCAGCTCAAGAACCGCATCACGACCGTCGAGCAGCTCGAGCGCTACATGACGCTCACTCCGTCGGAAAAGGCGGGCTGCCTCTTCGCCAAGGACAAGCTGGCGCTGGCGATCACGCCTTACTTTTTCAACCTGATTGACCGCGACGATCCGGATTGCCCGATCCGCAAGCAGGTCATTCCGCGCGCCGATGAAAGCATCCTCTCCTCCGGCGAGATGCTCGATTCGCTCGGCGAGGACGAGCACTCGCCGGTGCCCGGTCTGGTTCACCGGTATCCGGATCGCGTGCTGTTCCTCGTCACGGATCGCTGCGCCTCGTACTGCCGCTATTGCACGCGCAGCCGGCTGGTTTCGAACGCGCAGGACTATAATTTCCATCCCGAGTACGAGCAGGGCCTGCGTTACATCGAGGCGCACCCCGAGATCCGCGACGTCCTGCTTTCCGGTGGCGACCCGCTGCTGCTTTCCGACAAGAAACTCGAGCATCTGCTCGGCCGCCTGCGCGCGATCAAGCACGTGGAATTCATCCGCATCGGCTCGCGCATTCCGGTGTTCCTGCCGCAACGCATCACGCCGGAGCTCTGCGAAATCTTCAAGAAGCACGGTCCGATCTGGATGAGCGTGCATCTCAACCACCCGAAGGAGGCCACGCAGGAATTGAAGGACGCCTGCGAGCGGCTCTCGTTTGCCGGCGTGCCGCTGGGCAACCAAAGCGTGCTGCTCAAGGGCGTGAACGACGACCCCGAGGTGATGAAGGCGCTCGTGCACCGCCTGCTGCGGATGCGCGTGCGGCCCTACTATATTTACCAGATGGACCTCATCACCGGCGGCGCCCACTTCAAGGTGGATGTCCGCAAGGGCATCGAGATCATCCGCGCGCTGCGCGGCCACACGACGGGTTACGCCGTGCCGCAGTACGTCATCGACGCCCCCGGCGGCGGCGGCAAGGTCCCGGTCAACCCGGATTACGTTGAACAGATCACCGACGACGAGGTCGTCTTCCGCAATTTCGAGGGCAAGCAGTTCCGCTATCCGCTGAAGGCGACGCCGCTCCCGGAAAAGTCCGCCGGACAGGTGATGCCGGCGGAGATTCATTTGTAGGACGGGTGGGCGCGGACCCCGTCCGCGCCGTTCTACACACCCCGCCCTGCGGGCACCCCTCTTCAGAGAGGGGATCCCGGATGCGTGAATCCCCTCTATGAAGAGGGGTGGCGCGCAGCGCCGGGGTGTGTAGGAACGCGCGACGTCAGCGCGCCCCTGCGAACTCCCGGTGGTTGTACAGCAACTTCCGCGCGAGCGAAGCCGTCAGCGCATGCGTGGTTAGGCTCTCCGGAATTTTCGGGGTTTAAGGACGCGCCCTACTTCATCGCAAACGTCGCGGAGATCGTCGCGACGATGGTTTTCTCCACCGAACTGGTGTCGTTGTTGCCCTCCCAGCTCGTCGAGGAGGAATGCAACGGGTTGATCTGCACGACGCCCATGCGCGCGTTGCGGAGTTCCTTGAGGCGGCGTCCGCCCTGCGTGGCGATCTGCTCGGCGCGGCTGCGCGCATCCTTCGTGGCCTCCGCCATCATCTCGACCTTCGCATCGCCCGCCTTCGTGTAGATGAAATCGAATCCGCCCGACATGAAGGCCACGCCCTGCTGGAGCAGTTCGCTGGAGTCGCCCGCGAGGCGCGGCAGCTGGTCGACGTCCTCCGACTGCACTTCGACGGATTGCGTGAGGCGGTAGCCGACGCGCACCTTGCTGACCGTGTCGTCATCCTCGTGTCGCTGCCGCGCGGTGAGTTCGGTGATCTGCACGGGCGACGCCGCGAAGCCCTCGTGGCCGCGCTTGGAAAAAAACGCCGCGACCTTCGCGTAGTCGTTGCGCAGTTTTTGCTGCGCCTCGACCAGCGTCGGCGCCTCGACGGAGAAGCTGGAGCGCCAGACGACGAGGTCCGAGCGCACATTTTTGCGCGCGGAGCCGGTGACATTGATGATTTGGGACTCCGCGATGCGGGTCCATGCGTTGGCGAAAACCAGCGCGGTGAAAACCAGGCCCGCCGCCAGCGCGAGGCCGGCGAGCAGACCGAAAAGATGGGGGCGGGAGGGTGAGGAAGCGTTCATGATTTCATGCATTTATGGGTGTGCGGGACGCGTTGCCGCGCCCTGAAATCGGAACCTCACCGGGCCGTAACCAACTGGAGGCCAGTGGTAAGCACCAGCCATTTCCGAAAGAACTTATTCACAAAAATTCCTTCGAAAAAGATTCAACGTTTTCGAACGGGCCACGTCTATCCTAGCGACATCAGTGCGTCGTTTTCATAGACGAACATTGTTTGTAGTTCTTACGGTTTGCTTGGTGTTAGGTCATGCAGGGCGTCCCGCAAGGGGCGCCCTTCATGTTTATGAGGTTCAAGACATGCGCGGGGGCCCGACTCAGGTCTGTCGATTCTCGCCCTGGAGGATCGGCCTCCTGGCCGCCGTGATTTTTCGGGATACCCGCTTATCGACCGACGCTTGTATCATCAAACCGCAGGCAGGCGCGGTGACTATGGAGACTCGTTTGAGCA
This sequence comes from uncultured Oleiharenicola sp., assembly GCA_964515595.1. GTDB lineage: Bacteria > Verrucomicrobiota > Verrucomicrobiia > Opitutales > Opitutaceae > Lacunisphaera. The sequence continues at coordinate 45,765 of CAZEUN010000005.1, read as the reverse complement.
GGCGGGTTTGGATGACGAGCCGGTGACGGCACCACGCTCTACGTGCACGCCTTCGACTGGCTCGGCCAACGGTCGTTTGTTGGTGCCTGAACTGAAAAAGTGGCTGCAGCCAGGTCGTTCGGTGGGGCTTCGCTGCAAACGGCGAGCGAATCGAGGGGACCGATCCTTGCACAGCTATCTTAAGTGAAACCGGACGCGATTGGATCGACGCTTGTCGTGGCGCTGAGGTAATCGACATGGCCCGAAGCAAGATGATGATCGCCAAAAAAAACGTTTGAGAAGAATTCGACATCTTCGCGAAGGGTGCGCCTTTCTTGTTTATGGGGTTGGTAAGGGCCGTTCCGAGCTGGCGGAGAGGTGGCTCGGTCGAGTTGCCGGACGATTGGATGTCCGTCCGCCAGCGGTGCTGGCCGGAGGTTTTGACTGCGAGCGGTCCCGAATTCCTGCGGCTGGTCAACCCTCATAACCAGATAAGGCGGGTTTTAATCTCCTGCTGAGTTTTGTCTGAATGATGTTAGCGCCGTTCGCAACGGCGCGGGCTCCTATGCTTTCATCTTCACAATCCACGGCGACCCTGATGGCGGGGGCCGCGACGGTCGACATTACCCCCCCGTTGGGGGGCTTTCTCTTTGGTTATCCGCATGTCCCGCGTCTCAGCACTGGGGTGCATGACCGCCTCGAAACAGCAGCACTATACATGCAGCAGAGCGGACAGGGGGTCATCTTCATTGCGAACGACCTGATTTTCGTGGGCAAACAGCTTTGTGCCGATGTGCGTCGCCGGATCAGCATCGAAACCGGCGTGCCCGTGGAAGGAATTGCGATTACCGCGACGCACACCCACTCGGGCCCGGTGATGGTCGACTATCTCAGCAACAGCATAGATCCCGTGGTGCCGAAAGCAGATCCCGGTTACCTGCAACGGGTGGCAGACAGCGTAGTGGAGGCCGCCGTTGCGGCGGTGCGGTCAGCGGAACCCGCCGAGGCAGGTTTGGCGGTAGCGCAGGCGGAGGGCGTGGGAACAAATCGGCATAACCCCGCGGGACCGGCCGATCCTGCGGTGCCGGTGCTCATGGTGCGGACCACCGGGCACCCGCGGCTGATTGCGTGCATGCTCGCTTATGCGATGCACACCACCGTGCTGCATGAGGATTCGACTTTGATCAGCGGCGATTTTCCCCATTTTACCCGCCAATATCTGCGGACCCGGGGGCTGCTGCCCCGGCATTGTCCGGTGCTGTACCACAACGGGGCTTCCGGCGACCAGAGCCCACGGCATGTCACGAAGGCCAACACTTTTGACGAGGCCCGGCGGCTTGGAGAAAAGCTGGGCGTCGCGGTGGCGGAGGCCATCCAAGGCATTACTTACAGCGCCACATGCCCGGTGCGGGCGCGCTGCGTCAACCTTCCGCTTAAACTCCGAAAAATGCCCGACGTTGAGGCCGCCACGGCGCGGGCTCAGGTGGCGCTGGCGCGTTTTGAGTCGCTGCGAAATGCCCGGGCACCGCGAGCCGAGGTGCGAACCGCCGAGTGTGACTGGTTTGGGGCGGAAGAGTCCGTGGCCTTGGCTCGCGCCGCGGCGGACGGGCGGCTGCAGGCGACGGCGAATCGATGTGCGCCGGCGGAAATCCAGGTGATTGAGCTGGGGCGTTGGAAATTCGTGTTCTGGCCCGGCGAGTTTTTCGTGGAATACGCCCTGCAGGTTAAAGCCCGGAGCCCGGATACCTTCGTGATCACCATGGCGAATGGCGAACTCCAAGGCTACATTGTGACGCCCGAGGCGGCCAGCCGCGGGGTTTACGAGGCGACCAACGCGCTGTTCAGCCCGGACAACGGCCGGCGAATCGTTGGGGCCACCCTAGGTTTGTTGAAGGCGCAGTGATTCAGCTGCGATCCTGGCGTGGAATCAGTCCGCAGCGTCCAGTTACTGCAAGGCTCCGGGCGCCGTTGAAGCGAGCGTGTCAAAAGCCTGGTCGAGCTGCAGGGTGGCGTCCTCCGATGAACACGGTGCCGGCGCCTGCTTGCCGCAGCGCCCAAGCGAGGGCAAGTTTTCCGGTTTGAGTCCGTGACGGGCTGAAACGGCCGGCAGGCTTCTTCATGGAAATACACCTGCTGGTGGTCGGGAATGAGCGTGAAGCGAGTATCGGGAGTGAGGCCGTGCCGGTGTTTCCGCTCAGGAGTCCGGCTCCCAAGGGACCATAAATTAGGATGGCGACCTCTTGAGCGGCGCAAAGTGGCGTCCACTTGGTGCACGGTGAAATTATGGTTGTTCTGAATCATCCGGCACGCGCTAGGCCCAGTTCAGCCTGGCGATTTAGCAGGCGGGTCAGTGGCGCGGTGGAATAATTGCTTATGCCCAGAGCGAGAGATGTGGCCGTCCTTCAGAAACCGGTCAAAGGCCACCCGTGTTCCTCCGATTCGACGATTCTCGTCCGGCCGATGGAGGAAAAGCACCTCGAGAAGCCTTCCGCTGAGTCGCCGGCTATTTTCGGTGGCAGCGGTATCGAACAAGGTCATGCCGTGAGGGTATGCCTGATCCATCAGGGCAAACGAGGCGGGGCGCAGGCGGGAGGAAAGCCGGTTGCGCGGAGCCGAAGCCGTCAGCCGAGTTGCTTGACGGTACCGCCCGGGAAATAGCGCGGGAAAATTAGATTGGGCTCGGGCGCGAGGTAACCTTGACTGACCATTTGCAGCATGAGCCGCGACAGGCGGTGACTGAAGGTGTCCTCCTTGGCAGTATAGTGTGAAATGGGCGGAATCACGGTTTCAAAAAGATGATCATGATCCCGGGCGATGAAGGAAATGGTGTCCGGCATGGTCAGGCCTCGTTTGAGCAGGTAAATAAGGACGATGAACACATGCTGGGGCTTGGCCACCAAGAGGGCGGTGGGCGCATGGGCGGAATTGAACAGGGCATCGAGTTTGGCGCCGATATTTTGCGCCGTACCGTTGTGCCGGACAAGGATCGCCCGGGCGTCGTCGATGCTTTTCCTCTGCGAGATCGCCTCGCGAAAGCCCTCTTCGCTCGCCAGGTCGCCCGCCATGCCGGAGTTAGGCACAATCAACGCCAGCCGGCGGTGCCCCTTGCTGAGAAAAATCCCGGCCGCATGGCGGCAAACGGACCGATAGTCCACGTCGAGGGAGGGTAATTTGATCTGGGGGTGGCATGAACCGAGCACCAGGGAGGAAAGGGATCGTTCGGCAAACCACGCCTGCACGTCACGGCTGACGGAGAGGAGCACGCAGCAGAACACGCGGTTGCGCCGAACGAATTCCTCGAGCTTCCGTCTTTGGGCGGGGGCGCTGCGCGGAGGGCAGATCAGGATTTCGGTCGCGAAACCATGTTGGGCGAGATGGGCGCGCATCTCGCTGATCCCCTGATAGGCGGTCAGCGACATGTGAGAGACCGGCCCATGGGTCACGAGACCTACCAGGCGGTTTTGTTCCCGTGGGGCGGGGGCCGGGGGGGCGAGGAGGCGGTTGCGCCGGCCTTGCCGGATTTCGATCAACCCTTCCTTGGCCAGCAGGTGCAGGGCGGTCCGGATGGTGGGCCGGCTGATCTGGAACATTTCGCACAGGCGTCGTTCGCTTGGGAGATGCCCTTCCCAAGTGCCCTGTTCCATGGCCTTGCGGATGGCGGCCGCGGCTTGCGCTGAAAGGGACAGGCGCTTGGGGATGTCGAACGAGGGGGATGAGCTGCTCATATGGGTTTACCAGTAGTTAAGGCTAGTTTTCGGCGGGGCGATGCCGCCTTTTCGTCAGGATGAATTCAGTTGCCCTCGCGCCAATCTGGTCGGCCACGCCGACCCCGCTCAGCGCCAATCTCCGGGTGGATGTTCCCTCGGTCAATCTCATGATCGCTGACGCCGTCGCGAGTGGCATCAGCGGGGTGTTCCTGGGCGGAACCTGTGGTGAGGGCCCCTGGCTTCCGGATGGCGAACGCAGCCGGCTGATCGAGGCGGCGGTGAAAGCCGCCGGTGGAAAACTGAAGGTCGCCGCCCAGGTGTCGGATAATTCCGTGGGCCGGATTCAGGACAACATCGCGCGCGCGCGCGACGCCGGGGCCGACTATGTCATCGTCGCCTCCCCGGCGACTTTCATGAACGCGACGCCGGAGCGGGTGGCGGCTTTGTTCACCGAGGCAGTGGCGGCGAGCCCGCTGCCGGTCGGCATCTACGATCTGGGGCGTCACCGTCCGGTGGTCATCCCTGAGGACCGGCTGCGTGAAATCTATCTCTTGCCGAACGTCCGGTTCATCAAGGACAGCTCCGGATCGCCGGAGCGGCGTGCCATCGCGCTGGCGGCCCGGCTGCTGAAGCCGGCGTTGCAGCTGTTCAACGGGGACGAGTTCCGCTGCGTGGATTATCTGCAGGCGGGGTACGACGGGTTCATGTTCGGTGGCGCCGTGGCGGTGGCGCCGCAAATGAACCGGATCGTCCGGCTGGCTGCCGCCGGTCGCTGGGAAGAGGCCCGGGTGGTGGAAGCCGAGATGAAGAAAATCCTCTACGGCATCTATGGTGGCGAGCAAATCGCCTGCTGGTTGACCGGGTTGAAGTATTACATGGTGCGGCGCGGTCTCTTCAGCTCCGCCGCGAGCTATCTCGGGTACCCGCTGACTGACGAATGCCGCGCATTCATCGACGGACAGGTCGCCGCCGCGGCCCGCTAGCGTGGATGCCGGAAAGCAGGGCGGGGTCTTCATCGCGGCACCAGCAATGGAATCGCCGGCCGCTTCGGGAAACACTGGTCAACTGGGCAATTGATCAGACCAGCAGCCAGGGGTTGAGCGTTTCCGTCGGCTGGATGGTCATTGGCCGGATCGCAATTCTCCATCAGCCTGACTTCCATGCATTCCCTTCCTGGCGCGGACCTGCCCTATCGGGACACCAAAGCGGTGGGCGCGGCCGATTTTTATTACGGCATCAATGCCACGTTTCGCTTCATCCTGAGGCGTCTGGGCGCCGCGGAATGGCGCCGCTACTTGACGGAATTGGGCCGGGGGTATTATGCGCCGGTCAATCGGCAGTGGCAGGAAGGCGGGCTGCGGGCGGTGGCCGGTTACTGGCGGGCTTTTTTTGCAGCGGAGCCGGGATCGGTGGTTGAAGTGTCCGAGTTGCCCGATCGGGTGGAGGTTCACGTGCGGCAATGCCCTGCCCTCAAGCACCTGCGCGTCGGTGGGCGGGAGATCGTGCGTGAATATTGTCAACATTGTTATCACCTCGGCAACGCGCGAGCCGAAGCCGCCGGTCTGGCGATGCGTCTCGAGGGCGGCGATGGCGCTTGCTGCCACACCTTCTTCCCCGCAGGTACCGCGCCAGCCGGGCAGGATCTGGCCCGGATCAAGGAGACCACCGCATGATGGGTTGTTATGATTTCTGCGGCCACTACGAGTGGACCTTCGACTGGCTCGAACAGGCGGGGGGGCGGGCCCTGGTCCGTGAATATTGGGAGGAGGCGATCAGTCGCGACAGCCAGCGTCATGCCCGCGAATTGATCGAGGCGGGCGGTTTTGCTGGCATGGCAAAATACTGGGGTCACACGCTGGCAGAGGAATCGCCTGACCTGGGGTTTTCCATCACTGAGCGCCCCGGTTTGTTCCGGATCGACATCCAGGACTGCCCCTCGAAAGGATTTCTCCTGCGCAACGGCCTGCAGGGTTGTCCGGACTATTGCGACCATTGCCTGGGCTGGATCGGACCCATGATGCGCGACGCGGGATTTGTGATCGATCATGAGCACAATCACCTCGGCCAGTGTTGGTGGGAAATGCTGCCCGCCGGCCAGGGCAAAGGGCATTCTGCGCCCGGGGCGGTGGCCGGGAAAAAGGACGTGCGCCTGTTGCCCGCGTGGCGCCCGCCGGCCGCGCAACTGGATCGCTACGACAAGGCGACCGACCCGGACGACAAGCTGCCGCCGGAACAGGGCGGTTGAACGGGCTGGCCGGGAGTCGACTCCTGGCCAGCATTCAGCGCCTCGGCGAGGGTGCGGCCCCCGTTGGCCATCACTTGGGCAATTCCCGAGAAATCGCTGCCATGGGCTATGAGCCGCGCGCCAAGCTTGGCGATGGCTGCGATGTCCTCCGCGGTGCCGGACGGGCGTCCCCAAGCGACGCCATGGCGCGCGGCCGCGGCGGCGATGCTGGCCTGGGCAGCCATCATTTTGGGATGCTTCCAATCCAAGGGGCACCCGAGGCGCAGCGCGAGGTCGCCCGGTCCGATGAACAGGCCGTCCACGCCCTTGGTCGCGGCGATGGCGTCGATGTTGGCCAGGCCTTCCGCGGATTCGATCTGGAGGATGAGGAGGGTTTGCTCGTTGGCGGCGGCGGGGTAAGCGGCCGTGCCCTGCAGATAAAAATCATTGTCGAGGCTGGCGCCATCGAGTCCGCGCTGGCCGACCGGGTAAAATTTGACGGCTTGCGCCAGGGCGGCGGCGTCCTCCGGCGTGTGCACCAGCGGGATCATCAGGCCTGTGGCGCCGTCCTCGAGCAGGTGATAGAGATCGGTGGCATTGCGGCTGCCGGTGCGGACGATACAGTCGATGTTCGCCAGGTGATGGAGGGCGATCATGCGCTGGAGTTCGCGCCGGTCCCACGTGTTGTGCTCGCCGTCGAGCCAGATCGCGTCGTAGCCGGCCTTGGCGGCATGCGCGGGCATCATGGCCGTGGGATAATACTGGCAGGCGATGCGCACAGGCAGGCCTTGGCGCAGGCGGGAGCGGGCGAGGGAGGTGCGCATGGGATGGGGTTGGGTAAAGGAAGGTATCACCAAGCGGTCCATCCGCCGTCCACGGCGAGGTTATGTCCGGTGATGTAGGTGGACGCGTCAGAGAGCAGGAAAAGCACAGAGCCGGCGATTTCCCGCGGTTCACCCACCCGGCCCATGGGGCAGTGTGCCCGGATCCGGTCCATCCACCCGGGGTTGATCTCCTGCTGGGATGGGAAGGGAAACGGGCCGGGGGAGATGGTGTTGCACCGGACGTTTTTCGGGGCCCACTGCACGCCGAGGTACCGCGCCATCTGCTGGAGGCCGGCCTTGCCCACGCCGTACTCGATCGGGTTGGGATTGAGCGGTGCCGGGTACATGCCGGGGTCGGGCGAGACCGTGCCGTACATGCTGGAGAAAATCACGACGCTGCCCTGCTTTTTTTCCGCCATCGCGTTGCCGACCTCGCGTGCCATGATGAAGGTTGAGGTGAGGCCCACACGGTTGGCCTCGTCGAATTCCTCGGGCAGCAGCGCGTTCATCGACTTCGGGAAGGACTTGTAAGTCATGATGACCAGGCCGGCGGGCGTGCCCCGGCGCGCCAGCTGCCGGCCGATGAATTCGCCGGCGGCCTTGCCGTCCGAGGCGTCAAACGTCTCGGGGGTGACGCTTGCTTCGAGCTTCTCGCGCGCGACCATGTCCTGCGCGCGGGTGCCAATGTCCACGCAGAGCACTTTCGCGCCGCAGCTTGCGAGCAGTTTGACGGCGGCCGTGCCCAGGTAACCGGCGCCGCCGATCACCCAGACGTCGCGGCCGTTCATTTCGAAAAGGGAATTCATCCGGCAACTAGGTAGCGTCCGCCAGGGCGGGATGCTAATCCTAATTGGTTGGTAAGATTATTTGCCCAGTGTTTTCTCCGCGAAGGTGAATCGGTTCCGGCCATGCTCGCGCCATGCATTCTGCGCGATTGCCCGCCGGGTTGGGAGCGATGGTTTGGTTCACGGTCATGCTGTGGGTGTTGCCCGGCCGCCTTGATGCCGCGGTGGAGGGCGTTTTGCCGCCGGTGCCCGGCCGGGTTCGCCTGGTGTTGCCGCCGGTACTCCACGCGGTGACGGGAATGGAGACGAATGTTTACTATGACAATGTCGTGCTCGTGTTGGACCTCGATGACTACGCCTTCGAGGTCGTTTGCCGGAAGGGTCTCCAGCTGAACGAGCGGTGGACCTTCACGCCCGGAACGCAGGACGGCGGGGATTATCCGTTTGAGCTGATCGTGCGCGACGAGTCGAACGCCATCATCGCGCGGGCCCATTCGATCCTCCGGGTGGTGCCGGCGGATCGCCCGGTCCCGGATCCGGTCACCCTGTTGCTGGTTGGGGCCAGCCTGACGGAATACTCCTTCTACCCGCAGTATCTGCTCGATCTCGATGCGGCTGATCCGTCGCTGGAACTGAAATTGATCGGCTCGCGCGGCGGCAAGGACGGGGTCACACCCGGCCCGTTGCGCCATGAAGGTTACAGCGGCTGGACCGCCGAGGCCTTTTGCACCCTGTCGGGTCCGCTTTCCCGCCAGGGCGTTTTCAAGCGGCCGGACACGGGCAGTCCGTTTATTTACTCCGATGCAAACGGCGGCCAGCCCCGGCTCGACTTCGCCCGCTACTGCGCGGAGTTCAACGGCGGCCGCGGGCCCGACGTCATTACGATCCACCTGATCGTGAACGATGTGTTTCGCGAGACCGACGAGACCATCGAGGCAAGGATCGACAAGATGATCGGGTGTTTCGATGAGCTGATCACCGAGTTTCATCGCGTCCGGGCGGATACGCGCATCGGGGTCATTTTGACCGAGCCTTCCTCCCGCAGTCAGGATGGTTTCAGGAACTACAACCGCGACGGCCTGCGCCAGACACGCTGGCAGGTCAGGCGGAATATGCACCGGGCTTGGGAGAGATTGATCGAGCATTACGGCGAAGGGCGGTCCGGGGTCTCGCTGGTTCCCTCCTATGTCAATTTCGACGTGCAGCGCGGGTTTCCGCTTTACGCGGCGCCGGTGCACGCGCGCTCCTCCGAAAAGCTGACGCGCGTCAGCAACGGCGTGCACCCAAGTGAGGATGGCTACCGGCAGTATGCCGACTCGATCTACCTGTGGCTGAAGGCCGGCTCGGACGGAGGAAAAGGCCGGGCGGTTAGGTGATGTGACCACTTTTGTTTCCTAGGCTTCGTCCGAAAACCGTTTAGGCCTTGGGCATGATCCACGCTTTCTGTTTCCCGTTCCGTCCGGCCCGGCTCGCGCTGGCGGCCCTGCTATGCGCGACCACGGCTTTCGCGGCGAAGATCGAGGTCTCCACTGTGTTCGAATATGCGAAGAGCGATCCCTATGACCGCACGAATCTTTACGGCTTCAATCATGCCCCGAATGTCACGGTCCTGCCGGACGGCAGCCTGATCGCGGCCTGGTTTTCCGGCGCGCACGAGGGGGATATCCACCAGTTGATCCTGCAGGCGAAGAGCAGCGATGGCGGAAAGTCTTGGTCGCAGGCGACGCCACTCGTGGACATTCTCCGCAAGTCGGATTTTGACCCGGCCTTCATTGTTAAGGGCAACCGGACCTGGATGATTTTTGCGGCCGGTCGCTGGAACCGCTACCCTTGGGTGGGCGAGCGGGAGGCGGAAAAAGCGCAGGTCGGCCTGGATTCCTACCGGCTGCACGCCATGCATAGCGACGATTCGGGCCGGACGTGGAGCGAGCCGGTGCTGACGACCGACCGGCGCGGCTTCAGCTGCAAGAACGGCATCGTGCTCAAGGACGGCCGCATGTTGTTGCCGGTCTATGATGATTCGGGTGGCGGCAAGTGGGCGGCCTCGATGCTACGCTCTGCGGACGAGGGCAAGACCTGGCAATGGATCGGCCAGGTGCTCGCGGGCGCTGGCAAGGCGGGTGGCGAGCCGGCGGTCGTCGAACTGGATAGCGGAGAGATTCTCACCGCGCTGCGCTCGCGCGACGGGCACATCTGGTTCGCGCAATCGCCGGATGCCGGCGATACTTGGGGCGCGCCCTATGCGAGCGAGTTCGATGCCGCCATTTCGTCCCAGGCGCTTTTCCGCACCAAAGCCGGTCAGGTGCTCCTCGCCTACAATAATTGCAAGCCGCCCGCGCGCACCCCGCTCGCCCTCCGGCTCCTGGACCAGAAAACGATGAAATGGGGCGAGCCGATCGAAATCGCGCACGCACCCGCTCCCGGAAAAGACGTCTGGTCGAGCCAGGTCTCCTATCCATCGATCACCGAATTGAACGACGGCACGCTGGTGGTGGTCTGGACCGAGATCAGCCTCGCGCCCCTGGCGCAGAGCGGGAAGATCAGGGCGGCGAGGATCCGGCTGTAACGTGAAAGCTGCCGGATACGTGCGCGGTGAAAAAAAACGGCCGCTGGCCTTCGCGGGCATGGCGTTGGGGCTGATTCCGACGCTGGCGGTCGCGTCCGCGGCGGAAATAAACTGGCGGCAGGCTCCTTCACTCCCGGATCCGGTGGGCTTCGCGTCTCCGTTCGCCGGCGTGGCGGGCGGCGACCTGCTGGTGGCGGGCGGGGCGAATTTTCCCGACCAGCCCATGTGGGCAGGTGGCGTGAAGACCTGGCATGATCGCGTGTTTGTGCTCAAGGCCGGTGCCGGGCAATGGGAACAAGCCGGGCGCCTGCCCGGCCCGCTGGGTTATGGCCTGTCGGTGACAACGGAGGAGGGAGTTCTTTGCGCGGGTGGCAGCGACTCCGCGCAACATCACAGCGAGGTTTTCCTGCTCCAATGGCGCGAAGGCCGGCTTGCCCGCCGACCGCTGCCCGCGCTGCCGCTGCCAATCGCGTTGGCCACGGGGGCGCGCGTGGGCCATATGGTTTACCTGGCCGGCGGGCTGGAGGCCCCCGCTTCCAGGGAGGCGCTCGCGGTTTTTCTCGCGTTCGACCTGCATCAGCCGGAGGCGGGATGGCGGCAGCTGCCTTCGTGGCCCGGCCCGGGACGTTTCCAGGCGATTGCAGCCGTCGGAGCGGATGCTTTTTATCTTTTCAGCGGCCTGCGCTATGAAGCCGACGACAAGGGCGGGTCGAAGCTCGTTTATCTGCGCGATGCCTACCGTTATTCGGAAAAATCCGGGTGGGAGAAATTGCCGGACCTGCCGCATCCGGCCGTGGCGGCCGCTTCGCCGGCCCCGCTGATCGCAGGCGAAATTCTTGCGATCGGCGGCGTGGATGGCAGCTGGGGGGACAAGCGACCCCAGGACCTTCCCGAGGCACCGCGTCGCATCCAGGCGTATTCCATCCGGAATAATTCATGGAGCGATCGCGGAGCGGCGCCGGTTGGCCGCGTGTGTGTATCCGCGGTTGAGTGGGCGGGACGATGGGTATTGCCCACCGGGGAACGCAGCCCGGGTGTCAGATCCCCCGAGGTGTGGTCGTTCGAACCGTCTCCACGGAGCCCCTGATGACTATGATTTCGGGAGGATGGCGGCGCGGTCTGGCCGGCGTGTGCTTGCTGGTGGGCGGGGTTGGGCCGGCATCCGTGTCCGCGGGTGACGCGACCCCTGCGATCCTCCAAGTGACGGTCATCCTGCCCCCTGATCCGGCGGGCGTGGCCAGCGGGGACGAACGGCCGGCGCAAGTGTTCCTGGATTTTCCCGCGCTGCTCGCCCAGGCGGGAATCGCGGGCCAGGCGGACCTCGCTTCCTTGCGCATGACAAGTCTCGATCCGGCGGGTCGGGTTCGCGATGGCGCGCGTTTCGCCTATGCAAAGGAGCCCACGGACCTGCCCCTGCGCTGGGATGACGAACGCGTGGCGGGCGGGTTTGCCTCCGTGGAAGGCATTGTGGATCTACAAAGCGGCGAACTGAAGCAAACCGTGGTGCGCAACAGCGGCTTGATCCAGAATGCGGGCCCGGAGGAGGGCGGACGGGGGCGGGTGGTTTGGATGCACACGGCGCGCGGTGAAAACAGGTCGGCCTACCGACTGGAGGTTGCGGTGAAACCCTCAATCCAGCGGCCGCAACTGCCCCCGCGTGCCTGGTTGGGCGACGGCGTGGTTCGCTTCACCACGTCGCCGCAAAACACCACCGGTTCCTCCCACACGCGGGTCGATGTGGCCGATCTCAATCACGACGGCCTGCCCGACATCATCTACGGGGAGAATTACGGCCGGCTTTTGGTGTTGCTCAATCGAGGCTTCGCCAAATCGCCGCGTTTCGATGATGGGAGGTTTCTGCTGAACTCATCGGGACAGGCAATTGACGCTGGCATTTCTGCGGCGCCGCTGCTGGTCGATTGGGATGGGGACGGCCGCAAGGATCTGTTGGTCGGCACGCATTGGAACCGATTGCTGTATTTTCGGAATGCCGGGGGCCAGCCGGTGCCGGCCTTTGATTATCAAGGGGTGGTTGAGATTGATGGCCGTCCGTTGGAGTTGCCGGTCGAGCCGGTGGTCGGCCGCCCGGCCGGAGCCTTTGCGCGCGATTATTACCCGGTGGTGACGGTGGGAGATTGGGATGGAGATGGCCGCCCGGATTTGCTGGCGGGCGGTTACCTGACCGGCCGCATCTATGTATTCAGGAATGTCGGCGCCGGAAAGGACGGCACGCCCTTGCTTCAGGCGATCGGTCCCGTCATGGCGGATGGCAGCGTCATCAATGTGGGCGATTGGGCCGCCGCGCCGAGCCTGGCGGACCTCAACGGCGACGGCCGGCTCGACCTAATCACGGGCAGCCATCCCATGACGAAGGAATCGGCGGAGAAAAGGAAACCTCTGCGCTTGTTTCTTAATGTCGGGACCCCGGCTGCAGCCGAGTTGCGGGAGATCCCTTTGCCTCTCGAGGGTGAAATTCCCGACGGTCCCTTGTATTCACCGCGGTTGGCGGATTTGAATGACGACGGCTTGCCGGACCTGATTGCCGGCGCCGGGGCTGAGATTTATTATTGGTTCAACACCGGCACACGCACCGAGCCGCGGTTCAAGGTGGGTGCGCCCGCCATCCGCCCAACCCAAGGAAACACGCCGCTGCCGGTGACCCAATTGATCGATTGGAATCGGGACGGCCGGGTGGACGCGGTTTCCAATTACACGGTACGGTTGAATACGGGTGAAGGGGATCCCTTTTTGTTCGGACCCCCGGCCAGCATCCTGGGCGAGGGCCGGGCGATCGCCCATCCCTCGGGCATCGGTGACGATTGGTTTCATCCGCGGTTGTTCGATTTCGCCGGTAATGGAAGCCGCGATGTGTTTTTTGGCGACTGGCATGGCCGCGTCTGGTGGCACCGGCGACTCGGAGAACAAAACTACGATCCGGAGGGTGTGCTGCTTCATTTGGAATCGGGCCAGCCCGTTCAGGTGGGATCACCGGGTCAGGCGGATACGCCGTTCAGGGCCTTGCAAGGTGCGCGGACGGTATTCTCTGTTTTCGATTTCACCGGCGATGGCCGGACCGATCTCGTCGTTGGGGACACCTACGGGATCGTACGGCTTTTCCGAAACAGGGGTTCGAACGAGGCTCCTGTCTTTCAGGAGCCGGAAGTGTTGGGCGATCTGGGCAACCGGCTGAGTGTGGAAGCGATCGATTGGAATGACGACGGAGCCATGGACCTCATTGCCGGTTCGGCCAACGGCAAGGTGCGGGTGTTCCTCAACCAGGCCGGGCAGGCTTCCGCCGAATCGCGTTCATTTGCCCAGGGTTTCGATCCCGGGCTTCCGCCGGTCGTGCAGCCGCGGGTCATCGCGGGCGACTTGAATGGCGATGGCGACGTGGATCTTCTTCTTCCCGGCACGCAAGGCTCGGTCTGGATGGAGCGTTCCTTCGTGCGCCATGGCTACGCGGAGGGAAGGGTGGAATCGGTTCGGGTGAAGCCATGAGAACAAAATCGTCCATCGCTTTCGTCTGGATGTGCTGCGTGTGCCTGCGGCTTAGCGCAGGGTTGGTGTCTGCTGAAGCCGCCGGGTACCGCACCATCACGCCGCGCATCGGCGATCCCTTCGAGTTGCGCCAGGGTTTCGAAGTCATCGAGCCGATGCTGGCCGGCACCGATCGACCGCTGCCCGGCTGGCGGGGGGAAGGGCATATGATCCGGCTGGCCGACGGCCGGTTGCTGCTGGCTTTTGCCTATGAAAACCAATGCCGGTTGAGCTACTCCAGCGATGCGGGGAAAACCTGGAGCGAACCCCGGCTCGTGAGGATGGATCTGCCGGCAGGCGTGCGTTCGCACCGGCCCGCGGTGATCGAGCTGCGGGACGGCGGCCTGTGGGTCTTTTATTACGCCTTGGTGAAAGTCGACTGGGTCGATGCTTCGCGGGCCAGCAATGATCTCTGGGCGGTGCGGAGCGGGGATGGCGGCCTGACTTGGGACAAACCCCGCCGGCTGTACGCGGGATATGTCGGCATGTTGCAGGGCGCGATTCGTACCCGGGCCGGCCACTTGATCGTTCCCCTCTGCGCCTACGAAGGCGGCCGCCGGTTTGTAAGCTTCTGCCAGGTTTCCATGGATGAGGGTACGACGTGGAAAACGACCGCGAACATCGATCTCGGTTACCCGGCCACGTCGCTGCCGTTGTCGCCGAATCTCAACGGTGGCGCGCTCGAGCCCAGTGTGGCGGAGATGCCGGATGGCCGGTTGCTGATGCTGATCCGGACGGTGCTGGGTCTTTTCTACCAAAGCGTTTCCAGCGATGGCGGCCTGACTTGGGAGCCTGTCAGCCCGAGTCCGTTGGATTCGGGCGGCCCGTGCAACCTGGTCGGACTCCCCGGCGGAACGCTCGCGGTGGCGTACAACCCGGCGAACTATGAGAGTCCCGGCACCAAGCGCTGGGGCTCGCCGATCGGCTACGATCGTCAGTCACTGGCCTTGTGGAAGAATCCCGCTGGCGGCTGGCGGAAGGTTGATGATTTTGTCCGCCAGATCGGTGCGATGACCCGAGTGGTGCATTCCACCCTCACCGGCCTGCCCGGCGGCGCCATGCTGATCACGATGCCCGAGCGCTCCACGTTGTTGCATGTGCGCGAATCCAGCCTGCTGGAAATGTCGCGCTGATCGGGAAAGTCAGCGCGGATGATTGTCGGGAGGCGGGGGCGGTCGGCCGGGATTTTTATCGCGGTGGGAAAGTCGGGCGACGTGACGACCGCGCTGGACAATGTTTGTGACCACTAAATTGTCGTCGTATCTCGACGGAGGATTGGGGGATTTTCCCCGGCAAGGACCGGGCCAACCTTGGTCTCTGCAAACCCTCGATTCCTATGAAACACCTCTCGCAGTTCAGCCGCTTGTGCCTCGTCGGCCTTGGCTTGCTTTCCCTTGTTTTGTGCGCGCATGCGCAGACCCTGGCGACCGGCATCGTGGAAGGCCGCATCCTCAACGCGGCGAGCGGCAGCATCCTGGAAAATGCCCGCGTCACGGTGGAAGGTACAAACCTCGAGGCCTTGACCTCGGCCACCGGCGAATACCGCCTCACCAATGTGCCGGCGGGTGAGGTGCAGGTCAGCGCCCATTACAGTGAATTTGTGCGGCAGACGAAAACCGTCGCCGTGGCTGGCGGGCAGGTTGCCGTGGCCGACTATGCCCTTGAACTGGTGCCGGCGGACGGCCTGCCGGGCGGACGCGCACTGGAACTCGCCACCTTCTCTATCAATGAGCGCCGGCTGACCGCCCAAGCGCTGGCGTTGAACGAGCAGAAGGTGGCGGCCAACATCAAGAACGTCGTCGCCTTCGAGGAATTTGGCGACATGGGCGAAGGCAATCCCGGCGAGTTTCTGAAATACGTCCCTGGCGTTTCCATCAACTCCGGTCCGAACATCCCGCAGTTCGCCTCCATTCGCGGCATGCCGGCCAATGGGACTTTGGTGACCGTGGATGGCGGCCCGATCGCGTCTTCGGCGGGCGACCGTCAGTTCGAGCTCACGGGCGCCGCGACCGGCAACATCGACCGCATCGAAGTCACCAAGTCGCCCACGCCCGACATGCCCGCCAACGCCATCGGCGGCTCGATCAACATCGTCGGCAAAAGCGGCTTCAGCCGCACCAAGCCGCTGCTCACGTACAGCGTCTACGCCACCTTCAACCACCTCGATGACCCCAGCGGTTTCCAGCCGAGCCTCAGCAAGCGGGCCGGCACCGATTCCCGGACCGCGGCGCGGCCCGTGCAACCGGGGGTGGACCTGTCTTATATCCTGCCGGTGAATGACAAGCTGGCGCTGACCTTCAGCGCGGGAGCCAGCACGCGTTATCATTACTATGACAGCGCCTACACGCTGTGGAATCTCGTGACGAACATCGACGAGCGTTACTACAAGACCGATTCCATCATCATTTCCGACCGGACGCTGGCCGCGGCCACGGTCGACTTCCGGCTCAACAAGCAGAATACCTTCCGGTTTTCCGCCCAGATCTCGGCCGAGCATTTCAAGGTCGCCACGTCCACGATGGATTTTCGTTTCGGGGCGAATGCCGCGGGCGACGTCGACTCAACGCAAGGTCGCGCGGGACTGGGCTCGGTGTTCGACACCGCCGCCGCCTATAATTCCGATCGCGATACCAACCATTTCACCTTCCGTTACAACCACGACGGCCAGGTCTGGAGGTTCGATGCGGATGCCACCTACTCGCGGAGTGAGCGCGAAAACGCCGACACCAAGGAAGGCACGTTCAGCGGCTTCACGGCCAGCTATTCCGGCCTCACGCTGAGCGCCGAAGGCATGGACCGGGTTTACACCGGCCTGTTGCCGAAGATCACCGCGACCAACAGCGCCGGTGCGCCGGTCAACGTCACGGATGGCGGCGGCATGCCGATCACCGCCGCCGCGGCGGCGGTTGGGCTGCAGACCATCGATACGGTCAAGGGCGCGCGGATGAACATCGCCCGCTCCCTCTCCGGCGCGCTGCCGATCCGGATCCAGGCGGGATGGTCGATTTTCGAGGAGGAACTCGACACCACCCGGACCACCCGGACCTGGGCCTTTGCGGTTCCGGGCGGAGCCGGCAGCAACACGGCCAACGCTTTGAACCTGATCAGCGATGAATACTCGGCCATCACGAACTGGACCAACACCGCCGGCGAGCGCGTGCCGGTGCGCTGGATCAGCCCGGAGAAGCTCTACAAGCTCTACCTCACGACGCCCGCTTACTTCACGCTCAACCAGGCGGCGGAATACACCGCGGCGGTGAACGCCTCGAAGCTCATTTCGGAGACCATCTCGGCCGCGTATGTGCGGTTTGACTCCCGTTCGTTCCAGAACCGCCTCCGCATCGTCACCGGCGTCCGCTTCGAACGAACCGAGGACGACGGCCAGGGTCCGCTCAACGACATCGGCGCCACGTATGCCCGCGATGCCGCCGGCAACATCCTGCGCACCAGCGCCGGGGTGCCCATCCGGATCACGACCGACGCCCTGGAGCTGGCGAAACTGCAGTACGTGGAGCGCGGCATCCGCACCCGGCGTTCCTACGATGGCTTCTATCCCAGCCTGAATACGTCCTACGAATTCACAGACAAGCTGATTGCCCGCGCGGCCTACGCCCGCACCATCGGCCGTCCTGCCATGGCGGAAATCACCCCGGGCGTGGTCTTCCCGAACCCGACCACCACCGCCCGCACCATCACGCTCAACAATCCGGGCCTGATGCCGTGGACCTCGGATAACTTCGATCTCTCCCTCGAGACCTACAACCTGAAGGGCGCGGTGATTTCGGCGGGGGTTTTCCGCAAGAACATCTCCGATTTCTTCACGACCATCGTGACGCCCATGACGCCCGACCTGCTGGCTGAATACGGGCTGTCGGAAGAGTACAACACCTACGACATCTCCACGAAGCGTAACGGCGGCGAGGCGAGCCTGACGGGCTTTGAATGGAGCTACCGGCAGTCGCTGAACTTCCTGCCCGGCTGGGCGCGTGGCTTCCATGTCTTCATCAACGGCACCCATATCTCCCTGAGCGGTCCGAATGCCGACGACTTCACGTCCTTCTCGCCGAAGAACATCAACTGGGGCGTGAGCTACGCCCGCGCCAAGTTCCTCGCCAAGGTGAACGTGGCGCAAAGCGGCAAGGTAAGGAACGGCGTGATCGCCCCGAGCGCCACGATTCCGGTTGGCGCGTACCGGTACGTCGGATCGCAGACCACCATCGATCTGTCGGCGCAGTACAAATTCTCCAAGCTGTTCACGCTTTACGGCAGCGTTCGGAATGCCGGACAGGCGGACCGCTATACGCTGGATTATGCCGAGAGCACGCCCGAATTCGCCCGCGTCCGCGTGGTACAGCGTTTCGGGGCCATGGTCTCGCTCGGCGTCAAAGGAGAGTTTTGACCCGCGCCGCCGGTCGGGAAGGCGGCCACGGTGCCGCGCGGCCTGCGATTTCCAGGCAGCGCGTTTGCTTCGGGATCGCCCGGTTCGACGGGTTTGGTAAACCCGGGGCCTTCCGTCGTGTCCCGTTGCAACCATTGACCTCATCCTCATGAGAAATTTCGAACAAGATCCGCTGCGCGTCGCGGTCCTGGGGCTGATCGAGGGGAATTATCACCCTTATTCCTGGTCGGCCATCATCAACGGATACGATGCCGCGTTGATGGCGTCATGCCCGGCGCCGGTCATCGCGGCCTATCTCGGCCGGCAGCCGGCCGGCAGCGTGCGCATTCCGCTGGCGCGGGTGACGCACATCTGGACGGACGACCCGGCCGATGCGCGCCGCGTGGCGGCCGCCGCCCTGATTCCCCATGTGGTGGCGAAGGCGGAGGACGTGATTGGCCAGGTGGAGGCGGTGATCATCGCCACGGACGATGGCGACGACCATGTGCGCCGCGTGGCTCCGTTTATCGCCGCAGGTCTGCCGGTGTTTGTGGACAAACCGCTTGCGACGAACGTGGCCGACATGGCGCGTTTCAAGGCATGGCGCGATCAGGGGGCGGTCATCGTTTCCTCCAGCGGCCTGCGTTATGCGCCGGAGGTGGCGGCATTGCGCGGCAAACGGTGGCGGTGGCTGACCGGCGCCACCTGCAAGAATTGGAAACGCTACGGCATCCATGTGCTGGAGCCCATCTACACGGTGACGGGCCCGGGTTTCATCCGCGTGCGCGCCCGGCAGTCCGGCTGCACCATGCAGGTGGATGTGGAGCATCGCGATGGCACGCAAGTGACTCTCGTGGCGATCGAGGAAGGTTTTGGCAGCGCCTTTGTCCTGCATGGCTATGCGGATGACGCCCACGTGACGGTGGAATTGCGCGACACCTATTCGGCGTTCAGAAGCCAGCTCCTCGGCTTCCTCGAGTACGTGGCGGGCCGGCGGGCGGAACCGCATCCCTTCGCGGAGACCACGGAGTTGATGGCGGTGGTGATTGGGGCCATGCGCAGCGCGGAGCAGGATGGACAACCCGTTGATATCGCGCCGCTGATCGCCGCTTTTGGCGCCGGTCCGGCTCCCGCGCGCGAGCAGTCATCATGACAGTCATCGATTACATCATCATTGGCGCCTACATGCTCGGGATCATTGCCGTGGGCATCCTGAGCAAGGGCAAGGAGGACTCCGCGGAGGATTATTTTGCGGCGGGCGGGCGGATGGGCGGTTTGCTAAGCACCGTGGTCGTGGGTTTGAGCATCGCCGCGACCTTCTTCAGCGGGCTGAGTTTCGTGGCGGTTCCCAGCATCATCATCAGCGATGGCCTCAAGGTCACCCTGGTTCTGGCCACCCTGCCGATCTCGAGTTGGATCGTTTGCGGCTGGTTCATTCCCCGTTATCTGGCCCTGAAGACCCTCCATCCTTACGAGATCATCCAGCGGCACATCGGGCCACGCGCCAGCAATGTGACATCGGCGCTTTTTGTCCTGTTGCGGGTGGGCTGGATGGCCGCGCTGCTTTATGCGCCCACCATCCTGCTGCTGACCACCATGCGGCTGGGCGACCAGTGGCTCTGGCCGCTGATCCTCATGATGGGATTGGGCACCACTTTCTACACGGTGCTGGGCGGATTGCAGTCCGTGCTGATCACTGATGCGGTCCAGATGCTCATCGTGATCCTCAGCCTGATCGTCACGGTCGTTTGCGGCATCATGCAACTGCCGCCGGAGCCGGGCCAGTGGCTCCAGGTGTTGTCGGAAGGAGGCAAGTTGGAATGGCCGTCGCTCTCGCTGGATCTGACCGAGCGCTTTACCATTTTTGGCATTCTGATCGGCATCACCGTGACGAATCTCGGCAACTACATCGGCGACCAGATGAGCCTGCAGCGTTACCTGGCGATGAAGGATACGCGTTCCGCGCAGCAGTCCTTTCGTTTCAATATGTGGGGCACGGCCCTGACCTTGATTCTGCTCTACCTGCTGGGCTGCGTGATTGTCGTCTGGCAGGGATTTCATGGTTCGGCGGGCACAACGCTTCCCGCGGACCAGATTTTCCCCAACTTCGTGGCGCAGGCCCTGCCGCCGGGAGTCTGCGGCTTGATGGTCGCGGCCATTCTCGCGGCGACCATGGACAGCGTCGCCAGCGGGGTGAACGCGCTGGCGGGATCCATCACCATCGATTTCGTCAAACCGAACTGCCGCTCCCTTTCCGACCAGTCCCTGGTCAAGATCGGCAAGTGGATCAGCCTAGCGGTTGGCGTCGGGGCCACGGTGGTCGCCGGATTCATCTCCAAGGTGGGTTCCATCTACGACATGATGCAGTCGATCCTTGGGGTCTTCCTCGGCCCGATTCTTGGCGTGATGATCCTCGCCATGCTCAAGCGGCGGATCAGCGAAAACCGCGTCCTGGCCGGCATCGGTATCGGCTGTGGCTGCGGCATCGCCGTGACGTTTACCCCGGTCCAGTCGATTTGGACAACCAGCTTCGGATTCTTCTCCTGCCTGCTGGTCGCCTGGCCCTATGGCCGTCAAGACCTGACGGAGAAAGACGCGAAACTGTAGAACCCCGCCGGTCTTTCTTAATGGGCGGTATATCCGCCGTCGACGGGCAGGTTGACTCCCGTCACGTAGCGCGCCGCGTCGCCGAGCAGGAAGACCACGGGGCCGCCGAGGTCATGGTCATCGGCCATGCGTCGGAGGAAAGTGGCCTTGGCGTAACGTTCGACAAAGGTCGGGTGCTGGCCGCTCAGAAAGCCGCCGGGTGAAAGGCAGTTCACTCTGACGCCCTGCGGTCCGTAGTGCGCGGCAAAAAACCGCGTGAGGTTCACCATGCCAGCCTTGTGAAAAAAATAGTCGGGAATGGCGTGCATGTTGAGGCCTTCGTAGAGCGAATAATCCGGCCCCACCATGCCTTGGATCGAGCCGATGTTGACGATGCTGCCGCTCCCCTGTCTTGCCATGGCTTCGCCGAAAGCACGGGTGATGGCAAAAAGGCCGGTGGCATTGGTTGTCATGGATGCCTCCCAGTCCACCAGCGGAGCATCTACCGTCTTCATGGGGCGGGCTACGGCATTATTGACCAGCCCATCGACCCGCCCGAATTGAGCGAGGACTTGGTCGCGGAGGCGAAAGATCGAAGCTTCGTTGGACTGGTCGAGGGAATGAGCGTGCACTGGGCGGCCCAAGGCGCGTTCCTCGATGGCCACTTTTTCCAAGCGCTCCACCGTCCTAGCGGCGAGAATGAGCGTGGCGCCCGCTTCCGCGATCTGCGCGGCCAAACCCCGGCCGAAGAGGCCGGCACCGCCCGTCAAAACCACGACCTTGCCGGTTAATGAAAACCCCGAGGGAATGCTGAGGGAGGAAGTCATGGAGCAATAAGCGGTTTCTTTCCGGTTGCGGGGCGGCGGGAATGATGTGCGGCTCTTTAATGCAGATGCCAGCGTGTATAATGAGTTGGCCTGCAATAGTTCTCAAATTCGATCAGCTGGTCATCCCGCTTAACCAGATAACACGGTTTTATTTCGCGTGGACTCCGGGTTCAGGCTCGGTGAGTCGCAAAGATAAATTCACCCGGCGGGACCACCCCGGCCGAGCGAAGTGGGGAGGAGGTGGAGGGCATCGGGCAGGGAGGACATGGTCGTTTGGCGACATGCCTATTGAGCTTGCAACTTGCGAAATCAAACGCGCATTTGAAAACGTTGAAAACAGGCTTGAGCAACTCATGGCAGGGTTCTGGCGGAGCCGGGCGGACTGCAGCCGTCCAGCCGGCTGGAGGCCCCGCCCGCCCGTTCGGGAATTGCGGGCCGGCCGGTCCGGAAAAATCTCCGGCGCCTGGTGGGTGCGGTCCGGCGGCGTGCGCCGCCCGGGACGGAATCCGTGATCGTTTCGCCTGAGCCGCCTGTTACCCCGTCTTTCCCATGCTAACCACCAGCGACTATATTGTCATCGGAATGTTCTTTGCCTTCCAGCTCGCGCTGGGCTGGGTCTTCCGGAATTTCGGCAAGGACAGCAGCCAGTATTTCCGGGGCGGCGGGAAGATGGGCTGGTGGCTCGTGGGCACCTCCGCCTACATGGGCGCGTTCAGCGCCTGGACCTTCACGGGGGCCGCGGGTGTGGCCTACGAACAGGGCCTGGTGGTGATGGTGGTTTACTGGGCGGGGGCGCTGGGGTTTTTATGGAATTGGTGGAAATTCGCCGCGTGGTTCCGGCAGTCGCGCGTGATCACGGCGATGGAGGCGGTGCGGGCGCGGCTGGGGCCGGCCAACGAGCAGTTCTTCACCTGGCTCACGTTGCCGATCGGCGTGACGGTCGCGGGCATCTGGCTCTACGGACTCGCCATCTTCTGCGCCCCGGTCTTCGGCGTGAACCTGCAGGGAATGATTCTCGCGTGCGGGGTGGTGGTGGTCCTGGTGGCGGCGATGGGTGGGCAGTGGGCCATCGTCGCGTCGGATTTCGTACAGGCGCTCATCCTGATGGCGATCACGATCGTGGCCGCGGTGTTTGCGTGGGCGCGGGTGGGGGGCTGGGAGGGATTCGTCGCCGGTTTGCCGGCGACGCATTGGGACATCTCCGCCAGCCACTCGCAGGAATTCGGCGCGTGGTGGATGATCGCGCTGGTGGTGGATAAATTTTTCATCCAAAACGCGCTGCATGGCGCCAGCCGGTACCTGAACGTGGAGGACGGGCGGGAGGCGCGGAAGGCGGCGCTGCTGGCGACCGTGCTCTTTGCCCTGGGCTCGGTACTTTGGTTCATTCCCCCGCTGGCGGCGCGGGCGCTGCATCTCGATCTGGCCGCGCTTTTCCCCGGCCTGGCCAAACCGTCGGAGGCGGCTTATGTGGCCATCGCCGCCCAGGTGCTGCCGGTCGGGATGATGGGATTGATGATCACGGGCATCATCTCCGCCACCACGTCCTCGATGGATCACGGTTTAAACCGCAACGCCGGCGTGTTCGTGCGCAGCATCTACGTCCCGCTGATCCGGCCGCACGCGAGCGAACGCGAGCAGGTCCTCGCCGGACGGATTTCCACCCTGGCCTTCGGCGTCATCGTCATCTGCACCGCGCTGTTTTACAGCACGCTGAAGAACGTCGGGGTGTTCAGCCTCATGCTGGATTTTTCCTCGCTGCTCGGCGTGCCGTACGCGGTGCCGATGGTCTGGTGTCTGGTCGTCAGGCGCGTGCCGGACTGGGCGGCCTGGAGCAGCGTGCTGGCGGGCATCGCCGCCGGCGCGCTCGCGCGCGGCGTGCCTCCCTGGGCGGCGGGGCAGCTGGCACCGGGTTCCACGCTGGGGGCCCTGGCGGGCTGGCTGGGGGACCACCGGTATGTCGCCGTGACCATGGCCGCCAGCGCGGCGAGCACCGTGTGGTACTTTGGGGCCAGCTGGCTGTTTGGCCGCCGGATGCCCCGCGCGCGTCTGGAGGAGATCGAGGCGTTCTTCGTGCGCATGAAAACCCCGCTCGAGCCGCAGCCGGCCGAGGAACTCGCGCTCAACGAGCGGGGCACCGGGGGCATTGGCCGGCTTTGCCTGTGGTACGCCGGGTTCATCCTGCTGCTGGTCTTCGTGGCCCACTCCTGGACGGCGCGCGGCTCCGTGTTGTTCTGCGCGCTCTTCGTGGCCGCCTTCGGCTACGGGCTGATCCGCTCCGAGCGCCGGCGCTGACCGGGCGGCCGGGAAATCACACCGGCGTTGGAAATTGGTGAAGATTAAGTCAAATTCCAAGTTGACATAAAAAATCAAATGCGCGTTAGATTTTTTGTCCGCACCGGAAAACCGGCACGGAGATTGCGACCGCCCTGTTCCTCCACACCCAATCGTTGCACTGCCCATGACCGCCACCCCCCGTCGTTTCGCCTCGTTTAAAACCGCCCTGCAGATCGGCCTGCCCCTGGTGTTCGCCTGGCCAGCCCTGGCGCAAACCGCCTCGTCGCCGGTCAGGCCGCCGGCGCCACCGGAGGAAACGCTCGTGCTTTCACCGTTTCAGGTGAATGCCGACGCGGACAACGGCTATCTCGCCAGTTCGGCCCAATCCGGCACGCGCCTGCGCACGGATTTGAAGGATATCGCCTCGTCGATTTCGGTCGTGACGAAGGATTTCATGAACGACATCGGCGCCAAGGACCTGGAGGGCCTGCTGGTCTACACGCTCGGCACGGAGGTCGGCGGCGTGGGCGGAAACTTTTCCGATGCCGGGTCGGTGAGCAACCCGAACGGCGCGGAGGTCGACTACGACGCGGCGTTTGCCTCGGCCACCCCCAGCACCCGCGTGCGCGGTTTGACCTCGGCGGATCTGTCGCGGGATTTCTTCATCAGCGGCCTGCCGATGGATGCCTATAATGTGGACCGCGTGGAAATCAGCCGCGGCCCCAACGCCAT
Source organism: uncultured Oleiharenicola sp. (assembly GCA_964515595.1). GTDB lineage: Bacteria > Verrucomicrobiota > Verrucomicrobiia > Opitutales > Opitutaceae > Lacunisphaera. The sequence goes on along the minus strand of CAZEUN010000005.1, from coordinate 21,346 downwards.
GTTGTTCGGCCTCGGCAGCCCCTCCGGCATCATCAATTCCTCGTTGATCTCCGCGCGCCCCGATCGCAACCGGACGGAGATCGAATTCCGCACCGACCAATACGGTTCCCTGCGCACGGTACTGGACCACAACCAGGTCCTGATTAAGGACAAACTCGCGGTGCGCGTGGCGGGCGTTTACGAGGATCAGGCTTACAAGGTGGAGGAGGCGTGGCGCCGGAACAAACGTGCCTTCATCACCGGCACCTATCGCCCGTTCAAGAACACGACGTTGCATATTTCCGCCGAACGGGGCGACATCGACTCCAATCTTCCCGAGGTCCGTCCGCCCTACGACGTGTACACCCAGTGGTTCCAGATGGGCCGGCCGGCCTGGAATCCGTCGAATGCCACCGGCACGCTGCTGGGCACGCCCGCGGCGGGATGGCCGGCCACGGTGTTCACGGCGGCCGGCCTGCCGGCCTCGACCGGGGGTGTGGCGCTGGATGGCACGACGACGTCGAACTCCGGCAACCTGATCGGCGGCCAGGTGGGCGCCATGGGCAACGCCGCCCGCCAGATGGTGATCGTGTTCAACGATCCGAACAGCAGTGCCCCCGGCCTGGGGCTCGCGGGTTCCAATGCGATCGGCTACCGCAACGGCAATTACGACCGCCTGTTCCTCCAGACCAACGGCAGCTTCGCCGCGAACACCAACACCGCGCAGCGCGGCGTGCGTGACTGGAACTACATCCTCAACCGCGTCTTCCACTACAACGACATCACCTACAATTTCTGGCGCAACCAGCAGCTCTCGGATCCGGCCTACTTCGATTTCTACAATCACATGCTGCACGGCCCGAACAAGCACGAGTGGGCCGACTTCCAGGCCTACAATTTCACCCTCGAGCAAAGTTTCCTCGAGGGGAAGGGCGGGGCGGAACTTTCCTTCTACCACGAGCTGCTGGAAAACGGCAACGTCACCGGACTCGACAGCACGATTTCCGGCTACGCCCTGCGCGTGGACATGAATTCCTACCTGGGCAACGGCCAGGTGAATCCGAATTTCGGCCGCCCGTTTGTCGTGGGCTATTCCCGCGCCAACGTCCGCGATTACGCGAAGAACGCGGTGCGCGGCACCGTCTACTACGATCTCGACTTGCGCGAGAAGGGCGGCTCGAAGTGGCTGGGCAAGCTGCTCGGCCGTCACCGCCTCACCGGCACTTACTCCGGGCTCGATAACAAGGCCTTCGTGAGCAACAACAACTTCGCGCAGATTTCGGGCACGGACTACCAGCTCACGGAATTCGGCACGATCAACAACGCGGGCTCCAGCAACCGCGCCGCGCCGGTGATCCGTTATCTCGGGCCCAGCGTGGCCGGCTCGGCCACCCCGGTGACCGGCGCCGTGACCGCGCCCACCAACCAAAGCGTGATGGGCCTCGATACCGCCAGCATCCTCTATTACAACACGCCGCCGACCACCTCCACCGTGCCGGGAACCTGGACGACGCGTTCGTTCGGCCTGATCACGGCGGGCGACAAGGACGTCGACAATGTCATCCGCAGCGCCTCCCGCACCCGCGAGAAAATCGACTCGGTGGTCGGCGTGATGCAGAGCTACTGGTGGGACGGCGCCTTCGTCAGCACGCTCGGCTGGCGCCAGGACAAGGTGCAAACCTTCGACGCCGGCACGGTCCAGATCGATCCCGCGACCGGCCTGGCCATCCTGCAGGGCTTCGATGCGCTGCCGGTCACGAAGGAGACGCACACGAGCTTCAACTATGGCGCGGTCCTGCACGCCCCGCAGGCCCTCACCCGCCGACTGCCAGGCAACACCACCTTCAGCCTGATCGTGAACAAGGCGGACAATTTCCGTCCGGCCCAGCAGCGCTACGACATCTACGACAACGCGCTGCCCGGCGAGAACGGCGATTCGAAGGAGTACGGCTTCTCCCTCAGCACCTTCAACGGGAAGGTCGTGCTCCGGGCCATGCACTACGAGACGACCTCGGCGTTGTCCTCGTCGCTGCTGACCAACATGTCGACCCCGCTCAACAACCTCGTCTCGCTGATCGACAATCTCCAGACCGAGAATGTCCGCGGCACGAATAATTCGCGGGCGGCGGGCCTGGCCGCCTGGAACACCTGGTACAACGGCCCGATTGGCACGGCCCTGCAGAAAACCTTCCGCATCCGCCAGACCACCCTGACCAACGGGCAGCCCGACATCCTGTCGGAAAACCGCTCCGGCGAGGTCGTCTCGACCGCCGATGTCGTATCCAAGGGCGAGGAGTTTGAAGTGGTCGTCAACCCGACGCCGCAGTGGCGCATCGCCTTCAACGCGAATCGCGCCGAGGCGGAGCGCACCCGCGTCGCCACCGAGCTCCGCGACATCGTGTTCAATTCCTTCCGGCCGCTGATGGCCGGGCCGGCCGGCGACCTGATTCCGCTGGCGAGCAACGCGACCTTCGATTCGCGCACGCGCTTCAACCAGCAGATTTATGTGCAGATGCTGCCGGACCTGATGACAGAGGGCGCCCCGACGCCCGAGCTGCGCGAATGGCGCTTCAACGCGATCACCAACTACAGCTTCAAGCGCGGTCCGCTCAAGGGCTGGAACCTCGGCGGCGGCGTCCGCTGGCAGGACAAGATCGCGGTGGGCTACCCGATCATCAACGATCCGACCTACGGGGCGGTGCCGGATGTGAAGCACCCCTATTTCGATGACGCCCTGACCGATTTCGACGGCTGGGTCGGCTACACGCGGAAGTTCAAGAAGTTCACGTTCAAGGCCCAGCTGAACGTGAAGAACATCGGGGTGGGCGAGGAACTCGTCGCGGCCGGGCCGAATGCCGCGCAGCCCGACGGCTCGATCGCGACGTTTCGCATTCGCGAGCCGCAGTACATTTCGCTGCGCACCACGTTTACCTTCTAACCCGTACCGGTAACCCAATCCCAAACCCGACGCCGGCACAGGTTGCTCTGTCCGGCGTTTTTATTTAGTCCCCCTGCCGCCTTCATCATGGGTCATCTTCATTCCTGGGACCTGCTGGTCATCGGCGCGTACCTCGCGCTCATCGTCTTCCTCGGCCTGCGCGCCAGCCGCAAGCCGGGCGCGAAGAGCGAGGAGGGCTTTTTCCTCGCGGGCCGGAAGCTGGGAAAATTCTACCAGTTCGTGCTCAACTTCGGGAACTCGACCGACGCCAACAACGCGGTGAGCACCGCGAGCCTGGTTTACCAGCAGGGGGTGTCGGGGGCGTGGCTTTCCTTCCAGATGGTTTTCATGAACCCGTACTTCTGGTTCATGAACGTGTGGTTTCGCCGCGTGCGCCTGGTGACGATGGCGGATCTCCTCGAGCAGCGCATGAGCAGCCGCCGGCTCGCGCAGTTTTATGCGGTGCTGCAGACGCTGGTGGCCGTCATCGTCACGATCGGCTTCGGCAACCTCGTGACCTACAAGATCAGCACGGCGGTGGTCGTGAAACCCGCCGCGGCCTGGACGGTGCAGGAACGCGAGTCGGTGGAGAGCTACCAGGCGTGGCGCCAACTCGAGGGAGCGGCGGCGGCGGCCCCCCTGGACGCCGGCCGGCAGGAACGGCTCGGCGTGCTGCGCGAACGCGCGGCGCGCGGGGAACTGAAGGACTCGATCAGCCCGTTCGATCCGCTGCCGTTCTACGTTCTCTACACGGTCGTGGTCGGGGCCTACATCCTCATGGGCGGCATGACCGCGACGGCGGTGAACGAAATTGTCCAGTGCGTGTTGATCGTGATTTTCTCGATGATGCTTTTGCCGGTGGGCCTGCATGCCATTGGGGGATTCGGCGAGCTGGCCCACAAGGTGCCCGCGTCGATGTTCGAGTTTTTCGGTTCGAACACGAGCCAGGTGAACGGGCTGACGGTGGCGGCCGTGTTTTTCGTGTCGTGGGTGCAGATCACGGGCATCATGGGCAACATGACCATCGGCGGTTCGGCGCGCAGCGAGTTCTCCGCCCGGTTCGGGGCGGTGAGCGGCACGTACGCGAAGCGGTTCATGGTCATCATGTGGTCGTTCTGCGGACTGGTGGCATACGCCTACTATTCCCACGGCCGCGGGTTGGCGGATCCGGACCTGGTCTGGGGCACGATGTCCCGCGACCTGCTCGGGCCCGGCCTGCTGGGCCTGATGCTCGCGGGCGTGCTCGCGGCCAACATGTCCTCCGTCTCCGCCCAGGCGATGTCCGCCTCCGCGATCGCGGTCCGCACGCTCTGGCAGCCCTGGCGGCCGCGGATGTCGGAAGCGGAGTCGGTGGCCGCCGGCCGCTGGGTGATCACGATCCTGCTGCTGCTGGGCATTGCGGCCGCGCTGCTGGCGCAGGATATCTTCACGTTCTTCCAGCTGATGCTGACCATCAACGTGCCGTTTGGGGCGGCGGTGCTGCTGATGTTTTTCTGGCGCCGGCTCACGGCCCCGGCGGTGTGGTGCGCCGTGCTGCTGTCGACGGCGGTCAACATCATCGGGCCGCTGGTGCTGGCGCGGATGGAGGCCGTGGCCACCCACCCGACGCTCACGGTGCGCGTGACCGATGAATCCGGCCGCGCCCAGCCGGTCTATTTCGAGAACGTCGTCCGCTCGCGTCCGCACGACGCCGCCAGCCTGCTGGAGGGGCGCGTGCGCTTCCACACGGAGCTGTATTTGCTGAAGCTCGCGGGCCTGCCGGTGGAAAGGTTGTTGCCGGGGCATCGCTTTGCCGCGCGGCTGATCTTCGACGGCTTGCTGCCGTTCATTCTGCTGATCGGCGTGAGCCTGGTCACGCGCCCGCCGCCCCAGGCCGCGCTCGACCGGTTCTTTGGCAAGATGAAGACCCCGGTGGAGGAGGACGCCGACCGCGATCGGGCGGCGATGGCGGCGACGGAGCAGAATCCCGCGCGGTTCGACTCCCTCAAGCTGTTCCCGGGCTCGGCCTGGGAGTTCACCAAGTGGAACCGGACGGACACATGGGGCTTTCTGGCCTGCCTGGCGGTGTCCGGCTCCATCATCCTGATTTTCTGGAGCCTGCTCCGGTGGGCGGCGCCATGAGGACGCGGCGGCTCATCGTGCTGGGTGCCGCGCTGGCGGGTGCGGCGCTGTCCGCGGCCCCGGCGTATCCGCCGAGCCCCGTGCTGCGGGGAATCGAGTGGGCCCCCGCCGACACCGTGAAACGCGCGGCGCCCGATGGCGACAACTGGCCGGTCACGTGGGCGCGGGACGACGCCCTCTACACCACCTGGGGCGATGGCACCGGGTTCGAGCCGAAGGTGCCGGAGAAACTGAGTTGCGGCTACGCGCGCGTCACGGGCGGTCCCGAAAACTTCACCGGGGAAAACCTGTTTTCCTTCAACGAACAGGCCGGGCAGGGCCGCCACGGCTTGAAGGCCTGGGGGCTCCTCGCCATCGATGACGAGTTGTTCGCCTGGTTCGGTCACGCCGATAAAAAAGGCGGCGAGGCCCGGCTGGCCTGGTCCCGGGATGGGGCCCGCAGCTGGCAGTTTGCCGACTGGGGTTTTCCGGAGTTCGGCCTCGTGGGCTTCGTCAATTTCGGCCGGGGTTACGCCGGCGCACGCGACGATTATGTTTACGCCTACTCCCACAACGGGCCCAAGGCGGACATCCCGGCGGATGCGTTCATTCTGATGCGCGTGCCCAAAAATTCCGTGGGCGACCGCCGTCGGTACGAATTTTTCGCCGGCCTCGACCCCCGCGGACAGCCGCGTTGGAGCCGGGCGATCGCGGACCGGCGCCCGGTGTTTTCCAATCCGGACCAATGCCTGCGCTCGGCGATGAGCTACAGCCCGGCGCTCAAGCGTTACCTGTGGTGGCAGGCCATTCCCCTGCCGGCGGGCGCGCGCGACCGCGGGGACACCCGGTTCAAGGGCGGGTTTGCGATCTACGATGCGCCCGAGCCCTGGGGCCCGTGGACGACGGTGTTTCATACCGACGAATGGGACATGGGCCCCGGCGAGCACGGGGATTTTCCCACCAAATGGATGCAGCCGGACGGAAACGTTGCCTGGCTCGTGTTCTCGGGCGAAGATGCCTTTTCGGTGCGCAAGGCTACCTTTTTGAAACGATGAAAACAAATCACCTCGCGGGTTGGTTGATCGGCGGACTGGCGGCATGGAGCGCGGCGCAGGCTGCGTATTCCATCGGACAAAAGGAAATCCCCGTCGTGACCATCCAGCGGAATGAACAGGAGTTTGCCGTGTACGGCGGACACCCGCGTTTGTTTTTCCGCGACACCGACCTGCCGGCGATCCGCGAGCGGATTCGCGGGGAGTATGCGCCCGAGTGGAAGCAGACGCTGGCCTTTATCGAGGAGCGCGCCCTCGCCCTGCCGCCGGAGCAGCTGGCGCGGCCTCCCTACACGAAGGAGTGGGCGTTGCCCCGCGACGTGCTTTTTGCCGCGGTCGTGACGGGCGAGCCGCGCTACGTGGAGTGGGCGAAGCGCTGGGCGTCCGCCCTCGCGGCCATCGGGCCGGTGGGTAACGACACCGAGTTCCGCGGACGTTTGCAGTGCCTCGCCCTCGCGTACGACTGGCTCTTTCCCGTGCTGAGCCAGGCGGAGCGGGACACGGTGGCAAAGGCGATCCAGGCCCACATCGGCCGGGCGTGGTACTTTGCCGAGGGTGGCGCCAACTACGTCGGCGGTCACTCGCGCTGGGGCAACTTCACGCTGACGGCGGGCCTGCTCGCGCTCGTGACGGAGTATCCGGACCTGCGCGGGAAACTCCTGGTGCAGCGCCGGCATTGGATCGAGGGATATTTTCCCACGCAGAGCTGGATCGCCGAGGACGGCGGCTACCACATGGGCTGGGCCTACAGCGCGGCTTATCTCACCGGCAGCATCCACCACACCTGGTCGACCGCGACGAACGAGTGCGTGTACTTTCCGTGGCAGCAGAAGCTGCCGCTTTTCTGGATCTACGGTCGCCAGGGTGACGGCCTCTATTCCAACACCGGCGACGCTTACACTGTCAGTGACGATCTCAACGCCTACCAGCCCGACCTGCTCATGATTGCGGCAGGCATCTTCAAGGATCCCTACGCGGCATGGGCGGTCAAGGATCGCCCCGATCGTTTCGCGGACATTCTCTACGGCGACAAAAGCGTGCGGCCGCTGGCGCCCGACAACGCGGGGGCACCGTTGCCGCCGAGCCGGCACTTCCGCCGGGCCGGGGTGGTGGTCGCGCGCGACCGGTGGGATGACCGGACGACGCTGCTGCAGTTTTCCTCGCCGTCATTCTTTTCGACGAATCATCTGCATCGCGACGCGAATGCGTTCACGCTGCATTACCGCGGCGGTCTCGCCGTCGATTCCGGCCTTTACGACGAAGGTGGCCAGAACAAGGGGGGCTACGGGGGCTCGCACTGGCGGAATTACTTCACCCGGACCATTGCCCACAACGCGATCGTCGTGTTCGATCCCGCGCAGAAGATGCAGGTGATCGACGAGCCGGCGTCGAACGATGGCGGGCAGGTTTTCAGGAAGGAACCGACCGCGCTCGCCGACATCGTGCCGGGCGGCCACGCGCACCTGGATGGAATCACGCGCTATGTCGAGGCCGCGGACTACACCTATGCGTCGGGCGATGCGAGCAAGGCCTACGATCCCGCGCGGGTGGCGCTGGCCCAGCGGGAGATCGTCTATCTGCGCCATTCGACGCGGGATCATCCGGTCGTGGTGGTGTTCGACCGCGTGGAAAGCACGCAGGCGGAGTTCCAGAAACGGTTTCTCCTGCACACGATCGAGCAGCCGGTCGTGACCGGCAATCTTGCCGTCGCCGAGCATCGCGGCGGAAGACTGTCGTGCCTCACGCTGTTGCCGGAGGGGGCCAAGCTCGAACTGATCGGCGGCCCCGGCCGGGACGCGTGGGTGGATGGGGAAAATTATCCGGCCGACACCACCGCCAAGAAACGCACCGGTCGCGAGCTGGCGGAATGGCGCCTCGAGGTTTCGCCGGCCGGCGCCCGGAAGCGCGATTATTTCCTCCACGTGTTGTTCGTCGACGACAGCGGCGCCAAGCCGGTGGCGCCGGCGGACGCGGGGCTCACGCAGACGGCGACTGGGGCGGAAGTGACCGTGGCCGGCTGGAAACTGAACTTTCCCTTCGAAGCGAGCGCGGCGGCGCGGATCGAACGCCAGCCGTAAGCAGATGTTTCCGCCCATGCAAAAATCAGCCTGGCTGGCGGCGGTGCTCCTGCCGGTGGCGGCCTTCGCGCAGAATCCCGCGACGCCGAAAAGGGAATTTCAACCGCCTTATCCGCCCAGTCCCGTCATTGGCGGCCTGGTGTTCGACGATCGCGCGGCGCGCATCGAGGCGCCCGGCAGCGACATCTGGCCGCTGACGTGGGCGGAGGACAGCCATCTCTACACGGCATGGGGCGACGGTGGCGGTTTCGGCGGCAACAACGAGGCGGGTCGCGTGTCGCTCGGGATTGGCGTGATCCGGGGGACGCGTGACAATTATCGCGGATTCAATCTCGCGGGCGGCGTGGACGCGCCGCATCCGATGCCGTTTCCGGGCAAGAGCGAAGGGATCCTGGCGCTCGGTCCGGTGCTTTATCTCTGGCGGGACGGCGATGATTCGAGCCTGGGGTATTTCAAATTCATCGAGCTCCATCGCTCGGACGATCAGGGCGCGACGTGGCGCCCGACCGGCGTGCGCTTCAGCAAGGGCGAGGGCGATTTTCCCGAAGGCGACGCCGGCATCTTCGCCCCGGCCTTCTGCCAGTTCGGTCAGGCTTACGCGGGCGCGCGTGACGAGTACGTGTACGTCTATGCGCCCGACAGCATCGACCCCAGCCACTGGCGCGTCCGGCTCCCGGGTCGCATTAACCTGCTGCGCGTGCGACGGACGCAGCTGGAGGACAAATCGGCCTATGAGTTTTTCAGTGGCCGCGATCCGGCCGGCGCGCCGCAGTGGACCCGGGAAATCGCGCGCCGGGCGCCGGTGTGGCGCGATGACCGGCAGGGCACGCAACGCATGGCCGTGAGCTACAACGCCGGTTTGAAACGCTACCTGCTGACCACGATCTCGATCGATCGCACCGGTTGGATGAGCGTTTATGATGCGCCGGAACCATGGGGGCCGTGGACGCACGTGCAGACCGAGCATAACCCGGAGCGCTGGGGCCGGCTGACGATTATTTTCACCTTCGTGAACAAGTGGGCGAGCGCCGATGGCCGCGACGTCGTGATCGTGCACACCCGGAACGATCACTGGGCCAGCATTCCCGCCAAAATCTGGCTCGTGGGCGAGACCCCGCCGAAGGTCAGCGGGGAATTTCTCCCGGACGCGCGCTGATTAGCGGCTACTTTTTCAGGATGAATTTTGCCCGCCGCAGGGAAAATCCGTCGTCGCCGGAAAACAGCAGCCAGCCGCCCGTGGCCTCGAGCCACTTGCTGGGGAAGTGATTGGATTCGCCCGGCCCCACATCCCACGTATCGGTCCAATAGGCGGTCGTCCACGGACCCCACGGTTCGGGCGCGTCGTAGATGCCGAAGCCGCCGGCATAGCGGGTGTCCGTGCCGCGGCCGATGGTCGTGAGCAGGTAGCGGCGCAGGCCGGGATGATAGGTGAGGTGTGACCGGTAGCACGCGCCGGGATTCTCGAACATGCCGCCGCGGTCGCGGACGTTCCGGCTCCAGGTGGCGGAGCCGTCGGGCTCGCGGCGTACGAAATATTCATAGGCGGCCTGCTCGCGCACCTTCCCCTTGGGCACGCGGGCCATCACGAGGCGGTCGGCGCGCTGGTAGGCGGTGTTGGCGTCCGGCGAAACGAGATACACGTAATCGTCGCGGGCCCCGGCGTAGTTCCGGCCGAAGTTCAGAAACGACGGACACCCGAAGCTTTCGCCGAATTTCCAACCGGCCCATTGCCAGGTCAGCCCGTGGTCGGTGGACCAGGCGAGCTGGGCGTTGCCCGCATTGCGCGCGAGCAGGTAGAGCGTCCCGTCCACCATGAGCAGGCCGCTGGCCTTGCGTCCTTGGCGGCCGTCGCCCGTTTGTTCGCCGGTGGTGGACCGGAGGTTTTCGCCCTTAACCAGGGGCGGGGTCCCGCTGATCCGCGCCAGACCCAGGCTGAGTTTCTCCGCAGTGAAGGGCTCGAAACCGTTGCCGTCGCCATAGGCCGTGTAGAGCGCGTCGTCATCGCCCCAGGTGCCGGGCCAGTTGTCGCTGCCGGGCGCGAGTCGCACGATGTCGCCGCGCGGGGCCCATTCGATGCCGGCGATCACCGGGCTCGCGGGGTAGGGAGCCGTCGTGGTCCGCTCGAAGGCATCCAGCACCGGATCGATCACCAGCTTTTCCATTTGCTTCAACACATCGGTGTTCGCGGGCAGGCCGGTGCCGTTGCGCACGACAATCAGGTCGAGGCTGGGGATGACCAGCAACAGCTGCCCGCCCGCACCCAGGCCCCAAAACGTGTCTTCCGGTGCGCGCGGCAGGACCTTGGTGCCGTCGGGGCGGCGATTCACCCACCAGCCGAGGCCGGAGAAATTCGGCAGGCCCGCCCATTGGGTGGCCTGCGTGACAATCGCGGCGGGGATCACCTGGGTTTCATCCCAATCCCCGCGGCGCAGCAGGAGCCGGCCCACGCGCGCGGATGCGTTCGGGCTGAAGTTGGCCCCGCCCCAGGTGGCGATCAGCGGCAACCCGTCGAGCTTCACGGGACCGTCATAGCCCGCGTTCCACTCGTTGTCGGGAACGCCGATTTTTCTAAAAACCGCGTCCCGCAGCAAGGAGGCCAGATCGGAATGTGCGGTGCCCCGCAAGCTCGCGGTGAGGCAATAGCCGAGCATCGCCATGCCGGGGTTGCTGTAGAGTTCGCGCGTGCCCGGTTCCGCCGTCACCGGCACGACGTCACGGGCAAGCGTGTAGGGGTCCCGGGGCGGCGGCAGGCGTTTCCAGAAATCCCCCGACCAGCCCCCGAGATCGCGATGGTTGACGCCGTCCGTGTTGGCGTCGTCCAGCCCGGAAGTGTGGGTGGCGAGCTGGGCGATCGTGATCTTCCGCTTCAGGGGATCATGCTGCCAGGACTCGACAAACCGGGCGGCGGGGTCGTTCGCGGAAATCCTCCCGTCGCTCGTCGCGACCATGAGCGACAGGCCGCCGATGAGCGCCTTGGCCAGGGAAGCGGTATAATGCGGCGTGGTGCGCGAGTATCCCTGGGCGTAGCGCTCGAAGATCACGTGATCGGAGCGGATCACGAGGAAGGTCGTGGAGCGGTTGAGTTCCATGACGCGCCAGGCTCCCTCGAGGCGCGCGGCGGACAGGCCGTAGTCGGCGGGAGTCGCGACCGGCCACTCGGCCGGGAGCGCGTCCGCTCCCCGGAGAAGAGGTCCCGCCAGCATGCACGCGCCGGCCAGCAGGAGGTGACCAAGGCGTCGGCGGGGCAGGATGGAGCACATTAGACGAGTTCGGAGAGGTGGCAGGCTTGCGGGGGCAAGGGCGCCAGGGAAGAAATCATCACGGGTTTGCCGGTGGCAATGCTGGCATTGGCGGCGATGCCGATGAGAATGGAGGCGGCGCCTTGTTCGTGTCCGGCGGAGCGCCCAAACGGATCGACCGGCGGGACCGCCGCGAAAATCTGCTCCTGCAGCAGCGGGTCGCTGCCGCCGTGGTCGCCGCGGATCACCGTCACCGGCACATCGTAGGAAGGCTTGAAGTGGGGGAACACGCGCAATTCGTGCTTCTCGCCCTGGGGATGAGGCTCCGCGCCGCTCTCGCCGACGATATGGGCGCCATGGAGTTCGCGGTACTCGAGCCGGCCGCGATCGCCGGTGAACGCCACCCGGTAGCCTTCGTACGGGCTGAAGGCGTTGAGCGAATAGTTCAGGAGGGCTCCGGTGCGGTAGCGCACCAGCACATTCATGACATCCTCGATGTCGATGTCGCGGCGAAACACGTTGCGGTCGCGCACATAACCGGACTCCGCCTCCGCGGCGCCCAGGTAGAGGCCGTGCTCCATGGCGGGGTCCTGAATCATCGAGCGCTCGTAAGTGTAGGCGAACGGGTCCCCGTCGACGGCCTGGCCGTGGTACCGCGGGTACTGCGTGAACGCCTGGTCGCCGCGCTTGAGGGCATTGGCCTCGCCATAGAAACTCAGCGCGCCATGCGCCACCACCTCGGCGGGGATGGCGTCGATCCACCAGTTGACCAGATCGAAGTGATGGGTCGATTTGTGCACCAACAGGCCGCCGGACTGGGCCTTGTGGGCATGCCACCGCCGGAAATAATCCGCCCCGTGGCTGGTGTTGAGCAGGTATTCCATCGTCACGTGGCGCACGCTGCCAATGACGCCTTGGGCGAGCAGCTCGCGCACCCGGGTCGTGCCCGGATTCCAACGGTAGTTGAAGGCGACCCGCACCGACCGGCCGGTCTGGCGGACCGCCTCCATGATGGCGGTGCACTTGGCGGCGTCCGTGGTCATTGGCTTCTCGGTCACGACATCGCAGCCCGCCTGCAGCGCCTCGATGATGTAGTGGTGATGTTCGCTGTCCACCGTGCAGACCACCACGGTGTCCGGCCGCGTCTCCTTCAGCATGCGCGGGAAATCGGCCGCGGCGTACACGGGCACCTCGGCGTAGCCGAACTTCGTCTTCAAACGGTCGCGGTGATAGGTGGCCCGCACGACGCTGGAATCGCAGAGCCCCACAATCCGGGCGTGGGCGCCGAAGCGCAGGGCCACGGGATCGAGGAACATCCGCACGCGGCCGCCCGTGCCCACATAGGCGAAACGGGTGGGGCGTCCCTGACGGGAGGCGGCGGGAGCAGGGTTCGGTGCCGGCTGGCGGGAAAGGGGCGTGGTCATCGCTTCAGGAAATAATCAAATGCGCGTTGGAAAATGCATGGCAATAAAATTTATCCGGGTCAGCCCGGGGCTTGGCCACACATGTGACTGGCGGGTGGAAGTTGAGCTTGCTATCGCGGGGGGGAATCCAACGTTGGATTTCCGGCCACCCGCTGTCCGCGCCGTCCCCACCCATCCCCATGCCCAAAGACCGTCCTGTTCCCCAGAAACGCCCCCGGAAGGACTCCGGCCGGTCGATCCAGTCCATTCCGGATTTTGCCCGGCACCTCGGCCTGTCCACCTGGACGGTCTCGCGTGCGATCAACGGCCACCCCGAGGTGAACGAAAAGACGCGCCGCCGGATCGTGGCGGCCATGGAGGAGGTGGGCTTCCGCCCGAATCCGCTGGCGCGCGGCCTCGGCGGCCGGCGCACCAGCATGGTGGGCGTGTGCTTCATGGGGCTGGGTAATCCCATCCTCGACCGGAAGGTTTTTCACCTGCAGGAATTTCTCCGGAAGAACCAGCTGCGCAGCCTGCTGGAAATGCGCCCCCGCGACGTGCAGCAGGAGATCCATGCGATCGACGACTTCAAGCGCATCCGCGTCGACGGCGTGGTGCTGCTCTATTCGGACCTCGATGCGGAAACTTCCGTGCAGCTGTTCGAGGGGCTGGCGTGCGTGCACGTCGACCCGCACACCGTGCAGAAAATCCCCTCGGTCGCCCTGGACCGCCACCGGGCGATGCGGCTCCTGCTGGAACATTTGATCCGGCTGAAGCACCAGTCGTTCGCGCTCCTGGGTTTCAAAAAGGGCGATCCGTGGCGCTGGCCCGCCTTGCTCGAGACGGCGAAGGCGCACGGCCTGGATCCCGAGAAGGCGCTGCGTTTTGTGGAGGAAATTCCGCAGGTGGAAAGTCCGATCGAGGCCGGCGAGATCATGGCGGAAGCCGTCCTGCGCTGGCCCAAGCGGCCCACCGCGATGATTGCCATCGACGACCGCACCGCCCTGGGGGCCATCCAGGCGCTGCGCAGCGCCGGCGTCGACGTGCCGGGCGAGATGTCGGTCACCGGCTTCGACAACCTCGATTTCGCGCGGAAGCTGCACCCGACGCTCACGACCATCGACCAGAATCCCGCCCGGCTCATGGAGCGGGCCGGCGCGTTGCTGCTCGAGCAAATCAAATTGCCGGCGAACCAGCGCGGCGCACCCATCACGGAGCTGATCGCGCCCGAACTGGTGGTCGGCGAATCTACCGCGCCGGCGCCGGCCAGGTGAACCGGGGAAAAACTTAGGCTTGCGCATGGTCCGGGCCGCGGCATTGGCATTATCCAATGCGCATGGGAAATGTTTTGTCCGGGGCGGGGCGGCCAACGCGGGTTCTCTTCAAGGCGGCGGGGACGCTGCTGCTGGCGGCGACCGCCTGGTCCGCGCCACTGCCGCCGGTGTTTCCCGGCGCCGTGGGCTTTGGCGTGGACACGCCCGCCGGTCGCGGCGGCGAGATCGTGCGCGTCACGACCCTGGCCGACTCCGGTCCGGGCTCATTGCGCGAAGCCTTGGAAAAGACCGGACCCCGCGTCGTGGTGTTCGATGTATCGGGGGTGATCCGGCTCAAGGCGGACCTCGCGATCCGTCCCGGCCACGGTCTTCTCACGATCGCCGGGCAAACCGCGCCCGCGCCCGGCATCACGCTGGCGAACGGTGGGATCGCGGTGATGGCGCACGACATCCTGATCCAGCATATCGCGGTGCGGCCGGGCAACCGCCTGCTGCCGGTCGACAACCGCGATTGCATCAAGCTGGAGCCGACGCCCGGCAACCCCGTGCACCACGTGGTGATCGACCACGTCTCGGCCAGCTGGGCGGTCGATGAGACGATGTCCACCTGGGGCAACAACGAGGCGGTGCATGACGTGACGATTTCCAACTCCATCCTGAGCGAGCCGCTGGTGAACGGCGGGCATTCCAAGGGCTCCCATGCCTACGGCCCGCTCGGCGGACGCAACACGAGCAACTTCACGCTGGTGGGAAACCTGCTGGCTTTCGCCTTGGGACGCAACCCGCTGATCCGCGACCGCACCAACGGCGCGCAGATCGCGAACAATCTCATTTACCGCCCCGGAGTCTGGGGAAACTCGGTGATCTACATCGGCGATCTCGAGCTGCCGCCCCACGCCGTCTCCGTGATGGGCAACGTGGTGGTGCGGCATCCGCTGCCGTTTGACCTCGAGCAGACCGACGAGACCGGCAAGCGCGCGGTGCGCCGCTATGCGCCGGAGGATTACCGCAACACGGCGATCTATGTGCACAAGACGGTTTCCGCCGAGGCGGCGCTCTACCTGCACGACAACCGCTTCTTCGATCCGCAGGCCAAGGTCTGGCTGCCGGCGCACGGCGACCCGTGGGACCCGGAAATTTTCCATGAAGGCGACATTCATCCCTCGAAGCGCCTCGCGGCCGATCCCTATGCCAACTCCGGCGGCGTGGCCTGGCAGCCGCGGCCGTCCGAGGAAGTCGAATCCCATCTGCTCGCCACGGTGGGCAAGCAGCCGGCCGCCCGCGACGCGCTCGACCGGGCGCTGGTGGAAAAAGTCCTGACGCGGACCGGCTCGTTCCGCCGGCAGCTCGCCGAGGGTGATGAAGATCCGTGGGCGCCGGCGGACATACAGCGCCGCCGCGCGCTGGCGTTGCCCGCGGACCCGAACGCGGATGCCGATGGCAACGGCTACACGAATCTCGAGGAGTGGCTGCACCAGCTCGCCGCCGGCGTGGAGATCGACGGCCAAACCTGGCTCGCGAAGGAGCTCGCCGCGGAAACGTTCGCCGACGGCTGGAAGGAGCGCTGGATCACCGAGGGCAACGCGGCGATTCAATCCGGGCGCGGACGGTTGCACGTCGTTACCTCGACCGAGCCGGGGAAGGAGCCCGCGGCAACCCTATGGTGGCGCGAGGCGCTGCCGGCCGACGTGCTGATCGAGTTTACCGCCGGGGTTGATCCCTCGGCGGAGAAAAATGCGGCCAACCTGAACGTGATTCTCGGCGCGCGCGAAGCGGATGGGACGGCTTATCAATTTGGCCGGAGCGGCCGGTATCCCGACTATCAGTCGATCCCCAATTACATCTTCACGCTGACCGGCGGTTTCCAGGACGGCTGGGCCCGGGTGCGCAAGAATCCCGGATTTTCGATCCTGGCCGAGAACCAGGCCACGCGGTCCGCGCCGGGGGAAATCTACCGGGTGCGAATCGTGAAGGCCGGCGGGCGGATCCGCTATTGGCTCAACGGCCGGCTGGTCCATGACGTGACCGACGCCACGCCGCTCTCGGGCGGGCATTTCGCCCTGCGCACGTGGACCTCGCAGGTGTGGTGGTCGGACCTGCGAATCTCGGCGCTGACCGTTGCGCCCGCGCCGCGCTGATCAGAGGATGCGGTTTTCGCGCATGACGCCCGCGTACCAGCGGGCGCTGAGCTTCGGCGTGCGGCGTTGCGTCGCGAAGTTCACGTGCACCAAGCCGAAGCGTTTCGTGTAACCCTCGGCCCATTCGAAATTGTCGAGAAACGACCATGCGAAATAGCCGCGGCAGGGAATCTTTTCTTGGACCGCGCGATGGACCTGGATCAGGTGGTTGCGGAGGTATTCGCGGCGATGCAGGTCGTTTAGTTCCCGCGGGGAAGCCGCCGGTTCGTCGTAACCCGCCCCATTTTCGGTGAGGTAGAATTGCTTCGGACGGTAGAGAGAATGGCAATGCCGCAGCGCCCAGTAGATGGATTGCGGCGCCAGCCGCAGCCAATCCAGGCCGGCATGCGGATACTGTGCGGGGAAAGGCAGGGTCTCGTGTTTGCCCGGCCGGTCGCCTGGACGAAATCGCCGCTGTAGATGTTGAGTCCCAGGAAATCGGTGGGTTCGGCAATGAGCTTGAGGTCTCCCGGTTGAACCTGCGGGCGGTCTTGGGCCAGGCGCTTCAGGTAAGCCGCGGGATAGGCTCCGTGATAGAGGGGTGAGAGAAGATGCCCGTAACGTCCGATCAGCGCCTGTTCGGCTGCTTTGATATCCGCGGGGGTTTCCGTGACCGGAATGGGCACGCCGAGATCCTGCGGCAGCCCCACCACGGCATTGCGCATGCCGTGTTCGCGCACCGCCCGCACCGCGCGGCCGTGGGCCAGCAGCGTGTGATGCAGGCATTGCGCGATCGTGCGCTCCGATTCGCGCGCGCCGGGGGCGTGGATGCCCGCCCGGTACCCATGTCCGATGAAGGTCGGAATCTCATTGAGCGTCATCCAATGCCGCACCCGATCGCCCATCGCCGGTATGACCGTCTCGCAATAGCGGGCGAAGGCGTCGACCGTCGCGCGGCTCCGCCAGCCCCCGCGGTCCTCCAGGGCCTGTGGCAGGTCCCAGTGGTAAAGCGTGACCCAGGGCGTGATGCCATGGTCGTGGAGTGAGTCGAGGAGGCGCCGGTAGAAATCCAACCCCCTGGCATTCGCCGGTCCGCTGCCTTGCGGAAAAATCCGCGGCCAGGCGAGGGACAGGCGGTAGTGTTTCACGCCGAGTCGCTTCATCAGGGCGAAGTCGCTGCGATAGCGATGAAAATGGTCGCAGGCCCGCGCGGGGGTCTCCCCGTTTTTCACGCGGCCGGGCTGTGCGGAAAACCGGTCCCAAATCGATTCGCCGCGTCCGCCCGCCCGCGCGGCGCCTTCGATTTGCGGAGCCGCGGTCGCGACTCCCCAGGTGAAACCGGCGGGAAACAGGTAGGGCAGGGCAGGTGATGGACGCGGCATGCAGGCGGAGGGTGCTGGCTAGAATAGCATTGCCTCGATAAATTCAAATGCGCATTTGAATAAATCGGCATTTGGCTTTTGATTTCCCGCCACTCCCGGCGTGGACCTTCCCTGAAATTCAACTTTCTCCCCCGACCCTATGAAAAACCTCCGAATGGCGCGTCTCCGCAACCTCGTGTGTGCCGGTTTGCTCGGCGGGGCCTTCGCCGTGCACGTCGGCATGGCCAGGCCGGTGGCCGGCAATCCGGCCTTTCCGGATATCCCGGCCAAATACCTCCAGGAAGCCGACGATATCCCGGCGTTCTGGATCAGCAGCGTGGACGACGTCCACAATTTCCTGAAGACGCACGTCAAAAAGGGCCACGTGGAGGAAATCGGCCGCAGCGCGGGCAACCGGCCCATCCTGGCCGTGACCTACGGCAGCGCGCGCCAGGGCAAAGGCACGTCCACGTTCTCGGGGTCCCTGGGCTTCTTCGACATCCGCGCGTACCTGGGGCCGGACCATGCCAAGAAGGTTTTCATGGGCATGGGTGCGGTGCATGGCGGCGAGTTCGAGGGCATTGTCGGCATCGTGAACCTGATCTCGGTTTTGGAAACCGGCCGCGACCTGCGCGGACGCGCATGGCCGGAATTGACCGCCGCCGCGGCGCGCCTGGACCGCATTGTCCTGATTCCGATCGTGAACGTCGACGGACGTGCGCGCATCCCGCTGCGCATGGAGCCGTTCAATGACACGGACAAAGGCATCCACGAGTATTTCAACACCGGCTGTTGGGCCGATGGCAACCACATCGGCTGGCCGACCATCAAGGAATTCATCCCCCTCGATTTCAAGCGCACCCAGTTTCCGGGCGGCTATCCCAACGACGCCGGCGTGAATCTTCAGCACGATGATTTTCTCGGGGCGCGCCAGCCCGAGACGCAGGCGCTGTTGAATCTCACGGCCCGGGAGCGTCCCGATTTGTCCTTCAACATGCACACGGGCGCGCCGCCGGAGAACTACTTCGTGCGCATGCACTGGCCCGCCATGGAAACCAAACTCGATCCGGTTTACGTTGAGCTTTATCGCGAAGTCCACACCGCGCTGACCAACGCCGGGCTGCAGGACACCAAGGATCCCGCGATCGAGGCCGCGAAGCCGGGACATGGCAACGCCCTCCTCGCGCTCGATACGGTGCTCAACATGAACTGCGGCGTGCTGGGCGTGTTGATCGAGGCGCCGTCGCATAGTTTTGCGGGCCGCAATCGGAAGGGCGTGCCGGTGAGGCACACGCCCGACATGCTGGTGGATTCCCAACTGGTCGCGTTCCAGGCGGGCTTCAAGTTCCTCGCCGATCGCGGCGGCCGGGTGCAATGGGCGCCCAAATGATTCTCCGGGCCTGGATCGCAGGCCTGTTGCTCGCAGGCGGAGTGTCCGGCCGGGCCGCGGACGACCCGCAGTCGCCGGATGAGCCGGCCCCGCGTCCGGTTTCCGCCGTCGAGGTTCGCGTCGCGCCGGAAAAAGCCGGACGGATTTATGAATTGGGTGAAGTCGCGACCTTCAAGGTGACCGTGACGGCCGGCGGGCGGCCGCTGAAGGACGCCGCGGTGACTGTCCGGATGGGACTGGAAAACATGCCGGCGGAGGAAAAGCCGGCGGTCGTGCCGGCCGAAGGGCTGGATCTCACCGCCGGGCCGCTCTCTGAACCGGGATTCATCCGCTGCACGGTGAAGGCGGTCGTGGGCGGGAAAACCTATGCAGGGACCGCGTCGGCGGGTTTTTCCCCCGGCAAAATCAAACCGACGCAGGTCATGCCGGCCGACTTCGATGCCTATTGGCAGACTGCCCGGGAGGAACTGGCGCGTGTGCCGATGGACGCGCGCGTGCAGTTGATCCCCGGGGAAAGCACGGGGGTCATCAATGTCTACCGCGTGAGCTTCCGGAACTGGAGCCGCACGCCATCGGACCGCTATCCCGGGCGAATCTACGGCATCCTGTGCGAGCCCAAGGCTCCGGGGCGCTACCCGGCGGTGTTGCGGCTGCCGCCCGCCGGTGTCCGCAGCTATCGCGGCGAGCGCGATTTGGCGCAGCGCGGAATGATCACCTTGGAAATCGGAATCCACGGCATCCCGTTGGATCAGTCGGCGGAAATCTACGATCAATTGCGCACGGCCGCGCTCGATGGGTATGCGTCATTCAACCTCGATGATCCCGGCCGCTACTACTTCCGGCGCGTGCATCTCGGTTGCGTGCGGGCCCTGGATTTTCTGACGACGCGGAAAAACTGGGACGGAAAAAACCTGGTCACCTTCGGCGCCAGCCAGGGCGGCATGCTGGCCGTGGCGGCGGGAGCGTTGGAGCCACGGGTCACCGCGGTGGTCGCCTTGATTCCGGCTTATTGCGATGTCACCGCTTACCTCTTCGGCCGCGCCGGCGGATGGCCCCATCTGTTCCGCAACCCGGATACCAAGGCGCGTTCCGCCGACAAGATCGCCACGACCGGTTACTACGACACGGTGAACTTCGCCCGGAAACTCAAGGTGCCCGTGTTCGTTGCCCTCGGCCTCAACGATGAAAATTGCCCGCCGACCTCCGTGTTCGCGGCCTACAACGTCATCACGAGCCGGAAGGACCTCTACGTGGACCCGGAGGCGACTCATGAGGTCGGGCCCGAAATGAACCGGCGCGCGCGCACCTGGCTGGCCGCCGAAGCCGGGCTGCCGCGATAGGGCCGTGAGGTGGAGCGGCTTGTCGCCAAGACGCTTTTCTGTTGGCAGGCGAACGTGCTTCAGCGCGTTGGGGACAGCCGCCTTCGCCAGGCCTTCGGCGCCCAAGATGCGCTCCACCTTTTTAGACGCGCTCAAGCCGTAGCAGGGCCGCCGCTGGTCGGCGAGCCGCGGGCGGAAGAGAGATTCGAAACCGTTGGCGGTCGCGGGTTCGAAAGGAGCAGCCGTCGTCGGACCGCTGGCCAGCCGTCTCACGACGGCTGCTCCTTTCAATCCGGCTGCTGATTGTAGGGCGGGATCGCCTCGCTTCGATCGGCAACACTCCCAGCTCCGCGCTCCCGGCTCCCAGCTTCAGTTACGACTACAACTCCGCGAATCAGCGCACCCGCGCGACCTGCGAAGACAACGCCTACTGGTCCTACGGCTACGACGCCCTCGGCCAGGTAAACGCAGCCACCAAGAAGGTGGCCAGCGGCGATGCCGTCCCCGGCCTCGACTACAGTTACACCTACGACGACATCGGGAATCGCAAACTCTCAACCCTCAACTCTCAGCTCTTAACTTACACCACCAACTCCCTGAACCAGTATTCCCAAAAGACCGTTCCAGGGGTGGTCGACGTCGTCGGCACCGCCGTCACTGATGCCAACGTCACCGTCAACGGCCAGGGCGTCACCCGTCAGGGCGAATCCTGGCACCACAGCGTGACGATCCCGAATACCACGGTCTCGACCTGGAATGAATTCACGGTCGCGGGCGTCCGCCCAGGCCAAGGTCCGGGCGGTTCCGACGCCGTCGCCGTCAGCAAACGCCAGGCCTGGCTCCCGAAAACGCCGGAAGCTTTCAGCTCTGACGCCGACGGCAACCTGACCGGCGACGGTCGCTGGAGCTACTCTTGGGATGGCGAGAATCGCCTCGCTGCCATGGAGACCCGCGCTGACATCGTGCCGCCGTTTGGGAATTTCCCGCTCACCGAAAGGCGCAAGTTGGAGTTCACCTACGACGCCCAAAGAGGCAGAACTTGGGGTCTGGCTTGAATGGCGCTAAGTTAAGGTCGGTGATCGTTGATAATTCGCGA
>CAZEUN010000004.1:0-376187 GCA_964515595.1 uncultured Oleiharenicola sp. | reverse complement strand
TCACACTCCTGCTCTCGCAGGAAAACCTTCCCCCGCCGAGCCACTCTTTTCCTCCTCCTCCCCACTTTCTGTGGGACGGCTGTGGTCTCCGACCGGACCAGTCGGTCGCAGACCGACCCTTCCGGGATGTAGGGCCCGCGCTTGCCGCGGGGCCGCGCTGGCGCTGCGGACGGCGGAGGGTTTATCGCCCGACGGAATTGATGCCGCCTTCGCGACACGGCCCGTCGACGAGCGACGGCCCTACATCGAAGGTTACGCGCTTTATCTAAACTTTAAACCACCGGGTTCGTCAGCGTGCCGATCTTCTCGATGTCGATCGCGATCGTGTCGCCGCTTTTGAGCCACACGGGCGGGTTGCGCGCGAAGCCGACGCCTTCCGGCGTGCCGGTGAGGATGAGCGTCCCGGCGGGCAGCGTCTTGTCGGCGCTCATGAACTCGATGATCGCCGGCACGTCGAAGATCATGTCGCTCGTGTTCGAGTCCTGCATGACATTCCCGTTGAGAATCGAGCGGATGCGCAGCGCGTTCGGGTTGGGGATTTCGTCTTTGGTCACGATGACCGGCCCGAGCGGGCAGAAGGTGTCGAAGCTCTTCGCGTGGTTCCACTGGCCGCCGCCGAACTGGCGCTGCCAGTCGCGGGCGCTGACGTCGTTCGCGCAGGTGTAGCCGAGCACGAAATCGAGCGCATTGGCGCGCGTGGCGTTGCGGCACTCTTTCCCGAGCACGATGGCCAGCTCGGCCTCGTAGTCGACCTGCGTGCTCGGCTGCTTCACGGGCAGGCGGATGGGTTCGCCCGCGGGCACCACGGCGCCCGGCAGTTTCATGAACCACACCGGGCGCTCCGGTGGCGGCTTGCCGCCCTCGGCCGCGTGCTTGGCGTAGTTGAGCCCGATGCACACGATCATCGCCGGGGCGAGGGGCGCGAGCGGCTGGCCGGGCTTGACGACCTGGTCAGTGGCCCGGAAGCCATTGGCCAGATCGCCGGTGACGGCGCGCACGGAGCCATCGGGTTGCAGTGCGGCATAAGCCGGGCCGGAAGGAGTGAGGTGACGGATGAGTTTCATAAAACGGGAATCTCGAAAGGCGGCTTCTTACAGAAGATCACGGAGGAAACGAAGCTGTTTGAAAAATCCTTCGTGCCCTTTGTTGCCTTCTGTAAAATGGTTTGAGTCAGATCCGATAAAACTTCTCGGCGTTGCGGACGTACAGCTTGTGTTGTTCGTCCGGCGAGGTGCCCGCGAGGGCTTCATCGAGTACTTGCACCCACCGGGGATAATCCGACGCCTGGGTGGAAACAGGCCAGTCGCCGCCGAACATCACGCGGTCAAAACCGAAACACGCGATAACGTGATCGATGTACGGACGCAGGTCGGCGGGAGTCCACTTTTCGAAATCGGCCTCGGTCACCAGGCCGGAGAGCTTGCACCACACGTTGGGCAGGCGGGCGAGTTCCTTCATCTCGGCACGCCACGGGTCGAGCAGGCCGGCCTTGATGTCGGGCTTGGCGATGTGGTCCATCACGAAGCGCACGTTGGGGCATTGCCGCACGAGCTTGAGGGTGTGGGCGAGTTGCCGGTGGTTGATGCAGAGGTCGAAGCTGAGGTTGTGCCGCGCCAGCGATTGCACGCCGCGCACGAAGTCCGGCTTCAGGCAGAACTCCTGGTCGGCCTCGAACTGGATGATGCGGCGGATGCCCTTGATGAGCGGGTTGGCGGCCAGGCGGGCGAGGTCGGCCTCGGCGGCGTGGCCCTTCTCGAGCGGCGCCCACGGCACGATGCCGCGGATGCGCGGGTCCTGGCGCGAGACTTCCGTCACCCAGTCCGCCTCCTGCTGGAACTGCGCAAAGTCGCACTCGCACTGGAGGAAAACCATCTTCGCCACCTGCACGGACCCGCAGGCCTTGCGGTAATCCTCGATCAGGTGGTTGCGGTTGAGCTTGGGCACATTGGCGAGCCAGGGATAGCTCAGACGGCCAAGGTCCCAAATGTGCAGGTGGGTGTCGACGACGGGGAAGGCAGGCATGGGGTGGGAGAGGGAAATTATTTGTTAACCGCGAAGGGCGCGAAGAGTCGCGAAGGCGTGCAGTGGATTGTCATTCTGAGCCCGGCGAAGAATCCAGCGGAACTTTCGCATGCTGCTGGATCCTTCGCGCGGCTCAGGATGACCGGTTGCGGGGATTCAATTGGGTATGTTTTAGGTCTCACGGCTTGCAGCTTCGCGCCTCTTCGCGTCCTTCGCGGTTCCGAAATTCATTTGTTCACCCGGTTCTTCAGCGGTTCGCCTTTGAGGCCGCGCACGGCTTCCTCGGCGGCGAGGCGCTGGAGGCGCGGGATGCTGCTTTCGCTGTACCAGGCGACGTGGGACGTCAGCAACGCGTTGGGCGCGGCGCGCAGCGGGTGGTCCGCGGGGAACGGTTCCGTTTCGAACACGTCGATCCCGGCGCCGGCGATCGTACCGGCGTGGAGGGCCGCGGCGAGCGCCACGGTGTCCACGAGCGGTCCGCGCGCGGTGTTCACCAGGATTGCGGTGCGCTTCATGGCCGCGAGCCGGGCGGCGGAGATGAAGTGCTTGGTTTCGGGCGTCAGGGGCAAATGGAGCGAGAGCAGGTCCGCGCGGGCGAACAGCGCATCGAGTTCCACCTTCTCCACGCCCTCCGCCGCCATGGCCTCGGCGGTGACGAAGGGGTCGTAAGCGATGCGCTGACCGCCGAAGCCGCGCATGACCGTGTGCGTGTGGCGGGCGATGCGGCCGAAGCCGGCCGTGGCGAATGTGGATTCGCCGAGCGCCGGCATCGGGCGGTCGGGCGTGATCTTCCACGTGCCGGCGCGCAGACGGGCGTCGATCTGCGGCAACTGGCGCGCGAGCGCGAGGGCGAGCGAGACGGCGTGCTCGGCGACCTCGTTGACGCCGTAGTCGGGCACGTTGCAGACCGGGATGCCGCGGGCCTTCGCCGCGGCGAGGTCGACGTTGTCGTAGCCGATGCCGTAACGGACGATCACCTTGCAACGCGTGAGGGCGGCGATGACGGCCGCATTGACGGGGGCCCATTGCACGAGCAGCGCATCGGCATCGCGCGCGGCGGCGATGACTTCGTCGGGCGTCTTGCATTGGGCAACGACGAGCGTGCTGCCGGCGGCCGCGAGCGTGGCCTCCTCGTGTTTAAGGTTGGGGAAACCGTGGTCGGTGATGACAGTGCGGAATGAGGTCATGGGAAAAGGAGAAGGTATAACCAATGCATTTTAACCACGAATGCTCCGCCTACCGGCTCCGCGATGGGTCTCGGGAGTCGGCTGATCGCCGACTGAAAAAGAGGTTCCGGCCGGTTTGCGCTTTCTCGCGGCGATCAGCTGCGCCTCCGGACCAAAACCGGAGCCGATTAGGCGCAGGGCTCATTTAAGCGAAGCCGGTAGGCGGAGCATTCGTGGTTAACTTTCGGAGAATTGAAACAATTCCTCATCGGCTGCCTGCGATCTTCGTGTTCTGTCCGAGGCCCTCGGGGCCGAGGCCGTTGTAGCCGCCGTCGACGGGCAGGTCGGTGCCGGTGATGAAGGCGGCGTCGTCGCTCAGCAGGAAGAGCACCGGGCCCGCGATCTCGACCGGATGACCCATGCGCCCGAGCATGTGAAACTGGCCCCAGATCGGATCGTAGGTGGCGCGGTCGCCGCCGGCGGCCTTGTCGACCTCGCGCGTCCAGATCCAGCCCGGGCTGACGCTGTTGACGCGAATCTTGTGCGGCGCGAGATCGAGCGCCGCGCAGCGCGTGAGCTGCGTCACGGCGCCCTTCGCGGTGTTGTAGGTCCAGCGATTCGGTTGTGCGATGGCGGCGGAGATGCTCGAGACATTCACGATCGCGCCGCCGCCCTGCTTCTTCATCGGCTCGGCGACGAGCTGCGTGAGCAGCGCGAACGCGAATGGCCCGACCGTGAAGCTGCGTTCGAAGTCCTCGCGTTTTGCATCGAGACCCTTCGCGACAAACGAGAAGGCGTTGTTCACGAGGCAGTCGACGCGCCCGTGCCTTTCGAGCGCCGTCGCGACCAGGCGGCGACAGAAGGCCTCCTCGGCCATGTCGCCCGCGAGCAGCAGGGGCGTGAAACCTGCGGCGGCGAAAGCCTGGCGGCCTTCCTCAAGATCGGCCGGCAGGCCGGTGGCCACGACCTGCGCGCCCTCGCGCAACAGTTCGAGCGCGATGGCCTGGCCGATGCCATTGGTGCCGCCCGTGACCAGGGCGACCTTGCCGGTGAAGCGACCGGCAACGGGTTTGCGAGTGGGCGAGGTGATCATGGGGCAGGGGGCAATTGTGCTTGAGGTGGGAGGGGGTTTATACCCCGACAGGCGGCAAACTCATTCGCGATCGGGGTATAAAACCCCTCCCACCAAAAGAGCGGAGGATTGACGCGGCATCTTCACGGGCAAATCACGCCTTTGATGTCATCGCCCTTCGCGGCGAGCATGCGGTGGAAACCGGCGACGCTTTCGGCGAGCGGGAATCGTTTCACCCACGAATGGGCATCCACTTTGCCCGAGGCCATCAGGTCCAGCGCCTGACGGAGTTCCTCGATCTTGGCGGCGTAGGTGCCGAACACCTGTTTCTCGGGGAGCGTGATGTTGTAGCTATCGAGCGTGACGGTGTTTTCGTGCAGGCCGATCCAGACGGAGGCGCCGCCGGGACGGAGGGCATCGAGCGAAGTTTTCTTGGTGATTGCGCTGCCGACGGCGTCGACCGTCAGGTCCGCGCCCTCGCCGGCGGTGGCGTCGCGCAGGACGGCGGCGGCGTCTGTTGCGCGCGGATCGATGACCCCCGCCGCGCCGAGTTTTTTCGCCACGGCGAGGCGCTCGGGGCTGAGGTCGGCGACAAAGACTTTCGCCCCGCGGAGCACTTGCAGCGCCTGCTGGCAGAAGAGTCCGATCGGGCCGGCGCCGATGACGAGCGCGGTGGCCGCGGGCAGGTGGCGCGTGAGGTTCACGACATGGATGCCGTTGGCCAGCGGCTCGGCGAGGGCGGCGGCCTCGGCCGGCAGACCCTCGGGCCAGGGAATCAGGCAGCGGGCGGGCACATTGACCAGCTCGGCAAACGCGCCGGGACGATGCATGCCGAAGATCTGGCGATGGGCGCACAGGTGGGTGTCGCCGCGGTGGCAACGCACGCAGCGGCCGCATGGAACGAGGGAATTGCTGACGACGCGCGCGCCGGTTTGCCAGTCGCGCACCGCGGCGCCGGTTTCGGCGATGGTGCCGCAGAACTCATGGCCCATCACGAGCGGCGGCGTGCGCCGCGGGCTGCGGTTTTTGAAGGTCTCAAGTTCGCTCCCGCAGAGTCCGCACGCGGCGACGCGGATGCGGACTTCGTCGGGGGCGAGGGGAGTGGGCGGGACGTCAGTGACTTCGAGGCGGTCGAAAGCGGGATAATGCAACGCGAGCACGCGTTTTTCGATGCCCGCGCAACGAACCAACGCAAGGGCGAAGCTTATGAAAATTCAGCCGGTGGATTTTGCAGGGGCGTCGCTCGACGACGCCCGCGCCCTACACACCCCGTCGCTGCGCGCCACCCCTCTTCATAGAGGGGACTTAGGCTGCGTGAATCAAATCCCCTCTATGAAGCCGGAAGCATTCAGTGGAAACCGCGAAGGACGCGAAGAAACGCGAAAGTCGCAAGTCAGACCTGATCATCGGTGATGCCTTGCCGTACTCACTGTTTCGTGATCCCGGGCAAAATCAGGATTTTCCCGGTATACCTTCGCGGACCTTCGCGCCCTTCGCGGTCCAATTGCATCGTTCCGGATGAAGAGGGGTCTGGGAGCCGTAGGCCCGGCGAAGGCTGCTGCCCGCAGGGCGGGGTGTGTAGGGATCGATGCCGGCCCCACTCTTGACCCAATCCACCGGACCCGCTGCCTTGGCAGCGCACACCATGCGTTTCCTCACCGGTTGGGCCATCGGGTTTTGTTTAATGGCGATCCTGTCGTCGGCCGCGGAGGCTCCGCCCGCCGCCCCCGGCATCCGCAAGGTCGAACTCGGGGTGTACATCCTCGACATCGGCGACATCGACGAACCGGCCGGGGAATTCCAGGTGCACGTGTTGCTCGGCAGCTATTGGCACGATCCGGCCCGGGCGTTCGAGGGCAAGGCACCGAAGGTGCTGCGCGAGTCGGCGGCGATTGACGAAGCCAACACCGGGTGGCGGCCCATGGTGGAGTTCAACCGCACCACCCAGCCGGCGGAGCTGGACCATGCCTTGTTGCGGATCCATCCCGACGGGAAGGTGGAGTTCGAGCGCCAGATGAACGTGCGTCTCGCCACGCACCTGGATTTGCGCCGGCTGCCGTTCGACCGGCAGCAGTTGCACCTCGAGCTCGAGTCCTTCCAGCATCTTGCGGGCGACGTTGAACTGACCATTCCCCCCGGCAGCCTGCGGATGTCCCCGCGCATTTCTCTCCCGCAATGGGAACCGGGGATGTTGTCCGCGGAAGTGAAGCCGTTTTACCGTGACGTCTATCAGGAGACCTACAGTCGCGCGACCGTGACCATCGAAGTGAAGCGGCATTACCATTTCTTCCTGTGGCAGATGATCGTGCCGCTGGTGATCGTGCTCGCGATGGCCTTCGCGGTGTTTTTCCTGCCGCCGGCGGATTTGTCCGACCGCATGAACGTGATCATTGCGAGCCTGCTGACGGTGGTGGCGCTCAGTTTCACGCTGCACTCCGGGCTGCCGAAGATCCCCTACCTGACGATCATCGACTGGCTGTTCGTGCTGGCCTACGTGTTCCTGGGCCTGGCGATGGCCGGCATGGTGTGGATTGCCAACCTCCATGCCCGCGACGAGGCCAAGGCAATCCGCTACGACCGCTGGCTCCGTTGGGCTTACCCCGCGGCGTACGTCCTCGTCGCGGGCCTCGTGGTGGTCAGGGCGCTCTGAAAGTGCAGGGCCGCCGCTGCCAGCGGGCCGCGTTTGATGGAGGGCCCAGCTCCCGCTGGGCCGGATTGCGTCCGGCGTTCGGATTTTGAATCCGCCTTCCTACGCCTCCGTGAACAAAACTGAAGGGGACAAAGCTGAAGGGTCGGGTTGTGTGGTGTGTGGTGCCCGGACCTTTCTAAGCGTCCCACCCCATCTTCACACTCTGCGAAGGCCCTGATCAAGCGAGGGAAGTCGCCAAGAATCCTCAACCCCTCCTACGGCTGGTGGGTTTGACACACACCACACAACCCGACCCCTTTTAATTCCTCGTAGTAAAAAGCAGCCTCGGGCTGCATCAATGCAGAGCCGAGTAAGCCGGGGTCGCGCAAGCCGTCCAGACCACCGTGTTGCTCAAGCGAGAGGCGATGAATGCCCAGCACCTCCTCGCGGGAGATGAATAGGGGCTCGTTCACTGGGCAAGCTTGCGGAAAAGTTCCGAGTGAACTTTGAAAACCTCGTCCGCAGCCTTTCTCACCTGCTCCGGAGTTGCGTAGCGGACGGTGGACGCGGTTTGCTTCGACTGATTAATGACCGGCGCGGCTTTCGCCGATTTCTTGCCGGCGTAGGTGGCCTTGGGCTCCCCGACTTTGTGCGGCTTCTTGCCCACGGCCGCACAGTGCGTCACGGGATGAACGGTGTCAACCGGCCGCCGGGAGGAGGAGGAGAATAACAGTTTGCCAACGACCGCGAGGATGCACTCCGCCCTTTTCGATGGAGTGCGGCGACGTCGCCGCTTTGAAAGCGGCCTCGCGAGGCCGCGCTCCCTGGCGACCTATTTCCTCGCCTTTCGTCCCTTGCCCGCCGCGGTCGTCTCGCCCTTCGCCGGCTTATCCTCGGCCAGGGCCGGCAAATCGCTCTCAAAATTCAGCAGCTCCCACGCTTCCAGTCCACAAGCCTTGGCCAGTTTTTCCAACGTGGAGAACCGGATATCGCTCTTCCGACCGGCTTCGATGGCCTGGTAGTGCTTGTACTTGAGCCCGGCCCGCTCGGCGAACGCCTCCTGACTGAGTCCCAGCGCCTCCCGGAGTTGCTTCACCCGCGCCAGCAGGCGCTTCGCTGTATCGTTTACTGCCACGACAGAGCTTAACTGGACCGCGTCCTGCCTTACACCCCATCAACGGTAGTGCGACCTTTACACCTCTCTAACAGTAGTGAAAGATCAGGGTATCGATGGTCGCCACCCGTACAAAAATCACCTGGCAGCCTGACGATCTTCCGGCGGCGATGGCCCACTTTGGCTCCGGGGTGGGAATTCTTGGGCCGGGCCCGGCCGGCGAGGAATGGCGGGTGATCGCATTTGTGGAGGGATTGTGCTGGCTTTACCCGGGCATCGACGCGGTGGTGCGCTTTGACCAACGAACTTTCCCAACCGGGCCGTCAGCGGATCCGCTGCGTCTGGCCATCGAGGCCATCATCCGTACCGGATGCCGAAGACTTGACGGGGTGCTTCTTCCCGGGTTCCGCGTCGACATCAACGGGTGAGCGGACAAGGAACGGCGGTGGCTCGGGTCGGAATCCGTCAGGAATGTTTTCCGCCAGTGTTGTGCTTTGCCGTCTTCCGGCCGGCCGGCCTCGGCGTCGCGGAGAAATCATTGCCCTTCGGTTCGGCGACAACCATGGGTGGCGCGTCGAAATCGAAGAGCTGGCGCAGTTCCAGGCCACAACCTTTGGCTAGCTTGAGCAAGGTCTCCAGTCCGAGGTTTGGCCTGCGGCCGGCCTCCACGTGCTGATAATACTTGTAGTCCAGACCCGCGCGCTCGGCGAACTGCTCCTGAGTGAGCCCGTAAGCCTGCCGGATCTGCTTCACGCGCGCCATCAGGCGCCTCGTCGTTTCGATGACCACGTACGACCATAGCGGCTAGCGGCGCGTTCAAACACCTGACTATAGGTAGTGTAGGCTGGACAGCTACCTAAAGGTGGTGCGAAGTGAAGCTCCGCCTGCATGGCCAAGCAAACGATCCATGATGTCCTCGCCTATTTCCGTGAAGAGGCCACCTCCAACCGCGATCTGGGCGATCGCTTCGAGCGGTTAATCTGTCGCTACCTCGAGCTGGACCCCATCTACGCGGAGCGTTTCTCGCATGTCTGGATGTGGAATGAGTTTCCGCGCAAGGGCAAGGTGGGGGACGTCGGCATCGACATCGTAGCAGAAGAGCGTGCCACCGGACAGTTCTGCGCCATCCAATGCAAATTTTACCTGCCAGAGCACTCTATCGCAAAGGAAGACATCGATTCTTTCTTCACGGCTTCGGGTAAGGACCTGTTCAGCTCATGCATGATCGTCTCCACGAGCGACAAGTGGAGCAAGAATGCCGAGCACGCGCTGGCCAACCAGAGCAAGCCGATCACCCGACTGCGGGTCCAGGACCTCGATGCCAGCCCGGTGGATTGGTCGAAGTTCAGCCTCAAGCGGCCTCAGGATCTCCACCTGCGTGCACGGAAACAGCTGCGGGAGCACCAGCAGATTGCCTTGGCTGAAGTCATCAAAGGTTTGGGCGAGTCTGATCGTGGCAAGCTCATCATGGCCTGCGGCACGGGCAAAACTTTCACCGCCCTGCGGATCGCCGAGAAGATGGCGGGCAGCGGGCACGTCCTGTTTCTGGTGCCGTCGCTGTCGCTGCTATCCCAAAGCCTCCGCGAATGGACCGCCGAAGCCACTACGTCGATTCACAGCCTCGCCGTCTGCTCGGACGCCAGTATCGGCAAACGCGCTGTCAAGGGCGACGACGACAAGGCCGACATCACGACCTACGATCTCGCATTCCCGGCGACCACCTCCGCCCGGCAGATCACCGCCCAATACGAGGCTCTCCAACGCGTGGCCAAAAAGGAAAAGACGGACGATCGAATGACCGTCGTCTTTTCCACCTATCAATCCATCGACGCCGTGGCTCAGGCCCAGAAGACCGGACTGCCTGAATTCGACCTCATCGTTTGTGATGAAGCCCATCGCACCACCGGCGTCACCCTGAGTGGCGAGGACGAGAGTCACTTCGTCAAGGTCCACGACGCGTCCTTCATCCGCGGCCGCAAGCGCCTATACATGACCGCCACGCCGCGCATCTATGGCGACGAGGCCAAGACCAAGGCCAGGGATGCGGAAGCCGAGGTTTGCTCCATGGACGATGCGGCCGTTTTCGGCCCGGAGTTGCACCGTCTCGGCTTCGGCGAAGCCGTCGGCAAGTCGCTGCTTTCCGATTACAAGGTGCTCGTGCTGGCCGTGGATGAGAAATACGTCCACAAGACCTTCCAGCGCCAGATCGCCGATTCGAACAGCGAGCTCAATCTCGACGATGCGGTAAAGATCACCGGTTGCTGGAACGGTCTTGCCAAGCGCTTTGACCAGGCCACAGCCAGCGCCGCCGACCTGCAGGGCGACGTGGCGCACATGCGCCGGGCGGTCGCCTTCTCCCGCTCCATCAAGGATTCCAAAGCCTTCGTCGAAAAATTCGGCCAGATCATCGCCGCTTACCGGGAAACGCATCCCGAGGCGGAAAACCTGCTCCATTGTGAATTGGATCACGTGGACGGCACCTATGACGCCCTTCGCCGCAACGCCCGGCTCGACTGGCTCAAGGCCGAGTCGCCCGAGAACACTTGCCGCATCCTCTCCAACGCCCGCTGTCTCTCCGAGGGGGTGGACGTGCCGGCGCTCGATGCGGTGCTTTTCCTCAATCCGCGCAAATCCATCATCGACGTGGTCCAGTCCGTCGGGCGCGTTATGCGCCGGGCCGAAGGCAAGAAATACGGCTACATCATCCTACCCATTGGCATCCCCGCCGACGTGCCGCCGGAGGAGGCGCTCAAGGATAACGAGAAATACAAGGTCGTCTGGCAGGTGCTGCAGGCGCTGCGGGCCCACGACGACCGCTTCAACGCCACCGTCAACCAGATCGAGCTCAATAAACGCCGCCCCGACGTCATCCAGGTCATCGGCGTGAGCGGCGGCGAGTCCGGCGATGAAAGCAGTTCCGGCGATGGCCAGCCGAAACTGACACAGGTTCAGGAGACTTTCGTCTTTCCGCAACTGGAGGAATGGAAGGACGCCATCTACGCCCGGATCGTCCTCAAGTGCGGCGACCGTCGTTACTGGGAAAGCTGGGCCAAGGATGTCGCCGCCATCGCCGAGCGGCACACCGCCCGCATTAGGAGCTTGCTGGAGGATGGTGACCGCCGCCACCGCGAGGCGTTCGCCGCCTTCGTCGCCGGACTGCGCGACAACATCAACCCGAGCATCACCGAGGAGGACGCCATCGAGATGCTCTCCCAGCACCTCATCACCAAGCCGGTGTTCGATGCCCTCTTTGAGGGCTATGCCTTCTCCCGGCAAAACCCCGTCTCCGTCGCCATGCAGCAGATGCTGGATCTCCTGCATGACCAGGCGCTGGAAAAGGAGACCGCGGCGCTGGAGAAATTCTACGCCAGCGTGCGGGAGCGGGCCTCGGGTATCGACAATGCCGAGGGGCGCCAGCGGGTCGTCATCGAACTCTACGACAAATTTTTCCGCACCGCCTTCCCCAAGACCGCGGAGCGCCTGGGCATTGTCTATACGCCGGTCGAGGTGGTGGATTTCATTATCCGCAGCGTGGAGGATGTGCTGCGCCAGGAGTTTAAGTCTTCGCTCAGCGACCGCGATGTTCATGTCATCGACCCTTTCACCGGCACCGGTACTTTCATCGTGCGGCTACTGCAGAACGGGCTCATCGCGCCAGCCGACCTGCTGCGGAAATACCAGCACGAGCTGCATGCCAACGAGATTGTGCTGCTGGCCTACTACATCGCCGCCATCAACATTGAGGAAGCCTTCCACGATTTGCACCGCGCCAGCGGCAAAAAATCCGCGGGATATGTTCCCTTCGATGGCATCGTCCTCACCGATACCTTCCAGATGGCCGAGACAAAGGGAGAAATGGAGGAAAAGATGTTCCCTGAGAACAACCGCCGGGTGCGCCGGCAAAAACAGAGTCCGATCCGGGTAGTCATTGGAAATCCGCCTTATTCAGCCCTTCAGACCAGCGAAAACGATGGAAATAAGAACCTGAGCTATCCGGCTCTTGATGATCGTATCCGGACGACCTATGCGGCGCGGTCAACAGCCGTTCTCAAGAACAGCGTCTACGACAGTTATGTTCGCGCTGTGCGCTGGGCGAGCGATCGGATTAATGGTCGCGGTGTGGTTGGTTTTGTTACCAATGGTTCATTCATCGATGGCAATTCCCTGGATGGGTTGCGTGCATCCCTGGTGGATGAGTTCACCAGTCTCTACGTTTTCAATCTGCGCGGTAACCAGCGCACCTCAGGTGAACTGTCGCGCATGGAAGGTGGTAAAATTTTTGGCTCTGGCAGTCGCACGCCCGTAGCCATCTCGATCTTCGTGCGGAATCCAGAAAAGCAGACGCCGGGTGAACTGATTTATCACGACATCGGTGACTATCTTTCGCGTGAGGATAAACTGGCGATTATCCGCGATTTTGGCAGTCTCAGCGGGCTCCATAAAAAGAGGAAATGGGTGACTCTTCGCCCGAATTCCGACCACGACTGGATCAATCAGCGCGATCCGGCATTCGAGAAATTTGTAGTTCTAGGAGACAAAGATCCAAAATTGGACTCAATCTTTCTGGACTACTCCAGTGGTGTTAAAACTAACCGAGATGCCTGGTGCTATAATTTTTCCCGCCGAAACTTAGAAAGCGGAATGAGCCGGATGGTAGCTTTCTACAGCCAGCAGATGATGGCTTTCCGAAAACATGTTCGCGATCTTGAAAAAGCCGAAGTGTTACAAGCGGTTGAAGGTTTCATCGATACAGATCCCCAAAAGATCAGTTGGACACGCGAACTAAAGCAGGACTTGGGGCGCTTCCGTGGAGCCGCCTACAGTTCCGAATCGGTGAGGCTTTCCCTGTATCGCCCATTTACTAAGGCACAGCTCTATTTTGATCGGCAGTTCAACAACTGTGTTTATCAGATACCGCGGATATTTCCGGCTCCGGGATTGGGAAATCTGGCAATCTGTGCTACCGGCACTGGAGCATCGAAGGAGTTTTCATGCGTGATTACGGACATCGTGCCGGACTTGGAGGTTATCTCTAAAAGCGTCTGCTTTCCTCTTTACCTTTATGAAAGGAACGAGCCTGCGGAGCCGGGCGAGTTGCTGGCCCGGGAGCAGGAGGGCGAGTTGATCGACGGTTACCGGCGGCGCAGCGCGATTACGCCGAGCCGGCTTGCGGAATTCCGCGCGGCCTACGAGGCGCGCATCACGCCGGAGGATGTGTTCTACTACGTCTATGGCGTGCTGCATTCACCGGAGTATCGCACGCGCTTCGCCAGCGACCTCAAGAAGATGCTGCCGCGCCTGCCGTTCACGCGCGAGACGGCCGACTTCTGGAAATTCAGCCAGGCTGGCCGCGACCTCGCGCACTGGCACCTGAACTACGAGACGGTGGAGCCTTGGCCAGTGCAGGAGCATTGCTCAGCGCTCTCGCTTGATCTCGCGAAGGATTACCTCGTGCAAAAAATGACCTACGCCCGGCCCACGGCAGAGCAGAAGGCGGCGGGCGAAAAAGCGGACCGCACGACTTTGCACTACAACGCGCAGATCGCGCTGAGTGGCATCCCGCTGGAGGCCTACGACTATGTGGTGAACGGCAAGCCCGCCCTCGACTGGATCGTGGAACGCTACCAAGTGACCGTGGACAAGGACAGCGGCATCCGCAACGACCCCAACGACTGGGCCCGCGAGCATAGTCAGCCTCGCTACATTCTCGATCTGTTCAAGCGCGTCATCCGTGTGAGCATGGAAACTAATCGTATCGTTGCTTCACTCCCTGCGCTCAACGAGCGGAAATAGTGGAAATCCCGCCAGTCTAGCCCAAGCCGAGGCACGAGCGGAGTGTGGGGGCGATCTCGCGTTGCCGGGGCAAAGCTGAAGGGGTCGGGTTGTGTGGTGTGTGGTGCCCGCACCTTTCTAAGCGTCCCACCCCCCATCTTCACACTCTGAGAAGGCCCTGAATCAAGTGAGGAAAGTCGCCAAGAATCCTCAATGCCTCCTACGGCTGGTGGGTTTGACACACACCACACAACCCGACCCCCTTTAATTCCCCTCTTGGCGAGCTCCTGTTAAACAATCCATGGCGTGCCCGATGCGGAGACCGGCCCTCCACCTCCCGCATTCGATGCGGGCCTCCGGCGGTCACTTGACGCGCGGGCTATCCGGGGCTCTACTCAGGGTATGAGCACGGCGGAAATCCTGGCTGAGCTACCGAAGCTGACTCCCGCGGAACGCGCGGAAATCAGCCGGCGGCTGGCCGAATTGGAGGAAGGCGCGGCGGATCGGATCGCCGGGGCCCGGGCCCAGGAACTCGCCAGCGGGACGGTGCAGCCCAAGACCCAGACGGAAGTTTTTCGCAACGCGCGGGCCGCGCTGAAATGAAGCGATGGTTCCACCCGGAATTTGAAAGCGATCTGATTGCGGCGGCCCGATACCTCGGGGAGCAACGCTCCGGCTTTGACCGGTTGTTCCTCAGCGAAACCGAGCAGGCGATTGAAACGATCATGCAAGCTCCAGCCACTTGGCGGACGTGGCATAACGACGTCCGTCGGTTTTTCCTCCCACGATTTCGCTATGCCATTCGTTATCGGATCGATCCAAGCGGTGATTCGGTGGAGTTCCTCAGCATCACTCATTCCTTACGCCATCCGTTGACTGATTTGGATCGCTAGCGGCCGGCCGGTCACCTCACTGCCGACTCGCTGCGAGCCGTGACGTTTTTTGGGATGAGGGGAGCCCTACACACCACCCCATCGCTGCGTGCCGCCCTCTTCATCCGGAACCATTCAGTAGGAACCGCGAAGGGCGCGAAGAAACGCGAAAATCGCGAGTCAGACCTGATCCTCGTGATGTCGTGCCTTACTCACTCTTGAGTGATCCTGGACAAAATCAGAATTTTCCCGATAGACCTTCGTGGCCCTTCGCGCCCTTCGCGGTTCAATTGCATCGTTCCGGCTTCATAGAGGGGACCCCGATTAGGGATGCCCGCGGCTTGCTTTTCGTTCGCAGGTTTGCTCACTCGCAACCCATGGCTCCTCCCCGGCGCAAAAACATCTTCCGGCTGGCTCCCCCGCCGCCGATGACGATCTACGTCCGGAGCGGCTTCCTGCGCGTGCTGACGGAGGAGTTCGCGGCGTTGAAGGTGAAGCGCGCGGCGCTCGTGGAGGACAAGGTCGAGGCGCACAGCCAGGGCGACCTGCGCGAGAATTTCGGGTTCAAGGCGGCCAAGGACGCCATCCGCGGAGTCGATCGCAAGATGGACGAGCTGGACCGCTTTTACCGGCGCAACACGTTCGTCGAGATCGATCCCGCCGCCTGGCTCACCAAGCCGACCGATTTCGTGCAACTGGGCCACGTGGTCCGGATCGAGAAGGCGGACGTGGGCGGCAAGCGGAAGGATCGCTTCACGTTTCTCGTCGCGACCTACGGCGAGACCACGACCGATCCGGACACCGGCATCGAGTGCCTCCCGCACAATTCCCCGCTCGCCACGGTTCTGCTCGGACTGGCCATCGGCAAGCCGGCGCAAGTGCAGCTGCCCGCGGGCCCGGCGGTGCTCACGGTGCTTTCGATCCGCAATCCGACGCAGGGAGAACTCGATCGGCTGCTCAGCGCCATCAAGCCGCCGGAGATGGAGGGGGAGGATAGCCAAGAGCCGAGAGGCTAGAGCCAGGGCAGGCGCATTCGGAAATGCCGCTGAATGCAGCGGCACGGTCTCTCAGCCCTCAGCTAACGACTCTCAGCTCGCCGCGCCTGGCGCGGCGTAGGCTTCCATGCCGACGCAGCTGCAGACGAGGTTGCGGTCGCCGTAGACGTTGTCGACGCGGCCGACGGCGGGCCAGAATTTCGCGGCGCGGGTGTGGCTGTCGGGGAAAGCCGCGCGCTCGCGCGTGTAGGGCTTGTTCCAATCGGTCGAACAGACGACCGCGGCGGTGTGCGGCGCGTTCTTCAGCGGGTTGTTGAGCTTGTCACTCTCGCCGCTGGCCACCCCGGCCATCTCGCCGTGGATCGACGCGAGGGCATCACAGAAACGGTCGAGCTCGGTCTTCGTCTCGCTCTCGGTCGGCTCGATCATGAGCGTGCCGGGGACGGGAAAGGACATCGTCGGCGCGTGATAGCCGTAATCCATCAGCCGCTTCGCCACGTCCTCGACTTCGAGGCCGTGTTTTTTCCACGGACGGAATTCCAAAATGCATTCGTGCGCGACGAGTCCGCCGGCGCCCTTGTAGAGCACCGGGAACATCGCATCGAGGCGCTTCGCAATGTAGTTGGCGTTGAGGATCGCGAACTTCGTGGCGCGCGTGAGGCCGTCGGGGCCCATCATGCGGATGTACATCCACGAGATGACCAGGATGCTCGCGCTGCCCCACGGCGCCGCGCTGACCGCGCCCATGTGGTGGCCGCCGGTGTCCGCGTGCAGGTGCACGATGGGATGGCTCGGCAGGAATTCGACGAGGTGTTTCGCGACGCCGATCGGGCCCATGCCGGGACCGCCGCCGCCGTGCGGGATGCAGAAGGTCTTGTGGAGATTGAGATGGCAGACATCCGCGCCGATGTGGCCGGGCGAGGTCAGGCCAACCTGCGCGTTCATGTTCGCGCCATCCATGTACACCTGGCCGCCGGCCTCGTGGATCATCCGGCAGATCGTCTTGATCGGCGCCTCGAACACGCCGTGCGTCGACGGATAAGTGATCATGAGCGCCGCGAGATTTGCGGCGTGCTCGGTTGCCTTCGCCTTCAGGTCGTTCAGGTCGATGTTGCCGTTGGCATCGCACGCGACCGGCACGACCTTGAAATTGCACATCGCGGCGCTGGCCGGGTTCGTGCCGTGCGCGGAGGTCGGGATGAGGCAGATGTTGCGGTGACCTTCGCCGCGCGATTCGTGATAGGCGCGGATGACGAGCAGGCCGGCGTACTCGCCTTGCGAGCCGGCGTTGGGCTGGAGCGACACGCCCGCGAAGCCGGTGATCTCCCCAAGCCATTTCTCGAGCTGGGCGAACATCTTCGCGTAGCCCTTGGTCTGGTCCTCCGGCGCGAACGGGTGCAGCCGGCCAAACTCGGGCCACGTCACGGGAAACATCTCGCTCGTGGCGTTGAGCTTCATCGTGCACGAGCCGAGCGAGATCATCGAGTGGACCAGCGAAAGGTCCTTGTTCTCGAGCCGCTTGATGTAGCGGAGCATCTCGTGCTCGGTGTGGTAGCTGCTGAAGACCTTCGCGGTCAGGAAACCCGAACGGCGCTCAAGTTCAGACGGCAGGGGACGGAGGTCGGACGACAGATCGGACGGGGGGGCGCCGAAGAGCCACAGGAGCGTCTGCACGTCGCCGGTAGTGGTCGTCTCGTCGAGCGAGATGCCGACGGACTTCGGGTCCACCGCGCGCAGGTTGATTTTCGCGGCCGCTGCGGCCGCGTGGATCTTCTCCGCATCGACGCCGGAAATCGTCAGCGTATCAAACACCGGTTCCGCGTTGACCGTCAGCCCGAGTCCCTCGAGTCCGTCCGCCAGCAACTGGGTCAGCAAACGCGTGCGCTGGGCGATGCGTTTCAAGCCCTCCGGGCCGTGGTAAACGGCGTACATCGACGCCATGACGGCGAGGAGCACCTGCGCGGTGCAGATGTTGGACGTGGCCTTGTCGCGGCGAATGTGCTGTTCGCGCGTGCCGAGCGCGAGGCGCATGGCCGGGTTGCCCTGGGCGTCCTTCGAAACGCCGACGAGGCGGCCGGGCATCTGGCGCTTGAATTCATCCTTCGTGGCGAGGAAGCCCGCGTGCGGGCCGCCGAAACCCATCGGCACGCCGAAACGCTGCGCGGAACCGACCGCGACGTCCGCGCCGAATTCGCCGGGTGCGCGCAACAGCGTCAGCGCCAGCAAATCGGTCGCCGTGACGCACAACGCGCCGGCGGCATGGGCCTTTTCAAAGAAAGCGGCGTAATCATGGATGCTGCCGGTGGTGTCCGGGTATTGCACGAGCACCCCGAAGACCTTGCCGGCGAATTCGAAACTGCGATGGTCGCCGACGACGACCGTGACGTTCAGCGGCTTGGCGCGGGTCTTGACGATGTCGATCGTCTGCGGGTGGCACTTTTCGGAAACGAAGAACACCGACACGTCGAGGCTTTCGCCGAGCTTCACGCGGTGGGCGAGCATCATGGCCTCGGCGGCGGCGGTGCCCTCATCGAGCATGGAGGCGTTGGCGATCTGCAGGCCCGTGAGATCGGTGACAAGCGTTTGGAAATTCAGCAACGCCTCGAGGCGGCCCTGCGAGATCTCGGCCTGGTAAGGCGTGTAGGCCGTGTACCAGCCCGGGTTCTCGAGGATGTTGCGCTGGATGACGCCCGGCGTGACGGTATCGTAGTAGCCCATGCCGATGTGGCTGCGGAACACCTTGTTTTTCGCCGCGATGGCGCGGAGTTCCGCGAGCGCGGTGCTTTCGCTGGCGGCGGCCGGCAGCTTCAGCGGGCGCTTCAGGCGGATGTTGGCCGGCACGGCGGCGTCAGCCAGGGCGTCGATTGAGTCGTAGCCCACGGTCTTCAACATCGCCGCGACGTCAGCGTCGGGCGAGCCGGTGTGGCGGCGTTCAAAGGTGTCGAGCGGGGCGAGCAGGTCGCGCGGGGAAGCCATGCGCGGACGGTAGGCGGGGGGAGGGGCCGTGCAACTGAGATTTGGGCGGCGCTTCTCTATTAAGAAGCGCTTTGGCGGGCAGAAGCGGGGAAGGGGGCGTGCTGCTAAAACGGGTGGGTGGAGGCGGAGGGGCGCATGCCGCGGGCGACACCCCCGCCCTTCGGGCAGCAGCCTCCGCCGGGCCTACGGCTGCCGAGCCCCTCTCAAGCGGGGAGCTGTCGGGCGGCCGCAACGAGATCCCCTCTCGAGAGGGGGGGCGCGCAGCGCCGGGGTGTGTTGCCTTGGTCTGTCGCTCGCAATCCCCGCATCCCTTCACTCCTTTGGCCCATTTCGCCCCGGAACGCCCGGAACTTGGGGCTTTCCCCTCAGGCGTCGGGCCGTCGTCACGCCAAGTTCACCATATCGGCATTGCCAAGCGTTATGACACTTCCTCTACTCGGCGCGTCACCCTTTGCTTAATGTGTCACCGTCCGCCGCTGACGGCCCCGGGTTTGTTTACGGGCCGTCGTTTTTTTGCCTCGTGCCATCGCCGGGTTCCGGCCGGACGAGGTGAGCCCGCGGCTCCCCTTTGATCGCTTTGATCTGCGTCCCGTCATCCGTCGC
The DNA here is from genome assembly GCA_964515595.1 of uncultured Oleiharenicola sp. GTDB lineage: Bacteria > Verrucomicrobiota > Verrucomicrobiia > Opitutales > Opitutaceae > Lacunisphaera. The sequence continues at coordinate 356,966 of CAZEUN010000004.1, read as the reverse complement.
ATCCCCCCACACCGTCCCTGCATGAAAACCTCCCGTTTCGTCCTGAGTGCCCTGCTGGTCCTGTTCACCGCCATCGGCCTGCGCGCCACCATCGGCATCCCTTACCAGATGCAGCTGGGCAACCCGAGCGGCGCCACGGCTGACACCAGCAATCACACCCATTACCTGATCCAGAAGGCGCAGTACGCGCTGGACTATAACGATACCACGCACGAGCCGAACTGGGTGAGCTGGAGCCTGACCTCGAACGACGTGGGCGGCAGCGGCCGCTCCCCCGATTTCTTCGTCGATACCGGGCTCCCCGCCGGTTTCTACCAGGTGCTCACCACCGATTACAGCGGTTCCGGCTATGATCGCGGCCACATGTGCCCCTCGGCCGACCGCACGGTGACCCGCGCGGACAATGACGTGACCTTCTTCATGTCGAACATGGTGCCCCAGACGCCCGACAACAACCAGGGCATCTGGGCGAGCTTCGAGAATTATTGCCGCACGCTCGCCGCGGCCGGAAACGAAGTGCTGATCACGAGCGGCACGAGCGGCTTCACGGGCTCGACCGTCGCCAGCGGCGTCGCCATTCCCGGGTACACGTGGAAGGTCGTCGTCGTGGTGCCCCTTGGTCCGGGCGCGGCGGTGGATCGCATCGTCGCCAATTCCGGCGCGGTCCGCGTGATTGCCATCAAGGTGCCCAATATCGCCGGCATCCGCGGCACCCCGTGGGAGAACTTCGTCACGTCCCCCGCGCAGATTCAGTCCGACACCGGCTTCACGTTCTTCACGGCGCTCCCCGCGCCGATCGCGGCCGCCTTCCGCGCGACCATCGACGGGCAGACCACCACCGGCGCGCCCGTGATCGTCGTGCAACCGGTCCCGCAAACGGCCCCGGTCGGTGGCAATGCCACCTTCACGGTCGAGGCCAACGGCAACGCGCCGCTCACCTATCAGTGGTTCCATGGCGAGGTCGAGATCCCGGGAGCGACGTCAGCCAGCCTGGACCTGACCGGCGTGCAGGCGGCCGACGTGGGCAGTTATTCCGTGGTGGTGACCAATGACGTCGGTTCCACCACCAGTTCCTCGGCCGATCTCATCGTGAGCGGCTTGCCTCCGACCATCACGACGGGTCCCGTCGGGCGCAGCGTCGATGCGGGCAGCAATGTTTCCTTCACGGTGGTTGCGAGCGGCTCGGCGCCGTTCTCCTACCAGTGGCACAAGGTGGGCGAGCTCGATGCCAGCCTGACCGGCAACATCTCCGGCGCGAACACGCCCACCCTCACCCTGACCAACGTCCAGGCCGCCAGTGCCGGCCTCTACTTCGTCACGGTGTCCAACACCGTCGGAGCCATCACCAGCGACCAGGCCGGGCTGGCCGTGGTGGCGGCCGCGCCGACGATCGCCTCGCAGCCGGCCAACCAGTCGCTGGCGCCCGGCAGCAATACGACCTTCAGCGTCGTGGCCACCGGCACCGCCCCGTTGAACTACCAATGGTACAAGGGGGCTTCCCCGATTTCGACCCTCGTCAATCCTTCCGCCGGCACGAGCACGCTCGTCTTGAACGGCATCACGCTCGGCGACGGCGGCAATTATAGCGTGGTCGTGAGCAACGGCGTCGGCACGCCCGCCACCTCCAGCAGCGCGTCGCTCACCATCAGCAGCGCAAGTCCGACCCAGATTTTCTACACCGGCGGCACCTTGGTGCAGGATTTCAACACGCTGCCGGGTTCCGGGACGTTCGCCAACGGCAGTGTCCCGACCGCCGTGATCCCGCTTTCCGGCGCGCCCGCCAACGCCTCGGGATTGGGGGGCTGGACTTACGCGCAAACCCTGGCCGCCGGCACCCAGCGTTTCACGGTCAGCAGCGGCACCAGCACCACCGGCTCGGTTTTCTCGTTCGGCGCGACCGCTGCATCCGAGCGGGCGCTGGGCATGCTCAGCAGCGGTAGCAATTACTCGGTGGTCGGCACGGTCATCGTCAACAATACCGGCCAGACCATCAACACCGTCACGCTCGGCTACACGGGCGAACAATGGCGCTGGACCGGCACCGCGGGTGACAAGCTCATGGTGGAATACCGGGTGGGCGGTTCCGATATTGTCAGCGGCCCCTTTACGCCGGTGCCGGCGCTCGATTTCGCCTCACCCGTCCAAAGTGGCGCCGCGGCCCCGGTCGACGGCAACGCGCCGGCCAATCGCGGCAGCCGGAGCACGAACCTCACGAGCCTCTCGTGGGCGCCCGGCCAGAGCCTGGTGATCCGCTGGCGGCAGCTGCGCACGTCCTCGGCCGATGGCCTGGCCGTCGACGATTTCTCGCTGAGCACGACGATCACCGGCCCGTCCGGCCCGTCGGTGGCCTCGACCAGTCCCGCCAACAGCGCGGCCAACCTTCCGCTGAACACCGCGATCGCCATCACCTTCGACCAGGCGGTGAATGCGGCCGGCAGCGCCTTCACCATCAACAGCGCCAGCCGCGGCGCCGTCCCCGCCACCCTGAGCGTGAGCGCCGATGGGAAGACCTACACGTTCACGCCGCCGACCAATTTCGATTTCCTCGACACCGTTTCCGTGAAGGTGCTGGCCGCCGGCGTGACCAGCGTGTCCACCGGGCTTCACCTGGGCGCGGATTATGACTTCTCGTTCGTCACGGCGGCTCCCGTGGCTCCGAGCATCACCGCGCAGCCCGCGGCCCAGCTGAATATTTCCGCGGGCGGTTCGGCGAGCTTCACCGTCGGTATGGCCGGCACCGCGCCGTTCACCTATCAGTGGCGCAAGGGCGGCCTCGCCATCACCGGCAACCCGACCGCCGCCACGGCGACGCTCGTCCTGGGCAATGTCCAGGCTGGCGATGTAGGCAGCTATGACGTGGTCGTGGGCAATGGCATTGGCTCGCCCGTGACTTCGAATCCCGCCGCGCTCACGGTGGCGCCCGCCGCGCCCCAGATCATCACCCAGCCGGTGGGCCAGACCGTGGCTGTTGGCGATACCGTGACGCTCACCGTCGCGGCGAAGGGCACCACGCCGTTCACCTACCAGTGGCGCAAGGGGGGCGCGGCCATTTCCGGGAACGCGTCGGCGACCACCGCCACACTCGTCCTTCCGAATGTCACGGTCCTGAACTCCGGTTCCTACGATGTCGTGGTGAGCAACGGCGTCGGCTCGCCGGCGACATCGAACGCCGTCTCCGTCCTCGCGGTGGCGCCGCCGTCCGTCCTCAACTTCGCCGGCGGCACCTACACGCAGGATTTCGACACGCTGCCGTCGACCGGCACGTTCACCTTCACCGGCAACGGGCCCTTCTCGCTCGATGCCTTCCCCGGCGTCAACGCCGCGGGCCTCGCCGGCTGGAGCTTCGTCAAATATTCCGGCAGCGGCGCCAATGCGCTCTTCAAGTTTGACAACGGCGCCAGCAATTCCGGCAGCGTGGTTTCCTACGGCCTCGCCAACGCGCCCGACCGGGCGCTGGGCTCCCTCTCGAGCGGCTCCACCGTCTCGCGGGTCGGCGTCACGCTGGTCAACACCACCGGCCACACCGTCAACTATGTCACCATCGCCTACACCGGCGAGCAGTGGCGTCGCGGCAGCGCCGCCGCCAACAAGTTCGCGTTTGAATACGCGGTGGGCAGTGCGGACATCAACACGGGGACCTTCACGGCCGTTCCCGCGCTCGATTTCATCGCGCCGGTCACGACGGGCGCGGACGTGCTGCTGGACGGCAATCTCGCGGCCAATCGCGTGCCCGGCATCACCGCGACGGTCACGGGCCTGAACTGGGCGCCCGGCCAGAAGCTGGTCCTGCGCTGGACCGACGTGAACGACGGCGGCAATGACGACGCCCTCGCGATCGACGATTTCTCCCTGACGGATGCGCCCCCGGTTCCGGCGATCACGGCCCAGCCGGTCGATCTGACGGTGTCGGCGTTCACGCCCGCGAGCTTTTCGGTGGGTGCGACCAGCCTCACCCCGTTGACCTTCCAATGGCAGAAGAACGGCGCGCCGATCACGGACAACCCGTCCGCCCTGACCGACACGCTGCTGATTGCGAGCGCCACTGCGGCCGATGCCGGTGTCTACGATTGCGTTGTCACCAACTCCTTCGGTTCGACCCTCAGCGGAGCCGCCGCCCTCGCGACCACCAAGGTGATCGCGGACGTCGTCCTCGACGGCCTGAATGTCGTTTACGATGGCACGCCGAAAGCCGCCAGCGCCGTGACGACGCCTGACGGCCTGGCGGTGATGGTCACTTACGACGGCGGCCTGGTCGCGCCGACCAATGCCGGCACCTACGCGGTCGTCGCCACCGTGGAGGACGAAAATTACACGGGAAGCGCCACCGGCGAGCTCACGATCAACAAGGCCCCCGCCACGGTGACGCTGTCCAATCTCGACCAAACCTACTCGGGCGCACCCCGCGTGGCGGGCGCGGGGACCAATCCCATCGGGCTGCCGGTCATGGTCACTTATGACGGCGACCCGGCGGCACCGGTCAATGCCGGCAGCTACAACGTCGTGGGTGTAATCGCCGACGCGAATTATGTGGGCAGCGCCACGGGCACGCTGACCGTCGCCAAGGCGGTCTCGGCGGTCTCGCTCAGTGGCCTCGGCCAGACCTACACCGGCGCTCCGCGGGCCGTCACCGCAGGGACGACGCCGGTCGGACTCACGGTGGCGCTCACCTATGATGGTGTCGCCGCCGCTCCGACTAACGCCGGCAGCTACAACGTCGTGGCCACCGTGATCGATGCCAATTACGTCGGCACGGCCACCGGCACGCTGGTGGTGGACAAGGCCGCGGCTCCCGTGACGCTCGGCAATCTCACGGCAACCTACGACGGCACGCCGAAGGCCGCGACGGCCACGACTGCGCCGGGCGGGCTCAACGTCACCTTCACTTATGATGGCGGCCCGGTCGCGCCGACCAACGCCGGCAGCTATAGCGTGGTCGGCACGGTGGATGATGCGAACCACGTGGGCACGGCCACCGGCACGCTGACCATCGCCAAGGCGACGGCCACGGTGACCCTTGGCAACCTGAGCCAGACCTACGACGGCGCCCCGAAACCGGCGAGTGCCACGGTGGATCCGTCCAGCCAGGCGACCACGCTGACCTACGACGGCAGCGCCACCGCGCCGACCAACGCCGGCAGTTACGCGGTGGTCGCGACGGTCAGCACCGCGAACTACACCGGGACCGCCAGCGGCACGCTGGTGGTGGCGAAGGCGACGGCGAGCGTCGCGCTCAGCCAGTTGGCGCAGGTTTATGACGGCACCGCGAAACCGGTGACCGTCACGACCACGCCGGCCGGCCTGACGATGCTTACGACTTACAACGGCGTCACCACAGCTCCGACCAACACCGGTAGCTACGCGGTTTCCTCGACGGTGGTGGATCTCAACTACACCGGCACGGCGGCGGGCACGCTCGTCATCAGCCAGGGGCAGGCGGTCATCACGCTCAGCAACCTCAAGCAGGCCTACGATGGCGCGCCGAAGCCGGTCACGGTCACCACGACGCCGGCGACACTGCCGGTGACGGTGACCTACGACGGATTCCTGACGGTGCCGACCAATCCGGGTTCCTATGCGGTGGTCGCCACTTCCACCGATGCGAACCGCCCCGGCTCCGCGAGCGGCACGCTGGTCATCACGGTCACCGCGCTTGTGCGTCACGCCCCCGCCTTCAACGGCGGTGTGGATGGCTCGGTCCAGATGCTGTTGCCGGAGGCTGTCACCCTCAATGGTTCGGCGGTCGTCACCGGCGACCTGCTCGTCCCGGGCTCGCCGACGATGAAGCTCAACGGCCAGCCGCACTACGGCGGCACGATTGTGGGCACGGGCAGTGCGACGCCGTCCGGTTACCTTGTTACGCTCAATGGCAGCGCGGTGCTCCGTCACGTCATGAGCCGCACCAACGCGATTGCGATGCCGGTGGTGGCCGCGCCGCCGGCCCCGGCGGGCACGCGCGATGTCTCGCTCAACAGCCCCGGCCAGAGCCCGGGCAATTTCGCGACGCTGCGCAACCTCACGCTCAACGGCAGCAGCAACCCGGCCGGGCTGGCGGTGCCGGCGGGCACCTACGGCACGTTCACGGTGAACGGCAGCAACAAGCTGATCTTCGGCGTCGCCGGCGCGACGACGCCCGCGGTCTACAATCTCCAGAACCTGACCCTCAATGGGAACACGGAGATCGTGATCGTCGGCCCGGTGATCATCAACCTCGCCAACGGCACCTCGCTCAACGGCGCGATCGGAGCCGCCGGTCATTCGGACTGGCTCACGCTCAACATTGCCGCGGGCGGCCTGACGTTGAATAGCAACGCCTATGTCGACGGCACGGTCATCGCGCCGAATGGCACCATCACGATCAACGGCAGTGCCATGATTACCGGTCGCGTGGCTTGCGACCGGCTCACGATCAACGGCTCGGGCCTGCTGACGGAGGACGAGCCCTGATCGGTCATCGTAGGGGCGTCGCTCGACGACGCCCGGGCGCCGTCAAGCGGCGCCCCTGCGGCTTTTAGAAATTAGCGCCTCGCCACCAGCGAGTCGCTAAGTTTTGGTTTTGAAGGATCGCCATGAGTTCTCCCGCCCAACCTCGCATTGCCCTCGTGAGCATGATCCTGGCCTTGGCCGTGGTGCTCGGCGGGGCGGTGTTTTTTAGGCGCTGGGTGGAAGCGCGCCGGGCCCCGGACATGACGGAGGCGGTTCCCGCTGCTCCCACGCCGACCGCCGCGGCGTCACCCGCCGCGGCCCGGCCGGCTTCAGTCGCCCCGGCACCGGCGGGGCCGGACAGTGTGTCCGGTTTCCGGGCCGAGGTGGACGCAGCCCGCGCGCTGAGAAATCCCGCGCAGCGTTCGCTGGAATTCGGCCGCAGTTTTCAGGCGTGGCTCGCACGCGATCCCGCGGCCGCGCTGGCCTATGTGCGGCAACTCGAGGCGGGGGCGGTGCGGACGCAGGGGCTGTTGATGGTGCTCGCGGCGATCGGACGGTCGGACCCGGACCGCGCGCTCGCCTTGGCGGCCGAACTCGCGAAGAACCGCGAGGAACGCGCGATCTACAGTTCGCTTTTCGCGCAATTGGTCGCGGACGATCCCGCGTCAGCGGTCGCCCGGCTGGCAGCCGTGCCCGCCGGCGAGGCGCGCGACAACGCCTTGCGGGCGGTGGCGGATGGGTGGGCCCACTCCGATTTGCCGGCCGCGCTGGCGTGGGCGCAGAAACTTGATTCGTCGGACCGGACGCCGGCCATGGAATCCGTGCTCCAGACCATGCTGGCGTCGGATCCGCTCCACGCGATCGACCTGGCGCAGCAGACCCTCACCGGGGCCGCCTTCGATCGCACGCTGGTGGCCGCCTTGCAATCGCTCACCCGAACCGACCCCAAGGCTGCGGCGGCTCTCATCAGCAAGCTGGTACCCGGCCCGGTGCAGACGCAGGCGGCGTTGTCGGTGGCCCGGGCGCTCGCGACGGAGAATCCCGCCGGCGCCGCGGCTTGGATGCAAACTTTGCAGGCCGGTGAGCTGCGCGGAAAGGTGTTGAACACCATTCTCGATGCCTGGGCCCGCCAGGATCCGGTGGCCGCCGGACAATATGTCGGACAAATGACCGCCGGGCCCGAGCAGCAAGCGGCCGCCGCCCGGGTGGCGGCGCTGCTTGCGTCCAATCCCACGCAAGCCATCGCCTGGGCGCAGTCGCTGGGGAACGAGCCCGCGCGCGAGGCGGCCGTCGTCAACCTCGCGTCCGCCTGGGCGCAGCGCGACCCCGCGGCCGCGGCGCAATGGGCCGGCTCGCTGTCGCCGGTCGAGGTGCGCACGGAGGCGCTCAATGGCGCCATGTCCCATTGGTTGCTGCAGGACAGCGCCGGCGCGCGGAATTTTATTTTTGGGCTGACGGGCGACACGCAGGCGAGCGCGGCCGCGCACCTGGCGCCCGGGCTCGCGCAACGCGATCCGAAGGGAACCATCGCGTGGGCGCAGACGTTGCCTTCGCCCGAAGCGCGGGAAGCGGCGGTGATCGCCGCCTACGCGCGCTGGCTCAACAACGCCCCGGCGGAAGCGCGGGCCTGGTTGGCGACCGCGAACCTGCCGGCGGCGACGAAGGCCCGGCTGGCCGGCCCGTGAGGCGTCCCTCGCCATGACCAAAACGGAACGCGCGGCCTACGTCGGGCGGCGGCTCGCGGAGTTTTATCCCGAAACGCCGGTTCCGCTGACGCACCAGGACGCCTATACCCTCCTCGTGGCGGTGGTGCTTTCAGCCCAATCCACGGACATCGGCGTCAACAAGGTCACTCCGCGCCTGTGGGCGGAATTTGGGGCCACGCCTGCCGCGCTTGCGGCGGCGCCGGTGGAGAAGATTCGCGAAATCATCCGTCCGGTTGGGCTTTCGCCGCAGAAGGCGAAGGCGATCAAGGAACTCTCCCGCCTGCTCGTTGAGCGGCACGGGGGCGAAGTGCCGCGGACCTTCGCGGAGTTGGAGGCGTTGCCCGGGGTGGGGCACAAGACCGCCTCGGTGGTGATGAGCCAGGCTTTTGGCGTGTCGGCGTTCCCGGTCGACACGCACATCCACCGACTGGCGCATCGCTGGCGGCTGAGTTCCGGCAGGAATGTCGAGCAGACCGAGCGCGACCTGAAGCGCCTGTTCCCGGAGTCGGAATGGAACCAGCTGCACCTGCGGATCATTTTCTACGGCCGCGAGCACTGCACTGCCCGCGGCTGCGACGGAACGGCCTGTGAAATCTGCCGGACCCTGTTCCCCGGGCGGAAGCGCGTGGTGAAAGTGAAGAAATAGCGGTTCGTTGCGGTTGTAGGAGCTTGCTTGCAAGCGGTTCCGGATGTGATTCGCCCTCCACGCCCTGGATCGCTTGCAAGCCAGCTCCTGCAACCGGAAACGCCGCTGCCCGCCGGGCCTTAAAACTTCAAAATAAAAGAGAGTTGATTCGCCCCGGCTGCCCGTTAACCGTCAGCCCCTCGTTTCGGACGCTTAGCTCAGTTGGTTAGAGCACGTGCTTCACACGCACGGGGTCACAGGTTCGAGTCCTGTAGCGTCCAAACGGTGTAGAGGGGAGGAACGGAGGCGTTCGAGCCGGTCTATCCGCCGCGTCATCCGTTGGCGGTCAGTTGGGCGAGGCGCGAAATGCGCTCGGGGACTGGCCGATGTGTCGCCGCATGACCTTGTTGAAGTGCTGGGCATCGGGGATGCCGACCTGGTGGGCGATCGCCTTGATGGGAATGGTCGTGTGTGCCAGCAGATGCTTGGCCCATTCCAGGCGCCGGGTGCGGATATACTCGCCGACGGTCGCGCCCACGGCCGCCTTGAACAGCCGGTTCAAATGCGTCTGCGACAGCGCCAGGGAACGCGCGAGCTGGCTCACCTCGATCGTCTCGGCGATGTGCAGATCGATTTGGTCCATGGCCTTCGCCACCGCGGGATGCCGGTCGATGCCCTGCGCGGAATGCGAGGAGTGGCGCGGCACCAGGCTCCACAAGATGTCCCACAGGCGGGCGACCGCGCGTTCGGGTTGCGCCCGATAGAGCGAGGAAACCGACTGCAGTTCCCGCCGCGTGCGGTCGAACTCGGCACCGAGATCCTGCATGATGGGAATCCTGACGCCACTGTCGCCGGTTTGGGGAATGAAGTGCGCCCACGTTTTGATCGTCCTGCCCCGAAAGGTATAAAGCAGGTCGACGTCGGGCCACGTGATGCCCGCGTAGCCAGACCGAAATGGAAAAATTTCGCCGCCAATGTTCAACTCCCCTTCGCCTTGGAAAAGGTTGAGGCACCAAAACCGATCCAGGCGGTAATGCTCCGGCCCGCGCGTGCCATGGAGCGCCCGGCCCGACATGCGCAGGATGCCCGGCGGCTGCGAGAGGGGAATCAAATGAACGGAGGAACGCCAAAGCATGTTGATTAAATACCACTAATGGTGATCCCAGCCAATTGTCGAGTTTCCCGGATATGGCTATTCTGCACCTACCCCGAATGTCTACCCCGTCCGAGCTGCAGTGTGAGTATTGCGTCAACCCGTTGGGCATTGACGTCCGCCGTCCCCGCCTTTCCTGGCGCGGGCCGACCACGCAAAATGGCGCCGGGCAGAGCGCGTATCGCGTGTTGGCCGCCAGTTCCGCGGCCAGGCTGGCGCAGGACCAGGGCGATCTGTGGGACAGCGGTCGCGTCGATTCCCCCCTGTCGGTTGGCGTGGAATACGCCGGCAAGGCGCTGACCAGCCGCGCGCGCGTCTTCTGGAAAGTTTCCATTTGGGATGAGGCGGGTGTCGCGGGAGCATTCAGCGATGCCGCGACTTTTGAAATGGCTCTGTTGGAACCGGCTGACTGGCGGGCGTCCTGGCTGGGCTGCCCGGGGGGCCAGTTGGGCGGCGCGAAATACTTCCGCTGTGCCTTTCGCCTCGCGGGAAAAGTGGCGAAGGCCCGGCTCTATGCGACCGGCCTCGGTTATCACGAAATCTACCTGAATGGCCGCAAGCAGGGCCCGGCGGTGCTCGATCCCGCCTACACTGACGTGACCAAGCGGGTGTTATACAACACGCATGATGCCGCCGGCGCGCTGCAGGATGGCGAGAACGTGATTGCGGCGATCGTCGGATCCGGCTGGCACGGCGCGCCGATGCTTTTGGCGCAATTGGAAATCGAATTCGCCGATGGCAGCCGGCAGACGGTCGCCACCACGCGCGACAAACATGCCCCGGCGTGGACGGTCGCGTCCGGTCCGATTCGAAGCGCCAGCATTTTTGACGGCGAGGTCTACGACGCGCGTCTGGAAAAGAAGGGGTGGGAGTTTCCGGGTTATGATGAAGGCGGCGTGACGGAGCGCACGGAGGGCTGGTCCCAGGCCTTTGCGGTGCGTGGACCGGGTGGCGCCCTGCAAGCGCAGCCGCTGGAAACCATTCAGGTCGTCCGCGAACTGGCCGCCCAGGGCGTGCAGGCCGTCAAGCCGGGGATCTTCGTTTTTGATTTCGGGCAAAACCACGCCGGTTGGGTGCGCCTGGAGGTTCAGGGCGCGCGGGGAACGGCGATCACCTTGAAATTCGCCGAAGTGCTCGCGCCCGACGGCACGGTGAATCAGGAGAACCTCCGCACGGCCCAAGCCACCGACGTCTACATCCTCCGCGGTGGCGGGCCGGAACGGTGGAGCCCGCGGTTCACTTATCACGGTTACCGTTATGTGCAGGTCGAAGGCTGGCCGGGCACGCCAACGGCCGACGCCCTCGTTTCCTGCGTTGTTCGCTCCGCGGTGCCGCCGCGCGGCGATTTCCACTGCAGCCACGCCTTGTTGAACCGGTTGCACGCCATGGTGCAGTGGACCGAGGAGAGCAACCTGCACGGCTTGCCCACCGATTGCCCGCAGCGCAATGAACGCATGGGCTGGCTGAACGACCTGGCGGCCCGCTCGGAAGAACTCGTCTATAATTTCGAAACCACCCGGCTGTTGGAGAAATTCTGCGCGGACATCCGCGATGCGCAGGATCCCAGGACCGGCGCGTTGAGCGACACGGTGCCCTTTCACTGGGGCCGGCAGCCCGCGGATCCGGTCAGCATAGGCTGCCTGCTCATTCCCTGGCTGCTGTATGTCCATTCCGGCAACCGGCGGGTGCTGGCTGAAAATTATCAGGGGATGCGGGCTTGGGTCGATTTCCTGACCAGCCGGTCGGATGACGGCATCGTCGGTTACAGCTATTATGGCGACTGGGCGCCTCCCGCGGGGGAAGCCGTCGCGGGCAGCGTGGGGAGCGGCGCGATTTCAGCGAAGACCCCGGGGGAGTTGATTTCCACGGCTTGCTACGGCTACTCCGTGCAGCGTCTGGCGGAGATCGCGGACGTGCTAGGTCACGCGGAAGATCAACGCACCTACGCGGCTCTGGCGGAGAAAATCAAAAAAGCGTTTCACCGGAAATTTTGGAGCGAGTCCCTGGGTGGCTACGGTTCCGGCAACCAGGCCAGCAATGCCATCGCGCTCTATATGGACCTGGTACCGGCCGCGCTGCGGCCGCGCGTGGTCGCAACGCTCGTCCAGGATGTCGCCAGGCACGACTTCCATCTCACCACCGGAAACCTCTGCACCAAGTATGTGCTCGAGGTGCTTTCCCTGGAAGGCCACGCGGAGGCGGCGGTCGCGATTGCGGCCCAAACGACCTATCCGAGTTGGGGCCACATGCTCGCCGGCGGTGCGACGACCGTCTGGGAACGCTGGGAGCTGAGGACGGGCGGGGGCATGAACTCCCACAACCATCCCATGTTTGGCTCGGTGGGCGCCTGGCTCTACCGGCATGTGGCCGGGCTCATTTTCAGCGAGCCGCGCGGCGGCCGATTGCACCTGGTCGTTCGTCCGCCCGTGCTCGGAGGCATCGACCGGGCCCGCGCCACGCTCCCGACGATGTGGGGCGAGGCGGCGGTTGCCTGGGAAAGAAAGGACCGCCAGTTCCGCATCGAGGTGCGGGTGCCGTGGAACTGCACGGCCGAAGTCCACTTGCCGGACGGCCCCACCCGCTCGCTTTCCTCCGGCAGTCATCTCCTGATGGCGGAACTCGTTTCCGGCGTCCCCTCCGTGCCATGAAAAATCCCCGCTATTCGGTCATCCTCGGCAATCTCGGGAACACCTGCGATCGCTTTCTCTCGTCGGGCTACAAGGAAGCCGTGCCCAAGGAAAAAATGCTCCGCCAGGCGGCGGCCATCCCCGGCATTACAGGCGTCGAACTGGTCGGGACCTGGGATATCACGCCCGCCAACACGAAGCGGATGCGGCGGCTGTTACGGTCGCACGGCCTGGCCTGCGTCTCGATCATTCCCGACCTCTTTTCCCAGAAGCGCTGGGGCCGCGGCAGTTTCTCGGCCAAGGATCCCGCCATTCGCAAGCAGGCCCTCGAGGAATCCCGCCGCGTGGCGGAGATGTGCGGGGAAATGGATTGCGGCTTGATCAACCTCTGGCTGGGCCAGGACGGCTTCGATTATCCGCTGCAATCGAATTACCTCGCGGAGCATGGGTGGCTCGCCGAAGGGTTGCACAAGCTGGTGGCGGAATTTCCCGGCCTGCGGTTCGCGCTGGAATACAAGCTGAAGGAGCCGCGCACGCATTCCTTCCAGGCCCGGGCCGGCGACACCTTGCTCACGGTCAAGGAAATCGGCCTGCCCAACGTCGGGGTCTGCATCGACGTGGGCCACTCCTGGATGGCGTCGGAGAACGTGGCCGAGGCCGCGGTGCTGCTGCAACGGAACGGCGGGAAGCTGTTCCACATGCATTTCAACGACAACTACCGCACGTGGGACGACGACATGATCGTCGGGTCGCTGCACCTCACCGAATACCTCGAGCTGCTCTTCTGGCTGCGCGAGACCGGCTACCAGGGATGGTACTCGATGGACCAGTACCCCTATCGCGAGGACGGCGCCGCCGCGGTGCGCGAAAGCGTCGCCTTTCTCCAGGCGATCGACGCCCTGCTGACCAAGCCGGTCATGGCCCGCCTGCGCGCCTGCGTGGCGGCAGGCGACGCCACGCGTTCCACGGCGCTCGTGCGCGAATTGCTTTTCCGATCCCGCCGCTAACGCGGTAACTGTCAACCCCAAGGTCACCCCAACATGCATCCCAATCCCTACCGCAGCTTATTGCGCAAGGCGGCTCCGCTGGCACTCGCGTTCTGCTCGTTGATCCTGATGGCCCTCCCGGGCCGCGCCCAGCCGGCGGCCACTGCCATGGTCAGCGGTTTCGTCAACAATGCCGGCACCGGCGCCTACCTCACCGGGGCCCAGGTGCAGATTCCCGAACTGGGCCGCGAGACCGGCACCGACAGCCGCGGCGCCTTTGCCCTGCGCGATCTGCCCCCGGGTGAATATGAAATGGTCGTGAGCTACCCCGGCCTCGATGCGCGGCGCGAACGGGTTCGCGTGGAAGCCGGCACCCCGGCCGTCCGGAACTTCGAACTCGGCACCAGCGCCTACCATCTCGAGAAAATGGTCATCGTCGGCGACCGCGAGGGCAATGCCGCGTCGATCGCCCAGCAGCGGCAGGCGGAAAACATCGTCAACGTCGTGGCGGTGGACGCCTACGGCAACGTCGCCGATGGCAACCTCGGCAACTTCTTCCAGCGCCTGCCGGGCGTGGCGGTGTCCAAGGGCGACGGCGGTTACGCGACGGGCATCATGCTGCGCGGCGCGCCGCCGGACCTGAGCCTGGTCACCATGGATGGCACGCGCATCGCGGAGGCCAACTCCGGCGGCGGCCGCGCGGTCGACATCTCGCGCATTCCCGCCGAGCTCATCAAGCAGGTCGAGGTGAACAAGGCGCTCACGCCCGACATGGACGTCGATGGCATCGGCGGCAGCGCGAATCTCACGACCAAGTCGGCCTTCGATTTCAAGAACCGCTACGTGCATTACCGCGTGGCCGCCAGCCTCAACACCTACCGCGACGGCAATCCCTGGCAGCCTTACTACACGCTCACGGCCATGGACAAGTTTGGGAAGGACAAGAAACTCGGCGTCGCGCTCACGGGCAGCTACAACAAGATCGTCAACCCCCTCGACCGCGTGATCGGCCAGTACGCGGAGACGGATTACCGCAACACGCAGGCCCGGCTCCTCGATGACGTGCTCACCCGCGAGAAGTCCGGTCTCGGCTTGAAGCTGGAATACCGTTTCGACAGCGATTCCGCGGTTTGGCTGAACTCGACCTACACGCACGCCGACCAGACTTCCGAGCGGCAGAACTGGGTGGTCTCGGCCGGTGGCGCGCGGCGCATCGCCGACTACTCCCGCGTGAGCCGGACCGCGATCTTCGCCGGCACCGCCGCGCGTGATTCGGCGAACCAGACCGCGGGCGTCGCGCCGGGCTTCACGCCAACGTACACGGAATTGCTGAGCGCGAGCCTGATCAACCAGCCGGCCGCCATCGGTCCGATCATCTCCGACCAGTATTCGCTCGACGGGGGTTTCCGGAAAGCCTGGGGCGGACTGAAGCTCGAGGGTCGCGTCACCTACAGCTTCGCCGACTACGAGACCAACTCCCAGGTCGCCTCCTTCACGCTGCCGGCGATCGGCGTCGCCATCGACACGTCGAGCGGGATGCCGGTTTACACGCAGCTCTACGGCACCACCACCATTTGGGCCGGCTCGGATTTTTCGCGCTACACGATGAACTACCAGTACCAGCCCTCGGAGGCGCAGGAGGAGTTCATGACCGCCCAGCTGGATCTCACCCGCGAATTCGACCGGGCCCGCTTCCCGTGGACCCTGCGCGCCGGCCTCAAGGCGCGCCGCCAGGATCGCGACTTCGTCACGAACAATCCCCGTTGGAATTACGTCGGCCCCGATCGCGTGCTGGGCCGGAACACCGCCACGGGCCTCAATGACGACAACCTCGCGCAGTTCGTGACCGGACCCAGCTACGCGCTCTTCCGCGGCCAGTATCCGGCCTTCGACCACATCTCCGTGGCGTCGGTCGAAAAGGCCTTCGCCGATCATCCCGAATATTTCGTCGCGACCAATGCGACGAACGACATCCGCAATACCCCGCCGAGCGTCGTCACCGAGGATGTGCTCGCGGGGTACATCATGGGCGACATGCGGGTCGGGCGGCGCCTCCGTTTGCTGGCCGGTGTGCGTTATGAACGCACGAACGTCGACGCCGTCGGCACCTTCACGACGAATGCCGTGGCCGGCGTCACGACCACCAGCCGCAAGGGCAGTTATGACGACCTGTTCCCCAGCGTGCACGCGACTTATGCGTTGCAGCCCAACCTGCTCGTCCGCGCGGCCTACTCGACCTCGATGTCGCGGCCGTCCCTGCGCAACCTTTCGCCGACAACCACCGTCTCGGAGTCGCTGACGGGCGGCCTGGGCACCGTCACGCAGAATAACGTCAACCTCGGGCCCCAGCGCGCGCAGAACTACGATCTCATGCTGGAATATTACCTCAAGCCCGCGGGCGTGATCAGCGCCGGCGTGTTCCGCAAGGACATCACGGATTTCATCGCCACGTTCCGGTCGACGATTGCCTCCGGGCCGGACAACGGCTTCGACGGCGATTACGCCGGCTACACGCTGAACACGTCGACGAACCTCGGAACGGCGCAGATCGAGGGCATCGAGTTCAATTACTCGCAGCAACTCACCATGCTGCCGAAGCCCTTTGACGGCTTGAACCTTTTCGCGAATTACACGGAGCTGCGGACGTCGGGCAGCTACGACAACGGCGCCACCGAACTCGCCAACTTCGTGCCGCGCGTCGTCAACGCCGGTCTCGGCTACGCCTTCCGCCGGGTGAACCTCCAGGTGGTCTACAATTACAAGAGCCCTTACCTGCTTACCTACAGCCCGACTCCCGTCTCGTCGGTGTACCAGACGCAGGACCAGACGGTCGACGTGAACCTCAGCTACAAGTTCCGCCCGTGGCTCAACCTCTACGTCGACATGACGAACGTCTTCAATCACGCGCCCGCGAGCTACTCGCTCGACACGAGCCGCAGCTACATCCAGCAGGTGTGGGGTCCGAAGCTGACCATCGGCATCAACGGGCGTTTCTGATCCATGCGCTTCCTGTTGCATCGCCGGTTCCGGTCCTGGCTGGTGGCATTGCTCCTTGTGGGCATGCTTCCGGCCCGGGGCGGCGAGCCGCTGTGGGATGTTCCGCGGCTCTCCGCGCCGCCGGTGCAGGTGGAATGGAAGCCGGCCGAAGGCGGCGTGCAGGAGGTTTACTTTGAGAGCGAACCGTTTCACGGGAAAGCCACTCGCGTTTTCGGTTACCTGGCCCGCCCGGCGACGCCGCCGCCGGGTGGGCGGCTCCCCGCGATGCTGCTGCTTCACGGCGGCGGCGGGCAGGCTTTTCGCGCCTGGGCCGAACAGTGGGCGAAACGCGGGTACGTCGCCCTGGCGCTGGATTTGTCGGGCAACGGCCCGGGCAAGGTGCGCCTGCCCGACGGTGGCCCGCCGCTGGGCAATCCCCATGTGTTCATCGCCGCCGACACGGATGCCGGACTGCGCGACGGCTGGACCTATCACGCCGTGGCGGCGGCCATCCGCGGCCACTCGCTGCTGGCGGCCTTGCCGGAAGTCGACCCCAACCGCACCGGCCTCACCGGCATCAGCTGGGGTGGATATCTGACCTGCATCGTCGCGGGGCTTGACCATCGCTTCAAGGTGGCGGTGCCGGTGTACGGCTGCGGGTTCCTGCACGAAAGCAGTTATTGGAAATCCGAGTTCATCGACGCCATGAAACCGGAGCAGCGGGCGCGCTGGATCGAATATTGCGATCCCTCGCGCTATTTGCCGGGAGTGGCGTGCCCGATTTTGTTCATCAACGGGACCAACGATCCCCGCTTCTTTCTCGATAGCCACCGTCGCAGTTACGAGGCGGTGCCCGCGGGCCTCGCCCATCTGTCCATCATGGTCGGACTGAAGCATGGCCATAACTTCAATTTGCATGAGGTGGATCAGTTTGTGGATGCGGTGCTGCGTGGCGGCGCGCTGCCGCCGCGGTTCGCCGCCCCGACACTGACGGGCGCCACCGTCCGCAGCCGACTGCTGGGACCGGTCCCCGCGGGGCGTGCCGAAATGCATTATGCGCCGGCCACGGGTCCGTGGCTGGAGCGGAAGTGGATCACGGTGGCCGCGGATAAACGCGGTGAGGAGTTATCCGCGACGCTGCCCGCCGGTCAGCCGGTCGTCTGCTTTTTTTCCTGCGTCGATTCCGACGGAATCCGGTTCACCAGCGCCTACGCGGAACTTAATCCATGAAAATCCCCGGCCTCGTCCTTCTTTGCGTCGCGTTGTCCTCCGCCGAAGCCGGTGCTGCCGCGAACGTCAACTCGCTCGGCATGGAATTGGTCCCGGTTCCGGCCGGGACCTTCAAAATGGGAGAAGCGCCCGGGGCGCAGTGGATGCAAGGGGGCGAGTGGGATGAAACGCCGGTCCATCAGGTGAGGATCAGCCAGCCGTTCCTGATCGGCGCGACGGAAGTCACCAACGCGCAATACGAACAATTTGCTCCCGGACATCGCGCGCTGCGCGGAAAGGCGGGGTTCTCCCAGGAAGACGATGAGCCGGTGTTGTTTGTCAGCTGGTCGGAAGCGGTCGCATTTTGTGCGTGGCTCAGCGAGCGCGAGGGCAGGCCCTACCGCCTGCCGACGGAAGCGGAATGGGAATACGCGTGTCGCGCGGGCACGACCACGGCTTACGCGTTGGGTGAAACGTTGCCGGAAGCCCAGCAGCGTGCCCAAGGCACGTACGTGGACCATCGGACCAGCCACACCACGCCGGTGTCGCTGCGCGTCAGGCAGGCGCCGCCCAATGCCTGGGGCATTTACGACATGCACGGCAACGCCGAGGAATGGTGCCAGGATTGGTATGGCCCCTATGAAAGCGCGGAGACGATCGATCCCGTGGGCCGTGTGACCGGTTACGGGCGCGTCACGCGCGGCGGCAGCCACAACACCGATGTCTATTATCTCCGCTCCGCCAACCGTCTGTCCGCGCTGCCGGAGGATCGCTCCTGCTACATCGGGTTTCGGGTCGTCCAGGCGCCGGCTCCTTCGACCCGACCGTTGCCTCCGGCGCCGGCGTCCCTCGTGATGAGCCAGGTGGCGCAGCAGGCCCGCTCCTCGACTCTGCCGGGTTATCGCCCCGACCAGCCGTATTTTCACGGGCCCCGGCCGTACGTGATTGTGCCGAAGGACGCGAACGGCCCGCTGTTTTGGTTTCACAACCACGATCCGGCGATCACCTGGTGCGACAACGGGGATCTCCTTGCGATCTGGTTTTCCACGCAGCGCGAATGGGGCCGCGAACTGGCCATCGTCGGCAGCCGGTTGCGCGCGGGCAGCGATGCCTGGGAACCGGCCTCGGTGTTTTTCGATCTGGCGGATCGCAACGATCACGCGCCCGCGCTGTGGCGGGACGAGCGCGGACGGCTCTATCATTTCAACTCCACCGGCATCGGCGGGTGGGACGGCCTGGCGACGATCCTCCGGACTTCCGAGGACAACGGCGCCACCTGGACTTCACCCCGCTTCATCAAGGCGGAGCATGCCCATCCCAACGGCTGCGTCGAATCGGTCATCCGCACGACGGACGGTTCGATCTTCCTGCCGGTGGACGGCAGCAAGGGCACCGAATTGCTTGTCAGCAAGGACGACGGGGCAACCTGGCAAAATCCCGCGGACGGAAAACCGGAGGACAAGTATGTCGCGGGCGGCTCGGGCGCCCGCATCGCGGGCATCCATGCGTCGCTGGTGCAGCTGCAGAATGGCGATCTGTTGGCCTTGGGCCGCGGCACGGACATCGATGGCCGGAGCGCGCAGAGTGTCTCCCGCGACCTTGGGCGCACCTGGGAATATTCGGCGAGCGCCTTTCCCGCCGTGCGGGCGGGCCAGCGCTTCATTTTGAAACGCCTGCGCGAAGGCCCGCTCCTGGTCGTGACTTTCTCGGACAAGGTGCTCAAGCACGCGCCGTTCGAGCTCGGCGTCCAGCGCGACCGGCTCTTGAGCGAGACGGGCATCGAAGTGGTCGACGCCGCCGGCAAAACCCGACGGGTCTATGGCATGTTCGCGGCGCTGTCCTTTGACGAGGGCAAGACCTGGCCGGTCAGGAAACTCATCACGCCCGGCGGCGAACCGCGGGAATTTTTCGGACACGGCTGGACGAAGAAATTCACCACCGACGACACCCATGCGGAACCGATGGGCTACCTGGCCGCGACGCAGACGCCTGACGGCCGGATTCATCTCATCAGCAGCGCGCTCCACTACGAATTCAACCTCGCGTGGTTGCAGGAGCCGATGCCGGCCGCAAAGCATTAACCGCCCCCCTCATGAGCTCAGTCCGTCAGATTCTCGTTCTTCTCAGTCTCCTCGCGTTTTCCCGCCTCGGGGCAGATGTGGTCCTGGCGCCGCTTTTCCGCGACGGCGCGATTTTGCAGCGCGGCAAGCCGGTCCCGGTGTGGGGCCGCGCGGAACCCGGGGAGACCGTGCGGGTTCAATTCGGCGGGCAATCGCTCTCCACGACGGCGAATCGCGAAGGGCGCTGGCAAATCACGCTGGCGAGCTTGCCGGCGAACGCGGAGCCCGCGGAATTGACGGTCACCGGGCGCAATCAGGTGCGAGTTGCCGGAGTGTTGGTGGGCGACGTGTGGCTGTGCTCCGGCCAGTCCAACATGAACTGGCAGGTCAAGGATGCCCTCAACGCCGAGCAGGAAGTGGCGGGCGCCAACCAGCCGCTGATCCATTACTTTGGCGTGACCAACGAGGTCACGGACACGCCCCAGGATGATACCCCGGGTTCGTGGCAGCCGGCGGCGCCCGGCAGGATCGGCGAATTTTCCGCGGTGGGCTATTATTTCGCGCGGTCCCTGCAGCCGCAGGTCGGCGTGCCGGTGGGAATTATCAAAGCCACTCCCGGCGGCAGTGGCATCGAAGCATGGCTCAGCGGCGACGGGATGGGGGCCAATCCGAATTGGCAGGAACTCGTGGCCCGTCGCGAGAAAGCTCTGGCGGAATTTCCCGCCAAGAAGGTGGCCTACGATCGGGCGCTCGCGGAATGGCAGGCGGGGGAAGCCGCCGCCAAGGCGAAGGGCGTTGCTTACACCGCGGAGAAGCCGCGCGTGCCGGAAGGCCCCAAGTCGCGCAACGCTCCGGCCGGGCTCTTCAATAGCAGCATTCATCCGCTGCTCCCTTATGCGCTCAAGGGCATTTTGTGGTATCAGGGCGAAGCCAATGCCTCCCGCTACCGCGTTTATGCGGAATTTTTTCCCGCGATGATCGCCCAGTGGCGCCGGCTTTTTCAGCAGGCCGACCTGCCGTTTTATTTCGTGCAGCTGGCGAATTTCGAATTGGGCAACGATCCCACCGGTCAACAATGGGCCTTCCAGCGCGAGGCGCAGGCGAAGGCGCTCGCCCTGCCCAACACCGGGATGGCGGTGGCAATCGACATTGGCAGCGCGGCCACGATTCATCCGCTCAACAAGCAGGAGGTGGGCCGCCGCCTGTCGCTGCTCGCGCGGCGCCACGCTTACGGCGAGCAGCTGCCCGCGGCCGAGGCCGAGAGCCCGCGCGCGATTCGGTTCGAAACCGGGAACGGGGCGATCCGCGTGCACTTCGCTCCCGCGACCGGCCTGACGGCGCGCGGTGAGGGCGGCTTGGTGCCGGACTTGCAGCTGGCCGGCACCGACCGGAAGTTTCACCCGGCCAGCGCGACAATCGAGGGAGACACCCTCGTGGTTTCGTCGCCGGCCGTTCCCGCGCCGGTCGCGGTCCGGTACTTGTGGCGCAACGCACCGCAACCGACGCTCTTCAGCCAGGCAGGTCTGCCCGTGGCGCCCTTCCGCTCAGACCCGTGGTGATTTCAAATCTGCGATGATTGGTTCTCTCAACCGACGGACGGTGCGCGTGCGACTGATGCCCGTTTTGGTGGGCATGAGCGTGGTCCTGCTTGCGGGCATGCGTTGCCCGGTCCAGTCAGTCCAGGAATTCCTCCTTCATCCCGAGGTCCCGCCCCGGCCCGGCGCGGTCCGCGTTTCCCTGTGACCAAGCACCTCTCTCCTCTCGATCTGCTGGTGTTGGCCGCCTACTTGGTGGGCGTGACCGGCTTTGGGTGCTGGTTTTATTGGCGCAACCGGAGCAGCGAGAAATATATGTCGGCGGGTCGCTCGCTGCCTGGCTGGGCCGTGGGGCTTTCGATTTTCGGTTCCTACGTCAGCAGCATCAGTTTCCTCGGCAACCCCGGGAAATCCTTCGGCGACAACTGGAGCGCCTTTGTCTTCGCCCTCCCGCTGCCGATCGCGGTGTGGGTCGCCGTTCGCTGGTTTGTGCCGTTCTACCGCCGGTCCGGCGAAGTGTCGGCCTATTCGCATCTCGAGCAGCGGTTCGGTCCGTGGGCCCGCAACTATGCGGTGGGCTGCTATATTTTGACGCAAATCGCCCGGCTCGGGACGATCCTGTATCTGCTCGCGCTGGCCTTGGTGCCGCTGACGGGGTGGGACATCCGGGCGATCATCATCGGCGTCGGCGTGGTCATCGTCATTTATCCCCTGCTCGGGGGAACCGAGGCGGTCATCTGGACCGGGGTGGTCCAGGCGGCGGTCCTGATCGGGGGCGCGGTGGTTTGCGTCGCCACGCTGCTGTTCGGCATGCCCGAGGGCCCCGGCCAGGTGTTTCGCATCGCGGCGGCGCAGGATAAATTCAGCCTGGGGAGCCTGGCCGCCAGCCTGTCGAGCCCGACCATCTGGGTGATGTTGCTCTTCGGATTCGTGGCCAACCTGCAGAGCTTCGCCGTCGAGCAGGGTTACGTGCAGCGCTACATCACGGCACGCTCGGATCGCGACGCCGGCCGCAGCGTCTGGTTCGGCGCGCTGTTATATATACCGATCAGCGCCGCGTTCTTCTTCATCGGGACCGCGCTTTTTGCCTTTTACCAGGCGCGGCCCGAGTTGCTGCCCGCGGCGCTCGATGCCGCCAGTCACCCGGATGCGGTGTTTCCGTATTACATCAGCCGGGAGTTGCCCGCCGGACTCGCCGGGCTGGTCATTGCCGGGTTGTGCGCCGCGGCGATGGATTCGAATCTCAACAGCCTCGCGACGCTTTTTCTGCGGGACATCTACCAGCGCCATCTCCGCCCGAAGTCCGGTGAACGCGAAGCGATGCGCGTCTTGCATTTGTCCAGCCTGGCCTTCGGGGCGCTGAGCATCGGCGCGGCGCTGGCGATGCTCAGCATCAAGAGCGCGCTCGATCTCTGGTGGGAACTGGCGGCGGTTTTCGGCGGAGGGCTGCTGGGTTTGTTCCTCCTCGGGTTCGTTTCAAAACGCGCCAACAACCGGGCGGCCCTGGCCGGCGTGGGCGCGGGCCTGGCAATCATCACGTGGATGACGTTGTCGCCGCGCTGGGCGTGGTGGCCGGACGCACTGCGCAGCCCGTTTCACGGCTTGCTCGTGACCGTGTTCGGCACGCTGACCATCCTGGGCATTGGCTTGTTGGCGAGCCGGCTGCCGGGATTCGGGCGGAAAGCCCCGTCCGTCGATGCGGGGACTGAAGCGAAATAATTTTTCTCATGCCGCTCTCTACAAAACTACGCGGGATCGTCCCGCCCCTGATCACGCCCCTGACCTCCCGTGAAGATCTCGATCGACCCGCGTTGAAGCGACTGGTCGCGCATGTCCTGGAAGGAGGAGTCCATGGACTCTTCGTCCTCGGGACCACGGGCGAGGGCCCGGGACTGTCCACGGCGTTGCGGCGCGAATTGGTCACCCGCGTTTGCAAAGAAGTACGGGGCCGGGTCCCGGTGCTGGTCAGCATCACGGACACAGTTTTTGCGGAGTCGGTCGCCCTGGCCCGTCATGCCTCCGAGGCGGGCGCGGCTGCGGTGGTGGTGGCACCGCCCTATTATTTTCCGGCCAGCCAGACGGAGCTCACGGGATATTTCAAACGGCTCGCCGCGGCGATCCCGCTGCCGTTCTATCTCTATAATCTGCCGTCGCTGACCAAGGTTTCGCTGGGGGAGGAGGTGGTGCAGCGCACCCTGGAGTTGGGCAACTGTCGCGGGCTGAAGGACAGCTCGGGCGATCTCAATTATTTCAAAAAAATGCAGCGCATTGTCAGCACGGCGGGAGACCGCTCCCTCTTTATTGGACCGGAAGAATTGCTGGCAGAGAGTTTGCTGGCGGGCGGTGATGGCGGCATCGCGGGTGGAGCCAACGCCTGGCCTGAGCTTTACGTGGAGATTTTCGAGCATGCTTCCGAGGGCCGGTGGCGTCAGGCGCAGGTGGCGCAAAAGCGGGTGCTCGAGATCTCCCGTCGAATCTACTCGATCGGCGGCTATGGCGCGACCGTGACCAAGGCATTGAAGGGCGTGTTGTCCGCCAGGGAAATATGCGGTCCGACCATGATGGCGCCTCTTCGATCGGGTGATGCCGGTGAACAGGCGGCCCTGCGCCTGCAATTGGCGGAGTTGGGCCTCTAGCGCCCTGGCCCCATCGCTGGAAGCGGACTTCGGGCGAGGGAAAAGTCCGGAGGAAACGATATTGAAAATTTCCCTCGAAAGGCGTCGCGGGTTGAGCCAATAAGCCTTATGCCTTCCAAGTCCGGCAGCAGCCCCGCGGTGACGATATACGAGATCGCGAAGCATGTTGGGATTTCCCCGGGGGCGGTTTCGTCGGCGCTGGCCAACCGGGGGGTGGAGCGCCGGCTGTCGGCGGAAACCGTGCGGCGCGTGCGCGAGGCGGCGGCGGAACTGGGCTACGTGCCGAACATGGCGGGACGACGCCTCCGGGCGCACAAGACAGCCACGCGCCAGTTCGATCTCGCGATTCTCACCTCGTTCGAGGCGCCGCTGCCGCTGGTGGGCCAGGCGCTGCATGCGCTCCAGCGCGCCGTGGACCTGCAGACGAACGAGCATACGCGCTACGCGGTCGCGATTGAAATGTTTCATGCCGGCCGGTTGAAGGACAAACCCGGCCTGCTGGATTCGAACCGTTACCACGGGGTCATCATCACCAACACGCTGCCGGAGGACGACCAGTTCCTCGCCAGCGCGCGCCTGCCTTACCCGGTGGTCATCCTCGGCCGGCGCATTCCCAACTATTGCTGCGTGCTCGAGGCGCCGGACTTCGTGGGCCGGCGTTCCGCCGAGATCCTGCTCGACGCCGGGTGTCGCCTGCCCGCCATCCTTTACGGGCGTTCCCTGACGCACACGACCGCGGATCGCATGTCAGCCTTCACGCATGCCGTGAAGGAACGGACCGGCAAACCACCGGTCGCGCTGATCAGTCCGGGCCTGCAGCCGCAGCAGGGCGCCGCGACGCTGGAGGAATTCTTTGCGCAGGGTGGCAAGCTCGACGGCCTGTTCGCGGTCAACGACAGCCTCACGATCGGCGCCTACCGCGCCATCAAGCAAAGCAATCGCAAGATACCTGGGAACGTCGCGGTGGTCGGCGTGGGCGACTACGAACTCGCCGAATATTTCGATCCCCCGCTCACCACGGTCGCCGGCGCGAACGATGCCATGGTGGCCGAGGCCGTGCCGCTGCTTTTCCGGATCCTGCGCGGTGAGAAAGGTGCTCCCGCGGAAGTCCTGGTGGTTCCTCCCGTCTTCCTCCGCGAGTCGACGGCGAAGGGAAAATAGCACGCATTGCGCTTGACGTAGCTAAATCCATTTAGCTACTAACGGGGCTTACCCCTGATTCTGGAGTCCGGACGTTCCGCGAGACTTTTGGCCGAATTGCTAAATCGGTTGAGCGAACGACGACCCCAGTCCCTTCCTATGAAGTCGTCACCCCGCGTTCTCTCTTGGGCTGCGTCCATTAAGGCGCGCCTGTTGTCCTCCTTGCACCCGTGCTGCCGCGTCGCGCCCGCTTCCCTTGCGCTTCTCCTGGTCGTCGCCCTGCCGCTCGCGGTCTCGGCCCAGGTGTCCGCGAGCCCGCCGACCGCGGAGGCGACACCGGAAAAGCTCCGCGATGAAGGACCGCTCGAACTCAGTCCGTTCGTGGTCTCGTCCACCCAGGACGTCGGCTATCGCGCCACGTCCTCGCTCGCCGGCACGCGCATCAAGTCCGAACTCCGCGATCTGGGGGCCGCGATTTCCGTGCTCACCCAGGAGTTCATCAAGGACTCCGGCGCCACCGGCCCGTCCGACCTGCTGGTGTACGCCCCGGGTGCCGAAGTCGGCGGGGCCTATGGCAACTTCACGAACTCGACTTTTGACCGGGGCCGGCCCGACCAACAGACCAACCGCACCAATCCCGAGGGCAACACCCGGGTGCGTGGTCTCGTCAGCGCCGAGCTCACCCGCGATTATTTCAGCACCGATTTCAGTTTCGACGCCTTCGACACCGAGCGCGTCGACATCAGCCGCGGTCCCAACTCCCTGCTGTTCGGTGTTGGGAGTCCGGGCGGCGTCGTCAATTACTCGCTCAAGCAGCCCACCCTGGCCGCCGACCACTACGAATTCTCGGTCCGCCTCGGCGAACGCGGCAGCCATCGTGAGGTCGCGGACCTCAACGCCGTCATCATTCCCAAACGCGTGGCGCTCCGCGCGGTGTTGCTCAACGACCGGGAGAATTTCCGGCAGGAACCCGCCTACGAGAACGACCAGCGGCTGTACCTCGCGGCCGACGCGGTCCTGCGCGAGGACCGCACGCTCAGCGGCTGGCTCGGTTCCACCAAGCTGCGCGTCAACCACGAGCGCGCCAAGGTGAAGACCACGCCGCCGTCGGTGATCGCGCCGGTGGACAACATTCGCGACTGGTACCTCGTGCCCGATGTCGCGTCGATCACGGCGCAGAACGGCCAGACCGCCCCCGCGGTCTACACCAACGGCACGTTTGTGCCCCAGTCGCTGAACAACAAGAGCGCGCCGTTCCGCGGCTCGGTTGCCCAGCTCAATCCTTGGTTCATCGCGGTCGGGCAGGTATTCACCGACCCGACCAACCACAATGCCCCCACGATCGGCATCACCGGCCCGGGCTCGGATATCCAGGGAGTGGTGGGACGCGTCACGGGCGCCGGCGCCTTCGAATGGCTCATGCAGAGCAACGTGACCGAGGAGGCCTGGACCGCGGGTTTCACCGCGCGCACGTTCCAGAACACGGCCATCTACGACTTCGTCCATCAGCTCATCACGGGCACGGTGGAAGGGCGCCAGGACGATTTCGACACCAGCACCATCACCCTCGAGCAGCTTTTCCACGGCGGGCGCGGCGGCATCGAACTTTCCTTCAACCAGCAGGGGCTCAGTCGCGACGCGAGCTTTGCCTTCGCCGACTTCCGCTCGACGGACGTCTGGGTCGACAACAACCTCTGGCTGGCGAACGGCCAGGCGAACCCGAACGTCGGCCGTCCGCTGCTGATCTCGCGCGACTGGGGCAACCACACCGCGAGCAGCATCGATCGCCGCGCCTATCGGGCGACGGGCTTCTACAACCTGGATTTTGGCGACCTGCTCAAATCGGGCCGGGGCAAGTGGCTCGGGCGCCATGTCTTCTCGGGCATCGCCGAAAGCAGCATCCGCACCACGCGCACCGAGAACTGGCAGATGGCGACCAGTTCCAACGAAGTGGACATGCAGACCGTGCTCAACGGCCTGAAGGGCAACGCGCGCCGCCAGTTGCATGCCGCCCTCTACGTCGGCCCGGATCTGCGCTCCATTTCCAGTTACGACCAGGTGCATTTCTCCGGCACCCTCGGCGTGTCGCCGCCAATCGCCGGCACCCCGTTCCGCACCATCATCAAGGATCCCGCGACCAACACCATGCGGACGGTTTCCGCGTTTCCGGAGGAGTATCTCAACGGGGGCGACGCCCGCGAACGCGTCATCGATTCGCGCGCGATCGCCTGGCAGAGCTACCTGCTCGACAACCATCTGGTCGGCCTGGTCGGTTTCCGTCACGACCGCGTGCGGGACACGCTGAACGTGGGCGCGCCGCTGCTGGCGGACGGCTCCTACAATCCCGCCGGCCTGGCGCTGGGCAGCACGCCCAGTCTCGACGCCAGCGGCGACACCCGCACCTGGAGCGTGGTCGGCCATTTCCCCGAGAAGTATCTCTTCCGGCTCCCGTTCGGCGCGGACTTGAGCGTGTTCGTGACCAAGTCGGAAAATTTCCAACCCACCGGTTTCCGTCAGGATGTTTTCCTGCGTCCGATCGCGCCGCCCGCGGGCGAGACCAAGGAGCACGGCTTCAACCTCTCCCTGCTCGAGGACAAGCTGAACTTCCGCGTCAACTGGTATACGACCCGCAATGACAACATCGCGCTGAACACCAATCTCGCGACGTCCGCCCTCGGCCCCGTCACGCTCTGGGTCAACCGCCTGGCCGAGGCCCGGCGCCTCGGCGTGCCGTTCGGTTTCAACATCAACGGCCAGGCCACCGGGCTGGGTAACTACTACAGCAGCTATGACCAGGTCATCAACACGCTGATTGCGATGATCCCCGAGCCGTTGAAAAGCGCCGCCAATCTGCGCGTCGACACGAACGGCGTCGGCCTGGCCAACGTCGTCAGCGATCCCGTGCCTGGCCTCGCCTCGACCTCCAGCCTCGAGGCGAAGGGTTTGGAACTCGAGTTCGTGGCGAACCCGACCCGCCACTGGACCATCGCGCTCAACGTCGCGAAGCAGGAGACGGTGCGCAACGGCTCCGGCCGCGACCTGCAGGAATATTATTCCAAGATCCAGCAGGGTCTCGTGGCGGCGCATCTCTGGGACACGAATATCTCCGACGAACCCAACGTGGGCGCCAACATCACCTACCGGCAGCGCTTCACCGCGGGCTATCTGAATCCGCTCACCGCGATTCTCGCGGCCGACGGCACCGTCAGCGCCGAGCAGCGCAAGTGGCGCTGGAATCTGATGACCGCCTACAAGTTCAGCACCGGCCCGCTCAAGAACGTTTCCGTCGGCGGCACGGTGCGCTGGCAGGACAAGGCGGCCGTCGGTTACCCGATCATCCTCCTCAACAGCGACGGCGCCTCCCTGCAGTCGCCGGACCTCGCGCACCCGTACTACGCGCCCGCGACCTGGAACGGCGATCTTTTCGCCCGCTACACGCGCAAGCTCAACTCGCGGGTCGACTGGACCGTGCAGTTGAACCTGCGCAATTACCTCGGCAGCCAGGACCTCATGCCCGAGGTGATCAACCCGGATGGCAAGTGGGCGGTCGTGCGGATTCCGGTCGAGAAGACGATCTTCCTGACCAACACGTTTGCGTTCTGACGCCCGGGCGCGGCCCGATTTTAACCGTGGACATTCCACCCGGCATCATGACCCCTTGAACCCAACCCTCCTCGAAAGATGATTTCCTCCTTCCCTGCGCCTCCGCTGCGCCGCTTGCTTCCCGGGCTGATCGCGCTGTTCCTCGTGGGCGCAGCCCAGGCCCAGCGCGTCACGCGCGATCTCGACGGCGATTGGAAATTCCAGCTTGGCGATTGGCCCGGCGCCGAGGTCCCGGCCTTCGCCGATGGCGCCTGGCGCACGCTGGAGCTGCCGCACGATTGGGCGTTCGAGGCGCCCTATGCGGAGGAGGCAGCCCAGGGTTTCCGGGGTGGTTACAAGCCGGGTGGCATCGGTTGGTACCGCCGTGAAATCCAGCTGACGGCGGCGGAGGCCGCGCAGCCCACGCGCATCGAGTTCGACGCGGTCTACATGAACAGCGACGTCTGGATCAACGGCCACCCGCTCGGCCGCCGGCCCTACGGTTATATCAGCTTCGGTTATGATCTCACGCCGCACCTGCAGGCCGGCCGCAACGTGGTGGCGGTGCGCGTCGACAATTCCCGCGAGCCGAGCACGCGCTGGTACCATGGCTGTGGCATCTATGGCCACGTGCGGCTGGTCGCGACGGGTGCGGTGCGCGTAGCCCCGTCCGGCGTCTTCGTGCACAGTCCTGAAATCACCGACGCGACGGCGACTGTCATCGTCCGCACCGAAGTGCAGCGTCTGGCCGGAGGTTCGGAAAACGTCCGTCTCAAAACCCGCCTGCTCGCGCCTGACGGCAAAGTGGCGGCCGAGGCCGCGACTTCCGTCGCCTTCGACCGCACCGCGGCGGAGGCGGTGGTCGAGCAGACCTTCACGGTTGCCGGACCGCAACGCTGGGACCTGGCCACACCCCGGCTCTACACCGCGGTGAGCGAATTGTCCGCGGGCGGTGCGGCGACCGATCGCGTGGAGACGCGCTTCGGTTTGCGCGAGATTCGCTGGGACACGGCGACCGGTTTCTGGCTGAACGGCCGCAATGTGAAGATCCGCGGCGTGTCGGAGCACCTCGAGGGCGGGCCGGTGGGCGCGGCCTGGCCGGACGATCTGATTCGTTGGAAGATCAAATTGATCCAGGACATGGGCGCGAATGCGATTCGCACCGCGCACAATCCGCAGCTGCCGCGCTTCTACGAACTCTGTGACGAACTGGGCATGCTGGTGCTCGACGAGATTTTCGACGGCTGGAAGGAAAAGGCGCCCACGGACTACGCCAGCCAGGTCTTCGGTGAATGGTGGGAGCGAGATCTCCGTGACTGGCTCCGGCGCGATCGCAATCACCCGAGCGTGTTTCTCTACAGCCTCGGCAACGAGACCTCCGGCCCGGTCGCGGCCGACCTGGTCCGGGTCGCGCACGAGGTTGACCCGACGCGGATGACCACGTCCGGCCATGCCGCGCCGGCGCAGATGGACGTGCAGGGCACGAACGGCAGTTCGGAGTCCCCGCGTTTCTTCCGCAATCCGCCGCCGGCCAAGCCCTTCATCGCCACCGAGGCGCCGCACACGTGGCAGGTGCGCGGATTCTACCGCACGAAGAGCTGGTTCCGCGATGGCTTGAACGGCACCGGCAACCGCGAGCCGTTTCCGCTGGCCGACCTGACGCCCGAGGAGATTTTCACCGACGACTGGACCGCGCCGGCGAAGAAGGCGAATCGCGCGCAGGTGTTCAATTCCTCCTACGACAATTCCATGGCCCGCATGACCGCGCGCAAGAACTGGGAGCTCTCGCGCGATCTCCCGTGGTACGCCGGCAATTTCCGCTGGTGCGGCTTCGACTACGGCGGGGAGGCCGGGTTCGGTCACGGCGGCTATCCCTTCCGCGGGTTCATGGGCGGGATCATCGACTTCGCCGGCTTCCCGAAGGACACTTATTATTTCTACCAAAGCCAGTGGACGCAGGCGCCGATGCTGCACCTGCTGCCCCACTGGACGCATCCGCGCATGGCGCCTGGCACGAAGATTCCCGTCTGGGCCTACACCAACGTCGACGAAGTCGAGCTCTTCCTCAACGGCCGTTCGCTCGGTCGCGACCGGCCCGGCCGCAAGGCCGAGGAAATGCAATGCGAATGGCTGGTGCCATGGGAGCCGGGCGTGATCGAGGCGGTCGGCTACCGTGACGGCAAGGAAGTGTTGCGCGCGAGCCAGCGCAGCGCGGGCGCGCCGGCGGCGTTGCAGGTCAGCGCCGACTCGCCGGGATTTCCCGCCGACGGCCGCGCCATCGCGCGCGTGACGGTCGCGCAGATCGATGCGGCCGGCACGTTTTATCCCTACGGGGAGAACCGGGTGGCCTTTCGCGTGGAAGGTCCGGCCAAACTCATCTCGCTGGAGAACGGCAACCCCGTGGACTTGGAGCCGAATTGGGGCGTTGATTCGCGCCGCACCTTCTATGGCCTGACGCGCGCTTTCCTCCAGTCCACCCGGGCGGACGGGGCGGTGACGGTGGTCGCCGGGGCGATCAACGGCGAACGCCGGCAGCTCACCTCCAATCGCGTCACCATCGACGCCCGGCGCGTGGCTTTGCGCGGCCCGGCGCCGGCGGATGCCGCCTTCGTGATTCGCTACACCCTCGACGGCAGCGTGCCGACGCCGGCGAGCCCGCGTTACACCGCGGCGTTCGCCGTGCCGCTCGGCGTCACGGTCAAGGCGCTGGTACTCGAAAACGGACGCGAATTGCTGCGACTGGAGGAATCCTTCGCGGCCGACGTGGGCCTGCACTGGCTTGCGCCGGGGGAACCGCGCGAGGCGCCCGAAGCCGGTTTGCAGGCGGAGACGGCCCGCCATGAGAATGCGAACATCCGCCGGAAATATCTCGGCTACATCGGCGGTGGTTACCTGCAGGTCAACGAGGGCGGCTGGGTCGAGTGGTATCAGGAGAACGACGGCGGCCGCGGCAGCTTCCGGTTGCGCTTCCGCCAGACGCACACGCCCGAGGGTCCCAAGGCCCCGTCCGCGATCCTGGTCAATGGCGAGCCGATCGGCGAACTCCCCGTGCCCGGCGGCGAGCCCGGCTCCTGGCAGACGTTTGAGATCAACGCCACGCTGGCGAACGGCGCCAATCGCATCCGGGTGGTGGCGCCGGCGGGCGGCGACTTGTCACTCGACGAGCTCCTCGTGGAGGCCGATCCGACGGCGGCGGCGAAACCCACACGCAAGCCCCGGCCGTGAACAAGCTCGCGCTCGGGATGATGGCGGCGCTGGCGGCCCTCGCGGGACCGCGGGCCCCGGCTGCGCCGCCGAACATCGTGTTCATCCTGTGCGATGACCTCGGTTTCGGCGCCACGGGCCCGAGCTGGCAGAACGAGCGCGCCGCGCGCCAGGATCGTTCGCTGCCGTCGTTCGCCACCCCGGCGCTTGATCGCCTCGCTGCCGGCGGCATGCAGCTGCGCAATCATTATGCGGGCGCGCCCATCTGCGTGGCCTCGCGCGCCTCCCTGTTGCTGGGGGTGACGCAGGGGCATTCGGCCATCCGTGACAACCAGTTCGATCGCGCGCTGCCGGCGAACCATACGCTGGCGACCGTCCTGCGCGAGGCAGGGTATGCGACAGCCGCCATCGGCAAATGGGGCCTGCAGGGCGGGGGCGAGTCCACTGACGAGGACTCCGGCGCAAAGGTTGTCCGCGGCAATCCCGCCGGGTGGGACGGTTATCCCACGAAGCGCGGCTTCGATTATTATTTCGGCTACGTGCGTCACGTGGACGGACATTTCCATTACCCCAAGGAGAATGGGCGCGAGGTGTGGGAGAACGATCGCGAGGTTTCCGCCGGCCTCGACGGTTGCTACACCACCGACCTTTTCACCGCGCGCGCCAAGCAGTGGATCGTCGAGCACCGCGCCGCCCGCGCGGAGCAGCCGTTCTTCCTTTATCTCGCTTTCGACACGCCTCACGCCGTGCTCGCCTATCCCCCGGGAGCCTATCCGGCCGGGGGCGGGTTGCAGGGCGGCGTTCAATGGACTGGCCGGCCGGGGGCGATGCTCAACAATGCGGGTGGCCGGCCGGACAGCTGGTGCGATCCGGCGGTGGCGGACGCGACGTGGGACCACGATCACAATGCCGCCACGCCGGAAGTGCCCTGGCCCGATGTCCAGAAGCGCTCGGCTACCGTGATCCGGCGCATCGATGCGGCCGTCGGCGATCTCCTGCAACTGCTGCAGGATCTCGGCCTCGAGGAAAACACCTTGTTCGTCTTCACCTCCGACAACGGCCCCACGCCCGAATCCTACCTGAAGGGCAATCCCTGCGATCCGGGTTTCTTCGGCACCATGGGACCATTCAGCGGCATCAAGCGCGACACGCTCGAAGGGGGCATTCGTGAACCGACGTTCGTGCGCTGGCCCGGCCACGTGCCTGCGGGCCGAATCGATCGCACGCCGTCCGGTCAATGGGACTGGCTCGCGACCTTCGCCGATCTCGCCGGTTTGCCCGTGCCGGCGACGTCGGACGGAGTCTCGCTGCTGCCCACGCTGACCGGTCAGGGCGCGCAGATGCCAAGCCAGCTCTATTTCGAATATTTCCATCAGCGGAAGATGCCTTCCTCTCTCCAGTTCGCGCCGGCGCACCGCGGGCGGGAGCGCCAGCAAATGCAATCGGTTCACGTCGGCAACCGGGTGGGTGTGCGCTACAATGTCCGTTCGGCCGACGACGATTTTGAAATCTACGATATTGAGGCGGATCCTGCGCAGGCGGTGAACCTCGCGCCGCTGCCGGGGTTTTCGTCCCTGCAGGCCCGCATGAAAGCCGAGGCCTTATGGCGGCGGCGGCCAGACGCGACTGCCGCGCGTCCCTACGACAACGCGCTGATGCCCGCCGTGCCGCTGCCGGCCGAGGCGGGGCAGGGGAGCTGGCGCCAAACCTATGCCGGTCAATTTCCGTGGGTGCCCGATTTTCGGCGGCTGGCGCCACAGTCCGTGCAGGTCGCGGAGACGATCGCTCCCACCCGACTGGCGGATGGCACGGGTGGCGTGGCGTTCACCGGGTATTTCCACGCCGAGGCGGATGGCGATTATGAGTTCCGGGTGGCGGGCGGTGGCGGTGCGCAATTTTTCCTGCATGGCGCGCGCGTGATCGATGACGACTTTGGCCGGAGCGGCGGCGAAGTTGCCGGGAAAGTCCGGCTCGCCGCCGGCTGGCATCCGTTGCGTTTATACCTTCGCGCTCAAAAGGACCTTCCTGACTTTGTCTTCACCTGTCAGGGTCCCGATGGAGCGCGGCGCCCGGTTGGCGGAGATTTGCTGGCCCGGGAAGCTGCTGCGCCTGTCGTCCGCTCAATCGTCCCTTAAACCCAGACCCGTTGTCTCCATGTCACTTACCCGTCGCGATTTTTTGACCAAGGCCACGGCGGCCGGCGCGCTCGCCGCCGGCGGCGCCGCGTTCAGCCAGGCTCCGTCCGCCCCGGCCGACGCGGCTCCCACCATCCAGCCGATGGCGACGCGGCCGAATATTCTTTATGTGATCCTCGAGGACATCGGCCCGCAGCTGGCCTGCTATGGCGAGCCGCTCGTGCGAACACCGAACCTCGATCGTTTTGCGGCGCAGGGCGTGCGATTCACCAACGCTTTTGCCACGGCGCCCGTTTGTTCGGCGAGCCGTTCCGCGCTGATGACCGGCTGCTATCAGACCTACCTTGGCGCCCACCACCACCGCACCTGGGCTTGGAACAAGCGTCCGCTGCCGTCGCCCGTGCGGCACGTGTGCGACTGGTTCCGGTCGGCCGGCTACTTCACCTGCAACCTCCAGCCCGCGGGCGGCCGCAAGCGGGACGAGGGTCCGCGGGCGCGGCTGAAAGGCGCACAGGGCTCCGGCAAGATCGACCTGAATTTCCAGTTTCCCCGGCATGCCTCGGGTCCGTTCGACGGCAACGACTGGAATCAGCGCGCCGCGGGGCAACCGTTCTTTGCGCACATCACGATCGTCGAAACGCACAAGGGGGAGGGCTGGGCCGTTGCGCGCGAGCAGCCGAAGGAGGAACTCGTGGATCCAGCGCAGCTCAAGTTGCCGCCCTATTATCCCGACCACCCGGTCGCTCGCGACGAGTACGCCAATTACCTGGATGCGATCCATCTTTCCGACCAATACGTGGGGCAGTTGCTCGCGCGCCTCGAGCGCGATGGCCTGGCGGCGAATACGATTGTGGTGATTGCCAGCGACCACGGCCCGCTGTTCCGCGGCAAGCAGTTCGTTTACGACAACGGCCTGCGCATTCCCTTCCTCGTGCGTTTCCCGGACGGGCGCGCGGCCGGCACGGTGGACGAGCGCCTCGTCAGCGGCGTGGACTTTGCGCCGACCTTGCTCGGTTTCGGCGGCGTGCAGCCGCCCGCCGGCGCCATGCAGGGGCTGGATGTCTTTGCCCCGGGCGTCCCGGCGCGCACGCACGTGTTCGCGGCGCGCGACCGGATGGACCAGGCGATCGATCGCATGCGCGTGGTGCGTTCGTCCCGCTACAAATACATCCGCAATTACCTGCCCGCCGTCCCCTACATGCAGGCGAATGAATACAAGGAGAAGGAATACCCGACGTGGAACCTGGTGAAGCAACTGCACCGCGAAGGGAAACTGACCCCCGAGGCCGATCGTTTCGCCCAGGACACCAAGCCGATTGAGGAATTCTACGACGTCTCCGCCGATCCCCATGAAGTGCAAAACCTCGCGGGTGATCCGAGCCGGAGCGAAGACTTGAAGGCGCACCGGGCCTTGCTCAATCAGTGGTTGCAGGAGACGGATCGTGGCACCGCCTATGAGGACCCGGTGGATGTTTACCGCTTGGAGCGCCCGCGGGAGCGCGATGGGGAGGCTGGCTGATTTATCGGGTGGGGAAAATTCCCGGAAAGCGCTTGACGTAGCTAAAACCATTTAGCAAACATCGCCATACCCCGCTCAAACCGACTTTCGGTGGCATTTTGGATGATGCTAAATCGGTTAAGCTGAATAAAAACCCCTTTGCGCCATGTTACCTCGTTTCAGGCAGATTCCCCTGTTGTCAGTTCTGATTGCCGGCAGCCTCTGGGCAGTCGATGCGCCCAAGCGCTACAACGTTCTCTTCATCGCCGCTGATGATCTGCGCACCGACCTCGGTTGCTACGATTCGCAGGAGGCGGTGACGCCGAACCTTGATGCGCTGGCCAAGCAAGGCGTCCAGTTCAACCGGGCCTACTGCCAGCAGGCGGTCTGCAATCCGTCCCGCGCATCCGCGCTCACCGGCTTGCGGCCGGACACGGTCAAGGTCTGGAACTTGAGGACCCATTTCCGCGAGGCGCTGCCGGAGGTGGTCACGCTGCCGCAGCTGTTTAAAAACAACGGCTACACCGCGATCGATATTGGCAAGATCTACCACAACGAATCCGGTGCGCAGCCGCCGGTGCCGTTCGCCGATCCGCTTTCGTGGTCGCAGCCGCCCGCGCATGCCGTCGGCGCGCACTGGGAGGATAATCCCCTCGGGCCCTCCGCCAAGCAGGGCCCGACCCAGTGTCTGGATGTTCCGGACAACGCTTACTGGGACGGGCAGATTGCC
The DNA here is from genome assembly GCA_964515595.1 of uncultured Oleiharenicola sp. Taxonomy (GTDB): domain Bacteria; phylum Verrucomicrobiota; class Verrucomicrobiia; order Opitutales; family Opitutaceae; genus Lacunisphaera. The sequence goes on along the minus strand of CAZEUN010000004.1, from coordinate 320,741 downwards.
GACGAGGCCATCGCCACCCTGGGCAACCTGAAGAAGCAGGACCGTCCGTTCTTCCTCGCCGTGGGCTTCTGGAAACCGCATCTGCCCTTCAATGCGCCCAAAAAATACTGGGACCTCTATGACCGCTCGAAGCTGAGCGCGCCCGCCAATCCGCTGCCGCCGAAGGGCGCGCCGGAGATCGCGGGCCACGACAGCGACGAGCTCCGCAAATATGGCGGCATGCCGGCGAAAGGGCCGCTTGCGCCAGCGCAGGTCATGGAGCTCCGCCACGGTTATCTGGCCAGCGTCAGTTTCCTGGATGCCCAGGTCGGCCGGGTGGTGGCGGCGTTGAAACGCGAAGGGCTGGCGGACAACACCATCATCGTTTTCTGGAGCGATCACGGCTACCACCTCGGCGAACACGACCTTTGGGCCAAGACCAGCAATTACGAGTTGGATGCGCGCGTGCCGCTGCTGATCGTCGCTCCCGGGCAGACTCATGGCGCAAAGACCGACGCGCTGGTCGAATTGCTCGACCTCTATCCCACGCTGGCCGAGTTTTGCAGCCTCACGCCGCCGTCCAATCTCGAGGGCCAGAGTCTTCTGCCGTTGCTGAAAAATCCCGCGGGGCCGGGCAAGGAGTTTGCCGTGACGCAGCATCCGCATCCACGCGTCAAGCCGACCGCCATGGGCTATGCCCTTCGCACGGCCCGGTATCGCTATGTGGAATGGCGCGATCTCAAGGACGACCACGTCGTCGCCCGGGAACTTTACGACCAGCGGAAGGATCCCGCCGAGACCGTCAATCTGGCCGACGATCCCGCCTTCAAGCCGGACCTCGCCACCCTCACCGCGCAGCTGGCCAAAGCGCGTCCGCCGCGCCGGTCCTGACCAGCCTTTCTTCGCAGATTCATCGCTCCCTTTCACCTCAAGTCACCTAACATGAAGTCACCCCAGCACATCCTGTCCTCCCTCGCAGGGCCGCTCCCGGCCCTGGCGTTTGCCCTCGTCCTGTGCGGCGCCGTCCGCGCCCAGACCACCCCGCCGCCATCCTCGGAAACCACGGCCGCCAAAAACTCCGAGGTGGTCGAGCTGCCGCCGTTCGCCGTCACCGTCGAGGACGGGGATGGTTACCGCCAGACAATGTCCACCGTCGGCACGCGCACCAATCGCCAGGTCATCGAGATCCCGCAGTCGATCACAATGGTCACGGGTAAAATGATCGAGGACACGGCCGCCTTCAAGGAGGAGGAGGCCATCCGCTATGTGCCGAACGTTTTTCCGCGCAACACCTATGGCGCCCCGGGCGAATACCTGATCCGCGGCTTCGAGCGCTCCGGGTCGACCTACCTCGACGGTTTCGCCGTGCCGGGTTACCGCCGCGACTCCGCCGGTTACGATCACATGGAGGTCATCAAGGGCCCGCCCTCCGCCGTGCAGGGCCGCTCCGGTGCCGCCGGCGCGATCAACTGGATCAGCAAGAAGCCGGTTCACGGCAAATCGTTCCTCACCACCTCGCTGATGTACGGGGCGGATGAGAATTATGAGGAGATTGTGCGCGGCGTCGTCGATGCCAACCAGACCCTCATCGACAAGGGCCAGGGCCATCGCCTGAGCGTGCGCGCCGCGGGCGTGGTGCAGGATGGCAACTCCATGATCCAGTTTCTGCCCGACAACCGGAAGGCGATCTATCCCTCGCTGCGCTGGGACCTCACGCCGAACACCGAGCTCACGATCTTCACCGAGATCCTGAACGCCGAGGAGCCGGGCTCCAACATCGGCACCGGCCCGAGCTTCTACGCCCGCGATTACCGCAACGTCTTCGCGGACCCGGTGCTCGGGGGTTCGCCCACCGACGCCGTCTCCGCCCTCAACATCCCGTTTGGCGCCAACCCGGCCGGCCCGACCATCGTGCACTGGGAGCGCGTCCGCAGCGTCATCGCCTCGGTCAGCCACAAGTTCAACGAGCACGTCAACTACCGCCAGGGTTACCAGCATTTCTACGAGTATGACGAGCGCCGCACCGGCGAGCCCTCCTCCCTGACGACACAGGTGCTGACCACGTTCAATGGCGTGACCGGCGTCTGGCTGCCGTTCTCCATCGGCGGCGCGGGCGGCGACTCCGCGCGCGATTCCTTCCAGGGCGACCTCCACTTGCAGTTCGACCCCGCGCGCTGGATCCGCAGCACGACGCTCGTCGGTTATGAATACTGGAAATCACATGGCAACAGCTTCACCCGGGCCTTTACCCTCCAGCCGCAATACCGGCGCATCAACCTCGCGGCGCTCCCCACGGATGAGGGCTTCTGGAACGACGCGACGATGATCCAGAGCCAGACCATCAGCGACACCGACGAGGACAAGGTGAACAACTTCAGCTATTATGTGCAGCAGGAAGTTGACCTCTGGAACCGTCGTCTGCTCCTGAGCGCCGCGTGGCGCCACGACAAGCAGGATTCCTGGAACAAGGACGATGACGGCACCATCACCGAGACGAGCGACGACACGGATTCCTTCCGTTACGGCATCGCCGGCTTCGTCAATCGCGACCGCACGATCTCCATTTATGGCGTCGTCAGCGACGCCCAGGATCCCGAGCGCCAGCGCAACGTCTACGGCGCCGGCCTCGTCGCGGGCGATCCCCAGATCAACGAACGTCTCGTCTGGCGCACCGGCATCGAAATGCTCGAGTTCGGCGCGAAAGCCGACCTGTTCAACAACCGCGTCTCGCTCACCGCGGCCTGGTTCAAGCAGACCCTGAACGGCAATCTCAACACGATCGGCAACACGCCGGTCGAGTCGCCCGTTGGCTCCGGCAATTTCGTCAACGTCAACGTGGCCAGCCTCGCCGACTCCACCGTCAAGGGCTGGGAATTCCAGGCCGTGGGCGACGTCACCAAGCGTTTCTCCGTGGTCAGCAACCTCTCGTTCATGGACGGCAAGGAGCTGCGCGTGGTGAACAACGCCCTCGTGAACCAGCTCATCCATCGCGTGCCGGAGTGGAACTTCAACCTCTTCGCGCGTTACGATTTCCGCAATGCGCAGGGCAAGGGCTTTGAAATCCGCGGCGGCGTCAATTCCTACGGTCCGTTCGTCGGCACCTTCAACGGCATCCGGACGCCGGTGGAGCACAACTTCGCGCAGTACGACGCGGGCGTCCGCTACACCTTCGGCAAGAACTCGGTGGACTTATTCCTGAAGAATTTCACCGACGAACCGATCTTCGTCATGCGCAGCACGGGCAACCGCAGCTACCGCGTGACGTTCACGCGGAAGTGGTAAACCGTCCGGCCGGCTGAAACCATGCGCCTCCCCGCCCTCTTTGCGTTGTTCGGCCTCGCCGCCACCCTGGCGGGCGCGGCTCCGGCGGGCGCGGGCCCGCGGCCCAACATCCTGTTCATCCTGATGGATGACATGGGCTGGACGGACGCGGGCGTGTTGGGGAGCGACCTTTACGAAACGCCGAACATCGACCGGCTCGCGGGGCAGGGGATGCGGTTCACCGCCGCCTATACCTGCGGGGCCAATTGCACCCCGACCCGCGCCTCGCTGATGACGGGCCTCTACCCGCCGCAGCACGGCATCTACACCGTGCCGACGGTCGAACAGCGGGGGGAGTCCACGCCCGGTCGCCTGGTCGGGATCCGGAGCCGCGAGGAATTGCCGGCCTCGTTCACGACCGTGGCCGAGGTGCTGCACGCGGCCGGCTATGCGACGTTCCATGGTGGCAAATGGAACCTCGGCGCCGGACCCACCGCACCCGACGCACAGGGCTTTGATATCAACATAGGTGGCGGCGCCGAGGGCGGCCCGCCTGGTGGCAGTTATTTCGGACCTTGGAAAATGCCGGGCATGGAAAACGCCCCGGCCGGCGTGCATCTCGGCGACTTCGTCACCGATCGCGCCATCGATTTCATCGCGCAACGGCGCTCCACGCCATTTTTCGCCTACGTGGCCTTCTATGACGTGCACACGCCGCTGCAGGCGAAACCGGAACTCTTGAGGAAGTACGAGCAGAAGCTCGCCGCGCACCCGGGGATCGGCAAAAAGACCGGCCACACCCGCGCCGTCTACGCGGCCATGATGGAAACCGCCGACACCAACATCGGCCGGCTCCTCGCGGCCTTGGAAAAGTCCGGGCAGGCGGCCAACACGCTCGTCATCTTCTACTCCGACAACGGCGGTTTCGGTGGCGCGACCGCGCAGCGCCCTCTCCGCGGCGCCAAGGGCATGTTTTATGAAGGCGGCATCCGCGTGCCGCTGATCGCCGCCTGGCCGGGGCGCATCGCGGCCGGCGCCGTCACCCCGGTGCCGGTCATCACCGTGGATTTTTTCCCCACCTTGCTGGACTACGCCGGCATCCCGGCGGACCCCGCGCTGCATCTTGCCGGGGTCAGCTTCCGTCCGGTCCTCGAGGGCTCCGCGCAGACCTGGTCGCGCGAGGCGCTCTACTGGCATTTCCCCACTTACTTGAGCCGCGTGCAGAAGGGTTTTGAACAGGATGTCCATGTGCCGGGCTGGCGGGCCACCCCGTCGGGCGCCATCCGCGCCGGCGACTGGAAGCTGATCGAGTATTTCGAGGACCACACGGTCGAACTCTTCAATCTCGCCGACGACATCAGCGAGCAACACGACCTGGCGGCGACGCAGCCGAAAAAAGCGCACGAGCTGCAGGCAAAGCTCGCGGGGTGGCGCGCGAGCGTCGGCGCCCCGGTGCCGACCGAACCGAATCCCGCGTTTCGTCCCGGGACGACCGCCGCCACGCCATGATCCTCCGGTCGCTCGTTGCCGCCCTGCTCTTGCTGCCGTGCGCCCGTCTTGGCGCCGCGGGAGGCGGTGCCGGTCCGGCCCGGACAAACATCGTGGTGATCGTCGCGGACGACCTCGGTTACGCCGATCTGGGCTGCCAGGGGAGCAGGGAAATTCCCACACCGCACATCGACTCGCTGGCGCGTGACGGCGCCCGCTTCACCAGCGCCTATGTCAGCGCGCCGGTCTGCCTGCCGAGTCGCATGGGCCTGATCACCGGGCGCCACCAGCAGCGCTTTGGCGTGCAGACGCTCGGCGAAGGCAATGCCAGCGGCGGCCTGCCGACGACCGAGGTGACGCTGCCCGAGTTGCTGAAGCGCCGCGGTTACGCCACGGCGATCGTTGGCAAGTGGCACATGGGCAACGAGGCCGATTCGCTGCCCACCACGCGCGGCTTTGACGAGTTCTACGGTTTCCTCGGCGGTGCCATTCCCTATCTGCCCGGCGCCAACGAGCGCCAGGTGTTCTATCGCAACCGCACGCCCATCGCGAAACCGGCGCACACCACCGATGCCTTCGGCGACGAGGCGGTGGCGTTCATCAATCGCCAGGCCGGTCCGTTCTTTCTCTACCTCGCGTTCAACGCCGTGCACGTGCCGATGGAGACCATTCCGCAGTACGAGGCGCGGTTTGCGCACGTGACCGACCCGGGACGGCGCATCTATGACGCGATGACGTCGGCCCTCGACGACAATGTCGGGCGGGTGCTGGCCGCGCTGCGCGATCGCGGCCTGGCGGACAACACCCTGGTGATCTTCCTCAGCGACAACGGCGGCGCGCCGCAGAACTGGAGCGACAACCGGCCGCTGCGTGCCGGCAAGTATGAGCTCTACGAAGGCGGCCTCCGGGTGCCTTTCCTCGTCCGCTGGCCGGCCGGCGGCGTCGCGGCCGGGCAGCAACGCCCTGAGCTGGCGAGCGCCCTGGATGTTTTTCCGACGGTGCTGGCCGCGGCGGGGGAGGGGCCTTCGTCCCCCAACGCACTGGATGGAGTGAGCCTGCTCCCGCTGCTCACGGGCAAATCGCCGGCGGCGCCGCACGACCGTCTCTTCTGGCGCTACGGCCCGTACATGGCCGCGTTGCGCGAGGGCGACTGGAAGCTCGTGAAGGTTGGCAAGGGCGCGAACAAGAATCCCGCCTGGGAGCTGTACGATCTTGCCGCCGACATTTCCGAGCAACACGACCTGGCCAAGACGCAGCCTGAGCGGGTCGCGCGCCTGGCGGCGGTTTTCGAAGCCTGGGACCGGACGATTCCGCCGGCTTCCGCCGTCGACCCGCGCCTGCTCGAGGGCAAAATCTGGTGGGAGAAGCGCGCGTTGCTCCCCGGGCAAAAGGGCCGCAAGGCCGAGGCCGAAAACCCATGATCCCCCCGCCTCTCATCACCGCCAAAGGGCGGCAATGGTGAACCGGTCTTTCCTGCTCCCCCACATCCACCCCATGAATCCCCTCCAAGCCTTCCGCAGCGCCCTTCGCTGGCTCGCCCCTTTGAGTGTTCCGCTGCTGCTTGTCGCCCAGACCCCGCCGGACACCGGCACGGTGATCGGCGTCGTGGCCAGCGATGGCACCGGCAATCTTCTCCAAGGGGCCAAGGTTGGCATCCCCGCGCTTCGCCGCGTTGTGCTGACCGACAACACCGGTCGCTACCTCATCAACGACGTTCCCGCCGGTCCGCAGGAAGTCGAGGTTTCGTACCTCGGCCTGGATCCCGAGCGGCAGGCCGTGAACGTTGCCGCCGGCCGTAGCACCACGCTTGATTTCAACCTCAGCTCGAAGGTCTACCAGCTCGAGAAGGTCTCGGTGAAGGGGCAGGTCGAGGGCAACGCCCTCGCGCTCACCGCGCAGCGCAACGCCAGCAACGTGAAGAATGTCGTGGCGCTCGACGCCTACGGCAACCTGCCGAACATGAGCGCGGGCGAACTCGCAGTCCGCCTGCCCGGCGTTGCTTCCCAACTCGATGACGAGGGCAATGTCACCGGCCTGATCGTCCGCGGCTCCAGCTCGCAGCTCAATCGCGTCAACATCGACGGCGACCTCATGGCCAACGTCGGCGGCTTCAACCGCCAGTTCCAGACCCACAGCCTCACCGGCGCCATGTTTGAGCAGCTCGAGGTCATCAAGGCCGCGACGCCGGATCAGTCCGCCGACTCGCTGGGCGGCACCATCAATCTTAAGACCCGCTCGTCCCTTGGCATGAAGGAAAAGCGCCGCTTCAGCTACAGCGTCGGCGCCCGCTGGGCCCCGTCGTTCTACGACCAGTCGCAGCCGCGGCGCAACCAGCCCATCCACCCGCTCATCAATTTCGCGTACCAGGAGGTTTTCGATGTCCTCGGCGCCAGCCGCAACCTCGGCGTCGCCGCCAACCTGTTCTACAGCGAGAACGTCAACGGCCCGTCCTCGATCCAGTATGACTACCAGAACACCGCCACCGATCCGGCCTATGTCTGGGATTTCCGCACGCAAAACCAGATCAACAACCGCACGCAGAAGAGCGTGAACCTGAAGGCCGAGTACCGGCTCTCCGAGCGGACCAGGCTCACGCTCAATACGATCTACAACGACGCCTTTGAGCGCTCCGACCGGCTGTACACCACACGCGCCTTCTCCAACCAGACCGTCGCGACCCTCGACGCGGGCGGCCAGCCCACCGGCCCGGGCGCCATTCTCCCCACCTACACCGATACGTTTACCGAGGTGCGCAATGTCGCCGGCTCGACGCTCGAGCTCAATCTCTTCCGCCGGCGCTTCCTCAACCGCACGCGCCTCCTCACCCTCGGCGCCGAACACGAGCTCGAACGCTGGACGATCGACTACGAGGCGGGCTACAGCCAGACGCACGCCAACCTCGGCCACGAGCCGGGCGGCAACCTGGTGATGCGCGTGCCGAATATCGGCTGGCGGCTCGACACCGCGGATCCGGAGAACCCGCTCTTCATCCAGACCTCCGGCCCGAGCATCTACGACATCGCCAACTACCGGAACAGCGTCTCGTTGCTGACCCGCAATGACGACCGCGACATCGAGGTCACCCACGCCAACGCGAACGCGCTCTACCGCTTCAACACCGCGGCGCCGGCCTCGATCAAACTCGGCGTGCTCTATCGCGAGCAGCAGGTGGCGGAGGTCGGCGCACGCCGCCGCTGGAACTACCTCGCGACCGCCCCGGCGATGACCGCGACTTTCCCGAACGTTTACGCGTTCCCCGGCACCGGTCGCCTGCCTTATGTCGACCCGCAGCTTGCCTACCAGGACACCAGTAACTCCGCGTTGTGGACGGAGGACACATATTTTTTTGTCAGCGATCACTACAGTTCCACCCGCAACGCCACGGAGGAAATTGGCGCCGGCTACGTCCAGGGCCAGGTGAAGTTTGACAAGCTCGGCATCGTGGGCGGCGTCCGCACGGAGCGGACCAATGTCAGCGGCTTCGGGTACGTCCGCGTGACGCCGGCCACCGCCGCCCAGATTCCCGACGCCGCCGCCCGCGCCGAGCACGATTGGAACCATCCCGTGACGAACAGGGGTTCGTACACGCGCTCGTTCCCGAGCATTCACTTCACCTATGACTTCACCGACCGTCTGCGCGCCCAGGCCAGCTGGTCCACCTCGTTCGGCCGCCCGAACTTCACCAACCTGATGCCGTCGGCCTCAATCGACGACACCGCGCAGACGGTGACCGTGGGCAACCCCGCGCTCGGGCCGCAGTACGCGAAGAACGTGGATTTGACGCTGCAGTATTATATCCGCCCCGCGGGTGTCGTTTCGGTCGGGCTCTTCACCAAGGACATCAACGACTACATTCGCACGGTGGACCTCGGCACGATTGGGGCGGGCGCCGACAACGGTTTCGACGGCAGCTATTCGGGTTACACCCTGCGCAGCAGCAGCAACACCGGCACCGCCAAGGTCCGCGGCATCGAGCTCGACTACCGCCAGCAGCTCACGTTCCTCCCCGGCGCCCTGCGCGGCTTGAGCGTTTCCGCGAACTACACGTTTCTGAAAACCAAGGGCGACTTCGGCGGCAGTGCGGTCGTGTCCGACAAGGACGTTTCGGGCTTCATCCCGAAAACCGGCAACGCCGGCCTGAATTACGATTACCGCCGCTTTGGCCTGAGTGTGCTCGCCAATTATACCGGCGATTATCTCAACAATGACGCGACCGCGCAGCATCGCCGCATCTATCGCCTGAGCCGCACGATCGTGAACATCGGCGCTTACTACGACTTGCGCCCGCAGGTGAAGATCTTCTGCGACCTCAGCAATGCCTTCAACGAACCCCAGGCCCTGTATATCGGCGACAAAAGCCGCACGCAGCGCCTGATCTACACCGGCCAGGCGCTGACCTTCGGCATCAGCGGCCGTTTCTGACGCGCCACGTCCGCCAACCTCCAACTCCGTCCGCCATGCGATCCTCCACCCTCATCCCGCTTCTATTCCTCGGCGCCGCCTTGCAGGCTCCCGCCTGGGGTGCCGACAAGGCCACCTCCGACCGCCCGAACATTGTCTTCATCCTCGCGGACGACCTGGGCTGGCGGGATCTCGCCTGCTACGGGAGCGAATGGCATCGGACGCCGAACCTCGATCGACTCGCGCGTGACGGCATGCGCTTCACCACGGCCTATGCGTCGGCGCCGATCTGCTCGGCGTCGCGCGCTTCCATCCTCACCGGCAAGTCGCCCGCCCGCCTTGGTTTCGAGTTCGTGACCAAGGAGCCCGGCACTGCGGTCGATAGCCACGAGCTGTCCGCGCCGCCTTATCCGCTCAACCTGCCGTTGGAGGAAGTCACCACGGCGGAGGTGCTCGGGCCCGCGGGTTACAAGACCGGGCTCTACGGCAAGTGGCACATCAGCCAGCACAACGGACGTTATCTCGGCTGGTCCACCACGCACGGCCCGCTCCAGCAGGGTTTCGCCGAGGGCGACCAGGAATTCGGCCTCCACCCGTATGCCGAGGTGAAGGGCGCGCCGCCTCCGCCGAAGCTTGCGCCGGGCGAGTACGGCCAGGATGCGCTCACCGAAAAGGCCATCGGCTTCATCCGCCGCCATCGCGACGAGCGCTTCTTCCTGCACCTCGGCGAATACTTCGTGCACGAGCCCGTCCGCACGCGCGCCATGTGGCTCGCCGAAAAATACCAGGCCGCGCTTCCCCCGGGCGCCGATCCGTCGCGCGCCGTGTACGCGGCCATGGTCGAGACACTTGACCATCTCGTCGGCCAGGTGCTCACCGCCCTGGATGAGCTGGGACTGCGCGAGAATACGCTCGTGATCTTCATGTCCGACAACGGCGGCAATCCGAAGTTTTCCGCCAACGGCCCGCTTCGCGGCAGCAAATGGAACGTCTACGAGGGCGGCATCCGCGTGCCCATGATCGTCCGCTGGCCGGGCAAGGTGGCCGCCGGCTCCACGTGCGCCACGCCCATCATCGGCAGCGACCTGATGCCGACCTTCGCCGAGATTGCCGGCACGACCCCGCCCGCGGGCGTGCCCATGGACGGCGTCAGTATCGTGTCGCTCCTTAAAGGCGGCCAGGAAGTGAAGCGCACCCAGCCGATGGTGTGGCACTTCCCGTATTATCATCCGGAGAAGGAGTATGACGCGGCCAAGCCCGACATCGGCATCAACGATTTCCGGATCAGCCAGACCCGCCCGCAGTCCGCCATCCGTCTCGGTGACTACACGCTCGTGCATTTCTACGACAAGAACACGGACGAGCTTTACTACCTGCCCGACGATCTCGGCGAGCAGCACGACATCAGCAAGGACAAGCCCAAGAAGGCCGCCAAGCTCCGCGCGGCACTCGACGCCTATCTCAAGGAAAGCGGTGCGCGCCTGCCTGGCCGGTGAGGATATTCCCATGATGCATTCCCGTAATTTTTTCCGCGTTCTGCCTGTCCTGCTGGGTCTCGTCAGCAGCGTGTTCGCCGCCACCCCGCCGACGCGGCCGAATGTGTTGATCATCATGGCGGATGACCTCGGCTTCGCCGACCTCGGTTTCCAAGGCAGCCCGGATATCGTCACGCCGCACATCGATGCGCTCACGCGCCGGGGCGTGAATTTTGCCCAGGCCTACATCTCCGCGCCCGTCTGCATGCCCAGCCGCATGGGCATGCTGACCGGCCGTTACCAGCAGCGCTTCGGCATGCAGACGCTCGGCAATGATGCCATCGGCGTGCCGGCCAGTGAAGTGAACCTGGGCCAGATGCTCCAGCAGAACGGCTACGTCACCGGCATCATCGGGAAATGGCACCTCGGCGCGCAGCCCGAGTTCCGGCCGAATGTTCGCGGGTTCGACGAGTTCTACGGTTTCCTCAACGGCAACACCCCCTATTACCCCGGCTCGGGGAAGTTCTGGCGCAATAACACCGAGATCGAGAAGCCCGCGTACCTGACGGACGGTTTCGGCGACGAGGCGGTCAGCTTCATCAACCGGCACGCCACGCAGCCCTTCTTCCTCTACCTGGCCTTCAACGCGGTGCATACGCCGATGCAGGCACCGGCCAGCTACCTGGCGCGCTTCAGTCACATCAAGGACGAGGGCCGGCGGATTTACGCCGCCATGGCCGCCGCGATGGACGACAACATCGGGCGCGTGCTGGCCACGCTCCGCGAAAAAGGGCTCGAAGAGAACACGCTCATCTTCTTCCTCAGCGACAACGGCGGCGCGCCGCAGAATTACAGCGACAATGCCCCCCTGCGCGGGGGCAAGTACGAGATCTACGAGGGCGGCATCCGCACGCCGTTCCTTTTCCAGTGGACGGGCGGACACGTGAAACCGCGCGCGGAGAACACCGCGGTAATCACCGCGCTCGACATCCTGCCGACCATCCTGGCGGCGACGAATGCGCAGGTGGACCTGAAGCAGCCGCTCGACGGCGTGAATCTCCTGCCGTTCCTGCAGGGGAAGGAAAGGAACGTGGCCCCGGACCGCCGGCTCTTCTGGCGCTACGGCCCGTACATGTGCGCGCTGCGCTCGGGCGATTGGAAGATCCTGCAATGCGGCTTCGGTCCCAACAAAAACCCGGCCTGGGAATTGTACAATGTCGTCACGGACGTCGCCGAGGCAAAGGATCTGGCCGCGGCCCACCCGGAAAAGCTCCGGCAGATGGTCGCCGAGTTCGCGGCCTGGGACAAAACCCTGCCGCCCGCCACGGTCATGGACAAGCGCCTCCTCGAGGGGACGGTCTGGTGGAAAACCCGCGCCGCCCTCACCGACACGAAGGATTGAATTCACCCATCATGAAAAAAGTTTTCCCTGCTTTGCTCTCGGCAGCGCTGGCCACGGCGATTTTCGCCGCGGACGGCAAGCCCAAGTCGCGTCGGGCGGATACGCAGGGCCTCGTGACGGAGGCGGCCAGCGGCAGCCGGTCTCTTCCGAAGCTCGCCTACAACCATCCGGGTCTGGTGACCGACCTCGGGGTGGGCCTGTGGGGCTGGCCGCTGCCGATGGACTACAACCAGGACGGCTTGATGGATCTCGTTGTCGTGTGCACGGGCAAGCCGACCAATGGCATCCATGTTTTTCTCAACACGGGCCAGGTCGACCCGGTCACCAAGCTGCCGTTGTTCGCGCCGAGCAAAATCGTGGGCGACAGCCTGCCCTCGCCGCAGCTTTCCTCTGTGAACGGCCGGCCCGTCGTCACGACCACGGGGCAGGCGCATCCGGATTTCCTCACCAAGGGCTTCACGCAGCCGGTGACGCTGGGCGATCCCGACAAAATCCACCCCGGGGAGGGCCGGATCCGCGCCAACCAGTGGAAGTTTGTCGATTTTGACGGTGACGGCGTGCAGGACGTCACTGTCGGCATCGACTACTGGGGCGACTACGGGTGGGACGACGCTTGGGATGCGCAGGGCCGTTGGAAAAACGGCCCCCTGCACGGGTACGTCTATCTGCTGAGGAACTCCGGCACGGATGCGCAGCCCGTGTACGGCGCACCGCAAAAGGTGCTCACCGCCGACGGGCAGCCCGTGGATGTGTTCGGCATGCCCTCGCCGAATTTCGCCGACTTCGACGGCGACGGCGACCTGGACCTGATCTGCGGCGAGTTTCTCGATGGCTTCACCTACTTCGAAAACACCGGCACGCGCACGGCGCCCAGGTATGCGGCCGGCCGCCGGCTGACCGTGGCCGGGCAGCCGTTGAAAATGGATTTGTGCATGATCACGCCCACGGCGTGCGACTTTGATGGCGACGGGGACCTGGACCTGGTGGTGGGCGATGAGGACGGCCGCATCGCGTTCATCGAGAACACCGGCAAGGTGGTTGGCGGCCTGCCGCAATTCCTGGCTCCGCGTTACTTCCGTCAGCAGGCCGAGAACGTGAAGTTCGGTGCTCTCGTCACGCCCCATGCGATCGATTGGGATGGTGATGGCGACGACGATCTCATCGCGGGTGACTCCGCCGGCTACATTGCCTTCATCGAAAATCTCGGCGGCTCGCCCGCGAAATGGGCCGCCCCCGTTTACCTGGCGGCCGCCGGCAAGCTCATCCGGGAACAGGCCGAGCCCAATGGTTCGATCCAGGGACCCGCGGAAGTGAAGTGGGGTTATTCAATCCTGAGTGTGGCGGATTGGGATGGCGACGGCCTGCCCGACATCATCACCAACGGCATTTGGGGAAAAATCGTCTGGTATAAAAACATCGGCACGCGTTCCGCGCCGCGCCTCGCCGCCGGCCAGCCGGTGGAGGTGGCGTGGAACGGTCCGACACCCAAGCCCGCCTGGACGTGGTGGAACCCCGTTGGGCGCGAATTGGTCACCCAATGGCGCACGACGCCGTACGCCCTCGATTGGAACCGGGACGGCCTCACGGACCTCGTCATGCTGGATCGGGAAGGCTATCTGGCGCTGTTCGAGCGCCGCAAGCGACCGGATGGGCAGTTGGAGCTGCTGCCGCCCCAGCGCGTCTTCGTGGGCGAGGGGACCTCCTCGTTCGATGCCAATGGTGTCGCGCAGAACAAGGAGACGGGCCCGCTGCGTCTCAACGCCAACCCCATCGGGAAAAGCGGGCGCCGCACCTTTTGCATCACGGACTGGGACGGCGATGGCGTGCTCGACCTGATCGTCAACAGCAAGAACGTCAATTTTCTCCGCGGCACCGGTCGCGATGCCCAGGGACGCTGGACGTTCCATGACGAGGGCCCGATCACGCCGCTCGTCATCGGCGGCCACGCGACCAAGCCCACGACCATCGATCTCACCGGCACCGGCCACCACGACCTGCTGGTCGGCGCCGAGGACGGCTTCCTCTATATCCTGCCGAATCCGGCAAAAAAATAACTCCCCCACCCACATGCCCATCTCCGTTCCTCGCAAAGGAATTTTGGCCGCCCTCTGGCTGCCGACCGACGCCTCCGGCCAGTTGCTGCGGGTTGAACTCGCCCGCAACCTTGAGTTCCTCAAGGCGGCCGGCATCAACGGCGTGCTTGCCCTCGGCAGCACCGGCGAGTTCCCCCAGCTTGATCTCGAGCAGCGCAAATCCGCGCTGGCGCTGATCGCCGAACTGGCGGCGCCGCTGCCGGTGATCGCCAACATCAGCGATATCCGCCCGAAGGTTGTCGCCGAACTCGGCCGGTTCGCGCGCCAGCTCGGCCTGCCGGCGGTGACGATCATGCCGCCGGGTTTCTTTCCCTCCACGCAGGACGATCTGCTCGCGCACTTCCTGCATGCAGCGGACAGCTCCGGCCTTCCGACCTTCCTCTATAATTTCCCCGAGCTCACGGGCACGCGCATCAATCTCGAGACGGTCGCGGCCTTCGCGGATCGCGCCTCGATGGCGGGCATCAAGCAGAGTGGCGGCGAGTTTGCGTATCACCAGCCGCTTATCGCCCTCGCCCGGGAAAAGCGGTTCTCCGTCTTTTCGGGCGCGGACACCCGGCTCCCGGAAGTGTTTGGCCTCGGCGCCGATGGTTGCATCGGCGGCCTGGTGAACATCGCGCCGGAACTCATGGTGCATCTCTATCGCGTATGTCGCGAGGGCGCCCCGGGTCAGACCAGCCCGGCCTTTGAGCGCCTGCAACAGATCGGCAAGGTGATCGACCGCCTGACTTTTCCGCTCAACGTGGCCGCCGGGATGGAAGCGCGCGGCCTCGCGACGGGAGCGCCCAAGGCCATGGTTTCCCCGGCGTCGGCCCGGCTTTATCGGGAGATCGTGACCGAGTTGGGCGAAGCCTTCCGCTCTTGGGACTTGGTTCCGACGGCGACCGCTTGATACGTTGTTCGATATGACCGTCGCCTCGTCTGCTGAAAACACCCCCCAGCGCTACGCGTGGCTGATCGTCGGGCTGCTGGTGCCGGTGGCGGTGCTCAACTACCTTGACCGGCAGATGCTGGGGACGATGAAGGCGTCGATGGTTGCGGACATCCCGAGCATCGCGAACCGGGCCGACTGGGGCTTCGTGCTGGGCTGTTTCAAGTGGACATATGCGGCGCTCAGTCCGTTCGGCGGATACGTGGCCGATCGCTTCAGCAAACGCTGGGTTATCTGCGGCAGCCTTTTCCTGTGGTCGCTCGTCACGTGGTGGACGGGTCACGTGACCTCGTTCAACGAGCTGGTCGCGGCGCGCGCAGTGATGGGCGTCAGCGAGGCGTTCTATATGCCCGCGGCACTCGCATTGATTTCTGAGTTTCACTTCGGCGGCACGAAGTCGCGGGCGATCGGCGTGCACCAGACGGGCATTTATGTGGGCCAGATCCTGGGCGGTTTCGCGGGCTATGCGGCAGATTCGCCGGACTTGGGCTGGCGCTGGGCCTTTTCGACGTGTGGCATGATCGGGGTTATCTACGCGCTGCCGCTGCTCGCGGTCTTGCGCGATCCGAAGCGTACGACACCTGCCCCAGGGGAAGGAGTGGTTAAAGCGGCTCCGCCGACGGCGGGTGTCGTGCGCGGGTTGCTAACCAACCGCAACTTCATCCTGCTCGTGTTCTACTTCACGCTGCCGGCCATCGCGGGCTGGGTGGTCCGGGATTGGATGCCGGAGATCTTGCGCGAGAAGTTCCATCTCGGTCAGGGCAAGGCGGGGGTGAGCGCGATTCTTTATGTGCAACTGGCTGCAATCGTGGGCGTGCTCGGTGGCGGGTTCCTCGCCGATCGCTGGATGAAGCGCACGTTGCGTGGGCGTATTTTCACCAGCGCCATCGGCATGGTGCTGTTCCTGCCGGCCCTCTTTGGCGTCGGGCACGCTCCGACCCTGGGCATCGCCATCGCGGGTTTGATCGTCTTCGGCCTCGGCTGGGGTTTCTTCGACTGCAACAACATGCCGATTCTTTCCCAGATCGCGCGGCCGGAATGGCGCGCGACCGGTTACGGCATCATGAATCTCGTGAGCATCAGTTGCGGCGGCTTCGGCGACTGGGGCTTCGGGTTTCTGCGCGACCGCCACGTGCCCCTCGACCTGATCTTCGGCGCCTTCGCCGGCGTCGCTTTGTTGTCAGTGTTCATCGTCCTCTGGATCAAGCCGCTGCCGGAACCGGGGCGGTCGGCCTGACGACCCGGCGCGGCATCGGGGCTTAAGGCCCCGCCTACGGTTTGGAGGACGCGGTGCGCAGGCCGGTGGGGGCGACGCCGTAGGCCAGTTTGAAGCGGCGGGAAAAATGATAGGGGTCGCTGAACCCGACGCGCGCGGCGGTCTCCTTCACGAGCACGCCGCCCTGGACGAGGAGTTCGGCGGCGATTTCCATCTTCCGGCGCATGAGGTAGCGGAACGGACTCAGTCCCAGGTGCTGCTGAAAGAGTTTGCAGGCCGTGACGGACGGCACGCCGGTCCGCCGGGCGATGTCCTGCAGGGTCGCCAGTCCGGCCGCTTCTGCATCGATCAGCTGCTTCAGTCGCGAGAACTTTTCGAAACCGGGCTGCGCGCGGCCGGGCGGCCGGCGCACGAGCGTTTCCTGTATCTTCAACAGCAGCAGCTGCAGCAGCAGCGCGCAGGCTTGCGCGGAGAACCGTGTGCGGGCCTGGCCCTCGCGGACCAGCTGGGCGAAAATCGACTGGACCTCGACGTGCGTCGGCAACTGCACCGCGGTGCCGGGTGCGAGACCGGCGCGGGCCAGGCGCGCCGGGGCGCCGCGGCCGGACAAACAGATGAAATACTTCACCAGCCGCCGCACCGGGTCGGTGTGGATTTCACAGGCGGTGTCGGGCCGATAGGCAAAGATCGAGCCGGGTCCGAGGGGAAATTTTGTCCCGTCGAGCACCACGCTGCCGGCGCCTTCCACCACGCATTCGATCACGGTATAGCCGTATTTCCGCCGGCGGACGACGTAGTCCGGATTGCAATGTTCGCGGCCGCCGGCGCTGACTTCGCAGTGAACCCGGCCGGCCGGGGCGAGGTTCAGGAAGAAGTAGGCCGTTTCGCTGACCTGCGGGGAAAGCAGGGTGGACGGCGAGGGGGTGGACCGGTGTCGCGACATGGCGCCAGGGTGACCGATCTGGAAATTATATCCATTCTTTTGAAAGCAGCGGCATCCCAATCGGCTCGCGTCCGGGGCGGATTGGCGGGACGTTGCGGTCCCACTCCCCCAACCATGCCTCTCTCCTCGAAGACTGTCCTGCTCGTGGCCAATGGCGACCTCCGCCAGTCGGCCAACCAAGTGTGCTGGCCCGCCCAGGCGGCCATGGAAAAGCAACTCGCGGCCGCCGTGGCGGCCCAGGGTTACAAGCTCGCCCGCGCCCATCCGTACAAACCCGCCGTCAAACACGGCTTTATTTCCTCGCAGAAGGAGGGGCTCGCGGTGTTCGCGAAGCTCGATCCGAAGGCGCCGCTCATCGTGGCCGAGGCTGTCTGGCAATATTCGCACCACCTGCTCGCGGGCCTCATGAGCCACCGCGGACCGATTCTCACCGTCGCCAACTGGAGCGGCCAGTGGCCGGGCCTGGTTGGCATGCTCAATCTCAACGGCTCGCTCACGAAAGCCGGCGTGAAGTATTCCACGCTCTGGAGCGATAATTTCGACGACGAGTATTTCCTGACGAGCCTGGCGCGCTGGCTGAAGACGGGGGTGACCACGCATCGTACGCCGCACGTGCGGGCTTTCGCCAAGGCCCGGGTGCCGGCGAAGGCGACCGCGGTCGCGGGCCGCATCGCGAAGGACCTGCGCGTGAAGAAGTCCATCATGGGCATCTTCGACGAGGGCTGCATGGGCATGTATAACGCCATCATCCCCGACGACCTCCTCTATAATGTAGGCGTCTGCAAAGAGCGGCTCTCGCAGTCGGCGCTCTATTATGGCGCCACCCAGGTCACGGACGCCGAGGCGGAGGCGGTTTTCGACTGGTACATCAAGAAAGGTTTCACTTTCCACTTCGGCAAGGACGAGCAGACCGAGCTCACGAAGGCGCAGGTCCTCCTGCAGTGCAAAACGTACATCGCCGCCTGCCGCATCGCCGACGAGTTCGGCTGCGAATCGATCGGCATCCAGTACCAGCAGGGTTTGAAGGATCTCCTCCCGGCCTCCGACCTGGTCGAGGGTACGCTCAACTCCACGGACCGTCCGCCGGTGAAGAACGCCGCGGGCAAGGTGATCCGTCCGGGTCAGCCGATCGTGCATTTCAACGAGGTCGACGAATGCGCCGGTCTCGACGGCCTCTTCACCAACCGTGTCCACGGCGCGCTTGGCCAGCCGGTGGCCAACACGCTCCACGACCTGCGTTGGGGTGATTGGGACCGGTCCGGGACCACGAAGGATTACGTCTGGGTTTTCCTGATCTCCGGCAGCGCGCCGGCCGACCATCACGTCGACGGCTGGGCGGGTTCGGATTCCTTGCGTCAGCCCCCGATGTATTTCCGGCTCGGCGGCGGTTCGCTCCGCGGCATTGCGAAGCCCGGCGAGATCGTCTGGAGCCGGGTCTTCGTGCAGGACGGCAAGCTCAAGATGGACATCGGCCGGGCGAAGGCGATCGCGTTGCCGCGCGCCGAGACCGAGCGCCGGTGGAAGGAGACGACCGTGCAGTGGCCGATCATGCATGCGGTGACGTATGGCGTGGATCGCGATCTCATGATGGCGCGTCACCAGGCGAACCACATCCAGGTCGCCTACGCCAACAACGCCGCCGCCGCCGATCTCGCCGCCTACACGAAAGCCTCGCTCGCCGCGCAACTCGGCATCGAGGTCTCGTTCTGCGGCACGAAGGCGGACGGGTCGGGATTCTGACCAACCATGTCGAGGGTCCAGCTTCGACTGGATCTTTCTTTTTGGAGGGCCGGTTTCCCAACCGGCCTTCAGGCGAACAACGCGAGTTGGGCCGCCTCATCCGATTCAAGGTCGGTCGGGAGACCGACCCTCCAGCAAGGCGCGTTATCACCCACACCCCGGCCCTGCGGCCACCCCTCTTGAGAGGGGATCCAGTTACAAGTGGAGGGCCCAGCTCCCGCTGGGCCGCGAACGTGCTATTGTCCGCGAACGCCGGCCCAGCGAGAGCTGGGCCCTCCACGGTTCAAGTGCGATCGAACCACGGCCGCATCGTCCGGCTGAGTTCGTCGTGCTTCGCCTGCAGCTCACGATACAGCGCGCGGTTTTTCGCCTGCGGCGTGCAACGGGTTGCCTCATCCATCGCCACCGCGCGGCCAGTGAACTCCGTGAGTTTTGTTTTCCGGCCTTCGCGCCGCGCCACGCACCACGCGGCCTGCAGCGCGCCACCGAGCGCCGCGCCCTCGTCCTCGACCATCGCCACGACCGGGACGCCGAAAATGTCCGCCATGAGTTGCCGCCACACCGCCGAACGGGCGCCGCCGCCCGTGACGCGGATCTCGCGCGGCTTGATGCCGAGCGCGACCAGGCGACGCAGGCCGTGGTTCATGTTGAGCGTGACGCCCTCCATCGCGGCGCGGGCGAGACCACCGGGCGTCAGTGACGTGCGGTTCAGTCCGGCGAGCACGCCGGTGCCGCGCGGCAGGTTGGGCGTGCGCTCGCCGTCGAAATAGGGCAGGAGGGCAAGACCGCCCGCGCCCGGGGGCGCGCCGGCCACCGCGTGATCGAGCGCGGCGTGGTCCCAGCCGAAGAGCTGGCGGAATTGTTCGGTGACGAGCGTGACGTTCATCGTGCACAGCAGCGGCAGCCAGCCGCCGGTGGACGAACAGAACGCGGCGATCTCGCCGTGCGGGTCGACCACGGGCTTTGCGCTGTGCGCGTAGATCGTTCCACTGGTGCCGAAGCTGGCGCTGACGACACCCGGGGCCACGTTGCCGGTGCCGATCGCGCCCATCATGTTGTCGCCGCCGCCCGCGCTGACGACGACGTCGGCGGAAAATCCGTACTTCGCGGCGAGCTCCGGCCGCAACGTGCCGGCGGCTTCATGGGAGGTGGAAAGCGGTGGCAGCCAGTCCGCGAGATTCCGGTCGATCGCGCGCATGACCCTGGCGGACCACGTGCGCTTGCGCACATCCATGAGCGCGGTGCCCGAGGCGTCGCCGTGCTCCATGAAATAATTCCCGGTGAGATGGTAGTTCAGGTAATCGTGCGGCAGGAGCACATGGCGCAGCCGTTTGAAATTCGCCGGCTCGTGCCGCTTCAGCCAGAGGATCTTGGGCGCCGTGTAGCCCGGCAGGAATGGCAGGCCGGTCGTGCGGATGACCGCGGCCATGCCGCCGAGCTTCTTCGTGAGCAAGGCGCATTCCGCGGTGGTGCTGGTGTCGCACCAGAGTTTCGCGGGGCGGATGACGGAGCCATCGGCCGCGAGCGGGACGAAGCCGTGCTGCTGGCCGGACACGCCGATGCCGCGCACGCGGGCGCGGTCGATCTTCGCGGCGACGGCACCGATGGTCTGGTCGAGCGCGGCGGCCCATTCCGCCGGATGCTGTTCCATGTGCCCGGCGGGCAGGCCGGTGATGAGGGTGTGCGGTGCACGCGCCTCGGCGACGAGGCGGCCGGTGTCGAGGTCGAGCGCGACGGCCTTCGTGCTTTGCGTGCCGCTGTCGATGCCGATGAAGAGACTCATGGTGGGATTACAAAAAGAAGGAGGCGGGATGCGGTGGGGCCCGCAGGAGGACGCGAACAGACACGAAATAAAAACCGGAGACAAGGCGTTAGGCATCGTCACGATTCAACGCGCGGGTTTTTCCGGTCGCGGCGGGGGCCGGGTAAAAGGCCGGGGTGTTTTCCGTGGTGCCGAATGCGTGATTGCACTAATGTTAGACTTACCCGCCTTTTGATTTCCCCTGCGCGCTTTTGTTGTCTCGCTTTGCCGGCTACCCCCCATGGCCGTTCCACCCCACCGCCCCTTGTCTTATGTGCATGACCCCCGCACGCCTTCCGGCCGCGCCTGTGTCGTGTCCCGTCTTACCCTAACCCCGACCATGAATAACGTAAGAAATTCCCTGACCGCGCTGGCCTTGCTGGCTGGCGCGTGGCCGTTGTCCGCGCAAACCGCCGCCCCGGCGCCGGCCCGGCCGGCTGCCCGCAGCGAGCCTGTCCCGGTGGTGAACCGCCTGGAGGACGACGAAACCGTCCAGCTTTCGCCGTTCGAGGTGACCGCCACGAAGGACACGGGTTACCGGGCCACGGAGACCCTCGCCGGCACGCGCATTCGCACCGACCTGAAGGACGTCGGCGGCGCCATCACGGTCGTGACCAAGGAATTCATGCAGGACATCGGCGCGACCGACAACGGCAGCCTGCTCCAGTACACGCCCAACGCGGAAGTCGCCGGCACGCGTGGCACCTATGCCGGCCTGGGCAATGCCACCAGCGTGAACGAGGGCACGGACAACGGCAACCTGCGCGCGCCGGGCGGGGCGCAGCGCGTGCGCGGCCTGGCCTCCGCCGACACGACCCGCGATTTCTTCGTCTCGGACATCCCGTGGGATTCCTACATCGTGGACCGCGTCGACATCCAGCGCGGGCCGAACTCGATCCTCTTCGGCCTGGGCAGCCCCGCGGGCATCGTCAACGCGTCCACGCGGCAGGCGGAGTTCCGCAACAAGGGTGAATTTCAATTCCGCGCCGGTTCCTACGGCAGCCTCCGCGGCAGCCTCGATGTGAACCAGGAACTCATCAAGGGCGTGCTGGCGATCCGCCTGGATGGCCTGTGGAACGAGCAGAAGTACGAGCAGAAACAGGCCTTCCAGGACGACAAGCGCTTCTACGCCGCGATCCGGTTCGAGCCGCAGCTTTTCAAGGACCGCTCCTTCCGCACCAGCATCAAGGCGAAGTTCGAGAACGGTGACATCAAGGCCAACCGGCCGCGCATCGTGCCGCCGCAGGACAGCATCACGCCGTGGTTTCGCGGGGTGGACGCAACCAGCCTGAACGGCGGCGCGGGCAAGCTGAGCGTCAACAACGCCTATGAGATCGGCTCGGCACCGGGCAACACCAGTCCGTGGCTCGCCGGCGACAGCATCGCCAACCAGCAGCAGCCGATCTGGTTCCAGGATGGCGTCACCGGCCAGCTCATGCGGATCTACGGCGGATACATCAACACCGGCGCGCGCAATGCGGCCGGCGTTCCGCAGGGCGCGGGCGTCAACCTCGTCGGCCAGCGCTATGCGACCATGTTCTACGGTCTCAACAGCCTCAATGCCTACGCCATCAACGCGAACCTGCCGAACTCGCAGTACGGCCAGTATCGCGCGGCCACGCTGCAGGATCCCACGGTCTTCGATTTCTACAACAACCTGATCGACGGCCCGACGAAGTCGGAGTTCGAGAAGTGGGATGCCACCAACCTGGATTTCACCCAGACCGCGTTCAACGACCGCCTCGGCGTGCAGCTGAGCTATGACCGCCAGAAATATTCGCGCGGCGGCGAATCCCTGCTCGGCAACCCGGCCATCAACATCGATGTCCTGCGGAATTTCCAGGACCTGACGGCCAACCCGAACTACGGCCGGCCTTACATCGTGGGCGGCCCGGGCAACGGCAATTCCTACAAGAGCGATCGCGAGACCTTCCGTGCCTCGCTGTATGGCGAGCTCCGGGCGGCCGATTTCCTGCAAAAGAACAGCTTCCTGGAAAAGCTCCTCGGCAAGCACCGCTTCACCGGGGTGTACAGCGACGAGAAATATTTCACCGAGACTCGCCGGTGGAACATGTATGCCAACGACGAGGCGTGGTCCCGCTACAAGCTGCAGGGCGCCACCGATGGCATCACCAATCTTCCTCCCGTGACGGTCATCTATCTCGGTTCGTCGCTGGCGGCCGCGAATTCGGCCAGCGGGGCCAACATCTCGGGCATCGCGCAGCCGCTCAAGATCGGGAGCAGCAATCTCTACGCGTTCGACTCCACCTGGCTCAATCCGACCGGCGTCAATTTCAGCGACCCGTGGAACGTGCCGGCGGCCCTCGCCCCGATTTTCAACGGCATCCCGTTCCCGACCGGCACGGGCACCCCGGTCCAGCTCACGCAGGTCTCGAATCCCGCCAACTACATCGGCTGGAACAACCGGATCACGATGAACCCGATGAGCTACGACAACGGCCGGGACCTGAGCCTCCTCACGGGCGCCGCCCAATCGATGCGGAAAACGAAATCCTATGCGGGTTCCTGGCAGGGCTTCCTGTGGAATGACGCCGTGGTGCCGACGCTCGGCTGGCGCTACGACGAGGTCGCGGGCAAGGGCGTGACCGCGCAATCGGTCGCCGCCAACCGCGGTGCGCTGAACATGGACCCCTCGGTCTACAAGCTGCCCGACACCTACCCGGTCAACCAGGTCTTCAAGGACCACTCCACGTCGGGCGGAGTCGTGGTGCACCTGAACAAACTCCTCGAGAAGGACTACCTGCCGCTCAACGTCAGCCTCTCCTACAACAAGTCGAACAACTTCCAGGTCACGGATACGCGCCGCGACATCTACGGCACCCCGATCGCCAATCCGACCGGCACGACGAAGGATTACGGCGTCCTGCTCTCCACCAAGGACGGGAAGTATTCCTTCCGCGCCGTGAAATACGAGACCGCCCTCGTGGGCGCCAACACCCAGCTCGATTTCAGCGGCATCACCAACACGATCAAGGACGCCATGAACTGGCGCAACATCAAGGTCTACTACATGTCGGCCTACGCCTGGTCCACGGGTGGCCAGCCGCAAAATGCCAACTTCACCGGCACGCGCTACCAATGGGATCCGGCCTGGGTGGATGCAAACGGCCGGCCGGTCGCTTCGGGCCAGCTCGCGACCGGGCCCGCGGGCTCCCATTTGGAAACGCAGGCGGAAGCCGATGCGCACCGCGATGCGTCGATCGCCGCCATCAACGAAATCCAAAAATGGCTCGCGGCCAAGGGCTACTTCTCGGCGTGGAACTGGGGCGTGGGCCCGACGACGCCGGCGGCGCTGCAAACCCGCAGCCAATATGCGGCCAACCCCATCCAGCCGGACCCGGCGAGCGTGTATGACTATCGCACCGCGCCCAATCTTCAGGGCTTCGCGGTGACCGCGGACACCCAGTCGAAAGGCTACGAGTTCGAGTTCACCGCGAACCCGACGCCCAACTGGCGGATCGCGTTCAACGCCTCCAAGACCACGGCCGTCCGCACCAACGTCGGCGGCCCCGTGCTCGATGAACTGGTCGCCTACTTCGACACCCAGATGGCCGGCGTGGCCGGTGACATGATCCGGTTCAATTCCGACTACTCCGCCGCGAACCAGCTGCGCATCAACTGGAGCAGCTGGCGGGGCCAGTACACGCTGATGAAGCTGCAATCCGGCGCCGCGGCCTCGGAGTTGCGCAAGTGGCGCTACAACGTGGTGAGCAACTATTCGTTCACCCACGGCATGCTGAAAGGCATCGGCGTCGGCGCGAGCTACCGCTGGCAGGACAAGGTGGTCATCGGCTACCCGGTCATCCCCGGCACCAACGGCCAGGCGAGCTTCGACCTGACCAAGCCTTACTATGGTCCGGCGGAGGACGCCCTCGACCTGTGGGTCAGCTATCAGCGCAAGCTCACCAAGAAGGTCGATTGGAAGATCCAGTTGAACGTTCAGAACGCCCTGCAGGACGACAAGCTGATTCCCATCTCGGTCCAGCCCGACGGCAAGACCTGGGCCGCGGCCCGCGTCGCCCCCGTGCAGGAATGGTTCGTGACGAATACCTTCAGCTTCTAAGCCGGCTTCCTTGGGGTCTGGTTACCACGGGCGGGGTCGAGTGACCCCGCCCTTGTCGTCTGCGCATTCATCCACAAACCTTCCAACCCTGGCGATCGTCCGCCCCCAACCATTCCGATGATCCTCCGCGTCCTCCGTCAATTGCCCGGTGCCTGCTTTGCAATCGCGTGTAGGGCCGCCGCTTGTCGGCGGGCCGGGCCGCCTGCGCACAACGGCCCGCCGACAAGCGGCGGCCCTACACTTGATCCGGCAATCACCTCGGCCCGTCTTTTATCCGGCATGGCGTTGCTGGCTTTCGCCGGCGGCCTCCACGCGCAGACTCCGCTCCCCCCAGGCGACCCGCTCATCGCCGGCGATCCGCTGAAGGTCTTCACCGCGAAGGTTGAGCCCGCGGCCAGGGATCACGCGCGGCTCGAGGTCGTCGATGCCGCCGGCCCGGGCTTCACCCGGGCGTGGCGCATCGCCACCCTGCAGGACACGAGCCCGATGGCGGCCATCGAATTGCGCGCCACCAATGCGCGCCCCGTCAAAACGGGCGAAGTCGCGATGCTCCGCTTCTTCGCGCGCGCTACGGAGATTTCCGACGAAACCGGCGGCGCGCGCGTGCAACTGGTCATCCGCCGCAACGGCGTGGATTGGAACAGCGCCTTCGAGGGCGATTTCCCGCTGACGCGCGACTGGCAGGAAATCCTCGTTCCGTTCACGTGGACGCAGGACTACGACGTCGACGGCGGCGCCATCATGCTGCGCTTCGGTTTCAAGCGGCAGACGGTGGAGATCGGCGGCATCGACCTGGTGCATTACGGCACCGGCCGCACCTTCGATTCGCTGCCGCGCACCCGCTTCACCTACGCGGGCCGCGAGCCCGATGCCCAGTGGAGGAAGGACGCGCTCGCCCGCATCGAGAAGATCCGGAAACAGAGCTTCGTGATCCGCGTGACCGATGCCGCGGGCCGGCCGGTTCCGGGCGCCCGGGTGACGATCACGCAGAAGCGCTCCGCGTTCCAGTGGGGCTCGGCCCTGCAGATGAGCCGCCTCGTCGTCGACACCCCCGACAACCGGCGCTACCGGCAGGTCACCGAGGAACTGTTTAATGCCGCCAGCACCGAGAACGATCTCAAGTGGCCCGTCTGGCTGGGCGAGTGGGGCGATGATTTTTCGCGCGCGCAGACCTTGCAGGGACTGCAATGGTTGAAGGACCGCGGTTTCCATCGGCGCGGCCATGTGTTTGTCTGGCCCGGCCATAAAAACCTGCCCGCGATCGTGCAGGAACGGATCGGCACGCCGCGCCAGGACGAGATCCCGGCGCTGGTGCTGGATCACATCCGCGAGGAGGCCCGGGCGACCAGGGACCTGCTGCAGGAATGGGACGTGCTCAACGAGCCCTTCACGAACCACGACCTGATGGATCTTTTTGGCAACGAGATCATGCCGCCGTGGTTCAAGGTCGCGCGCGAGGAACTGCCGGGCGTCCCGCTTTACTTCAACGATTTCTCGAATCACGACGCCACCACCGACGCCGACCACGTGGAGCACTTCGAGCGGACCACGCGCTACCTGATCGACCACGGCGCGCCGGTCGGCGGCCTCGGCCTGCAGGCGCATTTCAACGGCCGGCCCAATGCGCCGGTGAACATTCTCGCGGTGCTCGATCGCTATGAGCAGCAGTTTCACCTGCCGGTCCGCTTCACGGAGTTCGATGTGTGGACGCGCGACGAGGAATTGCAGGCGGATTACACGCGCGATTTTCTGATCCTCGCCTTCAGTCACCCGAGCGTGGTCGGGGTACAGCATTGGGGTTTCTGGGAAAACTGCCACTGGCGTCCGTCCGCCGCGATGTATCGCGCCGATTGGTCGGAAAAGCCGAACGCGAGGGTCTACAAGGACCTCGTGCTCGGCCAGTGGCGCACGAACCTCGCCGGCGCCACGGCGGCCGACGGACGCTACGCGGGCCGCGGCTTCCACGGCGATTACGTCGTGACGGTCGAGGCCGGCGGCCGGCGTGCCGAGCAACGCTTCCCGCTCGCGCCCGCCGCGGAACCGGTTGAGGTCAAGGTCGCCCTGCCATGAAGTTCGTCGCCGGCCTGCTCGCGTTGACCGTGATCCCGCTGGCGGTCGCCGCCGGGCTGCCGCAGTTGCGCCAGCAGGGCACGGCGACGCAGCTCATCGTCGACGGCCGGCCGTTTCTCGTCCGCGGCGGCGAGTTGGGCAACTCCAGCGCCGAACCCGACTATTTGCGGGCGGCCTGGCCGAAGCTGAAGGCGATGAATCTCAACACCGTGGTGGCGCCCGTTTACTGGGATTTGCTCGAACCGGTCGAAGGCCGGTTTGATTTTGCCGCTGTCGACGGTCTGCTCGCCGATGCCCGGGCGAACGGCATGCGGCTTGTCCTGCTCTGGTTCGGCTCCTGGAAGAACAGCATGTCCTGCTATGCGCCGGCTTGGGTGAAGCGCGACGCGGTGCGCTTTCCGCGCGCGCAGGATTCGGCCGGCCGCGGGATGGAAATCCTGTCGCCATTCGTGCCGGCCAACCGCGACGCCGATGTCCGCGCCTTCGCCGCGCTCATGCGTCACCTCAAGATCGCCGATCCGGACCACACCGTGATCCTGGTGCAGGTCGAAAACGAAATGGGCATGATTCCCGAGGCGCGCGACCACAGTTCCGAGGCGGACAAGCAGTTCGCGGCGCCGGTGCCGGCCGCGCTGCTGGATTACCTGGCGAGAAACCGCGCGCAGCTCGCGCCCGAGTTGTCCGCCATCTGGACCGCGGCGGGCGGAAAAACGTCCGGCTCGTGGGCGGAGGTCTTCGGCGCCGGGCCCGCGGGCGAGGAGATATTCATGGCGTGGCACTTTGCCCGCTACACGCAGGCGGTCGCGGCCGCCGGCAAGGCCGAGCTGCCGTTGCCGCTGTACGCCAACGCCGCCCTGATCCGTCCGGGCTACCAGCCCGGCCAGTATCCGAGTGGGGGGCCGTTGCCGCACCTGATCGATGTGTGGCGCGCCGGTGCGCCGGCCCTGGATTTCATCGCGCCGGATATCTATTTCCAGAACTTCTCCCATTGGGCGGAACGCTACACGCGCGGGGGCAACCCGCTGTTCATTCCCGAGGCGTTGCGCAGTCCCGAGGCCGCCGTGAACGGCCTCTACGCCTTCGGTGCGCTGGACGCGATTGGCTTCAGCCCGTTCGCAATCGAGTCGGCCACCGAACCGGGCGCGGGCTATCTGGCGGCGAGCTTCGATCTGGTGCGGCAGCTCACGCCCTTGCTCGCGGAAAAGCAGGGCCGCGGTCTCACCGCGGGATTTCTGCAGGAAAGCGCCGAGGCGAAACAGCCGGTGCAGGTCCGGTTGGGCCGGTGGGTCTTCCGCGCGTCCTTCGAGCGGGCCGCGCCGCCGCAGCTCGCGGACGGGCTGGCGGTCGTCATCGGCACGGAAAATTCCGCCCTCGCCGGCGGCAGCCGCGCCGGCCCGGCCCCGGCGGGGGGGCTCCTGATCGCGCTGGATGAGGACGAGTTTCTCTTCGCCGGCATCGGGCTGACCATCACCTTCGCCCCGGCCGAAGGCGGCGAACAGGCCGGACTGCTGAGTGTCGAGGAAGGCCGCTTCGAGAACGGCGAATGGAAACACCTGCGCTGGCTGAACGGCGACCAGACGCATCAGGGCCGGCATGTGCGGCTCGAGCCCGGCCGTTTTGGCCTCCAACGCGTGAAGCTTTACCGCTATCGTTGAATCATGAGTCGTGTGACGATTTTTATTTGCGCCGTCCTGCTCGCCGTCGCGCGGGCCGGGGCCACGCTGGGGGACGCGGCTCTTCTGACGGATGCCGCCACGCCGGGTGCGCTGCCCTTGGTGCAGCCAGGAATGGCCGCGTCCCTGGTGGTGTCGGCGGACGACTGGCCGGGCGTGCAGCGCGCCGCGCGGGATTTGCAGGCGGACATCGAGCGCGTCACGGGCCGGAAGCCCGAAGTAGCAGCCGACGTAAGTCGGCTGGCGAATAGCTCTGCCGCGCCCGCCCGCGCTTTGACGGGCGCGGCTACTTCAAAAACCGCGGTTCTCATCGGCACCGTGGGCAAGAGCCCGCTGATCGACGGGTTGGTGGCTTCCGGCAAGCTCGACGTGACCGCCATCCGCGGCAAGTGGGAGGCGTTCGTCATCGAGACGGTCGATCACCCGCGGCCCGGCGTGGATCGCGCGCTCGTCATCGCGGGGAGTGACAAGCGCGGCACCATTTACGGCATCTACGAGCTCTCCGAGCAGATCGGCGTATCGCCCTGGTACTGGTGGGCCGATGTGCCGGTCAAAAAACACGAGCAGCTGTTCATCCGGCCCGGCCGCACCGTCGTCGACAGCCCGGCGGTCCGGTATCGCGGCATTTTTCTCAACGACGAGGCGCCCGCGCTCACCGGCTGGGTTTATGAGAAATACGGCCGCTTCGGATCCGAGTTCTACGGCCGGCTCTTCGAGCTGCTGCTGCGGCTGCGGGCCAACTACCTGTGGCCGGCGATGTGGGTGCCGCGGGCGTTCAATGACGACGATCCGGAGAATCCGCGCCTGGCGGACGAGTACGGCATCGTCATGGGCACCTCGCACCACGAGCCGTTGATGCGGGCCCACGCCGAGTGGGGCAAATATGGGAAGGGTCCCTGGGACTATGCGAAAAACGAGGCGGTGCTCCGCGACTTCTGGCGCGCCAGCGTCGAGCGAACGAAAAATTACGAGAACATCATGTCGCTCGGCATGCGCGGCGACGGCGACGAGGCGATGTCGGCCGAAACCAACACCAAACTGCTCGAGCGCATCGTGGCCGACCAGCGCGGGATCATCGCCTCCGTGACCGGCAAGCCCGCGGAGAAACAGCCGCAGCTCTGGGCGCTCTACAAGGAGGTGCAGGATTACTACGAGGCCGGCATGCGTGTGCCCGACGACGTGACCCTGCTCTGGTGCGACGACAACTGGGGCAACCTCCGCCGCCTCCCGACGCCGGCGGAGCGCGCGCGGGCCGGCGGGGCGGGCGTTTACTATCACTTCGATTACGTCGGCGGTCCGCGAAACTACAAATGGATCAACGTCACGCCGATCACGAAGGTCTGGGAACAGATGCACCTCGCCTGGCAGCTCGAGGCCAACCGCATCTGGATCGTCAACGTGGGCGACCTCAAGCCGATGGAATTCCCCACGGAGTTTTTCCTCCGCTATGCCTGGGATCCCGCGCGCTGGCCGTACGAGCAGCTGGACGCCTATGCCGCCGCCTGGGCGGCGCGGGAATTTGGTCCGGACCATGCCGTGGAGATTGCGGCGCTGGTCAATGGCTACACCAAGCTCAACCGCCAGCGCACGCCCGAGTTGCTCGCGCCGGACACCTACAGCCTCACCAATTTCCGCGAGGCGGAGCGCATTCTCGCCGCGTGGCGCGACCTCGTCGTCCGGGCCGAAGCGGTCAACGCGGCGCTCGCGCCGGAATCCCGCGATGCCTTTTTCCAGCTGGTGCTTTATCCGGTGAAGGCCAGCGCGGGCGTGCACGAGCTGTATGTCGCGGTGGGACTCAACCGCCTCCATGCCCGGCAGGGTCGGGCCGATGCGAACCTCTTCTCGACTCGCGCGCGGGAGCTTTTTGCCGCGGACCGGAAGCTGACGGAAAGCTATCACCGGCTCGGCGGCGGGAAGTGGAACCACTTCATGGACCAGATCAAGTTCGGCTACACCTACTGGCAGACACCGGAAATGGACATGATGCCGGCCGTGCATGAGGTGTCGCCGCGCACCGGGGCTTCGCTGGGCGCGGCCATCGAAGGGACGGAGACCGGTTGGCCGGTTTATGGGGCGCCGCGACCGGTGTTGCCCGAACTGATTTCGTTGCAGGATCAGGCCACGCGTTGGATCGAGGTCTTCAACCGCGGCGACACGCCGTTCGACTTCACGGTGACGGCGGACCAGCCGTGGGTGAGGTTGTCCGCCACGAGCGGCCGAGTGGCCGACCGCACCGTCCGCCTCGAGGTCGGGGTGGATTGGAGCGCGGTTCCTGTCGGCCGCGGCGCGGCCATGATCACCATCGCGGCGGGCGCCGCCGGCCGGTTCAGCGTCCAGCTTCCGGTGCACCGGCCGGCCGGGCCGTTGCGGGGATTCGTCGAACACGACCGGCACATCGCAATCGACGCCCTCGATTTCGATCGCGCGGTCTCGGCGAGGGGCGTCACCTGGCAGAAACTCCCCGGCTTCGGAAGAACCCGTGGCGGCGTGACGGCATTTCCCGTGACCCTGCCCGAAGTGCGGCCCGGCGGCGATTCGGCCCGGCTTGAATACGGTCTGCACACCTTCTCGTCAGGCGAGATCCAGGTGGAGGTGCACCTAGCGCCCTCGCTCGATTTCCAATCCGGTGAGGGGTTGCGCTATGGCATTTCGTTCGACGACGAGCCGCCGCAGATTGTGAAGGTCGGCACCTGGTCACCGCAAGCCAACTGGGAGGCGGCGGTTTCGGACAGCGTGCGTCGCGTCGCGACCCGGCACCGGCTCGCGGCGCCCGGGGCGCACACGCTTAAGTTCTGGCTCGTGACGCCGGGGGTCGTATTGGAACGCGTCATCATCGACACCGCCCCGGTGCCGGACACTCCGCCGGCGGGGCGCGGTCCGCGTCCGCTGCCCGGCGTGCGCCCGAGTTATCTCGGTCCCCCGGAAAGCCCCCGCGGCCGGCCGGCGCCGGTTCCGGCCGACCAGCCGGTGGAGCGGGGCGACCCGAACTCGCGGCTCGCCCACGAGCAACTGCTCGCGAAGGCCCGCGCGGGCGGCATCTCGCTTTACTTTCTCGGCGACTCGATCACGCGCCGCTGGGGCGCGACCGATTACCCGGACTTCCTGGCGAATTGGAAAAAGAATTTCCACGGCTGGAACGCGGGGAATTTCGGCTGGGGCGGCGACACGACCCAGAACATCCTCTGGCGTCTGGAAAACGGGGAGCTCGATGGGGTGAATCCCAAGGTCATCGTGCTTCTCGCCGGCACCAACAACATGGGCCGGGACCCGCGTGATGAAGCCAAGGTCGCAGACATCACGCGCGGCCTCACCGCGATCGTGAATCTCTGCCGGGAAAAGGCGCCGGGCGCGACGATCCTCCTCATGGGCATTCTGCCTCGCGATGACCATCCCGTCATGCCGCTGATCAACCGTATTAACGCCAATCTCGCGCGGCTCGCCGACGGAAAGACCGTGCGCTACCTGAACATCAACGACCGCCTGGCCGATGCGGACGGGAAACTCCTCGAAGGGATGTCCGGCGACCGCTTGCATCTCACGCTCAAGAGCTACCAGGTCTGGGCCGACGCCTTGAAGCCGGTCCTCACCGAACTCCTCGGTCCGCCCGCCGCGACGGACACCGCGCCCCCGCCCACCGGCGACCCGAGCGCAAAACGCTGAAGTCGGGACCGGAGTCAGTGCATCCGCCTTCGCCAAGGCGGCAGCATTTTCAGCAAAGCCGTAGCCATTTTAAGTTTTATACCAAGCGCCCGGAGCTTTTACCCCAAGGCCGCCAAGGCCGAGGTTCGCAGTTTCGGTGGAGGGCCCAGCTCCAGCTGGGCCGGCGCGCGCCCCCGCGATCACGTTCGCGGCCCAGCCGGAGCCGGGCCCTCCAAAAGAATGCAGAGAAATCCTGGTCCGGGATCTTCTTCGCGGGGCGCGGAATGACGACAGCGGCAATCGGCACGGTTTTGATCGGCGCACCTTGATTTTAAGCGCCCTAAAGCCTGATAAGAGCGTCGACCTTACATGACGATTTCGCCGACGGACCAACCACCCCATTCCCGTCAGCGAGGCTGATCGTCGCGATGTTCAGCAGATGGTGAAACGCGCGGGGTTTCCGCAGGTTTGTCCGCCTTGGGTCTCCATTGCGGCGGGTTGCTGCGAAAAGGATAGGCGGGCCATCCTTCGGCGTTGATCAGATTCGGCTGCGCGGTCTCGTGCCAACCAAACCGGACCGCCTTCATGCTGCCCGGCAGGGCGTTTTTGATCACCACGGCATTGGGCCCTTCAATGAGGGCTTGTGCCGGCATGAATATCCCATCCTCGCCGGCGATTTCGAAGTGGGTGAGGGTCTGGCCATCGCGGCTTTTCAAGCCGGTGCCCGTCTGCCGGAAATGGACAATCGCTTTGTCGGGTTGTAGATCCACCCGTTCGAAAATCGGGCCGCCGTGCACCAGGTTGGCCTGACCGTAGACATCGCAAAGCACGAGCTTGGCCAGACGGTCGGCGACCGGGCGCTTCAACTGCGGATGGATGTCGTTCACGTTGTCCGCCAGGTCGGACGTCGGCACGAGTCCCGTTTGCGGAATCTGCGTCACCCATCCTTGGGCCTCCCATATTTCCGGCAAGGCCGTCACCGGTTGCGCGGTTCTGTTTTTCCGCTGGGAATAGGCATAGGGTGCCAGTTGCACGTGGAAAAAAGGCAGCTCCCGCTGCTGCCAGGCCGTGCGCCAGCCGCTGATGAGCGCCTCCATCTTGTCTGCATAGTGGATTCCGTCGCCGATGTTCGACTCGCCTTGATACCAGAGCACGCCGCGAATGGCGAACGGCACGAGGGGCCGAATCATGCCGTCGTAGTATTTTCCGGTCTGCCAGCGGTCAGGGGGCGCCGGCCGGGCGGGCGATTTGTTTTTAACGACCGGAGGTTGCGGCTGGGGCCCGCGCGGCGTCCATGGTTCAATGCGCGATCCTCCCCACGCCGATTGGATCATGCCGACTGGCACGCCGAGCGCGCGCTGCAGTTCGCGCGCGAACATGTAGCCGATGGCGGAGAACTTCGCGAGGGATTCACCCTGGCACTCCTCCCAGCCGGCGGTCGCGACGTCCGGGGGCTGGATGATTTTTTGCACCCGGAACAACCGGATGGAGGGGAAGCCGGTCCCGTTCGCATCGTCGGCGAGCGCCGGGTCGGTTTTCTGCGCTCCGGGAAAGTTGGGTTTGAAATCGAAGGCGGCCGGCAGCTCCATGTTGGATTGTCCGGAGCAGAGCCACACTTCGCCAACGAGAACGTTGCGCAGCTGAAGCGTGTTATCGCCCGAAATCTCCATGGCGCGCGGCTCCGGGGAAGCCACCAGCGGATCGAGGCTGACGCGCCAGTGGCCGTCGGCGCTGGCGATGGTGTGTTTCTCCTGGCCGGCAAAGCGCACGGTCACTTTTTCGCCGGGCGCGGCCTGCCCCCAAATCGGGATGACTTGGTTGCGCTGCAGCACCATGTTGTCGCCCACGATCCTGGGCAGGGAAATGGCCGCTTGCGCGGAGACAAATGCGAGCAGGCAAAACAGGCACGCGGGGATTCTCATGGAAAGGCAGGGTTTGGATTGGGCGGAAGGAGCCGATTGGGATGCGTGATGAGGTTTGGATGGTGAGAGCCGCGGCCGGAGCGGGGTTTGCCGAGGTGCCTGTTAGGGTGACGCAAGGTTTGCACCGAGAAAGGCGGCGAGGCGGCGGGCGACCTTGAGATGGCCGATCTGGGAAGGGTGGACACTCGGCCGCGCCTTTTGCACATAGTCCCTGGAGTCGGGCTCCCCATAGCCAGCCAGCCAGCCGGTGGTATCGACAAAGTGAACGCGCGTGTCGCCCGCGGCATTCCGGGCGGCCACGGCGTCCTTCACTTCCGTTTCATACCAACCATTGAACAGCCGCAGGGCGAAAATCTCTGCCTGGGGATAAAGGACGCGCAGCTGGCCGAGGAACTCGACATAGCGGCCTTGGAACTTTTGGGGCGGACACTTCGAGTAGTGATCGTTCGAGCCCAGGTTGATCACGATCACGTCCGGGGTGTAGGCAAAGGTCCACGGAGGATTGTCGGAGATGTAATTGGGCGTTTTGAGCCGCAGGTAGGCGCGTTCCATCCCGGCGACGGAGTTCACGCCGTCCACCAGCGCGATGCCGGGATCAGCGATCTGGGTGTGATCCGCGCCGAGCATTCGCGCGGCGTGCCACGCATAGGCGTCGCCATTGCCGTAGGGACAATCGGCGCCGGTGGTGATGGAGTCGCCGATGAACTCGATGAGCTTTCTGTGTGCGGGCACCGGCGGGAGCGTCGCGGCGCCTTCATCGAGGATCAGGCCCTTGAAGACGATTTCCTTTTCGTCGAACTGGGCGGCGACCCGCATGGTGTGAATGCCGGGGGCCAGCGGGGTGGGCGTGAGATCGACCAGGCCGCTCACGTCGCTCAGGATGCGTTCGCCGCCGTCATCAAAATTGACCAGCAGGGTGGTGGGTTTGCCCAGGTGGATTTGGACCGTGCGGCCGGTGAAACGAACCTGCAGGTAAGCGCCGCCCCAATAGCTGTGACGGGTGCCGGCCTCGCTCTGGCTCCACCGGCCCACGAATTGGATGTGCGGGTCGCTGGGTTCACCGGCCGCGCGCATGATCCCGATGCTTCCGAGGAGCAGGCCGAGCCAGGCGAGGCTTCTCCCAAGTTGTATCGATCGACGGTGCGGTGGGGTCTGCATGCGCGGGCTTTGGATGGTGGAATCGGGGCTGGTTTTGCGGTGGTGGCTCAACTCTTGGTCAAGGTCGGGCGCGAAGGTGCAACCGGTGAACGTCGCGAGCGAAGTCAGGGCGTGGCGAGATAACCGAGGTGGGCGGCGTCCTTGGTGATCACGATGCTGTCCACCACCACGCCGGCATCCGCGCCGAGGAGGTGCAGCGTGTGCGGGCCGGCGCGGTCGAACTGCCATTGCATCCGGCCGACCACCGTTGCATTCAGCACTCCCTGGGCCCAATCGGGTGAGCCGTCCTTGACGGCCACGATCACCTCGCGGGGCGGCCCGTCATCGACCGCGAGCGCGAGCCGCAGCCCGGTGCCGGCCCGGAGCGGGTGAGTGGGCACGAGGTGCACCTGCACCGTGTATTCGCCGGGAGCCGGCAGCTCGATTGGGTATTCGAGCCTGGGCGCAGCTTGCGCGAGGGCGGACGCGGCAATGCTGTCCGCCGTGGTGGGGAACATCGCCACCGAGCCCGGGCCCGTGCGGCCCAGGCCCGGGATCCGCTCCCACGCCGCGCCCGGTCGGTCCACCTTGCGGGTGTAGTTCTCCGCTTCGACGACGATGGTGTTCTGGGCGCTGGCCCTCGTCCGGGGCCGTTCCGGAACGTCCGCGGGCGGACGCCAGCTTTCGATCTGGAACTGGGGCCATTCGCCCTCGGCGACATCGAGCTGCATGAGGCCCTTCCACTTTCCGCCCGACATTTCGTTGTTGTAGCGCGTGGTTTCCCGCCGGATCCGCTCATCGGCACGCCGGGCCCGGGCCAGCCACGCGGCGGCATCGGGGCCCCCGGCGGATGCCCGCTCCCCGCTGAAATAGCGCTCGTTGGCCAGGGCCGAGCCCACCACGGGATAAGCCACCAATTGATGAAAGGCGTCGCGGCGGTTGTCCGGGATGGTCGCCGCAACGCGTTCCACCCGGGCTTGCAGGGTGGCGAAGGCGTGGAGCCGGGCATCCGCTTCGTCCGTCGTGAACGGGCTGCGGGCCTGCGGCGACTGCGGCAGCCACCATTGGAGATGCTCGGGTTTGCGCTGAAAGTTCAGCTGGTAATATTCCTGCAGGATGGCGCCGATTTCGGTCGCGGGCCCGGGACCGAAATTGCGCGCGGCCCACTGCGGCAGGTAGTCCGGCAGCGTGCTCCGGCTCCAGCTCTTCACGTCCCAGGCGAGCCGCAGGAAGAAATCGATGCCGATTTCCGCCGGTTTGATGTCCCCGGCGTTCGCGATCCAGAGGGTGCGGGCGCCATGATCGTAGGCCTTGGTCATTTCCTCCCAGATCAGCGCCGGCGGAATCGTGCTCAGCCAGAGATAGGACATGGGCGCCCCGAGGTAGGAGAGATGGTAGTAGACCCCGGCCCCGCCTTTCCGGCGCTGCTCGGCGGCGGTCGAAAAATTGCGGATGTAGCCGTGGTTGTCGTC
Organism: uncultured Oleiharenicola sp.; assembly: GCA_964515595.1. GTDB lineage: Bacteria > Verrucomicrobiota > Verrucomicrobiia > Opitutales > Opitutaceae > Lacunisphaera. The sequence goes on along the minus strand of CAZEUN010000004.1, from coordinate 284,014 downwards.
GGGCCACACGATCGTGACGTCGTCCGGCACCCGCAGGCCCCCGCGATACAAGTCGAGAACCTCCTTGTAGGCGCAGAACATCTGGGGCACCTGCTCCACGTCGGGACGCACGTGCCTGGCCAGCAACGCCCGCTGATCGGCGAAGATTTTCTCGAGCAGTTTGATGCGGTCGGCTTGGGAAGCGCTGCCTTGCATGCCCGTGTCGTGAATGCCGCGCATCCCGAGCGTGTAGATGTTCTCATACGCGCCGTTTTCGCGGACCCGCTGCTCCCAGTAGCGGAGCACGCCCTCCCGGTTCTCCTGGTAGTTGTAGCCTTCCGGCGGTTCCTTCCACTCGCCGACGTTATTGCGCAGCATCGGCTCGGCGTGCGACGAGCCCATGACGATGCCATAGCGCCGCGCCACCTCCTTGTTGTCGGGAAACGCGTTGAAGGGCCGGGTCGACGGATGCATGGCCGGCCAGAGGGTGTTGGCCTTCAGGCGGAGCAGCAGCTCGAACACCTTTGCGTAGGTCTTGGGACCGATGTCCCCGGTCTCCGGTTCAAAGGTCCTGGCGGCCCACGGCTGGAGGCCCCAGTCCTCATCGTTGATAAAAATACCGCGATACTTCACCGAGGGCGGGCCAAAGCGGCGGACGTCACCGGCAATGAACAGCTCGGCTTTTTTGTCGGGATGGACGTCCGCCCACCAATGCCACGGGGACACCCCGATGGCTTCGGATATTTCGTAGCAGCCGTAGATCGCCCCGCGGTTGTCGCTGCCGGCGATGACAAGGGCTTTCCGGATATGGGGCAGGGGGCGGTCCACCACCGCGATGATGAAGCTCTCCCAGGCGCCGCGAAGGGGTTGCAGGTCGATTTTGCCCGAGTCGGCCAGTTGCTGGAGGACGGCGGATTTTCCCTGGACTCCGACAATCACGACGGCGTCAGCGGAGGTGAGGGGCAGTTCCGAGTCCAGGCCTGGGGTCAGGCCGGTTACCTGCCCAATATCGCCGCGCAGATCGTTCGCCGCACGGGAGACAGGATAGTCCGAGGTCGTTTCCACGAGGAAGGTCGCGGGGCTTTGTTTCGCGACGAGTGGGAAGTTCGCCTCGTGCGGGTGGGCCAGCAGGCCAACTTCCGCGGCGACTCCGAAGGTCGATATCAGCCAGATACCGGCGGCGATGACGAGGGAAGGAGGCTTCATTGTTGGGTGGTCGGGAGATCGACTCGCGGCGAGCGCTCGACTCCGGGAAGAAAGCATAAGCATCCAACGCGCGGGATCGAAAGCCCAAGTGGAATCGGAGGCCGTATTTGTCGCGATGGGGCGCCGGCACGCAATGCGGACCGGTTTCCATCCGGATGCGCGGAGTATTCAAAATCGCGCTTTTGCGGATTGGCACCGGGCGGTTTTCCCGCACAACGAAGGTCTTCTCCCATGCTGCGCTATGTTGGATTTGGAAAACGTCACTTCGGAGAGCATCCGATGCCTCCGCACCCGCGGCTGAACTGGGAGTTCCTGGCCGCGACGGCGGGCAAGATCTGCCCGATCGGGCCCGATGGCGCGGAGGACCAGCCGGTGGGGGACACCCTCTGGCTGTATCCGCCAAGCATGGTCCACGGGTGGATGGGTGAGCGGGGCAAGAGCTGCGAATTGGTGGTCCTGCATTACAGTTCCATGCCGCCCGCCATCGAGAAGCTCGCCCGGAAGTATGGGCGGCTGGAAACGAAGCTGGGCAAGCGCGACCATGCCCAGCTGCGGCGCATTGGGCAGATGCTCAAGGTGCACTACTGGAATCCCACCCTTGAGAGCGACGTTTTCGCGCAGCGCGCCTTGATGGATCTCTGCCTTCTCATCCTGCGGGGCTACAAGGAAAGGCGGCTCCCGGAGTCAACCGGCAGCAGCTATGAGCGGGTGGCGGAGGCGGAGGAATGGCTGAAGAGCCATCTGGCGGAGGCCCCCTCGGTCAAGGACGCGGCCAGGGCGGTCGGCCTCTCGGTGAGCCATCTTTACCGGCTGTTTCAGCGCGTGCGCAAGGAAAGCCCCCAGGATGCGCTGGCCCGGATCAGGATCGAAAGCGCCATGCAGCTCCTGGGGAGCAGCAACGCCAAGTTGCAACGGGTGGCCGTGGAGTGCGGCTTCTCCAGCGCCAGTAATTTTTGCCGGGCGTTTCGGGCCGAGAAGGGGCGTTCGCCGTCCGCGTGGAGACGCGAGACCTTCATTCAATACAAGCGGGCCAGCCGCACCGCGGCGACGGATCACACGCAACACGGCCGGCGCAGGCGGGACACGTTCTGAGTCGGAAGGGTCGCCGGCGGCGGGCCACCCGCTGTTTTCGGAGGCGCGTCCGCCGCCAGGCTGCTTCGCGTGAAGCCGCGCGGCGTTGGGCCGGCAGGGTCGGCGGCCGGCCTGCGCGGTGCACGATTTTGAATATAGCCTGCATCCCCGGGAATCGGAGCCCGCATTGCGAAACGGCGGGCCGGCCGCTTCGTTCTCGCCGTGCTCCGCGGCGCCCGGTCCATTCGGATCGGGTTGTCGACGCTCGGAGGGCACCCAACTCCCAGAAACTACCCCATGAAAATGTTTCCCCACACACTCCTCGCAGGCTTCCTCCTGTTCGCGGCCGCGACCGCCGTGCGCGCCCAAACCGTCGCATCGACCGGCACGATCGAAGGCCGTGTGCTCAACGCGGAGAACGGCAATTACCTGAACAACGCGCGCGTCTACGTCACCGGGACGGACTTCGAAACCACGACCAATTCCCGGGGCGAGTTCCGTCTGTCGGGGATTCCGGCCGGGCCGGCCGGCGTCGCGGTGGCCTACACCGGGCTGGCGGCGTTTGGGTCGAACGTGATCGTCGAGCCCGGCAAGCCGGTGGTCCTGGACGTGGCCATGCGCGTGGATGCCAGCACGGCCGAGTCGGCGAACACCGTGGTGCTCGACGCTTTCAAGGTCTCGGCCACCCGCGACTCGTCGGCCGCCGCCATCGCCATCAACGAGCAGCGCAATGCGGGCAACATCAAGAGCGTCATGGCGGCCGATGCGTTCGGCGACAGCCCTGACGGCAACATTGGCGATTCGCTGAAATTTCTCCCGGGCGTGAACCTCGACTTTGTGCCGGAGGCGCGCGCGATTTCGATCCGCGGCATGGCGACGAATTTCACTTCGGTGACCCTGGACGACGCGCGGATGGCCAGCGCGGCCTCCGGCGGCACCACCCGGACGTTCGAGCTCGAGCAGGTTTCGATGAACAACGTTTCGCGGGTGGAAGTCGTGAAGTCCCGCACGCCGGACCTGCCGGCCGATGCGTTGGGCGGCTCCGTCAACATGGTAAGCAAAACCGCCTTCGAGCAATCGAAGCCGAGCTTCAGTTACAAGGCCTACATGAACGTCAACTCCCAGGCGCGCGACCTCGAGAAGACGCCGGGACCCCAAAACATCGCGACGCGCAAGGTTCAGCCGGGCGCCGATTTCAGTCTGATCTATCCGGTCAGCAAGACCCTCGGCTTCACGCTGAGTGGCCTGCACTCCAAGACCTACTATCCGCAGGATCGCACGCAGCCGTATTATGCCCCCAATTCCATCGCGCTGCCGGGCGCGACCGTGGCCAATCCGTGGCTCGCGCAATGGGAGTATCAGGACGGCCCCCAGAACGTCCTGCGCGAGTCGGTCAGCGGCTCGGTCGACTGGAAGTTCACCCGCAACGACACGCTTTCCTTCAAGGTGCAATACAACCGCTTCGATCGCCCGGGCGCCCAGCGCTTCATGCGCTTCAACGGCGGCACGGTCGCGCCGCGCAACGCCGGCCCGACCTTCACGGAAAGCGCGCTGGGCCGCGGCAACGTCGACTCGGGCACCCTGGCCGCCTGGCGGCGGAAATACGGCGAAAGCGCCGCCTTCAACCTGAAGTATGAACACCGCGGGCCCGTGTGGCTGATCGACGGGTTGCTCTCGACTTCCAGCTCGAAAAACCAGTTCGAGGACGCGCACAGCGGCTACTTTGAGAACGTCCTCCTGCGCATGAGCAACGTGACCGTGAATTTCTACGACCTGGACAAGACCGGCTGGCAGAGTCCCGGCCGCATCGAGGTGCTCAACGCGGCGGGCACGGCGCCCGTCGACTACACCAACATCGCCAACTATCGGATCGTCCAGGTGCGGACCCTGGAGGACGGTCCCGCGATCGACACGATCGACACCGCCCGGCTCAACGCGTCGCGGGTTTTCAGCGGCCTCGGCCACCTGAAACTGAAGGCCGGCCTGCAGGTCCAGCGCCAGACGCGGGACATCACGCGCGACCGCGAAGGCGCGCGGAATTTCGTCGGACCCGATCACGTTGCCAACACGGCCGACGACATGGCGGGGCTCTACGACATCGCGGACACGGCCTACATGAGCATCGGTTCGCCGTTCGGCGGGGTGGTTCCGCGGCCGGTCTACGCGGATCACGCCAAGCTTTACCAACTCTACGTGGCGCATCCGGACTGGTTCGTGCTCCAAAACGCCATCAATCCGATCACCATGTCGGCAAACGAATCGAAGTATCTGGAGGAGACGGTTTCCTCGGCCTACGTGATGGGCGACGCGCGGTTTTTCAACGGCCGCCTGCGCGTGGTCGGCGGGGCCCGCCTCGAACACACCAACACCTACGGCGAGGGCGTCCTGAATGACCCCAACAACACTTACCAGAAGGACGCCAACGGAAACTATGTCCTGAACGGTTCCGGCCAGCGGATCCGGATCTCGACCGACCCCGTGGTCATTGCGCAGGCGCAATACACCAAGCGCGGCACCAAGACGGAGCAGTCCTACCAGGGGCTGTATCCGAGCCTGGATGCCGCCTATTCCCTCCGGCCCAACCTCATTCTCCGCGGCGCCTATGCGCGTTCCATCGGACGCCCGGAGCTGTCGTTCATCATTCCCGGTTCAACGATCAGCGATGCCTCGGCCGCCCAGCCAAGGGTCACGGTCGTCAACACCGCGCTCCGGCCCATGCAGACCAATTCCTATGATCTCTCGCTGGAATATTACTTTGAGCCCATCGGCCTGGCTTCGGTGAGCGTTTACCTGAAGGACATGACGGACGCGAGCGGCGCCGCCCTCGTGCCCGCGACGCTGGAGCTGCTGGAGAGCTATGGCATCCCCGATCCGGAGCAATATGTGGGTTGGGATTTCGCCTACCGCCAGAATACCGGCGACGCCAGGATTAGCGGCATCGAGGTGGATTTCCGCCGCTCCCTGAAGTTCTCTTTCCTGCCCGACTGGACGTCGAAGTTCTCGGTCTTTGCGAACGGTTCTAAGTCAAACCTCGACGACAATGGCCTGGGTGAGTTCAGCGGCTACATCAGCGAGCAGGGGAGCGTGGGTCTCATCTTCGAAAGCCGGCGTTTCTCGGGCAATGTGAAGCTGAATTACCGCGGCCGCCAGCGACTGGGTGCGCAGACTTTTGCGCCCAATGCGTATGATTGGTACATGCCGCGGCAGTATGTGGACATCAATGCCAACGTCCGTCTCACGAAGCAGCTCTCCCTGTTTGTCAACGGCCGCAACGTCTTTAACGAGGCGCAGTACAATGACCGTTTTGGCGAGGGCTCGCCGTCCTACAATGCGGTTCGCAAGATCGAACGGTTCGGCGCGCAGTTCACGATCGGCGTCAAAGGCTCGTACTGATTCCATGGCCGAACCGCCGGCCGGTCCCTGTCGACACAGGCCGGCCGGCTCCCGCATCCCCGACCCATCTCATGCAAGATCTGAATTTTTTCCCGACCTTCCGCCGCCGCCCGTGGGCGATCCTGGCTTTCGCCCTGCTTGCCAGCGCGCTGCCGGCCGCTCCCGGTTCCGGACAAGGCGCCGTCATTTCGCACGTCGACACCAGCCTCCAGGATTCGCAGAAATTCGTCCTCCGGGTGGAGGGGAAGCCGTTCTACATGGCCAACGTCCAGATCCGCGTGGACAAGCTGAAGCACGCCTGGGGTTGGGACCAGGCGGCCCGCGAGGCGATCATCGCCCGCGCCGCCGCGGATGGCTTCAACACGGTTTCGATTCCGATCCATTGGTATGAGGTCGAACCGGCCCGGGATCAGTTTCAATGGGCGGTCCTGGACGAGTATCTGGGAGCCGCCCGGAAGCACGGCCTCAAGGTCGAGCTGCTGTGGTTCGGCGCCAACAGCGGCGGCCACGCCCAATGGCTGGGCGATCCCGCCAGGGATCCGGTGCACCTGCGCACGCCGGATTACGTCCTCTATTCGCCCGGACCGAAGTCGACCGAAACGACCAGCGACTACGCGATCCGGCGCGACATGTCCGCCTACAGCCTGGACCTGGCGGACGACCGGCTCAAGGAGCGCGAGGCCCAGGTGCTGGGGCGCGTCATGGACCATGTGGCTGACTGGGATGCGGCGAACGGCTCCCGCCGCACGGTCATCGGCGTCCAACTCGGCAACGAGGTGAGCGGGATCAAGGTGCAGTTTCCGAGCTCGCTGGTCATCGACTACCTGAGCCATCTGGGCAGCGCGGTTAAAAAATCCCGCTACGTGGTGTGGACGCGCGTGAACTGCGTGTACATGCAGGTGGTCGCCCGGGTCGCTGCCAACGAGGCGTTGCGCGCGCAGGGCGGCACCCACATCGACTTCGTGGGCATCGACACCTACCGCCATCATTTCCGCACGGACCGCCAGTTCATCGAGAGCATGCGGACCAATGTGCCGGAGGCGGGCCGGAACTACAAAATGGTCATGGAGGCCAACGGCTCGATTCCCGTCTCGGCCCTCCTCCCGGTGGCGGCGCTGGCCGGCAATGCGGCCTTCAGCTATTATGAGATGATCGGGCCGGACAATTACGGCCTGTATGAGCGCGACGGGGCCATGGGCTTCAAGCCGCGCGGCGCGTATGTCGATGACGTGAGAACGGTGAACCGCCTGTTCACGGGCGCCATGGTTGACCTCGCGCTCAACGCCAGCGGCGCCGGCCTGCATGTGCACAATTGGACGGGTGATTCCCTGCCCCCGACCCTCGGGGTGGCGGGCATTGGCTTTACGCCGGCGTCTCCGGATGCACAGGCGATCAGCATCCAGCGCAGTCGGAAGGAAATCCTGCTCCTTAATACCAAGGGCGGAAGTTTCAGCCTGCCCGCAGGCTTGAAAATCAAGCGCGCCACCAGGGGACGTTTCGACCGTGACAATGCCTGGATCAGCGAAGGCGAGGTGCCATTTACCAAGACCGGTATCTCGCCCCCGGCCGGGAGCATCGTGCGGCTGACCAGATAGCCTCCGGCAGGAACCGCGGGAATCCGGCTTCCACGTACATTGTTAGACGGGGACGGGCCTTGCGGCTGCCGTCGGCCTCTGGTTGCTTTTGCTCCCGCATATGAAACTCGGACTCGGCCTCTACCGCCACATGCTCACGCCGGAGAACTTCGCGTTCGCGAAGCAGGCCGGGGCCACGCACATCGTGGCGCACCTCGTCGATTACTTCCGCGGCGGCGCGGGACACTCGGCCTCCGACGACCAGCCGCTGGGCACCGACTGGGGCTGGGGGCTCGCTGGCGATCCTGACAAGCTCTGGACCTTGGAGGAACTCAAGACGGTGCGCCGCGCCACCGAGGCTGCCGGGCTCAAGCTCGAGGCGATCGAGAACTTCGATCCGGCCCATTGGGGCGACATCCTGCTCGACGGACCCAAGCGCGCCCAACACCTCGAGAATGTGAAGACCATTATCCGCCGGCTCGGCGAGGCGGAGATTCCGATCATGGGCTACAACTTTTCCATCGCTGGCGTAGCCGGGCGCACGAAAGGAAATTATGCGCGCGGCGACGCCCCGTCCGTCGGCATGGAAGGTGCCTACGATTTGCCGATGCCCAACGGTCTCGTGTGGAACATGGTCGTCGATCCCACCGCGCCCTCGCGCCACACCGGCACGATCCCGCCGGCGACCCATGAGCAGCTCTGGTCGCGGCTCCAGCGTTTCCTCGACGAAGTCCTGCCGGTGGCTGAAAAGGCCGGCGTGCGTCTCGCGCTGCACCCGGACGACCCGCCGATGCCAACGATTCGCGGCCAGCCGCGGCTCGTCTATCAACCGTCGATGTACCAGAAGGTGATCGACCTTAATCCCAGTCCGTCAAATCAGCTCGAGTTTTGCGTCGGCTCGCTGGCTGAGATGACTGAGGGAAATATCTACGACGTCGTCGATCAGTATTCGCGCCAGAACCGGCTCGGCTACGTTCACCTGCGCAACGTCCGTGACAAGGTCCCGTATTACAAGGAGACCTTCATCGACGACGGGGAAGTCGACGTGCTGCGGGTGCTCGCGATCCTGAAGAAAAACAAATTCGAAGGCGTGATCATCCCGGACCACGCCCCGCAAATGAGCTGCGCCGCCCCCTGGCACGCGGGGATGGCGTTTGCGATGGGCTATATAAAGGCGGGAATGCAGTCACTGCGCTGACCGGGAATGTTGAATTCAGTTCAACCACGGATTCCACGGAGAACACGGATGAGCTCCCACCTGCCTCCTGTCATCCTGAGCGCAGCGAAGGATTCAAGAGCCTTGGGCGGATGCGTCCGCTTGGATTCTTCGCCATGCCCGGAATGTCGGGCCGGTATGTATTTATCCGTGTTATCCGTGAAATCCGTGATTAAAGAAACAACATGAATTTCCCTGAAGCTTTTTCCCTGAAAGACGATGTCGCCCTGATCACCGGCGGCGGCACCGGCATCGGCTTCGCCATGGCGAAGGCCATGCGGGCGGCCGGCGCCAGGGTGGTCCTGGTCGCCCGCCGCGAGACCGAGCTGGCCGCGGCGGTGAAGGAACTGGGTGACGGTGCGGCGTATGTCGTGCACGACGTCAACCAACTCGAGCTGGCGCCAGCGCTCGTCGCGCAGGTGGAGAAGGCGCACGGACCGATCACCTGTCTCGTGAACAACGCGGGTCAGAACATGAAGAAGCCCGCGGTCGAGACGACGGCGGAGGAATTTGCCGCGATCATGCACACGCACGTCTTCGGCGCTCATGCGCTGGTTCGCGCCGTCGCACCGGGCATGATCGAGCGCAAGCGCGGCAGCATTCTCTTCACGGCGTCGATGGCCTCGTTGTTTGGCATTCCGAATGTCGTCGCCTACACCGCGGCCAAGACCGCCCTGGTCGGTCTCGTCCGTGGCTACGCGGTCGAGTTCTCGCCGCATGGCCTGCGGGTGAACGCCATCGCGCCGGGTTGGATCGACACCGCGATGTCGCGCAAGGCGATGGAAGGCGATCCTGCGCGGAAAAACAAAATCGTCAGCCGCACCCCCATGGCGAAATTTGGCGATACCGAGGATATCGGCTGGGCCGCGGTCTACCTCACGTCGCCGGCCGCGAAGTTCGTCACGGGCGTCGTGTTGCCGGTGGATGGCGGCGTGAGCATGGGGTTTTGAACGAAACGGACGTGTCGCGTATTACGTGACAGGTGGATTGATGGAGGGCCCAGCTCCAGCTGGGCCGGGGTGCGTGAGTGATATCACGTTCGCGGCCCAGCTGGCTTGCCCGCCATAGGCTTGGCGACGGCGGGAGCTGGGCCCTCCACATCAATCCTACAACCTCGGCGCGGGCGGCTTGTTCGGTGCGTCCCACGCGTTGGCGCCGGTCACGGCGACCTTGCGCTTGTACACCTTGTTGTTGCAGGTCGCGTAGAGCGTGTCGAATTTCTCCCCGCCAAACACCAGGTTCGTGCAACGGCCGTTCGGCGTGGGAATGATGAGGTTCACCCGGCCGGCCTGGTCGCACACTTGGATGCCGAGACTCGTCGCGACGTAGAGCCGGCCGTCGCGGTCGACCTTCAGGCCGTCGGCGGAACTTTGCTCCGCGGCGTCGGGTTCGTGCAGCCAGTAATAGCGCTGCTTGTGCGTGAGCGTGCCGTCGGGCTGGATGACGTAGCTGTAAACCCAGTGGGAGCGATAGTCGGCGACGTAGAGCAGTGATTGGTCGGGCGACAGCGCAATGCCGTTGGCATAGCGCAGCCCGGTGTCGACGACCTGCTTCGAACCGTCGGGCTTGATCAACCAAACCTTGCTGGGGTCGTTGCTGTTACCCGCCGGCGGATTCGTGACGTAGATATTGCCGTTGTGCGCGACGACGAGGTCGTTTCCGGCGAAACCGTCGGCGATGACCGTTGGGGTGGGAGGGGTTTTATACCCCGACGGGATTGAACCCGCGTTCGCCGTGGGGTGCTAAACTCCTCCCACGAATACGCCAGGATTTGGGCAGAACCCGCGGCGGCCGCATAAAGCCGCCCATCCGGTCCGAAGGCCTGGCCATTGGCGCGCTTTGTGTCCGCGATAAACTCAACCGGCTTGCCGGAACCATCGAGTTTGTAGGTCTTGTTATTGGGAATGTCGGTGAAGAAGACCTCGCCCTTCGCGTTGACCGCCGCGCCCTCGGAGAGCCGGTAGCCTTCGCCGACGAGCTGCCAGCCTTCGCCGGGCAGGAGCACCTGGCCCACCCGATCGGTGGGCAGCGTGCCGGGTTTGATCGCGGCGGGCCAGCCGTGCCAGAGCCAGCGGATGGCATCGGGAAAGAGGGCGGTGGCATGCTTGCCGCTGTGTTCCCCGTCGCCCCACGCGTGGCTCACCTCATAGCCGGCATAAACCAGCGCGCGTTCCATCGTCTGGTTGGCCATCCACCAGTCGCCGCCGTAGATGTTGAGATCGTTGCTGCCGTCCTGCAGGAAAATCCGCAGCGGCTTCGGCTCGGTCTTGCGGAGGAGCGACGCATACCGGCCGCCGCCGCGGAGGTCGACGTAGGTGCCGATCGCGCTGAACACGCGGGTGAAGGCATCGGGCCGCTCCCAGGCCGCCGTGAAGGCCGCGATGGCGCCGCTGCTCTGCCCGCCGATGGAACGGTCGTTGCCGGACTTCGACAGGCGGATCGCGCGCCCGTCGCGGGTGGACTGCGTTTCGACGAACGGCAGCAGCTCCTCGAGCAGGAACCGCGCGTAATTGTCGCCGAGACCGTCGTATTCGAAGCTGCGGTTGAAGCGATCGAGCGCCGCGACGGAATCCGCGGCGGGGACGACGCCGGGCTTCACGAACACGCCGATGATCACCGGCAGTTCGCCGCGGGCGATCAGGTTGTCGAACACGACGGGAGCGTTGAATTGTACGCCGTCCTGATTGACGTGCACGCACGCCGGCCTGGCGGGGTCGTACTGCTTCGGCACATAGACCGTCACGTCGTGCACCGTGCCCGGGAAGATCCTGGAATCCCTGAAGGTAAACTTAAGCAGTTCGCCGGTTGGGACCCCGGGCTGGACGACGGAGTCGGGATGAATCGGGTATTCCTCCACCGCTGACGACGGCAAAGCGGCCAGTAGGCAGGACAGGGCCGCGGCGATCCGAAGGGGCGTCTTCATAAGGGTAGGCGGCCAGCTTGCGCGAATGCCGCGAGCTGGCGAGCGGGATTGAAGTTATGACGATAAGCTCACGGCTCCGCGCGGGCGTAGGGTCCGACCACCGCGCCGGTGAAGTGCAGTCCGCCGCCCGCGGCCTGCACGGTGATCGCGGCGGTGCTGGCCGGTGGACTCAGCTGCTGCCACGGACCCTCCTGCGGGGCGAAGCTGCAGGCGAGCGCCATGTCGTTCGCGGAAAAGAACAGTCGCAGCTCGGAGGTTTCCGGAATGGTCGCGGAGGCCGCGATCTCGCCCGTCCTTCCATCGCGCTTTTCGAGAAACACCAGGACGCCGCCGTCGGTCCGGCGCACGCCGAGGTAGTAATAGTGATCTTCGTTCTGGAGCAGCACGAGTCCGGCGGACGCGCCCGCCGCTGGCACGGTGAGCTGCGTGGTCGCATCGAAACGCGCATGCTGCACCCGCCGTCCGAGGAACGAGGGATTGCCGCGGCCAGAAAGCGGTTCGGGGCGCGGCTTGAGGTTGAGCTTGTCGTTCGCGAGCGACCACCAGGTCTCGCGCGGAGCGCGGAGCATCACCCAGAGCGGCGAGAGGGTCGTTTCCTTGAAATCATCCCGCCAGGTGAAGTTACCGGTGAACGGGCCTTTTTCACGGGAGGACGCAGAGGAAGCAGAGAAATGCCTTTGATTCGGTTTCTGCTCCGCGACCTTTGCGGTCTCCTGTAAATGGGTTTGGGTATTGAGCATCGGGGCCTTCACCCTGTAAGGCACGCGCTCGCCGGGCGGGAGGATTTGCGGCCAGCCATCGTCGGTCCATTTCACGGGCAGCAGGAAAGTCTCGCGGCCGGTCGTCCAGTATTTGCCGGCGAAGGGCCGACAACCGAGGAACGTCGCCCACCAGTTTCCGTCGGGTCCGATCACGAGATCGGCATGGCCGGTGCAGGTGACGGCGCCCGGCGCGGTGCCATCGAGGTCGCGCTGGGTGAGGATCGGGTTCTTCTCCCACGGCACGAAAGGCCCGGTGGGCGCTTGGCTGCGCAGGATGACCTGTGAGTGCTGGTCGCTGGTCCCGCCTTCGGCGCAGCAGAGGTAGTACCAGCCGCTGCGCTTGTAGAGATGCGGACCCTCGATCCAGACGGGTTTCTTGGCCAGATCGGCACCGCCGTTGACGATGATCGAGCGCGGCCCGGTAAGCTGATTGGTGGCCGGGTCGAATTCCTGGATCCAGATGGCGCGATGGCCGGAGTAAAGCGGCTGGTTGCCGGGCGGATTGCCATTGTTGACCAGCCAGGCGCGGCCGTCGTCATCGAAAAACAGCGACGGATCGATGCCGTCGAATTTTAACCAGATCGGGTCGGACCAGGGGCCGGCGGGATTCGTGGCCGTGACCAGAAAGTTGCCGCCGCCGTCGATCATCGTGCACACGAGATAGAAGGTGCCGTTGTGATGGCTGAGGGCCGGCGCGAAGAGGCCGTGGGTGATCGTGACCTGGCTGTAGTCGAGCTGGTGGGGTCGATCGATGACGTGGCCGATTTGCTCCCAGTTCACCAAGTCGCGGCTGTGGAAAACAGGCAGCCCGGGAAAGTAAGCGAAGGTGGAATTGACGAGGTAGTAGTCGTCGCCGACGCGGCAGATGCTCGGGTCGGGATAAAAGCCGGCCAGGATCGGATTGCGGTAGTGGTCGGCCGGCAGCGGCGCGGCGAACACCTCGTCACGACCTTTGTATTCGAACCAGTCGAAGGCGACCGGGGCGGCGGACAACACAATCGGCACCAAGGCCAGCAGGAAGCGACATGAGTTCATGAAATGGAAAATTACCAGTCGTCGGTACGGAATGGCGCCGCGGGCAGGCCGGCGCCATTGAAGAGCGGCGCGGGCGGGTTGGCCTGCCAGGCATAGCGTGCGGCAATGGGCTCGGCCACCGCGGGGCACGTCACGACCACGGTCTCGCCCTCCAAGCGCGCGTCGGCTCGGTGCCAGACATGGTCGTGGCCGGCGACGGTGAATCCATCCAGCGGTCCCTTCGCGCGCAGCCCGCCTTCCGTGTGCGAAAAATGCAGGCGCAGACCGCCCGGAAGGGACTCGGCCCGCTCGAAGCGCGGTCCGTCCGCCACGATGTCGGGACGATGGTAGGCGTTGCGGAGCGCCAGCAACGCCAGCCGCTCGCCGACTGGTTGCTTGTCCACGGGGTGGATGTTGCTGGCGTCGCCGGTATCGATCGTAATGGCGAGGCCGGTGTGCGGAATCGTCCGGACCGTGTCAGCCTGGGCGGCGCGGAGTTCCGTCCACGCGTCCGAACCGGGCTGGTCGCGACGCGTCATGAAGGCGGGGAGGCTGACGATGTAGAACGGCAGGTCCGGGGCGGCAAACAGCGTCCGCCAGTCGGCGATGAGCGCCGGCAGCAGCCGGCGGTATTGCGCGGCCCGCGTGTGGTTGGCTTCGCCCTGGTACCAAAGCACGCCGGCGACGGGCAGGTTTGCGAACGGCCGCAGCATGCCGAGATGGAGCACGGCCGGCATCGTCGGCCAGTTTTCGTAGCCGGCCGGCAGCGGGTGAGGTGGCCGGGCATCGACGCCGAGCGCGACGCGCCAGGCATTTTCCAGCGGAACGGACCCACCATCGCCGAGCACGAGCTTCAGGTTTTCCGCAGGCGAACGAAACCCGCCGTCGGGTGCGGTCTTCAGCACGCGCAGCGTGAGCTGGTTGCGGCCCGAATGGAGCACGCCGGCGGGTATGGAGTAGGCGCGCGGATTCTCAACCCAGGCGCTCGCGCCGACCCACTGGCCGTTGATCCACGCGGTATCCATTTTTTCGACGACACCCAGCAACAGTTGGGCGGTTCCCGCTGGCACCGGATCGGGCAGATCCACCTCTCGCCGCAGCCAGGCCACGGCCGGCGTGGTGGGGACGCCGAGTTTGCCAAACACGTCATGCAGCGCCGCCGTAGGCCACGCCGTGGCGTCGAAATCCGGCTCGGACCATTTCCCCGCGACGCCGCGGTCGAACTCGTCGAACCAATGCATCACGAAATTGCCGTAAACCGGCGCGCCCATCCCGTGCAGTCGCGCGACCTCGACGAGACCGGAGTTGAATTCCGGAAACGCCGCGAGCGCGGCCGGGCTCATCCAGGACTCGGCCGGCGTGCCGCCGACGGCGACCTGGATCAGGCCGACGGGCACGCCGGTTTCGGCCTCGACCTTGCGGGCGAAATAGTATGCCACGGCCGAAAATCCGCCGGGCGCGGCGAAGGCCGCCGGCGCACAGCGCTGCCAGTTGCCGCGGAGTGTGGCCATCGGCGCGTAGGCCGGTTGGGAGGCGATGCGAAGCAGGCGGATGCCGTCGTTCGTCGATTCTTGCACGGCTTTGGCCCCGTCCCGTGCCTGGGCGAGGCCGAATTCCATGTTCGACTGGCCGCCGCAGATCCAGATGTCGCCGACCAGCACGTCGGACAGCGTGCGTCGTGCGATTTCCGTTTTCCGGTTTCCCGAGGCGACGGTCAGATCGCGCGGCTCGCCCGACGCTTTCAGGGGTTCGAGCCTGATCTGCCAACTTCCCTCCTGGTCGGCGGTCGCTTGTTTTTCCTGGCCGGCAAAGCGCACGGTGATTTCGGTGCCGGGCTCGCTCCAGCCCCAGATGCGGGCCGGCTGGTCGCGCTGGATCACCATGTGGTCGCCGAAGATCGGGCTGAGCAGAGGCCGGTTCGGCTCCGGAGCTGCCAGCGAAGGAGACCAGCCGCTTAAAAACAGGAGCGCAGCCAGATTGGAGGAGCCTGCTTGCAGGCGATTTGCCGCGTGGTTCGCCATCGAACGCCCCGAATCGCCTGCAAGCAGGCTCCTACAAAAGGAAGGCAGTCTCATGGCATTCCTCAGTGCCCCGGGGCATAGCGCACCCGGTGGTTTTTGTAGTAATCCAGGTCATGCGCCGGCGTTTCCACGCCGGTTGGGATCGGCCGCTTGGAAAACGTCTGGAAATAAAGCAGGCACGCGTCGCGCCAGATGACCGCGTCCTCTTCCTGCCGTCGGAGCCGCTGCTGCACGGCGACAAAACGCTCATCGTCGATCCTGCCCGTGAGGGATGCCCAATCGCGACGCATCGCCCGCACTTCATCGACGCCCTGCTGGTAGCGCAGGCACAGCTCGTCCCATAGCGTCCGGCCGGATTTCATTTTCCGGTCCCACGCGACATGGTGAAACCAGAGGAGCAGGTTTTCGGGGCAGGTGTCGGGATTGCCCCAAAGCTCCGCCAGTTCCGGCGCGTACTGCGCGATGGCATTGGAACCGTTCGCGCTGCGGGCCGCGCCCAGCCCGGCGGCGTCCGCCTGATGGTAGTAGGCCGAGCTCCAATCCGCCCGCTTCGGATGCGTGGCCCAGGGCTCCGGACCGTAATGATAACCCTCGGCCATGATATGATGCAGGCCGAGCGGCATCGAGTAGTTGACGACGGTCTCATGCGAACCGAGCAGGAGCCGGTCGATCGTGGAAACGACGGGGGCATCCCGCCCGAAAGTCATCCGCGTCCACTCCTGGGCGATCGCCGCGGCGCTGAGCGTGTGATCCCACGCGAGGCGTCCGAATGCATACCAATTGGCCTGCGCCAGCGGGTGGCCTGTCCAGTTGCGGTCGGTGCCGGTGTTGGCGACGCCGGCGATCACCGACAACCGCTGGCCGCGCAGCGATCCGTCGACGGCCCGGGCCACGGGGGAGCCTGGCCCCAGGGCGAAGGTGTCCGCCTCGAGCACTTCCTTCCACATCGGGGCGAGGAACGCGAGCTGCATGGCCTGGCCGAGGTATTCCTGGGTGATTTGCAGCTCGAGCGTCATCGGCGTGCGTGCCAGCCCGCCGAAGAGCGGGGAGAACGGCTCGCGCGGCATGAAGTCGAGCGGACCGTTCTTGATCTGGACCGTGACATTGTCGCGAAACCTCCCGTCGAGCGGCATGAACTCGTGGTAAGCCTGCTTCACGCGATCTTCCTTTTGCTCCGCCGCGTAGACGAACGCCCGCCACATCACGATGCCGCCGTGCGGGGCGAGCGCGTCGGCCAGCAGATTGGCGCCGTCCGCGTGCGTCCGGCCATAATCCTGCGGACCGGGCTGGCCTTCGGAGTTGGCCTTGACCACGAAGCCGCCGAAGTCGGGGATGAGGCGGTAGATTTCGTCCGCCTTGGCCTTCCACCAAGCCGCCACCGCGGGATCCAGCGGGTCGGCCGTCTTGAGTCCGCCAAGTTCGATCGGCGCGCTGAAGCGGGCGGTCAGGTAGACGCGGATGCCGTACGGCCGGAATTCCTCCGCGAGCGCGGCGACCTTGGCGAGGTAGTCGGGCGTGAGGACGACGGCGTTGGCGTTGACGTTTGTCAGCACCGTGCCGTTGAGGCCGATCGAGGCGAGCGCGCGGGCATAGTCGCGGTAACGCGGGTCGCGAATGCCCGGCAGGTCGAACCATCGCCAGAGCGAGAAGCCCGCGTAGCCGCGTTCGACGGTTCCGTCGAGGTTGTCCCAATGGTTGAGGAGGCGGCGGGAGATTTTCGGACTGCTCGCGACGGCCAGCCCGCGCACGGTCTGACCGGTCTGCAGGTGACGCAGCAGCGCAAAGGCGCCGTAGAGCGCGCCGATGTCGGTGTTGGCCGCGATGCGCACGGAGTCGTCGGACCGGGCGGTGAGTGCGTAGCCTTCGGGGCCGGCACCGGGCATTTCGCCCTGCGCGGCGTGAACTGAAATCCGCGGCGCGGTGCCGAGGAGCCCGGCGAGGCCTTCGGTGAGTTCGCGACGCGCGGCGTCGAGGGTGGGGGATTCGCGTCCGGCCGGGATGACTAATTCCACGGTCGCTATGGGCGTGGCGCCGGCAATGCGATCATAGCGCAGCCACAGGCGGTAGCCGTCCTCGGCGCAAAGCGGGAGGACTGTTATCAAGAGGCAGGCGAGTAAGCGACGCATGAGGATCACGGAGAAAGAGGTTCAAAACCCACTGCACGTCATTCTGAGCGCAACGAAGAATCCAAGCGAATGTACGCAATGGTAACGGTGCGCACCCACTTGGATTCTTCGCTGCGCTCAGAATGACGGGTTGGGGGATCGGCATTCAAAGGGATATTCAGCGCCTTCAAGCCGCTCCGGCTTTCCTCCGCCGCTCCGCCAGCTCCGCGGCCATCTCCAGCGTCGTCGCCTTGTTCAATTTGCAACACGCGATCGACAGCGCGGCGCCGGCGAAGAGCAGGCCGACGAAGAGGCTGGACGAAACGAAGTAGCCGTGGACCGCGTTGGGCGCGGCCGGCAGCTTGGTGTCGTAGTCGAAGAGCCCGGCCATGAGCCAGAGAAACGCCGCCGAACCCAGCGCGAGGCCGGCCTTCAGCGAGAAACCGATCGTCGCAAAAACCATGCCGGTGAAACGCCGGCCCGTCTGCCACTCCGAGTAATCCGCGGCGTCGGCATACATCGCCCAGGCCACGGCGATGGTCGGCGCGTAAACGACGGAACCGAGCACGGCGAGGACGAGCATCCCCGTCGTATTGGTCGGGGCCAGCAGGTAGTAAGCGAACGAATTGAGCGCCCCGAGGGCGAAGCCCGTGAAGATCACGGCCTTTTTGCCGAAGCGCTTCGAGAAACCCGCCGAGAGCATGATGACCACGATGGTCGTGGCGAAGCCGGCCATGTTGAGGAGGCTGTTGAAGACGTCCGCGACATTCGAGCCCGCCGCACTGTCGCGCGTGCCGTGGACGATGTAGCCCAGCCACTCGAGGGCGCCCGCGCCCTTGGCGGCGGCCGGGGTGGTCAGGCCGAGCTTTTCCACGAAGTCGAACATCGCGGCCTTGTCCGCATAGTGGTGATAGAAGTTGTAATGCGCGCCGCCGCGGTAGGCCAGCATGGCGAAGTTGAAGACCGTGTAGGCGACGAGCGCGATCCACGGGCTGTTTTTCAACAGGTCGGCGAAGTCCTGCCTGGGCGACGCCTGCGTCTCGACCACCGGCTTGATGCGCTCCCGCGTGGTGAGGAACGTCACGAGAAACAGCACGAGACAGAGCCCGGCCCAGATCGTCATGGTGACCTGCCAGCCGTGCTGGCGGTCGTGGCCCTCGGCGAACTTCGCGACCAGCGGCAGCGTGAAGCCGCCGACGATGAACTGCGCGATGTTGACGGAGACGAAGCGGTAGGAATTGAGTTTGGTGCGTTCGTTCAGGTCGCCCGTCATGACGCCGCCGAGCGCGGAGTAGGGCATGTTGTTCATCGAGTACAGCGTCATGAGCACCGTGTTGGTGATGCCCGCGTACGCGATCATCATGCCCATGCTCCAGCCCCGGGGCGTGCTGTAGGCCAGGACCATCACGATGGCCCACGGGAGTGCCGTCCAGAGGATCCACGGGCGGAACTTGCCCCAGCGGGTGTTGGTGCGGTCGGCCAGCACGCCCATGATCGGGTCGAAGACGGCGTCCCAGAGGCGCGGCCACAGGAGGATGGCGGCGGCGGCGTTGGCGGAGAGGCCGAAGACGTCCGTGTAGAAATTCAGCTGGAACAGCACCATCGTCATGAAGACGAAGTTCGCGGCTGCGTCGCCCGCGCTGTAGCCGGCCTTTTCCACGAAGGAAAGTTTCTGCGGGGATTCGCTCATGGGGCGCTGGGATTTTCGATTTTTGATTCTCGATTTTTGATTGGGGCGAGAATCCGCTACGGCTTTGGTACTACCCGCCGGTCATTCTGAGCGAAGCGAAGAATCCAAGGGAATGGACGCCATGGCAACCGTGCGCATTCGCTTGGATTCTTCGCTCCGCTCAGAATGACGGGTAGGGGGGACGAAATGGGAAGGATCAGGCCAGCGTGACTTCCGTGCTCGCGGGCGCCGGGGCGCCGAGCGCCTGCGCGCGCGGGCCGGGCGAGGCCGAGCCGACGACCACGCGGTACTTTCCGGGGACGCGTCCGCGCTGGCCTGCGGCGTCGACTTGCGCGAACGCGGCGGCCGGGAGCGGGAAGGTGACCTCGACCGATCCGCGTGCCGGCACGGCGACCTTTTTGAAATCGACCAACGTGGCGAGCGGGGCGTCGGGAATTTCGCGCGGGGGTTGCAGGTAGCATTGCACGGCTTCCTCCACCGGCCGCGGGCTCGCGTTGGTGAGGGTGACGCTGACGGTGAGTTCCTGGCCGGCCGCGAGCTGCCGGCTCGACGGCTTGAGGGCGCCATAGCTCAGCGAGCTGTAGCTCAGGCCAAAACCGAAGGGGTAAAGCGGTTCGATCGTCGCGTACCGGTAGGTGCGGCCGCGCATCGCGTAGTTTTCGAACGCGGGCAGGTCGGCGGTGCGGCGCGGCACGGTCACGGGCAGCTTGCCGGACGGGTTGACATCGCCGAACAGCACGTCCGCGACGGCCTCGCCGCCCTCGCAGCCGGGATACCACACCTGAAGGACGGCATCGGCCAGTTCATGGACCTCCGGCACGGCGATGGCGCTGCCGCCGGTGAGCACGACGACCAGTTTCCTGGCGTGCTTGCGCAATTCGATGAGGAAGTCGCGTTGCACCGCGGGCAATTCGATGACGTCGCGGTCGCCGCCGGTCGGCGAGGCGACGGTGTCGCCTTCCTCGCCCTCCAGCGAGGGATCGAGACCGAGCACGGCGATCGTGACCTCGTTCTCGCTGGCGGTGGAGTAGGTGTAGTTGACGCCCGGCGCCAGCGGGCTCGAGAGCGGCGAACCGGTGCGATAGGCGACGCGGCAGCCCTCGGCGACGCGGCCGGTGACACCCTCGATGATGGTCACGAGGCGCGGGGAGATGCCGAAATAATTCCCGAGCAGGGCGGTGGTGCTCGCCGCCGTCGGGCCGCAGACCAGCAGGCTGCCGTGATCGCGGCGCAGCGGCAGCACGCCGTTGTTCTTGAGCAGCACGATCGAGGCGGCCGCCGCCTGGCGGGCGAGCATGCGGTGGGCCGGGCTGTCGATGACGGCCGGCGAGGTGCCGGACCAGGGCACGCGATCCGCCGGGTCGAGCAGGCCGAGCTTGAACTTCGTCGCGAGCAACCGGCGGACGGACGTGTCGATTTCCTTTTCCGTGATGAGCCCCTGCTTCACGGCGACGACGAGGTCGTTGTATGTGCAGCCGCAGTTGAGATCGCAGCCGTGCTTCACGGCGAGGGCGGCGGACGCGGCGGCGTCCCGCGTGACCTTGTGATGCTGGTGAAAATCGTCGATCGCACCGCAGTCGCTGACCACGTGGCCCTGGAAGCCCCAGCGCCCGCGCAGGATTTCGCCGAGGAGGAGCTTGCTCGCGCAGGCCGGCTCGCCCAGCACGCGGTTGTAGGCGCCCATGACGGCCTCGACGCCGCCGCGCACGAGTTTTTCGAAAGCCGGCAGATAGGTTTCGTGCAGGTCCTTCGGGGTCGGTTGCGCGTCGAAATCGTGCCGGCTCTGCTCGGGGCCGCTGTGGACGGCGAAGTGCTTCGCGCACGCCGCGGTTTTCAGATAATTCGGATGATTCCCCTGCAGGCCGCGCACCATGGCCAGGCCGAGCTCGCCCATCAGGTGCGGATCCTCGCCAAAGGTTTCCTGGCCGCGGCCCCAGCGCGGGTCGCGGAAGATATTAATGTTCGGCGTCCAGAACGTGAGGCCCTGGTACTGGCCGCGGCGACCGGCGGCGACCGCGGCGTGGTGCTTCGCGCGCGCCTCGTCGGCAATGACGCCCGCCACCTGCTGCACGAGCGCGCGGTCCCACGTGGCGGCCAGGCCGATGACCTGCGGGAAAATCGTGGCGCGGCCGTTGCGGCCGACGCCATGGCAGGCCTCGTTCCACCAGTTATAGGCGGGCACGCCGAGGCGCTCGACGGCGTTGTTCTCGTGCAGCAGCTGGTTGATCTTCTCCGGAAGGGTCAGGCGCGCGACCAAGTCGTCCACGCGCTGGGTCAGCGGGAGATCGGGATCGAGAAAGGGGAGGGCCGCCGGGAGGGCGCTGGGGGGCATGAAGGAAACTGCGCTCCGGCGGCCGGGAATCAGCCGTGGAGGTAGGCGTTGAGAAGGTTTTCGAGGAATTCCTGTTTGCCGGAGCGGGGCTTGGGTTCGCCGAGCTTGGTCAGGACGAGCTTGTTGAGCTCACGGAAATCGGTGCGGCCCTTCGCGATCGCGCGGCCGTAGCCGGTGTCGAAGGACGCGTAGCGCTCGGCCACGAAGGCCGCGAACTTGCCGTCGGCGAGGATCCGGCGGGCGAGCTTGAAGGCCAGCGCGTAGGCATCCATGCCGCCGATGTGCGCGTGGAACAGGTCCTCGGGATCGATCGACGGACGACGGAGCTTCGCATCAAAATTGAAGCCGCCGGTGCCGAGGCCGCCGGCGCGCAGGATGGAGACCATCGCGAGGGTGAGCTCCTTGACGTTCGTGTTGAACTGGTCGGTGTCCCAACCGAGGAGCAGGTCGCCCGTGTTGGCGTCGATCGAGCCGAGCATGCCCTGCGCGGCCGCGACCTCGATCTCGTGTTCGAAGGTGTGGCCCGCGAGCGTGGCGTGGTTGGTCTCGATGTTGAACTTGAAATGCTTTTCGAGCCCGTAGGTGCGCAGAAAGGCGATGCCGCTGGCGACGTCGAAGTCGTACTGGTGCTTGGTCGGCTCCTTCGGTTTCGGCTCGATGAGGAACTGGCCCTTGAAGCCGATGCTCTTCGCATAATCGACCGCCATGTGGAGGAACGCCGCCAGGTGGTCTTGCTCGCGCTTGAGGTCCGTGTTGAGGAGCGTCTCGTAACCCTCGCGGCCGCCCCAGAAGACGTAATTTTCACCGCCGAGCAGTTTCGTGACGTCGAGCGCCTTCTTCACCTGCGCGGCCGCGTACGCGACGACATGCGCGTCGGGATTGGTGGCGGCGCCGCACATGTAGCGCGGGTTGGAAAACAAATTGGCGGTGCCCCAGAGGAGCTTCACGCCGGTGGCCTTCTGCAGTTGCTTCGCGTGGGCGACGATCTTGTCGAGGTGCTTGTTCGACTCGGCGAGCGTGCGGCCTTCCGGCGCGATGTCGCGGTCATGGAAACACCAGAACGGCGCGCGGATTTTCTGGAAAAATTCGAAGCCTGCGTCGAGGCGCACCTTCGCGATGGAAACCGGATCGGAGCCCTTCTCCCACGGCCGGTTGATCGTGCCCGGGCCGAACGGATCGGAACCGGCGCCGCGGAAGGCGTGCCAGTAGGCGATCGAAAAGCGCAGGTGCTCGGACATCGTCCGGCCGTCGATCACCTCGTCCGGGTTGTAGTGACGGAACGCCAGCGGGTTCGATGAGCCGGTGCCTTCGTAGGCGATGCGCTTGATGCGGGGAAAGTGGGGGCGGGAGGATTTCATCGGAGATGAGCGGAGCAGGGACGGGGTAGCCGCTCAAGACCAGAGGGCGGTATTTCGCCGTCATAGGGGAGGGCTGACAACGGGCGGTCCATGCTAACAATAGACTTGAAGGAAGGGAAACTCGCCGCCGGAATCCCCGCACCCCGGATGAGCGAGAAACGCGTTACCCTGTCGGACATCGCCGTGAAGGCGGAGGTGCACGTTACCACCGTGTCGCTGGCCCTGCGCAATCACCCGCGCCTGCCGGAAACGACGCGGCGCCGGATCCAGGCGCTGGCGAAAAAAATGGGCTACACGCCCGATCCGTTTTTGCGCGCGCTGGTCGCGTACCGCGGCGGGGTGATCGAACGACGGAACACGCCGACGCTCGCCTACGTGACCAACTGGGCCACGCGCTGGGGTTGGAAAAAAGTGACGGCTCACCCGGACTTCTATGCCGGCGCCCTGGCGAAGGCCAACGAGCTGGGCTACAAGCTCGACCATTTCTGGATGCGCGACGAGGGCATGAGCCAGGAGCGGCTGGGGCAGATTTTATATTCGCGCGGCATCAACGGCCTGATCATCGCGTCGCACGGCCGCGAGATGGGCGACGCCCTGCAGTTCGACTGGGCGAACTTCAGCGCGGTGAAGATCGACTATTTTCCGCACCAGCCGGCGCTGCACAACGTGACGAACAACCAGTGCGACATCGCGCGGCTCGCCATGCAGAAGGTGATCGCCGCCGGCTACCGTCGCATCGGTTTCGTCATGCACCGCGGCTGGGACCATGCGGTCGATCACCTGTGGACCGCCGGCTACCTGTGCGAGCAGCAGGCGCTGACCCCGCGCGAGCGGCTGCCGGCGCACTTGTTTCCGGAACCCGAGCCGGTCGAGCGCTGGCTCAACGAGAGCAAGTCCGACGTCGCCGTCGAGCCCGGCCCCTTCGCGGCGTGGTTCAAAAAATACCAGCCCGAGGTCATCATCAGCAAAGCCTCGTTCGTGTTGCCGGCGCTCAAGGCGATGGGCCTGCGCGTGCCGCGCGACGTGGCGTTCGTCGATGTGTTTCTCGACAAGCCCGACGGCGCCGTGGCCGGCGTGCAGCAGAATCACACGACGGTCGGCGCGCTGGCCGTGGAAATCCTCGCCGGCCAGCTGCAGCATAACAAATACGGCGTGCCGGAAATCCCCACGACGACCTATGTCGAGGGCACGTGGCGGGATGGGGGGACGTGTCCGATGCCGGCGAAGGTGGTTTGAAAACCTAAAACCTGAAAAGTTGGGGTGGAATGGAAAGGGATGCCGATCGCCGAAAGTAGCAGCCGTCGTCAGACGGCTGGCGCCAGCGGTCTGACGACCGCTGCTACTTGGCAATGCAGCGCCTGCCAAAACCCCGTGGCTCGCCAGCACCCCTCGAAAGAGGGGCTTCAATGTTGCGTCATCCCGCCCCTTTTCGCTTTCCATAATCATCCGGTCCGCAAGCCTTGTCCCATGAGTGGTTACACCCCTGACCCGAAGCGATATGAAGCGATCCAGTATGCGCGGTGCGGCCGCAGCGGGATCCGGCTGCCGCGGCTCTCCCTGGGGCTCTGGCACAACTTCGGGGGCGTCGACCCGATCGACAACCAGCGCGCGCTGCTGCGCCGTGCGTTCGACCTCGGCATCACGCATTTCGATCTCGCCAACAACTACGGTCCGCCGCCGGGCTCGGCCGAGGAAAACTTCGGCCGCATCCTGCGCGAGGACTTCGCCGCGCACCGCGACGAGCTCAGCATTTCCACCAAGGCCGGTTACTACATGTGGCCGGGCCCCTACGGCGAATGGGGCTCGCGCAAGAATCTCCTCGCCTCGCTCGACCAGAGCCTGAAGCGGATGGGGCTGCCGTACGTCGACATCTTCTACCATCACCGGCCCGACCCCGACACGCCGATGGAGGAATCGCTGACCGCGGTGGCCGACGCCGTTCGCTCGGGCCGCGCGCTTTATGCCGGCGTTTCCAATTACACCGCGGCGCAAACCAGACAGGCCGCGGCGATCCTCAAAAGCCTCGGCGTGCCACTGCTCATCCACCAGCCGAAGTACAATATGTTCAACCGCTGGGTGGAGCCCGAGTTGCTGCCCACGCTCACCGAGGTCGGCGCAGGCTGCATCCCGTTCTCGCCGCTGGCGCAGGGGTTGCTGACGAACCGCTACCTCGCGGGCATCCCGGCGGATTCGCGGGCGGTGAAATCCGGCGTCTTTCTCAAGCCCGCCCAGATCACGCCCGACGTCCTCGCGAAGATCCAGGCGCTCAATGAAGTCGCCCAGGCCCGCGGCGCCACCCTCGCGCAGCTCGCGACGAACTGGCTGCTGCGCCGGCCCGAGGTCACGAGCGTCCTCATCGGCGCGAGCAAGGTCTCGCAGATCGACGACATCCACTCCGGCCTGAAGCAGCCTCCGCTGGCCGCGGCGGAGCTGGCGAAGATCGAGTCGATCCTCGGCCAGTGAACCACGAATGGGCACGAATTCACACGAATACCCCGAATGGATTCTGAACCACAGATGAATACGGATATGCACAGATGGGATCCGATCTTTCGAATCTGTGATCATCAGTGCCCATCTGTGGTTAAGAATGATTTTCCTGATCACTCGTGTGAATTCGTGTCCATTCGTGGTTTCTGAATTCATCGGTTCGCTCTAACTCCTCCGCCCCATGCCCAGACCCGTCACCCTCTTCACCGGCCAGTGGGCCGACCTGCCACTCGCGGAACTTGCGCCGCTCGCCAAACGGATGGGTTACGACGGCCTCGAACTCGCCTGCTGGGGGGATCACTTCGACGTGGATGCCGCCGCCCGCTCGGAAAAGTACTGTCGGGACAAGTGGGCGCTGCTCTCGGACCACGGTCTCACCTGCCACGCCATCTCCGCGCACCTCGTCGGCCAGGCGGTCTGCGATCTGATCGACGAGCGCCACCAGGCGATCCTTCCCGCCGACGTCTGGGGCAACGGCGATCCCGAGGGCGTGCGCAAGCGCGCCGCGAAAAAGCTGATCACCACCGGCAAGGCCGCCCGGGCCTTCATGAACGCGAAGCCGGGCAAGTCCGCCGGGAAAGCGGCGGCGATCGTCAACGGCTTCACGGGTTCGTCGATCTGGCACTCGCTCTACGCCTTTCCGCCGACCTCCGCCGAATATTGGGACAAGGGCTTCCAGGATTTCGCAAAACGCTTCGGGCCGATCCTCGAGGCATTCGATCGGTCCAACGTGAACTTCGCGCTCGAGGTTCATCCGACGGAAATCGCCTTCGACACGGCCTCGGCGCAGCGCGCGGTGGCGGCGGTGAAAGGGCACCAGCGATTTGGCTTCAATTACGATCCGTCGCACCTCGGTTACCAGGGCGTGGATTACGTCGGCTTCATCCGCGTGCTCGGGTCCCGGATCTTTCACATGCATGTGAAGGACGTGTGGTGGGGGCATGGCGATGGCAGCGTCGGCGTGTTCGGCGGGCACACCGGCTTCGGCGATGCGCGGCGGTTCTGGGATTTTCGGTCCCCTGGCCGGGGCGACATCAAGTTCGAGGACATCATCGTCGCGCTCAACGACGCCAACTACCGCGGGCCGCTCTCCGTCGAGTGGGAGGACATCCGCATGGACCGCGTGCATGGCGGGACCGAGGCGGCGGCCTTCGTGCGCAAACTCGACTTCACTCGCAGCAACCTCGCCTTCGACGCGGCCTTCGATAAAAAGAACCAATGATTGTTTTACAGAAGGCCGCAAAGGGAACGAAGGGCTTCTGCTTCGTTAGCTTCGTTTCCTTCTGTGAAAAATATCTTTTCTGATGAATAGAAAACTTCGCTTTGGCATGATCGGCGGCGGGCAGGGCGCCTTTATCGGTGGCGTGCACCGCATCGCCGCCCGCATGGACGGGCAGGCCGAACTGGTGGCCGGCGCTTTCTCGAGCGATGCCGCCCGCTCGCAGGCCTCCGGGGCCGACCTGCACCTCGACCCCGCGCGGGTCTATGATTCCTACGAGGAAATGGCGCGCGCGGAGACGAAGCGTCCCGCGGCCGAGCGGCTCGACTTCGTGGTGATCGTCACGCCGAACCACCAGCACTTCCCGCCCGCGAAACTGTTTCTCGAGGCCGGGTTCAACGTCGTTTGCGACAAACCCGTCACCCTCAACCTGGCCGAGGCGAAAAAACTCGAGGCCATTGTGCGAAAGACGAAAAAGGTCTTCGTCCTGACCCACAATTACACCGGCAACGCCATGGTGAAGCAGGCGCGCGCGCTCGTCGCCGCGGGCAAGCTCGGGAAGATCCGCAAGGTCGTCGTCGAGTATCCGCAGGGCTGGCTGTCGACGCGGCTCGAGCTCACCGGCCAGAAGCAGGCGGCGTGGCGGGCGGATCCGAAGAAGAGCGGTGCGGCCGGCGCGATGGGTGACATCGGCACCCACGCCGAGAACCTGGCGCGTTACATCACCGGGCTGCGCATCGCCGAGTTGTGCGCGGATCTCACGAGTTTCGTGCCCGGCCGCAAGCTCGACGACGACGGCAACATCCTCGTGCGCTACCGCGGCGGCGCCAAGGGCGTGTTGCACGCCTCGCAAATTTCCGTGGGCGAGGAGAATAATCTCAACATCCGGGTCTATGGGGAGAAGGCCGGTTTGGAATGGAAACAGGAGCACCCCAACGAACTGATCGTGAAGTATCCGGACCGCCCTGCCGAGATTTGGCGGCGCGGCAACGGTTACAACGGCCCGGCGGCGGCGCAGGCCGCGCGCATCCCGCCGGGGCATCCCGAGGGTTACCTCGAAGCGTTCGGCAACATCTACCGCGAGGCGTTCCGGGCCATCGCGGCGGAGGTCGCCGGGCAGCGCCCGCCGAAGGATCTCGATTTTCCCACGATTGCGGACGGGGTCGAAGGCATGGTGTTCATCGAGACGGCGGTCCGCAGCGCCCGAGTCGGCGCGAAGTGGGTGAAATTTCCGGGATGAACGTGATCGACTGTTTTCCGCGCGGCTGTAGGGTCGCCGTTAACCGGTGGGCCGGCTTTCCTGCGCACCACGGCCCGGCGGCAAGCACCGGCCCTGCATTTAAAAGATAGACGAGCGTCCCCCATGCCCCTCATCACCCCCGCCCAGCTGAAGTCCAGTTACGATGTCATCGTCGTCGGTTCGGGCGCCGGCGGCGGGCAAACCGCGTACACGCTGACGCTCGAGGGCCTGAAGGTCCTGATGCTCGAGGCCGGGCGGAACTACGTGCCGGAAACGGAGACGCCAATGTTTGAGACCTCCGACCAGGCCCCGTTGCGCGGAGCGAGCACGCCGGACAAGCCGTTCGGCTTCTACGACTCGACGGTCGACGGCGGCTGGCAGGTGCCGGGTGAGCCCTACACGAGCGCCATCGACCAGCCCGGGCGGAAATTCGAGTGGTGGCGGGCGCGCATGCTCGGCGGCCGCACGAATCACTGGGGGCGCTATTCGTTCCGCAACGGTCCGTACGATTTCAAGCCCCGCACCCGCGACGGCCTCGGCTTCGACTGGCCGATGAATTACGAGGACCTCGCGCCGTATTACGACAAGGTCGAGATGCTGATCGGCGTCTACGGCGAAAACGACGGATTGGAGAACACCCCCGATTCGCCCCCGGGCGTCCTGTTGCCGCCGCCCGCGCCCCGCGTCAGCGACCGTCTCTTCCAAAAGCGCGCCGCCGGCCTCGGCATCCCGGTCGTCGCGGCGCACCGCGCGGTGCTGTCCCGCCGGCTCGACGCGCGAAACCTGCCCGCCAAGCTGCATCCCGGCAATCCCACCGCGCAGCGCGTCGTCCGCGAAGCGATGGAAGGCCGGGCGGCCTGTTTTTGGGCGACGCCCTGCGGTCGCGGTTGCGCGATCCGGGCCACCTATCAGTCCACCACGGTCCACCTGCCGCCCGCCATGGCCAGCGGCAACCTCGACCTCGTCACCAACGCCATGGCGCGCGAGGTGACCACCGGCCCGGACGGCAAGGCGACCGGCGTCATCTTCATCGACAAAACAACGGGCCAGGAACACCGCGCCACCGGCCGCGTCGTCGCGCTCGCCGCAAGCTCGGGCGAGACCGTGCGCCTGATGCTCAACTCCAAGTCCGCCCGCCATCCACGCGGCCTCGCCAACTCCAGCGGCCTCGTCGGCAAGTACCTCATGGACACGGTCGGCTCCGGCCTGACGGCCCAGATCCCGGCGCTGGAGAGCCTGCCGCCGCACAATGAGGACGGCGCCGGCGGCGCGCACGTCTATTCCCCGTGGTGGCTCTACCAGCAGCAACTCGCCGGCAAGCTCGGCTTCGCGCGCGGCTACCACATCGAATTCGGGGGCGGTCGGACCATGCCCGGGATGGGCACGATCGGCGGCTGGGAGTGGCTCACCGGCGGCAGTTACGGGAAAAAATTCCGGGAGGATGCCCGGCGTTATTACGGCTCGTTCGTCCACTTCGCCGGCCGCGGCGAGATGATTCCCAACGAGGACTCCTTCTGCGAACTCGATCCGGACGTGAAGGACAAGTGGGGCATCCCGGTGCTGCGCTTCCATTGGAAATGGTCGGAACACGAGATCCGCCAGGCCCTGCACATGCAGCAGACCTTCGCCGACATCGTTTCCGCGATGGGCGGCCGCACGCGGCGGCCGGCGATCAAGGACGGGCCCCGGGCCATCGCCAACGGCGGGGTCATCATTCACGAGGTCGGCGGCGCCATCATGGGCGACGATCTCGCAAAATCCGTCACCAACCAGTGGTCCCAGACGTGGGACGTGCCCAACCTCTTCCTCACGGACGGCGCGCCGTTTTGCAGCAACGCCGACAAAAACCCGACCCTCACCATCATGGCACAGGCCTGGCGCGCGGCGGACCGCATTGTGGCGGAGTTGAAGAAGCAGAATCTGTGAGGTTGCCCATGTTTTCTCATATTCCAATTTGTCCGTCTGTTTTGGTGAGAGGGGTTTTATACCCCGACCGTTTGCGTCAGCGCGTCCTCGTCGGGGTATAAAACCCCTCCCACTTCCAGCTGTGCTCCCATGACCAATCTTCCCCGCATCGACCGTCGCACCGCCGTGAAATGGATGCTGACTGCGGCCGCCGCGACCACCCTCGCTCCCCGGCTCCTGCGCGGCCAGGCGGGCGTCCCGGCCGCCAAGGGATACGGCACCGATCCGGACCTGCTGAAACACTACCAGCCGGGCGACCTGTGGCCGCTGACCTTCACGGACGCGCAGCGGCGCACGGCCGCGGCGCTGTGCGATGTGATCATCCCGGCCGACGGCAGTTCGCCGTCGGCGTCCGCCGTCGGCGTGGTGGACTTCATCGACGAATGGATCAGCGCGCCGTATTCCGGCCAGCGCGAGGACCGCGACATCGTGCTCCCCGGCCTGGAGTGGATCGAGGCGGAGGCCACCACGCGATTCGGGCGCGGTTTCGCCGGTTTGGACGAGGCGCAACAGAGCGCGATTTGCGACGACATCTGTCACCTGGAGAAGGCGACGCCCGAGTTCAAAAAAGCCGCCCGCTTCTTTGCGACCTACCGTGACCTGACGTCCGGTGGTTTTTATTCCACGCCGCAAGGCCGGAAGGACCTGCGTTACATCGGCAACATGCCGCTCGCGCAATTCGACGGCCCGCCCCCGGAAGTGCTGCGGCAGGCCGGGTTGCTGGATTAGTCGATGTTTCCAAATGAACCCTCCGGCCCGACATTCTGAGCGCAGCGAAGCATCCCAGGGGATTTGCGACGTGGCCATCGCAGGCGACCGCACGCTTGGCGCCTTCGCTGTGCCCGGGATGATGTGAATTTTTATGAAAACGAAATTGCTTGTCGCCGCCTGGTGCACCGCGCTGACGGCTTTATCCGCCGCCGATGCCAATTCCCTCACTCCCGCCGAGCAAGCCGCCGGCTGGCACCTGCTCTTTGACGGCAAGTCGCTCGCCGGCTGGAAGCCCAACGAGACGCCGGCCACGTTCTCGGTCGCCGACGGGGCGATCGTGGTGAAGGGCACGCGTTCGCACCTCTTCTACACGGGGGACGTCGCGAAGCATGACTTTAAAAACTTCGAGCTGTCCGCCGAGGTGCTGACGAAGCCGTCGGCCAACTCCGGCATCTATTTCCACACCGAGTGGCAGGACAAGGGCTGGCCGGACAAGGGTTACGAGGTCCAGGTCAACAACAGCCACAAGGATCCCAAGCGCACCGCCGGCCTGTATGGCATCAAGGACAACCTGGACGCCGTCGCGAAGGACGGCGTGTGGTTCACGATGCTGATCCGCGTCGAAGGGAAGCACATCACGACCAGCGTGGACGGAAAAGTCATCGAGGACTTCACCGAGCCCGAGGGCTGGACGCCGCCTGCGAATTTCGCCGGCCGCAAGCTGGCGCATGGGACGTTCGCCCTGCAGGGCCACGATCCGGGGAGCGAGGTGCATTTCCGGAATATCAAGGTGCGCGTGCTGCCGTGATTTGATCGTAGGGGCGTCGCTTGTCGACGCCCCTACACCTAACCAACTACCCCATGTACCCCCAACTCACCCGTCGCGAAATCCTTCAATCCCTGGCCGCCGGCTTCGCGCTCGCGTCGTTGCCGCGCGCCGGTCTGGCCGCTGAGACCAGCACTGCCACCGCCGCCTCCTCCGGCTTTCGCCACTCGGTGTGCAAATGGTGTTACAAGGACATCCCGCTGGCCGACCTGGCCGCGGCGGTGAAGGAATTCGGCCTCGAATCGATCGAGCTGCTCAATCCCGAGGACTGGCCGGCCCTGAAGCCGTTCGGCCTCACGTGCGCGATGGCCAACGGCACGACCACGATCGTCAAGGGATTCAACCGGATCGAAAACCACGCGGCCTACGTGCCGTCGATGATCGAGCGCATCAAGCAATGCGCCGAGGCCGGGCTGCCGAACGTCATCGTGTTCTCCGGCAACCGCGACGGCATGCCGGACGAGCAGGGGCTCGAGAATTGCGCGATCGGCTTGAAGCAGATCGTCGGCGAGGCCGAGAAGCGCGGCGTCACCGTCTGCATGGAGCTCCTCAATTCCAAGGTGAACCACAAGGACTACATGTGCGACCGCACCCCGTGGGGCGTGGAACTCGTGAAGCGCGTCGGTTCCGAGCGCTTCAAGCTTCTCTACGACATCTACCACATGCAGATCATGGAAGGGGATGTGATCCGCACCATCCAGGACTGTCATGCGTACATCGGCCACTATCACACCGCCGGCAATCCCGGCCGCCATGAGATCGACGACAGTCAGGAGCTTAATTACCCGGCGATCATGCGCGCGATCAAGGCGAGCGGTTTCAAGGGCTTCGTCGCCCAGGAATTCGTGCCGGTGAAAAAACCACCGCTGGATTCCCTGAAGGCGGCGGTGAAGATTTGCAGCGTGTGAGCGGTGTTTGCCGTCGCCGAACCGCCGGCGCGCAAGCCGGCTGGGTCGGCGGGCGCAGGCGATATCACGTTCGCGGCCCAGCGGGAGCGGGGCCCTCCACCCCGGAATGGCCGGAGGCACCGCGCGGAGACCCGCTTAAAGCTTCAGCGCCTTGAGGTACTTCAAACTCGCGGCGATGTCCTTGAGCGGCTGCACGCCTTCGTCCTCGATGAAATAGTGGGTGACGCCGACCTTCTCGGCGGTGCCGAGCACGGCGCGCCAGTCGATCTGGCCGTCGCCGACCGCCACCTTGTCCGTCGGCGGGGCCGAGCCGGTCGAGAGGCCGGTCACCGCGCCCTTGCGGATATCCTTCACATGGAGAAAGCGCCAGCGGTCGGGATATTGATTGAGCAGCTTCACCGGGTCCTGGCCGGCGTGAAACACCCAGAAGACATCCATCTCGAAGGTCACCAGCTCCGGCTTGGTCTCGCGCATGAGGATGTCGAACGGCGTTTCGCCGCCGGGCGTGGCCGCGACGAACTCGAAGCCGTGCGTGTGATAACCGAACTTCAAGCCGGCCGCCGCGCAGGCTTCGCCCCAAGTGTTGAACTCCGCCGCGACGCGGCGGGCATCGTCGGCGGTGAATCCCTTCGGGCGGGGCAGGGAGGGACAAATCAGAAATTTGGCGCCCAGGGCCTTCGCATGATTGATGGCGCCGGCGACGTCCTTTTTCAGCGACTCGTAGCTGATATGCGAGGCGACGACCGTGAGTTTGCGGGCCTGCAGTTCCTTCGCGAAATCGGCGGCATTCAGATTGCCCGTGCCGGCCGTCTCCACCTCGGTGAAGCCGAAACTCACGGCGGTATCCAGTGCCCCGGTGGTGCTCGCCTTGGTCTGGTCGCGCAGGCTCCACAGCTGGAGGCCGACGTGGTCATGAAAACTGGCGGCAGGAAGGCCGGCCACGAGCGAGGTGGCGAGGACGAGTGAGCAGGATAATTTCATCGGAGGGTAATTTCGGTGCCGTGTTGGAGCTGGTTTACAAGCGATTCAGGGTGTGGTCCGGTGACGGGCGCTCCGGATCGCTTGCCAGCAAGCTCCTGCAAATAAAGAGACGGGGAGAAAATCGGGTTAAGTGAATCGCGAGCCGCAGGTTGGCTTAGATAAACCACGTGTCGCCCTTCTGGTAGGGGACGTTGCCGTCGTACCGGCCGGGGACCTCGACGTACTTGACGGCCTTGGTCGAGCCGATCTCGGACGAGAAATAACCGAGGATCGTCAGCTCGCGGATCATGCGGAAATAATGCGGCGGCACCTCGTCGGTCGACACGCCCGCGGCGAAGTCGTCGAGCTTGCGCTTGTTCGCGGCGGTGTACTTGCGCTGCTCCGCGTCGAGGGCGTTGAGGAACTGCGTGCGGTTCTCCGCCCGGCCGCCGATGAACTGCTCGCCGAAGCGGGCCGCGTAATCCGCCGGGAGCTTCGCGAGGCCCTCGCGGAACGCCTTTTGCGCGGTGGGCGTGTGGCAATCCGCGACCATCATCGCGATGAACGCGCCGATCCGCACGGCGCGGGCGCCGGGAATGTTGGTTTCGGGAATGATCGTCTCGCCGAGTTCGTCGAGCAGGGCGATGTCCGCGTCGGAAAAATCGAGCGGCGTCTGGAGGCCGAAGTTGCCGGCGAGCAGGGAAGGGCCCACCGCGGTGGCGCCCATCAGGATCGCCATGCGCTTGATCGCTTCGCGTCGGGTGAGGTTCATGGCCGGGCGGGTCAGAGGTTGCCGCGCTTGAGTTCGTCGACCGCGAAGGCCGCGGCGCGGGCGGTGAGCGCCATGTAGGTGAGCGAGGGATTCACGCAGGCGGCGGAGGTCATGCAGGCGCCGTCGGTGACGAAGACGTTCCTCGCATCCCACACCTGGTTGTGGCCGTTGAGCACGGAGGTCTTCGGGTCGCGCCCCATGCGGGCGGTGCCCATCTCGTGGATGCCGCGGCCGAAGGTGTAGCCGCTGTCGTTGCGGCGCACGCGCTTGACGCCGGCGGCCTCGAGGAGCTCGACGGCGTCGTCGCCCATGTCGATGCGCATCTTGCGCTCGTTTTCGCGCAGCTCGCAGTCGATCGCGAGGGCCGGCAGGCCCCACTTGTCCTTTTTCACCGGGTCGAGGCTGATGCGGTTGTCGTGGTGCGGGAGAATTTCGCCGAAGGCGCTCATGCCGATCGTCCACTGGCCGGGCGTGAGCAGTTCCTCCTTGAGGGGGGCGCCGATGCCGAGTTCGGCGACCTCGCGGCCCCAGCCCTGGCGGCTGGCGGAACCCTGGTAACCGAAGCCGCGGCGGTAGTCGCGGCGCTCCCCGCCGGCGAGGTTGCGGAAGCGCGGGATGTAGAAACCGGTGGGCCGGCGGCCGTAGGTCACGCGATCCTCGAAGCCCTCGACGGTCCCGCTCGCGCCGACGCGGAAGTGGTGGTCCATCGCGTTGTGGCCGAGTTCGCCGCTGCTGGAGCCGAGGCCCTCGGGCCAGATGTCGGTGGCCGAGTTCATCAGCAGCCACGTCGAGTTGAAGGCCGAGGCGCACACGAAGACGATCTTCGCACCGTACTCGTAGGTCTGGTTCGTCTCGGCATCGAGCACCTCGACGCCGCGCGCTTTCTTGGCGTCCTTGTCGTAGAGGATTTTCGTGACGATCGAAAAGGGGCGGAGCGTGAGGTTGCCGGTGGCGACGGCGGCGGGGAGGGTGGATGACTGCGTGCTGAAGTACGCGCCGAACGGGCAGCCGAGCCAGCATTTGCTGCGGTACTGGCAGTTCACGCGGTTCGCCAGCGGCTCGGTGATGTTGGCCACGCGCCCGATGATCATGCGGCGCGTGTCCTTGAAGGCCTCCTTGATGCGCGCGGCGACGTGTTTCTCGACGCAGTTCAGCTCCATCGGCGGCATGAACTGGCCGTCCGGGAGTTGCGGCAGGTTTTCCTTCGAGCCGCTGATGCCGGCGAAGCGCTCGACGTGGTCATACCACGGCGCCACGTCGGCGTAACGGATCGGCCAGTCGACGGCGACGCCCTCCCTGGCATTGGCTTCAAAATCCAGGTCGCTGTGGCGGTAACTCTGGCGGCCCCACATGAGCGAGCGGCCGCCGACGTGATAGCCGCGGAACCAGTCGAAGGGCTTCTTCTCGACGTAGGGATGGTCTTTCTCGTCGCACCAGTAGTCGCGGTTGACTTCGTTGAGGATGTAATCGCGGCGCTGGACGGGGTGCGCCGCCTTGTCGGCAATCGTGTCGCGTCCGCGATGCGGCACCTCCCACGGCCCCTTGAGGGCGTTCACATAGTCCTTGATGTGTTCGATGTTCCGGCCGCGCTCGAGGAGCAGGACCTTCAGGCCTTTTTCCGTGAGCTCCTTGGCGGCCCAGCCGCCGCTGATGCCGGAGCCGACCACGATCGCGTCAAATTTCGAGGAAGAGGGTATCGCCATGGCGAGGGGTGGAAAATTCAGGCAAGACGGCGGGGGCGGGGCAATGCATTTTCCCGGGAATATCTCCCCTCATTCGAGGAGGTGGATCGCCCGGTTTTTGCTAGCGCTCACGGGGCAAAACCCCGAGAGTCGCGGCGCTTTGGACTGCGGGCTCTCTCTTGGAGTCCCTGTCATAACCCCGATCCCACCCCGTTTATGAATCCGTCCCGTCTGTTTACGGCGAGCTGCGTCGCCCTGATCACCACCGCCATGAGTTTCGCCCTGCGCGGCGGCGCGACGGGCGACTGGATCACCCAGTTCAACCTGAGCAACGAGCAGGTCGGGTGGGTCAATGGCACGGCATTCTGGGGCTTCACGCTGGCGATGATGTTTGGCGGCCCGCTCGTCGATGTGCTGGGCTTCAAGCGGATCCTGGGCATTGCGTTCATCGGGCATGCGGCCGGCATCCTGCTCACGATTTTCGCGTGGGACTTCTGGAGCCTCTTCACGGGCACGCTGCTCTTCGGCATCGCCAACGGTTCCGTCGAGGCCGCCTGCAATCCGCTGGTCGCCACGCTTTATCCGCAAAACCAGACGACGAAGCTGAACCACTTCCACGTGTGGTTCCCCGGCGGCATCGTCATCGGCGGCCTGCTGGCCTTTCTGTTCGGCAAGCTCGGTCTCGGCTGGAAGGCGCAGTTCGCCATCATGCTGGTGCCGCTGGTGTCCTACGGTTTTCTTTTCCTCGGCCAGACGATGCCCCGCACCGAGCGCGTCGAGCGCGGCGAGAGCACCGGCTCGATGTTCGCGGCGTGTCTCGCGCCGGGTTTCCTGCTCATGGTCGTGTGCATGCTCATGACCGCGGCGACCGAGCTCGGCTCGGGACAGTGGATTCCGAACATCCTCTCGCACGCCGGCGTGTCCGGCATCCTCGTGCTGGTGTGGATCAACGGCCTCATGGCCGTGGGCCGCATGTTCGCCGGTCCGTTTGTGCACAAGCTGTCGCCCCCGGGCATGCTGCTGATGAGCGCGATCCTTTCGGCGATCGGCCTCTATGCGATGAGCCACGCCAGCGGGGCGATGCTCTTCGGGGCGGCGACGATCTTCGCGTTCGGCGTGTGCTTCTTCTGGCCGACGATGGTCGGGTATGTGGCGGAGAATTACCCGAAGACCGGCGCGCTCGGCCTCGCCATCATCGGCGGCGCGGGCATGTTGAGCGTGAGCTTCGTGTTGCCGGAGATCGGCAAGTTCTACGACAAGGGCATCGCCGCCCGCCTGCCGGCCGGGGCCACCCCGGCCGCCGACGTGCTCGCGAACATCCAGGCGGCCGCGGGCCTCGAGGCCCTCGGCAAGGTCGCGGTGCTGCCCGCGGTGCTGGCGGTTATTTTTCTCGGTCTGCTCGTGTTTCGCCGCAGCCACAAAAAGCCCGCTTGACAGTGGCGCAGGCGTGGGCACTTATGCCCCTCCCCTTGATGCAGGGTGGAGCAGCCTGGTAGCTCGTCAGGCTCATAACCTGAAGGTCGCTGGTTCAAATCCAGCCCCTGCACCCAATTTGAGTCCGGTGGCCCGTGCCACCGGACTTTTTGGTTTTTGCCCCAGGGTCTTGCGTTCGCCCGCCGGGCCTCTCTTCGCGGGCCGCGTCAGCGGTACCAGTCGGCGCGCGTGAGCGGCAGGTGGCTGCGGCCGGCCGGGTCGCCTTTCGAGAGCAGCGTCTGGTAGATCGCGAGGTCCCCGTGGTTAAAACCCTGAGCCGAGGCGGCCAGGTAGAGGCGCCAGATGCGGTAGGTGTGTTCGTCCACGTGGGCCAGTGCTTCCGGATGGGCCGTCTCGAGGCGCCGGACCCACGCGCGCAGCGTCAGGGCATAGTGCTCGCGCAGATTCTCGACGTCGCGCACCTCGAGCCCCGTGGATTCGGCGGCGGCGACCACGACCGGGATCGGCGGGATGTCGGCGTCGGGGAAAACATAGGCGTCCACGAACGATGGCCCGCGAAAACGATCCGCCTGCCGGCCTTCGCCGATCGCGTGGTTGAGGAAAACGCCGGCCGGCTTGAGGAGGCTGGCGGCGGTTTGAAAATATTCCGCCAGGTGCCGGCGCCCCACATGCTCGGCCATGCCGACGCTGACGATGGCGTCAAATCCCCCCACGGGCACGAAAACGGTGCGGTAATCCCGCAGTTCGATTCTCACCCGCCCGGCCAGGCCGCCGCCCGGACGCGTTCCTCGGCCAACGCGGCCTGCCGGGCGCTCACGGTCACGCCCGTGACTTCCACCTGGTATTTTTGGACGGCGTGGATGGCCAGGCCGCCCCAGCCGCATCCGATGTCCAGC
The DNA here is from genome assembly GCA_964515595.1 of uncultured Oleiharenicola sp. Taxonomy (GTDB): domain Bacteria; phylum Verrucomicrobiota; class Verrucomicrobiia; order Opitutales; family Opitutaceae; genus Lacunisphaera. The sequence goes on along the minus strand of CAZEUN010000004.1, from coordinate 246,268 downwards.
AGATGCTGGCCGGGACGCAATCGCAGCTTGCGACACAGGTGGTCCAGTTTCGCTTCCTGCGCCGACTCCAGGGAGGTGGATTCGTCGGTGAAATACGCGCAGGAATACACCATCCGCGAATCGAGCCACAAGCGGTAGAAGTCATTCGAGACGTCGTAGTGAAAGGACACTGCCTGACGGTCGCGCTGCAGGGAATGTGGCTGGCCGTGAAGCGCCGCGGCCCGGCGGGTTTCGCGGTTGGCCGGCGGATGGGGCAGGCGCATCAACCGGTAGTAATGGGTCAGGGACGCCAGCCATTCGGTGGGACGGTGTTCCAGGGCCAGCGCGAGCTCGATCGCCTGCTCCATGTCGCCTTCGACATCGAAATCGTCGCGCAGGTAGGCCTCGGCCAGCCCCTTGGCCGTGCCGGAGATCAACATGGCGCGCAGGGCGCCGGGGTGTTTCAAGACCACGGTGGCGGGGCGCGGCCGCTCGTCCGGCCAGGCGGCACCATCGGACAAACGAAAAGCGACGTTCTGCAGCGGACGGTCCCGGAACAAATGATCCAGGAGATCGCAGGTCGCGGCGTGGGCGGAATCGACGGCGAGCTGGTTCATAAACGAAAGGCTGGTCCTTCTCCACAGACCTGACCCGCTCCCGATGGTGCGCCGAAATCGCCCCCGGGGTTGCCCTCAATCGTAGGACCAGGGCACGCCGTGGAACGAGGGAACCAGTTTCTTTTGGCGGGATTTGCCGGTCTGTTTGGAAATCGGAACCAACACGACGGGGCAAAGGGCCTTGCGAATCACCAGCTGCGCCGTGCTCCCCAGCAGGAGATCGTACATCGCGCCGTGGCCATGGGAGCCGAGGACGATGTAGTCGGGATTGATGCGGTCCGCGGATTTGAGAATGTTGTCGGCGGCGGGGCCTTCGTGCAGCGCCATCTTGGTGTCCGGGCCGCGTTTCTTGAACCAGCGCTGCAGGGCTTCCAGCTTGTGGGCGGCGGCCTTGCGGCTGGAGCGGCCGTGGGCCTCCAGCTGGGTCGTGGTGAACGGGTCGATGCCAAACATGAGTTGCGGGATTGGCGGCACGGCATGGAAGATCACGAGGCGTCCGCCCGTCGCCCGCGCGAGATCGGCGGCCGCCGCGCAAACCCGCACGGTGGCGGGCGAGAGGTCCACGGCGACAAGGATGGTTTTCATGGCGGGGCCAGTTTACCCGGGGTGCTCGCGTGCGGCTGCGCGTCGCTTGGTCATTCGTCGCCGTATTTTGCACGGCGGGCGGTCAGAGGTACGCCTTGGTCACGTACTGCTGGATCATCCGCTGGGTGTTAAAAAACGACCCGTTGAGGGCGATGGCCTGGCGCATGATCCGAATGAAGCCGTCGCGATCGCCATAAAATGACGGCATCACCACCTCCTCGAGCCGCACATAAAGGGCGGCAATGTCGCGTGCGTTGCGCGCGGGGTCGTGCTCCGCGGCGGGCCGTTCGCCGACGGACCACCCGGTGACGCCCTCGATGCAACCTTCCAGCCACCAGCCGTCGAGGATGCTGAGGCTGGGCACGCCGTTCAGCGCCGCCTTCATGCCGCTGGTGCCCGAGGCTTCGAGCGGCGGCAGCGGCGTGTTTACCCAGACGTCCACGCCCGCCACGATCAGGCTGGCGAGTTGGAGGTCGTAATTCGGCAGATAAACGATCCTGACCTCGGGCCCGAGCGTTTCGCCGATGCGCCGGATGCGTTGAATGATCTCCTTGCCGCCCGTGTCGTTCGGATGGGCCTTGCCCCCGAAGATGACCTGCAACCGGCCGTGGGCGCCGGCGATGGCGCGCAGGCGGCCGGGGTCCGCCAGCAGCAAGTCGGCGCGCTTATAGGCGGTGAAACGCCGCGCGAAACCCAGGGTCAGGGTGTCCGGAGCGAGCTCCGGGCCGCCGCTGTCGCGGATCCGCGCGAGCAGGCTTTGCTTCGCGACCTGGTGGGCCGCCCACAATTCCTGCGGCGGCAGGTTGATCGCATAACGCAAACTGAAGTTGTCGGCCTCCCAGCCCGGCATGTGCCGGTCGTAGACCTCGCGCAACGCCGGCGCGACCCAGGTCGCCGCGTGCACCCCGTTGGTGATCTCATCGATGTGGTACTTCGCAAACATCCGTTGCGAAACCTCGGCATGGCGCTTCGCGACGCCGTTGACGTAGTGGCTGAGGCTGAGCGCGAGGTGGGTGAGGTTGAGCTCGCGGTCGGCCCGGAAAACCTCGGCCGGGTCCGCGCTGCCCGGCGGATTCGGGAGAAGTTCGCCCAGGACCTCCGCGGAAATCGCGCCGGGCTTGCTGAAGAATCCGTGCTGGCTGCGCAGCATCCTTCCGATCAAATCCATGGGGAACTGGTCGTGGCCCGAGGCGACCGGCGTGTGGGTGGTGAAGATGCAGCGCGGCCGCACGGCATCGATGTCCGCCTTCGTGATCTGGGTGCGGTCGCCGCGGCGCGCTTCCTCGACCAGCAACTCGAGCGTCAACAGGCTCGAGTGGCCTTCGTTCATGTGGAAACGCTGGAGCGCGTCGAAGCCCAGCGCCCGCAGCATCCGGACGCCGCCGATTCCCAGGATGATCTCCTGGCAAATGCGGTAATAGGAGTCTCCCCCGTAGAGAAAGTGCGTCAGCGTCCGGTCCCATGCGGAGTTTTCCGGCACGTCGGCGTCCAGGAAAAACACGGGCACACGGGCTCCGGAAATCCCGGTGATCTCATATTTCCACGCGCGGAGGGTGACGATCCGGCTTTCGATTTCGACCGTCGCGCGGGGCGCCATTTCGACGAGAAATTGTTCGACGGGCCAGTCGGTCGGACGCGCATGCTGCCACCCGCTTTCGTCGAATTCCTGCGTCAGGTAGCCTTTGCGATGCAGCAAGGTCACCGCGAGCATGGGCACGGCCTCATCTGCCGCCGACCGGAGCGTGTCGCCGGCCAGGACGCCGAGCCCGCCGGCATAGGTGGGCATCCGGGGATCCACGGCGATCTCCATCGAGAAGTAGGCGATGCTGCGGGCGCCATGCATGGCGATTGGACGAGCCGCGTCCGCGGGGGCGCGGGTCAGGGCGCGGGCCGGCGGAACTGGCGGATCGCGCGTACGATATTCATCGTCAGCGGCGCCCAGCGCAGGAGCGTCGTCGACCAGCGGCTGGCGCGGGACTCCGGCGCCGCCGCGGCGAGGGGCCGGAGCAGCATTTCCGTCAGGGGCGAGATTCGCTGCCACCACTCCCGGGCACGGTCGAGCCACGCCACGGGCCGGAGGGCTTCCTCGAAGGCTTGCAGGCCCTGGCTCCGGCGGGCTGCGATGCGCGCCCGGAGGACGTCCTTGTGCGCCGCGAGGCGCGTCAGTTCTCCTTGCGGATACATGCCTCGTCCTCGGTCAGCTCCTCCAGCGTCGCGGCGAGCGGCTTGGGCTGGCGGGCCAGGAACCGGCGGAAGCCGGTCACGACGGCGGCCGTCACGCCGCCGTAGAACAGGGTGAACAGTCCCAGCACGGCAATGTGGTCGGATTCCCAGCACGTGTAGAGGATGGCGAGACTGCCGAAGATCACCGTCATCATGGCGGTGAAGGCGGCGCCGAAAACCCAGATGACGGACTGGAGCAGGCGGAATTTCTCCTCCTGGAGTTCGAGCGACAGCAGCTCGATGCGGTCGTGCGCCGTGGCGACCAGGTTGCCGCTCAGGTCGCGCACGGAGCTGACGAGGCTGCGGGGTGGGGCGGGGTCGGGGTCCACGGCCGGTTTGGGTTGGCGGGGTTACTTGCTGTTGCGGCCGAGGAGGACGCCGACCAGGACGCCCACGCCCGCGGCGATTGCGATCGATTGATACGGATGTTCGCGGATGGTGTCGTCGACCTGATGCGCGCCGGCGGTCACTTTCTGGCGCGCGGTCGTGCAAGCCTGGGACAGGCGTTCCTGCGCCGAGGCAAAGCGTTCGCGCAGGGCCTCGACGGCCTCGGCGGAATGTTCCTTGAGCGAGCTGCCGAGCATGGCCTCCGCTTCGCTGATGAGCGCGCGCAAGTCCTGCAGCAGTTCCTCGGGAGTTTGGGCGGGAGGGAGTGAACGGGTTTTCATGATTTCGACGGGTTGGATGATTCTGGTGACTGCCCTCATTGGGCGAGATTGCGGGCCTCGGCGGAGAACGCGCAGAGTTCCTCCTGTTCGAGCGGGCCGAGACCGTGGAGGTGGCGGTGCAGGCGGGCGCGCGAGTGGCGCGCGGGAATCGCCGCGAGCAGGCAGGCCCGGGCCTCGAGCCAGTGCTCCAGCTCGTGGCCCGGCGCGCGGCCGCCTTGCTCGTAGAGGTGGTAGGCGTAGTCGCGGATGGCGCTTTCGCTGGGTTCAGCCACCCGGCGCGGCGCCCGGGCGGCGGCGGGAAATTTTTGCTTCCTCGGCATGGCGGAACCAGCTTACCCCCGGAGGGTCAGCAGATCATCGCACGGTTTGGTATTTCCCACTCATTTCTTGCCGGGGGGTTGAGGGAGACGGAGGCCGGCCAAATACCGCGCGGGGAAGGTCAATTGATGAGCAGCGACCACCGCCTGAAAGCGCTATCCTCTTTTCACGATGAACTCCCTATCCGCCCATCCGCACGAGCCCGCCGAAAAGGAAATCCAACATGCGGCCTATTATCTCTGGGAAGAGCGGGGCCGCCCCGCCGGACGCGACCTCGAAATCTGGTTCGCGGCCCGCGAACGCCTGCGGCACCAATCGCACGTCCACGGCAGCGGCCGCCCAGGTGCGCCCGCCTCGCGCGGCGCGGCCCGGGTGTCGGTGGCCGGCGGGACTCACCTGACGCGCCCTTCGCGGACATGAGCAGCGTGGTCCAGGATGATGAGTTCCAGGCCCTGGACGCCTGGTGGCGCGCCGCGAATTACCTCACGGTGGGCCAGATCTACCTGCAGGAAAATGCGCTCCTGCGCGAGCCGCTGCGTCGTGAGCACATCAAGCCGCGGCTGCTGGGCCACTGGGGCACGTCGCCGGGGCTCAACTTCATCTACGCGCATCTCAACCGGCTGATCCGCCGGCACGACCTCGACGTCCTGTATCTCGCCGGTCCCGGGCACGGCGGCCCGGCGATCGTCGCCAACGTTTATCTCGAGGGCACTTATTCGGAAATCTATCCCGCGATCACGCAGGACGAGGCGGGATTGCGCGCGCTCTTCCGCCAGTTCTCCACGCCCGGGGGCATCCCGAGTCACGTCAGCGTGACCACCCCCGGCTCGATCCACGAGGGTGGAGAGCTGGGCTACGTGCTGATGCACGCCTTCGGCGCGGTCTTCGATCAGCCGGACCTGCTCGCGGTGGCGATCATCGGCGATGGCGAGGCCGAGACCGCCCCGCTGGAAGGCTCGTGGAAGGGCATTCGTTTCCTGAACCCGCGGCGCGACGGCGCCGTGTTGCCGATCCTGCACCTCAATGGCTACAAGATTGCCGGACCGACCGTGTGGGGCCGCGCCCGTGACGAGGAAGTGGCCAGCTTCCTCCGCGGGCACGGGTACCAACCGTTCTTCGTCGAGGGCGATGATCCCGCCCGCCTGCACTGTGAATTTGCGGCGACCCTGGAAAGGGCCTGGGCGTTGATTCACGCCAACCAGCGGGCGGCCCGCGTGACGGGCCAGCTGAATGGGGATTGGCCGGCCATCGTGTTGCGCACGCCGAAGGGGTGGACGGGACCGCGCGAGGTGGACGGCGTTCAGATTGAAGGCACTTTCCGGGCGCACCAGGTCCCGCTCGCGCGCGTGCGCGAGGAACCCGCCCATCTCGGATTGTTGGAACAGTGGATGCGGAGCTACCGGCCCGAGGAGCTTTTCGACGCCTCCGGACGCCTTCGTCCGGAAATCGCGGCGGAGGCGCCCATCGCGCAACGGCGGATGGGAGCCAACCCGGTCGCGAACGGCGGGCGACTCACGCGACCGCTGGACCTGCCGCCGGTGACGGACCACACGTTGCAGCTGAGCGGGCCGGGCCGCGATTTGCGCGAATCCACGCGCGAGCTCGGCAGCTACCTTCGGGAGGTCTTCCGGCGCAACGCCCCGCAGGCCAACTTTCGGCTCTTCTGTCCCGACGAAGTGAACTCGAATCGCCTCGGGGCGGTGTTCGAGGCGACCGACCGCTGCCTCGTGCGCGGGGCGCGACCGGACGACGATCACGTCACCGCGGACGGCCGCGTGATGGAAGTGCTCAGCGAGCACAACTGCCAGGGCTGGCTCGAGGGTTACGTGCTCACGGGCCGGCACGGGCTGTTCGCCACCTACGAGGCGTTCGCGACGATCGTGGACTCGATGGCCACGCAGCACGCGAAATGGCTGGAGCACGCCGCCGCCCTGCCGTGGCGCGCGCCCGTGCCGGCGCTCAATTACCTGCTGACCTCGACCTGCTGGCGCAACGATCACAACGGCTTCAGCCACCAGGGGCCGGGATTCATCGACACGCTCGTTTCGAAAAAAGGCGCGGTCGTGCGGGTTTATCTGCCGCCGGATGCCAACTGCCTGTTGCACGTCGCCAGCCACTGCCTCGAGAGCCGGAGTTATCTCAATCTCATCGTGATCGACAAGCAGCCGCAGCTGCAGTGGCTCGACAGCGCGGCGGCCCGCGCCCACTGCGCGGCCGGCGCGTCGCGCTGGGCCTGGTGCAGCAACGACGCCGCGGAACCGGACCTGGTGCTCGCCTGCGCCGGCGATATCCCGACGCTGGAGATCGTCGCGGCGGCCTGGCTGCTCCGGCAGCACGCGCCGGAACTCAAGGTCCGCGTCGTCAACGTGGTCGACCTGATGTCGCTGTCCTCCTCCACCCGCCACCCGCACGGCCTGTCGGCGGGCCGTTTCCTCGATCTCTTCACCGACGCGGCGCCGGTGGTCTTTGCGTTCCATGGTTATCCCGGCATCATCCATCAATTGCTCCACGGCCGGCCGCATCCGGACCGCTTTCACGTGCGGGGCTACGACGAGGAAGGCACGACGACGACGCCCTTTGACATGGTGGTGCTCAACCGCATCAGCCGTTACCACCTTTGCCTGGCCGCGTTGAAGTTCGCGCCGCGGCGGCCCGCCGGGGCGGCGGCGTTGGAAGACCTCGCGGAAGCGATGCTGCGGAAGCACCGCGCGCAGGTGCGGGAACATTTCGAGGATCTGCCGGAGATTCGCGACTGGACCTGGAGCGACTGACCGATGACGCGGCCCGCAGAAATTGTGCTGGTGCTGAACGCGGGATCGTCGTCGTTGAAATTCGCCGCGTTCGGATTACCCGGCCTGGAATTTTTGATCCGGGGAGAATTCGCCGGCGCGCCCACCACGCGCAATGCCCGGATGAAAGTCCGCGCCGTGTTGCGGGAGCTGGCCGCGTCCAGCCCGCGTCCGGTCGGGGCGGTCGGGCATCGCCTCGTGCACGGCGGTCCGGCCCTGCTCCGTCATTGCCGGGTGAACGCCTCGATCCGGGCCCGGCTCGAGGCGGCCGTTCCCTTCGCGCCGCTGCATGCGCCGGCGGAGCTGGCCTTGCTCGCGGCGGTGGAACGCGAGCTCCCGGGCGTGCCGAATTTTGCGTGCTTCGACACCGCGTTTTTCTCGCGCCTGCCCGCGGTCTCGCGCCGGCTGCCCCTGGCGGCGCCGTTGTTGCGGGGCGGCGTGCACCGTTATGGTTTCCACGGCCTGTCGTGCGAATCCGTGCTCCGGTCGATCGGACCGCACCGGCTCGGCCGCGCGGTGATCGCGCATCTCGGCAGCGGCTGCAGTCTCACTGCGGTGCGGAACGGCCGGCCGTGCGATACCAGCATGGGTTTCAGTCCGGCCGGCGGCGTGATGATGGCGACCCGGCCCGGGGACGTGGATCCGGGGACGATCCTTTATTGGCTCCGGCGCTCCCGGCGCGGGGCGGACGAGCTCGAGAAATTGATTTATCACCACTCAGGCGCCCGCGCGATCGGCGGCACCGGCGATTTTCGAAAACTGCTGTCGGCCCGGGGCCGGAGCCCGCGGGCCCGGCTGGCGGTGCAGATGTTCGTCTACTCCATCCGGCAGAAGATCGGTGCCTTGGCGGCGACGCTGGGTGGGATTGATGACCTCGTGTTCACCGGCGGCGTCGGGGCGCACTCCGCCATCCTGCGCGAGGAAATTTGTTCGGATTTGGATTTCCTCGGCATCCGGCTCGATCGCCGGCGCAACGCAAGGTCCGCGCGCATCATCAGCCGTCCGGCCGCGCCGTGCCGGGTCTGGGTGATGTCCGCCGACGAGGAGGGGGCGATCGCCCGCCATGTGCGCCGCCTGATGGCATGATCGCGTGACTGATGGAAATGCCCTCGGGCGTCAGGTCACGGGAGCGGACGAGAACAAGGTCAGAAGCAAGCGACCTCCGCCGACGAATACGAAAACGAAGAAGGCGGTGCTCAGGAGGAACGCGGCCGCCCCGGCCAACAGCAGCACGCCGTCGTCCGCCAGGGATCCGGCGGCGAGAAAGAGCACGCTCCAGGCGGGCAGCGAATTGCTGAACGGGAGCGGCAGCGGCAGCATCATGAACCCGCCCGAGATCAGGATGAGGGCGCCGGTGAGCCGCTGGCAAAGGGCCGCCCGGCTGAGTCGGGTCAGCCGTGGCCGGGCGACGGTTTCCATCAGCGCGACGAGCCGGCCCGCACCGCGCAGGGTGGTGGCCAGGGTGGAGGCAGGCAGTTCCTTGCGCAGCAGCCATGGCGGCAGCCAGGGCGGCCGGCGGGCCGCCATCCGCGCCCCGATCACGGCGATCGCGAAGCCGAAGGGAATGGAAAAACCGGGAAGGGGAACCGGGCCCACGAAGGGCAGGGCGATGACGAAAAGCAACAGGTGATAGCCCCGCCCCTGGGTCGCATTGAAGAGGTCGCTCACCTGCGCGCGGCGGCCGTCGAAGCAGCGGGCGAGCGCCTTGAGTTCCGCCGAGAACGTCCGGGAGTCCGGGCCGGGCGGGGCGCTGGCCGGCAGATCTCCGAGGGGGGAATCGAGCGACCGGTTCACCGGGACGCGGCTTCATCGAGCCAGCAGACGATTTCGGGTTCGAGCCGCGGCGTCGGCCGGGGCTGGGACACCGGGAAGCCGACGACGAGTGGCATGACCGCCAAGTAGCCGGCGGGGACGCCCAACTCCCGCTTGACCTCCGGGAGATCGAGCCAGGGGCGCGCGAAACCGACCGGACAGGTGCCGAGGCCCATGTCGTGTGCGGCGAGCATCAGGTTTTGAGCGGCGAGCAGGCAATCGTCCGCGGGGTGGTGCGCGGCGGGCTTCGCATAAATGACGATCAGCGTGCCGGCGTGGTGGAACACGTTGTAGTCCTCGCTCGCGAGCGTGTCAGCCCGTTCATGCAGCTTGAGCATCTGCGGCAGGATCGAAAGGAGATGCGTCTTCGCGCGGTCGGAATAGGCGTGGAGTCGTTCGCGGCCGCGGACGACGGCGAAGGTCCACGGCTGCTGGTTCAGGGCGCTGGGCGCCTGGACCGCGGCGTGGAGCAGGTCCCGGATCATGGCGGGGTGCACCATGACGTTCGTGTAGTGGCGCACGGCCCGCCGCTGGTGAATGGCTTCCATGAGTTCCATGAGATTGTCCTCGGGTTTGGGTAATGGATCATTCAAGCGGGTTTGGCTCCGCGGCCCAATGCCGTCACGAGTCCCGGGGACGCGCGACGGCGCCGGTCTTGATCAGACGGGTTTGATCTCGATGGCCTTGCTGGCCGGCTTGGCATCCTTTGGCAGGTGGACGCGCAGCAGCCCGTCCTTGAACTCGGCCGTGACCTTGTCCTGGGCGGCGCCGGCGGGCAGCGTGAAGCTGCGGACGAAGCGGCCGTATTCCCGCTCGATGCGGTGGTACTTCCTGTTCTTTTCCTCCTTCTCCGCCTTGCGGTCGCCGGAGATGGTCAGGACGCCGTCCTCGACGGTGATCTTCACGTCCTCCCGCTTGATCTCGGGGAGCTCGGCCTTGACGAGGAACTCGCGGTCGTCCTCGACGATGTCGACGCGCGGGCTCCATTCGGAAACGGTGAGCGATTCCTTGGCGCCGGCGGGGAGGGTGGGTTCCCAGTTCCAGAACGAGGCGAGGCGATTTTGCATCTGGTCCATTTCCTTGAACGGATTCCAGCGGGTGATCTGCGTATTCATGGTGGTTTTCTGGTTCATGGTTGTCCGGGCGGGAGACGTCCGCCCGCTTCGGGGAAAGAATACCCCCAGGCGTCGCCCCGGACTGCGCACGGTTTGCCCAAACCCGGGCGAAATTTGCCCGGGGAATTTCGAAGCGCTCACGGCATGGCGGGGCGTGCGTGCGGACTTCCCCGCCCGCGACGCGCGAGCGGCGAAACTCGATCCGCTCACCGCGCCGCACGACGAGTGACGGGTGGCGGGCGCAGGACAAACCGCGCCGCGCATTTGCCAAAAAACGACCGGCGCGGGGTCGGGTTATCGACTAGAGTACGGCGTTCCTTGATAGCACAGCCGGAAAATCGGCGGCCCGAAAGGGTCGCCGGGGCCACGGCTGGGATAATCCCGGGCAACCGGGGAAAGGAGGCGGCAGCTGGTGCCGCTTTCCCCACCAAGGCGGATAAAAACGCCCGGGCAGGCATATATCACCAGTTCCTCCGGCCGGTGTCATGACCGGCCGACGACATGAACCAGGAACTGTGCGGCGAGCCGCGATCAGAAACCGCGTGCGAGCCGAGTCAGTCCGGCGGGACGTTTCGAACCGCCGGGCGACGCAGTTACCCTGAGGGTAATGGCTGCTACTGCGCAGACCAGAACGGGACGATCGATTCCGGCGGGCGACCCCCGCCACAAGGCCTCGCCGCCCAGGTGAGACGCGCAAGGGAATCCGTCGTCGCGGGAAGCGGGCGGTGGGAGGCAAACTCCGCCAAAGCTTCTGAACGGGCGGTGCGACAAACCGCATCACCCGACTGCAAGGGAAACGCAGCCTGAGAGGGAAGAGGCAAGACCCGTCACGCAGGGCAAACGGCCGGCCAAACGCCGGCGCAGTCCCCGCGGCAACGGCGCCGACGCGACGCAATTTATTGCAGGCGGGTCGGCACCACGTCCGGCGCGCCGCTCCCGGCAGGGAGCGTCCGAACCGGGCGCAGAAGCCTCACTCAATACTCCCCACCGGGAACGGTCGGGACGGTCCCGCCATGAGACCGGAGCGTCCGCAAAAGATGCGGCGAGTGGCGTCGGGGAGCACGCGGCCCACGCGCAAGCGGGGCGCCCAACGGCGTGCAATGGCAGGAGCGCGCGGCGAGCGCCCACCACGATTTGGCCCCGGGTCTGCGGACCCGGGGCCTTTTTGTTATGCGCACGATTGGACTTCACCTGATTTCACCCCCATTCTGCTCCCATGAACAAAATATTCCTTTGTCTTTTGCTGGGCGGGCTCACGCCCCTCCTCTCGGTGGCGGCGGACGTCGCCAAGATCGACCCCAAGGAGGCGGCGCAGCGCGTCGCCGCCGGCCAGGCCTTGCTGATCGACGTGCGCGAACCGGCCGAGTGGGCGGAAACCGGCGTGGCGGCGCCCGCGGTGTTGCTGGCGAAAAGCGATTTCGATGGCGCGCGGGAAACGTGGAAACCCTTCCTCAAGGAACACCCGCCGTCGAAGGATCTCGCCCTGGTGCTCTACTGCCGTTCCGGCAAGCGGGCCGCGGCCGTCGGCGCGGCCCTTGCCGATCTGGGCTACACGGTGACCAATGCCGGCGGGTTCAAGGAATGGGAGGCGGCTGGTTTGCCGACCCGACCGGCCGCAGGGAAGTGATGGCAATCGGCACGGGAGGTTTTGGCGGCGCCTCCCGCCCGGCTAGCGCGCGGTGTAGCCGCCGTCGATGACGAGTTCGCTGCCGGTGACGAACTTCGATTCTTCCGAAGCGAGGTAGAGGATGCCGTAGGCGATGTCGTTCGGCTCGCCGAGGTGGCCCAGGGGATGCAGTTCGCTGACCTGCCGGCGAAAGGTTTCCAGGTCGTCGCCGGAGCCGCGGCCCACGCCCTCGACCATGGGCGTCCAGATGTAGCCCGGATGGATCGAGTTCACGCGGATGCGATCCTTGGCGTAGAGCAGGGCGTCGGTCTTGGTCATCAGCCGCACGGCTCCCTTGGAGGCGTGGTAAGGCGGCACGTCGGCCGCGCCGACGAGGCCATAGATGGATGACAGGTTGATGATCGAACCGCCGCCGGCGGCTTTCATGCCGGGAATCACGTGTTTCGTGCAAAAGAAGGGGCCCTTGACGTTCACGGCCTGGACCGCGTCCCACTCGGCCTCGGTGAGTTCATGGGTCGGCTTGTTGGCGCCGGCGATGCCGGCGTTGTTCACGAGGACGTTGATCGGCCCCAGGGCGTCCGCGATCTCGCCGAAAACCTGGCGCACCTCTTCTTCGCGGCTCACATCCAGGTGCCAGTAGTGGGCGGTTCCACCCCGCCGGGCGATTTCGTTGGCGAGGGCCTGGCCCTCGGCGTCGCGCACATCGGTGATCGCGATGGTGGCGTTCTCCCCGGCCAGCAGCAGGCAGGCGGCGCGGCCGATGCCCACCGCGCCGCCGGTGACCACGATGATTTTTTCGCTCAGTCGGTTCATGTTCGGATCTCCTTGAATGCGGAATGGTTTTGCCGGCCGGCACAGTCGCGCCGCGAACCGGACACGCCATTATCGCCGAACGCTTCACGAGGTGCTCGCCACTCCTTGCCAAATCCTTCGCGCCGATTGTGCCCGCCTGCAGACCGGCGTCGCGCAAGAATCGCCCCGGCATTGTCAAGGAATGCGGAGCGTCTCCCCCGGGATTGCGCTAAGCTGCGGGCCTGCTCAGCCGCCCTCCTGGTGGCGATTCACCTGAACCGAAAAACCCATGACCCCTGACACCCACATCAGTTTTCGCAACCTGGACCCTTCGCCGGCCATGACCGCCCGGATCGAAGCCGAAATCCGGAAGCTCGGGCGATTCTGCCCGGACATCCTCTCCTGCCGCGTGGTGGTGGAGACCCTGCACCGGCATCACCGGTCCGGGCATCATTACCAATTGCACGTGACCCTGAAAATCCCCGGGGCGGAAATTGTCGTGAGTCACGAGCCTGACTCGCGCTCGACTCTCGCCGGAGCCGACGCCGCCAGTTCCGCCAAGCGGCTGGAGGTCGACGGCTCGCACCGCGAGCCCTACGTGGTGATCCGCGATGCGTTCGATGTCGCCCGACGCCGGCTCGCGGACGAACTCCGGCGGACCCGCGCCCGGCGCCGGCCCGAGACGGCGGCAATGTTGCTCACCTAGCATCGGGCACCGGCACGGGAGCCCGACTGACCCTTGCCATGAAAACCATCCTTGTCCCGATCGACTTCTCGCCGGTTACACCGGCGGTTATCCGGGCGGCTTGCGGCTTCGCCAAGCTGACCCGTGGCCGGCTGATTCTCCTGCACGTCGTGCAGCTGCCCGTCGCCATGGATCCCTATGGCCTCAGCTCCGCCTTTGTGAGCGAGGCCTTCGTCGCCAGCGAAAAGGCCGCGAGCCGGCAGCTGCGCACCTGGCGCCAGCGCTGCCTCAAGCAGGTGGCATCCGTGCGCACCGTCCAGCGCTTGGGCGATCCGGCGGCGGAGGTGTTGACGCTGATCCGCACCCTCAAACCCGCCTATGTGATCATCGGCTCCCATGGTCATCGGGCGCTCTATGACCTGCTGATGGGCAGCACCACGCAGGGCGTCCTGCGCCGCGCGACTTGCCCGGTCCTGGTCGTGCCGGATGTGCCGCGTGCCGCCACCCGCCGTGGCAAGCGGTAGCTGCGCTCGGTTTGCCCATGAGCTGCCGTCACCTGCGTCCGACCGGCAAATTCTGCGTAGGGGATGACAAGGCCCGCGCAGACGGATTTTACCGATTCGGGCATGATGACGCCGTGAAGTTCATCCCCTGCCACGCATGAATCCGCACGAACTCTTCCTGGTCGGAGTCACTCATCGAACCGCCCCTTTGGGCGTGCGCGAGCGTCTCGCGCTGAGCATCACGGCCGAGGCGGCCCTGGCGGCGGAGCTGACGGCTTTGCCGGGTTTGCAGGAGTTTGTCATCCTCAACACCTGCAACCGGATTGAAATCTACGGCGTGGCCGACAATGCAGGCCTGCGTCGCCGGGTCATGCAGCTGTTTTGCGACCAGCGGGGCGTCGCCTTGGGCGAATTTGCGCAGCTGAGTCTCGACCTCGCCGGCCGCGCCACCCTGGATCACCTGCTGGAAGTCGCCAGCGGGCTCGACTCGCAGATGATCGGCGAGAACGAGATTTTCGGCCAGGTGAAGAAGGCTTTCCTGACCGCCCAGACGCGCGGATCGGCGGGTCCGGTGCTCAACCGGATTTTCCAAAAAGCCTTCCAGGCGGCGAAGTATGTCCGGACCCACACCGGCATCACCGCCGGGCTCGTGAGCGTTTCGAACGTCGCGGTGGAGCTGGCCTTGAGGATGTTTGGCAAGTTGGGCGAGACGAAGGTGCTGCTGTTGGGCGCCGGCGACATCGGCCTCAAGAGCGGCCGCGCCTTCCGCAGCCGCGGCCCGGGCTCGCTCGCCGTGGCCAGCCGCCGTTTGGAACGCGCCCGGGAAGCCGCGGAGGAACTGGACGCCGCGGCGCTGCCGTTCGAGGACGCGCTGGCCCGGCTCGGTGACTTTGACGTGGTGGTGTGTTCCACCTCCTCCCCGACGGCCGTCATCACCCGCGAACAGGCCGTGGCGGCCGTCGCGCGTCGCGCGGGCCGTCCGCTCTTTCTCATCGACGCGGCGATGCCGCGGGATGTCGATGCCGGTGTGACCGGCCTGCCGAATGTTTTCGTCTACAATCTCGACGACCTCGCGAAAATCGCCGCGGAGAACCGCTCGGCCCGCGAGGGGGAAATCGCCCGCTGCCGTCAGATCCTGAACGGCAAGGCCGAGGCGCTCTGGGCGCAGCTCGATCGGGCGCCGGGCGCCGGAGCGGCGGATCCCCTGCCTGGCGAAGCGGTGCCCTGCCTGGCCTAAAGGGATACCCGGGTGGGTGCGCACGTCATTCTGATCCTGCGACCGCGGGATCGGAAACGCGCAGGTGTTCGCAGGCGATGAATGGGAGGCGCATTAAAACGCTCTAAACGGCTGCGCGCTGATTCAATCCGCTCTCGAGCAATTCAAAAGGCCGGCGCCATTTTTTGCGCGGGCGGCTTGGCAAGCTTGCGCATGAGGGCGTCGCGTCCGGCAACGCCGAGTCCACGGCCGACCAGGGCGACGCCCGGGCAAGAACAACCGTTCACGTCGCCACGCGTTGATTTAACCGCCCTGAGCTTGGGGTCCGTGGTTTCCCGGGATGAGCTGAAGCTGCCGCAGGATGCCCTGGGCGGTGTCGTGGGGAGCGTCCAGTTCGGTGGAGGAAAATTCGATCCGATGCGCCCCGACCTGTTCATGGTAGAAGTAGAGGAGATTGGCCTCAACCAGCGCCCCGAAAGCCGTGTGGCATCCCGCGCCCAGCGCCGCCTGCAGCGCCCGTTCCAGGCCGATGCGCCGGGCCGTCGCGTGGTCGAGGGCGGCCCGGAATTTTTCCACGTCATCCGCCCGGCATTGCACGGCCACCGCGCCCTGGCCGACGGCGGGGGTCATTTCCGTCGGCCCCAGCAGCCGGAAAGCCAGTCCCGGCCATCCCGCGATCCCCAGCCGGGCCAGGCCCGCCGCGGCGAGCACCGTGGCATCGGCCGCCCTGTCCGCGATCTTGCGCAGGCGGGTGTCGACATTGCCGCGCAACTCCGTGAAACGGGCGGCCGGAAACAGTCCCTTGAGCTGCAATCTGCGGCGCGGGCTCCCGGTCGCGATCGTGTTGGGCGACGCCACGCCCTCGCGGGTGACGAGCACGTCGCGCGGGTCCGCCCTCGGCAGGTAGCCGGCGATGGCCAGGCCGGCGGGCATGTCGCCCGGCAGGTCCTTGGTGCTGTGCACGGCGATGTCCGCCGTGCCGGCGAGCAGGCTCTGCTCGAGTTCGCGGGTGAAAAGGCCCTTGCCGCCCTTTTTCTCCAGGCTCCACTCCGACTGGCGGTCGCCGGTGGTGACGAATTTTTTCAGCGTGCAGTCGAGGGCCAGCCGGTCCCGGAAATTGCCGGCGACCAAGCGGGCCTGGGCGAGGGCGAGCGGACTCTGGCGCGTGGCCAGGATGCAGGGTTTCATGGGGTTCGGACGTATCGCTGCGCGGCGCCCGCCAGACGTTCGCCGGCGGTGATGCAGTTGGCGAGCGAGACGCCATCCCGGCACGTGCCGCCGATGAAGAGGCCCGGCGCGCCGGCCTCGGCGGCGGTGCAGGCGTCCTTGAATCGTTGGAAGCCGACGGTGTACTGCGCGATGGCGCGCGGCCAGCGTTGGATCCGGGTGAACACGGGTTCGCCGTGCGTCCCAAGCAGGTCGCCGAGCTCGGCCTGCACGGAGGCCAGGAGCTCGCGGTCGTTGGCCTGGGCGAGCTCCGGCTGACGGGTGCCGCCGACAAAGGTCGTGAGGGCGACATGATCAGCCGGTGCCCGGCCGGGAAAGAGGGTGCTCGAAAACAGCGTGCCCAGGATGCGGCGCCGTTCCACGGCGGGCGTCAGCAGCCCGAACCCGTCGAGCGGATGCGTGACGTTGGCGCGGCGGTAGCCCAGGAAAACGGAGGCCACGGGCGGGTGCGGAATGGCCCGGAGCGCGCCCAGGCCCGCGGTGGCGGGAGCATGCTCGAATCGCAGCGCGGCGAGCTGGTCGGGCGGCAGGGCGCAAACCACGGCGGAGAATTCCTCGTCGGCGCGGCGCCCGCCGGTGACGAAACCGACCCGCCAGGAGCTGCGGTCGCGGACTATTTCCGTGACCGAATGTTGCAGCCGGAGGTCGGGCCCGAGCGCGCGGGCCAACGTGCGCGGAATTTCCGCGAGGCCCTCGGGAAAGGAAACCATGCGGCCGCGGGGCCCGCCGCTGGCGTTGCGCCGGGCCAGCGAGCCGCGGGTGAGCGAGCCGTGCTCCTGTTCGAGGGCATGAAGCTTCGGGAACGCCTGGCGGACCGACAGGGCGGCCGGGTCGCCGGCAAAGACGCCGGCCACGAAGGGATTCACAATGTAATCGAGGAATTCCGGTCCCAGGCGGCGGTCGACGAATTCCGCGACGGATTCGTCCCGCCCCAGGGAAGCGCGCCGGCGGAACGGTTCGCCCAGCAAACAGAGCTTGGCGGACCAGGACAGCAGGGGCGTGGTGACGAAGCGGAGCGGGGAATCGGGCAGGGCCACGGGCCGGCCCGCGCGCACGATATAGCGCTTTTTCGCCTCGGGGGACGCCTCCAGCCGGCGTGAACCCAAGCCGAGGTCGTCGATGAAGGTGGTGAGGTTCGGGGTGCTTTCGAAAAGCGTGTTGGGGCCGGTTTCGACCAGCCACCCGTCGTCGCGGACGGAGCCCATGACGCCCCCGGGCAGAAGTCCGGCCTCGAAAACCGTCACGGGAATTCCGCGCCGCCGCAGCTGCCAGGCGGCGGTCAGGCCGGTGATGCCGCCGCCGAGCACGGCGACCCGCGGAGCGGAACCGCCGGACCGGGAGTCCGCGACCGGAGAAGCAAGGAGAGTTGAGACAGTCATGGCACAGACTAGCAGGACGGCGGACGCGATGCGCCGCGGCCCTTGCCAGGGTTCATGCAGATATTGCGTCGGCCAGCAGCCGGGGTTCCGCGGCGGGAGCCGCGGCCCGCTGCCATGTCGCGACGCGGCCGGCGAGGAAGTCGATGTAGGGTTCCTGGTCGTTGAGGCAGGGAATGAGTTCGAAGCTTTCGCCCCCGGCGGCGAGAAACGTTTCCCGGCCGGCGACCGCGATTTCCTCGAGCGTCTCGAGGCAGTCCGCCACGAAGGCCGGGCAGAGCACCAGCAGCCGTTTCACCCCGATGGCGGGCAGCCGCTGCAGCTCATGGTCGGTGAACGGCTCGCACCACGGTTCGCCGGCCAGGCGGGATTGGAAGGAAACGGAGTAGCTGCCCGGCGCGAGTCCGGCCCGGGCCGCGAGCGCGCGCGTCGTGGCCATCACCTGCGCGCGGTAGCAGGTCGCGTGGGCCGGCGAGGGCGTCGTGCAGCAATGGCCCGTGCACAGGCAGTGGGCGTGCGAGCTGTCCGCCTTGCGCAGGTGCCGCAGCGGAATGCCATGATAACTGAAAAGCACGTGATCGTGCGGCTTGGCGAACCACGGCGCGCTGACGGCGTGCAGGGCCTCGATGTAGTCCCGGTCCGCATAAAACGGCGCCACGCAATCGATGATCATGTCGGGATCGCGGCGGGCGGCTTCCTCGCGGACGCGCACCACCACGGTTTCCCAGGAGGACATGGCATAGTGCGGGTATTGCGGGATGAGCAGCACTTCCTCGATGCCCTCGGTCGCCATGCGGTCGACCGCGCTTTCGATCGACGGCAGGCCGTAGCGCATCGCGAGATAAACCGGCAGGTCGGGATCCAGCAAGGCGGCCAGCTTGTGCTGGACGCTGACGGAGGTGCGCATGAGCGGCGAGCCCTCGGGCGTCCAGATCGAGGCGTAGGCGTGGGCGGATTTTTTCGGCCGCGTCGGCAGGATGATGCCCTCCAGCAACAGCCAGCGCAGCGGGGCCGGCAGATCCAGCACGCGCTCGTCGCCGAGAAACTCGCGGAGGTAACGGCGCACCTCGGGCACGGCCGGCGATTCCGGCGAGCCGAGGTTGACGAGCAGGACGGCCCGGGCCCGGCCGGGGCGGGCGGGAAGGGAAAGAGGGTCGGACATTCTCATGCCTGAGCCTAGCAGGAGCGGCCGGCGGCCTCGCGGCACCGCTTGGCAGGTCCTGTGCAAATCTTGCGATTAAAACAGTCCGGCCGCGGCTCGAAAAAGCCGCGGCCGGAGGAAGACGGAGTTCCCGGGGTTACAGGGAGTATTCCAGGGACAGGTAGGCCATGGGGCCCTTGAAGTTCGTGAACCCGCCCGTCGTGTCGTTGCGGCTGCTGAAGTAGCCGGCCTTGAGCTTGCCCAACATGCGCTCGGTGAGCTTGCGCTTCACGGTGGCCGCGAGGGTGTATTCCTTCACGCCGGCGCCGTAGCCCACGGTGGCGACGAAGGGATCGTAGTTGTCCGCGCGGTAGAAGGTGTACTCGAGGCTGGCGTCGGTGACCTTGTCGACCGTGAAGCCGGTGACGAGGCTGCCGTTGACGTAGTTGTTGTCGGCGTTGCGCAAAACATCGTTGCCGAGGCCGCCGGCCCGCGGGTAAGCGGTGGAGATGGTCGCGTAGACGACGTTCAGGTTGGCCTGGAAATACAGCTGCTTGGTCGGGTTCCAGTCGATGGTCTCGCCGAAGGTGTGGTTGGTGGAATCCATCGAGTCATAGCTGGAGCCGAGGTCCACGGTCGTGTCCATCCGGCCCTTCTGGTGGATGTAGCGCGTGGTGAAGGCCAGTTGCGCGACCGGCTTGGCGATGACGGTGACCTTCTCGCCTTGGAATTCATAACCCAGGACGTAGCGGCTGCCGGCGCTGGAGCTGTAGCCGGTGATGCTGTTCTTGTGGTCCTTGTAGAAGAACTCGGTGCGGACGGTGACCTTGGGGTTGATCGCCCAGTTGGCGCCGACCTTGTAGTGGCCGTGGTTCAGCTTGATGTTGTCGTAGCTGATGACCGCGGCGCCCAAGCCGCCGCCGGTGGTGGCGCTGGAGCTGCTGCCGTATTCGTCGCCGGGCGTGTACCGATAGTCGAAGGTCCCGTAGAACACGACGTTCTTGATGCCGGTGTAGCGGAAATCGGCCTCGGGGACCCAGGACTTCTCGGTGCGGTCGGCGACATTCGGGGCGGTCGCGTTGATGACGGTGAGCGCACCGGTGGTCTGGTCGATCTGGGTGCTCTTGTAGACGGTGGTGTTGAATCCGTCCATGTCCTCCTTCTCGTACTTCAGCGCGATGCCGGCGGAGAAGGGCGTGGTGGGAGTGTAGCGCACGCCGAGGTTGGCGGCCCAGACCTTCTCGTTGGTTTCGCCGACGCTGGTGGTGTACGAATAAGCCGGGCGGCCCGAGGCGCCGACGAAGCCGCCGATGGGCGCGACCACGCCGGCCAGGGTCGGGAAGTAGGTCGTCATCTGGCGGTCGCCGCCGATGTCGGCCGAGCCGTCGACGTAGAGCAGGCCGCCGTGGACCGTGAGGGTCTCGCTCAGCTTGGTCTCGAACTTGCCGGTGTAGCTCATGGTCTTCGAGTCGAGCAGCTGGCGGTCGTAACCGATGATCTGGTTGGCGATGGTCGCCGCCGGGTATTGCTGCGGCGGGTTGGTGGCGCTGCTCTGGCGCGGGAAGAGTTGCAGCTCGCCCGGATAGCGCACGACGGAGCGGTTGTCGTCGTTCTTCGCGGTGTTGTAGGCGAGCTCGAACTCGAGCTCGGTGCGCCCGACCGTGTGGGTGACGGACGCGAGCCAGTTTTGCTGCCGCTCGTTGAGCGTGATCGTGTTGGGCACGAGCTTGCGCGCGGTGGAGTACGGCGGGTTGAGCGCGGCGGAGCCGACGCCATAGTAGGCGGGGATGCCGGTGAAGTCGGTGTCGCCCCAGATCGTCGTGTCCTTCCGCCCGGTGCGCTGTTCATTCGTGTAGCGGAAGTTGAACTTCGGGGCGTTCGGGCGCTCGATCGTCGCGTTGACCCAGAAGTTGCCGCGATCCGTGTGCAGCTCCGGGTTGCCGAGCTGGCGGAAGCTGTTGTTCAACGGGAAGAATCCGCCGATGCCGTCGTAGAAGGTCCGGAAGCGCTTGTAGCCGAATTCGAAGGAGCCGACCTCCTCCTTGGCGACCTTGAGCTTGCCGAGGTAGTCCTCGGCGCCGTAGAGGGCGCGGCCGTCGAACTCGATGCTCGGCCCGTCCTTGACGTCCTTGGCGAAATGCAGGGCCTCGATGCCATAGGCGCCGTCGGCGGGCTTTTGGAAGCGGCGCGCGTAGGCGGAGTCGCTGCCGGTGACCGAGGGAGCCTGGCCCGAGATCTTGATGTAACTCTCGAACTGCGGGAAGGCGTCGGCGTTGATCTTGTCGGCCCCGGGGGCGGCGCCGGCCAGGGCGAACACCAAGCCCGTGAGGACCGCGGTGCCGCGGAGGGAGGGAAAGACGGTGGGATTCATGATGGTGATCTCCGGTGAGGGTTAGTAGCGCATCGCCTTGCTGGCATTCGAGCCGTGGATGTCCTCGTGGCAGCCCGCGCTCCAGCAGGTGCCGCCCTGGATGCGGGTGCGGTGATCCTCACCGCCCGCCATGATGGTCCCGTTGCCGGCCACGGCGGGATGCTCGAGGTGGCAGCGGAGGCAGAGGTTGTTGTCCCGCGCGACCAGCATCTTCGGATTCACGGAACCGTGCGGATTGTGGCAGGCGGTGCAGCCTTCCTGCATGGCCTGGTGGGCGAAGAGGAAGGGACCCTTCTGCGCGGTGTGGCAGCGCGTGCAGGTCTCGTTCGGGGTCTCGAGCGAGGCGCCGGTGCGGGCGATGACGCGGCCCTTGTGGGGGTCGTGGCAATCGTCGCAGCTCACCTGGCCGGCGAGCACCGGGTGGGCGTTGGGCAGGTTGAACTCGCCGCGCTTGTCCAGGTGGCACGCGAAGCAGGCCTCGGGGGACTTGCCCGGGTTCACGATGGTGCCGCGGGCGCCGCCGGACTTGTTGTGGATCGAGCCGGGTCCGTGGCAGGCCTCGCAACCCGTGTCCCCGAGCTTGGGGTCGGAGAGCGCGACGCGCGCGTGGGAGGCGGAGGCGAAGTGGCCGGTCTGTTCGGCGTGGCATTCCTGACACGCCTTGCTGCCGACGAAGGTGGCGCCGGGCACCTGGGGCGGGGCGAGGACCGTGCGGTTCACGGAAACGCAGGAGACCAGGAGGAGCCCCCAGGAGGCGATGCCGCCGAAGAGCAGCGTGTTTTTGGTCAGACGGGTGGGGAGATTCATGGGAGGAAAGGCTGCGGTGAGGTTTACCTTTTTTCGGTTATGGCACTTTGTTTATACGAAATTTCCCGGACGGGGGCTGCGCATCGTTTGGCAACGTGTGGGCGGTATTTGGTGCGTGGCTGACGGTGATGCGCGGCGTCCCGCGGTCCCGGACGCTACTTCTGGATGCCGCCGTTGTGGCAGTCCGCGCAGCTGAGTTCGGGATCGAGCTCGCCGTCGGGGTGCTTGAATTCGAAGCCGCGCGCGTTGAGCCGCTCGAGCTCCGCGCCCTTGCCTTGCGCGAGGATGGTGTGGCACGAGGTGCAGTCGCTCGCGGGCATCGCGAGGCCGGTCGCCCCCTTGTGCTTGCTGTCGTGGCAGCGGAAGCAGCCCGCGGAATCCTTGTGCCCGAGGTTGTCGGGATAGACGCGCCAGTCGGCCTTGCGCTCCGGGAACATCGTGCTGGCGAACAGCCGTTGCACCTCGGCGGTGGCGGCAGGCGTGTCGGCGGCCGCGGCGTAGCGGTTGCGGAGGTAGTCCCCAATCTTGCCCGGCGCGGCGGCCGCGGTGGTGATCTCCGGCTGGAGCATCGCCTTCACCGCCTCGCGCTTGATGTTGGGCAGCTTCCGGCTCAGCGCCCCCGAGGCCATCGCCTGCTCGACCGAGGCGTTGGCGCTCGGGAACGTGTGGGCGGGACGGTTGTGGCAGTCCATGCAATCCATCGTGCGGATCTTCGCCGCCGGCGGCTCGTCCTTGAAATCGTCGGCGCGGTAGACGCGCACGCTGCCGTCCTTCGGATTGGTCACGCGCATCCAGGGGATCACCTGGCGCTTCTCGTCGCTGGCATAATATTCCACCTTGGCGTCCGGCCCCGCATGCCAGTGGATGCCGCCGATCGAACCGTCGGCGCGCGGCTCGGTGACGCGCAGCAGCAGGCGCACGGCATAGGGCGTGTTGGCCTTGTCGGACAGGAAATGCTCATAGGTGCGGTCGAGGCTGCCGATTTTCTTTTCGGGCCAGTGGCACTTGGCGCAGATGTCCACCGCGGGGCGCATCTTGGCGAGGGGGGTGGCGATCGGCCGGTTGTAGTTGTCCAGGGTGTAGGCGATGAGCTGGTGCGTGCCGTTGATCTTGGCGCGAATGAACCATTCCGCGCCGCCGCCGATGTGGCAGTCGACGCAGTCGACGCGGGCGTGCGCGCTGCGCTGGTACGCGACGAACTCGGGGTTCATCGCCTGATGGCAGACCTGGCCGCAGAACTGGACCGACTCCGCATAATGGTAGGTCTGATAACTGCCGAAGGCGCTCAGCATGATGAAACCCAGGCCGCCGACGCCGAAGAGCACCAGCCAGCGGCGCTGCGCGGGATTGGTGAAGTCCAGCCGCCACTTGTCCGGCATGGTCGCCGCGTGCTTGATCGCCCAGCGGCGCTGGGCCCAGGCGCCGAAAAACACGAGCGCCAGGCCCCCGATGAGGAAGCCCGGCGCGACGATGTACGTGAAGATCCCGAGATACGGGTTCCGGTCCCCCTGGGTGAAGTCCATCCACACCAGCAGGGCGAACGAGAACAGCGCCCCGACGGCCACGACGGCCCCGATGGCGCTGATCCAGTTGTTGAAGTGCGAGCGCGGCTTGGCCGCGGCCGGAGTGGGGGAGGTGGGCTCGGACATGGGAGGGAGAAGGTCGAAATGGCTTTGCGGCTGGCCCGGCCGCAAAGGACTGGGCCCACGTCGAGCCGCGCGACGGCGCCGTCAGGTCTTGAACTTCCGGATGTGCGCGACGAGTTCCTTGATCTCGTCGGACGAGAGCTCGTCCTTGTAGGCCTTCATCTTTTCCTTGCCGGCCTTGTCGGTGATGCCCTCGGTGATGACCTTGATCATCTCCTCGTCCTTCATCTCGGCCTGCACCTTCGCGTCGGTGTAGTCCTTCAGTTGAAGTTTCTTGCCGGCCTTGGTCTGGCCCTTGCCATCTTCACCGTGGCACTTGGTGCAGTGGTTTTCCCAGTTTTCGGTGACCGGGGCGGCGAGCGCGGGGACCGCGCAGGCGAGGAAGGTGGCGGTGGATAGGAGGAGGAGGGAGCGATTTTTCATGGGATGGGTGAAGTTGACGGTGGCGGGAGACTAGCGGCGCCGGCCCGGATGTCGTGTATGGAAATATGCCTTTTTTAAGGCCGGCTGGCTGCGCATCGTTTGCCCACTTCAGCGCAGGACTTGCGTTGCCAGGCGGCCTGGGTGTTTTCCGAGGCCGCGTCCGGCCGCCGGCGAAAGTCGCAAGGATTGCCTCAAAGCCCGCAAGATACGCGGAGCGTCCCGGGCCGGATTTGCGGCATGATGGCCGTTCCACGATGAAATCACCCGCAACAGTATCCGAAAGGGGACCGGCATTGCTTCGCCCCGGGCTTTCCGTTCTATCTCACGCCATGCGTTTCCGGTGGCTCTGCGTGCTCACTCTGTCCCTGCCGCTGGGCTTGGCGGCCTGTCGCGACGCCAGGGTTGCCACTTACCGGATTCCGAAGGAAAATGACGTCCCGCCGCCGCGAGCGGCCATGCCGTCCTCCGCCAGTTCCAATGCCGGTGGCCTGATGGTCGCGGCGACGGAAAGTGGTGGTCTCACCTGGACGGCGCCGGAGGCTTGGAAGGCGAA
This sequence comes from uncultured Oleiharenicola sp., assembly GCA_964515595.1. Lineage (GTDB taxonomy): Bacteria > Verrucomicrobiota > Verrucomicrobiia > Opitutales > Opitutaceae > Lacunisphaera. The sequence goes on along the minus strand of CAZEUN010000004.1, from coordinate 221,795 downwards.
ACCCGCCACCGCGATGCGCAAGGGCAGCTACACAGTGGGCGGCGAGGGCGCCGCCGGCGCGGACCTCGCGGTCACGGCTTTTCCGGGCGATGTCGGCGGCGACCTCGCCAACGTCAACCGCTGGCGCGGACAAGTCGGCCTGCCGCCGATTGCGGACGCCGAACTCACCGCGGCCTTCACGACGGTCACCGCCCACGGGCTGACCATGAAGGTCGTCGATCTCACCGGCGGCGCCCAGCGCATGCTCGGGGCGATCGTCCCGCATGCGGGCGCGACGTGGTTCTTCAAGCTCACCGGTCCCGAAGCCGTGGTGGCGCAGGCGAAACCCGCTTACCTGGATTTCCTCCAATCGATCCGGCCGGAGTCCCCGGCCCCAGCCGCGCCCGCTGCTCCGGTCGCCGCGGCGCCGGTCGGCGCCGGCCCTGACATGGCAAACACGCCGGTGATCAAGGCCGAAGGACCCGGCCTCAAGTGGATCGCTCCGCCGCATTGGCAGGACAAGCCCGCCAGCGCGATGCGCAAGGCGACCTACCTCATTCCCGCCGCCGCGGGTGCCGGCGGCGAACTCGCCATCACGGCATTCCCCGGCGAGGTCGGGGGCGAGCTGGCCAATGTGAACCGCTGGCGCGGCCAGTTGCAGCTGGCCCCGCTCCCGGCCGCCGACCTGCCCGGCGCAATCACGCGCCTCTCCGTCAACGGCCTGTCGGTCGCCCTCGTGGATTTCACCGGCGGGCCGGCCGGCGCCCCCGTGCGCCTGCTCGGCGCCATCGTGCCGGTCAACGGCGCGACGTGGTTCTTCAAATTCACCGGCCCGACCGACCTGGTCGCCGCCGAGAAACCCGCCTTCCTCGCCTTCGTGCAAACCCTCTCCGCACCGTGAACCTTCTCAAAACCCTGCTGCGCGACGCCCGCGACCTCCTGGTCTCGCTCAAGCTGACGGTCGCCCTGATCCTGCTTTCGATCATCCTGATCCTCGTCGCCACGCTCGACCAGGTGCACCTCGGCATCTGGGTGGTGCAGGCGAAATACTTCAACACCTTCATCGTGTTCTGGCCCGTGGGGAACATGTCGCTGGCCGTCTTTCCCGGCGGTTACACGCTCGGCGGCCTGTTGCTCCTCAACCTGCTCGCGGCGCACGCCTACCGCTTCCAGCTCACCTGGCGGAAGCTTGGCATCTGGCTGGCGCACGCGGGGCTCGTGCTGCTGCTCGTGGGCCAGTTGCTGACCGGGCTCTGGCAGGACGAATACCAGATGCGCCTGGACCAGGGTGAAACCAAGAACTACTCGGAGAGCTACCGGAACATCGAGCTCGCGATCACGGACACGACCGACCCGAAGTTCGACGACGTCGTGGTCGTGCCCGAATCGCCGCTGGCCCGGAAGCAAATGGTGCAGCACCCAAAGCTGCCGTTCCGCGTCGCGGTCCAGCACTACCTGCCCAATGCCACCCTGCGCGAAAGCACCGCCGCGGCCCCTGTGGCCGGCGACGGCCCGACGGCCACGCAGGGCGTCGGCCCGCAGGTGGTGGTCACACCGCAGCCGGTCACCTTCAAGCAGGACGAGCGCAACCTGCCCGCCGCGTACGTCGAGCTCGCGGGGCCCGACGGCCCGCTCGGCACGTGGCTCGTCTCACCCCTGCTCGAGCCCCAGCGGTTCGAATTCGCGGGCCGCACCTGGAAGATCGCCCTGCGCTTCGCGCGGCATTACCAGCCCTACACGCTCACGCTGCTGAAATTCAACCATGACCGCTACGCCGGCACCGACATCCCGAAGAATTTTTCCAGCCGCCTGCGCCTGACGACCCCCGACGGCCGCGACGATCGCGAGGTGCTCATCTACATGAACAATCCCCTGCGCCACGCCGGGCTCACTTTTTATCAAGCGGGCTTTGCCAACAACGACCAGACCACGGTGCTGCAGGTCGTCCGCAATCCCAGCTGGGTGATTCCCTACGTGGCCTGCGGCGTGATGACGTTCGGCCTCGTCTGGCAGTTCGGCCTGCACCTCGGCGGATTCATCCGCCGTCGCCGTCAGCCGGCGGCCGTTCCGGTCGCGGCCGCGCAGCCGGCGGCAGCCCCGGCCGCGGGCCGGAGGACGCGGTTTTTTCCCCTCACGGTGCTCGCCCTCGCGGTTGCGGCGGTGGCGCTGTCGCTTTTCCCCCGGCCGGTCGCCAGTGAATTCGATCTCGCCGGTTTCGGCCGGTTGCCGGTGCTGGTCAATGGCCGGACCAAGCCGCTCGACACCGTCGCGCGCACCAGCCTGCTGGTGCTGCAGGGCCGCCAGCGCGTGGTCGCCCCCGACGGCAGCGCGGTCAGCCCGGCCGCGTGGTTGCTGGACATGTTCTTCAAGCCGGCGCTGGCCAACGCGTACCCGGTGTTCGAGATCGTGCACCCGGATGTGCTCGCGTTGTTCAATCTCACGCCGGAGGACGGCGCCGGCCGGAAGCGTTTCAGCTACCTGCAACTGGCGAAGGGCATGGCCGAACTGGACCGCCAGGCGAAGCTCGCCGATGCGGTCGAGTCGGCCGTGCGCACGCCGTTCCAGCGCGCGGTCGTCCAGTTGCGCGACGGCATGCTCCTTTATCAAAGCCTGCAGGATACCCTGCTCGCCCCGGGCGTGGACGGATTCCTCGACCAGCTGGCGCGGTTCGACTCGCTGGCGTCCGCCGGCCTGGCCGCGGAGCGCGCGAAACTCGCCGGACAGCCGTTCGACGCGGCCGCGGCGAAGATGGTGGCGGACCTGCGCACGACGGCCGGCACGCTCGAGACCTTCGGCAATCTCCGTCTCATCCCGCCCACGACCGCTGGCCAGACCGACCTCGCCGGCTGGCTGAATCCCGGCGGCGCCCTGCGCGCGAGCCTGGTGCGCGGGCGGCTCGATGCGGCCACGGCCGCGTATGTCGCCCTCGGCGTGGCCTGGCGCGACCAACAACCCGCGGCCTTCAATACCGCCCTGCGCGATTTCCGCGCCGGACTCGAAGGCACGATCCCCGCGTTCCTGCGCAAAGGCGACGCCGAGGCGCGCTTCAATGCCGTGCAGCCGTTCTACACCAGCATGACCCTCTACGTCGTGGCCTTCCTGCTGGCCGTCGTCTCGTGGTTGAAATGGCCGGAAGCGCTGGGCCGAGCCGCCCTGGGGGTGACCGCGCTCGCCTGGATCCTGGCCACCGCCGGCATCGCCACCCGCATGTGGCTCGAAGGACGTCCGCCGGTGACCAATCTCTATTCCTCCGCCCTGTTCATCGGCTGGGGCGCGGTGGCGTTGTGCCTCGTGCTGGAAATCATCTACCGCAACGCCATCGGCACGGTCGCGGCCGGTCTCATCGGATTCGCCACCCTGCTGATCGCCCATCACCTGTCGCTCACCGGCGACACGCTCGAGATGATGCGGGCCGTGCTGGACTCGAATTTCTGGCTGGCGACGCACGTGGTCACGGTGACGGTCGGCTATTCGGCCACCTTCCTCGCGGGCTTCCTGGCGCTGATTTATCTCGGCCGGGGTTTCTTCACGCGGTCGCTCGACAAGCGGACCGCCGACGCGCTGGCCGGGATGGTTTACGGCGTGGTTTGTTTCGCCACGGTCTTCAGTTTCGTCGGCACCGTGCTCGGCGGCATCTGGGCCGACCAGTCGTGGGGCCGCTTCTGGGGCTGGGATCCCAAGGAAAACGGCGCGCTGATCATCGTGCTCTGGAATTCCCTCATCCTGCACGCCCGCTGGGGCGGCTTGGTGAAGCAACCGGGCCTGATGGCGCTCGCCATCTTCGGCAACGTCGTGACCGCGTGGAGCTGGTTTGGCGTCAACATGCTTGGCGTCGGCCTGCACAGCTACGGCTTCATGGACGCGGCGTTCTGGTGGCTGGCCGCGTTCATCGGGACGCAGCTGCTGGCGATCCTCCTCATGGCCGTCCCGCGCGGATTCTGGCGCAGCGGCCCGGCCGCGGCGCCGGCCTGAGCGGCAAAAGGGGGGCGCGGGGCCGCGCCGGGCGAAGCGACCCCCGGCCCAGGGCAAGATTTGCGCAGCCTACTGCAACGCCGGGGGAGCGGCCGGCCGTCGTTTCGCCCATACTGGGGCCGACATGATCCTCCCCGACGACAATTCGCGCGCCCCCGCCCCGGACCTCGATCTCGACCTGATCCGGAAGTATTCCATCCCGGGCCCGCGCTACACCTCCTATCCGCCGGCGACCAAGTTCACCGCCGACCTCGGCGCGCTGCGTCTGGAAGAGGCCATCGTCGCGGACAATCGCGCCGGCGGCCCGGTCTCGCTCTATTTTCACCTCCCGTTCTGCGAGACACGCTGCTGGTTCTGCGGCTGCAACACCGTCATCACCCAGCGCCGCGGGGCCGCGGCCGAGTACCTCGACGACCTCGCCCGGGAGATGCGCCTGACGGCTGCGCGGATGGACACCACGCGCCCGGTCACGCAGATCCACCTCGGCGGCGGCACGCCGACATTTTTTCCGCCGGAGGAACTGCGCCGCCTGGGGGCGCTGATCCGGGAGATTTTCAACGTCGCCCCGGACGTCGAGTTCAGCGTGGAGATCGACCCGCGCCGCCTGACCCTGGAGCACGTCGCCGCGCTGCGCGACATCGGCGCGCGCCGGGCCTCCCTGGGCGTGCAGGACACCAATCCCCGCGTGCAACTGGCCATCCACCGGATCCAGCCCCAGTCGCAGAACGAGCAGGCCTTCGCCTGGCTGCGCGCGGCGGGTTTCGAGTCCATCAACGTGGATCTCATTTACGGCCTGCCGCTGCAGACGCCGGAGTCCTTCGCGCATACCGTGGCCGATGTGCTCACGCTGGCGCCCGACCGGCTCTCGGTTTTCAGCTACGCGCACGTGCCGTGGATCAAGCCGGCGCAGAAAATCTTCGACGACCGCGCGCAGCTGCCCGGCCCCGAGGAGAAGCTGGCGATGTCGGCCGTCGCCCACGAGATGCTGACCGGCGCCGGTTACATCGACATCGGCCTCGACCATTTCGCGCGGCCGGACGACGAGTTGGCGGTGGCGTTGCGCGAGGGCACGCTGCACCGGAATTTCCAGGGTTACAGCACGCAGGGCGGGGCCTCGCTTTATGCCTTCGGCATTTCGGCGATTTCCTCGACGCCGGACAGCTACCGCCAGAATTACAAGACCCTCACGGAATGGCGGGCCGCCCTCGACGCGGGCCAGCTGCCGATCGAGCGGGGCCTGCGCCTGACCGCGGAGGATGCGCGCCGGCGCACGATCATCATGCGCCTGATGTGTGACCGGCGGCTGGACTACGAACAGCTCTCGACGGAACTCGGGCTCGATTTCCGCGCCACCTATGGCGCCGAGATCGCCTCGCTGGACGATCTCGAGGCCGACCGCCTGGTGACGCGCAGCGGCACCGGCTTGGAGGTGACGCGCCGGGGCGTGCCGCTGCTGCGCGTCATTGCGATGCGCTTCGACCCGACCGTGACCACCTTGCCCGGACAACACTCCCGCACGATCTAGGGTGGCGGTCCGCACACGCCAACTCCTGCACACTCTCCGGCAACAAACGCCGAGTCACCGGCCGGCGTTTGCCGCATGATGCCATTCCCGATTCCATGAACCTGGCGACCCGATACCTCGGGCTGTCGTTGCGCAGCCCTTTCATCGTTGGCGCGTCCCCCCTTTGCGATGACGCCGACATGGCGCGTCGGCTGCAGGACGCGGGGGCGGGCGCGGTCGTCCTGCGGTCGCTTTTCGAGGAGCAACTGGTGGTCCCGGTGGCGGCTGCGGCCGAGAGCGGCGAGGAGCTGCCGGCGTTTCCCGCCTACGCGGATTATCAGCTTTCTCCCGACCAGTATCTCCGTCACGTCGAGCACCTGAAGCAGCATCTTTCGATCCCGGTCATCGCCTCGCTCAACGGGCACCACCCCGGAGCCTGGGTCAAATTCGCGCCGCGGCTGGTGCAGGCCGGGGCGGATGCGATCGAACTGAACTTCTATCAGGTGATCACCGATCCCGCGGTCGCGGCGGATCACGTGGAAACGGAAATGCTCGCGATGGTGGGGGCCGTCACCGCGGCGGTGCGCATTCCGGTATCGGTGAAGCTTTCACCCTTCCACTCCTCGGTGGCCCAGCTCGCCGTCGCCTTGGAGCTGGAGGGATCGGCTGGCACGGTCCTGTTCAACCGTTTTTATCAACCCGATGTGGATGCCGTGCTCATGGAAGTCCGGCCGCAGCTCCGGCTGTCCGACCAATCCGAGCTGTTGTTGCGGCTGCGCTGGCTGGCGATTCTTTCGCCCTTGGTGCGGGGTTCGCTGGCCGCGGGCGGCGGGGTGCACGCGTCCAGCGACGCGGCGAAAGCCATCCTGACGGGCGCCCACGCCGTGCAGCTGGTCTCGGTGTTGCTGCGGCACGGCCCGGGCGTCCTGACGACCCTCAGCCGTGGCCTGGCGACGTGGATGCGGGAACATGGCTTTTCGACCATCGATGATTTCCGCGGCCGGCTGAACCTCGCGCGATGCCGCGACGCGGCGGCCTTCGAGCGGGCGAATTACATTCAAACGCTCCAAGGTCCCCGGGCCTGAACCCATCCAGGGGAAACGAGGGCGGCCCGGTCGGCTCGCGCCACGGGATCAGGCTTCGGGCAGGTTCCTTTCGTGCAACCACGCGAAAATCACGGGAGTGACGACCAGAATGTGGACCAGGCTGGAGAGCATGCCCCCGATGACGGGGGCAGCCAGCGGTTGCATGATTTCCACCCCGGTGCGCTGGCTCCAGAAAATCGGCAGCAACGAGGCCACCGTGGTGGCGACCGTCATGACCTTGGGCCGCAGGCGAAGCCGGGCGCCTTCCTTGATGGCCGCCAGCAATTCCGGCCGGGTCAGCCGGCCGCCCAGGGCGGAGCGTCGTTTCGCCACCGCTTCCTCAAGGTAGACGACCATGATCACGCCGGTTTGGATGGCCGTCCCGAACAGCGCGATGTAGCCGACCCAGACCGCGACGCTGAAGTTGAAGCCGAGGAACGCTTGGAGCAGCACGCCGCCCGTGAGGGCGAAGGGCACGGCCAGCAGCACGTGCGCGGCCTCCGCCACCGACCGGAACGTCAGGACCAGCAGCACGAAGATGATCAGGATGACGGCCGGAAACACGTAGGCCAGGGTTTGCCGCGCCCGCAGCTGGTGCTCATATTGCCCGGCATACTCGACCGTCATGCCCGGATCGAGTTTCACCTCACGGGTGATGCGCTCCTTGATTTCGCCGACAAACCCGCCGAGGTCGCGATCCCCGACGTTCGCCTGGACGAAAACCCGCAGGCGGCCGTTTTCGCTTTGGATTTCGCTCGGGCCGACGACCCGTTTGATGTCCGCCACCTGGCGAAGCTGGATCGCCGCGCCGGACGGGGTCAGCAGGGGCAGCTCGCCCAGTTTCTCGAGGTCCTCGCGGTCCGCCTGTTCCAGGCGCACCTGCAGCGGCCAGCGTTCGCGACCCCGGAGGGTGGTGCCCACGGTCGAGCCGCCGAGGCCCGCCTCGACATATTGCAGGACCTCGTCCACGCGAAGCCCGTAGCGGCCGAGATCAGGCCGCCGGACGGAAATCTCCAGATAGGGTTTGCCCAGGACCCGGGACGCGGCGACGCCCGTGGCCCCCTGAATGCTCTCGATGACCTGTTGAACTTCGAACGCCTTGGCCTGGAGCGCATCGAGATTGTCCCCGAAGATCTTCACCCCCACCTGGGCGCGAAGGCCGGTGCTGGTCATGAGGATGCGGTTCTCGATGGGCTGGAGAAATCCCGGGACGTAGCCGGGCACGTTCATGAGCTTCGCGGAAAGTTCCTCGATGATCCTCGCCTTGGTCATGCCCGGCCGCCACTGGCCGGGTGGCTTGAGCATGATGGTGGTTTCAATCATTTCGACGGGCGCGGGATCGGTCGCGGAATCGGCGCGGCCGAGTTTGCCCCCGACGGACGCCACCTCCGGGTGCTGGCTGATCACCTTGTCCTGCCAGCTCATGATGCGCTGAACCTCGGAAAGGGAGGTCGCCGGTAAAAGCACCGGCATGAAGAGCAGCGAGCCTTCCTCCAAGGTCGGCATGAACTCGCTGCCGAAGCCCGAGGTATGCCGGGCGACGGCGGACGGCAGGCGGGCGTTGACCGCCCGCGGCAGGCCAAAGGCGATGATCGCGGCCACCGCGAGCAGCGCGACCGCCACGCCGAGGACCGTCCGGCGGTGGCTCAGGGCCCAGTCGAGGACCGGGTCGTAGATTTTAAGCAGGCCCTGCATCAGCCAGTTGTCGCTTTCCGGCTTGAAGGGCCCGCGCACCAGCAGGGTGCAGAACATCGGGACCGCCGTGACGGCGAGCAGGACCGCGCCGATCAGGGCGAAGCTTTTCGTGTAGGCGAGGGGATGGAATAATTTTCCCTCCTGGCCGGTGAGCAGGAAGACCGGCACGAAGGCGAGGATGATCACCAGCATCGAGAAAAACATCGGGCGGCCCACCTGGGTGGCGGCGGTCAGGGTGTGCCCAAAAACCTCCGGCGGGGTGAGCCGTCGCCTCAGCTCCGCCTCGGCCCGTTCGCAATGCCGGATGACATTTTCCGTCATGACGATCCCGGCGTCGACCAGCACGCCGATGGAGATGGCAATGCCGGTCAGCGACATGATGTGGGAGGGAATCCCGAACCGGTCCATCAGGATGAACGAGATCAGGATCGAAGCCGGCAACGGCAGCGTGACGATCAGGATGCTGCGAAAATGGAAGAGGAACAGGATGTGCGCGATGGTCACGAGGATGATCTCCTCGGTGAGCGCATGCCTCAGGGTGTCGATGGCGCGCCCGATCAGGTCGCTGCGATCATAGAACGGTTCCAGGGTGACGCCCGCGGGCAGCCCGGGCGACAAAGCGGCGATGCGCTCCTTGACCGCCTCGATGACCCGCCAGGCGTTTTCGCCGGAGCGCATGACGACCACGCCACCCACCACCTCGCGGCCGTTGACATCGAGCGCCCCCCGGCGGAATTCCCCGCCGATGCGAACCGTCGCGATGTCGCGCAGATAGAGCGGGGTCCCTCCGCGGGGCGCGATGACGATCGATTCGAGATCGGCGGCGCCCTGCACGAGGCCCAGTCCGCGGACGATGTATTCGGCGCCATTTTCCTCCACCGTTTTGCCGCCCACGTTGCGATTGCTCCCCGCGACGGCGTCCATCACCTCGCCGAGCCTGACCCCATGTTGGCGGAGCTTCAGGGCGGACACCTCCACCTGCCACTGGCGCACAAAACCGCCCACCCCGGCCACCTCGGCCACGCCCGGCACCGACGCGAGCTGGTGGTGAATGAACGTGTCCTGCAGCGCGCGCAACGACCCGAGGTCCTGCGTGCCCGATTCATCCTTCAGGTAATATTGGTAGACCCAGCCCAGACCCGTGGCGTCCGGCCCCAATTTGGCGGAGACCTCGCCGGGCAGCAGGGCCCCGAGGGAATTCAGCCGCTCCAACACCCGCGTGCGGGCAAAATAGGGATCGATCCTGTCCTCGAAAATAACGGTGAGGAAGGAAAAGCCGAACATCGAGGTGGCGCGCACGGTCCTGACTCCCGCCAGCCCCTGCAGGGCCGAGCTCAGGGGATAGGTGATCTGATCCTCGACTTCCTGCGGGCCGCGACCCGGCCAATCGGCGTAAACGATCACCTGGTTCTCGGAAAGGTCCGGAATCGCGTCGATCGGCACGCGCCGCAGCGCGATCACCCCCCAGGCGCAGAGGGCGACAAAGGCGCTGAGCACGATGAAACGGTTGTGCAGCGACCAACGGATGAGCTGGTTGATCATGGCGGTCTCAGTTGAGTTCTTCGCCGCAAGCCGGCATGGCGGAGCCAAAGAACGGGTTCTTCAGGTCGGTCGTGCGCGACAGCCAGCGGCCAATGCCCAGCACGGGCGCCATGGGACACTGGAAGACATGGAGGCCGGCCCGGCGATCCAGGGGCTGCGCGCGAACCAGGTCCGCGACCGCGGTGCTGAACGGTTCAAACTCACGGCGCAGGGCCCGCAGGTCCGCGCCTTCCCGAAGCCGGCCGGCGAATTTTTCCAGCGGGCTGTCCGAAACGGCGGCCAGATAAGCCTGCAGCGTCCCGCGCAGGGCCGGCAACTGCCGCCGGTACGCGGCGGAATCATCGGCGGCCAGCGCCGCGGCCCCGTCGGCGGCCGCGAGCGCGAGCGCCATGAGTTCCGCCCCGGCGGTCTCGGCCGGGTGGCTGGCTGGCGGCCCCGGCGGCTTCGGGTCGTGGAACGACTCGCCGGTCACGGCGGCGCGCGCGAGCTGCGCCTGGCTGTCGAGGAGCAGCGCACCCTGCGTCACCACCTTGTCGCCTTCCTTCAGCCCTCCCACCACCTCGACCAGTTCGTCGCCGGTGCGGCCCGGACGGATGCGGCGGGCCAGGTAGGCGCGGTTGGTCTGCTCCAAAAAGACCACGGCTTCGCCGTCGTGCTGCAGGACGGCGCTGCGCGGCGCGAGCAGCACATCGGGGATTTCCAAGCGCACCCGGCCGGTCGCCGTCTGCTTGTGGAATAGCTCGCGGTTCCGGTTGGGCAGGACCACGCGGATCTTCGCCGTGCGCGTCAGTTCGTTCATGTTCGGGTCAAGGAACGCGATCGGCGCGGTCCGCGTGCGACCGCCCAGCGAGCCCGTCGTCACCTCCACCGACTGGCCGGCGCGCAGCCAGGCGAGGTCGGGCTCGTAGGCATCGAACACGAACCACATCGATGAGAAATCGGCGATTTCGAACAGGCGCGTCCCTTGCTCGGACTGGTCCTTGTTCAGTTCCTGGCCCTCGTAAACGTGGCGCGCCACCACCGTGCCCGAGATGGGCGCCCGCAGGGTGGTCATGGCCGCGGGCTCGCGCGTGTGCTCGAGGATGTCGATTTCCTCCTCGGTCAGGCCGAGATCGAGGAGCCGCTCGCGGGCGGCGGCCCGCTCGGAGGCCGTGAAGGCATTGTCGCCGGCGCGGAGCCGTTCGACGTACTGGCGCTGGGCGGTGAGGATTTCCGGACTGTAAACCGTGGCCAGGGGCTCGCCGGCGCGGACCTCGGCGCCCACGTAGTTCACGAACAGTTTTTCGATCCGGCCGGGCACGCGGGCGGCCATGATGCGGTGACGGGTGTCATCGTCCTCGATGATCCCTGACACCCGCAGGGTGCGCACGAGCGTGCCGCGCCGGACTTCGACCGTCTGCACCCCCACGACACTGGCGGCCGCCGGGGTGAGGGTGACCAGATTGGGGTCCGCGGCCGCGGATGCATCGGTCGCGGACGCCGCGACCAGCGCCATCCCGCAAAGGGTGCATTTGTCGCCCGCCCGGGCGGACTTGATCCATGGGTGCATGGGGCATTGGTAGACGGCGCCGGAAGCCGCGGCGGGAATCGCGGCGGCGGCCAGGGAGAGAAGAAATAGAAGAGTTTTCATGGCGGAAGAGAGGAGGCAGGAGGTTTGGGAGACCTTGCCGCCGCGCAGGCGCGCGGCAGTTAAGGCGGAAGGAATGGGCGCCGCGGCGATGCGCGGGCACACCTGTCCCCTGCTCAAATCAGCAAGCGGCAATGTTCCCGGAACCTGGGAACCTTTGGCGCGGGCGCCACCGGGCTCTCCACCGGCAAATCCCGGATGATCGCGGGACGCGGAAGAAACTTCGCGTAAAACTTTTCGCGCGGCGGCAGCGGGGCGCCGCGCTTGGCGGCGGGCGCCACGGACGGCGCGGCCGCCGGCGGTTGGGAAACGACCTGGACCGGCGCCGCCGGCACGCCGCAATCGGGCATGCCGCAGTCCCCGGCTTCCTCGCAGCACGTGCATTTCTCGGCCGGCACGAGGCGCGCGTCCACCGGCGACACCTGCGCAAGCGCAGTGCTCACGGAGACAATCAGCCACCAGATCAGCCCTTTCATTGCCGGTGATTTTCCAGGGAACGGTTCCCCGGCGCAACAGCTATTCAAACGGGATCGCCACAAATCGGCCCGCAAAATCTGCGCAGCCTATCGCAATCGCCGGTGAGCGTGCGGCCGGTGAAAATGCGAGGCTGCTGGCCCATGCCACCGCCTGCCCCGCCATCTCCCGGCGCTTCGACCGGCTTCACCTGTCCGGTGCCGCTGTCGCACCGAACGGAAATCACGGTCGGCCACGGCGGCGGCGGCCGGTTGACCCAGGAGCTGATCGATCGCGTTTTCCGGCCGGCTTTCGCCAATGCGGCGCTGGACGCCCAGCACGATGGGGCCCAATTGCTCCTCCCCGGCGGCGGCCGCCTGGCGTTCACCACCGACGCGCACGTGGTCAGTCCGCTTTTCTTTCCGGGCGGCGACATCGGCCAGCTGGCGGTCAACGGCACCGTCAACGATCTGGCGATGTGCGGGGCGCGGCCCCTGTGGCTCAGTGCCGGGTTCATTCTCGAGGAGGGTCTTCCCATAGCGACGTTGCAGCGGGTGGTCGCCTCCATGCAGGCGGCGGCGCTCGCGGCGGGCGTCGAGCTGGTGACGGGCGACACCAAGGTGGTCGAGCGCGGCAAGGGCGACGGTCTTTATGTGACCACCTCCGGGGTGGGCGTGATCGAAACTCCGCTCAGCGTCACGCCCGGTAGCATCCGCGCCGGCGATGCCGTCCTCCTGAGCGGCGACCTGGGACGGCACGGCATGGCCATCATGGCGACGCGCGCCGGCCTGGAATTCGAGAGCGCCATCGAAAGCGACTGCGCGCCGCTGGCCGCATCGGTGCAGGCCTTGCTCGGGGCCGGGCTGGAAATCCATTGCCTGCGCGACCTGACGCGCGGGGGACTGGCCACCGCGCTGGTCGAGCTGGCGGAATCCGCGAAGCTCGCCATCGCCATCGACGCCGCGCAGGTTCCGGTCTCCGAACTGGTGCAGGGGGCCTGCGAGATCCTGGGCCTCGATCCGCTCTACGTGGCGAATGAAGGCCGGTTTGTATGCATGCTGCCCGCCGAACAGGCGGGGCGGGCGATGGAGATTTTGCGCCGAACCGCGCCAGGCGGAAAACCTGCCGTGATCGGCGCCGTGCGGTCGGGCCCCGCCGGCCAGGTCACCCAACGCAGCATCGTCGGTTCGGAACGGATCGTGGATCGCCTCAGCGGCGAGCAACTGCCGCGGATCTGCTGAAGCAAGGGGGCGGCGGCGTTTCAAGTCCCGGCCGGCTGCAGCGCCCGGCTCCGGTAGCGGTAGTAGGCCGCGCAGGCGCCTTCGCTCGAGACCATCGGGGCGCCGAGCGGCTGCTCGGGCGTGCAGCGCGTGCCGAAGGCGGGGCAGTCGAGCGGTTTCTTCACGCCGCGCATGATCTCGCCGCTGATGCACTCGGTGGCGCAGTGGGCGCAGGATTTTTTCGACGGAAACCGCCGGCTGGCGTCGAAGCCCGCGTAGGCCGGCCGCACCGCCAGCCCGCTTTGCGGGATGACGCCGAGGCCGCGCCAGTCGCGGTCGCAGATCTCGAAAACCTGTTCGACGATGCCGCGGGCGTGCGTGTTGCCCGAGGTGCGGACGGCGCGCGAGTAGGCGTTCTCCACCCCGGCCCGGCCGCTCTCGAGTTGTTTCACGCAGAGCAAAATGCCCTCGAGGATGTCGACCGGTTCAAAGCCGGTGATGATGATCGGCGCGCCGAATTCCTGTGCGATCGGACCGTATTCGGCGGTGCCCATGATCGTGCAGACGTGGCCGGCGGCGAGGAAGCCCTGCACGCGGTTGTCGGGCGAACCCAGGATGGCGCGCATCGCGGGCGGCACGAGGACGTGCGACGTCAGGATCGAAAAATTGGGCAGCTGCTCCCGGGCCGCCGCCAGGACCGCCAGCGCGTTGGCCGGCGCGGTGGTTTCGAAACCCACCGCGAAAAACACGACCTGCTTCGCCGGGTTCTCGCGGGCCAAAGTGACGGCATCCAGCGGCGAGTAGACGATGCGGACGTCCGCCCCGCGGGCCTTGGCGGTGAGCAGGTCGATGCCGTTGCCGGGCACCCGCAACATGTCGCCGAACGAGCAGAGGATGGCGCCGCGGGTGAGGGCGAGGTCGACAGCCTGGTCGATCAGGTCCGCGCTCGTGACGCAGACCGGGCAGCCGGGCCCGTGCACCAGCGTGATGTTTTTCGGCAGGAGATCGTCGAGGCCGAACTTGACGATGGCATGGGTCTGGCCACCGCAGATTTCCATGATGGTCCAGGGACGGGTCGTGGCCCGCGCGATGGCGGCGGCCAGCTTCCGGACGAGCGCGGCGTCACGGTATTCGTCGACGTATTTCATGGGATGGAAAGTTTTTGGGAGCGGGTGGGAGGAATTTATACCCCGACCGAACGCGGCGCGGGGGGCGAGGCGTCGGCAGACCCGGCCTTCGGCGGGATCTCCAGCCCATCCAACTCGCCCATCTGTTGCAGGTACCGGAAGGTTTCCGCGGCTTCGGCGGCATCGACGGTGCTGATGGCGACGCCCACGTGGACGAGGACGAAGTCGCCGACCCTGGCTTCCGGGGTGCAGGTGAGGCTGATCAGTTTGACGACGCCGGCGAAGCTCACCTTGGCGGCGCGCAGCAGGGGATCGTCACCGACGATTTCAAGGACTTTACCGGGCACGGCGAGGCACATGGGAGACGGGGGTTGGGGGGCGGGTTAATGGGGAAGCTCGACGCGGGTGAGATTCCAGAGGGCGGCGAGGGCCTGGCCGGCGGCGATGGAGTTGTCGTTGGGTGAAAGCTGGCGGTGAACCAGGACGCGGAAGCCGGCCTCGGTGAGCGCGGCGGAGGCGAGGGAATGCAGCAGCGCGTTCTGGAAGCAGCCGCCGGTCAGCGCCACGGTGCCGACGCCGGCCTGGCGGGCGACTTCCACCATGGCCTGAACCAGGCCGCGGTGCAGCGCAGCCGCATCGGCTGCGGGGTCCCCCGGGAGATGGAGGAGCTGGCTGACGGCCGGGCGCCAGTCCACGTCGAGGCGCGCGCCGCGCGTTTCCGCGCGGGTCACGGGGAAGGGCAGGACGCGGGTATCCGCGACGAACGGATGGGCGGCGGCCTCGACGGCGAGGGGCAGCTGGCCTTCGAAATGATTGAGCACGCCGAGGCCCAGCAGCGCGGCGAAGCCGTCGAACAGGCGGCCGGCGCTGGAGCAGCCCGGTGAGTTCACCTGGTGTTCGAGCATGGTGGCGAGCAGCGCCGCGTCGCGTTCGCCATAACCGAAGCGGGCCGCCGCCTGCGGATAGAGTCCCATGTCATGGGCCAGCCCGAGCGCGATGCGCCGGGCGTCGCGGATGGCGGCCACGCCGCCGGCCAGCCGGAACGGACGCAGGCGCGCAAACCGTTCCGCGCGGTTCTGCCGGAGCAAAATAAATTCGCCGCCCCACACGGTGCCGTCCTCGCCGCAGCCCGTGCCATCCCACGCGATGCCGAGCACGCCCTCGGCCGGATGGTGGTGCTCGAGCAGGCAGGCGAGCACATGGGCCAGGTGGTGCTGGACCGGGATGCAGGGCAGCCCGAGCCGCTGGGCGTGATGCGTCGACGCATAATCCGGATGCAGGTCGTGGGCGACGGCGGTGAAGCCCGAGCCATGGAGCTGGCCGAGCGTCGCGATCGCCTGCGTGAACACCTGTCGCGTCGCGAGGTTTTCCAAATCCCCGAGATGCGGACTGAGCACGAGGCGGTCGCCGGTGGCGATGCCCACCGTGCTTTTCATCTGGCCACCCGTGCAAAGCACGGCGCCGGGCAGCCGGCCGGGCAGGGTGAAGGGCGCGGGGGCGTAACCGCGGGCGCGGCGGAGGAGAATGGGTTCGTCGTGGGCCGCGAGGCGAACGACTGAGTCGTCCACCGGATGCGCGATCGGCCGGTCGTGTTCCAGGAACAGGTCGGCAATGCCCGCGAGCCGGCGCCGGGCCTCGCCGTGGTCGGTGCAGATCGGTTCCTCCGAGAGGTTGGCGCTGGTGGCCACCACGGGGAATTCCAGGACGCCCAGCAGCAGCACGTGCAGCGGCGCGTAAGGCAGGAGCGCGCCGACCCACGGGTTGCCGGGGGCGATGGCGGCGGCGAGATTGCCGTCGCCGTGACGCGGCACGAGCACGACCGGGGCATGGGGCGACTCGAGCAAGGCGGCGGCCGCGGGCGAAACCCCGGCGTGGCCGCGCAACTGGTCGAGGTCGCGGAACATGACGGCCAGCGGCTTTTCATCCCGGTGCTTGCGCGCGCGCAACGCGGCGACCGCCGTCGGGTTCGCGGCGTCGCACATGAGGTGATAGCCCCCGACGCCCTTCACGGCGAGGATCAGCCCTTCGCGAAGCGACGCCCGGGCGTGGCGGAGGGCGACGGAACGTTCCGCCGTGACGTGGCCGGCGGCGTCGACGAGCGAGAGATGCGGGCCGCAGTCCGGGCACGCGTTGGGTTCGGCATGAAAACGACGGCTGGCCGGGTCCGCATATTCGGCCGCGCATGCCGGGCACATCCGGAAGCAATGCATGGTGGTGTGCCGGCGATCGTAGGGGAGCCGCTCGATGAGCGAGTAGCGCGGGCCGCATTGCGTGCAATTGATGAACGGATAATGAAAGCGCCGGTCGGCCGGATCGAGCAGCTCGCGGCGGCAGTCGGCGCACAACGCGAGATCGGCCGGGATGGCGGTGGCGATTTCCCCCGCAGCCCGGCTCGGGGCGATGACGAAGTCCGGCCCGGCCGGCGGCAGGCCGGAAGCGGACACGAGCCGCTCCACGCCGGTGACCTGCGCGGCGGGCGGGGCGGAGGTTTTGAGGGCGGTCGCCAGCTCGGCCAGGCGGACGGGATCGCCGACGGCCCGGACGAGGACGCCATCGGAGTCATTGAGCACCCAACCCCGGAGTCCGAGCCCCGCGGCCAGGCGATGGACAAACGGCCGGTAGCCGACGCCCTGCACCGTGCCGCGCACGCGGAAGAGCACGTCGGTGTCGGTGTCTGGAGAGGCGGCGATCATGGCCGGAAGATCAGGTCAGTGCGGCGAGGCTGCGCAGGTAGTCGTACCATTCGGGCAGGCCCTCGCCGGTGCGGCTCGAGACCTGGATGATTTTCGCCTGCGGGGCGACGCGGCGGATGTTTTCCACGGCCGTCTCCCGTTTGAACCCGAGCACATCCGCGACGTCGACCTTGGTGAGGAGCACGATGTTCGCGGACTTGAAGATGGGCGGATATTTCAGGGGCTTGTCCTCGCCCTCGGTGGTCGACAGCAGGACCACGCGCGCCTGCTCGCCGAGGTCAAAGGAGGCGGGGCAGACGAGGTTGCCGACGTTTTCGATGAAGAGCACGCGGACGCCCTCGAGGTCGATGGACTGGGCGGCGCGGGCGATCATGCCGGCGTCGAGGTGGCAGACCGTGCCGGTCGTGATCTGGGCGACCGGCGCGTGCGGCCGGCTCAGGCGGAGGCCGTCGTTGTCCGTCTCGAGGTCGCCCACCAGCACGGCACAGCGCGTCTGGCGGCCGAACTCGTCGAGCGTGCGCTCGAGCAGCGTCGTCTTGCCGGCGCCCGGCGAGGAAACGAGGTTGAGCGCCGCGAGGCCGCGGCCGAGGAAGTAGCCGCGGTTCCGCTCGGCGAGGATGTCGTTTTTCTCGAGGAGGGGCAGGTTGAGGTCGACGGAACGCACGGCGACCTCGCCCTTGTCGCTGGCGGCGAGGGCGGCGGTGATTTCGGCCGACAGCGGGCCGGAGAGGGCGCGGGAGGAGGCGCTGGCGGCGCCGGTCAGCGCGTTGATGCGGAAACCCGCAAAGGTTTCCACGCGGGGAGGGGCGGGGGTGGGCGGGTTCATGAGGAAACGGGGAAGTCCAGGCGGACGATGTCGAGTTCGCGCCCGGAGCGGATGTCGCTCGAGAAGGCGCGGCAGCGGGGGCAGGTGAGGATGAAGCCGGCGTCGGCGACGAAGTCGGTGTCGCACTGCGGGCAGTGCGCGCGGGCGGGCACGCTTTCGATTTCCAGGATGGCGTCGGCCGCCGGCGTGCCCGGCGCCATCGCCTCGAAGGCAAAGCGCAGCGCCTCGATGTCCACGCCGGACAGCCGGCCGACGCGCAGGACGATGCGGGTGACGCCCGTGGCGTCGTTCGCCACGACCTGCTGGCTGATGGTCGCCAGCGCCGATTCCATGATTCCGACCTCGTGCATGAGCCGGAATCTAGCGCCAGGGCAACCGTCCCGTCCAGCGCGCGCGGCCGCTTCGCAAAAGACGAGCAGTGATTGCCAAGGGACGACCATCCAACCCCGGGCGATTCCGGTATGCTCGGCTCCATCGAAAACGTTCCCGTCACGCCCACCTTCAACGCGTCACCCCATGCCCACTGAAACCGCCCCCGTCCGAACGGACTCCACGATCTACGACCAAATCACCGCGCGCGGCGTGTCGCGACGCGAGTTTCTCCAGTTCTGCGCCTGGATGGGCGCCTGCATCGGCCTCGAGGCCTCCGGCGTCGAGAAGATGGTCAAGGCGCTCGAGACGCGGAAACGCATTCCGGTCATCTGGCTCCATTTCCAGGAGTGCACCTGTTGCAGCGAGTCGTTCCTGCGCAGCTCGCACCCGATCGTGGCGGACATCCTGCTCGACAAGATCTCGCTCGATTACACCGAGACGCTGATGGCCGCCTCCGGCCAGCAGGCGGAGCAGGCCTTGCAGGACACCATCGCCAAATACAAGGGCGAGTACCTGCTCTGCATCGAGGGCTCCGTCCCGATGGGGGAGGACGGGGTTTACTGCTGCATCGGCGGCAAGACCGCCAAGCACATCGCCGAGGAATGCGCCGAGCACGCCAAGGCCGTCATCGCCTGGGGCAACTGCGCTTGCTCCGGCTGCGTGCAGGCCGCCAAGCCCAACCCCACGCAGGCCCTGCCGATCAAGCGCATCCTCGCCGGCAAGCCGATCATCAACGTCCAGGGCTGTCCGCCGATCGCGGAGGTGATGGCCGGCGTGCTGGTGCACCTGCTGACGTTCGACACCATTCCGCAGCTCGACAACCTCGGCCGCCCGAAGGCGTTCTACTCGCGCCGCGTGCACGACACCTGCTACCGCCGGCCCAATTACGACGCGGGGCTTTTCGTCGAGAGCTTCGACGACGAGAACGCGCGCAAGGGCTACTGCCTCTACAAGGTCGGCTGCAAGGGCCCGACCACCTACAACTCGTGCGGCACCATCCGCTGGAACGGCGGCGTCAGCTTCCCGATCCAGTCCGGCCACCCGTGCATCGGCTGCTCCGAATCGAACTTCTGGGACAACGGGCCGTTCTACCAGCGGCTGTCGAACTTCCCCGGCTTCGGCATCGAGGCCACCGCCGACAAGCTTGGCGCCGTCGTCGCGGGCGCCGCGGTCGCGGGCGCCGCCGCCCACGCGGTCATGACCAATTTCCGCAAGCGCACCGACATCGGCGAGCAGGCCGGCGAGAATGCCGAGCAGGCCGAAAAGAGCGAACAATCCCCCAATCTTAAAACCCCGTCCCCATGAGCACCCGCATTGTCGTCGATCCCGTCACCCGCATCGAAGGCCATCTCCGCATCGAGGCCGAAATCAAGGACGGCAAGATCATCGATGCCTGGAGCGCCGGCACCATGGTGCGCGGCCTCGAGATCATCCTGAAGGGCCGCGATCCGCGCGACGCCTGGGCCTTCTGCGAGCGCGTCTGCGGCGTGTGCACCACGGTGCACGCACTGGCGTCCGTCCGCGCCGTCGAGGACGCCATCGACGTCAAGGTCCCGCCGAACGCGGAGCTGATCCGCAACATCATGTTTTGCGCGCAGTACATGCAGGACCACGTGGTGCATTTCTATCACCTGCACGCGCTGGACTGGGTGGACGTCGTGAGCGCGCTCAAGGCCGACCCCGCCGCCACCTCCGTGCTGGCGCAAAGCGTGTCGAAGTGGGCGAAGAGTTCGCCGGGGTATTTCAAGGACATCCAGACGCGCCTGACGAAGTTCGTGGAAAGCGGCCAGCTCGGCATCTTCGCCAACGGCTACTGGGGCCATCCCGCCTTCAAGCTCCCGCCCGAGGCCAACCTCATGGCGGTCGCGCACTACCTCGAGGCCCTCGAGTGGCAGAAGGAGATCGTCAAGGTCCACACCATCTTCGGCGGAAAGAACCCGCATCCCAACTACCTGGTCGGCGGCATGCCGTGCTCGATCAATATCAACGAGGCCAACGCCATCAACGCCGAGCGCCTCGCGATGGTCGGGGACCTGCTCAAGCAGGGCCAGCAATTCATCGAGCAGGTGTACGTGCCCGACGTGCTCGCCGTCGCGCCGTTCTATCTCGACTGGGCCGGCATCGGCGGCGGGCTGGATAATTATCTTTGCTACGGCGACCTGCCGACCAACGGCTTCAGCGACATCGGCAGCTACAAGTTCCCGCGCGGCGCCATCCTCGGCCGCGATTTGTCCACCGTGCATCCGGTCGACCCGCGCGACGACACCGGCGTCCAGGAATTCATCGACCACTCGTGGTATGAATACGAGAACGCCGGCGCCGGTCTCCACCCGTGGAAGGGCGAGACCAAGCTGAAATATTCCGGTCCCAAGCCGCCCTACGCCAACCTCGACGTCGACGCCAAGTACAGCTGGCTCAAGACGCCGCGCTGGAAAGGACACGCCATGGAGGTCGGTCCCCTCGCGCGGATGCTCGTCGGCTACGCCGCCGGCACCCCCGAGATCAAGGATGCCGTGACCGAGGCGCTCGCGGCCCTCAAGGCTCCCGCCTCCGTGCTTTTCTCCACGCTCGGCCGCACCGCGGCCCGCGCGATCGAGTCACGCCTGGCGGCGCGTTGGGGCTTGGAGTTTTACGACCAGCTGCTCGCCAACATCAAGGCGGGCGACACGCGCACCTTCACGCGCGACAAATGGGAACCGTCCACCTGGCCGGCGACCTGCAAGGGCGTCGGCACGAGCGAGGCGCCCCGCGGCGCGCTCGCGCACTGGATCGTCATCAACGACCGGAAAATCGCGAACTACCAGCTGGTGGTCCCGAGCACCTGGAACGCCTCGCCCCGCGACGCGAAGGGCCAGCGCTCGTCCTACGAGGCCGCGCTGGTCGGCACGCCGGTGCACGACCCGCAGCAACCGCTCGAAATCATCCGCACGATCCACTCGTTCGACCCCTGCCTGGCCTGCGCCGTCCACCTCTACGAGGACAAGCAGGAGATCGCGCGGCACCAGCTGGTGGTCAACTGAACCGGAGGCCGCCCCATGAACGCTTCCCATGACTACCAGCGGGTCTACGTGTGGCAGCAGCCCGTGCGCTGGTTCCACTGGATCAACGCGGCCAGCATCACCGCGCTTGCCGTGACCGGCTGGCTCATCGGCCATCCGCCGGGCCTCCTCAACTCCGGCGAGGCCTCGGGCAGCTACTGGTTCGGCTGGGTCCGCTTCGTCCATTTCGCGGTGGGCTATGTGTTCCTGGCGAACTTCGCGTTCCGGATCTACTGGGCCTTTGCCGGCAACAAGTACGCGAGCTGGCGGAATTTTCTGCCGCTCACGCGCGCGCAGCTCCGGCAGGTGTGGGACGTGGTGCGCGTGGACATCCTGCAGTCCAGTCGCAAGCCGGTGCACGCGCTCGGCCATAATTCCGTGGCCTATTTCACCTATGCGGGCACGGGGGTGCTGACGTTTTTCCAGATCGCATCGGGCTTTGCCCTGTACGCCTCGATGAGCACGTCACCCTTCCCGCAGCTGTTTGCGTGGCTCGTGCCGCTTTTCGGCAGCGAGCAGAACCTGCGGCTGTTCCATTATGCGGCGATGTGGGCTTTCATCGTCTTCACGATCATCCACGTCTACCTCGTGTTCTATCACGATTACGTGGAGGGCCACGGCGTGCTCTCGTCGATTGTCGGCGGCTGGAAATTCATGGAGAAGCACAAGATCGAGGCGGCGGAAGCCACGGGCATGTCGGGCCTGCCCGTCCATCCGGCTGAACCGCCCGTGCCGGCGGCAAAATCCAAGGCCGCGACCTGAACCATGCTCGGCCTGATCGACTCCACGCTGGTTGGCGAGGCCAACGCTCCCGCGCCGCAGGGCGCCGCGGGCGACCGCGTGCTCGTGCTCGGCGTCGGCAACCTGCTCATGGGCGACGAGGGCGTCGGCATCCATGTCCTCCGCCTGCTGGAGTGCGAACGCCCGATTCCCGGCGTGCGCCTGCTCGATGGCGGCACGGGCGGCGTCAACCTGCTGACCGAATTCGAGGGCGCCGACGACATCGTGCTGATCGACGCGACGCGCGACGGCCGGCCGGCCGGGACCCTGTCTTTCCTTCAACCTGAATTCGTTGGCGAACTTCCGCGTGGGTTGGGCGCCCATGACTTTGGGTTGAAGGACCTTTTTGCCGCCGCCGCCCTGCTGGGCCGGCTGCCCCGGATTCACCTTTACACGATCGCGGTGGAGGAAGTCCGCCCGATGTGCACCGAGCTGTCCGCCGCGGTGGCCGGGGTCGTGCCCGAGGTGGTGCACGCCGTGCGCGCCCACGCCGCCCGCCTGGCCGCGGGGGGGCTGATCGCATCTTCATGAACGCCGAATTCCACGCCGTCCACTCCCTCGATGCCCCGCAAATGTCCGTGCTGTTGCTCGGCACGGCGGGCATCGCCGTCCTGCACACCCTCGCCGGTCCCGATCATTACCTGCCGTTCATCGTGATGGGCCGCGCGCGGCGCTGGTCGCCCGCCCGCACGGTCTTTTGGACCGTGCTCTGCGGCCTGGGGCACGTTGGCAGCTCGGTGCTGCTGGCGCTGGTCGGCGTGCTGCTCGGCTTCGGCCTGGAGCGCGTGCAATTCATCGAGGGTTTCCGGGGCAACCTCGCCGCGTGGGCGATGATCGCCTTCGGGCTGGCTTACCTGGTCTGGGGCCTGAAAAAGGCGGCGCGCGCCGAGACCCACGCGCACGCACACGGACCCGGGGGCCACGCGGGCGGCGACGCGCCGGGGTTTCGGCTCACGCCATGGGTGCTGTTCACGATCTTCGTCTTCGGGCCGTGCGAGCCCATGATCCCGCTGGTGATGTACCCCGCGGCGCAGGGAAGCTGGGCCGATGTCTGGACGGTGGTGGCGACGTTCAGCGTCCTCACCATCGGTGCGATGCTGGCGGTCGTGCTCCTCGCGATGAAGGGGCTGAGCCTGCTGCCCGCCGGGCGGTTCGAGCGCTACAACCACGCGGCGGCCGGCGGCACGATCCTGCTCGCGGGTTGCGCGATCCAGTTCCTCGGGTTGTGAAGCCGGCGCCGGCGGCGCGGGCCTTGTCCGCGCGATTCGTGCATCCCTTGCGGAGTGCTGTGCATAAATTGGCGCGCGGGTCCCTGGCGCTTGCGACGCCGTCCGCCGGAGCCTAGACGATCATCATGCCCGCTTCACTCGCACCCCGCCCCTCGCGCCCGCTGGTCGACCAGCTGCGCCGGTCGCAGATCTACCGCGACTACGAAAAGGCTTTCCGCGAAACCACCGGGCTCCCGCTGGCCCTCCGCGGCCACGGCAGTTTCAATCTGCCCCTTCACGGCGACCCGAACGAAAATCCGTTCTGCGCCCTGATGGCGGGGACCAACCACACGTGCGCGTCCTGCCTGCAGCTCCAGCAGAAGGTGGAGGAGGCACCGGACGGCCAGCCCCGCACCCTGCGCTGCGCGGCGGGGCTGTGCGACTCGGCCGTGCCGGTGCGCAACGGCGAGGAGACGATCGCTTTCCTGCAGACCGGCCAGGTTCTGCCGCACCCGCCGACCGTCACGCAGATCCGGCGGCTGACGGCAACGTTGCGGCGGCTCGGGGTCGAGGCGGACTTGTCGCGTTTCGAGGCCGCTTTTGGCCAGAGCCGGGTGGTGGCGCCGAAGCAGTACGAGTCCATCATCCAGCTGCTCACCATCTTTGCCCAGCACCTGGGCGCCCTGAGCAACCGGCTGGTCGTGCAGGAGGAGGCCTGCGAGGCGCCCGCCATCGGCCGCGCGCGCGCCTACATCGCGGACCATTACGCCGAGGAGATGTCGCTTCCGGAGGTCGCCCAGGCCGTCAACATGAGCTCCTTCTATTTCTGCAAGAGCTTCCGCAAGGCGACCGGCCTGACCTTCACCGACTACGTGGCTCACGTCCGGGTGGAAAAGGTGAAGGAGCTTTTGCTCAACCCGCACAAGCGCGTGAGCGAGGCCGCTTACGAGGCGGGTTTCCAGTCGCTGTCCCAGTTCAACCGCGTCTTCCATCGCATCGCGGGCGAGCCGCCGTCGGCCTACCGCGAGAAGCTGGGCTAGAGGGGGGCGTGGTGCAGGGCCGGGGTCGCGTGCGCGCGGGTCTTCTGCGGGGACTGGCAGAGCGCGCAGAATGCCTCGATTTCCCGTCGGGAAATGTGATCCAACACCTGCTCGAGACAGGCCAGCGATTCGTCGCGCGCCGCGCGGGTGAGCCGGGGGCTGGCCGCCTGCAAATCGACCAGCGCCTCGCGCATCGCCTGCCGGCCCGCGCGCAGGTAGGCCAGCCACGGATTCAGGCCGCAGGGACAGAGCGGCGCGTACTGTCGGGGATGCGCCCGCGGCGACCACAGCGCGAGGTCCGCGAAGATTTCATCCAGCGTGCGGTCCAGCAGGTGCACGAGCGTGTCCGGATTCGCCAGCGGTGAGGATGGTTTCTCGAGGCGCAGCAGGGTTTCCCAAGTGGCGCGAATCCCGTGACGGCGCCCTGCCAGAGCCTGGAGAAGTTCGGTTTCCACGGTCCCAGCTTACCGCCGCCTGACCGGGACGGCTCCCTGTCGTTTGGCATTTGTTGGCTGTCATTTGGTGCGCAGGAATTGCCCGCGGGCCGGCGGGCCGGACGCGCGAGGACCGCGCAAATCCTGAACCGCCTGCCAGCAGGCTCCGACACGAGGCGAAATCGTGGCTTACGCCGCGCGGCCCACCAGGCGCAGGTCGCGGCGGAGCTCCGCGCGGAAATCCGGATGCGCGATCGAAATGAGGGCCTCCGCGCGTTCCCGCAGGGTGCGGCCGTGGAGATTGACCGCGCCGTATTCCGTGACGACCCAGTGGACGTGGCCGCGGGTGGTGACGACGCCCGCGCCGGGAGCGAGCTGGCAGGTGATCCGCGACACGCGGCCGCCGGCGGCGGTGGACGGCAGGGCGATGATGGGCTTGCCGCCGGGCGACAAGGCGGCGCCGCGGATGAAGTCCATCTGTCCGCCGATGCCGGAATAGATGCGGTGCCCGATCGAGTCGGCGCACACCTGGCCGGTCAGGTCGATCTCGATGGCGGAGTTGAGGGCCACGACCTTGGGGTTGCGCCGGATGACGGCGGTGTCGTTCGTCCAGTCGCATGGGTAGAACGCGACCTGCGGGTTGTTGTCGACGAAGTCGAAGAGCCGCCGCGAGCCGTTGACAAAGCTGGTGACGATGCGGCCCACGCCGTTGGCCTTGAAGCGATTTGACACGGCGCCGGAGGCCACGAGGTCGACCGTGCGGTCGGAGAACATTTCCGTGTGGATGCCGAGGTCGTGCTTGTCGTGCAGGCGCGCGAGGACCGCGTCGGGGATGCCGCCGATGCCCATCTGCAGCGTCGAGCCGTCCTCCACCAGCGCCGCCACCAGCTCGCCGATGCGCGCTTCCGCGGGGGTTTCCGCGCCGGGGCGGTGTTCCAGCAGCGGCCGGTTCGTGGCGACGAAGGCGGCGATCCGGGCGAAGGGGATGCTGTTGTTCCCGTGGGTGCGCGGCATCTGCTCGTTGATCTCGGCCACGATGATCCGCGCCGAGTGGGCGGCGGCGAGGGCGGTGTCGCAGGAGGTGCCGAGCGAGCAATTGCCATGCAGATCCGGCGGGGAGACCTGGAGCAGCGCCACGTCCAGCCGCACCTGGCCGCTCAGGAAGAGCGCGGGGATGTCGGAAAGAAAGATCGGCACGAAGTCCGCGCGGTCCTCCGCGATGGCCTCGCGGAGCGGCGCGCCGGTGAACAGCGACACGGAGCGGAACTCCCCTCCGCGGCCGGGTTGCGCGAAGGGGGCCGGGCCCGCGGTGTGCAGGTGATAGAGCCGCACCTGTTCCAGGTCATGGCGCGCGCAGAGCGCCTCGATGAGCGGGGTGGGCGTGGCGCAGGCGCCGTGGAGGAACACGTTGGTGTCGCTGCGGATCAGGGCGGCGGCGTCGGCCGGGGAAACGGCGCGGGACCGCCAGTCGGGGGCAAGGGCATTCATAAGGGAGAAGAGGGGGACAGTAAAAGGGTGGCGTTGACCTCGGCGAGACCGTCCACGGGCTTGAGGGTGAACCCATGGTGACGGAACAAACCGAGCATGGAGGCGTTGTGGGTGTTGACCTGGCCCCACAGGCGCTTGAGGCCCCGGGCGCGGGCCACGTCGATCAGCCGCTGCAGCAGCGCGGTGGCCAGGCCGCGACGGCGCTGGTCCTCGCGCACCACGAAGGCGAGTTCGGCCGAGTCGCCGGCGGGATCGAGGCAATAGCGTCCGACCGCATGGATCGTCCGGCCGTCGGGAGCGAGGATGGCCAGCGCGCAATCGCGGGTTTGATCCACCGCCACCAGTTCATGGGCCCGCTCGGTGGTCATGGCGGTGACCAGGCCGCCGTAGCGGTCATAGATGGTGTTCAGGGTGTGGGACCGGAAGAATTCCTGCAGCAGGGCCTCGTCCCCGTCCGCCAGCGGCCGCATGCGCCGGAGCGCATCGCGGGAGTGCCGCCGGACGGGCGATTTGGGCGCGAGGGTCTTCATCGGGGCGGGCCTCAGGCGGCGTGGGCGTGCAGGCGGGCGGGGGACGCGCCGGGCCCGGTGGCGTGGAGGCGGTCCCGGTAAACGCTCGGGGATTCGCCGGCGATGCGGTGGAAGACCCGGTTGAATTGCGAGAGGGATTGGAAGCCGGCCTCGTACGCCGCCTCGCTCACGCGCTTGTACGGATTGAGGAGGAGCTGCTTCACGGCCTCGACGCGCTGGCGGGAGAGATACTCGGTGAAGTTGAGGCCCGTGCCCTTCTTGAAGTTCTTGCAGAAGTAGAAGGAACTCATGCCCACGGCCCGCGACACTTCCAGCAGGGAAAGATCGTCGGACAGGTGGGCGGCGATGTAGGCGCGGGCGCGGGTGATGACCGGGGCCTCGGCCAGCGATTGCTTGACCATGAGCTGGTTGCTGATCGCGGCCAGCTGCTCGGCGAAAATGCCCAGGAGCCGGAGGATCGCGTCGTACTGGGCGCGGGCGATCACGCGCGACTGCTTGAAGGCGGCGCCGATCTCCTGGCGGTCGAGGTTGGGCTCGAGGCGGGTGGCCTGGCGGACCGCCTCGCGGGTCTCGGCGGCGGTCGGCAGATGGAAGAGTACCTGGCCGGTTTGCAGGTAGCCGATGATTTTTTCGCCGACGCGAATGGGCACCGCGGACTCATTCAGCCCGGTGAAGCACTGGGCGGTGCCCGCCTGCTGGCCGGACGCGCTTTCCAGACGTTGCTGCGTTTCGAGGCAGGCCGCGCACGTCTTGTTTTTGCCGGCCAGCAGGGCGCAAAGCGGGTTGCCGAGCTTGGTGCCCTGCATCGGGGGCTGGAAGGACCCGGCCGCGCGCAGCGCGAGGGGCAGGCCGGTGATGGACTGGAAGGCGCGCTGGTAGTCGCGGAAGATTTCCGACGATTGCAGCAAGGCGGCGAGGCCGGTGGTTTCGCGGTGTTCGGTGGCGGGGGCAGGCGTGGTTTCCATGGGCCCGACGATAGCAGCCGCCGCGGTTTCTGGATATTGGAGGCGGGGCGATATCCAACTAGGGAAATCCTTTAGGCCGCCTAGGCGCGGGGATTGTCCGTTCTTGCGCGTTTCCCGCGGACCCTCTAGCCGTCGGACGTGCCGACCAAGAGTTACGCCGCCATGTCGAAGGAGGAGCTGCTCGCGCTGCTGCAGACGCCGGAGGCGGAGACGCAGCAGCGCCTGCTGGCCACCCTCAGCGAGCTGAAGAACATCAAGGCCGCGCTCGACGAGCACTCCATCGTGGCGATCACGGACGCGGCCGGGCGCATCACGTACGTCAACGACAAGTTCTGCGCGATTTCGAAATATTCGCGCGAGGAGCTGCTCGGCCAGGATCACCGCATCATCAACTCCCGCCATCACCCCAAGGCCTTCTTTCGCGACCTGTGGGGGACGATCGGACGCGGGCAGGTGTGGCACGGCGAGATCAAGAACCGCGCGAAGGACGGTTCGTTCTACTGGGTGGACACCACGATCTTCCCCTTCGTGAACGGAGCCGGCAAGCCCACGCAGTATGTGGCGATCCGCACCGACATCACCCAGCGGAAGGCCGACGAGGCGCAGTTGAAACAGTATGCCTTCGATCTCGCCGAGAAGAACAAGGAGCTCGAGACGATCGTCTACACCGTGTCCCATGACCTGCGCTCGCCGCTGGTCAACGTGCAGGGCTTCGGCAAGCAGCTGGCGCGGGCCTGCGCGAAGATCCAGGAAGCCGCTGCGACGCACGCCGGCGCGGTGCCGCAGGCGACGCTGAAACCGCTGGTGGAGGAGTCCATCCCGCAGGCCCTGCGCTTCATCAATGCCGGGGTGAACAAGATGGAGATGCTGCTCGCCGGGCTTTTGCGTTTCTCGCGCCTGGGGCGCGTGATCCTGACGATCGGCCCGATCGACATGAACGCCCTCCTCGCGGGCCTGGTGGCCGCGGCGCGGTTCCAGATCAACGAGGCAAAGGCCGAGGTCGTGGTCGAGCCGCTGCCGCCGTGCCTGGGTGACAGCACCCACACCAGCCAGGTCTTCGCCAACCTGATCGACAACGCGCTGAAATACCGCGATCCCGCCCGGCCGTTGCACCTGACGATTTCCGGCCGGGTCGAGGACGGCAAGGCAGTCTACGCCGTCGCCGACAACGGCATCGGCATCCCGGCCGAACACCAGCCGAAGGTGTTCGAGATTTTCCACCGGCTGAATCCCGACGTCACGGTGGGCGAGGGGCTCGGGCTCACCATCGCCCAGCGCGTGCTGGAGCGCCAGCACGGCCGCCTGTGGGTGGAAAGCCGCGAGGGCGAGGGCTCCACGTTTTTTGTTTCGTTGCCTGCCGCCGGCGAATCCCCAGCGTGACGTCGTGAATCCGTCCCCAGTCATTTTGATCGCCGAGGATGATGAGGGCCATGCCATCCTCATGCGCCAGAACCTGGAGCTGGCGGGCGTGCAGAATCAGGTCGAGCATTTCCGGGACGGACAGGCGCTGCTCGATTTCCTCTTCAAACGCGGTCCGGGCCGGGTGCGCGAGCCCGGGCAGACCTACCTGGTCCTGCTGGACATCCGCATGCCCAAGGTCGACGGCGTCGAGGTGCTCCGCCGGATCAAAGCCGACGCCACCCTGCATGCGATGCCCGTGATCATGCTCACCACCACCGACGATGCGCGCGAGGTCGCGCGCTGCCACGAGCTCGGGTGCAGCATTTATCTGCAAAAGCCCGTGGACTACGAAAAATTTGCCGAGGCCATGCAGCGGCTCGGGTTGTTCATCATGCTGATGCAGCTGCCGGCGGTGAGCGGTCCCTAGTTCCCGCGTGGTCCCTCCTGTCCAGTCCGCCCACATCCTCGTCGTGGATGACGACGAGGGGCTGTCGACCCTGATGGCCGGCGTCCTGCGGGACGAGGGGCACCAGGTCTCCGTCGCGGCCTCGGGCGCGGCGATGCTCCGGCAGCTGGCCCACGGGAAGCCCGCGTTGCTGCTGCTCGACCTCAAGCTCAAGGACATCCACGGCCAGGCGCTGCTGCAGCGGCTGGAACAGGAGGGCCTGCAGGTGCCCTTCATCGTCATCACCGGCCAGGGCGACGAGAAGGTGGCGGTGGAAATCATGCGGCATGGGGCGCTCGACTACCTGACAAAAAGCACGGCGATGCTGGACCTGCTGCCCGGCGTCGTCGACCGGGCGCTGACCACGGTCGCGCGGGAGCGCGCGCTGGTCCAGGAACGGGCCGAGCGCCAGCGGCTCGAGCGGGAGGCGCTCGAAATCGTCGAGCGCGAGCAACGGCGCATCGGCGCGGATCTCCACGACGGCCTCGGGCAGCAGCTCACGGCGATCGAGATCCTCTGCGCGGGGCTGAAGGAGGACGTCGCGGGTTCGCCGAAGCTCGCGCGGCAGGTGACGCGGATCGGCCGGATGCTGCGCGAGTCGATTTCGCAGGTGCGCTCCCTCTCCCGCGGGCTGGTGCCGGTGGGCAACGAGCCCGACGCGCTGTGGGGCAGCCTGGTCGAGCTGGTGCAGCAGACGAACAGCCTCGGGCGGATCGAATGCCGGCTGGATTCGCCCGCGGTCGTCTCGCTCGCGGACGCCGCGGTCGCCGGGCAGCTTTACCGCATCGCCCAGGAGGCGGTGAACAACGCCGTGAAGCACAGCCGGGCCAGGCGCATCACCGTGACTTTTTCGCAGCGGGGATCCGACTTGGAGCTGACGGTGGCCGACGACGGCCGCGGTTTTCCGAAGGTGCTGCGCCCGGGCCTGGGCCTCGAGGTCATGCGGCATCGCGCCGGGGTCATCGGGGCGGAATTGACCGTCGAATCAGTGGCGGGCAAAGGCACCACCATCCGCTGCCGGCTTCCCCTTTCCCGATGAAATCCGTCCCCTCGAAAAAACCCGCTTCCCCCGCCAAGGCCGCCGCGGTGCGCCAGCGCATCCTGATCGTGGACGATCATCCCTTCATGCGCGCCGGGCTGGCGCAGCTCATCGAGCGGCAGGCCGACCTCACGGTTTGCGGCGAGGCCGGCAATCCCGCCGAAGCCCTGCTGCGGCTGGCCTCCGGCGGCGTCGACCTCGTCCTGGCGGACATGACCATGCCGGGCCGCAGCGGGCTGGATTTCCTCAAGGACATGGTGGCGCTGCATCCCGGGCTGCCGATTCTCGTGGTGTCGATGCACGACGAGCTCGTCTATGCCGAGCGGGCCCTGCGCGCGGGGGCCCGGGGTTACATCATGAAGGAAGCCGGCGGCGAGAACCTGCTCGCGGCGATCCGCCAGATTCTCGGCGGGCAGGTCTACGTGAGCCCCAAGATGTCCGCGCAACTGCTGGACAGTTTTTCCGGCCGGAAGGCGCGCGAGGCCGATTCGCCCTTTGGCAAGCTGACGGACCGCGAGTTCGAGGTTTTTCAAATGATCGGCCGCGGCCGGAGCACGCGCGAGATCGCGCAACAGCTCGGCCTCAGCACCAAGACGGTCGACGTGCACCGGGCCAACCTCAAGGCGAAGCTGGAGCTCCGCGACACCACCGCGCTCGTCCGGCACGCCGTGCGGTGGGTGGAGACGCAGGGTTCGGGCGGGTGATCGAGGTCACCCGGCCTCCGCCGGGTGAGCGGAAAGGTGCGCAGGTTGCCGCGGTCTGATCCGCGCGTCCTGAAAACCCGGCCCGGGCGGCCGGGGCTTCGCCGGGAGACGCGAATTGCAAGATATGAGGAACGAACGCCAAGCGAGCACCAGCGGGCGGGCGGGAAACGTGCGATAGTCCCGCCATCACCTCCCTCTTTCCAGTCATGTCCAACCCTGTCGCCACCCGGTCCGCCGGGAACAGCCGGCGCCGGGATCTCCTCCGGGTCGATCCGCGGTGGGCCTGGCACTTCCGAACCCTGGTGGCGCTGCGCGACCACCTCATGCAGGAGCAGCGGGCCCCGCAGGCCACCGACCAGTTCGACCGGGATTTCATCCGCGCCCTGCTCGCGCGCGAGCCGGATGCCCTCGAGGAAATCAACGCCGCCATCGACCGCATCCTGCGCGGCGACTACGGCATCTGCGAATCGAGCGGCCGGCGGATCGCCAGCGAGCGGCTGCGCGCCGCGCCCTGGACGCGGTACCGCTCGGACTGAGCTGAGCGGACGGCTTCGCGGGCCAAAATAGGCCCAGCCCTCGGCAAGGGACGCGCAGCGCGCCGCGCGGGAAACCGTATGATGAGGGGCATGAAAACGATCCTGGTGCCGGTTGATCTCTCGACGGCCAGTTCGCGCGTCTGCCGCACGGCCTGCGACCTCGCCCGCCTGATCGGGGGGCGCGTGGTGTTGCTGCACGTGGCGCCGCCTCCCTCGGCCCTGTGGGATAACTACTATACCTTCGACGCCGGGCAGGTTGCCGAGGCGATCGCGGCCGCGGAGCGGAGCGTGACCCAAGGGCTGCAGGCGCTCGCCCGGCGCTTCGCCGCCCGCTGTCCCATTCGCATCGCCCGCGCCGACGGCACGCCGGCGCGCGGCATCCTGGCGCAGGCCGTCGCGACCAAGGCGGCCTACATCGTGATGGGGTCGCACGGCCACGGGGCCATGTTCGATCTCATCGTGGGCAGCACCACCCACGGCGTGCTGCGCACGGCGCCCTGTCCGGTGATGATTGTTCCCGCGGACCCGCGCTGACCTTTTCGCCATGGAAGTGCTGCAAGCCGTTTACCAACGCCGGGCCGTCCGCGAATTCTCGGGCGTGGCGGTTTCCGGCGGCGCCGTGCTGGACCTGCTGCGGGCGGCGGCGCAGGCCCCCAGCGCCATGAACCGGCAACCCTGGGCGTTTGCCGTGTTCCACGGCCGCCAGCGGTTGGCGGGCTATTCCCGCCGGGCGAAGACCCATCTGCTGGCGACCGCCGGCCCCTCGCTGGGACTGGACCCGAGTGTCGACCACGTCACGAACGTGGCCGCCGACCTTTTTCATGGCGCCGACACGCTGGTGGTCATTTGCGCAAAACCCGGCCGCTTCTCCCCCACGGAGGATTGTTTCCTCGCCGCGGAGAACCTGATGCTGGCCGCACATGACCGCGGGCTGGCGACGTGTCCCATCGGCTGCACCCGGCCGTGGTTCAACCTGCCGGAGGTGAAGGCGGAGCTCGGTATTCCCGCGGACTACGACGTCGCGCTGCCGATCGTGATCGGACATCCCGCGCGGCCGACACCCCACGTGCCGAAAAACGATGCCGAGATCACCTGCTGGTGCTGGGACGACTGAGCCAGGCGGAATGGCCCGAGGTGTCATCGGCGTCGAAACCGATGATCTTGCTCATGGGACTGAGAGGTTGGCTGTAGGGGGCGTCCCTTGCGGACGCCCGCGGGCGCCGTCGAGCGGCGCCCCTACATCAAGACGCGTCGTGGCGGCCGACCTTCGGCGCCGCACGGGAAAGAGGGCTGGCCCGGATGGCGCGACTCGGGCGGGCGGGAAGTTGAGGCGGGACGGTTTCGCAAACCATGCGCAGGGTTGGACAATGACGGCGAAGCCAGGCCGGCGGTCGCCAGGTATGTTGGTCGGATGCAATCCCTGCCCAACACGCTGCCGCGCCTGTGGCCGCTTCCCACCACGCCGCGGGTCACCGGTCCGGCGGTCGCCACGGTCTTCCTGCCGAAGGAACACGGTTCGTGGTCGCTGGCGTTCGAACCGCTGGCGCTGGCAATGCTGCTGGCCCCTTCGCTGCCCGGTGGCGCCCTGCTGGCCGCCTGCCTGGCCGGGTTTTTCTGCCGGCGCCCTTTTCGCGCGGCGTTCGCGTCCGAACATTCGGAACGCCGCCTCCTCGCGCGGGAAGCCCTGGTGACGCTCAGCACCCTCGTGGTGGCGGGCGGCTTCGAGGTGCTGGTGCTCGGCGAACCGGCCGCGTTGTGGCCGATCGGACTGGCGGTGCCGTTCGCGGCCCTCTTTGCACACTTCGACGCCCAGGGTGAAGGCCGCGCCATGGCCGCGGAACTCTCCGGCAGCGCGGCGTTCGCCGTTCTGCCCATGACTTTTGCGCTGCTCGCCGGTTGGTCCGTCCCCGCCGCCCTCGGCCTGGCCGGGGTGGCGCTGGCCCGCAGCGCTCCGGCGATCCTCACCATCCGCACCTTTCTCCGGCAACGCAAAGGCGAACGGGTCAGCTCCGCGCCGGCGATGCTCGCGTCCGGCCTCGCCTTGGGCGCGACCCTCCTGCTGGCCTCGACGGGAACGGCGCCGTGGCTCGCGGGTGGCGCGACCGCCCTGCTGCTGGCCCGCACCGTGTGGTTGACCGGACCCTGGCGCCCGCAATGGAGCGCCCGCCACGTGGGCATCCTGGAGGCGATCATCGGCCTCGGGTACCTGCTTGTCGTCGTGGGCGCGTACACGTTCGCCTCCCCGGGGGTTCGTTGAGCCGGACGCGCTGCCTCACCCGCCGCCTTTTCAAACGCGCACCATGCATTTCCTCCGCCTCCTTCCTGTCGTGGCTGTTGCCGCGGCGTTCTCTCTCGCTGGCGTGCCGACCCGCGCCAACGAAGGCCCGGCGGACGTCGAGGGTCCCGTCATCCTCCCACCCGAAGTAGTCAACCTGCCCATTTTCCAGGCCATGCTCACGGCGCCACCGCACGTGCCGCCGCCGATCGAGCGGAAATATCCGGCGCGCGTGGTGGTCAACCTCGAGGTGCGGGAAGTCGTGGGCCGCCTGGCGGACGGAGTCGAATACACATTCTGGACGTATGGCGGCAGCGTGCCGGGTTCCTTCATCCGCGTGCGCGAGGGCGACGTGGTCGAGTTTCACCTGAACAATCATCCGTCCTCCAAGCTTCCCCACAACATCGACCTGCATGCGGTCACCGGTCCCGGCGGGGGCGCGACCTCGAGCTTCACCGCCCCCGGTCACAGTTCGCAGTTCACCTTCCGGGCGCTCAATCCCGGTCTTTTCGTCTATCATTGCGCCACGGCGCCGGTCCCGATGCATATCGGCAACGGGATGTACGGACTCATCCTCGTCGAACCGAAGGCCGGCCTGCCCAAGGTCGATCGGGAATACTACGTGATGCAGGGCGAGTTCTACACCACGGGGAAATACGGCGAGGAAGGACTTCAATCATTCGACATGGCCAAGGCCATCGACGAGCGCCCGCCGTACATCGTGTTCAACGGCGCGGTCGGGTCCCTGGTTGGCGACAAGGCCATGACGGCCACCGTCGGCGAGCACGTGCGGATCTATTTCGGGGTGGGCGGCCCCAACGTCACCTCGTCCTTCCACGTGATCGGCGAGATCTTCGACAAGGTGTATCCCGAGGCCGGCCTCAGCCTGCCCAACACGAATGTCCAGACGACGCTGGTGCCCTCGGGCGGCGCCTGTGCGGTCGAGTTCAAGGTGGACGTGCCCGGCACCTTTATCCTCGTGGACCATTCGCTGACCCGCGCCTTCAACAAGGGCGCGCTGGGCATGCTCAAGGTCGCGGGCGCTCCCGACCGGGTGATTTACTCGGGCAAGGAAATCGACGCGGTCTATCTGGGCGCGCAGGCCGACGAGGGCACGGAGTCCGCCCGCAACGAGGCCGAGCTCAAGGCGCTGTTCGCCGTGGCCGAGCGGGCCAACCCGAAGCTCGCCGGGCTCACCAAGGACATCCAGGGCGAGCGCGGCAAACAGGTTTACCTGAGTCTCTGCTTCGCCTGCCACCAGTCCGACGGCAAGGGTTTGCCGGGCGCCTTTCCCCCGCTCGCGGGCTCCGATTACCTCCTGGCCGATCGCGAGCGCGCCATCCGCGTCGTGCTGAAGGGACTCTCGGGCCCGATCACGGTCAACGGCGTGACGATCAACAGCGCGATGCCGCCCCAGGAGGCGGTCCTGACCGACGCGCAGGTCGCCGACGTCCTGACTTTCATCTACAACGCCTGGGGCAACCAGGGCGAGCCGTTCAAGGCCGACCAGGTGAAGGCGATTCGCAACGAGCGATAGCGAGCCTGGATTTCGCGGCGCCACGTCGCGTCTCCCCACCATCGGTTTCATGGTCATCCTGCGGGTCATCCGTCGCGGAGGCC
The DNA here is from genome assembly GCA_964515595.1 of uncultured Oleiharenicola sp. Taxonomy (GTDB): domain Bacteria; phylum Verrucomicrobiota; class Verrucomicrobiia; order Opitutales; family Opitutaceae; genus Lacunisphaera. The sequence goes on along the minus strand of CAZEUN010000004.1, from coordinate 186,197 downwards.
GGTCCGGTGCGCGGCGATTCCGGCCGGCATGACGTTGATCCCGGCCGGAACCTGCGTCCCGGGGCTGCATCCGGCCAGTGAAGCCGGGGAGGCGGGCGTGCCGGCCCCTGGCCGGGCCATCACCGCCCCGCCGGCGGTTTCTGGCGCGAGGGGCGGGCGCCGTCGATCAGGTCCTCGATGATCCTGGCCTCGGCGGCGGCGTTGGTGGCGATGGTCTGAAAGTCGCGCCGGATGTCCTCGGGCAGCTGCGCGTTGTTCGCGCGGGCGCTGGCGATCAAGAGCACCGGGTTGAGCGGCGAGCGGAGCGTGTGCGAGAGATTGCCCAGGTACCTTTCCTTGTCCTCCGCGAGCGCCTGCATGGTGGCCTTGATCACCTGGAGGGATTCCTCCTCCAGCCGGAGCATGTTCTGCATGCGCCGCAATTCCGCGCAGTTCCAGGCCAGCACGCTCTCGGCGGTGATCAGCCCCAGGTAGCCGCCGTCTTCCGCGACCACCGCCGCCTCGCCGAGCCGGTGCTGCAGGAACAGCTCGCTCACGCCGGCGGCGGATTCCTCCGCGCGCACCGTGATGGGGCGCACCGAGGAAACCAGGTCGCCGAGGATGCGCGTGCTGGCGTTCGCGCGCCAGGCGACGTCGGCGAGGCGCACGACGCCGATAAACCGGCCGGTGGTCTCGTGGAGCACGACGAGATGATGCGTGCCGATGCGGGCCAGGTGTCCCGCCACATCCGGCAGCCGGTCGTTGGCCCGGCCCACCACCACGAGGGAGGAAATCAATTCGAGCGCCTTCGTCACGTCGGTTACATCACATCCTCGAGCACCAGCTCGACGTCGATGTCGAGCAGCAGCAGCTCCGTCTCGGCCATGAGCGGCTTCACGCGCTTCATGACAAAAGCGATGAGGCGGTCGCGGCCGATCTTTCTCAACACGGCCTGCCGCACGATCACTTCCTCCACCACGGGATCCTTGAGCACGATGCGGTCGAACTTCTCGTTGCTGACCAGGCGCAGCGTGCGGGTCATCGCCTCGCCGCCGATCGCGGCGTCGCGCCCGATGACCAGGCCGTCCTTGATCGGGGGCATTTCCAGCGCGCGCAGGCGGACGCGGATCAGCTTTTCGGTGTTGTCGGTGGCGGAGGTATCGGCGCGGCTTTTCTTCGCAGGGGTGGCCATGGCGGGCGATTGTTTAGGGGCCGGCCGGGCGATGGCCACCGTTTATTTGCCCGTTTGGGCGGATTGCGGATCGCACTTATGTCCATCTAGGGGATTGCCTGAAGGGCCGCCGTTTCGTCATCGTCCTGGTTCGCATGAAATCCAAAGCGGTCGTCCAGCGGATCACGTTTGAAGGGCTCGAGGCGGTCGAGCTGCGCACCGCGCGGCTGCGCATCGTGGCGCTGACCGCGCAGGGTCCCCGCATCGCGTTCTGGGGGCGGCCGGGCGGCGACAATCTCCTGCTCTGGGCGCCGGGCAAATATCGCCGCGGCCAATGGGACCTGATGGGCGGCCACCGCCTGTGGGCGGCGCGCCCTGGCGCGGACGAGGCCGAGGAAACCTACGCGCCGGACAATGCGCCGTGCACAGTGAAGGCGTCGGCCAACGGCTTCACGGTCACGGGTGCGCCCGATCCGGTGCAAAAGATCCGCCGCGGCTTCACCGTGAAGGCGGTGGACGACGGCCGGATCGTGATCGATCATTTCCTGCGCAACGAAAGCGACATGTTGTGGAGCGGGGGCCTGTGGGCGCTCACGTGCACCGTGCCGTCGAAAAAATCCACCTACACGCTGCCGCTCGGCGACGGGTCGTCGTGGGATTACGCAACCTTCGTCGCGTTTCGCACATGGGGCGGCGGACACGGCGGCGTCGGTTTCGATGACCCGCAGTTCGGCTGCACGGCCGATGCGCTCGTGCTCAAGCCGTCCGGCCGCGAGAACAAGCGCATGCTCAAGGCCGATGCCGGCGTGATCGCGTGGCACCATCCCGCGCAGAAACTGCTGTTCGCGAAGCATGCGGCTTACGATCCGGCCGGCAATTATCCGCTCGGCACCAACCTCGCGGTCTACGTCGGCCCGAAGAACTTCATGGTCGAGATGGAAACGATGGGCGCCTTCGCGACACTCAAGCCCGGCCAGGTGCTGGAGCATCGCGAGACCTGGCTGCTGGCCGACGCGAAGTCGGCGCCGTCGGTCAAGGCATTGCGCGGGTTGTTTTGATGTTTTTCTGGGTGGGAGGGGTTTTATACCCCGACGGAATTGATGCCGCCTTCGCTGTCGGGGTATAAAACCCCTCCCACCAAAGACCCAGCCGACGAGCCCTCCACCCGGCTGGCGCCGATTAGCGTGACGCAGGGACTCACGGGATGCATGGGTCGGGCGAAGGGGCCTGGGCGGGTTTGGCTGGCCAATCGATCACGGCACGGCGAGAAAAGATCGGAGCTGCCCTCAACGAAACCGCTTGGAGCTCCCTTACCTTCCTCGCCCCATGAAGATTAAATTCCTGTTTGCGGCCTGCACCCTGCTGACGGCGCTCCCGGTTTTTGGCGGACCGCCGGCCCGCGTGCAGGAGCGGCTCGATCAATGGCTCGCCGGCACACGGGGCGGCGTGACGGCCGCGTGGGTGGACCGCGAGGGCGTGGTGTTTTTCCAGGCGGGGCAGTTCGACGTCGCCGCCGATCCGCGACCGGTGACGCCCGACACCCAGTTCGAGATCGGTTCGATCTCCAAGGTGTTCACCGCGCTGCTGCTCGCCGAGAGCGAGCGGCTGGGCAAGGTGTCGCGTCAGGATCCGGCGGCGAAGTACCTGCTGCCCCCCGCCGACGACGCGCAGGCCGCGCTCGCGAAGATCACGCTGCTTTCCCTCACGACCCACACCTCCGGCTTGCCGCGGCTGCCGGCGAACCTTGGACCGAACCCGGACGCGAACCCGGATCCCTACGCGAAGTACGACCGCGCGGCGCTCGTCGAAGGACTCAAGCTGCATGGACCCGCGGCCACGGTCGGGCGGAAAGTCGCCTACTCGAATTTCGGCGTGGCGGTTCTCGGTGAAGCGCTGGCCGCGGCTTGGGGCACGACTTACGCTGACGCCTTGCGCGATCACGTCCTGGTGCCGCTCGGGATGAAGGCCACCAGCGTTGGCCTGGCGGGCACGCCGCCACCGGCGGATCTGGCGCCGGGCCATGCGGGCGGGAAAACGGTGCCCACCTGGCACTGGCTGGCGGCGGCGCCCTGCGGCGGCATCCGGAGTTCGGCGCGGGACATGGCGATTTTTCTGGCGGCCTGCCTCAATCCGGCCGGCCCGCTCCGGGCCTCCTTCGATGCGACCATGAAAGCCCAGCGTGACAACGACGACATGGGTGGCCGGATCGGCCTGGGGTGGATGCTGGCCGGCAACAGTGAACACGCGATTGTCTGGCACAATGGCGCGACGGCGGGCAGCCATGCGCTCGTGGCTTTTGATCCGAAGGCCGGCGCGGGTGTGGTCATTCTCGCGAACGTGCAAAAGGGTTCGGAAAAACTCGGCTTCGAACTGCTGGGCGGCGAGATGTCGAAGCCGCGCATCGCCGCCCTGAAGAATGCCGCCGACTATTCCGGACGCTATGTCCTCGGCCCGGGGTTCGATGTCACGATCACCGAGGCCGGCGGCAGGATTTACCTCCAGGCCACGGGGGAGCCGAGGTTCGCCGCGCGGCCGATGAGCCTGGACCGTTTTTCCCTCATCGACTCGCCGGTCGAGATTTCCTTCGAACGCGGTGCGGATGGCCAGGTGGCCGCGTTGGTGCTGCATCTGGAGGGTCGCGATTTGCGCGGCGAGCGGGGTGAGGCGCGGCCCGCGCCGACGGCCGTGACGCTGCCCGCCGAAGTTTTGCCCGAGTATGCCGGCAGCTATCCGCTCACCCCGGCGTTCGTGCTCACGGTGACCGTCGAGAACGGCGCCGTCTTTGTGCAGGCGACGGGCCAGTCGAAATTCCCGGTGCAGGCGTCCGCCAGGGACGAGTTCTTCTACACGGTGGTGGACGCGCGCATCTCGTTCACCCGCGATGCGGCGGGGAAGGTCACCGGGCTGGTGCTGCACCAGAACGGCCGGGACATGCCGGCGAATAAGGCGCCGTAGGCGAAGAACAGGTGGAGGGCCCAGCTCCCGCCGTCGCCAAGCCTATGGCGCGCAAGCCCGCTGGGCCGGATATGCGCACGCGATATCACGTTCGCGGCCCAGCGGGAGCTGGGCCCTCCATGCGATGAACGCCGGGCCGGGTCCGGTCGGAGACCGGACCTACTCAGGCCGCCGCCACGCCGGCCATCAGCTGCATCAATGCGGCCTCGCTGAAGTTGGCGCGCGGGACTTCGCCGGCGATGCCGCCGTTGCGCATCACCACGATGCGCCGGCAGAGGCCGATGAGTTCGGGCAGCTCGGAGGAAACGACGAGCAAGGCCTTGCCCTCGCAGGCGAGTTCGTCGAGCAGTTGGTAGATCTCGGCCTTGGCGCCGACGTCCACGCCGCGCGTGGGTTCGTCGATCAGCAGGACGTCGCAGGACCGCGCGAGCCACTTCGCCAGCGCGATCTTCTGCTGGTTGCCGCCGCTGAGGCCGGCGGTGATGGTCTCGAGCGACGGCGCCTTGACCCGCAGGCGCTGCGCATAGCGCTGGGCGAGCGAGCGTTCCTCGCCGCGGCGCACCCAGCCGGCCGTGGTCAGCGCGGGCAGGGCGGCGAGGCAGGTGTTCTCGCGGCAGTTCAAGCCGAGCACGAGGCCCTGGCGCTTGCGGTCCTCCGGCACCAGGCCGATACCGGCGGCGAGCGCGGCGTCGCGGGAAGCGAGCGGGAGCGGGCGGCCATGGACGGAGACTCCGCCCCGGACATTGGGATCGAGGCCGAAGATCGCCTCGACGACCTCGCTGCGGCCGGCGCCGACGATGCCGGCGACGCCGACGATCTCGCCCGCGCGCACCGTCAGGTCGATGCCGGAGAATTTCCCGGGCGAGGCCAGGCCCGCGACTTTCAGGCGTTCCTCGCCGAGCGGTTTGGCCAGGTGGTTCGGCGTGGTGAAGAGGAGCTCGCGGCCGATCATCTGCGTGACCACGCGGTGCGGGGTCGTGGCGGCGATGCGCTCGGTGGCGACATGTTTGCCGTCGCGCAGGACCGTGATGTTGTCGCAAAGCGCGAACAGTTCCTCGAGGCGGTGGGAGACGTAGATCAGCGTGATCCCGCGCGATTTGAGTTCGCGGACCAGGCGGAAGAGCTCGGCGGTTTCGGCGGCGGACAGCGAGCTCGACGGCTCATCCATCACGATCACCTGGGCGCCGGTGCCGACGGCCGCCGCGATCTGCACGAGCTGTTCGCGGCCGGTGGAGAGCGTGCCGATGATGACGTCGGGATCGATGTCGGCGCCGATGGTGGCGAGCATGGTCCGGGCGCGTTTGCGCAGCTCGGCACGGTTCACGAAACCCGCGCGGCGGGGGAGGTCGCCGAGGCAGAGGTTTTCCGCGACGCTCATGTTCGGGCAGAACGCGAGTTCCTGGTGCACCATCGCGATGCCGAGTTCGCGGGCCGCGAGGGGCGAGTCGGGGGCGATCACCTTGCCATCGAGGCGGATCTCGCCGCCGTCGCCCGTCTGCACCCCGGCGAGGATCTTGCCGAGCGTGCTCTTGCCCGCGCCGTTCTCGCCGATCAGCGCGTGGCAGGTGCCGCGTTCCACGGTGAAGCTGACGCCATCCAGTGCGAGGACACCGGGGAAGCGCTTGGTGATGGCTTTGAATTCGAGGAAGGACATGGCGGCTCAGTGCAGGGTTGGGGCTGGTTTCATCGGGGGAGAGGTTTTATGCCCCGACAGCGAAGGCGGAATGAATCGCGTCGGGGTATAAAACCCGTCCCACCCAAGGCGAGATTGCCGCGGTTTGTTTCCCTCCGTTTCCTTCTGTAAGAATTCGGGTCATGGTGGGGTCAACTGGTCCCGCAGCCAGCCGGGGCGATTCGTGGTGATGCCATTCACGCCGGCGGTGGCGAGGGCGCGGGCGGTGGCAGCGTCGTCGACGGTCCAGGTATAAAGTTTCAAGCCGGCCGTGTGGACTTTTCCCACGGAGGCGGCGTCGATGGGGAAACGGAAATCCAGGTCGAGCCCGTCGAGGCCGGCAGATTTCGCCGGGGCAATCAGCTCGTCGATCCCCGGGGCCTTCACGGCGGGACGATCTGCAATCCAGCAAATCTCATGGGCCGGGAAACGGAGCTTCAGGATGCGGGCGGTTTCCAAATCGAAGGTAATCAGGGGCAGCTGACCCGATTCCAGGCCGGAGGCGCGAATGACGCGTTCGAGCTCGGTCACAATCCCGGGGCCGGCTTTGGCCTCGATGAAAAGGCGCTTGCCCGGCGGCACAATTGCGAGGACCTCGGCCAATGGCGGAAGTTTTTCGGCGAAAGCCGAGCCTTTCCATTTGCCCCATTGGCCGACGTCCAGCGCGCGAAGTTCGTCGGAGGTTTGGTCGGCGACGGCCTGTTTCTTTCCGGCGGTGCGTGCGGTGTCCCGATCGTGAATCACGACGAGGCGGCCGTCCTTGCTCAGGTGGATGTCGACCTCGCCCGCGTCCGCGCCCTGTTCATAGCCGAGCCGGAGCGAGGCCACGGTGTTTTCCGGCGCGTCGAACGAGGCGCCGCGATGGGCGATAATCTCCACGCCTCGTGGGGCACCGGTGCTGGGCAAGGCCGCCATGAAAGGAAGGAGGGGGCTCAAGGTTTGATCGGGTGTAGGGGCGGCGCTTGTCGCCGCCCGCGGGCGCCGGCGAGCAGCGCCCCTACGAAGAAGGTGCCCAACTTACCGCGGCAGCCACTTCGCCCAGTTCTTGGCGAACTCGTCCACGTTGGCCTTGGTGACGGGGATCAGCGCGCTGATCTCCTTCACGGCGGGCGGGTTCTTCTTGTGGACGATCTTTTCGATCAGCAGCTCGACGGAGCGGTGGCCCCATTCGTAGCACTGCTGGGCGAGCAACACCGGCACGTGGCCGCTGCGGATGTAGGCGAGCTGCGCGGGCAGGGCGTCGACCGAGACGCATTGGACGGTGCCGGGCTGCCACTTGAGGGCGTTTTCAGTGAAGAGCGGCCAGCCACCGATCATCGCCCAGCCGGTGATGTCCGGATTGGCCTGCATGACCTGCTCGACCTTGGCGGCGGCGTCCTGCGGGGTTTCCTTGTGGTAGTAGGTGTCGCGAATGGTGATGCCGGGATATTTCTTCGCCTCTTCCTTTGCGCCCTTCACGCGGTTCTGGAGGTTGGGGGCGTTCTGGTTGCCGGCGAGGATGGCGACGACGCCCTTGCCGTTCATGACTTTCGCGAGCTCGGCCATCGTTTGCTTGCCGCACTCGATGTCGTCCACGCCGTAGGTCACGAAACGCTTGGACGCGGGGGCGTCGGAGTCGAAGGTTGCGACCGGCACGCCGTTGTCGACGGCGCGGTTGATCGCGTCGGTGAGCTTGTTGGCGTCGGAGCAGCTGACCGCGAGGCCCTCGGCGCCGGCGAGCACGAGCTGCTCGATGGCCTCGGCCTGCTTCTGGGCGTCCTCCTCATTCGGCGTGCGCCAGTCGATGCGGATGTCGAGGCCGAGCTTGGCGCTGAGTTCCTTGGCGGCGTCCTGGGCGCCGACGCGGGCGGCCTGGAAAACGGGATTGCCCTGGGACTTGGCGACGAGGCCGATGGTGATGACGCGCGGCGCGGCGGACGCGAGCGCGGCGCCGGCGGTCAGGCCGGCGAGAAGCAGGAGTAGTTTTTTCATGAGGAGTAAGGCGGGGTTGGCGAAACCACTAATTGACACTAATGATCACTAATCAGGACAGGTTTTACAGGAGGCAACGGAGGTAACGGAGAAAGGCAGGGCTTGGGTTTGATCTCAGTTTCCTCCGTTCCCTCCTGTGAAAAAATGGTTCAGTTGGCTTTCGCCGTCAGGCGTTTCTTGGCCAGCCAGGTGTTGAAATTGTCGAGGACGACGGCGGCGATGACCACGGTGCCGATGATGATCTGGCTGTAGTTCTGGTCGATGCCGAGGATGACGATGCCGCTCGAGATCATCTGGATGATCAGCGCGCCCAGCACGACGCCGAGCGCCGAGCCACGTCCGCCGCTCAGGCTGGCGCCGCCGACGACGGCGGCGGCGATGACGTTCAATTCATAGCCCTGGCCGTCGCCCGACGTGGCGGCGCCGTAATAGCCGAGGGAGAGCAGGGCGGCGATGCCGGCGGTGAGGCCGGAGATCAGGTAGAGGCCGAGTTTCACGCGCTCGACGCGGATGCCGCTGAAGCGGGCGGCGAGTTCGTTGCCACCGATCGCGTAAACCCGCCGGCCCGCGGCGAGGCGCGACAGGAAGATCCAACCCACGATCGTGACGATCACCATCGTGGCCAGCGGCACGAAGCTCAGGCCGTCGCCGATCTCGTAGCGCACGAAGTCGCGCAGGCCGGCGGGAAAGCCGCCGACGGACTGGCCCTTGGTCGCGACGAACGCGATGCCGCGCAGGATGGCCATCGCGCCGAGCGTGATGATGAACGGATGGACCCGCAGCGCGACGATCAAGCCGCCGTTGAAAAGCCCGCACAACAGCGATGTGCCCAGGCAGGTCGCGATGCCCAGCGTGACGCCCAGCGCCGGCGAGTTGGCTCCGTCCGGTCCATAATGGTTCATCACCAGGGCGCCGAGCACCGAGGCCAGGGCGTAGATGGAGCCCACGGACAGATCGATGCCGCCGGCGATGATGACGACCGCCATGCCCACGGCCATGATGGCGGTGAAGCTGGTGTCCTTGGCGAGCTGCGCGAGGTTCTGCGTGTTGAGGAATTTGTTTTTCTCAACGAAGGCGGGAATGCGTTCGCCGTCGGGCCCGGTCGTGAACACGCGCTGGCGGCCGCCGTCGGCGGTGCGTTCGAAGACCGGCGTGCGCACCGTGCCGGCGAACACCGTCAGCAGCAACCCCAGCGCGAGGATGACCAGCAGCAGGCCGCTTTCCTGGAACTTCAGCAGGGAACGGAAGGACGACGACATGGGGTGGGCGCGTTCAGGGGAAACGGCGTCAACTGCACCGTTGAAGCAGCGGGCCGTCAATCCTTACCCCGCGGGACGGGTGGCCGCACGGCTCCTATGACAGACCGGGTGCCGGTGCGCCCCGTTCGTCCAGCAAGTCGCGGGCCCCCGCATGGCTGGGGTCCCGGCGCAGCACGGCCTGCAACAGCCGCCGGGCGGCGGCGCGCCGGCCGAGGCCGAGTTCCGCCTGCGCCTCGAGGAACAGCGCCGAGGTGCGTTGGCGCGCGGCCAGGTCGTCGGCGAACAGGAGCATCGTGGGCAGCGAGGTGGCGAAGTAGTCGATCCTGGCCGGGGCTGACGCCAGGCCGCGTGCATGCGCGCGGAGTCGGCGGAGCAACGCGTTGGCCCGCGCGGGTTGTCCGAGCCGGCGCCAGGCGAGGGCGGAGTAGTAGGTCATTTCCGAAAAAAGCCGCACGCTCATTTCCTGGAAGTCGCCCTGGAAGGTCGCCGCCCGGGTCCATTGTTCGCGTGCCGCCGCCGTCCGGCCGGCGGTCGCCTGGGCCTCGCCCAGCCAGAAATGCAGGTCGCTTTGGTTGGCGAGGAGATGTCGCGCCTCGCCGAGATTTTCCGGCGCGGTCAGCGCGGCGCCGAACAGCGCGGCGGCCTCTTCGGCCCGGCCGGACCGGAGCGCGGCGCGGCCGAGCAGGACATGGGTCCGCGCGTGCTGGCCCAGGGCGGCACCCTCGCCGCCTTCCCACGGCTGGAACCGGCGGGAGGCCAGGAGGGTCCGGGCGCGCGGGGAGGCGCCGGTGTGATTGAGCAGGGCGCAGAACTCGATGGTGAGATCGTCGCGCCGACCCACGAGCCGGGCATGGCGCTCCAGGGCGCGCCGCCGCTTCGCCGGCGATTCGCCGAGGCGTTTCCAAAGCTGATCGCGCTCGTAGAGCACGCGCGCGTCATCGGGATTGGCACGCAACGCCGCGTCGTAGGCCCGCCGGGCCAGGGCGGGCTTGCGCCGCACATTGAAGGCGCCGATGCCGAGGTTCCGCCACGCCACGGCGTTCCCTGGCTCGAGTTTCACCGCGCGCTCCCAGAGTTTCATGGCTTCGCCGTGCCGGCGCCGGTCGTAAAGCAGGTTGCCGAGATAAAACGGCGCGCGCGCGTCCGCTGGGTTGGCGGCCATGGCATGACGGAGGATCGCGATCTCCTCCAGGCGGGCGGGGAAGCAGTAGTCGGGCGTGGCGCGGGCGGCGGCCGCGAGGTGTTTCCTCGCATCCGTCGGGTCGCCGGCGCGCGCGGCGAGCCAGGCGCGGTAGTAACCGAGCAGCGGCGCGGCGCCCGAATGTTTTTCCGGCCGGGCGTCGGCCAGGACCTGGCGGGCTTCGGGGAAGCATCCGGCCCGTGCGTAGTCGAGGGCGAGGTCCAGCCGGACCTGGCTATCGGCGGCGATTTTTTCCCCGGCGAGATCCCGGGCCCACCAGTCGAGCGGGTCGATCGCGCGATTGGCGGCGAGCTGCGCGCGCGCCTCGGCCGCGCGGCCGAGGCGACGCAGGGCGATGACCCGCAGGTTGCGCGCCGGCAGATGATCCGCGTTCAAGCGCAACGCGCGGTCCAGTTGAGCGAGCGCCTCGGCCCACTGGCCGCGCGTGCCGGCAATCTCCGCCAGCGCATGCGAGGCGGCCGATTGCCAGGCCTGGTTCCAGGCGGCCTTTCCAAACGCGGCGTCGGCTTCGTCCAGCAGGGCGCGCCCCGCGCCGTCCGCGCGGTCGTCCGGCGGTGGCACGGCGTTCGCCTGTTCCCGCAGGCAGCGGCCGAGTTGATAATGGGCCTCACCGTCGGCGGGGTTGGGATTGCGTCGGGTGAGCCGGCCAATGCTCGCGCGCAGGTGTCGTTCTGCGTCCGCAAGCTCTCCCCGGCGCAAATGCCAGCGCCCCAGCGCGAGATTGCAGCGTGCATCGCCGGGATCGCGGCGCAGCGCCTCCCGCCAGTACGCCTCCGGGGCGCGCGTGGCGTGGCGGTATTGTTCGAGGTGGAGGCCGGTGAGGTAGAGCTCGTCGGCACTCGCGATCCGGGCCGGCGGGGCCGGCTCGGTGGCGGCGTGCGCCGTCAGGTCGGCCGCGGACGGAACCGGCGCGGGGCGCGGCGCGTAGTGCAGCAGCGTGCGGCCCGCGGCCGTGGCCACGCGCAACTCGAGCGCGGCGTCGTTCCGCAGGCGCACCGTTTCGACCAGGGGCGCCGCGGGGGTGAGATCGCGCGTGAAGCGCGCCACCCGGCGGCCGCGGGCGGAGAGGGTGACCACGGCGTCCCGGTGCGGGGCGGTGACCGCGACGCCGACTCGCACCTGATCCCGCGCGACGTTGAGCGACACGGCCGCGTCGAGGTTCGCGTGATGAGCGGGTCCGATTTCCCGGATGGGATACCAATATTGGCTCCATGCCTTGGTTTCGCCGGGTTGGAGGAAGGAAAAGTCGGGCTGGTTGTCGGTGAAGACGCCCGCCATCAGCTCGATGTAAGGGGCATGTTCGCCCGTCACCGGATCGGGATCAGTCAGATTCCGATCCCACGCGTAACCGAACTCCTGGTTGCCCCAGGTCCATTGTTTCTTGCCGGGGGCGATGCGGTGGTCGGCCAGATGGACGAGCCCGGCCTGTGCGCGGTGATCGTAGCCGCCGAAGAAATCCTCGCGCGTGCCCATGCACATATAGGAGGTGGGCACGGGAATGTTGGCGTACCAGGAGAGGTCGTCGGCGGGATAGCTGCCATCGGGCCGGTACTGTCGCGGCTGTTCGTCCGCCGGCACGCCGTTCCGGCCGCGCGCGGCGTAGTCGATGCCGTAGTAGTGGCCGCGACAGCGCGGGAACGTGCTCATGGCCCGCTTCGCATGATCGGCGACGAACGTGGCGTCCGGGGGAAAGAACGACTGGTACTGCTCGTGCACGCGGGTGGCGACATTGGCCCACCAGAGAAAGGTCTGTACGTCCGCGGTGCGGTTGCAGGCGCGGGCCTTCAGTTCGAGGACCGCCCGGCCCGGGTGGAGGCACACCCCGTGCATGCCCTTCATGCGCGCCATGGGATCGTGCTCCGACAGCCACACCGTCACGGCGCCATCGCCGGACCGCTCGACGTGCACATCGGCCGGCATGAAGGTCGATGGGCGGTGATGCTGGGGCCAGTTGATTTCGATGCCGCCGCTGGCCCAGGGGCCGGCCAGGCCGACGAGCGCGGGCTTGATGACGGGTTGATGGTAGACGAGGTCGTAGCCGTTGGTCTTGTCCTGCACGCGGTGAATGCGCCCGCCCAGTTCGGGCAGCACCAGCACCCGCAAAAACTCGTTCTCCAGGCAGACGGCCTCCCAGGCGCGCGGCACGGGTTTTTCCGCGATGCGGTCGATGAAGGGCAGCGGGTAGACGCGCCCGCTCGAACCCTGGTAGACGCGGGCTTCAAGGAACATCGGATTCCGGTCGGGCGCAGCCGGGGCGTAGGTCGGGAGCACGACGCTCTCGCGGCGGAACGTGACGGAGGTGGGCATCCAGGGCTTATGCAGGGTGCCGGCGGGACCGGCGCGCGAAATTATTTCTGACCGTAATACGCGCCCGGGCCGTGCTTGCGGCTGAAATGCTTCGCGAGGAGTTCCGGCTCGATGTCGCGGAGCTTCGGTTCGAACTGCAACGACATCAGCGCCAGGTGCGCGCAGCATTCGACGGCGACGGCGACCTCGACGGCCTTGGCGACGGTCTTCGCCCACGTGAAGGGGGCGTGGCGGTTCACCAGCACCCCGGGGAAATCGAGCGGGTCGAGTTGGCCCCTTGCGAAACGCTCGACGATGACGTTGCCCGTCTCCCATTCGTAGGCGCCCTGGCTGATCTCGGCCTTGGTCAGCTTGCGCGTGACGGGAATGCGGCCGTTGAAATAGTCGGCGTGCGTCGTGCCGAAGATCGGAATCTCGCGGCCCGCCTGCGCGAAGGCGGTCGCGTGCGAGCTGTGCGTGTGCACCACGCCGCCGATGCCCGCGAAGGCGAGGAAGAGCCGGCGGTGGGTGGGGGTGTCGGACGAAGGGTTTAACTTTCCCTCGACCTTCCTGCCGTCGAGGTCGACGAGGACCATGTCGGACACCTTGAGATTCTCATAGGCCACGCCGCTCGGTTTGATGGCGAAGAGGCCCTTCGCGCGGTCGATCGCGCTCGCGTTGCCGAAAGTGAGATTGATCAGGCCATGTCTCGGCAGGGCGACGTTGGCCTCATAGGCCTCGCGTTTGAGTTCGGTGAGCATGGGAGGAAGTGAGGGTGAGAGTGAGAGTGAAAGGGGGTGAAGGCGAGTGCGTGTCGGTGGTTGGTTTGGGCACTTTCACTCTCACGTTCACTTTCCCTCGCGCCGTCAGGCGCGATGCTTCAGCCGGTCGAGCATCACCGCGCCGAGGAGGATGCAGCCGCGGGCGACGTATTGGTAGAACGGCGGGATGTTGAGCAGGTTCATGGCGTTCTGCACCAGGCCCATGATCAGCACGCCGGCGATCACGGCGCCGATGCGGGCGACGCCGCCGCTCAACGACACGCCGCCGAGCACGCAGGCGGAGATGACCTCGAGCTCGAGGCCCTGCGAAGTGTTGGGCTGGCCGCTGGTCATGCGCGCGGCGAGCACGAGTCCGGCAAAGGCGGCGACGAGACCCTGCAGCGTGAAGATGACGACCTTGATGCGGGTGACCGGCACGCCGGCGAGGTGGGCAGCCTCCTTGTTGCCGCCGATGGCCAGCGCGTTGCGGCCGAACACGGTCAGGTTGAGCAGCACGCCAAAAAGGATGAAACAGCCGGTGGTCAGCCAGACGGGCACCGGCACGCCGAGCCAGGCGGTGTTGCCCAGGGCGAAGAACGCGTCGGTGCGCACGCCGACCGCGCGTCCGTCGGACACAATGAAGCCCAGCCCGCGCACAATCTGCATCGAGGCGAGTGTCGTGATGAGGGCGTTGATGCCGAGGCGGGCGACGAACACGCCGTTCACGAGGCCGATGACTGCGCCGCTCGCGAGGGCCGCGGCGACGCCGGCCGTGACGCTCCCCGTTGAATTCATCACGGTGGCGCCGAGCACACCGGCGAAAGCCACGACCGAGCCGACCGACAGGTCGAAGTCACCCGCGGCGAGGCAGAACATCATCGTGCAGGACACCATCCCGATCGTGGCGACGGCCAGCGCGAGTCCGCGCAGGTTGGTCACCGTCAGAAAATTATCCACGAACACCGAGCAGCCGATGAACAGCACCGCGAGCACGAGGAGCATGCCGGCGGTTTCCCAGGTACGGGCGAAGCGGGAGGGAGTGGGGAGGGATTGGGTCGAGGTGCTCATTGCGGATCAGCTTTCGCCATGGTCGTCCTGTACACCCCCGGACCCCGAATTGAGATCCCCTCTATGAAGAGGGGTGGCGCGCAGCGCCGGGGTGTGTAGGAAATGTGCGTGGCGTCCATGGCGTGCGATTAATTCAGCGTCTCCGCCCCCTTCGGCAGCGCGGCGTGCATCACCGCTTCCGGCGTGGCCTCCGCCCGCGGGAACTCGGCGGCGACGAGTCCCTCGCGCATCACGATGATGCGGTCGGCGATGCCGAGGACCTCGGGGAGTTCGCTCGATACAATGATGACGCAGGTGCCGGCCGCGGCGAGGTCGTGGATCAGGGCGTAGATTTCGCTTTTGGCGCCGATGTCGATGCCGCGCGTCGGCTCGTCGAGCACCACGACGCGGACCTGCTCCGACAACCAGCGGGCGAGGATGGCCTTCTGTTGGTTGCCGCCGGACAGCAGGCCGATGAGCGTGTCCGCCGAGGCGGTGCGCACGCCGAGACGCGCAATCTGCGCCGTCGCGTTGGTTTTCTCCCAGCCCTGGTCGAGAAACAGCCCGGCGCGCAGGCGCGAGCGGCGCGCGCTGAGGTTGATGTTCTCGGCGACGGACCGGATGGCGATGATGCCCTCCTTCTTGCGGTCCTCCGGACAAAACACGAGGCCCTCGCGGATGGCGGTGCGCGGCGAGCCGCCCGGCACCACCGATCCCTGGAGGCGCACTTCGCCGGCGGTGGGCGCGACCGCGCCGCAAAGCAGGCGCATCAATTCGCTGCGGCCCGCGCCGACCAGCCCGAAGAAGCCGAGGATCTCGCCGCGCGCGACTTGGAACGAAATGGGCTGGCGCACACCCGGACCGGCCAGGCCGCGGACCGCGAGGCCGTCGGGGGCGTGAGTCCGGGGCCGGTAATTATAGACGTTGGTGAGTTCGCGGCCGACCATGCTCTTGACGAGCGCATCGCGCGTGACGCCGGCCAGGGAGTCGTGGGTGACGACATGCCGGCCATCGCGCAGCACGGTGGCGGCGTCGCAGATCTCGTAAACTTCGTCCATGCGATGGGTGACGTAGAGGATCGCGTGGCCGCGCTGGCGGAGATCGCGGATGATTGCGAACAGGCGGTTGGTTTCCCGGGCCGAGAGGGAGCTGGTCGGTTCGTCGAAGGCCACGATCTTCGCGCCGCGGCCGAGCGCCTTGGCGATCTCAACCATCTGGCGCTGCGCGAGCGGCAGGCGGCCGAGTCTGGCGTCGGGATCGATCTCCTCGCCGACGAGTTGGAGGAGGCGCGTGGCCTCGGCGCGGAGCGCCGGGCGATCGAGCAGCCAGCCGCGCCGCGGGTAGCGGCCGATCAGCAGATTCTCGGCAACGGACATTTCCGGCACGAGGTGGAGTTCCTGGTAGATGACGGCCACGCCGGCCGCGAGCGCCCCGGCCGTGGAATTGAAGACGGTTGCTTCGCCGCCCAGGCGCAGGCTGCCGGAGGTGGGGCGATACGCACCGCTGAGAATTTTCAGGAGCGTGGACTTGCCCGCGCCGTTTTCGCCCATGAGCGCGTGGACGCTGCCGCCGCGAACACCGAACGACACGCCATCGAGCGCCCGCACGCCCGGGAACTCCATGGTGAGGGCGTCGAAGGTGAGGGCGGTGGGGCTGGGAGGCATTGTGGTAGGGGCGCCGCTCGACGGCGCTCGCGGGCGTCGTCAAGCGACGCCCCTACGGGATTCAATTACAGAATTCCCTCGGCCTTCAGGACCTTCTCGAAATTCTCCCGCGTGATCAGCAGGCCGTCGATCCGGGTGTCGAGGGCGGGCTGCTGGTTGTCCTTCACCCAGAAATAAAGCATCTCCGAGGTCTTGAACCCCTCGGAAGGCGCCGAGGCGTAGATCGAGCCATAGAAACCCGTCGCGGCGGGCTTGCGGAGTTCGTCCAGGCAGTCGGTGCCGTTGATGCCGACGCCGATCACGTCGGCGGCCTTGAAGCCGTTGCCCTCGGTGGCGCGCACGGCGCCGAGGGTGGCCGAGTCGTTCATGCCGGCGACGATCCAGTGCTTCACGCCGGTTTTTTGCGCGAGCAGGGCGTTGGCGGCGTCGAAGCTGCCCGGGATGTCGGTCGTCTTTTCCGGCGCCCGGAAGATGCGGTCGGCGGGGAAGCCGGCCTCCTTCAGGGCGGCGATGATGCCTTCGGTGCGTTCGCGGGAGGTGTCGAGTTCGTCGAAGGTGATGATGCAGGCGGCGGTGTCCCCGGCGGCCCAGCCGCGGCGCTTCCACTCCTCGGCGATGGTGCGGCCGGAGAGCTGGCCGATCTTGGAGGCCGACATGCCGACGTAGGGCACTTCCTCGAGGAACTTGCCGTCGGCGCCGACGAAGCGATCGTCGACCGAGATCACCTTGAGACCGGCGGCCCTGGCCTTGGCTTGGATTGCGGGCCCGAGGCGGACGTCCGGCGTGCAGATGACGAAGCCCTTGGCGCCGTTGGCGGCGAGGCTGTCGATCGCGGCGAGGGTCTTCTCGCCATCCGGCACGCCGATCTTGATCAGCTCGAAGCCATATTGCGCGGCGGCCTTGTCCGCGCCCTTCCATTCATATTGGAACCAGGGTTCCTCAGGCTGCTTCACGAGATAACCGATTTTGATTTTCGCAGGCGCGGCGGGACCGGCGGCGGTGTCGGCGGATTTCTTGCCGCAGCCGGCGAGGAAGGCCAGCGGGGCGGCCAGGAGGAAGGCGAGGAGGCGGGGTGGTTTCATGGGGAAGTCAGAGTGAAAGTGAGGGTGAAAGTGAAAGAAGGCGAGGGCGGGATGCCGATCAGTCGACCCTTTCCGCTCTCACCTTCGCTTTCACTCCGCGTCAGACGCGGATGCCTTGGGCGAAATGATAATAGACCTCGTTGTTGCGAAGATCCTGTTTGAGCTGGGGAAGGGTGGTGCCGGCGTTGATGGAGACCAACTCGATGCCCGCAAGGGTGGCAAAGTCCTCGAGCATCTCACTTGTGACCACGTAGTTGTAGCCCGTGTGGTGCGCGCCGCCGGCAAGGATCCACGCGGCGCACGCGGTCTTGAAGTCCGGCTGGCACTCCCAGACGGCGCGGGCGACGGGCAGCTTGGGGAGCTTGGGCGTCCTGACGGCCTTCACTTCATTCACGATCAGGCGGAAGCGGTTGCCGAGATCGACGAGCGAGGCGTTGAGCGCCGCGCCGGCCGGGGCGTCGAACACGAGTCGGACCGGATCCTCCTTGCCGCCGATGCCGAGCGGATGGATTTCGACGGCCGGCTTGCCGGCGGCGATCGACGGGCAGATTTCCAGCATGTGCGAACCGAGGACCTGGTGGCCCTTCGGCGACAGATGGTACGTGTAGTCCTCCATGAACGAGGTGCGCTCACCGCCGGCCATGACCTTCATGGCGCGGACGAGCGTGGCGGTTTTCCAATCGCCTTCGCCGCCGAAACCATAGCCCGCGCCCATCAGGCGCTGCGTGGCCATGCCGGGCAGTTGCCGCAGGCCGTGCAAGTCCTCAAAGGTGTCGGTGAAGCCCTTGTAGCCGCCGTCCTCGAGGAAGTCGCCCATGCCGAGTTCGAGCCGCGCGCTGTAGCGCAACGCTTCGTGGCGCGCGCCGCCTTTCCTGAGCGCCGGAGCCACCGCGTAGGTCTTCTCGTATTCGGCGCAAAGGGTGGTGATGTCCTTTTCGGCCACTTTTTCCACGGCCGCGACGAGGTCGCCGACGCCGTGCGTGTTGACCGAGAAGCCGAACTTCATCTCGGCGGCGACCTTGTCGCCCTCGGTCACGGCGACCTGGCGCATGTTGTCGCCGAAGCGGACGAATTTCGCGCCCTGCCAGTCATGCCACGCGCGCGCGGCGCGCTGCCAGGCGGCGATGCGCGCGTGCACCTCGGGGTCGGACCAGTGGCCGACGACGACCTTGCGGCCGAGGCGCATGCGCGTGTGGATGAACCCCGCCTCGCGGTCGCCGTGGGCGGCCTGGTTGAGGTTCATGAAATCCATGTCGATCGTCGCCCACGGCAGGTCGCGGTTGAACTGCGTGTGCAAATGCAGGAACGGCTTCTTCAGCACGCTCAGGCCGCGAATCCACATCTTCGACGGCGAGAACGTGTGCATCCACAACACGAGGCCGGCGCAGTTGGCGTCGTTGTTCGCCTCGAGCATCACGTTCGTGATCTCGTCGGGCGTGGTGAGAAGCGCCTTGAACCTGGTTTTCAGCGGCAGGGTCTTGGAGGCCGCGAGGGCCTCGGCGACCTGCTGCGCGTTGGCGGCGACCTGCTTGAGCGGGCCCGGGCCGTAGAGGTGCTGCGAGCCGCAGACGAACCAGATTTCGGGAGAGGCGAGGAGTTTCATGGGAGAGTTGTTTGTAGGGGCGCCGCTGGTCGGCGTCCGCGGGCGGCGACCAGCACCGCCCCTGCAAGGGAGGGACGGAGCTTATTCCAGTTCGAGCACGACGACGGATTTCGCGGGCAGGGTGATCGTGAGCTTGTCGCCGGCGAGCGTGGCGCCGTCGAATTTAACGGGCTTCACGACGTCGGGCGACGCGAAGGTGTTGTGCGCCGTCATGGTGGGTGCGGTCAGGATGCGGCCCGTGACACCCTTGGCGGCCGTGCCGGCGAGCGTGGCGGTGACGGTGATGGGCTCGCGCGGGTTGCTGTTGACGAGCGAGACGTGGATCCTGCCCGCGGCGTTGCGCGAGGCGGCGGCGCTGAGAGCGGGGATTTTTTCCTCGCCGAGCGCATAGTCGGGCGTCGCGACCGTGAGGGGCAGGGAAGTGGCGCCCATGTGGACCCGGTACATCTCGAACACGTGGTAAGTGGGAGTCAGGACCATCTTTTCCTGGTCGGTGAGGATCATCGCCTGGAGCACGTTCACCATCTGGGCGATGTTGGCCATCGTGACGCGTTCGGCGTGGTGCTGGAACAGGTGGAGATTCAGGCCGGCGACGATGGCGTCGCGCAGCGAGTTCTGTTGCTGGAGGAAGCCCGGATTCGTGCCCGGGGTCGGGTCGTACCATGTGCCCCACTCGTCGACGACGAGTCCGACGCGCTTCTGCGGATCATATTTGTCCATGATGGCGGAGTGCTTCGTGAGCAGTTCCTCCATGTGCAGGGTGCGCCGCAGGGTGGAGATCCAGGCGGCCTCGTCGAATTCCGTGGCCGAACCCTTCTTCTGCCAGTTGCCGGTCGGGAGGGTGTACCAATGGAGCGAGAGGCCGTCCATTTGTTTGGCGGCGTTGGCCATGAGCACCTCGGTCCAGTTGAAGTCGTTCCCGTTCGACCCGCCGGCCACGCGGTAGGGCCGGCTGCCCGGGTAATTCTTGATGAACGTATTGTAGCGGCGGAACTCGTCCGCGTAGTACTCGGGGCGCATGTTGCCGCCGCAGCCCCAGCTTTCGTTGCCGACCGCGATGAACTTGATCTTCCACGGTTCGGCGCGGCCGTTGGCGCGGCGGAGGTTGGCCATGGGCGATTTCGCGTCGGACGTCATGTATTCGACCCACTCCATCGCCTCCTGCACGGTGCCGCTGCCGACATTCACGCACACGTAGGGGTCGGCGCCGATCAGCTCGCAGAAATCGAGAAACTCATGCGTGCCGAAGCTGTTGTCCTCCACGACGCCGCCCCAGTGAGTGTTGATCATGGACGGGCGTTTTTCGCGCGGACCGATGCCGTCGCGCCAGTGGTACTCATCGGCGAAGCAGCCGCCCGGCCAGCGGAGGACGGGCACCTGCAGTTGCTTCAGGGCCGCGATGACATCGTTGCGGATGCCGCGGGTATTGGAAATGGGCGAAGCCGGCCCGACCCAGATGCCCCCGTAGATGCAGGTGCCCAGGTGCTCGGCGAACTGGCCGTAAATGTTCTTGTTGATGACGGGGCCGGGCTTCGAGGCGTCGAGGGCGATCGTGGCGGTGGCCTCGGCGGCGCGGCCGGGCGCGGCGCTCAACAAGAGCGCCGCAAGTAGCAACAAAGGGCGGGCGGGGGTTTTCATGGGGTAAAACTCGCGGACGTTGCGGAGGGCCGGTCTCCGACCCGGCCCGGACCGGTCGGAGACCGGTCCTACTTTGCCTCCTCCTTTATCTTCAGGAGCTCCTTCATCACGCGCGACAGGTCGGCGGATTTTTCCAGGCCCCCGAACGAATCGTGGACCTGGCGGTAGAGGCGGTAGAGCTCGCCGTAGGTTTTCTGCGCGGCGGCCTTCGGCTTGTAGGCGATCTTCTTGAGCGAGGTCATCTTTTTCTGCGCCGTCGGGAAATCGGGGTGCGCGCCGGCCAGCACGGCGGCGGAGATGGCCGAGCCGAGCGCGCAGGCCTGGCTCGAGCCGGAGACGAGCATCGTGCAGCCGGTGACGTCGGCGTAGATCTGCATGAGCATCGGGTTTTTCTCGGCGATGCCGCCGGCGCAGACGATGCGGTCGATCGGCACGCCATATTCCTTGATGCGCTCGATGATGGCGCGCGCGCCAAAGGCGGTGGCCTCGATCAGCGCGCGGTAGACCTCGGCCTGCGTGGTGTGCAGCGTGCAGCCCAGGATCAGGCCGGTGAGCAGCGGATCGACGAGGACGGAGCGGTTGCCGTTCTGCCAGTCGAGGGCCAGCAGGCCGCTCTGGCCGGGCTGGAGTTTCGCCGCCTGCGCGGTGAGCGCGCCGTGGGTCTTGGCGTCGCCCTGGCACACGACCTCGACCCACCATTTGAAAATGTCGCCGACGGCGGACTGCCCGGCCTCGATGCCGTAATGGCCGGGCAGGATGGCGCCGGGCACGATGCCGCAGATGCCGGGGATGTCGGGCACGGTCCGGGCGGCGGAGACCACGCCGCAATCGCAGCTGGAGGTGCCGATGACCTTGACGATCGTGCCCTCGGCGACGCCGCAGCCGATGGCGCCGTAGTGGACGTCCATCTCGCCGATCGCGATCGGGATGCCGGCGGGCAGTCCGAGTTTCTTCGCCCACGCAGCCGACAGCGTGCCGGCGCGCTCGGTGGCGTCGTGCGCCTCGTCATAGAGGCGGTCGCGCAGGCCGGCGAGCGCCGGGTCGAGCAGCGCGAGGAATTCCTTGTCGGGCAGGCCGCCCCATTCCCGCGAGTAGAGCGCCTTGTGGCCGGCGCAGCAGATGCCGCGTTTGATTTCGCGCGGGTCGGTGACGCCGGCCAGCACGGAGGGAATCCAGTCGGCGAGTTCGACCCAGGAGTACGCGGCCTGGAAGACGGCGGGCGCGACGTTGCGGCAGTGCCAGATCTTCGACCAGAACCACTCCGAGGAATAGGTGTTGCCGCATTTCGCGATGTACTGGGGGCGGTGCCGCGCGGCGAGTTCGGTGATCTTCGCCGCCTCGCGCCAGCTCGTGTGGTCCTTCCACAACCAGCACTGCGCGTGGAGGTTCTTTTGCCATTTCTTCGACGACGCGAGGGGGGCGTTTTTCCCGTCGACCGGGATCGGGCTCGACCCGGTCGTGTCGACGCCGAGGCCGATGATGCGCGCGGCATCGAATCCCCTGGTCTTTCTCGCCGCGGCCAGCGCGGCCTTCACGGATTTTTCGAGTCCGAACAGATAATCGGCCGGATGCTGGCGGGCGAGGTGGTGATCCTTCGGGTCGAGCAGGACGCCGGCGGAGCCGGACGGGTAATTGACGATGCCGGTGCCGAGTTCGGCGCCATCCGCGCAACGGACGACGAGGGCGCGCACGGAATTGGTGCCGTAATCAATGCCTAGGGTGTACACGGGGAACAGGAGGTTTGGGTGACGGTGGGAAGAGGGGAATACCGGGATTACTTTACAGTCATATTTCAGTGGCTTTGCACGCTTCCTTTGCAAAAACAGTGTTCGTCAGTCCCGGCTCATTATCCAACCCTGATCGTGTCATGAAACTTACCCCCTGGTTCAAGGCCGTCCCCCTCGTTTTCAGCCTGGCCGCCGCCGCGCTCGCGCCGGCCGCGCCGCTCAAGATCGGTTTTGCGCAGACGGGCGCGGAGAGCGCCTGGCGCACCGCCAATTCCGAATCGATGAAGGCCGAGGCCGCGAAGCGCGGCATCGACCTCAAGTTTTCCGACGGCCAGGGCAAGCAGGAGAACCAGATCCGCGCGGTCCGCTCGTTCATCGCCCAGGGGGTCGATGCCATCGTGCTCGCGCCGCTCGTCGAGACGGGCTGGGACCCGGTGCTGCGCGACGCCAGGCGCGCGAAGATCCCGGTGATCATCACCGACCGCAGCATCCAGACCGCGGATGAATCGCTTTATGTGTGTTTCCTCGGCTCGGATTTTCTCGAGGAAGGCCGCATGGCCGCCGAGTGGCTCGCGAAGAAGACCGGCGGCCAGGGGCGCATCGTCGAACTCCAGGGCACGCCCGGCTCCGCGCCGGCCAACGACCGCCGCCGGGCTTTTGCCGAGGGCATCGCGAAGCACCCCGGACTGAAGATCATCGATTCGCAGAGCGGCGACTTCCGCCGCACCGGCGGCAAGGAAGTGATGGAGGCGTTTCTCAAGAAGCACGGCAAGAACATCGATGTCCTCTACGCGCACAACGACGACATGGCGCTCGGGGCCGCGCAGGCGATCGAGGAGGCCGGCCTGAAGCCCGGGAAGGACATCATGATTGTGTCGATCGACGCCATCCGCGAAGGCGTGCAGGCGGTTGTCGACGGCCGGATCAACTGCGTCGTGGAGTGCAATCCGCTCTTCGGCCCGAAGGTGTACGACACGGTCGCCAAGGTGCTCAAAGGCGAGCCGGTGCCGCGCAAGGCCTTCAACAAGGACGAACTCTTTGACGCGACGAACGCCGCCGCGGCGCTGCCCACGCGGCAATACTGAGCCGGCGCCCAAGCCCCGATGGCGGTCATTCCGAGCAAAGGAGGTGGCGTTGTGAACGGGGCCCTCCTCGAACTCCGCGGCATCGGGAAGCGCTTTCCCGGCGTCACGGCGCTCGCGGGCGTGGACTTCACCGTCCGGGCCGGCGAAATCCACGCCTTGCTCGGCGAGAATGGCGCGGGCAAATCCACGCTCATCAAGGTCCTGACCGGCGTGCACCCTGCGGATGCGGGCGAGATCCGGTTGGGCGGACAGGTGATCCGGCCGGCGGCCCCCCAGGACGCCGAGCGCCTCGGCATCAGCACGGTTTACCAGGAGGTGAATCTCGTCCCGTCCCTCTCGGTCGCGGAAAACATCACGCTCGGCCGGCAGCCGGGCGCGCTGGGATTCCTCAACTGGGCCGCCATTCGCCGTCGCGCGCGCGCGGCGCTGGCGCGGTTGGAGTTCACGGGCGACGTCGACGCCGAGCTGGGTTCGCTGTCGGTTGCGCACCAGCAGATGGTCGCGATTGCCCGCGCGCTCGACACGGACGCGCGGCTGCTCGTGCTCGACGAACCCACGGCCAGCCTCGACGAGCAGGAGGTCGCGGAATTGTTCGGCGTCATGCGCAAACTCCGCGCGCAGGGCCTGGGCATCGTCTTCGTGACCCACTTCCTCGACCAGGTGTATGCCGTCTCCGACCGTCTGACGGTCCTGCGCAACGGCGAGCTGGTCGGCGAATACGCCACCGCCTCGCTGCCGCGCCTGGCACTGGTTGGCAAGATGCTCGGACGCGAGGTGAGCGCCGCGGATTTCACGAGCCCGGTCGCGGCCCCCGTGCCCCCGGGCGAACCGGCCCTCGCCGCGCGCGGGTTGCACCGGCGCGGCGCGCTGGCGCCGGCGGACCTGACGCTGCACGCCGGCGAGGTGGTGGGGCTGGGCGGGTTGCTCGGCTCCGGGCGCACCGAAACGGCCCGTCTCCTTTTTGGCATCGATCGGCGCGATGGCGGCGAGATCAAGGTGAACGGCGCGCCGGCCCGCCTGGACTCGCCGCGCGACGCCATCCGGCGCGGGCTCGCGTTCTGTTCCGAGGATCGGAAGGCCGAGGGCATCCTGCCCAATCTGTCGGTGCGTGAGAACCTGATCGTCGCCTTGCAGGGCAAGCGCGGCGCCTGGCGCGCGCTCAGCCCGGCCGAGCAGGCGCAGCTCTGCGCGCACTCCCTGCACGCGCTGCGGATCAAGACCGCCGATGCGGAGATGCCGGTCAGGAATCTGTCCGGCGGCAACCAGCAAAAAGTGCTTCTGGCGCGCTGGCTCGCGACGCAGCCGGCGGTGATCATTCTCGACGAGCCGACGCGCGGCATCGACGTCGGGGCGAAGCAGGAGATCGAGCAACTCATCGCGAAACTGCGCGCCGACGGCCTGGCCGTGCTGTTCATTTCGTCGGAAATCGACGAGGTCGTGCGCAACTGCTCGCGCGTGCTCGTGCTTCGCGAGCGCCGGCTGACCGGCGAGATTGCCGGCGCGGAGATCACCTCGGAGCGGCTGATGCAACTGATGGCGGGGGAGGCATGAAGAGGACTGAATTATTTCCCGGGTGGGAGGGGTTTTATACCCCGACAGCGAACGCGGCATGGATCCCGTCGGGGTATAAAACCCCTCCCACCCAAGGCGCCTGCTCTTGTTGATGACCCCCCGCGCCAAATTCCCCGTCCTCTGGCCGCTGCTCGGCCTGGTGGCGCTCGTGTTGCTGAATGCGGCGCATGACACCGGGTTTCTCAAGGTCACGCTGCTCGACGGGCATCTCTATGGCGTGCCGGTCGACATCCTCACGCAGGGTTCGCGCACGCTGCTCGTGGCGCTGGGCATGACGCTCGTCATCGCGACCGGCGGCGTGGACTTGTCGGTCGGCTCAGTGGTGGCGATCACGGGCGCGATTTGTGCGGTCCTGCTGCAAGGCGGCCATTCACTCGCGCTCACGCTGGTGGCGGCGCTGGGGGCCGGCCTGCTCGCGGGATCGGTCAACGGCGTGCTCGTGGCGCGGTTCGGCGTGCAGCCCATTGTCGCGACGCTGATCCTGATGGTCGCGGGCCGGGGCGTGGCGCAACTGATCGTCGATGGCCAGGTGATCATCATCAAAAGCCCCGCGTTCGACTACCTCGCCAACGGTTTTGTGCTTGGCCTGCCGGTGGCGCCCTTGCTGGTCGCGGCGCTTTACCTGGCCACGCACTTCGCGCTGCGGCGCACCGCGCTCGGCCTGTTCATCGAAGCGGTGGGCGACAACGAAACGGCCAGCCGCTTCGCGGGCCTGGCGGCGGGGCGGATCAAGACGCTCGCCTACGTCTTTTGCGGCGCCTGCGCCGCCCTCACGGGCGTGCTGGCGGCGGCGAACATCCGCGCAGCCGACGCCTACCGCGCCGGCGAGAACATGGAGCTCGACGCGATCTTCGCCGTCGTGGTGGGCGGCACGGCGCTGGCGGGCGGGCGATTCTCGATCCTCGGCACCGCGGTCGGCGCGCTGCTGATCCAGACGCTGACGACCACCATGTACAACCTCGGCGTGCCGCCCGCGATCGCGCCGGTGCCGAAGGCGCTGCTGATCATCGGGGTGACGTTGTTGCAGTCGGAGAAGGTCGGGCGATGGCTGGGAAGGTTGTTCGCGAAAAAGGCCGTCGCATGAACACACCCCGTCGCTGCGCGCCACCTCTCTCTCGAGGGGATTTCAATCTTCGCCGGGGTAGATCCCCTCTGGAGAGGGGTGCCCGCAGGGCGGGGTGTGTTCAGGACATCCATGCGCAATCAAAAGGTGCGATATGAGTACCACGGCCTCGGCGCGATCGCGCCATCTCCCGCTCCTCGTCACCGCCGCCATCTTCGCGCTGCTTTTCGCGACCGCGGCCTATTTCTACGAAGGGTTCTTCTCGGCGCGCGTGTTCATCAGCCTGCTTTCCGAAAACGCGTTCCTGGGCATCGCGGCGGTCGGCATGACGCTGGTGATCTTTTCCGGCGGCATCGATCTGTCGGTCGGCGCGGTGATCGGCTTCACGTCGATCTTCACCGCCACGCTCGTTGAAAAGCACCACCTGGCGCCGGGTCTGGCCTGGCTGCTCGGGCTGGCGGCCGGGGCCGGGCTCGGCGCGGGCATGGGTTCGCTGATTCACTTTTTCCGGCTGCCGCCGTTCCTGATCACGCTGGCCGGCATGTTTCTCGCGCGCGGGGCGGGCTTTTGGATCAGCACGGACTCGATCGGCATCAATCACGCGTGGTACGGCCGGATTTCGGGCTACGAATGGGTGCTCGGTCCGACCGCCATCCCGGCCGGCGCGCTGTTTCTGCTGGCGGTGATGCTGGCGGGATGGATCGTGGCCCATTATACGCGGTTCGGCCGCACACTCCTGGCGATCGGCGGCAACGAACAGTCCGCGCTGCTCATGGGCCTGCCCATCGGGCCGGCGAAAATCGGGGTCTATGCTCTGAACGGTTTTTGCGCCGCCCTCGCCGGTATCGTGGCCACTTTCTATACCGGCTCGGGCAACCCCAGCATGGGCATCGGCCTCGAACTCGACGCCATCGCCATCGTCGTGATCGGCGGCACGCTGCTGACCGGCGGTCGCGGCCATATGCTGGGGACCCTGCTCGGGGTCTTGATTTTCGGGACCATCCAAGCCGCGATCCTGTTCGATGGACGCCTGAGTTCCTGGTGGATGCGCATCGTGGTGGGCGCGCTGCTGCTCGTTTTTATCCTGTTGCAGCGCTTCTTCTTGCGAAAGAGATAGCCATAGACTCGAAGCCGCCCGCGGAGCGGTCGGCCCACCTGTCTGCAAAAACCGAGGAAAGGGTCTTGCCAAGGGTGGGGGCGTTCTCTCTTTTCGCCCCTTCCTGTTCCTTCAACCCATCAACCATAACTGCTAGTAACGATCGCAAGGCGGCCCAGTTGGCCGACCTGTGTCTCGTCACGACATAGATCCCATGAACGTAACTCCCAAAGACCTCCTCGATGCCGGCGTCCACCTCGGTCACCAGACCAAGCGTTGGAACCCGCGCTCCAAGCCCTACGTGTTCGACCACCGCCAGGGCATCACGATCATCGACCTCGAGAAGACCCACGCGGCCCTCGGCAAGGCGTGCGCCTTTATCGAGCAGCTCGTGGCCGGCGGCGGCGACGTCCTCCTCGTCGGCACCAAGCGCCAGGCGCAGGAACTCGTCAAGGAAGCGGCGGCCGCGACCGGCATGCCCTACGTGACCAACCGCTGGATGGGCGGCACGCTCACCAATTTCGAGACCATCAAGAAGTCCCTCGCGAAGTTCAAGAAGTACCAGGCGATGGACACCAGCGGCGAGCTCGGCAAGTTCTCCTCCAAGGAGGAGTCCGCCATCCGCCGCGAGATGGCCCGCATGACCCGCAACTTCGACGGCATCATCGGCCTCACCGGCCTGCCGGCCGCGATGTTCGTCATCGACACCAATTACGAGGAGATCGCGGTCGCCGAGGCGAAGCGCGTGGGCATGCCCTCGATCGGCCTGGTCGACACCAATTCCGACCCGACCCAGCTGACCTACCCGATCCCGGGCAACGACGACGCGGCGAAGTCCGTCCGCATCATCGTCGACACCATCGTTGAGGCGATCACGCAGGGCCTGGCCCACCGCGAGACGCGCCGCAACGCCCATGCCGAGGCCAAGGCCGCGGCGTCCGGCGTCAACGCCGCCGGCGAGGTCGACCTCGACAAGGTGGCCATCCCGGCGAACCTGAAGGACGCCATCGACGAGGAGAAGTCGGCCGGCGCCAAGAAGCGCCCGAGCCGCACCACCGGCGCCAAGAAGTCCGCCGTCACCACGGACGAGGTCTAAGCCGCCAACGCCTTTATTCAAACAATGGCCACCGTCACCACTTCCATGATCAGCGAGCTCCGGGAAAAAACCGGGGCCGGTCTGCTCGACGTCAAGAAAGCGCTCGATGAAGCCCAGGGCAACATCGAGGAAGCCACCACGATCCTGCGCAAGAAGCTCGGCAACAAAATCGACAAGCTCGCGTCCCGCGCGACGAAGGAAGGCCTGGTGCATTCCTACATCCACGTGGGCGGGAAGGTCGGCGTGCTCGTCGAGATCAACTGCGAGACCGACTTCGTTGCCCGCAACGATGACTTCAAGGCGCTTTGCCAGGACGTGTGCCTGCAGATCGCCGCCGCCGCCCCCACCGTGGTGCGGCGCGAGGACGTGCCCGAGGCCGACCTGGCCAAGGAGCGCGACATCGCCACGGCGCAGATGGCGGGCAAGCCGCCGGCCGCCGTGCAGAAGATCGTCGAGGGCAAGCTCGAGAAGTATTACTCGCAGGTGTGTCTGCTCGACCAGCCGTTCGTGAAGGATCCCGAGGGCAGGAAGACCATCAAGGACATCCTGGCCGAGAAGGTCGGCAAGCTCGGCGAGAACATCGCCATCCGCCGCTTCACGCGCTACCAGCTCGGCGCGTAAGGGCCGATCCACTGAAAGTTTTCGAAAGCGCTTCCGCGAGGGAGCGCTTTTTTTTATGCGCCCTATGGGCCTTATAGGCCCCATAGGCTTTATATGAATCGTCGGCGCCCGCGCTTTTCGGGCGCGCATTCCCCGGCGCCTGCGCTAGCTTCCGCCCATGCAAGTCACCCGCGGCCAGATCATCGCCCGAGGCCTCGCCAACCGCTGCCCCAACTGC
Organism: uncultured Oleiharenicola sp.; assembly: GCA_964515595.1. Lineage (GTDB taxonomy): Bacteria > Verrucomicrobiota > Verrucomicrobiia > Opitutales > Opitutaceae > Lacunisphaera. The sequence goes on along the minus strand of CAZEUN010000004.1, from coordinate 157,431 downwards.
GGCGGGCGCACGCTGTTCAAGCCGGGCACGCTCTTCGAACTCGACCGCTCGTGCCGCGACTGCGGCCTGAAGATCGAGAAGGACGAGGGTTTTTTTCTCGGCGCCATGGCGATCAACTACGGCGTGACGTGCGTCGGCTTTCTGACCCCCGTGGCGATCCTCTGGTACGCCGGCGTGCTGCCGGGCAAGGTCACCATCGGGCTCGTGGTCGGGCTCGCGCTGCTGGCGCCCATCGCGCTCTACCGCTCGTCGCGCAGCTGGCAGCTGATGCTCTATTATTTTTTCCTGCCGCAGCACCTGCCCGCCAACCGCCGCGAACTCGGCGCGTTGGAGGATGAAAACATCTGAGCGGGCACGCTTCGATCTCCAGGCGTTTTCCTGCCGGCGTGCGGGGATCGGCGGGCGTCAGCGCGGGCCGAGTTGCGCGACGGACTCGACGTGGACCAAGGTGGCGGGGGCGACGCTGCGTGCGTAGTCGTCGTAGGCGGCGATGGGACTGGAGCCGACCAGGGGCGGAGGCGGGGAGCTGACGCCGATGGACGCGGTGGGACGGTTGGTGCGGCATCCTGAGAGCAGGACGAGGCCGAGGCTGAGGCCGGCCAGAACGCGGGCCGGGGCGGACGGGAAATTCATGGAAAGGAGGGAAGAGGGGACGAGGGTCGGTCGGATAGACCCGCGCCGCCCGGCCGATGGAGACTGGGTGTTGAGCCCAGAAAGCCCCGGGGAGGCGGCCTAGGAGGGTTTACCGGCCCCGCGAACTTTCTGCTTCCGTTTTTAACCGGGTGGCCTACGTTCCGCCCCCTTGTCACGGAGAGGTGGCAGAGTGGTCGATCGCGCCTGACTCGAAATCAGGTGGGCCGAAAGGTCCCGGGGGTTCGAATCCCTCCCTCTCCGCCATGCTTCGCTTCGTGCTACGAAGACGAGGCATTACCTCCGGAGCTTTAGCTTAGAGTGTACCTGTCCGGCGGATGCGGAGAGCTTCGCATGGCACGGCTCTCTGGCTTTGCCGCCGCGGAGCGACGAGCCTTGCGCGGATTGGAATCCAATCGAACAAGGCTCCTGCGCAACGCAGACTCGCCGAAGCGTGAGCGAAAGGGGCACGTGTTGCTTCAAACCACGCGAGGAGGATTTCGTTTTCGGAAATGTCCGCAGGACGGTGTTGTCGAACGCCAGTCCCTTGCGACTGTGGCCAATCCCGACCCTCGCGGGGTGAAATGCTGCTCCCGGACGAAATTAGGGTTTTTCCCGCGTTGCCTTAACAAAACGATTTACGGCATTTTTCCTGCTATCTCAGCGATCGCAACATACGGGCCCGTGAAGACCTTCCGCGAACTCTATTGTACGCAGCATTCCATTCCCCTCGACCGGTTTGAGCGGGAATTGGTCAGCCGGAGCCTGCATCGCCATGCGTGGCCGTTCTACTGGCTGTTGGGCCTGAACCGCGATTACACCTCGCCGGACTACGACTTCGTGCGGGGCGTCGGCGAATTGCGCAACCGTCGCGAGTTTCGCAACGAGGCGGCCGAGTACCACTACCACCCGCGCAACCGCGGACTGCTCCGGAGCGCGTTGAAACTGCGCGTGTCGTCGCAACGCCTGCAGCGGATTTTCGAGCGAGAGATCGAGGAGCACGGCAGCCGTCCGCCGATGTGACCCGGCGGGGTCGCCGTGGGAAAGATTGGGGCGGGAGGGGTTTTATCCCCCAACCGATTTGCGCGTCCTTGTCGGGTTCGCGTTTCTTCGCGGCTAAGAAATGGGCTTTGTTCGGCCGAAGTTTAGGGGTTGAGCCGCTCTTCGGCCCAAGGGTAGGGTTTGGCCAATCATCCCCCCTATGCCATCCCCCTCCCGACTCCTCCGTCAGGCCCTGTGCCTGTTGCTGCCCGCGGCCTTGCTGGTTTCCGCCCGGGCCAAACCCGCCGACCTCGCGGCGTTCCAGGCGCAAGCCACCGCCAGCAAGCTGTCGCTGACACTGCCGACCTACCCGCTGACCGCGGACGAGGTCAAGGCCCAGGCGGAAAGCGCCATCAAGACCGCCGACGAGGCCCTCGCCCGGCTCGCCGCCCAGGACCCCGCGAAACTCACGTTCGCCAACACGTTCGCCGCCTACGACGCCATCACGGCGGGCGTGGGCGATGCCTACCAGGTGATCAGCACCGTCGCCGAGTCCGCCGTGGACAAGACCATGCGCGACACGGCAAACGAGATGTCCGTCAAACTCCAGGAATGGAGCGTGGGCCTCGACTACCGCGAGCCGCTCTATCGCACGCTGAAGGCTTTCGCCGACACCAAGCCGAAGCTCGATGCGCAGGAGCAGCGGCTCGTCGATGAGCAGATGCGTTCCTACCGCCGTGCGGGCCTGAGCCTGCCCGCGGGCGAGCGCGCCGAGGTGGAGAAACTCCGCAAGGATCTCGCCGGCCTGAACACCGAGTTCGCCGTCAACATCAACAACGCCCGCGCCCCGCTCGATTTCACCGCCGAACAACTGGCCGGCGTGCCGCAAAGCTTCCTCGACAGCCCCGGCGTCAAGCAGCCCGACGGCCGCTACCGCGTCATGGCCAACATCACCTGGCACGCCCAGGCGATCGGCGAGAACGCCGAGAATGCCGACACGCGCCGCCAGGTCAGCGTCGCCCGCAGTTCGCTGGCCCGCGAGACCAACATCCCGGTCCTTACCAAGCTCGTCGCGCTCCGCTCGGACATTGCGCGGCGGCTCGGGTACGCGACCTGGGCCGACTACCAGGTCGAGACCCGCATGGCCAAGACCGGCGCCACCGCCGTCAAGTTCGAGGAGGAACTGACCCTCGGCCTCCAGCCCAAGTTCGCCGCCGAGTTGGAAACTCTCCGCGGCCTGAAGGCGAAGCACACGGGCAAGGCCGACGCCTCGATCGATCCGTGGGACATCAGTTTCTACACCAACAAGCTCCTGAAGGACAAGTACGCCGTCGACACCGAGGCGCTCCGCGTGTTCTTCCCGTACCAGGCGACGGTCGACGGCATGTTCGCCATCTACCAGAAAATCTTCGGCCTGAAGTTCAGCGAGGTCACGCCGCCCTACGTCTGGGCGCCCGGCGTGCAGCTCTACGTCGTGCAGGACGCCGCCACCGGCGCGCCGATGGGGGCCTTCTACCTCGACATGTTCCCGCGCGAGGGAAAGTTCAACCACTTCGCCTGCTTCCCGCAGAAGTCCGGTGGCGTCATGGCCGACGGCCGCTACGACCTCCCGGTCGTCGCGCTGCTCTGTAATTTCCCGGCGCCCTCGGCCGACAAGCCCTCGCTCCTCAAGCAGAGCGACGTCGTCACACTCTTCCACGAATTCGGTCACGTGATGCACGGCATGCTCAGCCGCTCGCGCTTCGTCGCGCAGGGCGGGTTCACCGTCCCGCAGGATTTCGTCGAGGCCCCTTCGCAGATGCTCGAGAACTGGGTGTGGGACAAGGCCGTGCTCGACACGTTCGCCGCGGACTACCGCGATTCCTCGAAGAAGATCCCGGCCGAAACGATCGCCGCGCTCGTGGCGGCCCGCCAGGCCACCGAGGGCTACGCAACCCGCCGGCAGCTGTCGCTCGGGTTGATCGATCTCGCGATGCACGCCGTCCCGCCGGCCGCCGCCGAGCACATGGATGTGGTCACCGTGACGAACAACGTGCTGAAGCGCGTGACGGTTGCGCCGCCGCCGGACACCGCGTTCGTCGCCTATTTCGGCCACATGGCCGGCTACGATGCCGGTTACTATGGTTATCTCTGGGCTAAGGTCATGGCGATCGACATGGCCAGCGTCTTCAAGGCTGCGCCCGGCGGTTTCCTGGATGAGAAGGTCGGCCGTCGCCTGCGCGACGAGGTTTACGGCGTGGGCAACACCCGTGACGTCGCCGACTCGGTGGAAAAGTTCCTCGGCCGCAAGCGCTCGCAGGAACCGTTCCTCGAGTACGTGGGCATCAAGAAGTAAGGCCGCCGCCGCGGCGGTCCCAAAAATTCCGTCGAACTGAAAATGCGAGGTGTGGTCCTTAATGCGGGACCACACCTTTGTGAGCGCTTCTTTCTCCAGTGACAGTGACTCCGCCGCGGACCTGACCGGGATCATCCGGCTGGTCCGGCGCATTTGTCTCTACCGCGAACAAGGGGAAACCGCCCGGGCGGCGCGCCTCCACGCGGACGAACTGGTGGCCGCCATCGCCGAATACCGTCTCTGGCACGGCCCCGATAGCCTGACCGACGAGAAGCTGTGTGTGCTTTTCGTGAACGAGACGGACCACGTGCGCGAGGCGATGGCGCTCGCGGCGGCGCTGGCGCCCGACTTGGCGGGCGTGGTGCCGCCGGAGGGGCCCGAAGCCGAGCCGGTATTCCCGCCGGTGAAACCCTTGGGCTCGGTCAAGCCCTTCCCGGACAATCCGCCCGCCATCACCGAGTTGCTCGATGCGATGCTGACCGCGGAACCGCCGGAACAACGTCCGCGGTCCGCTGACCGTCGCCAGTCCTGAGCGGAGGTCCTTTGGTGGGAGGGGTTATGGTGGGAGGGGTTTTATACCCCGACTTTCCCGCCGCCCGAAGGGTGTCTTGGCGTATTTAAAATGAATTCGTAGCCGGCTCTCGGTCGGGAAAGGCGGATCATTGCTGCCCGAATGGACATCAAGAAACACGAAGGAATAAACATCGGTAGGGACGGGTGCGCTGGATCACCCATCAGTCGACACGCACCAAGCCGTTTTCGTCATTCGGCTCGCCCGGATTCGTGTTGATTGGTGTTCATTCGTGGTTCTTCAGCTGCATTGTTCGGATGTTCAGCACGCAACAGAGCCGTGCTAATCCTTCCAATCCAACCCAAGTTTCGCGAGCTCGGCACGGATGCCGGTTATCGACCAGAGGTGCACGCTGCCATCGAGTCGCGGCACGATGAGCGTACCGCCATCAGGCGTGAAGCGCAGTGACGGCGAGAAGCGATTGAGTTCGGCGGCCTCGAGCCGGCAGAGCTCCTCGCCGGTTTCCGTCCGCAGGAGCCAGATGAAATGGTTTTCGTTGATGGCGAGCAGGCGGCCGTCCGGCGAAAAGGCTGCGCGCCGGCTCGAGCCCTGCGCTTCGCCGGGCAGGGGCGGTCCCTCCTTCCAATCCGCAGTGCGCCACAGGCGGCTCGATTCGAATCCTTTCGAGACCAGAATCCATTTTCCGTCCGCACTCCATGCGCCGGTCTGGCCGTCCGCCTCGGGCAGCGTCCGGATTTGCCGGCCGCTCGCGACTTCGCGGATTTCCACCTGGCTCCCGGCACCGGCTTCGGGGTTGGCCAGCAACCACCGGCCGTCGGACGAGAAGGTGGCGAAGCAGGCGCGCGGCATTGGCCATTCCGAAATCACGGCCTGCGTGCGGGTGTCCAGCAAGCGGTACCGGCCTCCATAATAATCCGCCAGCGCCAGCACGCCGGTGCCGGCGTGCAGCGCGGTCGGCAGGAAATTGTCGTGGCCGGGAATGATTTCGCCCGCGTCCACGACCGGCGCGCCGGCTTCGAAGCGCAAGGGGTGGCGGCGCAGCGGGCCTTTGCTTTGCCCGATCCAAAGCGCCGCGCCCGAGGGATCGAAGCGCGCGGTGCTGGCGGAACCGATGATGCCGGTCGGGTCGGGGCGATGCCAGCGACCCGAGGCCAGATCCAGCAGCGTGGGGCCGCCCCAGCCGCCGATCATCGCCCAGCGGCCGTCCGGGGAAATGTCCAGCGGGTCGGCGATGGCAGGCAGGGTGTAGCCGCGAAGGGCGGGGATGATGCCCCGCCAGATTCCGACATCGTGGAAAGTCTGCATCACGACCGTGCCGGAGGTGAAGTAGCGCCACTGGCGGAGGGGCTGACCGTCGAACCAGACGCCCGGACGCCCACTGTCTGCCTTGGTCAGCAACAAGCGTCCGCTGCCGATTTCCCACAGGCGGGTCTGGCCGATCTGTTCGCTGGTCAGCAGCCGCTCGCCGTCCGGCAGGAATTCTGCGTGCAGCGCGCTGTTCTCGGGCAGCACGGCCTGCACCGCCAGGTCGGCGGCGTTCCGCACTTCCAGCGGCCGCGTGCCGACTGCCAGGCGGCGGTCGTCCTTCGACCAGGCGATCAATTCCACGCGGCTCGTCGTGGTGGCGCGGGCCAGCATGGATCCCGTGGCCGCATCGAGCACAGCGAGCACGCGGGGATCCCGGTCGTGCTGGCCGGCAGCGGCGAGCGCGGTCCCCGCATGCGCGAAAGCCAGCGAGGTGATCCAGTCGGGGACGGTCCACTCCGCGATTTGACGGCCGCCGGGCATTTCATGGATGGTCACGCCGCCCTCGGGCCGGGTGGCGGCGAACAGCTTGCCGTCCGCCGAGAACGCCATGTCGGTGCCGTATCCCCAGATGCGCGAGGCCTTGAAGGCGAACGGCCGGTGGGAAAGCTGAAAGAGCGGGGCGCCCGTGCCGGCGTCGAGCACATGGATCTCGTCGTTTTGCAGCCGCGCTGCCATCCAGCGGCCATCGGGCGAGACGACCGTCGTGCCCGCGTGCGGCGAGCCCACCCCGGCCCACGTCCATTCCACCTGCCCGCCGGGAAAACGTCGCCGGCTGAACTGCCCGCTTTCGGTCTCGTGGATGAACGCACCAAAGCCTGGCAGCGGGGTGACGCACGTGCCCGGTGCCTTTTCCGTCCACAGCCCGGGAATTTCCTCCGTGGTCCAGTCCGGCAGGACCAGCGCGGCCAGGGCGGCGCTGCGGGCATCTGAGGCCGGCCGGATCGCCGTCGCGCGGCGAACGGCATCCAGGGCGGCGAAACGCTGGCCGGTCCGCGCCGTGAAGCGCAGCGCCTTGGCCTCGGAAAGGAGGGCGGAGCGCAATTGCTCGCGGGCCACGGCCTCGGCCCGCTGGGCCCGGTCGCGTTCGTTGGTCGTGCGCTGCTGCTCCCGTTCCAGTTGCAGGGCGTGGAAACTTGATCCGCCCGCGACGACGAGCAGCAGCAGCAGGGAGGCGGCCCCCGCGGTGGCCCGTGCCGGATGCCGCCGGGCCCAGCGCCAGGCGCGGCCGGCCGCGGAGGGGGCGCGCGCCGTGATTGGCCGGCCGGCAAGGAAATGATCGAGGTCGTCGCGCAAGGCGGCCGCGTCGGCATACCGCCGCGTGGGTTGTTTCTCGAGGCACTTGAGGATGATCGTGTCGAGGTCGCGCGGCAGCGCCGGACTCAGGCGGCGGGGCGACACCGGCTCGAAGGTGCCGATCTGCGCGAGCACGGCCGCGGGCGATTCGCCCGTGAAGGGCGGGCGCCCGGTCACGCATTCATAAAGAACGGCGCCGAGCCCGTAGACATCCATTGCCGGCGTGGGCGCCTGGCCGGCCAGCGTTTCGGGGGCGAGGTAGGACGGCGAGCCCGCGAGCATGCCGGTGCGCGTGTGTTCGGACGCCGAACCCGTGATCGAACCGCTCAAGCCGAAGTCCGACAATTTGGGTTCGCCGGTCGCCGTCAGCAATACGTTCGATGGCTTCAGATCGCGGTGCAGGACGCCGGCGGCGTGCGCCTGCGCGAGGGCATCGGCGAGTTTGCGAACCAGCGTGGCGGCGGCGCGCGGCGCGAGCGGGCCGCCCTGCAGGCGGGCGCGGAGATCGCCGCCCTCGCAATATTCCATCGCGATGAAGGCGCCGCGGCCGCCCTGGCCGACCTCGTGCACCGCCACCACATGCGGATGCTGGATCGCCGCGGCGGCCCGGGCTTCCTTCAGGAGCAGGCCGGGGGCCGTCAGGCTGGCGCTCGGAGCGATGACCTTGAGCGCGACCAGCCGGTCGAGGCTCCGCTGGCGCGCCAGCGAAACCACGCCCATGCCGCCGCGGCCGAGCTCGGCCACGAATTCATAGTCCTCGGTTGGCGCGGTCGAGGGCGTGCCCGCCAGCGCCTCGGCCAGCGAGCAGCGGGGGCAGGGGCCGCCGGTGGCGGCGGGGTCGTAAGCCGTGCGGCATTGTGGACAGAGTTCGATCATCGGCGGGTCACCCGGGTCTATTGGCTACCGCCGGCCGGCTTTCACCTGGCGTGAAAAATTCATCCGAGCGCCTGCAGGCAATGGCGCAGCTCCGCATCGATGTCGGCGCGTTTCGCGACGGTGGCCGCGACCTCGGCGCGGATGAGCTCGTGGTAACGCTTGCCCAGGCGATGGACGAGGACGGGCACGCTGCCCCGCGCGACGCCGAGCTTGCCCGCCAGGCGCTCGTAGTCGCCGGGATCAGGCCGGGCGGTGAGGTAGGGGCGCAACAACGCGAATTGGCGGGCCTCGGCTTCGGTGCGGTGTTCCGCCTCGAGCCGGGCGAGGGCGCTGCGCAATAAGGCGAGCGCCCATTGCCGGTCGAAGTCGCCCGCGGGATCGGCGGGGGTGGCGAATTGCTGCTCGTCTTCCGGCGTCAAGGTTTCCCACGGCACCGCCGACCGGCCGCCGCCGCGTTTTTCGGCGGTGCGCTTCTGCCATTCGTTGCCGAGAAACAGCCGGCAGCTCTGGCGCAGGTAGCCGCGGAAACGGCCTTGTTCGCGATCGGCCGTGGCGAAGAAATCGTTCTCCAGCAGGTGCGCGAAAAAGGACTGGGTGAGGTCTTTCGCCGGTTCGACGTCATTGCCCAGCCGGCGAATGAAAAAATAAACCGGTCGCCAATAGGCGCGGCAGAGTTTCTCGAGGGCCTGCCGCTTGCGCGTGCCGTCGGTGCCCGCTTCGAGGAGGATGCTCCAGTCGGTGGTCTGGAAGATGCCGTCCGCCCGGCCCGGTTCGGGTGCGGCGGAATGGGGGTCCGGCGGCGTCATCGGGAAGGTTTTTCGTAATTACGCCCCGCGGAGTCAATAAATCGCAATAACCACCCACGTCATGCGACTCCCTTCGTGTCCCTTTGCCCTTTGCCGCCGGCTCGCCGGCGCCGCCGCGCTGCTGGGCGCGCTGGTTGTGCCCGGCTCCGCCCAATATTTCTACACCGTCTCCGACCTTGGGCAGTACGTGGCGCAGGACATCCAGGGTCCGGCCACCAATGCCGCGGGCTGGGCGGTCTCCACATATTCGAGTGCCTTCCCGCTCAACAGCTACTCGCTCGTCCAACGGCCGGGCGACCCCGGCTTCAGCCCGCTGTTTCCGAGCGCCTACCTGTTCATGGACGCGGCGTATGGCGTCAACGACAAGAACATGGTCGTGGGCTCGATGAACCTGTTCTATGCGTCTTCGGGCTACCACCAGGCTTATCGCGCGGACGCCAACCTCACGGAGGTTCTCCGCCTCGAGGGCATCACCAGGATGGCGGGCAGCGGATTCACGATCCTCAACTCGGCTACGCGCATCCTCGACGACGGCACGATTTTCGGGTTGGGCATGAAGGAGGATGGGTTGACGCATGTTTTCCAGCTCAACCCCATCGCGCCCGAGCTGCATTGGGATTCCAATGGCGCCACGCCCGGACTCCCGCAAGGCAGCGGCACGTGGAGCCACGCCTCCTCGAATTGGACGGCCAACACCGCCGGCACCAGCGTGGCCGGTTGGACGGACGGCGGGATTGCGCGGTTCTATTACAACACTGCGCCGGCGACCGTCACCGTGACGGACAACGTGGTCGTGGAGGGCATCTGGGCAGGTTACACCCCCATCGGCGGGATGACGATTGACGCGAGTGGCGGCGGCGCGTTGACGTTCACCGGCCAGGGATTCATTCGCGGGGCGGGCTCGGCTTCCCTGCTCAGGATTTCCGCCCCGCTCGCGGGCAGCGCCGGGTTGTGGCTGACGGGTGGCGGTGACATCTACCTGCAGGGCGACAATACCTACACGGGCCAGACCCGGATCGAAACGGATGTTTATGCGAGCCATCAGAATTCGCTCGGAGCGACCGGGGTGGGCAACGAGACGATCGTGGCCAGCGGCGGCCGGCTGCGATTCGAGCAGGCGCTCACGGTGGGCGAAACGTTCCTGTTGGATGGCGGTTGGATCTTCACCCAGCCCGACTATGAAAACCTGACCGCGCGCAACGTCGAACTCACCGGTCCCCTCGTGCTGCAGAACGACAGCTGGATCGGAGGCGATGCCTCCCGCAACGCCGGCCTGACCGTGTCCGGCGCGATCGGCGAATCCGGCGGCGCGCACCAGCTGAGGGTCTCGGGAGGAACGGTGCTGACCGGCACCAATACCTTCACCGGCGACCTGCAGGCTTTCGGCGACGGCGTGGTCATCAGCCAGGTGACGAATGCGGGGGTGGCGGGCCAGCTGGGTCAGGGCTCGCGGGTGACACTCGGGTGGGACAGCGAAGGGGCCATGCCGGGTGATCTCCACTACACCGGGGGCACGGCCGCCACCAACCGCGAGTTCCATCTCGAAGGCGGTGGCAACATCGACGTCGTGAACGCCGCGACCACGCTGACGCTGAGCGGGGCGATCACGGGTCCCCGATTTCTCGGCAAGACCGGTGCGGGCACCCTCGTCCTGACCGGCAGCAACACCTTCTCAGGCGGCACGTGGATCGACGGGGGCACGCTGCGCATCGTCGGCACCAACGCGCTGGGTAGCGGCCATGTGACGATCGGTGCCGACGGCATCCTCACGGGCGCGGGAACGTTCACCGGCAACCTTCAGGTGAACGGGCTGTATTCCCCGGGCGACGGCGTGGGTCTGATCGCGCTGCCGGGAAGCGTGACGCTGGGAGGAGGCGCGGGCATCATCGAATTCGAGATCGGCGGGCTGGCGCGAGGCACGCAATACGACGCCCTCGACATCGGCGGCACCTTCAGCAGCGAGGGCTCGATTCGCCTCACGCTGGTCAATGGCTTCATGCCCTCGGTCGGTGACAGCTTCAACCTGCTCACGTGGGGCACGGCCGGCGACATCAGCTTCCTGGATTTCAACGGCACGGCGCTCACCTCCGGGCTTTATTGGGACACCACGGCGTTCGCTTCCACCGGCGTGATCTCCGTGACGGATGTGGCGCCGGCGATTCCCGAGCCCTCCGCTTATGCCGCGCTGACGGGTCTGGCCGCGCTCGGCACGGTGGTTTGGCGTCGCCGTCGCGCGACCGGCATCTTCCTGAAACACACCTGCGCACTATGAAACTCCGCTCCCTCCCCGCGGCTTTGTTGCCGCTGCTCCTCGCGTTATCGGGCGTCACCGCCCTCGCGCAACCCTTGGTGCAAAACACCAGCGGCCTGGCTTACTCGACGTCGCTTTTCACCGGCCAGTCGTTCCTGACGCCCAACGATGGCACCGCCGACCTGATGACCGCGTTCACGTGGCTGGATCTCAGCAACGCGCCCATGGGGGCCGGCAGCGTCTACGTTTTCGACCAGGAATACCTTGGTGCGCCCACCAGCCTGGCGTCGGGTGCCGGCCTCCTCGCCACGAGCAACCCCTACCTCGCGGGCAGTTATTCGTTTGGCCCCGGGGTCGTGCTCAACCCGAACACCCAGTACTGGGTTTACACCAGCACGGCGCAGCAAGTCGGCATCACCATTGGCGATGCCTATCCGGGCGGCACCTATTACACTTCCTCGGGCAGCGGCGTGGCCTTTGCCTCCGGAGGCACCGGTTTCGACGCGACCTTCGCGGTCACGGCCAGCGCGATTCCCGAGCCGTCGACTTACGTGGCGCTCGCGGGCTTGCTCGCCTTGGGCGCGGCGGCTTGGCGGCGACGCGCACGGCTCATCCGCGCGGCCTGACCAAAGTGGAGGGCCCGGCTCCCGCTGGGCCGCGCGCGCGATATCGCTGGCGCACCCTCCAAAGAAAGCCCGCGTATTTGTAGCCGAACGCGTGAGCGTTTGGCTGATTTGATGCTCGCCCGGGGCCAAACGCTTACGCGTTCGGCTACGGCAAACGGATCAAACCGTCTCCAGGTAATTGAAAGGGGGTCGGGTTGTATGGTGGGTGTCAAACCCACCGGCCGTAGGAGGGGTTGAGGATTCTTGGGGACTTCAGCTTTGTTCGACCAAAGTGGAGGGCCCAGCTCCCGCTGGGCCGCGCGCGCGATATCGCTGGCGTACCATGGTCCAGCGGGAGCTGGACCCTCCAAAGAAGTGCCTGCGTATTTGTAGCCGAACGCGTGAGCGTTTGGCCGATTCGGTGCTCGCCCGGGGCCAAACGCTTACGCGTTCGGCTACAGAAAAACGGATCAAACCGTCTCCAGCAGCTTATACAACCGTGCCACCATCGGCGTGGCGTCCTCGAGCATGCCGGCGGAAATGAGGGCGTTGTCGAGGATCTGCTCGGCGACGAGCTTGGCCTTCTCCGGCGCGGCAGTGTGCGTCTCGAAGAGGCGCTTCATGACGGCGGAGCGGGGATTGATCTCGAGGTTCACCTTCTGCGGCAGGTCGGCGCCTTCCTTGTTCATGGCCTTCATCATGCGGCGCATGTGGGCGGACATGAACGCATCGGAATTGATTGCGAGCGCGGGGGAGTCGACCAGGCGGTCGCTGACCTTCACGGCCGCGACGCGTTCGCCGAGCGTTTCCTTGAGCCAGTCGGTGAGTTTCTTGGCGTCGTCCTCGCTGAGCGCGCCCTCGGCCTTCGGGATGTCGCTGAGCTTCACGTCCACATGGTCGGCCGAGATGATCTTCTTGCCGTCGAACTCGCGCACGTTGTTCATCACGTACTCGTCGACCGGCTCGTAACAGAACAGCACCTCGAGGTTGCGCGCCTTGAAGGCCTCCAGGTAGGGGCCGCTCTCGATGACGGTGCGGTCCTTGCCGACGAGGTAATAGATTTCCTTTTGGTCGGCGCCCATGCGCGAGACGTAGTCCGCGAGCGAGGTCTGCTTGGTCTTGTCGGTCAGCGACGATTCGAAACGCAGGAGCTTCAGCAGCTGGTCCTTGTGCGTGAAGTCGAGGGCGGCGCCCTCCTTGAGGAAGATGCCGAACTGCGAATAGAACTTCACGTAGCCGTCGGGACGCTGGGTGGCCTCCTCGTCGAGGAACTTGAGGAAGCGCTTGGTGATGACCTTGCCGAGTTTGTCGAGCAGGGCCTTGTCCTGCATCGTCTCGCGCGAAATGTTCAGCGGGAGATCCTCGCTGTCCACGACGCCCTTGAGGAAGCGCAGCCACTCCGGCAGCAAATCCTTCGGCGCGGCGTCGATGAGCACCTTGCGGCAATAGAGGGCGACGCCCGGCTCGAAGCGCGCGAAGCCCAAGCGCTCGGTGTTTTCCTGCGGGACGAATAGGAGGGCGTTGATCGAGAGCGGCGCGTCGGCCGAGAAATGCAGGCGCAGCAGCGGCTCGTCGTAGGCATGCGACTGGAACTTGTAGAACTCGGTGTATTCCTCGTCCTTGATCTCGTTCTTGGAACGCAGCCAGAGGGCCTGGATGGTGTTGACGCGCTTGCCGTTGACGTTGATCGGGAACGACACGAACGCGCTGTAGCGCTCGACGATGTCCTTGATGCGGCCCTCGGTGGCGTATTCGGCGCAGTCGTCCTTCAGTTCGACGACGATCTTCGTGCCGCGGGAGACGTCGGCGGCCTCCTCGATTTCGTAGCTGCCGGAGCCATCGCTCGACCAGACGTGGCCGGGTTCGCCGGCCTTGTAGGAATGCGAGTAAACCTTCACGGACTTGGCGACCATGAAGGCGGAATAAAAGCCCACGCCGAACTGGCCGATGAGGTTGCTGTTCTTGGCGCCGCCTTCGCCGAGGGCCTTCAAAAAGGCCTTCGAGCCCGAGTGGGCGATGGTGCCGAGATTTTCAATCAGTTCGGCGCGGGTCATGCCGATGCCGTAATCCTGGATCGTGAGGGTCTTCGCCTTGTCGTCGGTGGTGACGTTGATCTCCAGCGCCTGGTCCCCGAAGATGTCCTTCTCGGTCAACTGGGTATGGCGGAGCTTCTCCAGGGCGTCGGACGCGTTGGACACCAGCTCGCGGACGAAGATCTCCTTCTCCGTGTAGAGCGAATGGATGACAATATCCAGGAGCTGCTTGATCTCGGCTTGGAACTCGAACTTCTGCGGTGTGGCGGTGGACATGATTGAAGAAAAGGGCGGCCAACCTAGTTGGCCTGCGGGAAAAATCAAGGGGGAGGAAAGGAGCAGGTCCGCTGGTCGACGGGCCGGATCGAAAGGAGCAGCGGTCGTCAGACCGCTGGCGCCAGCCGTCTGACGACGGCTGCTCCTTAAAACCGCCGATCGGAATCCTACTTGATCCTGATCTCCACAAGCTCCGGCTTCTTGTGCTCGTGGGTCTGAATGAGGATTTCGAACTCCTGGCCGTCGCGGCCGAAGCCGCTGGACTGGTTATTAATATATTGGCGGTAGGCGACGCCCTCCACCCGGTAACGACCACCCCAGCCGGGCACGGGCTCGGGATTTTCGAGGTAGAGGTCCGAATTGACCACCGCGCCGATGTTGGAATGCGGATCAGCCTGATAGCGGAAGTAGGCCCGGGCGCGTTGTTCGGCGAATTTGGCGACCTCGTCGGGCAGGCCCTCATACTTGGCGGCCTTTTCGGCAGCGGCCTTGACGTTGAGGTTGCGACTCGCGGTGCGGATCGCCTGGGCCTCTTCCTCCGCGATGCGCTGCCGGCGCTCGGCCCGCTCGGCAGCGAGTTTCCGGCTGGCCGCCTCCTGCGCCTTGGCCTCGGCGACTTCGTCGGGTGTTTGCGTTGGAGTCAGTTCCTTCAATCGCGCGGTCACCTCATCGGGCAGCTGCGAGGTGCGCACGCTGACGAGATCCTTGTCCACCAGAAGCATGGCTGTTCCCGCGGTGGTGTTGACGCTGCGCACGACAACGTCGGAAAACGCCAGGCCGTTTTTCAACTGCAGGTTCTTGAAGGGCAGGTTGACGTCGATCACGAGGGCCATGGCCTGCACAGCCAGCAGGCCGGCGAGGGGAAGGAGGAACTGGGGTTTCATGGCGTGGAAAGTGGACGGATCGGCCGGTGTTCGCAAGCAGGGGGTGGGGCGCGACGGTTGGGGCGGCGCGCGCATCCTGAGGATGCGCGCGGAGGCCGCGTTCCATCTCGGGGCCCCGGCGTTACGTGCTGAACACACCCCGGCGCTGCGCGCCACCCCTCTCGAGAGGGGATCCAGACGTGGCGCCAGCGAAGATCCCCTCTCGAGGGGGACTGGAGAGCCGTACGCCCGGCGGAGGCTATTGCCCGAAGGGCGGGGTGTGTTGCGCGGGAAGACCGCCACCTAACGGCGGAGTATCAGGGCGCGAAGGTCTGCAGCGGGATGAGCTTCACCGGTCCCACCAAGCCCGACGGCATGAGGTCCCAATTCGAGGCATCGAACGGCTTGTAGTTGATGTTCACGAAATTGATTTCGCGCATGATCTTCCAATCCACCTTGCGCCTGTCCAGGTCGCGGATGCGGTTCGCGGCGAGGTTGGTGACCTCGAGCGCCAGCGTGTTTCTGCCGGGCTTGAGCAGGTGACCGATCTTCGTGCGCAAGGGCAGCGACCAGACGACGTCCGCCGCGGTGCCGTTGACGATGACGCGGGCGCTTTCGCGCACTCCGCCCAAATCGAGCACCCAGTCGTCGGCCTTGGCGCCCGCAGGCAAAGTGAACTCCTGTTCGAAGCGCGCGGTGCCGCCGAAGCGCTCCCACTCGCCGCCCTGCGCGGTCCACGAGCCGAAGCCATGTTGCACGAAGGCCGGGGGCAACTCGGGGCCGCCCCGCACGGCGGTGACTTTCCAATCGCCGTCCAACACGAACGCGGCCGCGCCCTCATGCCCATGGCGCCACGCCTCGCCGGCAAACGCGCCGCGGTCCCGCGTCCTGAGGAAAAACGATTCGCCCGGCGCGATTTGCACAAACACCTCGGCGGCGCCGTCGCGCTGGCGGACCGTTGCAACGCCGGAGTCGCCGCGGCGGGGGTCCATTTGCAGGACGGAGGCCGCGGGCCGGCCGAGCTTCACCCAGCCCTCGAAGGCCTGCCCCGTCAGATTGGCGAGGAAGTAGACGTAGCCGTCCTCATATTGCCGGCGGAGGAAACTCACGCCGGTTTCGGCGAGCGGTTCGCGGTGAGCCATCCTGGCCAGCCCGTGGTGCGGCGCGAGGAGCATGGCCGGGTCGGGCGAGCCAACGATGTCCGCCCGCCGGTCGCTGACGAGGATGGCCAGCTCCTGTTTGAATTCCCCGCGGCGCGTCTCCAGCCGGCCGTAGCCCGGCACATCCTCCGGCAATTGCTGGAAGATCACCCTGACGCCTTCGCGGGCCAGGGTTGCCAGTTTGCGGAGGGTCGCGACCGGCATGCGGCGCGTGGTGGGCACCAGGACCACGCGGTACGGCGTGCCCCCGGGGGTTTGCAGCGTGCCGCCGGCGAGCGACTTGCTCGCGGCGAGTTGGGCATCGGAGATGTAGTCGAAGCCATAGCCGGTCTCGAGAAGCTTTCGCGCCAGCAGGCCGGCGGGTTGCGCGGTGAGCCACTTCACGTCGTGCACGCCGAGCTGTTGCATGAGCGGGCCCGTGGTGGCGTCCCACAGGTCGGCGTTGGGCCAGTAGATGACGATCTCGTTGTCGGGCGAGCCGCGCTGGAGGATGGACTGGACGCGGGCGACGTAACCATTGAGTTCGCCGAACTCCTGCCACCAGGTGTTGCGCGGGTTGAACTGGGTGGACGCGTAGAAGAGCCAGCCCGGCCACGGCGCGTCCTGCGGCGAGAAGGCGGCGCCGTGATAAAAGATGTGGTTGATGCCGTTGACCAGCAGGTGGTCGATCTCGGGCTTGGTGTAGGCGAGGGCGACCTTCCAGTGCTCACGCAGCCAGGTGCAGGTCTCGCTGGAGGTGAGCGGATGGCCCATGACGTGGCTGGCGGACGAGGCCATGCGCATGACGAGCGGCTCGGGCACGTCCTGATCCGTGCGCACGTCGGCGGGATCGCGGCGCAGGCCGGGGATCGGGAACGGCGTGGAGCCGTAGGACTCGGTCTCGGCGATGTCCACGGCGCCGTAGAGATCGAGGAGGTTGGCGGGCGCGCCGTGCGACTGGTTGCGAACCTTGAAGCCGTGGTCGTGCGACCACTTCGCCCAGGTCTTCAGGTAATCGAGGTGCAGTTTCGCGAGGGTTTCGCGGTAGTCGCTTTTGACGCGGGCGACGACGTCCGGGTCCGCGGGCTGGCCGCCCTTCAAAATGCCCGCGAAGGCCTGGATGTCGTAGCCGTGCATTTCCCGGAAGACGGCCGGCAGGCTCGGGGTCCACTCGGAGTTGTAGTATTCGAAGGAGTCATGAAACTGGCTGCGCACGAGCCCCGCGGGAAAATTGGCGAAGGCCTGGCTGAACGGCGCGAGGTAGCGCTCGAGGGCGCCGGTTGAATACGGGTCGACCACGAGCCCCTCGTTGCCGGGGGCGGCGCGCTTGACGACCATCCTGGTCGGGGTGCCGGTGAGTTGTTCGTTCTGCAGGGTCAGGCGGGCGGAGCCATCGGCTGGCGCGACCCACGGCCCGCCGAAGGGCCAGCCGGTGCCGGTGGCCATGTCCACGCCGAGCCCGAGGCGCCGGCCTTCGCGGCCGGTGTGCTCGAGCATTTGCATCCATTTCGGCGACAGAAAATCAATGTAGCGGTCCTCGTAGCCCCGGGCGCCGTAGATCGGCGTGATCTCGACGCCGCCCAGGCCCGCCGCCTGGAAGCGCTCGAGTTCCTGCGTGAGACTCGCCCGGTCGACGCCGCTGCCCGGCCACCACCAGCGCACCCAGGGCTTGTTCTCCGCGGTGACCTGCGGCCACGGCGAATCGGCGGCGGCCAGCGGGACGCCGGCAACCAGGCAGGACAGGAGGACAACCAGCGCGCGCGGGGTTTTCATAAGGGGGGGTTCAAACGCTGTCCTCCGCGGCTCGCCGCAGCAACTGAACAGTTTAACGGACAGTCAGAGGGAAGCGGCGCGTCTTGATGGAGCAGCGGTCGTGAGACCGCTGGCGCCAGCCGTCTGACGACGGCTGCTGCTTCAATTTCCGCAACCGCTTCGACCGAAAGCGGGTTGGGCTTACCTCAAATCACCCGCCCAAATACGCTGCCTTCAGCTCCGGGTTCGCCCGCAGTCGCGCGGACGGGCCCTGCATCGCGACCACGCCGGTTTCGAGGACGTAGGCGTCGTGCGAGATCTCGAGGGCGAGGTTGGCGTTCTGCTCGACGAGCAGGATCGTGATGCCGTGGGCCTTGTTGATCTCCACGATCTTTTCGAAAATGGTGCTGATGAGCTTCGGCGCGATGCCGAGCGACGGCTCGTCGAGCATCAGCAGTTTCGGGTCGCCCATGAGCGCGCGGCCGATCGCCAGCATTTGTTGTTCACCGCCCGACAGCGTGCCGGCGGCCTGCGTGAGGCGTTCCTTCAGGCGCGGGAACACGCTGAACACGTACTCGCGGTTCCGGGCGATCTTCGCCTTGTCGGTCTGCAGGTAGGCGCCCATCGAGAGGTTTTCGTCGACGGAAAGATTGGAAAACACCATGCGCCCCTCGGGCACATGGCAGAGCCCGCGGGCCACGATCTGGTGCGGGGGCAGCCTGGCGATGTTCTCGCCCTTGAAGGTGATCTCGCCGCGCTTGGCGCGGAGCAGCCCGGAGATCGTGCGCAGGGTGGTGGTCTTGCCCGCGCCGTTGGCGCCAATGAGCGTGACGATCCGCCCGGCCTCGATGGTGAACGACACGTCCCGCAGCGCGCTGATCGCGCCGTAGCAGACTTCGAGGTTTTTGACGGTCAGCATTCGGAGGAGTGCCCGCGAATTACGCGAATAAACGCGAATTGGGGATGAGTGGGACCACCCGGATTTTGGGGCCGAGACGGTGCTGGGAAAGGGATTTCATTCGCGGAGATTAGCGTGGTTCGCGGGCAACCGATCAGTGATGGGAGAGCGACTTTTGGTGGTCCTCCCCCAGGTAGGCCTCGATGACCTTCGGGTTCGACTGGATCTCGAGCGGGTTACCCTCGGCGATCTTCACGCCGTAGTCGAGGACGGCGATGCGCTGGCAGACGCCCATGACGACCTTCATGGAATGCTCCACCAGAAGCACGGACAGCTTGTATTGCTTCTGCACCTGCTGGATCAGGCGGACGAGGTCGACCTTCTCCGTTGGGTTCATGCCGGCGGCCGGCTCGTCGAGGAGGAGAAGCTTCGGCCTGGTCGCGAGGCAGCGGACGATCTCGAGCCGCCGCTGCTCGCCGTAGGGCAGGCTCCTGGCCGGGGCGTCGCGAAAGCGGCCGAGGTTGAAGATTTCAAGCAGCTCCTCGACGCGCCGGGCGACGGCCGCCTCGTCGCGCCGGAAGGCGCCCATGCGGATGAGCGAGTGGACGGCCCCGGTCTCGCGGTGCAGGTTGCAGGCGACGCGGACGTTGTCGAAAACGGACAGCGAGCCGAAGAGCCGGATGTTCTGGAAAGTGCGCGCGATGCCGAGCTCGACGATTTCGTTCACGCGGAGGCCGGCGAGCGGCTGGCCGTTGAAGGTCACGGCGCCCGACGTCGGCTGATAGACGCCGGTCATGAGGTTGAACACGGTGGTCTTGCCCGCGCCGTTGGGCCCGATGAGGCCGCAGAGCTCGCCGTCGCCCACGGTGAAGTCGACCGCATTGACGGCCGTGAGGCCGCCAAACTTGATCGTGACCTTGTCGAGTTGGAGGAGGGCGGCCATCAGAGCTTGGTCTTCCCGAACTTGAGGTTAAACAAGCCCTGCGGGCGCACGATCATGAGGACGATCAGCAGGAGCGAATAGATGATCATGCGGTATTCCGCGATCGGGCGCAGGACCTCCGGCAGGAGCGTGAGGAGGATGGCCGCGAGGATGACGCCGATGGTGTTGCCCATGCCGCCGAGGATGACCATGACGACGATCTCGATGCTCTTCGTGAAATCGAAGCCCGTCGGCGTGATCGTCATTTTGAAATGGCCGTAGAGTCCGCCCGCCGCGCCGGCGAAGAACGCGCCGATGACGAAGGCGACGATCTTGTAGCGCGTGGTGTTGAGGCCGACGGCTTCCGACGCGACCTCGTCGTCGTGCGTGGCGAGGAAGCCGCGGCCGTAGGTGGAGTGGACGAGGCAGGTGACGGTGAAGACCGCGAGGGCCACGAAGGCCAGCACCCAGAAGATCGAGGTGTAGGCCGGGATGCCGTTGAGGCCGAGGGCGCCGCCGAGCACCTCGACGTTTTGAAAGATCACGCGGATGATTTCCCCGAAGCCGAGCGTGACGAGCGCCAGGTAATCGCCCTTGAGGCGCAGCGACGGGATGCCCACGGCCAGGCCGGCCAGCGCCGCCCCCAGGCCGCCGGCGGTCAGGGCGGCGAGGAACATGAGGCCCTGCTGGAATGCGGTGCCGCCCTCCTCGCCGAGCATTTTGGGCCCGAGAAAGAGCGAGACCGCGGCCGCCCCGTAGGCGCCGACCGCCATGAAGCCCGCGTGGCCGAGCGAGAACTGGCCGGTGTAGCCATTCACCAGGTTGAGGGAGACCGCGAGGATGACGTTGATCCCGATGCCGATCAGGACGTCGAGGTAGTACGGATCGATCCGGTCGGAGAAATGCGACAAGCCATAGGCGGCCGCCAGCGCGATGATCAGATAAAGATGCGGGCGCGGCATGGGGAGCTAGCTGAGAGTTGAGAGCTGAGAGTTGAGAGCAAGGAAGCGGATCGCCGGGAGTCCGGGTTGGACTCTCAGCTCTAAGCTCTCAGCTCTCAACTTGCCTTGCATGGTCAGACCTTCTCGACGCTGACCTTGCCCAGCAGGCCCGCCGGGCGGAAGAGGAGGATGATGATGAGAATCGCGAAGGCGATGGCGTCCTTGTAGGTCGACCACTGGCTGCCGTTCACGAACGTCTCGACCGTGCCGAGGAGCAGGCCGCCGAGCGCGGCGCCCGGGACGTTGCCGATGCCGCCAAGCACGGCGGCGACGAAGGCCTTCAGGCCGGGCATCACGCCCATCAGCGGGTCAATCGACGGATAATTGAGCGCGTAGAGAATGCCGCCGGCCGCCGCGAGCGCCGAGCCGAGGCCGAAGGTGAACGAGATGACGATGTCGTTGTTCACCCCGACCAGTTGGGCGGCCTTGGGATTCAGCGACACGGCCCGCATCGCGGTGCCGATCTTCGTGCGATAAACGATGAACTGCAGCCCCAGCATCAGCAGGGCGGTCACGACGATGACGACGATCTGGTTGGAGGAAATGACGAGGTCGCCGAAGGTGAAGTTGGTGGACGGGAACACCGAGGGGAACGTCCGCGGCGTCGCGCCAAAGAACACCTGGCCGGAATATTCCAGCAGGAGCGAGACGCCGATGGCGGTGATGAGGACGTTGAGGGTGGGGGCCCCGCGCAGCGGCCGGTAGGCCAGGCGCTCGATGATCATGCCCAGCAGCGCACAGCCGGCCATGGCCGCGACCAGGACGACCAAGCCGCCCCAAATGGTGTTTTCCGGCACCAGCTTGCCGATGTAGTAGCCAATGAAGGCGCCGACCATGAACACGTCCGAATGCGCGAAGTTGATGAAGCGCAGGACGCCATAAACCATCGTGTACCCGAGCGCGATGAGCGCGTAAATCGCGCCGAGGGAAAGGCCATTCAGTAGCTGCTGGAGAAATTCGGACAAGCGGGTAAAAGCTGAGAGTTGAGAGCCGAGAGTCCAGAGCTTTTCAACTTCGGGCGTTATTTGGTCCGGTCAGGCTATGGCGGAGCCCACTCAGCATCCGGCCTATTTCCTCCGCGTCGGCATGAATGCGCACGAATAGGTCGTCCGGCAGGAAACCTTGGTTCCTGGCTATATAAGCTTGGGTAACGACTTCATAAAGTGAACCGGTGGCATATCCAATAAAGCGGCTGAAATCAGGATCAGGTCGCGCGGACCCTTCCGCAATGTTCGAACCGATGGAGGTCGCCGCACGGCGTAATTGATTGGTGAGGCCGAACCGTTCATCGACCGGAAACGACCGGGTGGCGGCATAGACCAGGTCAGCGAAAACAAGGGATTTTTGCCAGACGGTGAGTTTTTCGAATTTAAACATGCATGGGCTCTGGCCCCTGGACTCTTGACCATCGACTGTATCAGGGATCGACCGTCTCGACGTACACGAACTTCCCGTCCTTCACCGTCAGGATCACCGCGGACTTCGTCGCGTTGCGGTCGGCGTCGATCGTGATGCGGCCGGTGGCGCCGGAAAAATCCCTGGTCGCGGCAATGGCCTCGCGCAGGGCGGTGCTGTCCGTCGTGCCGGCGCGCTTCAGGGCGTCGAACAGGAGGCGGGCGGCATCGTAGCCCAGCGCCGCGATGCTGTCGGGCATTTCGCCGTCCCAGCGGGCGCGGAACTTTTTGATGAAGTTCTGCATCTCGGGCGCGGTGGATTCCGGCGAGGCATGCGTGGAATAATAGACGCCCTCGACCGCCTTGCCGCCGATCTCGATCAGTTGCGGCGCCTCCCAGGCGTCGCCGCCGAAGAGCGGGCCGGTGAAGCCGAGCTGGCGCGCCTGGATGCAGATGAGCGCCCCCTCGGTGTAGTTGCTCGAATGGAAAATGCAGTCGACGCCCGCGGCCTTGATCGCGGTGAGCTGGGCGCGGAAGTCCTTGTCGCCCTCGCTGTGGCGCTGCTCGATCACGACCTCGCCGCCGCTCGCGGTGAACTTCTCGCGAAACACCTTCGAGATGCCGACGCTGTAGGGGTTGTTGACGGACGTGATGATCGCGGCGCGCCTGGCGTGGAGCGTTTCCCGGGCGAATTTCGCCAGGACCGCGCCCTGGAACGGATCGATGAAGCAGACGCGGAAGATGAAGTTGCCCATCTCGGTCACGCGCGGGTTGGTCGAGGAGATCGCGATCATCGGGATCCTCGCCTTTTGCAGGATCGGCGCGGCCTCGAGCGAATTGGTGGACGGGTTGCCGCCGAGGACGGCGACAACCTTGTCCCGCGAGACGAACTTCTTGGCGATCGTCGCGGACTCGCCGGCCTTGGACTGGTTGTCCTCGGTCAGCAGCTCGAGCTTGCGGCCGAGCACGCCCCCCGCGGCGTTGATTTCGTCGAAGGCGAGGATGACGCCCTTGCGCGCCGCGGTGCCGAAGGCCGCCTCCTTGCCGGAGAACGCACCGTATTGGCCGACCCGGATCGGGTCTTCCCCGGCCCGGGCCGCCGCGACCAGGGCCGCGATCATCAGGCTCCAGGCTCCCATTTTCAAAAAGCCAGACCCGGACGAGAATCGACCCTGATTCATGATGATTGGAGTTTTTTGCGGCGTTTGGAGCTTTCGCGCCGTTACGGCGCGACGGTCTTGAAGAACGTCGCCTTGCCGCCCTTGATCGCAATGATGGTGGCGGGCTTGGAGGCATTGCGGTCCTTGTCGATGGTCGTCGCGCCCGTGACGCCGGCGAAGTTCTTGGTGGCCGCCAGCGCGTCGCGCAGCTTCGGGCCCTCGGTGCCGCCGGCGCGCTTGATGGCGTCGGCAATCACATACACGGCATCGTAGCCGAGCGCGGAGAACGCGCCGGGGGTCTCGTTGTTCCAGCGGGCCTTGTATTTGGCGGTGAAGGCGGCGACGACCGGGTCGGTGTTCTCGGCCGAGAAATGCGTGGAATAATAGCAGCCGTTCATCGCCTCGCCGCCGATCTTGAGGAGCTGTTCGTCCTCCCAGCCGTCGCCGCCGAAGAACGGCATCGTCAGGCCGAGGTCGCGCGCCTGGCGCACGATGAGGGCGGACTCGGTGTAGTAGCCGGGCACGAAGACCGCGTCCGCCCCGGCGGCCTTCACGGCCGTGAGCTGCGCGCGGAAATCCTTGTCGCCCTCGGAGAAGTTTTTCTCCGCGACGACCTCGCCGCCGCCGGGGATGAAGGTTTCCTTGAAGAACTTGGCCAGGCCGAGGCTGTAGGCGTTGGACACGCTGGAGAGGATGGCCACGCGCTTCGCCTTCAGGTCCTCCTTCGCGAACTTCGCCATCACGGTGCCCTGGAAGGGATCGATGAAGCACACGCGGAAAATATAATTGCCGGTTTGCGTGACCTTCGGGTTGGTGGCGGCGGGCGCGACCATCGGGACCCTGCCCTGCTGCGCAATCGGGCCGGCCTCCAGCGAGCGGCCGGAGGAGACCTCGCCGATCAGGGCCACCACCTTGTCGCGGGAGATCAATTTCTTCACGGCCGTGGCGGACTCGCCCGGTTTCGTCTGGTTGTCCTCATAGGCCAGCTCGAGCGGGCGGCCGAGCACCCCGCCGGCGGCGTTGATTTCCTCGAGCGCCAGCACGACACCTTGGTGCGAGGTCTGGCCGAAACCGGCTTCCTTGCCGGTCAGCGAGGCATACTCGCCGAGCTTGATGGGGGCTTCGCCGGCCGCTTGCGCGACCGTCGCTGAAATCAAGGCGGCGAAGGCCAAACGCCAAACGCCAAAGCGCCAAAGGCCAAACAGGGAATTGGAGGTTTTGTTCATGGGATTTATTTGGAGTTTGGAGCTTTGGGTTTTGGAATTTTGGGCGCCGTGGGCGGGTGTCTTCATGAGGAGATGGAAATCAGGGATGGACGTCCTGGACAAAGGCATAACGACCGTTCTTCACGGTGAGGACGACCGCGGATTTGGTGGGATTGCGCTGCGCATCGAAAGTGATGCGGCCGGTTGCGCCCTCGAAATCCCTGGTGACGGCGAGGGCGTCGCGCAACTTCGGGCCCTCGGTCGTGCCGGCGCGCCTGATGGCGTCGGCGAGGACCATGGCGGAATCGTAGCCGAGGGCGGACAACGCGTTCGAGTCGATGCCCCAGCGCTGCTTGAAGCGCTCGTTGAAGGCGACGACGTCCTTCGACTGGTTGTCCACGGAGTAGTGGGTGGAGAAATACGTGCCCTCGACCGCGGCGCCGCCGATCTGGATCAACTCGGGGGATTCCCAGCCGTCGACGCCGAACATCGGGACGGTGAGGCCGAGTTCCCGCGCCTGTTTGCAGATCAGCGCGGCCTCGGCGTAGTAGCCCGGCACGAAGATGCCGTCGGCGCCGGCGGACTTGATCGCGGTGAGCTGCGCGCGGAAGTCCTTGTCGCCTTCGCCGTATTTCTGGTCGATCGCGATCGCCCGCCCCTGGGCGGCGAAACCCTCCCGGAAATACTTGGCGAGGCCGACGGCCTGGGCGGAGGAGACGGACGAGAGGATGGCGACGTTCCTCAACTTCAGCGACTCGGCGGCAAACTTCGCCATCACGGTGCCCTGGAAGTCGTCGATGAAGCAGACGCGGAAGATGTAATTGCCCTTGGTGGTGACGGCCACGTTGGTGGCGCCGGGGGAGATCAGCGGGATCTTCGCCTGCTGGGCGATGGGGGCGGCCTCGAGGGTGCGGCCGGAAACGATTTCGCCGAGGACGGCCACGACCTTGTCGCGCGAGATGAGTTTCTTGACCACGGTGGCGGATTCGCCGGCCTTCGACTGGTTGTCCTCGGTGATCAGCTCGAGCTTGCGGCCCAGGACGCCGCCCGCGGCGTTGATTTCCTCGATGGCCAGCAGGGTGCCCTTGTGGGCGTTCTGTCCGAAGACCGCTTCCTTGCCCGTGAGGGAGGCGAATTCGCCGACCTTGATGGTTTCCTGCGCGGCAACCGAAACCAACAACAGGCTGGCACTGACAAGGGACTGGAACGCCGGGAACAGAAGGCGGGTGGGCATGGGGGAAGGGCGGGAAGTGAAAAGAAGCCGGGCGGCGCTTTCAACCTGCAACTGCCGGGCTATGGGAGCGGCCTGCAGCAGGAGTTGTTCCGGCCTCATCCATCGATTCGGCTTTGCCACCGCCCGCCCGGCTGGTTGTCTCAGCCCTGACCCGCATGAAACTTTTCGACCGCTACCTCCTGGCTGAATGGCTGAAGATGCTCGGCCTGCTGCTGGCGGCGACCATGGGCCTGCTGCTGATGGCGGCGCTCTACGACGATTTTCGCGACTTGAAGGAGGTCGGGGCCAGCGCGGGCGACATGGCGCTCTACTACGCGACCCAGATGCCGAGCTCCTTCTCGATCGTGCTCCCGCTGTCGATGCTGTTGTCGCTGCTCTTTGTGCTGAGCAAGCTCCACCGCAACAACGAGCTCACGGCCGTGCGCGCCGCGGGCCTGAATATTTTCGCGACGACGCGCTCCCTGTGGCTGGCCGGCATCGGGCTCTGCGGCGTGTCGCTGCTCCTGAATGCCAAGGTGGTGCCGTGGTCGGTCGAGGCCTCGCGCAGCCTGAAGGAAGGCATGCAGTTCCGCGCCGAGGCCCAGGCCGCCGAGGCCGCGGCCGTCCCGGGCGGCACGATCGGCGTGGTGTCGGCCGTCACGTTCGACAACCAGCGCGAGCACCGCCTGTGGTTCATCAACCGCTACAGCCGCTTCACGGGGACGGCCTACGGGATCTCCGTGTCACAGCTCGACAAGACGCGGCGCGAGCTCAGTCGCATCGTGGCCCGCGAGGGGCATTACGATCCGGACCACGGCGGCTGGGTTTTCAAGGACGGTCGCGAAACCACCTTCGATGCGGACCGCGGGGAATTGGTGCGGCCGGTGGCGTTCCAAACCAGGATCATGAAGGACTATCACGAGGATCCGACCCTGATGCTGCTCATCGACCGCCGGGCGGGCGACCTGTCCTTCTTTGAACTCCGCCGGATCACGGAGTTTTTCCGCCACGAGAACGATCCCAAGGTGCTGAGCTACGAGGTGCGCTATTACAGCCTGCTCTTCGCGACCATCGGGCCGCTCATCATCATCGCGATCGCCATCCCGTTTGCCGTCTCGGGCGTGCGCGTCAGCCCCGCGGTGGGCGTCTCCAAATCCATCGGGCTTTTCTTTCTCTACTACATCCTGACCAACCTCTCGACCGTCCTCGGCGGCCGCGGCCTGGTCGAGCCGATGTGGGCGGCCCTGATGCCGAACCTGGCGATGACGGGGCTCGCGGCGTGGTTCTTCGGGCGCATGCGCTAGCGGGCTTCGCCCGCCTCGCAAATTTCAAATTTGAGATTTCAAATGACGGCGCCGGGCGCCGTCAGGGCAGGAACGGCGGCGGCCAGCGGAGGAATTCCAGCTTCGCGATGCGGTCCCAGTTGGAATACAGGATCAGGCCCCAGACGGTGATGCAGTTGATGTAGGCGATGAAGACCGCCGCGCTGCCCATGTCCTTCGCGCGCTTCGCAAACGGGCGCTTTTCGAGGGAGATGTCGTCGATCGTCCAC
Organism: uncultured Oleiharenicola sp.; assembly: GCA_964515595.1. Classification (GTDB taxonomy): domain Bacteria; phylum Verrucomicrobiota; class Verrucomicrobiia; order Opitutales; family Opitutaceae; genus Lacunisphaera. The sequence continues at coordinate 130,406 of CAZEUN010000004.1, read as the reverse complement.
TCGATCGCGGAATTCAGGAGCTCGGCAATGACGATCAGGAACAGCGATGCGATCATCACGGCCGTCGACACGGCGTTGACGGGCAGGATGACGGCGAACGGCGTCAAAAACGCGACGAAGATCAGATCCTCGCGGAATGAGGGCTCGTGCCGCACCGCGGCCCAGAAGCCCTCCACGGCATAGCGCACCGACGCCAGGAAATTCCGGAAGTCGCGCCGCTTTGTTTCAGGCGGAGGAATGGGCTCGCTCACGCGGCAAGAGTTGAGGGCGGGGGAAGGGCGGACAATCCAAATTATGTGGAGGGCCCGGCTCCGGCTGGGCCGCGAACGCGATATCGCCCTCGCCGGCCCAGCCGGAGCTGGGCCCTCCACTTGGATGGAATCATCGCCCCCGCCCGCCGGACGGCGTGGGTCAGGCGCTCAACCGCCGGAAACCCGCGGGCTCCGCGAAACCGAGCGAGCGGCAGGCCTGCACCACGGTCTCGTCGTGGCAGCCGATGAACTCGAGCAGCCGGCACACGAAGCGCCGGCGCGTGGCTTCGTCGATGGTCATGACCGCCCAGAACTGCGTGCCGTCGATCTGGCGCGCGTGGTTGCGGGCGCGCACCTCGTTGATCTCGTCGCGATTGAACGTCAGGTAGTGCAGGCCGCTTTCCTGGTGCGAAATGAAGTCGGCGAAATCCGTGGCGTAGTGGGTGGCGCACCACGCGAGCAGTGCCAGGTAGCGCTCGGTCGGGTCGGCCGCGGCCGGAAACTCCGCGCTGGTGAGATAGAAGAGCAGGTGGTCGCCGCCGAGCGGGGGACGGCCCACGTTGACCATCGCGGCGATCACCTCGGCGGGCGTCAGGTTCTTGGCCGCCGCGAGCCGTTGCAGGGCCGCGTAAGTCTCATCGTTCAGTTCGACGAGCTTTTTCATGCGCGCAACCTACCCCGCCGGCGCCGCGGCGCAACCTTGGAACGGTGAACTCCCCGAAGATCGGGCTGAATTCCCGCAGCCCGCGGCCAGCCCCTTTTTCCCGGAAACGGGAACGATTGTGCTCTGTCCGAATTGGCGCGGCGCGATCCCTTCTTGAGTTCGAACCGCGCAACTGCAGGAGCCTGCTGGCAGGCGATTCGGGGCGTGCCCCGCACCGCCCGAAAAACGGAATGTCACGTATTACGTGACATGTCGCCCGCCGTGGGCGGCGCTGGCTGGCGGTCGCTCCAGGGTTGCGCTCGTTGGTTGCCCCGCAACGCTGGCCGGGCATGGCGACTGCATTGATAGCCGGGGCGAGCGGGTTGGTGGGCGGCGAACTGCTGGCGCAGTTGCTGGCGGCGACCGAATACGACCGCGTCGTGGCGGTCGGGCGCCGGCCGCTTGATGTGGACCATCCGAAACTGGTGGCCGTGACCGTCGATTTCGCGGCGCTGGAGAAACCCGGCGCGGACTTGCAGTGCGATGACGCCTTTTGCTGTCTCGGCACCACGATCCGCGCGGCGGGCTCCCGCGACGCATTCCGGGCCGTGGACCATGCCGCGGTGCTGGCGTTTGCCTGGGCGGCGCAGCGCGCGGGCGCCCGGCGGTTTTTCGTCGTGTCGGCCCTCGGCGCCGATGCGGCGTCCCGGGTGTTCTACAATCGCGTCAAGGGCGAGACGGAGGACGCGCTGGCGGTGCTCGACTTCGCGACGCTCGCGATTTTCCGGCCGAGCCTCCTGCTGGGCCGGCGCGCGCGACCCCGGACGGGTGAGCGGTTGCTCGCCGCGATACTCTGGCTCGTGGATCCGCTGTTGGTGGGCCGCCTGCGCAAATACCGCAGCATCCAGGCCGCGGTCGTGGCCCGCGCGATGATGCGGTGTTCGTTCGGGCGCCCGGGGCAGGGGCGGCTCACGTTTAATTCCGACGAGATCCAGGACCTCGGCGGCTTCGGGGCATAGCGCGGAGGGCGCGCACGCAACGCCCCGCCGGCAGGCAGCAGCCCTGCAATCACGGATGCGGCTCGTCGTTCCCTGCCGCCGCCACCACCTGCTTCAAGGAGAGCACCTGCTTCTCGGTTTTGCCGTTGAGGCGCAACACGAGCGTGGCCATCGCCTCCGTGAACGATCCCGCGAGCTGCGAGGTCATCGGCTCGGTCTCGAGCGACTGTCCCGGCTCCAGCGTGAGCATTTCCGGCCGCACGGCGAAGTTGCCGAGGGGCGAAACGAAGTCGTTGATATAAAGATCCACCTTCGCGTTTGTCCGGTTGGTGAAGCGCAGGTGAATCATCACCGGCCGGCCGCCACCCCCCAGGCCGAAGCGCGAGGCGCCCCCGGGCCCGCCTGCGTGGGCCGTCCGTCCGCCCTCGCCGAACGGCACGCTGCCGCCGATATTGCCGCCGAAGCCCCCGGCGCCGCCGGCCATGTTCATCTGCCCGCCACCGCCACCGCGCCGCCGGCCGCCGCGTCCACTGCCGCCGCCTTCGTGACCGCCGGCCGCCGCCTCGCCCGGCCTGACGACCGGCATGCCTTCCGTGCCGACGTGGATTTCGGCCAGGATCTGGCCCGAGAAAAATTCCGCCTGTCCGGCGAGCGGGATGGAGGGTTTGCGGGGCGGCCCGTCCCGGAGACCCGGCTTGGGCTCGCTGCTGCAACCAGCCGCCAGCAAAACGAAAATCATGGCCGCCGGCACGAGGCCGGCCCGCAAACAGGTGCGCAGGGTGTGGGTCATGGGCCGGGTCTGACGCCTGCCCCGGAGAAAGGTTGCGGAAATTGTGCGCGCCTCGGCCCCGGGGTGGAGGGCGTTTCCCTCAACACGCTCCACCTTCGATTACCCGATTCCGCCTAGCTCCAGTTGTAGTTGAAGCTGACACTAATCCGCTCCGCGGTGATGCGGTTCGCCGCGACTTCATGCCGGAGCCAGCTTTCGAACAGAATGACATGTCCGGCCTTGGCGGGATAGGTGATGTGAGGCCGGTTGACGGGGCGCACGTCGGCGGTCTTCGGGGGGGCGGCCATGAATTTGCTCAGGCGCGGATCCTCGAACTTGAGGCCGGGACAGCCGCGCGGCGTCGCGACGTAGTAAGTCCCGCTGATGAACGAGAGCGGGTGCAGGTGCAGGCTGTGCGCGGCATGTTCGGGCATGATGTTCACCCAGAAATCCGTCATCGTGATCGTTTTCCCGCGCAGGTTCATGTCCAGTTCCGCCGCGAACTTCCGCACGTGGGCGGTCAGTTTTCGTTCCAGTCGCGCGAAGGTGGACGAAAATCGATGCAGTTGGTTGAGCGAGGCATACGAGGTATATCCCCCAGGATAATTTTTCTCCGACCAGAGCCGACCGGCTTTATCGTAGTCGCGCAGGTTGCGGCATTCATCCGCCAAACTTTCGTTAAAACGCTCCAAGCCGGTGCGCTGCAGAGGCTCATGATAAATGAATGTCGGGAACCAGGCGCGGGTTGGCATGGACGTAACCCAACCGACCGCAAGTACGAGCGCAACCCGGAAGCCGTCCCCGTCCTAGGGAACCGGCTTTTGGATTGAAGCTCGGGCCCGGCCCCGATTGAACCACCAACCCACACCATGAAAACGAGCACCTGCAAACTCCTCCTGAACACGGCCATGGCCTTGGCCCTGGCCCTCGCCGCCCGCGCGGCCGATCGCCTCGAACTCACCGATGGCTCGATCGTTTACGGCAAGATCATTTCCGCCGAGGCGGGGTTCTTCAAGGTCGACACCACCTTCGCGGCGACGATCGTGATCGCGCAGGACAAGGTCAAAAGCTTCACCACGGATGAAGCGGTGAACGTCCAGCTCGCCACCGGCAGCACGGCCCTCGGCCGCGTGCAGTCGGCCGACGCCGGCATCGTGGTCGCGGCCCCGGCCGGCCAGCTGGCCGCCCCCACGGCCCAGGTCACCGCCTTGTGGCGCGCCGGGGCGGAAAGTCCCGACGTGCGCAAGCTGAAGGACGCCGCCGAGAAAGCCGCCCGCCGCTGGGCCTACGAGGCGTCGCTCGCGATCAACGGCCGCACGGGCGGCAGCGAAAAATTCGCCGGCGCGCTCGGCTTCAAGGCGACGCTCGAGAGCGCCCAGGACAAACTCATCTTCATGCTGCAGGCGGAAAAGGCGGAGGACAACGGCGTCGAGACCGCCAACCGGCAGTTCGCCAGCGCGGACTACTCGGCCTTCTTCTCCGACAAGAACGTGTGGTACGCGCGCACCTCGATCGAGAAGGACGAGATCAAGGCGCTCGATCTCCGCTCGACCACGGCCTTCGGTATCGGCCGGAAACTCATCAAGAAGAAGATCCAGGATCTCGAGCTGCGCGCGGGCTTGAGCTACGTGTACGAAACCTACGCCAATGGCACCAAGTTCGATTCACCCGGCCTGGATCTCGCGCTGATTCACTCCTACGAGTTCAAGAACGGGAAGCTCGCCAACAGCCTGAGCTACACGCCGTCGTTCGAGGATTTCGGCAACTACCGCGTCCACCACGAGACGACCTACGAGATGCCGATCACCGCTTCGCTCTGGAAACTGAAGATGGGCGTCACGAACGACTACATCAGCATGCCGCAGCCGGGCATCGACCGCCTCGACACGCTCTACTTCACGAGCCTGATCCTGAACTGGAAGTAAGCCCTGTGCAGGGCCGGCCCTTGGGCCGACACTGCGCCCGAAGTCGCCGCCAGCAGCGACCCTTCCCGACGATATTAACCGCGGGGCCTTCACCGGCCCCGCTTTTTTTGCGCAAGAAAATCATGGAGTCCCCGGCGCCGGCCCCGCACGCTGGCCGCATGAAAAAAGTTTGCCTCGTCATGCTCGCGCTCGGCCTGGCCGGCCCGACGCTGGCGGCCGATAAGTTCTGGGCGCGGCTCACGCCGGAGGAGCGCGCGGCCGCCGGGCTCGCGGAGCTGACCCCCGCCCAGCAGGCGGTCCTCGACCAGCTCGCCGAGCGCTTCGCCCGTGCCGACACGCAACAGGCGGTGGCCCGCGTGGAGGCGGAGGTGAAGGCAAAGCGGGCGGCCAACGCGGGGCTGGCCGTGCGGGACGACGATGAGACGGTGCGCACCCGGATCGCGGGCGACTTCCGCGGTTGGGATGGCCGCACCACGTTCCACCTCGCGAACGGCCAAGTGTGGCAGCAATCCGATTCGTCGGAAAAATACTGGTCGGCCGCGGTCCCCGGGCCCGAGGTGGAGTTGCGCCCGTCCAAGCTCGGAGGTTGGAAATTGTTCGTGCCGACGGCCGACCGCTGGGTGCGCGTCAAGCGCCTGCGCTGAGCACTATTTCGTCTCGTCCCGGCGCGACAACGCGCCGGACAGCGCGAGCGCGGGGCCCCACCAGCCGCGGCGGCGCAGGGCCTCGGCCCAGCGGACCGGCCGGAGCAGTGACACGAGGGTCATCAGGACGAAGCCGACCGCCACGAAGCGCAGCACCAGCCAGGCCACGGTTTCCCACGGGCGGCCGCTGCCGAGCAGGATGCCCGCCACCACCAGCAGCGGGAGCCAGAACTGCCAGCGCGCAAACTCGCGCAGGCGCCGGCCCCAGGCCGGTTGCGTCGGCCTGTTCGCCGCGTCGGCCGACGCCGGTTGCCGCGTGGTTTCCCGTTCGATGAGTTTCTGCAGCGCGGGCGGCGGACGGCGCAGGCGCCAGGCCGTCAGCGTGATTCCACTCGCGACCAGCGCGTGCAGCACCGCCCAGACGCCGACGAGCCAGGGCAGCCCGGGCGCGGCGATGTGCCATTTGTCCGCGACCCAGAGCACCACCGCGTCGTAGGCGCGGACCAGTTCGTCGCCCATCAGCAGGTATTGCAGCGCGAAACCCTGCAGCGCGGCCCAGGCGCCGACAAGCGCGCCCGCGAGGCCGAGCGAGAGAAAGTTCCACCCGAGCGCCTGCACGGTCCCGCCGAACAGGAGGCCCTGCATGATGATCGCGATCATTGGCCGCACGCGGTTGCCCGCGGGGGAGAGCGCCTTCAGTCCGCCGGAAATGAACGGCACCCAGACGACGCGGCCGGGCTCGCTCAGGCCGGTGCCCGCGAAGACCATCATGGCCGCCTGGAGCGACGACATGGCGAGTCCGCGCAACGGAATCTTCGCGGCGTGCAGCGCGGAGCCCACGGTCATTTCCAAACCGCCGGCCGCCCCGCCAAAGAGGCCGATGCGCGTCCACTCGCCGAAATCCTGGCAGGCCCCGAGCAGGCGCGCCAGCGCGTCGGGCGCCTGGGCCGGGATGCGGAGGTCGAAGGGCCGGCCGAGGAGTTCCTCCACGGTGGTCACCAAGTCGTCCCGCACGGTGATGACGACCACCTGCGGCGCAGCGGCAGCCAGCTGGAGCCACGCCGGCATCAGCCCGAGTCCGCGGAGCTCGAACTTTCCAAATTCGTCCAGCAGGAGCAGGGGCGGCGGCGGCAGCGTGCGCAAACGCTCCGCCCAGGCCTGCAGTTTCCTGGCCGTGCCGGGCTCAAAAAAATACGGCGGGTTCAGCGCCTCGTCGCGCGTGGCCCACGGCAGCTCCACTTCCGTGCCGATGATCCGGAGCCAGTACTCGTCGGCGCCCTGGTCGGGCGCGGCGCGGGCGCCGGCGATCGACAGCACGCCCTCGACGCGCTGGCCGCGGACCATCTGGGCTGCGGCGAGTTCCGCCATCAGGCGGGTCTTGCTGGAACCGGGGCCGCCGGTGAGGGCGATGAGGAGACTGGACGGAGGCAGGGAAGTAGCCGAAAGCGGCATGAGAGGTGACGGGGGCAGCAAAACGCGCAGCCGCCAACTGGCAAGCGCCGCGTGTGTCAGGCGACGAGCGCGCCCAGTCCCGCGGCCCCCAACACCACGGCCCACGCGGGAATTTTTCCGAAGTGCAGCGCCGCCCACGCGGCCACGGCGATCGCGCCGGTCGCCCAGTTGGTGAGGCCGCTCGTGCCCACGGGATGCCAGAGCGCGGCGAGCAGCACGCCCACGACCGCGGCATTCGCGCCGCGCAACGCCGCCTGCGCCGCCGGGCGATGGCGGAGCGATTGCCAGAAGGGCAGGGCGCCCGCGACCAGCAGCAACGCCGGGAGGAAAATGGCCGCGAGCGCCCACCCGCCGCCGGCGAAACCGCCGGGCCCGTGGGACATCACCGCGCCGAGGTAGGCGCTGAGGGTGAACAGCGGTCCCGGCACCGCCTGCGCCGCGCCGTAGCCGGCGAGAAACTGGTCATGCGTCAGCCAACCCGGCGCCACGACCTCGCGCTCGAGCAGCGGCAGCACGACATGTCCGCCGCCAAACACCAGCGCACCGGCGCGGTAGAAGTGGTCGAGGATTTCGAGCAGGGGATGGCGGGCCATGCCGGCAGCCACGGGCAAAATCAGCAGCAGAAGAAGAAATGTAAGCAGGTACACCATGCCGGCTTTTCTGGTCGGGCCGCCGCTTGTCGGCGGGGCGCCGCGTCCCGGCCCGCCGGCAAGCGGCGCCCGTCCCTTGGAAAACCAAGCCCAACCGACGAGGGCGCCTGTTCCGATCGCCGCAATTTGACTCCCTGCCGAGGGCAACCAAAGCACCAGCGCCGTAACCGCCAGGGCCAGAATCCGTCGCGGCCAGTCGGGACACAGGGTCCGCGCCATCAGCCAGACGGCTTGGGCGACGACCGCCACGGCGGCGGCCTTGAGCCCATGCAGCCAGCCGGCCGCCCCGGGTTCGCCGAACAGCCGCATGCCCTGCGCGAAACCGATCATCAGCAGGGCGGAGGGAAGCGTGAACCCGAGCCACGCGGCGAGTCCGCCCGCGATCCCGCGTTGCAGGTAGCCGATGCCGAAACCCACCTGGCTGCTCGCGGGCCCGGGCAGAAATTGGCAAAGCGCCACCAGGTCGGCGTAGTGCGCGTCGTCCAGCCAGCGGCGGCGCGTCACGTACTCCTCCCGAAAATAAGCCAGGTGTGCCACGGGCCCGCCGAACGACGTGCAGCCGAGCCGCAGGGCGGCCAGGAAAATCGCGGACAGCGGCGGGCGCGGCGGCATCCGCGCAAACCAAGCAGCCGCCGCAGGGCAGCGCACGCCTTTCTTTGTGACGAATCGGTGGGCGTTGGTTTCCGCCCCAATGTGGTCGCCGGGATGGAAACCGGCGCCCACCTACCCGCCGAGCGGGAAACTCCGGACCACGCGATAGACGGGCGGGCGCCCCGCCGACAGCTCGCTGGCCAGCAATTGAAATTCCGTGACGCGAAACGGGGGCGCTTCGGTGCCGGCATGCTTCTCGATGAAATGCGCGATGACCTTGGGCTCATGCCCGGGATCCAGTCGGGCGAGGGTGAAATGGGGATGGAAGCCCGGCATGGGCAGGCCGCTGTCGATCGTCAGCAGCGCCTCGTCGACTTGCTTGCGCAACTGGTAGAGCCGCGTGTGGCCGCGGCCCACCCCGGCCCACAGCACCCGCGCGGGGCCGCGGCCGGTGAAGGTGCCGACGCCGCTCACCGGGAGGACAAAGGGTTCGACCCGGACGCGCCCCAGCGCTTCCTCGAAGCGGGCCTGCTTGTCCGGTTCCGTTTCCCCGATGAATCGCAGCGTGAGGTGGATGTTGGGCGCCGGCGTCCAGCGCACGCCCGCCAGCGGCGTGGCGAGCTCCGCGAGTTCCGTCTGCACCGTGACCGGCGGGACGAGGGCAACGAACAGGCGGGCAGCGCTCATGTCCGCACTCAACCCAAGTCGCGGGGAAAAGCCAGAGTGAGGATCGGGTTTCGCCAGGTAGCCGAACGCGTGGGCGTTTGGCCAAAAATGAGCGCAACCGCCAAACGCTCACGCGTTCGGCTACGGGGATTTTCATGAAGAATTATGCCGCGCCGCGTCGAAAAATCTTTGAAACAACCGTCAAGTGGATACGTCGAATCGGCATGAACCGAGCGCTGCTGAGAAATTTCATTGTCCCATGGGTTTTTGTTTTGGTCCTGTCGGTGTCAGGCCGTGCCGCGGCGGAGCTCGAGGTGCCCGCGCGCGACGTGCTCGTGTTCAAGGACGGCGACCGCCTGCACGGGCAATGGGTGCGGGAGGAGGGCGGGTTCATCGTTTTCAAATCGGATCGTTTCGGCGAGCAGCGGGTGTCGGCGGACATCGCGGTGGTCATCAAGGCGGAGAAACCGGTCGCCCCGGTGGCGGCGACGCCCCCGGCCACTTCCGCGGCCCCGGTGCCGACGGCCCCGCCGCCCGGGGTCAAGCCCGCCGAGCAGGCCGAGGCGGAGAAAGTCTCCGTGTGGGAGCGGTTTTCCTCCGCGGTGCTGACGGCCAGGGTGCGCGCGCTGTTCGGGCCGTGGAAGGGCCGCATCGCGTTTTCCACCGAGGTCATCTCCGATACCACGGACCGCAGCACGATTTCCCTCGAGGGGAAACTCAGCCGCAAATGGGCCAAGGACGAGGTGCAGCTCAACGGGCGCTATGATTACGCCGACACCAATAATCTCACGACGACCGACATGGTGAAAGGCGACGGGCTCTGGCGCCACAACTTCACGAAAAACAGCTTCGCGCAATACCGGCCGACGGTGGAGTGGAATCGCGCGAATTTCCGCTCCGGCCGGCCCGCCGACTACTTGCTGCTCCAGCAGGAAATCGGCGCGGGTGTCAGCCTGCTGACGTCGCCCGCCCGCAAGCTGCGCGTGGGCGTCTCGGAGAACTTGTTCGATGTCTGGACCACCTCTCCGCCGACCGGACACACCGCGCGCACCGCGGAGTCGGCGTTCGTCGAGACCGAGCTGAAGCTGCCATGGGGGCTGCTGCTCACCGACCGCGGCGTCTATTACTATTCCCGCTCCACGCGGGGCGACGGTTGGGAAAACCGCGCCGAGCTGACGAAGAAGTTCACCGAAACGCTGAGCACCGCGATCCGGCACGAATTCCGGCGCGGCAGTCCCGACGGCACCGCGCAGGACTACGACCGCTTGAAGCTGCTGCTGGGATTGGATTTCTAGCCTGCGCGCCAAGAATCCAAGCGAGTGGGCGAATTGCCCTTGGATGCTTCTCCCAAGCCCCTCTCAAGAGGGGCATTCGACGTAGCTGCAACGAAGATCCCCTCTCGAGAGGGGTGCCCGCAGGGAGGGGTGTGTTCAGCACGTCATGGAGGAGTGCTAGTGACTGGCCTTTTCCAGCAGTTCGATGGCTTCCAGTCGCATTTCCCTCTTTTCGCCCGGCACGAGGCGGGCGCGGATAGACTGCCCTTCCTTCAGCCGGGCAATGTCGGCAGGGGAGACGATGAACTCCATCGTCATCGCCGGCATGTAACCGGGAATCTCGTCGTGACGCACCCGCACGGTGTGGCGGGTCGGGGTGACGGCCACCACCTCACCGGCCAGGGGATAGGCGTGGGCCGCGGCGTTCGCGACCGGGGTGGGCCGGAACCAGAACAGAGCGGCCGCGGCGGTGGCGGCCAAGACCACGAAGGTCAGGACGACCTTGCCTTTCGAGGCATCCGGCGTGAACCAGCGCAGGCGTGAACCGAACATCCAGTCGAGCAGCAGCAAAACGGCCAAGCTGGCCCCCATGAGCGGCAACAAGGCCGAGAGGGCGATCGCGATGATGACCGCCCCGCGCGAAAGCGAAAACAACCGCGGCGCCTCGGGCGCAGCGAGCCGACCGGCCGGCCGGCGCGACCACCACATGGCGACGCCGGTGACGGCCAGGCCGATGATGCCGAGACACGTCACGAGGCCGAGCAACTGGTTGGCGAGGCCGAAAAGCTGGCCTTCGTGCGCGATGATCCCGTAGGAATAAAATTTCCCAACCGTGCCAAAATCCCCGAAGCGAATGTCCGCGAGGACCTTTCCCGAATATTGGTCGAGGTGCACGTAGGCGCGCGTGAAGGCCCGGTTGCGATCCGTCAGGACCGAGTACACGCCCGTGGGACTTTGGGGCAGGGCGATCGCATAGGCGTCGGTTACCTTGCGCTCGGCGGCGATGGCAATGACGCGCTCCAGGGAAATGCGAGCGGGATCATCCACGTAGCGTCCGCCGCCGGCGCGATGTTCGGCGTGGGGATCGGAAATGACGGGCGGCGTCGAGGCCACCTGGGCCACGTGCTCCGCCTTCACCCGGCTGTCGAGATACGGCGACCAGCCGCCGAGCAATTCCGACCGGTGGGCGCTGGCCTGGGTCTCCTTCGGCTGCCACTCGCCGGCGAATTCGGCGAGCGTGCGCGACCACTTGCCCCCGACGGGCGTCCACTGGATGCCCGTCGCGAGCAGGAAGAGCGTGAACCCGGACAGCCACACGGCGGGCACGGCATGCAGGTCGCGCAGCAGCACGCGCCGGCCGGCGCCGAGACGCGGCAGGAGGAAGCCGCGCACGGTGAACGGGCGCGGCCACCAGAGGTAGAGTCCCGAGACGAGCAGCACGAAGGACCAGGTGGCGGCCAGCTCGATGATGATTTCGCCGGCGGTGCCGGCGAGGAGCGTGCCGTGGAGGTCGTGCAGGATGCGCATGGGACGCGTGGCGTCGTCGATCTGGCCGAGCACCGCGCCGGTGTAGGGGTTCACGAAGACGCTGACCTTGTCCGCGCCGCGCGGCGCGCCGAACTGGACTTCCGCGCTGCGACCCGGGGCCGCGGCCGGCATGAATTGCACCGGGTTCAGGGCCGGGAAGGCGGCGCGGGCCGCGGCCAGCTGCGCATCGGCGCTGACCGGCGCGGGCTGGGCGGGCACCGCCACATTGAAGAGATCGTGATATCGCCATTCCTCGAACTGCGGTTTCCACAAATAAAGGGAACCGGTGACCGCCAGGAAAACCGCGAACGGTGCGACAAACAGGCCGGCGAAAAAATGCCAGCGCCAGACGGCGCGATAGAGCGGGCCGGCCGGGGCCGGGGTGGATGGGCGGGTGACAGCGGATTCGCTCATGGTCAGAGGGTCCAGTTGAGTTCGGCGAACCACGTGCGCGCCGGCATGGGATGAAAGACATGGTACCGGTCGTCGGTCGCGTTGTCCACGCCGAGCGAAACGCGGACGCTGCGGGAGAACCGGCAGGTTGCCTTCAGGTCGACGACGAAAAACGCGTCCGTGCCGCCGTAACCGCCGTCGGGATCGGAATTCTCCAGCGTGTTGTACTGGTAGCTGGAATAGCGGGCCGCGGCGGAAAGCGAGAGGTGCGGCGTGGCCCGCCAGCTCACGACCGACTTCACCTGCCAGTGGGGGATCCGGGGGAATTGCCTGCCCACGGTATCGGTGAGCGCGCCGTTCACCAGGATCGGGGCGTTTTCCTTGATGACGGCGTTCGTGTACGACGCGTTGAAGTCGACCGCCAGGCTCGGCACCAGGAACTCGCGCTGCTGCACGGCGAATTCGGCACCGCGCGTCAGCACGCGGCCGACATTCTGCGGACCCGACAGCGAGGTGCCGTCTGGCTTCAGCGTCGACTGGTTCACCAACGAGTCCGTCACATCCTCCTCGAAAACGCTGAATCGGATCGAGCCCTGGGTGAGCGTGTGTTCGACGGTGAGGTCCTTGGCGAAATCGCGCTCGGGTTTCAGGCCGGGGTTGTTCAGCGTCACTGCGCCGGCCGCGCTGACCGAGCCTTGGAATAGTTCGCCCACGGTCGGGAACCGCACGGCTTTCGCCAGTGAAAGACGGGCGTTCCAGCCGGGGACGGGTTTCCAGGCGAGGGCGAGTTTCGGCGACCAGGCTGAATCAGTGCGCGCCGGAAAGGAACCGGAGGCGACTGACGAGGCTTGGTAGCCGTCCCGGGCCTGCCAGGTTTCCCAGCGCATGCCGGGAGTCAGGGTCCAGTGATCGTGAAGCCTCCAGGTGTCCTGGAGGAAAAGAGCCTGGGTGATCGTGGTGCCGCCCGTGCCGCTCACGAGCGTCGTCACCGTGCGGGCGTCACGCCAGTCCGTCATGTCGCGCTGGTCCTGTTGGGTGAAGTAAGTCTCGTAGTGGTAACCCGCCACCGGGGTGTGGCGTGCCGTGCGGTCGGGATTGCGCCAGCCGAGCAAGGCATCGAGCGTTTTCCAACCGGTGTCGTCGACGAGGGTGGCCTTGCCCGCGCCGCCGGTGTAGGCGGCGGGCAGCGCGGTGCTGGCGGCGTAGGTCTTGTCCTGGAGCACGGCGTAGAGCGAACCGGTCAGGGTGAACTGCAAACCGGCGGACGGCTCGTGCGCGAAGGTCAGGCCCTGCACGAGGTCCCGCTGGTCGCGGACGTTTACATTGAGCGCGGTCGGCGGAAGGTTGAAGGTGCGGCCCGCGGCCTCGACCTGGCCGCTCCAGACCGGCTGGCCGGTGCGGTCGCGGAGGTAGGTTTCGGGCGCGAGGTTGTTCTCGGAGTTCACCCAATAAATGACCGAGTATCGCAGGTGCGTGGCTTCGTCGAAATCATAGCCGAGCTTCACCTTGAAGGTGTCGTGGACCGCCGCGGTCGGACCGGAGGAACCGTAGATGATGCGCGCGTTGCCGGAGAAGTCGGTGTCGGTGACGGCGCCCGCCACCGCCGTGCCGCCCGCGCCGGGCGCGGTGGTGGCCGTGACGTTGATCGTGCCGAACTGCATCGGTTGCGAGTCGTTCGCGAGGTGGTTGATGAATCCGAACCACGAGAATTTGCCGCGCCGGTCGCCGTAGGAAAGGTAGCCGGTCTGGCCGGTGTAGGTTTCCTTCGTGGCATATTCGCTGAAGTCCCCGGCGAAAGATTGCACCCGGACGGTCGCGGTCGGACCGGACGGCATCTGGGTCGTAAAGAGCACGGTGCCGCCGATGGAATTGCCGGCATAGAGCGCCGAATAGGGCCCGTAGCTCACGGCGATCTTCTCGATCTCCTCCGGTGCGATCAGGAACCAGCGCGGCGAATTGCCGAAACCCGTGCCGAGAAAATTCGACAGCACGATGCCGTCGGCGAGCACCAGCGTGCGGCCGGGCTGGCGGTTCGAGGTGCCGCGGATGCTCGTGAGCGAGTTCTTGTCGCCGATGAAGCGTTTCCGGATGAAAAGATTCGGCAGGTATTGGACGGCGTCGCCTGTTTCGGGGAGATTCAATGCGGTCAGATCCTCGCGCAGCAGCTGGTGGGTGACCGAGGGTGCTTTCAAATGATAGGTGGCCGGGGAGGTTTCGACGATGTAGTCGTCGAGCCGCAGCACGTCGCCCGGTGGAGGCGATGCGTCGGGGGCCTCGCCGCGGGCAGACAAGCCGCAGGCGAGCAGCGTGGAGGTGCAATAAAGGGAAAGGCGAAAGGACATGGGGGATGCGCGTGGACGACGCGTACGCGCAACGCGGCCCGAAGCGGGCGGCAGGCAGGCAGGGACATCCCACGGACCGCGTGGGACGGGGCGAGGCACGCGTTAAACGCGCGGCGGGGTCAGGAGCACCGGTTCGGTGCGGCTCAGGCCCGTGACATCCCCGATGCCGGGCCAAGCGGATTCCGGGGGCGTCAGCACAAAGACCGCCGCCGGTTGATAGCTGAGCAAAAGCTTGTCGGTCGCACCCAGCGCCGCTTCCTGCGGCAGCTGTTCGCGCGCGGCATCCCGGGCCTGTTCGGTCAGGACGCAGAGATTGCAGGGCGCGCTGCCGTCGAAGGTGACCTGGATCGCGCGCGTCATGGGCATGACGCGCGAATAGTCATTGATCATCTTCGCCCACGCCACGACCTGCACGGCGTTCCAGATCGCGCCATTGGCGCAGAGCCAGGCGAAACACAGGGCGGCGATGGAAACGCGGCGATGCACGCCGGCAACCTGCGTGGCGCGGTGGCCCGACGCAAATCCCATCCGTGTCACCCGTCGCTTAGCAGTCCGCGTGCGGCACCGATAAGCTGCGCGGATCGGCCCTGCCTCCTTCGCCCGAGGCTGCGGGGGCGGGGGCAGCACGCAACGGAGTCGTGCTCGCGGTCAAATCCTTCGGGGATTTCCGGGTGTGAAGACCTAGAGGCGGCGGGCGGTGGCGACCGCGAAGCGCGCGCGACGGCACCAGGTGGCGACTCCGAGCGCCGCGATTCCGGCGAGCGCGGCGTAGGTCGACGGCTCCGGGATGGGCGCGGTGAAGGCGCTGCTGCCGGCCGAAAGGTAGCCCTCGTTCATTATCGCGGAAAAACCGCCGAAATTGATCCGGCTCAGCTGGTCGCCAGTGAGGCTCGTGCCGACCTGGAAGAAATCGACGCCCGCGTCGAAGTTGGCCACGTCGAGCCAGGCATTCCCCGTGAAGGTGAGATTGGCGAGGGTGAGCGAACTGGTGCCGTTGAAATCGAGGTAGGAATGGTCGGTGACCGTGAGCATCCCGGAGGTCTGGACGAAGCCGTTGAGGTTGAGCGTGCCTCCGTCCAGGGCGATGTCGCCCGGACCAATTGCATCGTTCGCACCCAGGCTCAGCGTGCCGCCGCTGATATAATTACCCCCGGTGTAATTATTGTTTCCCGTCAGGACGGTGTAACCGGCCTTCTGCACCACAAAGATACCGCCGGTAATCGCCGGCGCGAAGAAATAGGGGGAGCCCGAGGTGCCGGTATGATTGAAAGCCACGATCGCGGAGCCCGACGTGCTGCCAGCGACGCTGGCTGCCTCCAATTCACCCGCGACCGCCGGGGTGCTGGAACCCGCGTCGGCGCCGATGTTCAGGAAGCCGGTGCCGGCGGCGGCGGTGTTTAAATAGAGGTGCCCGCTGCCGCCGTTGATTCTTAACAGGCCCCCGTCAGCCAGGGTGATGGCGCCCGAGCCGCCGCCGGCTGCCAGGGTGATGTTGTCGCCGCTCGTCCAGATCGAGCCCGCGCCCGTCACCGTCGCCGAGCCGCCGCCGGTGATGGCCACGTAAGCTTCGCCGTCGTTCCTCAGGCTGCCGCCGTTCGAAACCGTCACGTTGCCATAGCCGTTGCCACCGATGGTGAAGTCCGTGGTGACGTGCAGCTCCGAGCCGGCGCCGTCGATCATCACCTCGCCGCCGCTGCCGCTGCTGGACCCGATATGAAAGTTTTGCGCCGTCAGCGTGCCTCCCGAGGTGAGGTTGAGCGTGCCGGTGCCGCTCTCGCTCCCGCCCAGGGTGATCTGTTGCTGGGAAACGGACGCCGTGTCGGTGATGGTGAGCACGCCGTACCCCGTGCCACCGATCAGCAGGTCGCCGGTGTTCGTCCACGTCGTGCCGGCCCCGGAGACCGTCATCTCGTTGCTCCCGCTGCCGCTCCCGCCGATCTCGGAAACGACGGCGTTGGTCATGGTGAGCGTGGCCCCGTTGTCCACCAGCAGGCTGTTGGCGCCGTCTCCGTTGATCAGGAGTCCGGCCGGTCCCAGCGTGGTCCCGTCGAGGTGGGCGGTGACCGTGCCGCCAGCTGCGGCCCCCAGCGACAGATTGCCGCCGAGCGTGAAGATTCCATTGGTCGTGGTCAGCGTCGTCGTGCCGGCTCCGCCCACGCTGATCGACCCGGAAATCTGGCTGCCGCCGTGGAGCACGATGGTGGCATCCCCGTCGCCCGTCGTGATGCTCCCCGAGTTGCCCATCCCGATGCTGTCCTCCATCGATGCGCCCGAATACAGGGTGAAGCTGCCGGTACCACCGGGAGATGCGCCGACGTTGACGATGCCCCGCACGATGCCGCCTTCACCGACGCTCAACGAGCCGGAGCCGGCGTCACCCACGTTGATCCCGAAGGCCGTGTCGAGTATGCCCGTGACGGTGCCGCTGCCGGTGGTTCCCGCGTCGGTGCCGAAGCTGACCAACACTGCGTAGAGGGAGCCGGTTGATTGGATATCGAGCGTGGAGTGGCTGGCGCCGCCGACATGCAGGAAGTCGACGATGGTCCCGAGCTCAGCCGGCAGGACCGTGGTGAGTGCGACGGTGTCGCCATTGTTGATGAAGCCAACGTTCGTGCCCGGTTCGCCGCCTTGAAAATAGGGCAGCCCGGCGGACCAGTTGGCCGCGTCGGCGAAGTCTCCATTCAGGGCGCTGCCGTTCCAGGTGGTGATGACGGTTTGCGCGCGACCGCGGAGGGCAAGGGCGCCAAGCAGGACGAGAGCGGCGGCGAGGAAACGAATGGAAGGTTTCATGAGCGTCAGGTGGGCGGTTAAAATCCGCGCGCAGGCTTATGGCCTCTTCCCGGTCTTAACGAGTCGCCCGGGGCGAAACCCCGCGGATTTGTGGTCTGACGCCCGGCGGGGCCGCGGTCGGCCTAGAGTTTCCGGCCGAGATTCGCGAGGCGGGTCTGGAGTTCGGGCAGGTGCTGGCGGCGGGCGCGCACGGGCTCGGGCAGGCCGGCCAGACGCAGCAGCGTCGTCTCCTCGTCGGCGTGCGTGAAGCCCTCGACGCGCGTCAGGCTCACGATCGACTGGCGGTGCACGCGCAGGAATTGCACGGCGGGCAGGCGCTCCTCCCACGAGGCGAGCGTCTGGCGCACGAGGAAGTGTTCGCCGTTGGCGAGGCGCACCTCGGAATAGTTGTCCTGCGAGGTGATGACGAGAATATCGGCCACGCGCACGAAGCGCGCGGCGCCGGGGCCGGTCTTGACCTGCACGATGTCGTCGCCGCGGAGCGCGGCGGCAGGCAGGGGCGGCGTGGTGCCGCCGGTGCCGGCGCGGCGCAGCGTTTCGGCGAGCCGCGCGGTGCGCACCGGCTTGTGCAGGAAATCGAGCGCGTTGACCTCGAACGCGCGCAGCGCGAACTGGTCGTAGGCCGTCACAAAGATAATCCGCGCGGCGGGGTGCACGTCGGGCACCACATCGAAGCCGCTGCCGCCGAGCAACTGCACGTCGAGGAACACGAGGTCGTATCCGCCCGCGCGCAGCAGGCGCCGCGCGTCGTCGAGCGACGCGGCTTCGCCGGCAATCGTGACATCCGGATGCGCCGCGAGCAGGGCCCGCAAATCCTTCCGGGCAGCGACCTCGTCGTCGATGATGAGGGCCTTCGGCATGACGGGGGCGAAAGCACTGTTTTTATCCGCCGCTGGCGAGCGGAAAGCGTGTCATGGATCGCGCCGCGCGACCGGGCGGCGCTTGCTTGCAAGCGATGCTGATTTCCGTCGACGGCGGGCGCGCGCGAATCGCCTGCAAGCCAGCCCCTGCAAGGCGAAAAATTCCCGGAAATTTCCGGGGGAGTTTACCTTACTGTTTCGGCGGTGCGCTCAGGCGCAGCCGCACCGTGACCCAGCCGTCGGTCGCCGTGGTCGTGAATTCATGCGCGTGGGGATAGTAGCGTTGCAGGCGTTGCTTGAGGTTCGCGTGGCCGATGCCGAGCGACGGCACGACGCCGCGTTCCGTCGGCGTTACCCAGTGGCCGGTGTTCGCGATCTCCACGATGAGCGCGCCGGACGCTTCGCAGTGCGCGGCCAGGCGGATCCGCAGCTTGTCGCGGGAGGTGGCCTGGCCGTACTTGAGCGCGTTCTCCACGAGCGGCAGCAACAGCAGCGAGGGTATCTTCGCGTCCGCCGCCGCCGGCTCGATGGCCACGCTCACTTCCAGCAGGTCGCCCCAGCGCGTCTGCTCGATGTCGAGATACGCGGTGAGCATCTTCATTTCCTGGCCGAGCGTGGGGCTGTCGCCGTTGGCGGGTTGGAAAAGCGTGAGCTGACAGAAATCCGTCAGGCGCTCCAGGATCGCGCGCGCGCCGCCGAGGCTGGGCGGCAGCTGCGCGCAGACCGACGTCAGGGCGTTGAAAAGGAAATGCGGGTTGAGCTGGTAGCGCAGCACTTCGAGGCGCGCCTTCTCCTCGGCGAGGCGCGCGGCGATCTTTTCGTCGAGCTCGAGCTGGTTGAGGCGCACGAGCTCGAGGTTCGTCTTGCGGAGTTCCTCGGTGCGGAGGGCGACGACGGCCTCGAGGGCCTCGGCGCGACGCCGCAGCGTGTGCGTGCGCAGGCGAATGTAGGTGGCGATGAGCACGCCGCCAAGCAGGCCGTAACCGAGCCACGCCCAGTTGCTGCGCCACCAGGGAGGCAGGACCGTGAAGGCGATTTCCACGGGCTCGCTCCACCGGCCGTCGCCGCCCTGCGCGCGGAGCCGCAGCCGGTAGTCGCCATCGGCGAGCGCGGAAAAATCGCGCGCCGGCGTCGCGTCGGTCGCGACCAGCGGCTCGCCGCCGCCGAGAAGCGTGGTTTCATAGACGGCCGAGCGATCGCCGGCGAGGGCGGGAGCGGCGAATTGCACGCTGAGCGCCCGGCGATCGAAAGGCAGCTGCCAGCCGCCGGCCAGCGGCAGCCGGGTGCCTGAATTGTCCGCGCCGCGCCACTGCACGACCAGCGGCGGCGGGGGAGGCGTGGCGCGCCAGAGCGCGAGGTCGACGCGGACCAGCCCGCCATGCCCCGCGATCCAGAGCACATCGTCGCGCGTGTCCGGTTCGAGGCCGTAAACATCGTCCAGCCGCGCGAGCTGCGGCAGGTGCAGTGGCTGCCAGCCCCGGGGCCCGAGGACGCCGAGATCGATCGAACTGACCAACTCGGCTTCGCCAGCCGGGCGGGCGGCGATCCACAAGCCGTCCTGCGCGGTGGTCATGGTGCGCGTCGTCATGCTCCCGTCGGCAAAGCGCGCGCCAAACTCCGTGGTCGGGACGAAGTTTTCCCCCGCGGGATCGAGGCGGAAGAATCCCTTTTCGCAGCGGAGGAGCGGCCGGCCGCCCTGCAGGCTGACGCGCGCCCAGCCGTGGCCGGCGGGCAGGCCGTGACCGGCCGTGTAACGCTTGATGACGGGTCGGCCGGGTCCCGTCGCGGACGCTTCGGGAAAGGTCACGCGCAACACGCCGTCGCTCGGCGTGCCCATCCACCACGTGCCGGCCGGGTCCTCGGCCAGCGAGCGCACGTGGCCGAGGGTGGAGAGCGGACCTTCGGGGGTCCATTGGCCATCCTGCCGGCGATAGGTGTGGAGCGCGCCGTCCTGAAGGACAAACCAGCGACCCGGTTGGGATTTCGCCGGATAAAAATCGAACACGCTGCGCGCGTCCCCGGGAATGGGCGTGCGGGGATGCCCCGGGCCGGCCCACTCAA
Organism: uncultured Oleiharenicola sp.; assembly: GCA_964515595.1. GTDB lineage: Bacteria > Verrucomicrobiota > Verrucomicrobiia > Opitutales > Opitutaceae > Lacunisphaera. The sequence continues at coordinate 110,570 of CAZEUN010000004.1, read as the reverse complement.
AGGCGCCTTCGCCGAACCCGATCAACAGGTCGGGTCCCGCGGTGTTCAGGCCCTCGAGAAAATCGCCGAACTCGGGAACCGGTTCGAGGTGCGCGGGCGCGCCATCCCGCGCGGCGGCCAGGCGGTACAGGCCGTAGTCGGACGTGAGGTAGAGGCTGTCCTGAAAGCGAATGGGCGCGTGCATCACGCTGCGCGGGGCGCCGCGCGCGGGACCGAACCAGGTCAGCCACGGCCGCGCGTCCACCCGCACCAGGCCGCGCTGGAGGCAGATCCACACGGTGTCGTTGCGCGCCGCCATGATCGAGATGATGCCCTCCCCGGGGAGACCGGCGGCATCATCCAGTTTTGCGAGCAGGCGGCCGTGCGCATCAAGGATGACCGCGCCGCCCTGCCGGGTGATAAGCGCGAGCCGGCCGTCCGCCAGCCGGGCGCCGCGATAAAGGCGTTTTTGTTTCAGGTGTTCGTCGACCTCCGTGACGAACGGCGTGAAGTTTTTTCCATCCCAGCGGAAGAGGCCGAGGCGCAGCGTGCCGACCAGGAATTCCCCCGGGGCGTCGCCGGGCAGGGCGAAAGCCAGCGTCGAACCCTTGAAGAGCGCGGGCGGAACCTGCGGGACCAGGGTGAGCGCGGCGCCGTCATCCTGGAGCGTGAACCAGCCATGCTGTCCGTGGGTGAGCCACACCGTGTCGCCGGTGGCGATCATCTGCCAGCCGCTGCCCGCGGGCAGCGCGACCGTGGCGAACTCCCGGCCATCCCAGCGCAGCACCCAGCTGTTCGATTGGAAAACCGGGCCGCGGGGTGTGAGCACCACCCGCCAGAGCTCGCTGAAATCCCGCGCGGCCGCCGGCAGTTTTTCCCGCAACGAAACGAATGTCCGCCGGCCCGTGGCGTCCATCGCGGCGTAGCCGACCTGGTTGACGCCGCCGATCCACAGCACGTCGCGGTCGTCGATCGCGAGCGCGCGGACGAAGGTGCCGCCGGGCACGTCGATCCGGTCCCAGCGGGCGCCGTCGTAGGTGATCACGCCATCGTAGTTGCCGAAATACGTCAGCCCGGCGGCATCCTCGACCGCGCTCCAGACCTGCATGTGGCCGCGGTAATCGCGCGGGTCAAAGGCGTCGAGGAAGGGCAACCCGAGCTCCGGGGAGACGGGCCGGTCGGCGGTCGCCGCGAAGGAGCCGGCCAGCAGGATCACGGACAGGATCAGTCCGGAAAAAAACGAAGGCGCGCGACGCGGCATGCGATGGGTTAATGTCCGCCGCCGCCGGATTTGCCAAGCCTGCGTGAAGGAGCGTCGGTCCTCGACTGGCCCGGACCGGTTGGAAGACCAGTCCTCCTCCTTCTATTTGTCTGGAGCCGGAGCCGGTGCGGGCGGCGGAGTGGGGACGGCCGGCGCGGCGAGCCGTTTTTTGATTTCCGCGACGATCAAGTCACCGACGTCGTCCCCGTCCTGTTTGGAAAGCTCATACGTTTCCTTCCAGACCATTTCGCCGGTGTGGGTGTTGAACAGCCGGACCGTGAACGCGGGCGCCAGCCCCGGGGCCATGACGCCGGCGCGGCCGGTGAGCACGAAGCGGCTTTTCATCTTGGCGCCGCGGGCGACGATGTCGGCGTCGGTGGCCGCGGCCCGCAGTGGCAGCGGGCTGAGGCCCCACAGCTGCCGGTTGTCGTCCCGCAGCTCCGCGCAGACCGCGCCAAAGACCTCGCCGGCGTAGTCGCGGGTGACCTTGTCCTCGCCATCGAAGGGCACGACCGTCACGGGCCGGCCGGCCTGGAGGGTTTCGGCGGCGGCGCCGACCAGCGACTCGATCGTGCCGTTTTTTTTGCGTTCCCGGTCGCGGGCGCTGGGCTTGATGCCGCTCGCATCGAGCATCTGCTTCACTTCGTCGGCCACCTCCGAGCGGCCTTTCCGCGCGGGGGGTTCGGACGTCTTGAACCAGCTGATGACATTGAAAATGAAAATGACCGCGGCCAGCACGCGCAGCCAGCGCGGCAGGTGGCCCCAGAACGCGAGGAACAGGTGGCCGGCCCAGACGACGAGGTCGTAGATGAAGCGGGCGCGGTGGCCGTGCTCGGGAAACGCCGGGAATTTCGGAAACGGCGGCGGCTCCGCGCCGGCCTTGCGTTCCTTCCGGCCGCGGGTCTCGGACAAGGGCGGGAGCGGCGCGGCCGGTCCCGCGCTGGTCTCGCCGCGGGCGAGGCGTTCCGCCAGCTTGCGCAGCTCCGGCGTGGCCCGGCCGCCGGGCACCCGGAGCCATTGCACCGTCAGGAATTTTTCCGGCACGCGGGCGCCGGCGTCGCGCGTGTCGTCAATCACGACGGGCACGAGAAACATGACGTCATCGGCAAAATCCAGCGTGCGCTCGACCGCTAGGCGCCACTCGCGGCGGAAGTAGCCTTCGCGACGCGTCTCGGTCGTCGCGGAAATCACCGGCATGAAATACGAGCAGGTGCGGATCTGGTTGCGGATCTTGGCATCCCAGGCTTCGCCGCCGGCGAGCTCGTCCTCGTCCAGCCACACTTCCAGTCCGGCTTCCGTCAGGGTGTCGCGCAAGGCCCGCGCCACGGCCCGGTCAGCGGAGGCATAGCTGATGAAAACCGAGTGTGGCGGCAATGAAGGGTCCTGTGGGGCGCCCGGCATGGTGCCGAAAGCTCGCCGACGGCGCCGAGGGGGTCAAGGCGTCAGAGAGCGCAAGGAACCGTCTCGCCGTAGCCGAACGCGTGAGCGCTTGGCGGGTTGTCGTGTCCGCCGGGGCCAAACGCTCACGCGTTCGGCTACCAGGCAGGCGTTCCCTGTGGGTAAGGGTTACGCCGGTTTCGCCTGCGGCGCGGGGCGCAGGAACCGCGGGCCGAAGACCGTCACCGTCAATCCGGCGAGCACCAGCCCGGCGGCCTCCAGTTTCCATCCCGGCAGGGATTCGCCCAGCAGCAGCGCGGAACTCAGCATGCCGAACACCGGCACCAGCAGCGCGAAGGGCGTGATGGCCGACGCCGCATGGCGCGCCAGCAGCCAGCTCCACAGCGAATAGCCGACGTGCGTCGACACATAGACGATAAACGCCAGGGCGAACATCGCCGGGACGCCGGTATGCGCAAGGCTCCCGCCGATGCGCGCGGGTCCCTCGAACACGAGCGACGCCACGCCCATCGGCAGCGGCACGACGAGCCCGCCCCACGCCACGAGGGCCAGCGGGTTCACCTTGCCGAGGCGGCGCGACATGAAATTGCCGTACGCCCAGGAGCACGCCGCGAACAACACGCAGGCGAGACCCGCCAGCGAAACCTCGCCGCCTGAATGCAGCGCGACGACCGCGAAGCCGGCGACGGCGATCAGCGTGCCCGCAATCTGCGGGAGGGAAACGCGTTCCCGCAGGAACACGGCCGACAGCGCGAGCGTCACGAAGACCTGCAGTTGCAACATGACGGATGCGAGGCCGGCGGACACCCCGAGTTGCATGCCGAGGAACGTGAACCCGAACTGCAGCCCGAACATGGCCAGGCCGTACGTCAGCAACTGCCGCCCCGTGACGGCCGGCCGCGGCAGGAAAAACACCAGCGGCAGCGACACGAAGAGGAAGCGCAGCGCGCACAGCAGCAGCGGCGGCAGGTCATGCAACGCCACCTTGATGGCCACGAAATTGCAGCCCCAAATGGTGACGGTCAGGAGCGCGAGGAGGATGTGGCGGACGGGCAGCGAGGCGGGCACGCCAACACGGTTCGCGGATGAGGGCGCGCCGCAACGCGTTTCCGCATCCAAGGCGTACGGCTTTCGCCTAATCCGCCCGGCACAGCACCGGTACAGTGGTGGCGGGGGACGGATGACAGCGGTCTATGGATGTAGCAGCGATCGTAAGATCGCTGGCGCCAGCCGTCTGACGACGGCGGCTACTTTTTGTAGGGCCGTCGCTGGTCGACGGGCCGTCGCGCTTTCGAGCGGCGAATCGCCTCCACCTTCCAGTGCGTGATCCTTTCGCCGCGGCGGCGCGGCCCGCCGGCGAGCGGCGGCCCTACAATTGTGAATCATGCCGTCTTGAACACGTACACCACGCCCTTCTCCGTGCCGACGGCCAGCAGGGAATCGTCGGCGCTCCAGGCGAACTTGGTCGCGGGCGAGGGCATCTTCACCTCGGCGACCATCGGGTTCTTGCGCGTGGGGCCCCACAAGGTGAACACGCCGGCGGCGTCGCCGGTCGCGAGCAGGCTGTGCTTGTGCTGGAACGCCACGGCCGTGGTGCGCGAAGTCTGCGGAAGTTGCAGCGGTTCGCGTCCCTCCGGACCCGCGCCGGCGCAATCCCACACGCAGACGTCCTTGCCGCCACCGGTCGCGAGCCATTTCGAGTCCTGGCTGAACGACAGTTCCTTGAGGCGCGTTTCATAACCGCTCATGTGCAGCTCGAGATCCTCGGTCGGCACCCAGAGATGCACGGCGTTGTCATGGCAGCCCGCCACCAGCCAGCGGCCGTCCGGTGACCATGTCAGCGCGTAGATGGCATTGCCGTAGGAAAATTCCTTTTGGGCGGTGAATTTTTCCGCGTCCCACAGCGCGACATGGCCGAAACAGGCCGCGGCGATGACGGGTGAAGACGGATGCGGCGCGAGCGCGCTGATCGTTTTCGGAGCGTCGGGAAAAGTGTGGGCGAGGGAGCCATCGGATTTGAGGACAGCCAGTTTGCGTCCGGCCGCGGCGAATAAAAGCGGAGAGCCCGGAGCCGGGGGCTGGGAACTGGCGGGCTGCCAGGCCAGATGCTCGACCCAGGCGTGGCCGAGTTTCACCTCGGCCGTCGGTTGGCCGTTGATCGCGTCCCAGAAGCGCACGCAGCCATCCTGCCCGCCGGTGGCCAGGAGCGAAGGCGCGGCAGGCATCCAGGCCAGCGCGTTCGCGCCGTTCTCGTGTCCGGCCAGCGCGTGCTTCACGGCTCCGGTCGCGGCATCGTAAATCGTGATCCCGCCCGCGGCCGACGCAGCGGCCAGGAGCGCGCCATCCGGCGACCAGGCGAGGTCGATGGCATAGTCGTCGAGGGTCGCGGCCCAATGCTTGGCGAAGTTCATCCCTGCCAGCGTTCGCAAATCGCGGGGATTCGCCAATCTGAAATCTTGAGGGAAGCGGGAACTGCCCCGACTCCGTTCCGCGCTGAACACCTCCCGGCGCTGGGCGCCAGCTCTCTCGAGCCGGAACCATTCAGGAGAAACCGCGAAGGACGCGAAGAAACGCGAAAATCGCGAGTCAGACCTGATCCTCGGTGATGCCTTGCCGTACTCATTCTTGCGTGATCCCGGGCAAAATCAGAATTTTCCCGGCAGTCCTTCGCGGACCTTCGCGCCCTTCGCGGTTCCATTGCATCGTTCCGGCTCGAGAGGGGATCATTGCCAGCACGCATCCCTCTGGAGAGAGGCTCGACAGCCGCAGGCCCGGCAAAGGCTGCTGCCTGCTCCCTCAGCCCGGCATGACGAATGGCAGCTTCACCTCGATCCGGACAAACGCGGGGTCCTTGATCGTTTCAAGTCGCGCCGCCGGCTTGCACAGCAGTTCGAGCCGGCGCCGGAGGTTGGCCAGGCCGATGCCGGTGGAATCGCGGGCCTTCTCGCCGGGTTCGCGCGTGATCCAGGTGCCGGAGTTTTCGACGATCAGGATGAGCTCGGTGGCCTCCACGCGGGCATGCACGCGCAGGCGCAGCGGCGGCGGCGAGGTGCGGAAACCGTATTTGAGGGCGTTCTCGATCAGCGGCTGGACGAGCGCGGTCGGCACGATGGCGAGGCGGGCCGCGTCGGAGGCATCGATGCTCCATTGCAGGCGCTCCGGTCCCTGGCTGGCGTTTTCGACGTGGAGGTAACTGGCCATGGCGGCGAGTTCCTCGCCCAGCGGCGCCTCGTTGGAACTGTGTGCGAGCGAATAACGCAGGTAATCCGCGACCGCGTGGGTGGTGTCCGCCACGGCGCCGGGGTTGGTCTCGGCCTGCGAGATGATGGATCCGAGCGCGTTGAAGAGGAAATGCGGGTTCATCTGGGCCCGGAGGCGCTGCAGTTCCGCCTCGCGGTTGGCGGCCTCGGCGCGGGCCAGGCGCAGCTCGGTGTTGCGAGTCTCGAGCTCCTGGCGGATCGCGAAGTAAAGCGCGCTCCACGCCACATACAGGGCGAGGCGGGAGAAGAGCGTGCCCCGCTCCACGAGTGCGGGCAGCGCCGGCAGGTGGAACGCGCGGAGCCAGCCTTCCGTGAGCAGGGAATCCACCGCGGACGCGGCGATGCACCCGAGCACGATTTTCCACGCATGCCGCGACAACCGGAAGCTGGCGGCCGGCCAGCGCTGGTAGAGCCGCCACAGGGCCAGTGTCAGCCCGAAACCGAACACCTGCCGGACCACGCTGAAGAGAAACAAGGTGCCCGGGTCGGAGAAAACCAGGAAGGCCATGCTGGCGGTCACCGGGATAACCAGCAGCCAGCCCCCGGCCTGCAGCAGCCAGAACATCCGTTGGGGGGATCGTGAGCGAGTCTCCACACGGCCAGCGTGCGGGCCGAACCCGGCGCGAGGCGAATGCAAAGTTCGCCGGATTCAGGCGGTATTTATCGTTGCCCCCGTGTGACCTGGGGGAAGGGCCCTATCCAATCGACTTCGTCGTGACGGTGAACGCCCCGCGCCGCCGCGCGATCACCAGGCCCAGCGCCGCGAGGCCGCCCAGCAGCGCATAGGTGGCAGGCTCCGGTACCGCTGCCGCCGTGGCGATGAGCGAGAAAGTAGTCCCGGACAGCGCGAAGCTGTAGTCGTAACCCGCGATGGTGGTGCCGAGGGTGAAGTCAGCGATGTCGAAGCCGCTCAGCGTGGCGCCGGTGAAATCGAAAAGAATGTAAGTGTTGGGCGCGAAACCGCCGGAATTGGTCAGATTCAGGGTGACGCCCCCGGTCCCCGTCGCACCGGTGAGCGTTCCACCCGAAACGCGGATCAGGTCGCTCACCGTGCCGAGTTCGAGGTCGATGATCGTGCCATTGCCGAGCGTGAGGCCGTCGGTGAAGGTGATGGTGCCGGGTGAATTGCCCGGTTTGAGATGGCTGCCCGCGCCGAGGGTGATCGGTCCGGCGATCGAGCCGGTGCCGCCGAGGGCCTGGCCCGTGCCGAGGGAGAAACCGCCGCCTACACCGGACACGTCCAGGGTGGCGCCGCCGCCCACCTGGATGAACGTGGACGCGAGGGAGGCATCGGAACCGAGGGCGAGCGTGCCGGACGTGATGGCGGTGGTGCCGGTGTAATTTTGGCTGCCGGTGAGGGTGAGCGTGCCGGTCCCGGCGACCACCAGACCGCCCTGGCCGGAGATGGTCCCGGCAAAGCTGGTGCCGGTGGTGGGAGCGACGGTGAGGTTGGCGGCGCCCAGCGTGACGCTGCCGGAGCCGTCGAGGCTCGCGACGGAGGCCGCGTGGCCGTTGAGATCAAGCGTGGAACCCGAAGCGATGGACACCGTGGTGCCGGTGGGCAGCGCGCCACTGGCCCCGAGTTGGAGGGTGCCGGAGCTGACGGTCGTGGCGCCGGCGTAGGTGTTGGTGTTGTTGAGCACGAGGGTACCGGTGCCGGCGAGCGTCAGTCCGCCCGAGCCGGCGAGCGTGCCGTCGAAGGTGCTGGTGCCGGTGGGGGTGACGGCGATGCCGCTGCTGCCGGTGTCGATCGCACCGCCGCCGGAGAGGCCGGCGAAGGATTGGGCGAAACCGTTGGCATCGAAGGTCGCGCCGGCGGCGACCTGGAGGGTGGTGTGGGCGCTGAGGGCCTGGGCGGTGCCAAGGCGCAGCGTGCCGGTGTTGACGAAGGTCGTGCCGGCGTAGGTGTTGGTGCCGCCGAGGACGAGGGTGCCGTTGCCCGCCTTCGTCAGGTCGTGGCCGGCGCCGCCGGTGATGTCGCCGTTCCAAGTCAGCGTGGTGCCCGTGCCCACATCGAAGGTGCCGCCGCCCGCGTTGAGCTGCGTGGCGCGACCCGAGGTGAAGGTGGCGCTCGTGGCGAGCGTGCCCCCGCCGAAATTAACGGCGCCGGCGGAATCGCCGAGATTGCCGTCGGCGGAGACCGCCAGGATGCCGCCGTTGGCGGAGGTGCCGCCGGTGTAGGTGTTGGCGCCGGAAAGCGTGAATGTCCCCGCGGTCGTCTTGGTGAGGCCGTTGCTGCCGGCGAGGATCGCGCTGACCGAACCGCTGCGGGCATCGTAGCCGCTGGCGGTGAGCGTGCCGTTTTGCAGCGTGCCGCCCGCAAACGTGGTGGTGCCGGCGCTTCGCGAGAGCCCGCCGAGGTCGAGCGCGCCGCCGTTGAGGGTGATCGTGCCGGTCGCGCCGCCGAGGGTGCCCGCGCCGGAAAGGGCGAGCGTGCCGGCGGAAACCGTGGTGCCGCCGGTGTAGGTGTTCGCGCCCGAGAGGGTGAAGGTGCCGGCGGAAGTCTTCGTCAAGGCAACCCCCGCGCCGGCCAGGACCGCGCTCGCGGAGCCGCTTTGCGCGTTGTAGGCCGTGCCGGTGAACGTGCCGTTTTGCAGCGCGCCGCCGGTGAAGGTGACCGCCCCCGCGGAGCGCGTCAGCCCGCCGAGGTCCAGCGTGCCCCCCGCGAGCGCGACACTGCCGGTCGCGGCGCCGAGGGTGCCGGTGCCGGAGAGGACGAGGGTGCCGGCGGAAACCGTGGTGCCGCCCGCATAGGTATTGGCGTTCGCGAGCGTGAGCGTGCCGTTCCCCGTTTTCGCCAGGCCGCCGGCGCCGGAGACGACGGTGTTGATCGTGGTGCCGCCGGCGCCGCCGAGCGTGAAGAGCCCGGCGGTGGCCACGCCGTTGGTGATGAACGTGGCGGTCTGGCCCGCGGTCGTGACCTCGAAGCCGCCGCCGCCGGCGTTGACGGTGAGGCCGCGGGAATAATTGGTGGTGTTGCCGGCATAGGACAGCGTGCCGGCGGTGGCGGCGCTGCCGAGGACGACGGCGCTGGTCGCATTGCCGAGGCTGCTGTTGCCGCTGCTGACGAGAATCTTGTTCGCGCTCAACGTGCCGGCGCCGATGGTCGTCGTGCCCGTGTAAGTGTTGCCGCCGGTCAGCGCGAGCGTGCCGGTGCCGGCCTTGGCGAGCGCGCCGCTGCCGCTGATCACGCCGCCGAAGGACGAGGCGAGGTTGTTGGTGGCGTGGCCGATCGTGAGGGTGTTGCTGCCGAGCGTGACCGTGCCGCCGGTGCCGTTGAGCGCGCCGAGGGTCGGGCTCGTGCCGGTGCCCAGCGCGAAGGTGGCGCCGGACGAGAGCGTCACGTTGGCCAGCGAGCCGAGCGCGGTGGCCTGGTTGAGGTTGAGAAGGCCGGCGGTGACATTGACCGCGGTGCCGTTGACGAGGCTCGTCGCGGCGGTGCCGAGGGTGAGCGTGCCCGCGCCGCTTTTCGTGAGCGTGCGGGCGGCGCCGCCGTCGTCGAGCGCGCCGAGCGTCGTGACGCCGACGCCGCTGCCCTTGGTGTTCGTGAGGTTGAAGGTCGCGTTGCCCGTCAGCGAGACGGCGCCGGTGGTGAGGTTCGCCACGTTGTTCGTGCCGAAATTGCTGCTCGTTCCCATGGAGACCGTGAGCGTCTGGTTGCCGATGCTCAACGTGCCCATGGTGTGGGTCGGGCTCGAGGTTCCGCCGCTGGCGGAAGTGCGGTCGACGCTGAGGGTGCTGTTGCCCGTGACCATGACGTTGGTGCCGTTGAACGTGGAGGAGCTGTTGTTCGCGAGCTGGAACGTGCCGCCGGCGAGCGTGACGTTGCCGGCGGCACCGGTGCCGAGGGCGGAGGCGTTGGTGAGGCGCAGCGTGCCGGCGGAAACCGTGGTGCCGCCGGTGTGGGTGCTGTTGCCCGACAGGGTCAGCGTGCCGCTGCCGGCCTGGACGAGCGCGCCGCCGCCCGAATAGGAGTAGGCATAGCTGGACGCGTTGGAGCGGTTGAAACTCAGCGTGGTGCCGGCGGCGGAGGTGACATTGCCGGCGAGCGAGCCGGTCGTGCCATTGTTGCCGACCTGCAGTGTGCCCCCGTTCAGATTGAGGAAGATGTCGGTGGAACTGTTCGTCATGTTGCCGGCGAGCGTGAGCTTCCCCGAGCCGTTCTTGTTGAGGGTGCCGCCGAGCATCGACAACGCCGGGCTGAAGACGATGTCGTCCGTGTGGTTGAAATTGATCGTGCTGTAGACCTCGACGGTGCTGGCGGACAGGGTGCCGGCGAGGCCGCCGGTGCCGATGTTCAGCGAGCCGAGGCCGAAAACGAGGACCTTCTTGTTGCTGCCCGTCAGGCTGACCTGCGCGCCGTCGGTGATCGTGACGGAGGACGCGAGCGGATTGGTGCCGATGTCGAGGGCGGCGGCGACCGAGGTGGGCGTCGAGGTGTTGATCTGCCAGAGGGAGCCGGCCCCGGTGACGAGCACGGTGCCGACGCCGCTGCCCGCGTAGCCGAGCTGGGCCTGGCCGGTGGTGAGCACGCCGCCGTTGCTGACGGTGACGTAGCCGGTGCCGCCGCCGATCAGGAATTGGTTGGCCGGGGCGACATCCAGGCGCGAGCCCGCGCCGGTCACCACCACGGTGCCCGTGTTGGCGCTGCCGACGGTCGCGGCGCCATCCACGGTGACATGCCCCCCGGACTCGACATTGAGCGTGCCGGTGCCGGCGTAGCCGATGTACAGGGTGCCGAGATTCCACTGCGCACCGTTGCGCACAGTGGCGGTGGCAATGTTGTCATCGGACCAGCCGATCACGGCGCCCCCGCCGGTCGTCAGCGTGGCGTGGTCGTCCACCAACAGGTTGGCCGTGTAGAGCGTGAGCGCCCCAGGCGTCGTGAGCGACGAGCCCGTCCCGGTGACCGTGAGCGCGCCGTTGTAGTCGGCGTCCACGTTGCCGGCGGACTCGACGAGGGAGAGCGAGCCGCCGCCGCTGATGGTGAGGGAGGAATTGTTGGCGACGTAGAGCGACTGCGCGGCGCCGGCGCCCGCCAAGGTCACCGCCGCGCCATTCGTGATCGTGGTGGACTGGGTGGCGTCAGGCGCGGACGGGTCCCAGTTGCTCGTTTGACTCCAATTGCCGCTGCCCGTGCCGATCCAGTTGGCCGTGCCGCTCCCGCCACCACCGCCACCACCGCCGCCTCCGCCGCTGACGTCCGTCCCGCCCCCGTTTCCGCTTTCGTTCGCGCCGAGGTCGCTGGCATCCGCGAGCGTGAACTTGAAATTGCTGATCGTCAGGTTCGGCGCGCCGTATTGGTTGTCGACCGAGTTGATGTAGAAGCCGGAGCCGGAGGCGAAGTAGGCGTCGGTGACCGAGCCGGATTGCTGCTGGCCACCGGTGCTGTCGGTGAGCTGGAACAATCCGCCCCCCTGGCCCGCTTGCCCGGCCGGATCGTAGAAAGCCGAGTCAACCGTCGTGTAGGCCCAGTCGAACGAGACGCGATAGGCCGCGGGCAAAGTCACCACGAAGGTGGTGAAGGTATTTCCCGAGCCCGCGTTCGAACCGCTGAGAGTGAACGACGAGGTGCCGTTGGTCAGTAAGCTTGCGGGCGAGCCGCCGGACGTGAACGTCCAGTTTGAAAAGCTGAACACATCGGTGAAGTCGATCGTCTGGGCGGGCAGGGAAGCTGTGCCGAGCAGCAGGGCGAAGGCCGGAGCGAACAGGCGGCGGGACGAACGGACCAGGTGGGCAAGGGCGGAGTGCATGGTGGAAAATGCAATCGGGACCCGGATTCGCGGAGCGCTGTGCGGAAAGCAGAACGAGTCGCGCCCCAATCGCGTCGCAAATCATATGCGGCGCGGGCGGGTGCGACCGACCGTATTGTGGCCGGCAACAGGGCTCGGGGGGTGGCTCGATTTTCGCCCCGGCGGCGCCGGGATTCACCCCAGCGGGCAGCCGAGGGCGGCGAGACGGGCCGTGAGTTCCGCCCAATGCTCCCGACGCGCGTGCACCGGCGCCGGCGCGCCGGCCACGCGCAGGAGCGTCAACCGGTCGTCCTCGTGCGAGAATCCCTCGATGCGGCGGAGATTGACGATGGCCTGCCGGTGCACGCGCATGAAGTGCGTCGCGGGCAACCGCGCCTCCCACGACGCGAGGGTCTCGCGAACCAGCAGACGCGAGCCGTCCCCGAGCAGCAGGGTTGAGTAATTGTCCTCCGACGTGAGGGTGACCAGGTCCGCCAGCTTGACGAATCGCGCCGCGGCGCGCCCGGTCTTGACGTGCAGGATGTCGTCGGCGTGCAGCGGGACGGCCCGGCCGTCGCCGCGGGCGGCGCGCGCGGGCGGCACCGCGGCCCGCTGCAACGCCTCGGCGAGACGGTCGCGGCGCACCGGCTTGAGGAGATAGTCGAGGGCGTTGACCTCGAAGGCGCGCAACGCGTGCTCGTCGTAAGCCGTGACGAAGACCACGCGCGCGGTGGGAGCCACGGCGGGGACGAGGTCGAAGCCGTTGCCCCCGACGAGTTGGATATCGAGGAACACGAGATCGTAGTCGCTTGCCGCCAGCCGCGCGCGGCCGCTGGCGACGGACCCCGCCTCGCCCACGATGTCGATCCCGGGATGGGCGGCGAGCAGGCGTCGCAGGTCCTCGCGCGCCGGCGCTTCATCATCGATCAGCAGGACTCTCATCGTGACGTGCCCGGGGTTAAGGTGGAGAGGCCGAGCGTCACCCGCACCCAGCCGTGATCGGTGACCGTGGCGAGCACATGGTTGCCGGGAAAATATCGCTGCAGGCGTTGCCGGAGATTTTCCAGGCCGATGCCGGCCGACGCCGGGCTCCGGCTGCCGGAGGGCTCGATCCAGCGGCCGGTGTTGGCGACTTCGATCACCATGCCGGTGGCGCCGACCCGCGCCGTGATGACGATTTCCACTGTCTCCTCGCTGGTGCGCATGCCGTGTTTGATGGCGTTCTCGACCAGCGGGAGCAGCAAAAACGGCGGCAGTCGCACCGCGAGGCTGGCGGGGGCGGCCTCGATGCGGACTTTCAGCCGCTCGCGCCAGCGGATGCGTTCCATGTCGAGGTAGGCTTTGATCATCGTCAGCTCGTCGCCGAGCGTGCCCGCCTCGTCGTCCCGGCGGGTGAGCGTCATCCGGCAGAAATCCGCGAGCTGGCTCGTCATCTCATCCGCCTCGTCCGGCCGGCTGTGCACCAGCGAGCGGATCGAGCCGAGCGCATTGTAGAGGAAATGGGGATTGAGCTGGTAACGCAGCATTTCCAGGCGGGTCTTTTCCTCGGCGAGGCGGGCCGCGGTCTTCTCGTCGAACTCGAGCCGGTTGAGCCGCGCGAGTTCGCGGTTGCGGGCGGCGAGTTCGCCGGTGCGCTCGGCCACGACGGTCTCAAGTCCGGCGGCGCGGGTCTGCAGGATTTGCGTCCGCCACCGGACGAATGCAAACACCAGGCCGCCGGTGCCCAACGAATAGGCGGCCAGCGCCCAGGCGGACAGCCACCACGGCGGGGCGATGGCGAAGGCGAACACGGCGGCTTTGCTCAGGCGGCCGGTGAGATCGCGCGCCTCGACGTGAAACTCGAGGTGACGGTAGGGCAGGTTCGTGAACTCGCGCTCGGGCGCGGGCCCCCACGGCGTCCAGTCGTCGTCGAGGCCGTCGAGGCGGGTGCGATAGAGCGTGCTGGTGCGGCCGCGGTAATCGGTCAGCAGCGTCGGCGCCGCAAAGGTGAAGCGCAGCGCGTCATGGCGCGAGGACAGCACCGGGATGTCCGGCACGAGCCGGCCGACGCCGGTGTCGGCGAATAACGTTTCGCCCGTTGCCGACGCGACCCGCCGGATCACCACCCGCAGCGGAGCGGGCGGCGTGAGCGGCCGCCAAGCAAGGTCGGCGGAAATCAACGCGCCCTGGCCGGCCAGCCAGAGCGTGCGGGTTGCCTCGTCATGATAGATGCTGTTGGGAATCAATCCCTGTAGCGACGCGGCCGGGAGCGACTCGAGGGTGATCCCGCCTCCGGCGCCGGGCAGGACCTGCGCCAGTTGCGTCCCGGGGGAACCGAGGAACCACCATTCGGTGCCGTCGTTGACGCGCGCGGCGGCGATGGGACCACGCTCCTGTCCCGGCACGGCGACAAACCGATCCGCCGTCGCGTCGTACCGCCGGATCCACTGGCCGGTGGTGGCATACAACTCGCCGCCGAGCCGGGTGAAGCGCAGTTCGTCCCTCCGGCGGACGGGCGGGAGGCCGGCGGCGTCGCCATAAAACCTGACGCGCGCGGCGGTGTCCGCCGTGCCGCCAAAATCCACCCGCCAGGCGCCGCGTCCGCTATACGGGGTGCACCAGGCGCTGCCCGAGGCATCGGCATGGATGGCGGAAATCCCTTCGGTCACGCCTGCCACGCGTCCGACCGCGCGCCAGGCCGGATCTTCGAAGCGCAGCAGCCAGAGCTCGGAGGTGTTTCCTCCGAGGTAGTAACCGGGCAGGGCCGGCAGCGGTTCCAGCGAGGTGAGGACCGTGGGCAGCACGCGGCGGACGGTGTCATCCGGCATCACTTCAAAGAAGCTGGTGCCGGTGGCGAACAGGCGGTTGCCGATCCGGAGGAACGTGTTCAACCCGGCCTGAAGTCCGGTGAGGGGATGCATGCGGCCGGTCGCGTCGTCGCGCCAGGCGGCGCCTTCGTTGTGGGCGATGTAGAGGCGGTCGCCGAGTCGCTCCAGGGCGCGCGGACTGCCGGTCAGGCCCTGCGGGGCGCCATGGATCGCGAAACGGTCGTCCACCTGGAGGCGCGCCAGGCCGGTGCGCTGCGCAATCCACAACCCACCCTCGGTGTCGGGCGCCAGGCTTTCAATGCGGTTGCTGGAAAGTCCGTCGTTCCGGTCCAGGCGGGACCGGAGCTGGCCGGAGGTGTCGAGCAGGGCGAGGCCCTCGTTGAGAAAACCGAAGGCCAGTTGCCCGCCCTGGACGAAATTGGCCGCGGTGGCGGTGGTCCGGGCGAACAAGGCGCTCGTTTCCGGTGACAACGGTTCGAAAGGCGTACCCGGACCGCGCCAGCGCATGGGGCCGCGCGCGGTCAACAGCAGCGCGCCCCCGTCGGGTTCGTCACGGCTCGCCAGCACGCGGAGCGCCGCCGGGGCGAGCGGATCCGGCGAAGCCGGCGGGGCGGCGACAATCTCGAAACGCTGGTCCGCCAGCGCGGCCACGCCGGCGCTGTCGAGACTGGCATAAAGGCTCCCGTGCTGCCACCAGAGGCCGTTGATGCGGCCCGGCGCGGGCCAGGCATCCGCGGTGCCATCGGGCCGGAACAGCAGCAGCCGGTTGGCGCTCGCGAAATAAATGCCGTGCGGCGTCGCGAGGGACAGCAGCACCTGCCCGAAGATGCGGCTGGTCGGGGGCAGGCGCGACGTGACGTTCGCCGCGCGGAGTTCCCCGTGGGCGTCCGGCCGGAGGAGGCAGACCTCGTCGTAGCCCCCGATCCAGACCTCGCCGCCCGCATTGATGGCCAGCGTGCGCACGGGGCCTTCCGACGGCAGCGGGATCAACCGCCACGCCGCCCCGTCATATTCGAGCACGCCGAAATTATTGCCCACATAGAGAAAGCCGCTGCGCGGATGCTGGAGCACGGTCCAGTTGACGGGCGCCCCGCCGTAGTCGTCCGACAGGAAAATCCGCAAAAACGGCGTGCCGGTCGACCGCGGGTTGACGGGCGCGCCGGAAAGGAAAGCCGGCAAAAGCGCCGCGAAAAGCAGCGCGCGGAGCGGGTGAACCAGAAATGCCGGGACGCGAGCGATGCCGCACCTAAAGGCAAAATGCCCGGGGGTGGCGAGAGACTATGTGGCCAGCACCGGGGCTCCCGGGGTGGATGGCAGGGTTTTCTTCGTCCGGCCCTTAGCGTGCCAAGTGGACACAGTCGACGGCGGACACCGCGTAGCCGAACGCGTCAGGCGTTTGGCCGATTCGGCGCCGGGGCCAAACGCTCACGCGTGCAGCCACCCGGCGAACTCACCGGCCCGAGCGTCGCCGGCGCAACTGCACGGGGACCCTGAGGGGATCGAGCGCCCGGCGGTGGTCACCTCAGCCAGCAACCACTCAGCCGGAGTCATGCAGACGCGGTCCGCCTGATTGAAAGCTTCAAAACCAAAAGGTGGAACGCACGGCGTGCGCGCCATAGGCCTGGCGACGGCGGGACCTCAGTGCGTTTGCTTCGAGAGCGCTCAAGCCAGCACACTGGGTCAGCGCGCTCCACCTTCCCTCATGAGTCTGGCTCAGGTCATTGAAACCGGGTGGCGAAAAGCCCGGTGACGGCGAACGATGGCCAGGCCGAGCGCGACCAGTCCGGCGACTACGACGCACGCCGAGGGCTCGGGGATCGCCGAGGCGGTGACGACGAGTTGGAGCGAGGAGCCGGTGAGGTTGAAGGCGTAGTCGTAGCCTTCGATCCACGAGCCGAGGACGAAGTCGTCGGTGGAAAAGTCGTTGAGCGTGGCGCCGGAGAAATTGAAGAGCTCGTAGGTGTTGGCGGCGAAGCCGCCGGAGTCAGCAAGGTTGAGGTAAACCTGGCCGCTGGCCGGGCCGGTGAGGACGCCGCCGGAGATGCGAAGGAGATCGCTGGTCGCGCCGAGCTCGAAATCGATCGACGTGTCGGCCTCGAGCGTCAGGCCGTTGGCGAAAGTGAGCGTGCCGGGCGAATTGCCTGGCGCGAGTCGGCCGCCGGCCAAGGTGACGAGGCCGTCGAAGGTGCCGGCGCCGCCGAGGGTAGCGCCGGTGTTGATGCCGACGGAGGCGCTGGCGAGGGAGCCGTTGACCACGAGCCGCCCGGCGTTGACGAGGGTGTTGCCGGTGTAGGTGTTTGCGCCGGCGAGGGTGAGGGTGCCGGTGCCGGCCTTGGTGAGGCCGCCCGTGCCGGAGAGCAGACCGCTGGCGGTGACGGAGAAGCCATTCGTGTCGACGGTCGACGTGTTGGCGAGCGTCGCCGGCAGATTGGTGGAGAAGCTGGCCGTGGCGTGCAGGGTGCCGCCGGCGAGATTGAGCGTCGCGGTGCCGTTGCCGCTGCCCTTGAACAGGCCAAAGCTGCCGACCTCGAGCCGGCCCCCGGCGTTGAGATTCAACGTGCCGTGGCCGTTTCCCGAGATGACCACGTAGGGCGCGCTGACCACGCCGCCATTTTCGATCGTGAGGGTGCCGGTGCCGGCGCGAGCGATTTCGAGCGACGTCGTATTGGTCCAGGTCGAGTTGGCCCCGCTGACGCTGACCGTGCCGTTGCTGCCCGCGGTCTGGGCGATGAGACCGATCGTATTGCGCACCTGTCCGCCGGCGGCAATCGCCAGGCTGCCGGTGCCGGCGTAGCCGATCTCGAGGCGCGAGGAATTGGTCCACGACGAGCCGGCGCCGGTAACCGTGGCGGAAGCGGTCGAGGCGCTGCCCGTGGCAAGGTAGCCTTCGGTGTTGGTGATGGCGCCACCCCCGGAAACCGTGAGCGTGGCACCACCGCCCGAGCCCACGAGCAGACCACTCGTGAGCGCGAGGGAACCGGCGTCCTGCACGGTCAACGTGCCGTTGCTGCCTGCCGACACGCCGAGCGTGGCGGAAGTGGCGGTGACGTTGCCCCGGCTTTCGATGCTCAGGGTGCCGACCCCGGCGGCGCCCACTTGCAGCGCTCCGCTGCTGGCCCAGAGGGAGTCGGTGCCGCGAACGGCGACCGTGCCGTTGCCGCCGGCCAGCTGGCCGATGTATCCCGTGGTGTTGGTCACGGTGCCCCCGGCTTCGATGGTCAGCGCGCCCGTCCCGGCGACGCCCACGGCGAGCGAGGAAGAGTGGGTCCAGCGGGAGTTGCGGTCCGTGACGGTGACGCCGCCGCTGCTGGCGAGCGCTTCGCCGATCAGGCTGAACGTGTTGGTCGCCGTGCCCCCGTTGGAAACCGTCAGCGTTCCCTGGCCGGACCCACCCACGACGAGCCCAGCCTGGTTGGTCCAGGTGGAATTGGGTCCGGTCACGGTCACCGTGCCCTGACCGGTGGCGGTTCCGCCGATCGTGCCGGCCGTGTTCGCAACAACGCCCCCCTCGGCAATGGTCAGTGTGCCAATGTGCCGGTAGCCGACATCAAGAGTGCTCGAGTTGATCCACCGCGAGTTCGCGCCGGTGACGGTTGCGCTCGCGGTGGAACTGGCGCCGGTGCCGAGGGTGGCGGAAGTGTTGGTGACGAGGCCGCCGGCGGAGATCGTGAGCGTGGCGTTGCCGGCGGCGCCGACGTTGATGGTTTGCGTGTGAGTCAGGGTGGAATTGGCGCCGGTGACGGTGACGCTGCCATTCGAGCCGGCCGACACGCCCAGGGTGGAGGCCTTGGCGCTGACCGCGCCGCCGTTGCTGACGGTGAGCGTGCCGGTGCCGCCGCGGCCGATTTCAAACAGCGAGAGGACGGTCCAGGTGGAGCCTGCACCCGTAACGGTGGCGTTTCCGGTCGCACCGGCGTTGTAGCCCAGGTAAGTGGTGGGGCTCGTGAAGTCGCCGCCGGCGGAAATCGTCAATGTGCCCGTGCCCGCGTATCCGCCGTAGAAGGTCGGCGTGGTGAGCGCGCCGTTGCCCGTGATGACGAGCGTGCCGTTCTGGCCGGCGGTGGGGGCGGTCCAGCCGAAGCCGGGAGCGGGCGCAAAGGCGGAGGAGAGCTCCGCGGTGCCGTTGCTGATTTGGAATCCCTGGCCGGCGATGGGCAGGCCGATGTTCCAATTGGCGGCGAGCGACCAGTCGCCGATCACGCCGTTGTTCCAGATTCTTGTCTGCGCGGAAAGTGCCGGCGCGAGGAGCGCGAGGGTGAGGAGGCCGGAGATAAATCGCAGAGCGGGCTTCATTGGTGAAGGAAAGGCATGGAGTCTCGCGGGAGGCGGATCGGATGCGACTCGGCGGAGGAACTAGTGCGGAGGAACCAGGGGCGTGTTGGCAAATGGGTCTAAGCTCATGCCGGATTCGGTGGGCCGCCTGCTGGCCGGCGTAGAATTGGCGCGAGCAAACTCGCTGGCCCACGAAATCCATGGTTGGCCAACATGCCCCGGCTGGGTGCGGGCGGAATGCGGGCCGGAGGCCCGCGCTCCCGGGGCGGCCCCGCCCGCCTTTAGGCCGCGGCCCGGCGCCGACGGTAGACAGCGAGGGCGAGGCCACCAACGCCGAAGAGCGCGGCGTAGGTGGAGGGTTCCGGGATGGGGCTGGCGGCAGTGGCGTAGACCTCGATTTCATCGATCGCCAGCGCTTCATAGCCGGATTCGAACGACTCGGAATGCCTGAATGACGGCACGGTGATGCGGATTCCGGTAACGCCGGTCAGCGGCGTGTCTAGATTGTAGAGGTGACGGAGGTGGGGATCGGCCGGCGGGGAGACCGCATAGTCGAGAATTTGGAGCGGCTGCCAGACTCCGGTCAGGAGGCCCGAGCCGCTGACGTAGTTAAGCGAATATTCGATCTCGTAGGTCCCAAAGGTCCGGTCCATGTAGGTTCCGGTGTTGTCCCGTCCAAATGCGAGCGAACCGATGGTGACCGGGGCGGAGAAACCCAGGCCGATAAAACCGAAATTGTACAATCCCGGGCCGAGCCAGCTGCTGCTGTTGCCGTAGGTGCCGTCGTTGATGTTGCCGAAGACATGGGGCGGACCGTAGTCGCCTTCACTTTTGGCGGTGGCGGCGAGCGCGAGATTGGTGGCGTCGGTGCGGAACGTTCCGCCGGTTTCGACCAGCGTGAGCTGGGCGAACGCGGGCGTGGTGAGCGCGAGAACAATCAGGGCGGTGAGCGGGACGGTTTTCATGGTGGGATTCGGTGAACGGAGAGGGGGCGGATCCGGGTTGGCCCGGCGACTCGCCCCAGTCGGGCGGAAGGCCGCCGAAAGGCGATTCAGCGAAGGCACTAGGTCGTAAGCACTACCCGCGGCGCCAACGCACTATGGTCTCGACGGCGGGACGGATTCGCGGTCGCCTGAGGCAGGCTGTTACCCGTTCCATACCATGAGCACCTCCCTTGACGAACTTCTGCGGCAGGTGCGCCGGCTCCGGTTTCAGGACGGGGCGACGGAGGCGCGCTACGACGAGGACCGTTTTGCGTCGGGTATGATGCGCGAGCGGGTGACGATGGCGGCGTGCGCGCTGGTGAGCGGCATGCTGGGACTGGGCGAAGTCTATCTGGCGAATGCGCTCTACGATCACCCCGGGCTGGTGATGACGGTCGCTCTCGTGCGGTTTGGCGGCGTGATTCCCCTGTGGGTGACGCTGTGTGTGGCGACATTCTGGCGGGGGTTTCCGCCCCGCGCGGGCTGGGCGAACGCGATCGTTACCGTCCTCAGCTGCTGGGGGCACAGCCTGATAGTGTGGCACGTCCTGCGGGCGGAGCCCGGCCGCAACCTCTCACACATGCTCTCGGGCTCGACCATCCTCGTGCTGATCGTCGCCTTGCTCATGCTGCCGATGCGCTTCCGCCAGCTCGTGGTGGCCGTCCTGCTTTCGCTGGGTGGCACGCTCGCTTTTTTCCATCTTACGCTGTCGGGTGACGCGATCCATGCTGTCAATCTGGGGAGCGCGCTCAGACAGTTGCCGCTGCTTGCGCTGCTGGTGGTCCTCGGCGGCTGGTTTCGCGAGGCGGCGGACCGGCGGCACTTCGCGCAGCGCGAGCACGCGCAGCGGCTGGCGGAGGAGCTGGCGGCGGCGAATGCCGAGCTCGCGCGGCTCAACGCGGAGAAGAACGAGTTCATGGCGATCGCGGCGCACGATCTGCGCGCGCCGCTGGCGACGGTGCGCGGGTTTGCCGAGCTGTTGCAGGATGGCCGGGTCTCCGGGGAGGAGGCGCGCGCGGCGGCCGTGAACGAGATCCAAACGCAGGCGACGCGGATGCTGGGACTCGTGACGGATTATCTCGGCGCACATGCGGCGGAGAGCGGGGCGCTGCCGGTGCGGCGCGAGCGGGTCGATCTCGTCGCGGTCGCGCGCGAGGCGTGCGCGCGGCACGCGGTCACCGCGGCGACGAAAGGACAGACGGTCGTAGGCGCGGGAGAAGCAGTGGGGGTGTGGGCGAAAGCCGATCCGGCGCTGCTCGGGCAGGTCGTGGACAATTTCGTCTCGAACGCGTTGAAATTCAGTCCGCGCGGCGCGGCGGTCCGGGTGGAGGCGATGTTGCGCGGGTCCGTCGGCCGGCTCGCGGTAAGCGACGAGGGTCCGGGCATCGCGGCGGACGAGCAGGCGGCGCTCTTCCGGAAGTTCAGCCGGACGAGCGCGCAGCCGACGGGCGGCGAGGCGACCCATGGGTTGGGCCTGGCGGTCGCCAAGCGGTTGGCGGAGACGATGGGCGGACGGGTCGGCTGCGACTCGGTGGTGGGACGCGGGGCGACGTTCTGGGTGGAGCTGCCCCGGGCGGAGTGAAGCCAGGCCGGCCGCGGATGACACGCGGGGTCGGGAAATTTTCGTGTGTTCCGGGCGTTTTTGGATGAACTGGCCCGCATGACCGCGCCCGTGAAGATCCCCTTTGCCCTTGTGGAGGACGATGCGCCGTATCGCAGCTATGTGGCGGCGTTGCTGGAATCGGGCGGCGGCGGGCGGGTGGTCTTCGCGGTCGGGTCGGCGGAGGAAGGGTTGAAGAAAATCGCGACCGTGCGCGCGCGGGTGCTGCTGCTCGATGTGCGTCTGCCGGGGATGTCGGGCGCGGAGGCGGTGCGGAAATTTCTGCAGGTGCAGCCGGACCTGCTGGTGATCATGCTCACGGGAGTCGACGCGGACGACGTTGTGCTTGAGTCCCTGAAGGCGGGCGCCTGCGGTTACTTGCTGAAAGGAGCTTCCTCGGCGGCGGTGTTGGGCGCCGTGGACGATGCGCTCGCGGGCGGCGCGCCGATGTCGCCGGCGATTGCAAAGCGGGTGCTCGGGCTGCTGCGTGCGGCGCCGGGCCCGGCGCCGGACGCGGACCGGGGGAAGCTGGCGATGCTCACGGCGCGCGAGGAAGAAGTGCTGGCGCGCGTCGCGGCCGGCCGCAGTGACAAGGAGATCGCGGACGAACTCGGCACCGCGCTCTCCACGGTGAAGAACCATCTCGCGAGCGTGTATGCGAAGTGGCGCGTGCGTTCCCGGACGGAGGCGGCGGTGAACTACGTGAAGCAGGCGGGCGGTTGAGCCGGCGGCGCCACCGGGGGAAACGGGTGGCCGGGTTCGGCACGGGCCGCGCCTGCGGTGAATCACGATAAAGCCCGGCGTCAGGAGTCCGGCGCAGCACGCATAGGTGCCGGGTTCGGGGCCCCGCCTTCGCTCAAGGCTACGGCGCGGCAAGTGGGCGACGACGGATCAAGCATGCCACCAGCATGAACATTCCCGCCAGAAGCGCATAGGTGTCAGGTTCTGGAATCGCCGAGGCGGTGACGACGAGTTGGAGCGAGGAGCCGGTGAGGTTGAAGGCGTAGTCGTAGCCTTCGATCCACGAGCCGAGGACGAAGTCGTCGGTGGAAAAGTCGTTGAGCGTGGCGCCGGAGAAATTGAAGAGCTCGTAGGTGTTGGCGGCGAAGCCGCCGGAGTCAGCAAGGTTGAGGTAAACCTGGCCGCTGGCCGGGCCGGTGAGGACGCCGCCGGAGATGCGGAGGAGATCGCTGGTCGCGCCGAGTTCGAAATCGATCGAGGTGTCGGCCTCGAGCGTCAGGCCGTTGGCGAAAGTGAGCGTGCCGGCCGAGTTGCCCGGAGAGAGCCGGCCGCCGGCCAAGGTGACAAGGCCGCCGAACGTGCCGGCGCCGCCGAGCTGGGAAAAGTCGCTGACGGTGACGGCGGTGTTGGCGAGGGAGCCGTTCACGATGAGCGTGCCGGCGGAGACGGTGGTCGCGCCGGTGTAGGTGTGGGCGCCGGTGAGCGTGAGCGCGCCGCCGCCGGATTTCGTGACGGTGCCGGTGCCGCTGATGACACCCGCGTAGGCGACATCGTCCCCCCGGTCGAAGACGAGGGCGGCCTGGTTGGTGATGTTGCCCGTGACGGAACCGCCGTAGACGTTGTTGTAATATTCATCCATGCCGACCAGGGCGCCGATGCGCAGGGTGCCGCCGGAGACGGTGGTGCCGCCGGTGTGGGTGGCCGCACCGGCGAGGGTGAGGGTGTTGGCGCCGGTCTTGAGCAGCGTCCCGCCGCCGCTGAGGGCGCCCCCGTAGGTCACGTCGTCGGAGCGGTTGATCGCGAGGGTGGCGCCGGAGGCGACGGTGATGTTGCCGTTACCGAGCGAGCCCCCCGTGCCGCCGTTGCCGAGTTGGAGCGTGCCGGCGGAGATGTTCGTGGTGCCGGGGTGCGAGTTGTAGCCCGTGAGGGTGAGGGTGCCGGATCCGGCCTTCACGAGGGTGCCGGACCCGCTGATCTGGCCGGCGTAAGCGACGTCGTCGGAGCGGCTGAAGGCGAAGGTGGCGCCGGCGGAGAGGCTGATTTGGTCGGAGTCGATCCAGCCGGCGTTGCCGACCTGGAGGGTGCCGGCGATGACCTGGGTCGGGCCGGTGTAAGTCTGGGTGTTGGTGAAGGTGAGCTTGCCGGCGCCGTCTTTCATGAAGGCGCCGTAGCCGCTGATGACGTTGCCGAAGGAAACGTCGCCGCTGCGGTTGAAGGAGAGCGTGGCGCCGTAGCTGACGTCGATGTTGCCGAGGACCGAGCCGCCGTCGTTGATTTGGAGGGTGCCGCCGGAAACGGTGGTGCCACCGTGGTAAGCCTGGCCTCCCGTCAGGACGAGGGTGCCGGCGCCGCGCTTGTCGAGCGAGCCGCTGCCAAAAATGGTGCTGGCGTAGGTGTAGGTGCCGGCGGGATTGAAGGCGAGGGTGGCGCCGGAGGCCACGTTGATGGTGCCGAACAGAATGCCGGTGGTGTTGCCATCGCCGAGCTGGAGGGTGCCGCTGGAGACGGTGGTGCCGCCGTAGACGGCGTTGGTGTTGGTGAGGGTGAGCGTGCCGATGCCGGACTTCGTCAGGGTGCCCGCCCCGGCGGCAATGGCGCCGGAGATGGTCAGGGTGCCGTAGTCGGCGACGAGCGCACCCTCGACGTAAAGGTCGTTGGCGATCGCGGTCGTGCCGCTGATCTGCAGGGTGCTGCCGGAATCGACCTGGATTTTGCCGCTGCCGGTGACGGAGCCCGTGAGCTGGAGGGTGCCGCCGCCGGTGACGGTGAGATCGCCGGCGTTTTGGATGGCATGGGTTTGCTGGTAGGTGCCGGAGCGGTTGAAGACGAGGTCGGCGGCTCCATTGACGATGACGTCGCCGTTGAGCTGGCCGGTGGTGCCGCCATTGCCGACCTGCAGGGTGCCCGCCCAGACGGTGGTCGTGCCCGAGTGGCCGACATCGGCGGCGAGGATCAGGGTGCCGAGGCCAAATTTTTCCAGCGTGTTGCCGGCGCCGATGGTGGCGTTGGCGAAGGTCACGGTCTGCCCGTCGGTGTCGAAGCGAAACTGCTGGCCCGTGGTGGCGGCGAGGTGGTCGGAATAGTCGGTGGCACTCGTGAAAACCAGCGTGCCCCCGTTGAACATGAGGTCGCTGTCCCCGAGGGCCCCGGCGCCGAGCCGGAGCGAACCGGACGCCAGCCGGGTGTAGCCGGTGTGGGTGTTGGCGCCGGTGAGGGTGATGTTGCCATAGGTGGTGACGTAGCCTCCGCCGCTGATGGCATTCGAGAAGGTGCCGTCGAAGCCGAGCGTGAGCCCGCCGCCGTTGTTGCGGGTGATGCTGCCGGTGCCGGCCGCGCCGGCGCTGTTCAGGAAGAGGACGCCGTCGTTGATGATCGTGCCGCCCGTGTAGTCGTTGTTGCCCGTGAGGGTCAGCGTGCCGGCGCCGAGCTTGGTGATCGTGCCGTCGCCGCTGATCAGGCCCGTCTGCTGGGCCGAGCCGGTGAGAACATTGAGGGTGTACGGGTTCGCGGCCGTGGTGGTGAGCGGGGCGGTCTTGAGTTCACCGTTCGCGTAGGAGACGCTGGTCTGTGCGCGGAGGGACATCGCGAGCGGGGCGCAGGAAGGCACGAGCAGGATGACGGCGAGACGGAAAATACGGGCGTGGTGCATCGGCGTGAAGGGCGCGAGACGGCGGAAATGCCCTCGGGCGCGTGGAGGGTCCGACCGGCGCCGGGTCAGGTCAATTGGCCACGTTTCCCGGGTCAATTGACCCGCCTCCCGGGGAATTCATCCGCGTTTTACCCTATGACCGGGCCGGCGGGCAGTTTGACCTAGAAAGGGGAAGGGGGCTTTGGCAAGTTGCGGGCGCGATGCCCCTGCCTCCCCCCACATCCCCGGCGGCCGTCACGCGCATCCGCGTGGCGCTGGTGGATGACGACCCGCACTTCCGGCTCGTGGTCGCCTCGGTGCTCGCCCGCACCGGGCGGCATGAAGTCGTGGCGACCGTCGGCTCGGCCGAGGAGGCCATGCAATGGCCGCCGGCCATCAAGCCCGACGTGGTGCTGCTGGACATCGGGCTGCCCGGCCGCTCGGGCGTGGAGCTCACGGACGAGCTGGCGAAAAAATTTCCCGGCGTGCTCGCGATCATGATCACGGGCATCAGCGAGGATGCCGCGGTGCTGGAGGCGATCCGGGCGGGCGCGGTGGGTTACGTGCTGAAGAGTGCCGGGACCGAGGCGGTGGTCACGGCGATCGACGATGCCCTCGCGGGCGGCGCGCCGATGTCGCCCGCCATCGCGCGGCGGGTGCTCACCCTCATGCAGGCGGTCCCGGCCGCTCTGCCGGCGGAGAGCCGCGACCTGGCGGTGCTCACCGCACGCGAGCGGGAAGTGCTGGGCTTGCTGGCGGAGGGCGCGGGCGACAAGGAGATCGGCGACCGGCTCGGCATGGCGCGCTCGACGGTCAAGAACTGCCTGTTCGCGATCTACGGCAAGTGGCGCGTGAAATCGCGCACGGCGGCGGCGGTGAAATTCGTGCGCGCCGGAGGAGAGGGAAAACGATGAACCCCGCGCCGTCGGATGCCGCCGCCCTGCACCGGCAGGCCCGCCGCCTCCGCTTTGTCGACGCCGGGCTTGAGCGCGCTTTCCGCGACGAGCGTGCGGCCGCCGCGCTGACCCGCGTGCGCGTCACTCTGATCGCCGGGATGTTCGCGGCCGGCGGCGTGGGCGTGGGCGAAGCGTTCTCCACCCCGCCGCTCCCGGCGGAATACAATTTCATGAACCTGCGGCTGCGTTTTTTTGGCGTCGTGGGTGCGTGGCTGCTGATGCTGCTCTCGACCGGGTTGCCCGGACACCAGCGCCGCGCCGACTGGGTCTACGCCGCCGGCACCATCACCGCGTGCTGGGCGCTGGGACTGATCTATTGGCACATCGCGCTCATGCGGCCGGGTTTTCCAGTGGCCAGCATGGCCGAGGGCGGATTTTTCACCGTGCTGCTCGTGACGGCTTTTGCGCTGCCGCTGGCCTTCCGGGCTCTCGCCGCGACGCTCGCACTGTCGCTGGGCGTGCCCGTGATCCTCTACGGCCTCACGCTGCCGGTGCGCAGTGTGAATCCCTACACGCTGGCGCTCGACTGCGCGCTCATCGGCGGCGTTGTGCTGGTGCTGAGCGGGTGGCGCGAGTCGGCGGACCGGCTGATGTTCGCGCAGCGCGAACACATGAAGGGGCTCAACGCCGAGCTCGCGCGCCTCAATGCGGAGAAGAACGAGTTCATGGCCATCGCGGCGCACGACCTGCAGTCGCCGCTGGCCACGGTGCACGCGCTCGCGGGGGAGCTCGAAACGGGCCAGGTGGCGGACCCGGTGCGGGCGCACGCGACCATCCGCCTGCTGGCGCGGCGGATGCTCGATCTGGTGGGTGACTATCTCGGCGTGCACGCGGCCGAGTCGGGTGCGCTGCCCGTGCGGTTGGCGCGCGTCGATTTGCGCGCGCTGGCGGTGGCGGTTGCGGAGCGCCACGCCCCGGCGGCGTCAGCCAAGGCCCAGCGGGTGGAGGCGGCGCCCGGTCCGGCGGTGTGGGTGACGGCCGATGCGGCTCTGTTGGCGCAGGTGGCGGACAATTTCGCGAGCAATGCGCTGAAGTTCAGCCCGCCGGGCGCGGGCGTGCGGTTCGAGGTGCAGGTAGCCGAGGACGCCAGCCGCGCGCGGCTGGTCGTGATCGACGAGGGGCCGGGCATCGCGGCGGCAGAGCGGGCCGGGTTGTTCCGGAAATTTTCGCGCGCGGCCACGAAGCCCACGGGTGGCGAGTCCAGCCACGGACTCGGCCTGGCCGTAAGCCGCCGGCTGGCCGAGGCGATGGGTGGCACCGTCGGCTGCGACTCCGCGCCCGGCGCGGGCGCGACGTTCTGGATCGAACTGCCGGCGGCGCGCTGAACTCAGGCCGCGACGCGGCGACGGATGAGCGCAAGGGCCAGCGCGGCAAGGCCTGCCAGGGCCGCGTAGGTCGAGGGCTCGGGGATGGCGGTCAGCAGGAAGGCGTGGTTTTCGCCGTTGATGACGCCGTAACCCACGATCTGGCCGAGGTCGTTGATGCCGTTGGCGCTGACGAGCGTCCAACCGTCGAGGTTGGTGACGAGGTCGTTCAGGTTATACATCGTGGAGCCCACCGCATAAAAGGCGTTCTCCTGAAAGTTGGGGAGGTAGGACACGCCCACGACCTCGCCGGAATTGTTGACGCCCTTGGCAGCGGCCTCGATGCCGCCGAGGGTGCCAAGATCGACCATGCCCCCGGCGGTGGTGTAGACAAACGCGTGCTTATCGTCTCCGACCGCGAGCGAGGAATAGCCGGCGATGAATGCGCCGGAGGCGCTGAGGGCGTTGGCCGCGGCGTCGCCGCCGCCGAGGGAGCCGAGGTTGATCATGCCGCCGGCGCTGGTGTAGCTGAAGGCGCGGCTGGCGCCGTCGGAGGTGTTGGCGCCGCCGACGATCACGCCCGCGTCGTTGATGGCGTTGGCGGAGGAGTGGCCACCGCCGAGGGTGCCCAGGTCCACCAGGCCGCCGCCCGTGGTGTAGCTGAAGGCGCGGTAGTAGCCGGTGCCGTTGGCCTTTCCGACGATGGTGCCGGCGGTGTTGATGCCGTAAGCCGCGGAGTAGTTGCCCGTGTCGCCGTTGTTGAAGGTGCCGAGATCGATCATGCCGCCACCGTCGGTGTAGCTGAAGGCGTGATTGCTCGACTCGCTGGCGAATTGGGACTCACCGACGAACTGACCGGAGGCGTTCAGGGCGTAGGCCGTGGCGGTGGTGCCGCCGAAAGGAGCCAGATCGACCAGGCCGCCGCCGCTGGTGTAGCGGAAAGCGCGGGTCGTGCCGCCGCTGTCGGTGTAGGTGCCGACGATCTGGCCGGCGGCGTTGATGGCGATGGCGTTGGAGCCGGTGCCGCCGAAAGTGCCGAGATCGGTGATCGTGAACGTGGTCTGGGCGTGGGCCGGGAGCGCGGGGGCAAGCGAGAGCAAGAGCAGGAGCAGGCTCCGGGCGAGGGTCGAACGGATGGAAGGGATCATCTTTTTTGCATGGGTGGGACGGCGAGCGTCCCGCTTCTAGTGGTTCATGAAGCACTTCTCTTGTTGAGCAGTGCGCGGAGTGGGACCGCGCGCGGATTTGGACAGTTCTTCAGGCGAATACAATCCGCAACAGTCGGATTCAGCCATCGCGCGCCGACTGCGCGGGGATGTCAGGCCAGACAGGCCTTGAAGCCTTCGGTCAGCGCAGCGCGGTCGATATTTTTGGCGAGGCCGACAGGCGGCTTGGTGCGGCTCCCGCCGTCCTGCGCGCGGTCGAACTTGGCGGCGAAGAGCAGGTGCACGCCCTGGAAGACGAGGCAGCCAGGACCGATGACCGAGGATCAAACCGTCCGAACCGCAGAGTGGTGGGAGCGGCGGCGCCAGGCGGCGAGGCCGAGCGCGCCCGCGCCGAAAAATATCGCATACGTCGCCGGCTCGGGGATGGCGGTGGTGCTTACACTGAGGATGCCGCTCGTGTAGAGGGCGCTCGTGTCCCAGGCGAGGCCGCCGGTGAGGGCGGGGAGATCGAGGGTGTCGAAGGTGCCGGTGAGGCTGCCCCAGTTGAAGAGGTCAAAGCTCTCGCCGCCCGCGACGGTGAAGCCGTTGTCGAACGTGACCTCGAGGGCGCCGGCGAAAGTGGCTGAGCCGGTGATGTTGAGGGCGTCGTATTGCGTGCCGCGGGCAAGGCCACCGATTTCCATCAGGAGCAAACCGGTCGGGCCCTGGTTGAAGGACGAGAGCGTGGAGAGCGTCGGGCTGTTGCCGGGGGCATAGATGCCGTTGTTCTGAAAGGCGCCGGTGAAGGAACCCGCGCCGGTGAGGATGGCGCCTGTTTCGACGGTGACCGCGCCGGTGCCGAAGACGGAACCGGTGGAGTTGTTGATGATCGTCGTGCCCCCGGCAAGGAGCGTGCCGCCGGTGTAGGTGTTGGTGCCGGTGAGAGTGAGGGTGCCGCCGCCGGAGCGCAGGAGGGAGCGGGTGCCGCCGCTCTGGCTGATGACACCGGAGATCGTGGTGCCGCCGGTGTTGGTCACGATGAGTTCCCGATGGGCGGCCAGGGTGAGACCATGGGTGAAGGTCAGTGCTTCCGAGCCGGCGAGCGTGCTGTCGCCGCTGAGGGTGAGGGCGTTGGCCAGCGTGCGGGCGCCACCGCTGGCGGCGAGGGTGCCGCCGTTGAGGATGATGGCGCCGGAACCGAGGGAGGCATCGTGGCCGATGGACACGGTGCCGGCGGAAAGGGTGGTGCTGCCGGTGTAGAGGTTGGCGCCGGTGAGTTCGAGCGTGCCGGTGCCAGTCTTGACCAGTCCGCTGGCCACGGGAGCATTCGAGCTGTTAAAGCCGTTGCCCAAGGTGGCGGAGATGACGAGATCGGCGGCGCTGCTGTTCGTGACGTCTGCGACCGCGAAGGTCGTGGTGCCGCCGGCCGTATTGTTACCGAGGGTGACCGTTGCCTGCGGGATTCCTATTTGGGTAATTTGGGAAGCCACGGTCCCGCCCACGGTCATCGTGCCCTTGAGCTGAAAGCTGGGGTAGGGAATGCCGGTCAGATCGCCTGCTCGCAACTCGCCGCCGTTGAATATCAGATTGGCCAAGGTCGTGTAAGCTCCTTGGTTCGCCTTCCTGACCACCCCTCCCTCATTGATCGTGATGCTTACCACGGGCACGGTAAGGGGGCCGCCAAAAACATTACCATCCCGTAGCTGGAGGGTGCCGCCGTTGTTGACGATGATGGTGCCGGGTTTGGTCCCATCATAATAGAGCCTGGGAACGTCAAAAGTGAGCACGCCGGCGTTGATGGTCGTCGTGCCAAGGAAATTACCCCCCACTTGGAAAGCGACGGTGCCGGCCCCGGTTTTGATGAACTCGCCCGTCCCGGTGACCTCGGCGCCAAAAGTCGCATAACCGGAGGCGATATCCAGGAAGATGGGAGAATTGGCGCCGGTGAATTCAATGGGATCCCAATAACTATCGTTATCAAAAAAATGAACCGTGGTGCCGTCGAACGACGTCTGGGCGCCCAGCGGCAGGGTGGTCAGGATCGCGCCCAACCAGAGGCGCGATACTATCCGATGCAGGCGCGAGCCTTTGGCGGATGAATTCAGCGCGTGGGCGGAATGGTTTCGGGCGTGGGCGCTATGAAAAGAGGGCACGCCCGAGAATGGCCGGGGAGCCAGGGGCCCTGCCAAACGGCAAAACCTGTCATTTATAACAGGTTTTGGTGGAATACCGGGCTTGAGTGGCGCCGGGGGCTGCGGGAGGGTAAGGCGGTGAAGTTTTCCTTTCTGCCTCCCTGGGCGCCATTGGCCGGAATGCTGGTGCTCGCGGGCGGGGTGTTGGGTGCGGTGATGTTTGGCCTGGCGGGAGACCTGACCGGCCGCCGGGCCTTGCCGGATGGGGCTTCCGGGTCGACGGTGGAGACGCTGGCGGATCCCGGGCGGCAATTTTCCATCGACGATATCGCCGCGCGCCCGGATGCGGCGTGGCAGCCATGGACCGGGCCGGGTTACATCCGCGCCGGGCGGCGGGAAGCGGTGTGGGTGCGCGTCACGCTGCACAATCCTTCGGCGAAATTCCTGAACGGCGTGATGGGCGAGGACGGCTATTACACGGACCAGGTGGATTTCTGGACGAAAGCGGAGGACGGCCCTGCATTAAAATGGCGACATGAGCGCTCGGGGGAGTGGACGCAGCCCAAGCCGGTGTGGGGACGCAGCGCGGTGTTCACGGTGACGCTGCCGGCGCAGGCGAGCCGCACGTATTACCTGCGGGCGGAGGATCACTTCGCGGTGTGGCTGGGTCTCTCGTGGTCGCCCGACCGGGAGCAATACGCGGCGATCCGGTTGCGCACGAGCCTGGCCGAGGGGCTTTATTACGGGGCGTTGTTCGCGCTGTTTTTCTACAACGCCGTGTTGTGGTTCCGGCTCCGGCTGCCGGACACGGGCTATTATCTCGGCTACCTCGGCGGCGCGGCGACGTTCTTCTTCGCGGCGAACGGCGGCTTCCCGCAATTCCTCACCGCGGTCGGCTCGCCCGTCGTGGAAACGGTCATGATGCTGGCGCTCACCGTGAGCGCGGCGAGCGTGGCGCAGTTTGGGCGCGTCTTCCTGGACCTGGCGGCCCGGGCGCCGCGGGCGGACCGGTTCGCGCGTTGGCTGCGGAACGCCTTTTGGCTTTCGCTTCCGCTGGCCCTGGTCACGCCGTGGGCGACGGGCACGCTGTGGCTGCACTGCTTGATCGCACTCACCCTGGTCGTGCACGGCACGATGCTGGCCCTGGCGCTGATCGCGTGGCGCGCGGGCGCGGCGCATGCGCGGTATTTCGCCCTGGCCTTCGGGTTTCTCTTTGCGGGCATGGCTCCCGCGGTGCTGTCGTTCATCATCATCAGCCCGCAGCAATGGAAGATGATGGCCTTCCTGGCGGGCTCGGTGATGGAGATGCTCCTGCTGTCGCTGGCGATGGCGGACCGCTTTGCGCGCATCCAGCGCGAGCGCGCGGCGGCGCAGGAACAGCTCGTCGAGGAGTTGGCGCAGCGCGAGGCGATGCAGGAAGCCTATGCCGACGAGCTCGCGCTGGAGGTGCGCGAGCGCACGCGCGAGTTGCAGGAGGCCAACCAGGACAAGGACCGCATGATCGCCGTGATCGGCCACGACCTGCGCGCGCCGCTGACGGCGCTGACGATGGGCGCGGACCAGGCGGCCGGACGACCGGAGGAGGCGCGGATCTTTGTGGAGGAGGCCGCGCAGACCGGACGGCAGGTGCTGCTGCTGATCGAGGACCTCGTGCTGTGGGCGCGGCTGCGCGCCGGCGGCGTGCACCCGGGCGTGCACCGGGTGAAGGATTTCGCGACGCAGGTGGCGGCGCTGCACCAGCCGCTCGCGGCCCAGAGGAACGTGGGGCTGGTGCTGGAGGTGCCGGAGTCGTTGCGCGTCAGCACCGACCTGGTGCTGGCGCAAACGCTCATGCGAAACCTCCTGGCCAATGCCGTGCGGTATGCGCGCGCGCAGGTGGTGGTGCGCGCGGTCGCCGTGCCCGGGGGCGTGCGGCTCACCGTGAGCGACGACGGACCCGGCCTGCCGGCGGAGGTCGCCGCGGCGCTGGCGGCTGAGCCGGGCGCGGGCCGGTCCGGAAGCGCCCCTGAAGCCGGCCTGGGCCTGCGGCTGTGCGTCGAAATCGCGCGGGCCCTGGGCATCCGGCTCGAGGTGAAGACGACCGCCGCGGGCGCGGAGTTCGGCTTCACCCTGCCGGGCGCGGAGAAAATTTCATGACCGGAAAAAACCAGCCGACCTCCGCGGCGTCGCGCCGGGTGCGGGTGCTCCTGGTCGAGGACATGGCGATGTTCCGGCGGCTGCTGGTGAAGTGGCTGGAAGGGCTGCCGCGCTATGAGCTCGCTGGCGCGGTGGGCTCGGGCGAGGAGGCGCTGGCGCAGATCCTCGAGGCCAAGCCCGACGTGCTGCTGGTCGACCTGCAGCTCCCGGGCATCGGCGGCCTGGAGTTCGTGCGCGCCGCGCGGCAGTTGCGGCCGCAGATGCGCGCCTTGGTGTTGTCGTCGCTGGTCGACCCGCTGGCCCTGACGCGCGTGCGCGAAAGCGGGGTGGAGGGTTATGTCGAGAAGCACGCGGAGCCCGAGGTGCTGGCGGAGGCGCTGGCGGCCGTGGTGGACGGGCGGCGGTTCTACTCGGCGCGTTTCAACGAGACGTTGGCGCGGGAGAGCCTGAAACCCGAGGCGGTCGGCAAGGTGCTGTCGCGGCGCGAGCAGGACGTGCTGGCCCAGGTGTTGGGCGGGCGCACGAGCCGGGAGATTGGCGCGCTGACCGGCCTGACGCAGCGCACGGTGGATTTTCACCGCAAGAACATCATGACGAAACTCGGCGCGGCCAATGTGGTGGAACTGGCGGCCCGGGCGCAGCGGCTCGGGATCGGGTAGGGCCGGTCACAGGCCGCCCCTTCAGGCCAGGCAGGCCTTGAAGCCCTCGGTCAAGGCGGCGCGGTCGAGGTGCTTGCCGATGAAGACGAGGGTGTTGGTGCGATTTTCGCCGTCCCTCCACTCGCGGTCGAACTTCGCGTCGAAGAGCATGTGCACGCCCTGGAAGACGAGGCGCTTCTTCGTGCCCTTGACGACGAGCACGCCCTTCATGCGGAAAATGTCGCCGCCCTTGTCGGCGAGGAGCTTTGAAATCCAGTCGTTGAGCTTCTTGCCGTCGAGCTCGCCCTCGACGCTGATGCCGACTGACGACACCTCCTCGTCGTGCGAATGCTCGTGGCGGAAGGTCTTGTCCCGGCCATACCGGACGATGTTGCCGTCCGGGCCGTGCAGGTGGGTCGGCACATCATGGCCGGTGAAGAGGATGTAGTGGCCGGCCCGTTCGATTCTGACTGGGAAGTGACCGCTCTCGTCCTTCAGTTTCAAGCGGTGCATCTTGCCGTCGGCGGCGATGGTCTCGCCCGGCAGGGTGATCTTTTCCCAATCGGAGTAGGCGATCACGGTTTGCTTGATGCCGGCCTCGATGTCGGCCGGGCTCGCGGAGGGCACGGGCGCGACGACGACGTCGAGCGAGTTGTGATCATGGCCGCACGCCTCGCCGCATTCGTGATCGTGCGCGTGGCCGTGGTCACCATGATGATGCGCGCCGATGCCGAGGTCATAGGTGCCGGGCGTGAGCTCGTAGGCGCCGGCCCACTCGAAGGGATATTCGGTCTCGAGAAACTGCGGGTCGACCTCGACGGCGCGGTCGAGGTTGAAACCGCCGACGTTGAGCACCTGGTCGATGGCGATGTCGGCGTTCTTCGCGCGATGGATCTTCGCGACGCCGTTGATCGCGTGCAGGCGCTTCTCGAGCGCGTCGAGTTCGGCCGGGGCGACGAGGTCCGTTTTGTTCAGGACGATGATGTCGGCGAAGCCGATTTGCTTCATGGCCTCGGGCGAATCGTCGAGGTGGAGCAGGATGTGCTTGGCGTCCACGAGCGTGACGATGGCGTCGAGCGCGAACTGCTCCTTCATCTCCGGATCGGTGAAGAAGGTCTGCGCGACCGGCGCGGGGTTCGCCAGGCCGGTGGTCTCGATGAGGATGGCGTCGAGCCGGTCCTTGCGCTTCATGAGCCGGCCGAGGATGCGGAGCAGGTCGCCGCGCACGGTGCAGCAGATGCACCCGTTGTTCATTTCGAAGATCTCCTCGTCGGACTGGATGACGAGCTGGTTGTCCACGCCGACCTCGCCGAACTCGTTTTCGATGACGGCGATCTTCTTGCCGTGCTGTTCCGTGAGGATGCGGTTGAGGAGCGTGGTCTTGCCGGCGCCGAGGAAGCCGGTGAGGACGGTGACGGGAATGGGAGATGGCATGACGGAGGTCAGAGGACAGAGATCAGAGGACAGATAGACAAGCCGGCAAGGCCGGGTTTGCAACCCGGTGCACGATCTTGCGATCCTGCCTTCAGGGGGCTCCGACGGACGGGCCCGGGGCGGCCGCCCGCGCCTACCGCGAACGACGGCGGGCGCGGGCGTCGCTTTCCGACTGCACCGTCTGCCCGGCCGGCGCATCCATGCACACCAAAAGGCACAGCAGGGCGAGAATGACGGTGCAGAGGATCATGGTGTTGGTCGGCCCCATCCTAGCGGACCCGCACGGTTCCGACCATACGTGGATCTACGCACGGCGGGTGGCCTCCGGCCGTCGCCAAGGCTGTGACAGATCCGGCTGGACGCGTTTTCAGGATGTGCTGGCTGCAAAAAACCGTCCGGAGACCGGGTTCCACCGCAAGGCGCCGCTCGCATGGTTTGCAATCGGGCGGCGAGGCGGGTGTGCTGCGGCCATGCGAGACGCCCCGCCCAAGCCCGCCGAACCCCGCCCGGGACTCTACCGGCACTACAAGGACAACCCTTACCGCGTCACCGGCCTGGCCCTGCACTCCGAGACGCGCGAGTGGCTCGTCGTCTACGAGGCGCTGTATGGCGACGGCGGGCTGTTCGTCCGCCCCGCGGCGATGTTCGTCGAGACGGTGGAGGTCGGTGGAAAGCGCGTCCCGCGTTTCGCGCGAGTGGGGGATTAAAGGCGCGGGCTCAATTCCCGCGGGTTCGCGGCTGCGTCGGCGGGCAGGATGTCACGTATTACGTGACATCTGCCGTTCGGTGAATGTCACGTAATACGTGACGTGTCCGGCGGCGGATCGCGCTCCACCCAGGCGTAGAGGGCCGGCAGCAGCACGAGCGTGAGGAAGGTGGCGCTGAGGATGCCGCCGATGACGACGGTCGCCAGCGGCCGCTGCACCTCGGCGCCGGGGCCGGTGGCCAGGGCCATCGGGACGAAGCCCAGCGCCGCGACCAGGGCGGTCATGAGCACCGGACGCAACCGGAGCAGGGCGCCCTCGGTCACGGCGGCGCGCACCGACCGGCCGGCGGCGCGCAGTTCGTTGAAGCAACTCACGAGCACCACGCCGTTGAGCACCGCGACGCCGGAGAGGGCGATGAAACCCACCGCGGCGGTGATGCTGAAAGGCAGACCGCGCGCCCAGAGCGCGAACACGCCGCCGGTCAGCGCGAGCGGAATGCCCGTGTAAACCACCAGCGCCTGCCGCAGCCGGCCGAACGCCAGGACGATCAGGCCGAAGATCAACAGCAGGGCCGCGGGCACGACGACGGCCAGCCGGGCCTTGGCCGCGATGAGGTTTTCAAACTGACCGCCGAATTCGAGGGTGACGCCGGGAGGGAGCGTGATCTCCGCGCGCACCTTCGCCTGGGCGGTCCGCACCCAGCCCTGCACGTCGCTCGTCGCGAGGTTGACCAGCAGCGCGCTGCGCCGGCGGCCGGCGTCCCGCAGGATGGGCGATACCGCCGGCACCTCGCGAAACTCCGCCAGGTCGCCAAGCGGCAGCATGCCGTGGTCGCCGACGCGCACGGGCACGGAGCGAAGCACGGCGCGATCGGCGCGGCCGGCTTCCGGCAGTCGCACGACGACCGGATGACGGCGGTCGCCTTCAACCAGCACGCCCGCCTGTTCGCCGGCCAGGGCGGAAGCGACCGCATGGTTGAGCTCGGCGGCCTGGACGCCGTGGCGAGCCAGGGCCTCGCGCTTCGCCACGACCTCCAGGAGCGGCGTGCGGCCGAGGGATTCGAACTCCACCTCGCCGGCGCCGGGAATGGCTTCCAGCAGTTCCTTCAACTCTTCGGCAACTTTTTCGGTCGCATCGTAGTCCTCGCCATAGACCTTCACGGCCAGGTCGGCGCGGATGCCTTCGAGCAGTTCGTTGAAACGCATTTCGATCGGCTGGGTGACGAGCACGCCGGCGCCGGGATTGAGCGCCTCGACCTCGGCCCGGAGGATTTCACCAAGCCGCTGCTTGGTGATGAGCTCACCGTCTTCCCGGCGCCAGGCTTCGCGCGGCCTGTAGAAAACATAAAAGTCGCCGTCGCTCTGCGGCATCGGGTCGGTGGCGATCTCGCTGGTGCCGATGCGCGAGAAGACGCGGGTGATCTCCGGTACGCGCGCGAGAATCTGTTGTTCGGTGCGTTTCTGCTGGGCCACGCACTCGTCGAGGCTGATGCCCGGTGGCCGCGAAACCATCAGGGCGAACGAACCTTCGTCGAGGGCGGGGATGAATTCGGCGCCGAGGCGGTCGAAGACCACCACGGCCAGGACGAAGAGTGCCCCGGCGCCGCCGGCCACGACCACGCGGAAGCGGAGGGCGGCGGCGAGCAGCGGCTGGTACGCGCGGTGCGCGAGGCGCATGAGGGGGTTTTCCTTTTCCGACACGCGTCCGCGCAACACCACCGAGCACAGCGCCGGCATCAGCGTCAGCGCCAGCACGAGCGCGCCGCCCAGGGCCAGCATCACGGCCAGGGCCATCGGGTGGAACATCTTTCCCTCGATGCCGCCGAGCGCGAGGATCGGCACATACACCAGCGTGATGATGAGCACGCCGAAGAACATCGGCCGGCCCACCTGGCGGCTGGCGGCCAGCACCTCGGCATGGCGCTCCTCGCGGGTGAGGAGGCGGCCGAGCGCGTGCTGGCGCTCGCCGAGGCGGCGGACGATGTTCTCCACCATCACCACGGCGCCGTCGATGATGAGGCCGAAGTCGATCGCGCCGAGGCTCATCAGGTTCCCCGAGATCCCAAAGCGGGCCATGCCGGAAATGGCGAAGAGGAAGGCCAGCGGAATGGCCGCGCTCACGATGAGCGCGGCGCGCCAGTTGCCGAGCAGCGCGAACAGGACCGCCACGACCAGCACGGCGCCCTCGAAGAGGTTCGTCTCCACCGTGCGGATGGTGGCGTCGACCAGCCCGGCGCGGTCGTATTGCGGCGTCAGCACCACGCCGGCCGGCAGGTGCGCGCCGATCGCGGCGAGTTTCGCGGCGACGCGGTGCGCCACGGTGCGGCTGTTTTCGCCGGCGAGCATCAAGGCCGTGCCGACGAGGGCTTCCTCGCCGTTGGCGGTGGCCGCGCCGGTGCGGACGTTGGAGCCGATGCCGACGTCGGCGAGGTCGCCCACCGTCAGCGGGTGCACGGCGCCGGCGAACTTCACCGGCAAGGCGGCGATCTCGGCCACGGAGGAAACGCGGCTGACGGCGCGCACGATGAGCTGCTCGCCGGCGCGGCTGACGATGCCGCCACCCGCGTTCTCGACGTTGGCGGCGACGACGGCGGCGAGTTCCTCGGGCGTCACATCCGCGGCGCGCAGCGCCTCGAGCCGGAGCGCGACGACGATTTGTTTCTCGTAGCCGCCGATGCTGTTGACGTCGGCCACGCCCGGGACGGTGCGCAGCACGGGTTTCACGCGATACTCGTGCAGGAGCTGGAGCTCCATGAGTTGCTCGCGTCGCGTGGCCGGCTTGCCCGGTGCGTCCGGGGTGTAGTCGAGCGTGTAGTAGAACACTTCGCCCAAGCCGGTGCTGACGGGTGCGAGTTGCGGTGTGATGCCACGGGGCAGTTTGTCAGCGACACGGGCGAGGCGTTCGCTGATCAACTGGCGGGACCGGTAGATGTCCGTGCCGTCGCTGAACTGCAGGGTGACCTGGGACAGGCCGAACTTGGAGAGCGAGCGCAGCTCCTGCACGCCCGGCGTGCCGGCGAGTTCGGTTTCGAGCGGGAGGGTGACGAGTTTCTCGACCTCCTCCGGGGCGAGGGCGGGGACCTCGGTGTTCACCTGCACCTGCACGCCGGTGATGTCGGGGACGGCGTCGATGGGCAGGTGGAGCGCGGACCAGATGCCGACGGCGGCGAGGGCCACGGCGCCGGCGAAGACGAGCGCGCGTTGCCGCAGCGAGAATTCCAGGATGCGGTCGATCATGGCGCGAACTCCACGGGATTGAAGTCGAGGCCGGTCAATTCGCGGAGGCGCAGGCCCGCCGCGAGGGTCTCGCGCCGGGTGGCGAGCAGGGCCTCGACGGCGTCCAGATAGCTGTTCTGCAACTCGACATACGTGGCGAGCGGCACAGCGCCGAGCCGGTAGTGCCGGTCCGCGAGCGCGGCTGCTTCGCGAAATTTTTCGGCGGAATCGGGCGACCAGCGGGCGGTCTCGGCCCGTTTGGTTTCGAAGGCGTAGGCGGCGGTGACAATCTCGCGCTCCAACTGGCGCTGCGCGAGCAGCACCGTGGTTTCCGCCTGCCGGCGGCGCGCCCCGGCGGCGGCGACATTCGCGCCGCCGCGCGACGAGACGGGCAGGGGCAGCGTGACGCCCAGGCCGAACACGCGCTCGCGGTCGCCGGCGTTTTCCTGGGAGAGGAACGGACTGACGGTGATGCCCGGCAGCCGCTCGTTGCGCGCCAGCGAGACGGTCAGGCCCTGCTGTTCCAGCTCGAGGCGCGCGGCACGAAATTCAAAATTATTCTCGCGGGCCGCGGCGAGCAGCGCGTCCACGTCGGGCGCCGCATGGAAGACGGGCCGCCCGGCCGCCGGGCTGAGCGGGGCGTCCGCGGGGACACCCCGCAGCTGGTTGAGTTCGACCAGCGCGGCCTGGGCGGCGAGGGCGGCTTCCGTGGCGCGGCGCTGCAGGGTCAGTTCCTGGGCCTCGATGACGCGCGTTTCGAGCAGCGGGGTGAGCCCGGCGGGATCGCGTTGCAGGAAAACCTCGCGCAGCTCGCGGTAGCGGCCGGCGACCTCGGCGGTGGCGGCGGCCTGGGCCTGGGCGGCTTGCAAGCCGTACGCCAGGACGCGGGCGCGGGCGGCCAGCGCGGCCTTGAAGCGGGCGAGGCCCAGTTCGGCGAGTTCGACCTGGCGGTTGGCGACGGCCTTGCGCAGCGCGAGGCGCCCCGGCCAGTCGAAGGCTTGGGCGACGGACACGGACCACACGGTGCCTTCGCCGGCCAGGGCGCCGGCGGAGGTGTGCACGCGTTTGCGTCCGCCGGTGACGGTGAGCTCCGGATCCGCGGTTGAACCGGCGGCGCGGGCGCCGGCGTGGGCGGCATCGATCTCGGCCTCGTAGAAGGCGAGTTCGGGATTCTTGGCGACGATTTCCCGGACGATGACGTCGAGGGAAACGGAATCGCCGGCCGTCGCCGGCGTGTCGGAAGGGAGGGTGGCGCGCAGTGCGACCGCGGTGAGAACAAACAGGGAAAGGGATTTCATGACGGCTGAACGGTTGACGGACGGGGCGCGTCGCGGAGCGGGCGCGCAGGAAAACGCTCCACGGCCGCGAGGGCGGCCGGAGCGGACGTCAGACGTTCAGCGTAGCGGGGGCGCGCGCCGGCGGCGCGGCGCGGCGGGCAAACTGCCAGGTGCGCCGCAAGGGCAGCGCCTCGTTCTGGCCGGTCGCAAAAAATTCGGGCGCCGGAATGGGCGCGGAAATTTCGAAAACACAGAACCCGTCGGTGCCGGCCAGGAAGGCGGGCAGGACCGCGTCGAGCCGTGATTTCGACAAGGTCACCTGGCCGCTTTCGATCGTCAGGCAGCCGTCGTCCGTGCAATCCTGGCCATCGGCATGCGCCGCATCGCCGGCGCCCGCGCAGGCGAACAGCGCGTCGAATCCGACGGTTTCAAGCTGGCAATGCATGGTCGTCGGCAGCCACAGCGTGGCGAGGAGCACGGCAATCAGCTTCAGCAGGCGGGACACCGCGGCACGGTTCCGGCCGGCGCGGTCGTTGTCAAGCAAGCGGGTATGGTCCGTCGGACCCATTGGAGTCGCTCGTCTCAGTGAAGCTGCCGGTGAAGGCATCGCGCTAATGTCCGGGCCACCGGCAAGGCACGGTGCCGAGGGCGGCGAAGAGGAGTCATGCGAGGTGGTGCGCCTGGCAATTTCCTGGTGGAGGGCCGCCGCTGGCCGGCGGGTCGGGATCGAAAGTGGCAGCCGTCGTCAGACGGCTGGTGCCAGCGGTCTGACGACCGCTGCTCCTGACGGACGGTCCGTCGACCAAGGGGCGTCAGGTTTTATTTCAGGTAAGCCTCCGCTTCCGCCCGCAGTTCCGCGATGGCTTTCTGGACCGCGGGATTCTTCAGCATTTCGCGGCCGAGCGCTTCGCCGACTGCCTGGCCGGCGGCGAGGTCGCTGGCGTAGTGCACGCCGGAGAGGGCCTTGTAGTGGCGGGTTGTGGCGGCGCGGCGCAGGAAGTCCCCGGCCCTGTCGGGAAAAATAGCGCCGAGGAGCGCGGCCCAGACCGATGACTGGATGCCGTGGCCGCTGGGATAGGAGGGGGTGTCCTTGCACTCGACGGCGGGCCGGATGCGTTCGTCGGCGAACGGCGGGCGTTTGCGCGCATGGAGTTCCTTGGCGGCGCGATTCGCGGCGATGAAATCCTCGCGCACCCGCGCGAAGAACGCGGCCGTCTTGGGCAGATTGGCCTCCGTGAACCACGGGCCGAGCACCTCGGCACCGAACAGCCAGATGGTTTCGCCCTCGATCTGGACGCAGCGCGCGGCCTGCTCCGGGGTGCGCGCGGCTTGCAGCGCGAGGACCTGGTCGAGCTCGGCCCGGGCGGTCGGGGAGCCAGGCGCGGGCGGCGGGGGCAGCAGCGCCGGCAGGTTGAGGGCGCCGGGCTCGACGAAGTTCGCGGCGGCGAAGGCCGATGCCGTGAACAGCAGGAATAGGGTGGGGAGTTTCATGGGGGATTTTTGCCAGGTCTCCGCCAACAGCGATCCTCCAGGGAAACCGAGCCTACTCCACCGTGCGCAACTGGATGCTGTCGATGCGGCGGTCCTTCGCCTGGACGTCGGAGACGATGACGAGCTTGTCGCCGGCGGAGATGCGGCCGAGCTTGAGCAGCGAGGCCGTGGCGCGCTCGATGGTGGCCTCGGGATCGCCGAAGGGGGCCAGGAGGAACGGCTCGACCGAGCGCACAATCTTCAGGTGGCGCAGTGTTTCGAGCGAGTCCGTGACGGCCAGGATCGGGGCGCGCGGCGGGCGGTGGGCGGCAATGCCGGCGGCGTTGGTGCCGTGGCGGGTGAACACGAGCATGAGCGAACGCGGAAACTCGTTGGCGAGCACGACCGCGGCGCGGAAGACCTT
The DNA here is from genome assembly GCA_964515595.1 of uncultured Oleiharenicola sp. Taxonomy (GTDB): domain Bacteria; phylum Verrucomicrobiota; class Verrucomicrobiia; order Opitutales; family Opitutaceae; genus Lacunisphaera. The sequence continues at coordinate 68,851 of CAZEUN010000004.1, read as the reverse complement.
CATGCGCTCCTGGATGAACACCGAGGGCTCGGGGAAGTCCGCCGCGAGTTCCTCCTCGACGCGGCGCGCGACCGTGTCGAGCACCGCGACGCACTCGAGCGGGTATTTGCCGATGGTCGTCTCGCCGGAAAGCATCACGCAGTCGGCCTGCTCGTAGACGGCATTGGCGACGTCGGTGATCTCGGCGCGCGTCGGCATCGGCTGGTTGATCATCGATTCCAGCATGTGCGTGGCGATGATGACCGGCCGGCCGATCGACAGGCAGAGGCGGACCGCCCGGCGCTGGATGACGGGCAATTCCTGCAGCGGCACCTCGATGCCGAGGTCGCCGCGCGCCACCATCAACACGTCGGTCGCGCGGATGATGTCGTCGAGATTGTCGATCGCGCTCTGGTCCTCGATCTTGGCGACGATGCGGGCGACCGATTTGTTTTCCTTGAGGAAGACGCGCAGCAGCTCGACGTCCGCCGCCTCGCGCACGAACGAGAGCGCGACGAAGTCGATGCCCTCCTCGATGCCGACGAGCGTGTCGCCGCGGTCCTTCGCGGTGAAGGAGGGGAGGTTGACCTTCACGCCGGGCAGGTTGATGTGCCGGCGCGAGGTGAGTGAGCCCGGCGTCAGCACGCGGCAGCGGATGTGCGCCTGGTCCTTGCCGAGCACCTCGAGGCGGATGAGGCCGTTGTCGACCAGCACGGTGTCGCCGATGGCGATGTCGTTGACGAGGTCGCGGTAGTTGACGTCGACGGAGCGGATCTCCTCGCCGCCGGGGCGTTCGCCGCCCGGCTTGACCGTGAAGTCAAAGATCTCGCCGGGCCGAAGCTCGATCGGCACCTCGACGTCGCCGGTGCGGATCTCCGGGCCCTTGATGTCCATCATGACGGCGACCTCGCGCCCCGCGATTTTCGACGCGGCGCGGATGCGGCGGATGATCATCCGGGTCCAGTCGTGCTTGGCGTGCGCCATGTTGAGGCGGACGACGTCGACGCCGGCCGTGATCAGCTTCACGAGCATCTCCTCGCTTTCCGTGGCGGGCCCCAGCGTGGCGATGATCTTCGTGCGGCGCAGCAGAGCAGGCATGGCCGGGAGTGAAACGGTCATTCGGTAGCCCGGCAAAGCAAAAGCCGCGCAGGAACGCGGCTTTATGGCTTGGTCAGTGCGCTCCATCTTTAGATTTCGCTTTGAGCGTGAAATTGATGCTCAACGGCATGATCCCGGCTTGGAAACGTGGGCCATCGGTTTTGTATTGAAGGAGCGGCGGTGGTCACACTGCTGGCGCCCAGCCGTCTGACGACGGCTGCTACTTGAAATGGGGTAGCCGGTTTTGCGTTAGGTCGGTGCTTGCGCCGAGCGCGAGCGCCGATCCCCACCGGACTCTCAGCAGTCGAAGAACGGCGTGCTGCCGCCGGCGGTGACCACGGAAAAGCCGCAGTTGCGCGCGGACAGGATGTCGCCGCAGGCGGCGGCGACGGCGTCGGGCGAATTGCAGTCGCGCGAGAGGTGCGTGAGGAAAACGTGGCGCCAGCGCGGCGTGACGATGCTCGCCAGGAGTTCGCGGGCGGCGGCGTTGGACAAATGGCCGTGGCGGCCGCTGATGCGCTGCTTGGTGGACCACGGCCGCTTGGTGTCGGCTTCGAGCATCTGCGGGCAGTGGTTGGCCTCGACGACAAGCACGTCGACATCGCGGATGTGCTCGCGCACGTGCTGCGGCGCGTGGCCGAGGTCGGTGAGCCAGGCGAGGCTGCGGCGCGGCGACAGCAAATCGTCCTCGCCGTGCGCGAGGCGGAAACCGACGGGATCCTGGGCGTCGTGCGGGACGCTGAAGCTGCTGACCTCGATGTCGCGGAAGCGGAAGGTCGCGCCCGTCTCGAACAGCTGCCAGTCGATCCGGTGCTTGAGGCTGCGCTGCAGGGCCTGGGCGGTGGCGCGGTTGGCGAACACCTTGATCTGCGGGAAGCGGGCCAAGCCGGCCAGCGCCGCGGCGTGGTCGCTGTGCTCGTGCGTCAGGAAAATCGCGTCGATCGCGGCGAGGTTTTCGCCCAGCTCCGCGAGCAGGCCCTCGAGGCGTTTCGCGGAAAACCCGGCATCGACGAGCACGCGCGCATTGTCCGTCTGAAGAAAGGCGGAATTGCCGGCGCTGCCGCTGCCAAGGATGCTGAAGCGCATGGGCATGGCGGGATTGAAGGAGCCTCCGCCCGGCGCGCGCAATGGTTAATTTGGCTCCCGGCTTTCCGGTGGGAGGGGTTTCACACCCCTACGCGAGGGTGGCATCAATCCCGTCGGGGTATAAAACCCCTCCCACCAACAAGCCCGGCCGATGGGTAGTGTTGACGCCCTCAGGAAACTGGGTTGCCTTGGACCCCTCATGCCGAAGCAGGCTTCCACTCGCAAAACATCCCCCGCCACCGCGGGCGACGTGTTCATCACCCGGCAGGTGCATTTCAATTCGGCCCACCGTCTGCACAACCCGGCCAGGGGCGCCGCGTGGAACCGCGAGCAGTACGGCCTTTGCAATGAGCTGCACGGCCACAATTACGTGCTCGAGGTCACGGTACGCGGCCGGCCGGACGCCGCCACCGGCTACGTCGTGGACCTGGCCGATCTCAAGGAGATCATGGAACGCGTCGTGGCCAAGCCGTGCGACCACCGCAACCTGGCGGACGTGCCTTTCCTCAAAGGCGTTCTGCCGTCGACCGAGAACCTCGTGATCGCTTTCTGGAGCCAGCTCGCGCCGCACATCCGCCCGCCCGCCACGCTGCACGGCATCCGCCTTTACGAGACGCCCCGCAATTACGCCGAATACTTCGGCCCGCTCACGTGAGCTGTCGCCTTTCCAACGGTGGGAGGGACTTTACGTCCCGACAGGATCGCGGCAGCCGTCGAGTCGGGGTATAAAACCCCTCCCACCCACGATCCCTGAACCCTTTCACGCGGTTACGTCACCCGCGGACAACAAACCAAAAACGACCCGTGCCATGAAACAAATGTATCTTCACCGCTCCAGTTGCGGACAGGAGCCGCCCATCAAGCGCGGCTACGATCGCAAGTTCACGCCGGACGCGGCCTACCGGGCGACGCTGCCCGACATGATGGAGGTGGCTCACGAGACCATCCAGGGCGCGCACGTGCCGATCCAGCAGGTCGGCATCCATAATTTCAAGCTGCCGCTCAAGTACCGCACGAAGGCCGGCAAGACCCTCACGCTCGAGACCAGCGTCACGGGCACGGTCTCCCTCGAGGCCGACCTCAAGGGCATCAACATGAGCCGGATCATGCGGACGTTCTACGAGCACCGCAACGGCGTCACCACGGGCGAGTGGATGGGCAAGATCCTGAAGGCCTACCTGCGCAAGGTGGAGACGAAGGACGCGCGCCTGAAGATCGCCTTTTCCTATCCGATGCTGCGCACCAGCCTGCGCACGAACCTCACCGGCTACCAGTTCTACAACGTGGCGTTCGAGGGCGTCATGAACCGCGACGGCCGCTACCGGCGCTTCATCCATTTCGACTTTGTCTACTCATCGGCCTGCCCGTGTTCCGCGGAGCTGACCGAGCACGCGCGCGACAAGCGCCAGGCGTACGGCGTCCCGCATTCGCAGCGCAGCAAGGCGCGCATCACGCTCGAGGAAGTGGAGGGCAAAAAAATCTGGATCGAGGACGTCCATGCCCTCTGCCTGGCCGCGCTGCACACCGAGACGCAGGTGATGGTGAAGCGCGAGGACGAGCAGGCCTTCGCCGAGCTCAACGGCGCCTACCTGAAGTTCGTCGAGGACGCCGCGCGCCTGTTGTATCTCCAGTTCGACCGCGACAAGCGCATCGCCGATTTCCGCATCGCCTGCAGCCACCTCGAATCGCTCCACTCGCACGACGCCGTCAGCGTCATCTGCAAGGGCGTGAAGGGCGGCTTCACGGCCGACTTCATGGATTTCGGGTCGCTCGTCTGCTGACGCGCGAAAGCTCCCATCTCCAAGCTCACCAGCTCCAGGGAATTTTCAAACAGCACAGATTCGAAAATCGGTATTTCTCTGGAGCTTGGAGGTTGGAGCTCGGAGCCTACCTTCGTGAAACCCATGACTAATCCGCGTTCCTCCGCGTCCTCCGCGGGAAAATCCGGTCCCCTCGTCCTCATCACTGGCGCTTCCCAGGGCATCGGCGCCGCCATCGCCGAGGTGTTTGCCGCCGGCATTCCCGGCGTCCGCCTGGCGCTCGTGGCGCGGAATGAAAGGAACCTGCGCGGCACCGCGCGCGCGTGCCTGCGGCTCGGCGCGGAGGTGGAATTGTTTCCATGCGACGTCACGAAGGAGAAGGCGGTCGCCGCGATGGCGCGCGCGGTCACCAAGCACTTTGGCCCCGTCGACGTGCTCATCAACAATGCCGGCGCCTTCACCATGGCGCCGTTTGTGAAGACGAGCCTCGCGGCGTTTGACGACATGATTGCCGTGAACCTGCGCAGTGCGTTTCTCGTCACGCAGGCATTCCTCCCGGCGATGATGAAGCGCCGGCGCGGCGATATTTTCTTCATGAGTTCGATCGCCGGGCTCGGCGCGTACCCGCAGGCCGCGGCGTATTGCGCGGCGAAGTTCGGCGTGACGGGCCTCGCCCAGGTGCTTCGCGCCGAGACGAAGGACGCGGGGATCCGCGTATGTTGCGTGCATCCCGGCGCCACGTGGTCGCCGTCGTGGTCGAAGAGCGGCATCAAGCCGCAGCGCATCATGCCGGCCGAGGATATCGCGCAAGCCATTCTGGATGTTCACCGCCTCGGTCGCCGGACCGTGGTGGAGGAGATCGTGCTCCGCCCGCAATTGGGGGATTTGTAAGGAGGCAGCGCCGGTCCCGGACCGTCCGCATGGTCCCGTCACCCGCCCGGGTGCGGGGCGCGTGCGCAACAACGCGCCGGGTCGGCGCGGCGCCACCCGGCTACCCATGTCGCGGGGAAAAGTTCCGGTCGAACCCGGCTTTTTCCGCAAAAAAATCCGATCGTGCATCGGTTCGGCCGATGCCTGGTCCAAGAGGGACATGACGAACATCCACGCCTATGGGTTCCTGGTTTTTGGGGGAGCGCTGCACCTGTTGCCGCTGCTGGCGCCGGCGAACTTTCCGCCCAACAGCATCGATGGCGCGAACACGAGCGCGCTCTGGCTGCAGACCATGGGTTGGGTGAATGGCGTCATCGGGGCATTCTACCTGATCCGCCTCGATGTGGTGCCCTTCGTCGCCAGTGTCCTCGCGTGGCGCCCGGCGCCGCTGCCCGAGTTCCTGCCCGAAGAAATGCTGCGGCCCGGGATGCGGCTGCAGACCCGGCGGGTGGCGGCTGAGCGCGAACAAAGTCTGGCGGCGTGAGCCGGAAAAGGGTGGAGCGCACTGACCTCGGTGCGCTGGTTTGGGAGCTTACGAAACTAACGCACTGAGGTCAGTGCGAGTTGTGCGAGGTTTTCCTGGAACGCGATCCCGCTGGGCTCCGCGCTGCTCGGCTCCGGGGGGCGAATGGGCATCCCTTACACACCCCGCCCTGCGGGCAGCAGCCTCCGCCGGGCCTACGGCTCCCCAGCCCCGCTCCAGAGGGGATCTCGCTGCGAGCTGGTCGAAGATCCCCCCTTCATCCGGGCCATTTCTGACAGAAGTGTCAGTCGCGGCATCTAGTCTCGGGGACGCCACGAGCTAGGCTGTGGCGGTGTGAGAAACGTTTGGTCATCGGTTTCCCTGTGGGTGTGTTGCGTCAGTCTGGCCGGGATCGTTTCCGGCCAGACTGTCCGTATTTGGACCAGTAATTCCGACCAGCGCTGGAACCGCGGCGCCAACTGGTCGGGGAGCAACCCCGCCGATGCCAACAACGAGATCGCGCAGTTCGGCACGGGCAATCAGCTCAACCCGGAGCTCAACGCCAACAACTACACCGTGCGCGGCCTCCAGTTCGCCGCCGGGGCGGGCAACTACCACGTCGGGGACGACAACGGCTCCCGGACTTTGAAGATCGGCAACGGGTCGTCCGGCTTCATCGAGAACCTGTCCGCGGCGGACCAGGCCATCGACATCACCACGCTGCAGTTCCAGAGTGCCGGCACGATCCGGACCACGGGCGTCGGACGCCTCACGATCAGTTCCAATCTGACTGGCACCAATCGCAATCTCACCTTCAACGCGGTGGGCGACATCAGCGTCACGGGCAAGATCACGACCGGCTCCGGCACGCTGACCAAGCAGGGAGCCGGCAACCTCAACCTTTCCGGTGCGAATACCTACACCGGTCTCACCACCGTGAGCGCCGGCGCCATCGTCCTCGCGGCGTCCAATGTTTTCGCAAACTCGGCCGCGATCGCCATCTCCGCCGGGGCGGCCTTGCGGATGAACGGCCTGAGCGACACGGTCGCCCGGATCAGTGGCAACGGGGCCATCGATTTCGGCACATCGGGCACCGGCCAGCTGACCCTGAGTTCGGGCACCAGCACGTTCGCCGGCTCCTTCACCGGGGCGGGTGAACTCATCGTCGGCTCCGGCGCGACGCTCACCCTTGGCGCGGATTTCGCCAACACGGATCTCAACATCACGCTCGCCGGCGGCACCCTGCGGCTCGCCGGGCACAGCTTCGAGGCCGGCGCCCTCAAGGTCACCGGCAACTCGATCATCGATTTCGGCACGGGCGCGGGTTCGGACCTCGCGGTGGATTCGCTGGCGTTCAGTTCGACCAGCCTGGTGTTGACGGTGCAAAACTGGACGAACGCCGCGGATTTCTTCTACAGCGACACGGCGTACCTGCAGGGCAGCGCCCCGCTCAACCAGGTGAAGTTCCAGGGCTGGACCACCGGCAACACCAAGTGGCAGGCCTACGACGGCCAGATCACGCCGGTGCCCGAGCCCCGGTTCTATGGCGCGCTGCTGCTCGGCCTGGGCCTGTGGTGGGGCGCCCGCCGGGTTTGCCAACGGGCAAAACCCGCGCTCGAATGAGTTTGGCCCAAGCGGAGGTTCCGCCGCGCCACCCGTCCATGACTCCTCCGGTTGCGCCCCGCGTCCTCATCGTCGAGGACGAACAAAAAACCCGCGATTCCGTTGCGGAGGGCCTGCGGCTGGAAGACTGGCAGGTCACGACGGCCGCCAGCGGGCCGGAGGCAATCGCGGCGCTGGCGGGAACGACCTTCGACCTGCTGATTCTCGACTGGATGCTGCCCGGCCTCGACGGCCTGGGCATCCTGCGCCACGTGCGGGCGCGCGGGAACCAGACGCCGGTGTTGCTCCTGACGGCGCGGCGCTCGCTCGACGACCGCGTGGCCGGTCTGGAGGGCGGGGCGGATGATTACCTGCCCAAGCCATTCGCTTTTGCCGAGCTGCTCGCCCGGAGCCGTGCGTTGCTGCGCCGTCCGGTGCTGAGCGCCGGGCCCGCCCTGACATGTGGCGACCTCCAGCTCGACACCCGCACCCGCACCGCGCGCCGCGGCGGCGTGGAAATTCCCCTCGCGCCACGGGAAGTCGACATCCTCGAATACCTGATGCGCTACCAGGGCCAGAACGTGACCCGCGAGATGCTCGAACGCGATGTGTGGAAACAGACCCGGCGGTTCACGTCGCTCGACAACGTAATCGACGTGCAGATGATGCGGTTGCGGCGCAAGGTGGACGCTGACGAAGCGGAACCGCTCATCCACACCGTGCGCGGCATCGGCTACCGCCTCGGTCCCGAACCGGCATGACCGCGCCCTGGCAACGCTGGTCTTTGCGGGTCCGCCTGTCCCTTTGGTACGCCCTCGGCGGGACGGTGCTGCTCGCCGTTTTCAGTGCGACGATCTATCTCTTTGTCGCCCGGCGAATGGGGCAGCCGCTGGCGCAACCCCTGCGGGGAGATCTGGCGCGCATCCAGGCGCGCTTGCAGATCGAGCCGGACAACCGCCTGCTTTGGGACGGCGTCGAAGTGGTGTCCGGGGTCGCGTGGGATGCGCGTGATCCGTGGTTCGAGCTGTGGGACGAACAGGGCCGGCTCGTGCGGCGGTTCTGGCCGTTCACCGAAAACCGCCTCAACCGTGTGCCCGGGCCGCCCACGCGGGGCTCCAATACGCTGTCGGTGTTTCCGATATCGGCGGATGTGTCCCTGCGGGTGTGGTCCACGCCGTTCCAGGAGTACGGCCGGAACTGGATGATCCGCGTGATGCGCGTCCACGAGCCCGCCGGCGACGCGCTGCGCGCGTTGCTGACCATCATCGTGATCTCGCTGCCGCTGGTGGTGCTGTTGCTCGTCGCCGGCGGTTATCTGGTCACGCGGCACTGGCTCAAGCCGCTGGAATTGATGGCGGCGCGGGCCGAAGGCATCACCGCCGGCAACCTTGGGGCGCGGCTGCCGGAGGACGACGGCGCCGAGTTGGGGCGCCTGGCGGCGGTCTTCAACCGCACGTTCGGCCGGCTGGAGGATTCCTTCCAGGCGCTCGAGCTTTTCGTCGGCGACGCCTCGCACGAATTGCGCACGCCGCTGACCGCCTTGCGGAGCGTGGGGGAAGTCGGTCTCCGGCGCAGCCGGACGGTCGAGGAATACCGCGAGATCATCGGCAGCATGCTGGAGGAGGCGGAGCGGCTCCACCGGTTGGTCGAGCGCCTGCTCGAACTGGCGAGCGCCGAGGGCGGCGGCAAGCAGGCCCGCCTGGAGCGCGTGCAGCTCGACGAGTTTGTGCGCGCCTGCGTGGGCGAGATTTCCATCCTGGCCGAGTATAAGAACCAGCAGATCGCGATCGAGACCGTCGCGTGCGAGGTGGAAACCGATCCCCTGCTGTTGCGGCAGGCGCTGCAAAACCTGATCGACAATGCCATGAAGTACAGCCCGGTCGGGGCAACCATCCGCGTGGCCGTGGCGCCCGCGGAAGCCGGGTGCCGCGTCTCGGTCACGGACGAGGGTCCGGGCATTCCGGCGGATCACCTGGCGCGGCTCGCGAACCGGTTTCACCGCGTCGAGGATTCCCGGGTGCGCGGTCGCGGCGGTTTCGGCCTCGGTCTGGCGATCACCAAGGCCTACATGCGCGTCGTGGGCGGCCGGCTGGAATGCGCGCCCGGTCGGCCCAGGGGCAGTTGTTTCAGTCTGGTCCTGCCCGAACCGTCCCGCCGCGCGTGACGGCCATGACGGGCCGCGCCGGCCCGCTTCGGGAAAAGTCTGGCAAGGGACATGGTTTTTCTCCCGATGGAAAAACGGGCGCGCCGCGCTAGGATGCGCGCGTCATGCGCCATCGCGTTGTCCAGTCCGCCAATCGTCGCCAGCTGGAGGAGGCGGTGCACGCCTTGATGGAGCAAGGCTGGCGCCCGGTCGGGGAGTCCACGATGGCCGCGCCGGACGACCTGCGCGAGCTGCCGCATTGGGTCCGCGTGCTTTATTTCGCGTCCGCGCCGGTCCCGCTGGAAGTCCTGCGGCTCCCGCCGCCCGCGGGTTCCCGGTTCAGCGGGGATGAGGGCAGGTGACCGCGGCCTTCCGGAAACACCCCCGGCTTCGGGTACAGCCCGAACGATGCCGTCGCCGCAAACCAAAAGGTGGCACGCACTGACCTCAGTGCGTTTGCTTCGTAAGCTCCCAAATCAGCGCACTGGGGTCGGTGCGCGCCACCCTACTCGTCCTTCAAACTCTGCGGGTCGACTTCGACTTCCTGGCACGCGCGGATGAACGATGCGGCGCTCCACGCCTGGTAGGCCTTGCCCATCGGGCGGCCGGTCTGCCCGTGCGCCCACTCGTTGAATTCCCACTCGTGGTCGCGGCCGAGCTGGTTGAGCTGCGCCAGACGGAGCAGTTCGCGGCTGGCGACCTCGTTGAAACCAAGCCGGTGGATGAACCGGACCCACATGCCGCCGATGAACGGCCAGATGCCGCCGTTGTGGTAGTGGTTCGGCAGGTTGAGCAAATTCACCGTGTAGTAGGCACGCCAGTCGGGATCGCCGGCCTGCACGACCGGATAAAGATTGGAGACCGGCCAGGGCTGGTTGACGCCGACGCCCCACATGAAGCGGAAGGCGGTGCGCGCGCGGTCGACGTCGAGCACGTTCATGAGGAACGCGAGGATGTTCGCATAGACATCGCAGCGCCAGTTGAACGCGAACGGCGTGATCTCGGCCAAAAGGTACTGCGTGTCGCCGAGGCCGGTCTGGCGGTCGGCGAAACGGTTCTGGTTGGGCTTCGTCACCTGGTCGCCGGGCTTGGTGGTCGGCCAGAAGACCTCGAGGATGCGGCTGCGGATTTTTTGCGACCAGCGCAGGTAGTCGGCGGCCTTGTCGAATTGACCCATCAACTCGAGCATGCGGCCGTAGCACACGTTGGTGCGGAACCAGAGCACCTCGTCATAGAGCACATTGTAACTGCGACCGAAGAGGTCGGTCCAGTCGCCGGCCTCGGGGATTTCGAGCAGGCCGTCGTTGTTCGAGTCCTGCGCGCTCAGCCAGTTCATGATCATCTGCAACCGGTGCGCGTGCCGGTAGATCAGGGTGAGGTCGCCGGTCCGGTGGGCGTGGTTGTAGATGGCGATGATCAGCCAGAGCCCGCTGTCGATCGACGCGATGCTCCCGACGCCGGAGTAATCCGGCACGCCATCGTCGATCCGCACGTTGGCCGGAATCTGCCCGGTGGGCGAGGTGGCGTTGAGCAGCGTCTCGAGCGTCGCGACCTGCGCCGCGCGGATTTCCTCGTCGTCCAGCTCCAGCGTGTTCCACACCGTGATCGCGCCGTCGCGCGCCCAGACGCTGCGGTAGTTGACGTCGGTGCCCGTCACCGGATTGTCCGGGAGGGAACAGGCGGAGAAGCCCATCGGCGTGATGTTCTTCTTCAACGCGATCAGCGCCTTTTCGTAGGCGGTCGCGAGGAAGGCCTTCTCCTTGTCATCGAGCGAACCGAGCTTGGTGCCGGTGAACAGCATCTTGAACTCGGGCTGCACGCCCTCGCGGCGCTCCCGCGCCTGCCCGCGGGGCGGCAGGGCGCAGATGACCCCGTAGTGGCACAGGCCGTCGAGCACGCCTTCGGCCAGGATCTGGCGGGAGCTGTAGGTGGGCACGTCGACGGTCGCCTCGTAAAGTTCGGGCAGGGCGTTCTCGACGATGATGCCGCGCACGCCGGGCAGGCGGAACATGCTGGAGTCGTTGCCCGTGTCGCCGGCGACGAGCACGCTTTCGAAGGGAATCGCCAGCCGCTCGCACAGCCAGCGCAGGGCGCCGCCCTTGGTGGCGTTGCGCGGCAGAACGTCGAGGTCGCGCGAGCTGGAATAAACCAGGGTGACGCTCACGTCCGCCTCGGTGAGCAGCCGCTTGAGCTCCCGGATGGCGGCGGGGGTCGCGCCTTCCAGGAACCAGCTCGATTTGAACTCGTGCTGGTATTGCGCGGGCTGCGGACGCACGCCGGCGTAGGCGGCGGTGACCTGCTTGACCTTCGCCAGGTCCCAGCCCTCGGCGAGGTGGTCGCGGAGTTCGTCGAGCATGCGGCCGGCCTTCACGTCGAACACCTGGGTACCCACGCCGCCGATCCAGTAGTCGCCCGCCGGCAGCGTGCCGTCGTCGACAAACCGGCGGAGGTCGTCGATCAGGCGTCCGCTGTTATAGACCAGCAGCGGCCGCGCCTCGGGGCTCAAGGCATCCCAAGCCGCCTTGAAGCGCTGGGTCGACTCGGGATTGCCGAGCAACGTGCCGTCGAGATCGGCGCTGAAGAGGCGGATGGGGGCAGGCACGGTCAGGGACGTCGGCGGACGGAGAGCACAGGGCACGGCGCCTGGCGCATGATCTGCTCGGCCGTGCTGCCGACGAGCACGCGGGCGAGGCCGTCCCGGCCCTTGGTGGTGAGGACGATCATGTCGATGTGATTCTTGGCGGCGAGGGCGAGGATTTCGGGGGCGGGTTTGCCGACGAGCACGGCGTTGCCGGTGCGCAGGCGCGGCGGCAGCAGGGCGGACATCTCGCTGAGTCGCCGGATGGCGGCCTGTTTCAGCCGCGGCAGCTCATCCCGGTCCGACCGGTTTGGCGTGGGCAGCACGTGCACCAGGTGGATGCGGCCCGAGAATTTCTGGGCGATGGGCACGGCGTAGCGCAGCGCCTGGCGGGATTTGCCGGAGAAATCCAGGGGCACGAGGAGGCGGAGCAGACGCGGGTAGGACGTCTTGACGCCGCCGAGGATGGAGCGGGGGGTGGAGCTCATGGTTGGGGAGAGGCGGGGACGGATTCGTGCTGGCGCAGCTGTTCGCCGAGGCCGGTGGTGTGGCGGCCGGCGCGCCGCTTGAAGACCTTTTGGAAGTAGGTGTTGTTCGGGACCATCACGGTCTCGTCCGCCGACACCTGCAGCGTGGTGAAGATCAGGCTGAGGTCAACCACCCGACCCTTGACGTTGTCCGCGGGCAGCTCGAGCTCGTCGCCCACCGAGAAGGGCTTGAACACCACGAGGACAAGCGTGCAGAGGAAGTTGCTCAGCACGCTCCACACGGCGACGAAGCCGATGGCCACGAGACCGAGGACGGTGCCCAGCAGCGCGAAGATCGTGCCCAGTTCGAAGCCCCAGAGGCCGAGGATGATCATGGCGGCGATGACGAGAATCGCATAGCGCAACAGCACCCGCACGGGAGCGAAGGCGAGGCGCGGCAGGCCGGCCCACTGCGCAAATTGCAGCAACCGGTCGCGCAGCCCGAAGAAAAGGCCCAGGGCGATGGCCGCGATCACGGCGCTTTTGATGAGACGGAGGAGGGTGGTCTGGTCGGGATGGAACAATTCCATGATGAAGGGAAGGCTGCAGGGAGGAGGGAAGGAGGCAGGGCCGCGGGGCCGTGCCGGCGGGACGGGCGCGGGAAACTCAGTCCCCGTCGTTCCAGGGTTCGTCCCACTCGTTGTCGGTGAACGCGAGGGCCGTGGCGCGCTCCTCGATCAGGCTTGTGAGCTGCTGCGCGATGCCGGTCCACGTGAAGAGGCTGCGGGCCTTGTGCGCGCCCATGCGCGACAGGCGGGCGGAGAGCCGCGGGTGCTTGAGCACCTTCACGATCGAGATGCCGAGGTCCTCCTTGTCGAAGGTGTCCGCGTACAGCGCATGCCGCCCGAAGGTCAGCGCGCGGTAGAGGCCGCCATGCGTGGTGACGACGGTGGGCGCCCCGCAGGCCATGGCCTCGATGGCGGTCATGCCGAACGGCTCGTAACGGCTGCTCAACACGAAGGCGTCGGCCGCGCGGTAGTGGTCGGCCAGGTCGGCGTCGGCGACGAAGGTCGAGAACTTCACGCGGTCGGTGAGGCCGAGGGTCGCGGCCTGCGCCTGGAGCTCGGCGAGGATCTTCTGCTCGTTCGCGTTCATCTCGGCGCCGCCGACCGCGAGGTGCAGCACCGAGCCCTCGATCCGCGGGGCGACGATCGAGAAGGCGTCGATGAGGAGGTCGTAACCCTTGTTGCGTGCGAGGCGCCCGATGGCCAGCACGACCTTGCCCTCGAAGCCCAGCCGCTGCCGGATGGCGTTGCGGGAGGCGGCGCTGACGGGGAAGAAGCGGTTGTCATCGTAGCCCGGCGGGATCATGTGCACGCGCTCGGCGTCGACGCCGTAGTCGTTCACGATCATGTCCACCTGGATCGGCGTGGTCGCGATGACCTCCGCGCAGGTGCGGTAGAGCAGGGTCTCCTCGTTGATGCGCTGCGTGAAGTTGTACTTCTTGTCAAAGTTCGCGGCGTCATCCGGAAAATCCTTCTCCATCATGTTTTTTTTCCACAGGCCGAGCGAGTGCGGCGTGTGGACGTGCGGGACGTTGAGCGTTTCCGCGAGCCGCTGCGTGGCGTAACCGCCGTCCCAGTAGTGGCTGTTGAAAAACTGGTATTTGAGCCCGTGGCGCGCGATGAGCCGCAGGGCGTTTTCGGACCATTCGCCGAGGTGGCGGACGAGGTACTCCTTGTCGAGGAAGTTGCGGCCGCCGCAGGGCACGCGGAGCACGCGGACGCGCTCGTTGACGATGTCCATCTCCGGCTGGTCCTCGAAACGGCGCGTCCAGATGTCCACCTCGAAGCCGAGTTGGGCGAGTTTCTTGGAGAGTTCGAGGACGTAGACCACCTGGCCGCCGGTGTCGGCGGCGCCCAGGGGCGGTTCGGCGGCAACGTAGCCGTGGGTGGAGACCATGCCGATGCGCGGCAGGGAGGACTCAGGAATGACAACGGACATAGGACAGGTGGGTTTTGCGTCCGCGGGCCGTGAGTCGCAGGCGGAGGCAGTTGGCGTTAGACACGGCCGGAAGCCGTGGTGTGCCGGGAAATCGGCACGGATGACGCCGTCCGCCTCGAGCATACTGCTGGAATGCGGACGACCCCGCCTCAACAAGAGCCGCCGGAGGCGGCGGAGCCAAGGTTTTATTTCAGGTAGCCGTCGCGGGTTTGTGACCGCTAGTCCTGCTGGTGGTTGGCGAATTCCGTTTGGGCGCGCAAAAGGTCGTGCAGCGTGATGAGGGCATTCACGCCGCCGTTTGGCCCGACGAGGACGACCATTCCGCTCGGCGATTCCGGGATCAGCGCGGCTATTTCGCGAACCGACGCAGCCGGCGGACAGGCGATTGCTGGTTCGAGCACGGGTTCACGGCCCGTCGTGAGCGCGGCCATCGCTTCGCCGCGGGTCAACACGCCGGCGAGCTTGCCGGCTCGCACGACGGGAAAGCGCTCGTGGTTCGAGCCTGCGAGGAATTCCCGCAGGGCGTCCGGCGCCAGGTCCCGGATTACCCGCGGGTTGAAATTGGCGATCCGCGCCGACGGCAGTTCCATCCACATGCGCAGGTTGCGCGGCGGCACGAACTGGTCGACGTGAGCGCCATCTTGGGCGAGGACCGCTTCGTAGAAATTCTCGTGGTTCAGCCGGCGGCTGATCAGCTGACTGATCAGCGCGCCGATCATCAGGACCGGAACCAGCGCGAATTCGTGGGTCATCTCAAACACGATCAGAATACCCGTCACCGGCGCCCGCACGACCGCGCCGAGGCAGGCGCACATGCCGACCACCGCCAGCGCGGTTTGGTCCGCCGCCGCGACGGGATGCAGCCGGTTGACGACCCCGGCGATCGCCGCGCCGGTCATCGCGCCGAAGAACAGGGTCGGGGCGAAAATCCCGCCGCATCCGCCCAGGCCGTAGCACAGCGCCGTGGCCGCCAGCTTCGCGACCAGCAGAACGAGCGCGACATGCCACAGGAGCCGGCCATCCAAGGCGAAGGACAGGTCCTCGTATCCCAGGCTGAACACCCCGAGGCGGCCGGTGGCGGCATAAACGGCCGCGCCGATCGCCCAGGCCCCGATGCCCCCGAGCATCACGCGGCTCCAGCCAGGCAGGCGGTGCGGACGGAGATTGAAGGCCCGGGTGCCGAGCGAAAGTTTCTGGAAGCAGCAGCCGGCCACTGCCGCCACCGCAGCGACCACCGGGGTGAGCGCGTAGCCCAGCCAGTGGGGCGCGCCCGGGCCATGCAGCGTGAAAGCCGGTTGTTCGCCGAGCACGCCGTGCGCGACGAGCGCACCCAGGACTGCTGCCAGCAGCACGCTGCCGAGCATGCGACTGTTGAGGTCGCCGATGATTTCCTCGAGGACGAAGGTCACCGCCGCAAGCGGGGTGTTGAAGGCCGCGGCCAGACCGGCGGCGGCGCCGGCTGCGGCCGCGGTCCGGCGTTCGTTTTTGGCGACTCCCACCTGACCGGCGAGATGCGAGGCCAGGCCGCCCGCGAGTTGCACGGATGGCCCTTCGCGTCCCAGGCTGCTGCCGCCGCCGACGCTCAAAACGCCCCCAACGAACTTTACCCAGACCACCCGCCACGGCACGAACCCGAAATCCCGCCAGAACGCCAGCTTCAGCTGGGGAATGCCGCTGCCGGCCGCCGCCGGACAAAAACGCGTGAGCAGCCAGCCGGTGATCGCAGAGGTGCCGGCGACCAGGAGGAAGCTGCCGGCGAGGAATGACGGCAAGGGGCCTCGGGCCAGCGCCTCCAGCCCGTGCTGATAGACGAAATGAATCGCGAGCTGGAACATCACCGCCACGAAGCCGGCCGTCAGTCCAATCATCACGGTGATGACCACCGGCCGTGCCCGGGTCGGAATGCGTTGCATGAGTTGCGGGACAAAGCCGGCGTTCATTCCACGAACAATTGCCTCGGGCTTGGTGTTTTCAATAACCGATCCCTGCCGCGGGCGACAGGGATCGTCCCGATTCGCCGCGTCCTGCTCAGCCGTCCGCGGCGATCCTCGTCCGCCCAGGCGGTTGCTCGCTGCTCGCCGTAACCAGGTCATCGGTCGATGCCCGCCTCGCCGGGGTGGGTGGAGGGGCGTCTTGATCTTCCGCTGCCGGTTCTCCACAAGAAGGAATGAACACCGCGCGACCTTGCATTCTGATAGTCGAGGATGAGGCCGCCATCGCCGAAACCATCGTCTACGCGCTGCAAACGGAGGGCTTTGCGCCCGTCTGGAAAACCACCGGCCGCGAGGCGCTCGCGGCCCTGGACGCGCAACCGGTGGCGCTCGTGGTGCTCGACGTCGGCCTGCCCGACATGGGCGGCTTCGATGTTTGCCGCGAGTTGCGCCAGCGCCACGCCGTGCCGGTGATTTTCCTCACGGCCCGCAGTGGCGAGGTGGACAAGATTGTCGGCCTGGAGCTGGGCGCGGACGATTACCTCGCCAAGCCGTTCAGCCCGCGCGAACTCACGGCGCGCATCCGCGCGGTGTTGCGGCGCAGCCATCCCGGTCGCGTCGGGGCGGCCGGCGCCCTCCCGCCGGCGCGGGGCGACTGGGTGCACGACGAGGCGAAATGCCGGATCAGCTACCGGGGCAAGGCGCTCGAGCTGACCCGCAACGAATACCGGTTGCTCGGCACGCTGCTCGCGTCGCCGGGCCGCGTGTACAGTCGCGAACAACTGATGACCGCGGCCTGGGACGACCCGGGGGCCTCGCTGGATCGCACGGTCGACGCGCATATCAAAACCGTGCGCGCCAAGCTGCGCGCCGTGGCGCCGGACGAGGACCCCATCGTGACGCACCGCGGGTTGGGCTACTCCCTGAGGGAATCTTAAATCGATGCCAACGCAGTCCGAACCGGTTTACGCCGAGACCGCCGAGGTGATTAATTTCTCGGGATTTCTCTGCGATCTTCGCGACCTCGGTGTGGAAACGACTTCGGCTGATTTAATATGAGGATTCGCACGGCCATCTTCGGGGTCTATGTCGCGGCCTCCGCGGTCGGGTTTGTTGTGATGATGGGCCTGGTCCTGCGCGACGTGCGGTTGCGTTACATCGAATCGATGCGACGCACGCTCGGCGACACGGCGGCTTATCTCGCCGCCTATGCGACGCCGGCCACGTCCGGCGAGGACTGGGTCAGGAAACTCGCCAGCCTGCCCCCGGGAACCGACGTGCTGCGGGTTTTCGCGTGCGATCGCAGTGATCGCGTGATCTTCGACTCCGCCGGACGGGACGTGGGACAGGGTTACACGCGCAACATGTACGGCGGCGGCAAGCTCGCGTCCGAAAATTACTCGGTCGCCAACGTGGCGATCGAGGGCAACGAGCTGCGGGTCTTCGCGCCGGTGCGATTCCGGCAGGAGTTGGTCGGCTGGGTCGGCGTGGGCCGTCAGCTCGGCACCGCCGCCGAGGGGATCAGCAACGCCCGCTGGCGGCTCCTGTGGTCGGGCGGCGCGATCGCGTTCGTCATGGTCATCGCCGGCTGGTGGATCGCCGCGCGGCTCACGCATTCGCTCGAACGGCTCACGGCTTATGCGCGCGACGTCCGCGACGGCCGGCCGGCGGCGCCGGTGCAGTCCCGGGCCAGGGAAATCGCCGAACTCAGCCGCGCCTTCGAGGAAATGCGCGATTCGCTCGAGGGCCGGCAGCACGTCGAGCGCTACACGCAGGCGCTGGCGCACGAGGTGAAGGCCCCGCTGGCCGCGATCCGTGGCGCGGCGGAACTGCTCGATGAGGACATGCCCGCGGCGCAGCGCGCGAAGTTTCTCGCGAACATCCGCACCGAGGCGGCGCGGATCCATCGCATCATTGACCGGCTGTTGGAACTGTCCTCGCTCGAGGCGCGCAAGGAATTGCGCCAGACCGAGCAGGTGCCGGCCGCCCGGCTCGCGGCCGAGGCGGCGGATGTGGTGCGACCCGCCGGGGCGGCCCGGGGAATTTCCATCAAGCTTGAGGTGGCGGGGGAAGCGTCGGTCCGCGGCGAAGTCGTCCTGTTGCGGGAAGCGCTGGTGAACCTGCTGCAGAACGCCGTCGAGTTTTCGCCCGCGGGCAGCGAGGTGCGCCTGACGGTCCGGGCGGAAACCGGGAAGGTCGGCTTCGCGGTCGAGGATGGCGGCCCGGGGGTGCCGGACTATGCGCTGCCGCGGGTGTTCGAGCGCTTCTATTCATTGCCGCGACCCGGCACGGAAAAAAAGAGCACGGGCCTCGGCCTGGCGCTCGTGCGCGAGATCGCCCACCTGCACGGTGGCGACGCCGCGCTGACCAACCGCCCCGAAGGCGGCGCCCGCGCGGAGCTGTGGATACCGGTGGGCTGAGGATCACCACTAATCCACACTAATAGTCCACTAATCCGGACCTGCGCGAGGGCTTGAATTATTAGTGACCAATGAGTGTGGATTAGTGGTGTCGTCTTTTCCCCGCCTTTTCATTCCGGCTTCATACGCGCTTCACACAGCCCGGGCAGGATGACGGCATGGAAATCGCCCAACCTCCCGTCATTCCCACGCCCGGCGGCCGGCGGCTGGCGGTTTTTCTCAAGATCACCTGCATCTGCCTGCTCATCGCGTTCCTCCACATTCCGCTGGGGATGACGCATGGGGTGCTGAAGGAGCGGCGCGGTTACCAGCAGCAGGCGACCGACGAAATCGCGTCGGTTTGGGGGCATTCGCAGCTTGTCACCGGACCCGTGCTCGCGGTGCCCTATACCTTCCGCCAGCCTGTTGTGCGGCCGAAGGTCGTGAACGGGAAAAAGGAGGACGTGGAGGAGATGGCCTCGTTTTATGCCACGGCCTATTTCCTGCCCGAGGTGCTGAAGGTGCAGGGGCGGATCGACCCGGAAGTGCGGCGCCGCGGCATCTACGACACGATCGTTTACAGCACGAAGCTGAAGCTCGAGGGGAATTTCCAACCGGACTTCGGGGCCGCCGGGATTGGCGTGGAGCGGATTGTCTGGGAAAATGCGCGGGTGCTTTTCGGGGTTTCGGATCTCCGCGGCATCCGCGGGGTGACGCCCATCGCGATCAACGGCGGCGCGGGGGCGCCCTTCGAGGCGGCGGACATCCAGGGCGAACCCCTGCCGCTCGCGGCCAGGATCCAGGGCGCCGCGGCGGGAGCGAAGCTGGAATTTTCCTTTGAAGCGTCGCTGCAGGGCAGTGAGCGCCTCGACTTGGTGCCGGCCGGCAAGGTGACGCAGGTCGCGCTCACCTCCACGTGGGCGGATCCGTCATTCGGTGGCGCTTACCTGCCCGCCAGGCGGGAGGTCGGGCCGGCCGGTTTTTCCGCGGAGTGGGAGACATCGTACTTCAGCCGCGGCTTCGGCCAGAGCTGGAACAGCCGGGTGCCCGACAGCAGCGAGATTCCCAAGCGATTTGCCGCCGCGGCCTTCGGGGTCCGGTTCGCGCAGCCGGTGGACGGCTACAGCATGGCCGAGCGCGCGCAGAAGTACGGTGTGTTGTTCTTCGTCCTCGTGTTCGCCGTGTTCTTCCTGTTCGAGGTGACCGCGCCCGCGCTGCGGATCCATCCGTTGCAATACGCGATGGTCGGCGCCGCGCTCGCGCTGTTCTTCCTCGGCTTCCTGGCGCTGTCGGAATTCTGGAGCACGGGAACGGCCTATGGCGCCGCCGCCGGCACCTGCACGCTGCTGGTCTCGCTGTACGCGTGGAGTTTCCTGCAGACCGGCTGGCGGACGCTCGTCATCGCGGGCGGGCTGGGTGCGACGTACGGGTATTTGTATTTCGTCCTCAAGTCGCAGGACTATGCGCTCGTGGCCGGCACCGCCGCGCTGTTCGGGGCGCTCGCCCTGGTGATGTTCTGCACCCGGCGGATCAATTGGTATTCACTCGAAATGAATACCGCGGCCGCGACTACGGCCGGGTACAGGTAAGTGTCCGTGTGTAACCCCCGGGGCCGCCCGCCCTCGAAATGCGGCGGCTCCGGGTGGTGCGCGTCGAAGGAGAAACATCGCAATGCATTCGAACCGGTTGGAGCCGCCCTGTTGGCGACCGGACCGCTATGACTGGAGAAGGCACGGTCCGATGTGGGGTTTCCTAGCCGGCGGCTTGGCGACGCCGATCGGACTTTATCTGTTATGCGGACCTATTCTTGGCGACACCGGAGGGCCGCTGATCTGGCCGTTGATGGCCATGTTCTTTGGTCCGTTGGGTGTTTTTTTCGGCCGGATCGCCCGGTCGGAACGGCGGGAAGTGAGGCCCGTCTCAAACGCGGCCTGTGGACGGACCACCCCCGAAACGCTGTCGGCACCTGTCAGGTGGGTAGGGGGCGCATTGGCCGTCCTGGGATTGATGATGCTGTTCGATAGCTCCCGGATGCCCCGGTTGCGCAATGAAGCGGCCTATCAGACACTCTACCTGGAAATAGCGAAACGGCCACGGACGTCGTCAGGATGGAAGGATGAGACCAAGGAATTCCACCAACTGCGGGAGGATTTTCTAACGCTTAAGACGTTTTCAGAAAATTACGGCAGCACCTTGTTGATTTGCGGGATCTCATTGCCGGCTATCTGGGCATGGAAAGCGAAGCGGCGAACTTTGCTTCGGACCCGGGTGAAGCTGATTCTTTTCGGAACTGCAGTCTCGCTTGTAACCGTTCTCGGCCAGGCGGCCTATGCCTTTCTCGCCGTGGCCAGAGGCGAGCTTCCCTGGTGGGGCGACTCAATCGCCATTCGGCTCCTGGAGCTCCCTGTCGAATTCGGACTTATGGTCGCTTGGGTGGCCGGCCACTCAATTCTAGTCGGGGGAAAGGTTTATCGCAGTCGAGGCCTGGATTTTCATCTTATCCGGGCTTGGTTGATTCTTCTGCTGGGCGCTGCCGCAGGCTTGGCGCTCTGGGCGATAGCGGCCGGTGATTTTCTCTTGGTCGGACCGCGCATGCTCTGGTTCGCTTTTTACTACGCGGTATTGCGCGGCCATGTTCGGACCGTTCGCCTTATTGTTTTCTAGCGGCAGTTTGCATCCGGCGGCTAAGGAACAGGCAGTAGGCCAGTGGAATCGCCCCGAGCACGCCGAACGAACAGTCGAGCAGCCGCCAGTAAACCGGGATGCCGCGCACCTGGCCAGCGATGAACGCGAGCGGAATGACGGCGGCGCAGCAGACCAAGCCGCACTTCAACACCCAGTCGCTTTCCAGGGGCTTAAGCAGTGGTCGGATGAAAAACACGGCGATGCAAAGGTGGCCGAAAGCCAGCCAATCGGTGCCATAGCCGAAGAACGGATATTTGGCATAAGTCACTTCCAGGCCTCGCAGCACGTACGCGATCCAATAAAGCAACCCGGGATAGTCCGCGTAGTGCTCGGGCTCCAGAATCCCCAGCCACGAGGCCAGCAGGCGCACTTCCATCAACAGGGGAAACGCGGTGACGCCGCTCAGGACCAGTCCGCCGATGAAAATGCCGAGAGAAATGCGATAGCGGGTGAGCATCGGGTCAAGGCGGGCTGGCGGGATTCGCCGGGAAAACCGCCACATAGTTGCGCACTGTCCAGCGTTCCGGGACGGAAAATTCTCCCTCGCGCTTTTTGGCCCACAGGCCGCTCGAGGGGCCGCCATCCAGGTTCAGCGCCTGGTCCAGGCGCAAGGCGGCGGCGACCGGTTCGCTGGTGAGCACGGCGGCGAGTTCAGCCAGCGTGCAAGGTTCGCTGAGGCCAAGCGCCCAGCGCAAACCGGTTTCACGACCGATGAATGTTCTCGGGGCCATCCGTGGATCGTTGGAAGATTCCGCTAATCCGGCCCGGACCAGCCACGGTCCGGATTGAAGCAGTTGTTTGATGTCCGGCGTATCCCGGAACGATTCGGTGGATTCCAAATGCGGTCCATCGTTTCGCATCACGATGAGTCCCTTCATCCAGCTGGCGGGATCGAGCGTGCCGGTGCGAACTCCGTCGCTAGTCATCACGCCGACCGGAGCAAAGGGGTGCCGCTCGAAGAAGCCGCCGTTGCATCCCGCGACGGCGTCCAGCGATCTCATCGCTGATGCCAGCCGCCGGTATTTCGCCGCTTCGCCTGACGCGACGTTGTCGACGATGCGCAGGACGAAATCCTTGGAGTCAAAGAGGACCAAGGTCACGCGGACGCGGCGATCGCCCGCCGAGGCAACGATCTCCCGCACGGTCGGAAGCGGCGGTTCCTCCGCGCTGCGCCCGGGACCGGCCAGGCAGAGGAGCAGAACGGCGATTCCAAACCTCATGTTCGCCGGCGCCCTGTAGTGCCTACAGCAGCGTCTGCTGGTTGCCGCCCGGCGCGGCTTTCAGGCCGAAGGTGAAAATGCGGCCGTAGCCGGTGCCGGCAAGGTTCACGGGGTCTCAGCCACCAGCTTGCCCTTACGGATGACATAGAGCTTGGTTCCGGCCGACCGGGCGCGAGCCTCGGCGGTTTTCGCGGCCCGGCGCATGGCCGCATTGATGGTCTTCGTGCTGATGACGCGGGATTTCATGTGAATTCTTTGATGAGGACGGGTGGGCGGACGTTGGCGTCGTAGAGCCAGCACGCATCGCTGAGCGGAAGATACACGCTCTCGAAGTTTCGCCAACTCCGAACAAAACGCCGGCGCACGTCGGCGGCTGGCACGTGATGTCCGCCCTCTTTGACCCGCGAAGCAATGCGCTTCAGGGCAACTTCGGGACTGTCGAGACGCAGGTAAATGAGATTGATGCGATAACCGCTCTTCTTCCAATGCCTGATGCGTTCGACGTAAGTGAGTCCGCTAAGGGTGCTCTCAAACGCGAAGTCCTGCCGCCCGGCGGTAAGTCGATCGAGCTCGGAGAGGAACACCCGCCCGGCCGTCAGGGCGGCGCTGGAAGGCCTGAGCGGAGACAGACCGGCTGCAATCAGATCGGCATTTACAAAATGGAGGATGCTGGCTTCCCGTGGAAGGAACTCGGTTGCGAACGTCGTCTTGCCTGCACCGTTGGGGCCGGCGATGATGAGGCAAAGCGGATCTTTCGCGGGCATCTTGAAATCGCGACGATAAGCTCTGCCACTTCTACAGCAGCGTCTGCTGGTTGCCGCCCGGCGCGGCTTTCAGGCCGATCGCCGTGTAACCCTTCGGCGTGAGGATGCGGCCCTGGGCGGTGCGCGCGAGATAGCCTTCCTGGATGAGGAAGGGCTCGTGGACTTCCTCGAGGGTGTCGGCTTCCTCGCCGACGGCGATGGCGATGGTGCCGAGGCCGACGGGGCCGCCGGCGTAATTCTCGGCCATCAGGCGCAACACCCGCTTGTCCATTTCGTCGAGGCCGGCGGCGTCGATTTCCAGGAGTTCGAGCGCGGCGGCGGCAACGGGTTGCGTGATCTTGCCCTGCGCCTTTTCGGAGGCGTAGTCGCGGACGAAATTAACGAGGTTGTTCGCGATGCGCGGCGTGCCGCGGGCGCGGCGCGCGATTTCCTGCGCGCCGCCGGCGTCGATCCCGACCTTGAGCAACCCGCAACTGCGTTGCACGATGCCCTCCAGGGTGGAGCGGTTGTAGTAGTCGAGGCGCGTGTTGAGCGTGAAGCGCGAGCGGAGCGGCGCGGTGAGGAGGCCCGAGCGCGTCGTGGCGCCGATCAAGGTGAACCGCGGAATGGAAAGCCGCACGCTGCGCGCGTTGGGGCCCTGGTCGATCATGATATCGAGCCGGAAATCCTCCATCGCGCTGTAGAGATATTCCTCGACGGTCTTGGGGATGCGGTGGATCTCGTCGATGAACAGGATGTCGCCCTCCTCCAAATTGGTCAGCAGCCCCGCGAGGTCGCCGGCCTTTTCGATGACGGGACCCGAGGTGACGCGCACATTCCGGCCGAGTTCATGACCGAGGATGAAGGCGAGGGTGGTCTTGCCGAGGCCCGGCGGGCCGGAAAGCAGGATATGATTCAGCGCCTCGCCGCGGCGTTTGGCGGCGCCGACCATGACTTGCAGACGCTCGACGGTCTTCGGTTGCCCGGCGAAATCGGAAAAGGAAAGCGGGCGCAGCGCGGCCTCGGCCGGCGAGACGGGCGAGGTCAGCGCGGTGGCGAGGAAGTCGGTGCCCTTGGGGGCTTTGTCGGGAGAAGGCATTAAACGTCTGAAGTTTTGACCACGGATTTCACCGATCGCACGGATGGAAAAACCATAACGGTCATCCTGAACGGAGTGGAGGATTCAAGGTTCTGCGGTTGGCGGTCATCGCCCCTTGGATTCTTCGCTGCGCTCAGAATGACAGCAAGAGGGGGATTAATCCGTGTCATCCGTGAAATCCGTGGTGAAAAGGTTTGTTCACTTCCACTCCACTTCGGCACCGAGGCTGCGGAGGTTTTCCACGAAGTTCGGGTGGGCGCGCTTGATGGTGTCGGCGTTCTTCACGACTGATTTCCCGGGGATGCTCGCGGCCACCATGTAAAGCGCGACGGCGGCGCGGATGATGTACGGCGCCTCGACGGTCGCGGGACGCAGCGGCTTGGCGCCGAAGACCGTGATGCGGTGGGGGTCGCTGACGACCACGTGCGCGCCGAACTTCGAGAGTTCGGACATCCAGGTGAAGCCGCCCTCATAGACCTTGTTCCAGAACATCACGGTGCCCTCGGCGCGGACGGAGAGCGCGATCATGACGGGCAGCAGGTCGACCGGAAAGTACGGCCAGGGCGCCGCCTCGATCTTGGGGAGCAGGTTTGACGTGAACGGCTCGGTGACGACGAGCTTCTGCTTTTTGCGAACGAAGGCGGTGTCGCCGTCGTATTCGACCTGCACGCCGAGTTTCGCGAAGGACCGGTTGATGAGGTCGAAGTGATGCGGCAGGGAATTCTTTACGCGCACCTCGCCGCCGGTGATGGCGCCCAGGGCCAGGAAGGTGACGACCTCGTGGTGGTCGGTGTTGATCGTGAACGTGCCGCCCTTGAGCTTGGCCACGCCCGTGACGGTCAGCTGGCTCGTGCCGAGGCCGGCGATCTTCGCGCCCATCGCGGCGAGCACGGCGCAGACATCCTGCACGTGGGGTTCGCTCGCGGCGTTGAGGAGGACGGATTCGCCCTCGGCGAGCACGGCCGCCATCACGAAGTTTTCCGTCGCCGTGACCGACATGTAGTCCGGCCAGTGCCGCGCGCCCTGGAAGCGGCCCTTGAGCGACATCTTCAGGTCGTCGCCCGAGCGGGTGATCTTCGCGCCCAGTTGCCCGAGGATTTCCAAATGCGGATCCAACTCGCGGATGCCGAGCGAGCAGCCCTTCGCGTTGGTCGGCAGCGTGATTTTCTTCATGCGCTGCAGGAGCGGCGCGAAAAGCAGCACGGATGAGCGCATGCCCGCGGGCAGTTCGCCGTTCAGGCTGTCGGCATCGAAGCCCGAGTGGTCGAGCTGGATGACGCCCGTGGTGCGATCCCAGGCGACCTTCGAGCCCTGCTCGGAGAAAAAGTTAACGAGCTTCTCGACGTCGGTGATGCTGGGAACGTTCCGGAGCGTGACCGGCGCGTCGGTGAGCAGCGTCGCGCACAGGATGGGCAGCACGGAGTTCTTGTTGCCCGACGGCGTGATGGTGCCGCTGAGGGGTTTGCCGCCGTGGATGATGAGGTCGGACATCTAAAAGTTGAGAGCTGAGAGTTGAGAGCTGAGAGCCAAAGTCAGCGTGGCCAAATAAAAAGGCGTCCGGTGAGGGACGCCTTGAACGTGAGTCGCGCGCGAGGCGCGGACAAGTTTTTAGTGGCTCAGACGCCGCCCTGGCTGCTGCCCTCGGAGCGGTAGCCGCCCCGGTCGCCGCCACGACCACGGCCACCACGGCCGCGACCGCCGCGGCCTTCGCCGCCGCCGCTGGAGTAACCGCCGCCCTGGCCGCCGCGATTGCGGCCGCCACGGTGACGACGCTGGCCGCCGCCTTCACGACGATGCTCGCCGGAGTGACCGGCCGCCGCGGTGGCGGGCTCGGAGGACGAGGCGCCGCCGAAGAGGGACTTCAGCCAGCCGAGGA
Organism: uncultured Oleiharenicola sp.; assembly: GCA_964515595.1. Classification (GTDB taxonomy): domain Bacteria; phylum Verrucomicrobiota; class Verrucomicrobiia; order Opitutales; family Opitutaceae; genus Lacunisphaera. The sequence goes on along the minus strand of CAZEUN010000004.1, from coordinate 42,788 downwards.
AGCCGCCGGACTTGGCGGGGACTTCGGCCGAGGTTTCCATCGCGCGCTCGGGCGAGCCATGGATCGGGGCATCGTTGCGCTCCGGGCGCTCGCTGCGCTCGGGCCGTTCGCGCGGGGCGCCGCCCATGTTGCGCGGGGTCGGCACGTAGGTGTGCCCCGGGCGGACATAGAGGAACTGCGGCGGGATCGAATCGACGTCAACCGGCTCGTCGGCCGGACGCTCGTTCCGCTCTTCGCGACGCGGACGATCCGAACGGGACTCGCGGTTCGGCTTGAAGCCCTCGCTCTCCCACGTCTGCGCGGGGGCGATCTTCTGCTGGGCGGGCTCGAGAATGTTAAGCTCGGCCGGTTCCTCGTTTTGGGCAGGAGCGGCGGGCGCGACTTGCGCCACCGGCTCGACGGGCTCCCGGCGAAGCGGGACAGTTTTGATAACAGGCGCCTGTTCGACAGGAGCCGGGGCCGGGGCGGCCGCCGCGGGCGTTTCGGCCGGGGCGAACGGGTTCTGGTATTCACGCGGAGCGTTCACCACTTCGATGGCGGTCGGCGTGTATTCAGGGGAAGCCGCGGTGGAGGCGGCGGGACCGGCGGCGGGACGTTTACCACGAGCGAGACCGGAGCCGCGGGTGGAGCCGAATGACGGGAACGCGGCGTCAGGCGCCGAGGGGGTCGCGGTGGCTTCGGCAGGAGCACCGGACGATTCATTGGAGGACATGTCTATCTATGTTGTTGGTTTGAAAGCGCCTGCCAAGGAGTGGCGGCGCGGGTAGTGATGCCAGCCGGAGCTCGAAAAACGTGCTCAACCCCTCGACGAGCGCGGGGCAGGACAGCGGCAATAACGCGGGCAAAGTCGGTCAAGTGCCCCCCTAGGGCAACTTAATTTTCCCGGAGGCGGGCTTGCCAGCCGGCGGGAGCCCTCCCACGCTCCCCGTCCATGGACAAACTCGAGGAGATCTTTCGTATGCAAGATGCGCTGAATAAGCGCATTGGAGTAAATCTGCCCCCGCCGACCGACGAGGAAAAGGCGAAGTGGATCCTGAACTATACCCGGGCCATGCAGCAGGAAACGGCCGAGCTGATCGACAGCGTTCCCTGGAAGTGGTGGGCCAAGTACCAGAAGTTCGATGAGCAGAATGCGAAGGTCGAGGTGGTCGATCTTTTCCACTTTTTGGTGTCGCTCGCGCAGACCCTCGGCATGACGCCGGACGATGTTTACCAAGCCTACTTGAAGAAGAACGCCGTCAACCACCAGCGCCAGGAAAGCGGCTACGTGAAGAAGGACGAGGGGGATTCGAAGCACATCTGACGCGCCGCGCCTCCCTTGGTGTAGGGCCGGTGCTCGTTGCCGGGCCGGGTTCGAAGTCGGAAGGAGCAGCGATCGTAAGATCGCTGGGTTTGTCGCAAGCCAACTCCCGATATTTGCAACGCGGCGGTCCGCCCGCCAAGCGGCGATCCTGCACCGATTCGGCGCGCGTGGCGCGCCAAGCGCGAAGGATCAAGTGACAGGCTGGAAGGGGCGCCCTCCGGTCCTTGATCCCTGCTGCTTGCAACCGGCCGGCGTTTTGCCGGCGTGCGTTCGAACGCAAAAATTCCGAGGGGTTTTCCCAACGGGCCAAACGTGCTGGCGTGCACGTCGGTCACCTCCACGAGCAATAGCTGTCCGTCGCCCACCAGGCTGAGTCGAAAAAGATAACCATCGTCCTTTCTGGTTTTCGAACTGAACAGGAGCTTCACTTGTTTCTGGTCGAAATCGAAACCGAGATCGCGTTCCCAGCGGCCGTTCCAGGTTTCATTGTTGTCGGCATCCCGGCAGCTGACCTTGAAGGTGCTGTCCGTCTGCGTGACGACGATCCGCGCGGTCTCCGAAAATTTCGCCCTGGCGAGGGGTAGATCGAACTCCAGGCCGAGGAGGCCGCGGAAAGATGCATTCTGGTCGGACGTCCCGATCGAACCCACCACCATGCCGACATTTTCATAGCTTCCCGAAACGTCCACCGCCTGGGCGGTGACGGCCATCAACCCGGACAACAGCAGCCGTTTCATGGCTGCTTGCTATCACACCACCGCCACGAAGCTACCGGAAAATTCCACGGCGGGCTTGCCGTGGGCGCCTTCCACGATGGCCGTCAGTTCCATGCGCGCCTTCTTGTGGCGCTCGAGGTCGCGGATGAAATCCTTCGCGACCTCCGCCGGCGGGAGGACACACACTGCGCGCAGCGTGCCGGTGACCGGCGAGCGGTACGACGCCTCGCTGTGTTTGACGATCACATGACCGTCGATGCCGGCCTCGCGGAGCAGCGTCCAGAGGCCGGCGTAGCAGGCGAGGGTGGGGAGCGCGTGCAGCGAGCCGCCGAAGGCGGTGCCGAGGTGGTTCACGTTGTTGGCGAGCGGGGCCTCGAGCACGAGCCGGCGGGCGTTGCTCTCCGCGACATGCAGCCCCATCGCCTTGGTCAGCGGAATCTTCTCGTGCAGGAAAGCCTCGAGTCCCCGCGTGGTCATGCTGTCCGGAACCAGTTCGCTCATAATTGTTGCCGCTGCTTACCACAGAACCTGCGGAAACACAGAAAGGTTTTTTGCCGTGAGAAGTGCAGTTGCCGTGACCAAAATAATGGCTCCGGCACAGGCGCGAGAATCCCAGACGTGTTTGACAGAAGGTAACGGAGGGAACGGAGAGCTCCTTTGTTTCTTCGTTACCTTCTGCTGAAAGCATTGAACGAATCTATTTCGCGGCATTCGTGCCTTTTTGCGGCGAAATTGTCCGGAATGAACCCGGCCGTTCGTTGTATTCATGTCGCCCTGCGAAAATCATGAGCTCTCCCCAATTCCTTCTCCTGCTCCGTCAACCCAACACCGGCCAAGGCCCCACGCCCGCGGAACTCCAGGAAATCATGGGGCACTTCAAGGTCTGGATGGACGGCCTGCACGCGCGCGGCGCGGTCGCCGGCACCCACGGTCTGGAACCTACGGGCAAGGTGTTGCGCGGACCGGATGGCGCCGTGGTCACCGACGGTCCCTACGCCGAGGCCACGGAAATCGTCGGCGGTTATATTTTGATCAACGCCGCCCATCTCGATGAGGCCGTCGCGATCGCCCGCGGCTGTCCCGGATTGCGTTACCGGCTGGTCGTGGAAGTCCGGCCGGTCCAGCGCCGTCACGATTGCTAGGCGCCGGGATTTTACGGAAGAGAGCGAAGGCAACGCAGCCAGGCCTTTGTTTCTCTCGCTATCTTCCGGGATAATTCAGGGACTTTCCTTTTGCGCCTTCGGCGCTTTTTTGCGGCTGTCATGTCTTCATGGACTGCCGGCCAAATTGCGGTGCCTGTTGCATCGCACCCTCCATCAGCACGCCGATCCCGGGGATGCCGCACGGCAAGCCGGCGGGCGTGAAGTGCGTGCAGTTGCTGCCGGATTTTCGGTGCGCACTTTTTGGCCGGCCGGAGCGGCCCGCGGTGTGCGCGAGTTTGCGGCCGTCTGAATCGATGTGCGGCGGCTCGCGCGAGGAGGCGCTGAAATACCTGGACCGGCTCGAAATTGAAACCGGGCCCACGACCTGAAGGCGCCCAAGCAACCCGCGTGTCGTGTCGGCGGATAAAGCCTGACAACCGCAACGCCCGGCTGCTTTCCTTGCGCGCTTCGTGGCCTTTTTCACGAACCGTTCAACCTCTTCGTCTTCATGCTCCGATCCCCTTTCCTTTGCTGGCTGATGTGCCTGTTGGTTTTTCCAGCGGTGAACGCAGTCCGCGGCCAAAGCGTGACGGAGATGCGGTTATATCCGGCGGAGCCGGGGTCCGCCAACGCGACGCCAGCTCCGCCCGAACAGATCACTTACCGGCTGATCAACCCGGATGACCGGGGTTTCAATCGTTTGGTCGAGGACGTTTCGGTCCCGACGCTGACGGTTTATCGTCCGGCGAAGGACCTGCACCGCGGCGCGGCCGTCGTGATTTGTCCGGGCGGCGGCTACCGCTTCCTTGTGATCGACCGGGAGGGCGCCGCGTTCGGGCGTTATTTTCAGCAGCAGGGTCTCACGGCCGTGGTGCTGAAGTATCGCCTGCCGCAACCGGCCATCACGGGTGACGCGCTGCCCCTGAGTCAGCAGGATGTCTTCGCCGCCCTCCGCTTTGTGCGGGCCCACGCGGAGGAATGGGGACTTGACCCGCAGCGCATCGGCCTCGTGGGCAGCTCGGCTGGCGGCCATCTCGCCGGCAGCGTGGCGATTCTGGGCGAGCCGACCACCGGAACGCGGCCCGATTTTGTCGCCCTGCTTTACCCCGCGATCTTCATGGAGGGCCCGAATGCGCACCAGGGGTCCCGCGACAAACTCCTCGGGCCGTCGCCGGCCGCGAGCCGCGTCGCGGCCTTTTCACTCGAGCGCCAGGCCCGGCCCGGCCTGCCGCCTTTCTTCCTCGTGCACGCCCGGGACGACCGCGTCGTGACGGTGGAGAACAGCTGGGCTTTTGCGGAGGCCTTGAAAGGCGCCGGCGTGCCGGTTGAGTTGCACCTTTATGAGTCAGGCGGCCACGGGTTTTCGCTCGGCAACGGCGCCGAGTCGGCCCAATGGCCCGCGCAATTCCTGAGCTGGCTCGACCAACTGCCGTAGGGCAGTCGACGAGCCGTGGGGTGGATCAACCGCCAGCGGTCTCGCCGCCCATCACCTGAAGCACGATGCCGGTAATATAAGAGGAGTCGGCCTCCGAGGCCAGGAACACGTAGGCGGGGGCGAGTTCCTCTGGTTGCGCGGGCCGGCCCATCGGTGAATCGGCGCCGAAGCGCGCGACTTCCTTCGCGGTGCGGCCGGCGTCGGATGGATTGAGCGGCGTCCAGACGGGGCCCGGGGCGACGGCGTTCACGCGGATGCCGCGCTTGATGAGATCCATCGCCAGCGTCTTGGTGAAGGTGTTGATCGCGCCTTTGGTCGACGAGTAGTCGGGCAGGCCTTCGTTGCCGAGGATACCCGTGACCGAACTCGTCGCAATGATGGCCGAGCCGGGCTTGAGGTGGGCCAACGCGGCCTTCACGAGCCGGAAATAGGCGTAGATGTTCGTCTTGTAGGTCAGGTCGAATTGCTCGTCGCTGACGTCCTCGAGTTTCTCCGTGCTGACTTGGTGGGCGGCGTTGGAGACCAGGATGTCCAGCTGGCCCAGTTCCTTCACGGTGGAGTTGACGATGCGCTCGCACATGCCGGGCTTGGTCAGATCGCTCGGCAACAGCAGGCATCGCCGGCCGAGCGCCTCGATCGTCGCCTTGGTCGCGTCCGCATCCACGCGCTCCTGCGGCAAAAAGGAGATCGCGACGTCCGCGCCCTCCCGCGCATAGAGGCACGCCACGGCGCGGCCGATGCCCGAGTCGCCGCCGGTGATCAGCGCCACCTTGCCCTCGAGTTTTCCCGCCGCGCGGTAACGCGCGGCCTGCCAGCGCGGCGCGGGGTCGATCTTGGCCTCGAGGCCGGGTGACTTCTGGTGCTGCACGCGGAACGGCGGCTTCGGTTCCGCCTTGCTGACGGGCTTGCGGGAAACGGAGAAACGGACGGCTGTAGACATGAGGAAGGGGAGTGGATGATTGACGAGTCTGTCGAACAGACCCAGCCGACCACGGCTTGGTGACGAGCAATCCCGAAATGATCCGCCGTCACATGGTTTCCCCGATGCCGCCATGCGTATTTCGCAGGATGCCGTCCTGGAAAGCGGGGGAAATCCGGAAGACACCTTTGCTTATTAAGCAAAGGTGCCGGCGGAATTCGGCTGCAAGTGGGGATCCGCGCATTATTCCGTTGCGTGCTGCATATACACCCCGGCGCTGCGCCCGCCTTCGCCAGGGTTTCGGCACGGCAAGCGCCAGCAGCCTCCGCCGGGCCTACGGCTGCCAAGCCCCTCTTCCTCCGGAACGATGCAATTGAACCGCGAAGGGCTACCGGGAAAATCTGATTTCGCCCGGGATCACGAAAGAGTGATTCCGGCAAGGCATCACCCGGGAATCAGGTCTGATCCCAAGCGTCCGGAGCTTTTACGCCAAGACTGCAAAGGCCGAGGTTAGCAGCTCCGGTGGAGGGCCCAGCTCCGGCTGGGCCGAGCGCGCGCCCGCGATATCCCGTTCGCGGCCCAGCGGGAGCTGGGCCCTCCAAAAGAACGCAGAGAAATCCTGGTCCGGGGATCTTCGGCGCGGCCTTTGGGCTCTTGGGGTAAAGGGCCGAGGCTTGAGGCGATTGGTCTGACTCGCGATTTTCGCGTTCCTTCGCGGTTAAAAATGCAGTGGAGCCAGCCCTAAATCGCCTGCAAGCCGGCCCCTCCCACCGCATGAGTCGGGCTTAGTGGCCCTCGTCCAACTCGCCCGGCTTGAGCAGCGGCGCGAAGAGCGCCTTGTTGCTGCCCTTCATGTAGGCCTCCTTCGGCTCCACGGTGCCGTCCTTCACCCGCGCCATGAGGCTGTTGTCCATCGTGATCATGCCCTCTTCCTTGCCGCTCTCGATGATGCCGCGGATGTTGGCAATCTGGCCCATGCGGATCGTGTTGGGCAGCGCCTCGTGCTGGAGCAGGATCTCGTGCACCGCCACGCGGCCCTTCGGGATTTTCTTGCATAGCAGCTGGGCCACGACGCCCGCCAGGCAGCCCGCGAGCATCACGCGCACCTGGTTCTGTTCCTCGGCGGGGAAGGTGTTGATGATGCGGTCGACGGTCTTCGGAGCGTTGTTCGTGTGCAGCGTGCCGAACACGAGCATGCCCATCGAGGCGCAGGACAGCGCGAGCTTGATGGTCTCCATCTCGCGCATTTCGCCGAGGAGGACGATGTCGGGGTCATGCCGCATGGCGCCCTTGAGCGCGGCGCCGAAGGTCTCGGTGTGCTCGCCGACCTCGCGGTGCACGATCGTGGACTTCTTGCAGGGATGCACGAACTCGATCGGGTCCTCGATCGTGATGATGTGGCGCGCGAGGTTGTCGTTGATGTAGTCGATCATCGCCGCGAGCGTGGTCGACTTGCCGGAGCCGGTCGGGCCGGTGACGACGACCAGGCCCTGGTCGAGGTGGCAGAGCTTCTTCAGCGCCTCGGGGAGGTTGAGCGTGCTGAACGAGAGGATTTTCGCGGGAATCTGGCGCATGACCGCCGCCTGGCCCCAGTGGTTGTAGAGGAAATTGGCGCGGAAGCGCGCGAGGCCCTCGACCTCGTGGGCGAGATCGAGGTCCTTCTTCTCGAGGAATTCCTTCCAGCGCTTTTCCGGCGTGATCTCCTTGAGCAGGGCTTCCATTTCCTGCGCGGTGAGCGGCTTGTCGCCGATGGCCTGGAGCGAGCCGGAGATGCGGGATTTCGGGGGCAGGCCGACCGTGAGGTGCAGGTCGGAGCCGCCCTTTTCGAGCATGGTGCGGAGGAGGGAGTCGATGGCGGCCATGGCTTATTTTTTGACGGCGACCGGCGGCGGGGGCGGGGCGGGCGGCGGGTCGATTTTCTGGCGGACGTTCTTGGTCGAGACGTTGATGAGGGCGGTTTCCTTGGAGATCTTCTTCTTCTCGAACAGCTCGAGGACGACGTTCTCCATGATGCACATGCCTTCCTTGACGCCGGTTTCCATGGTGTTGCGCAGGCCGGCGGTCTTGCCCTCGCGGATCAGCGCCTGGATCGCGGTGTTGGAGATCATGATCTCGCAGGCGACGACGAGGCCGCCGTCGGTGCCGGGCAGCAGGCGTTGGCAAACCACGCCGCGCAGCGACTCGGCCACGGACGCGCGGATCTGCGTCTGTTGCGCGGGCGGGAAGACGTCGAGCAGGCGGTTGAGCGTCGTGGAGGCATCGCTCGTGTGCATCGTGCCGATGACCAGGTGGCCGGTCTCCGACGCGCTGATTGCCATCTCGATGGTCTCGAGGTCGCGGAGTTCGCCGATGACGATGACATCGGGATCCTCGCGGAGCGCGCCCTTGAGCGCGGTGAAGAATGACTTGGTGTGCGGGCCGACCTCGCGCTGGGTGACGTTGCACCCCTTCGGCAGTTGCACGACCTCGATCGGGTCCTCGACCGTGATGATGTGGTCCTCGCGCTGCTCGTTGAGCTCGGCGACCATGGCGGCGAGGGTGGTGGTCTTGCCCGAGCCGACGGGGCCGGTGATGAGGATGAGGCCGTTGTGGTAGGAGAGGAGTTTCCGGATCGCGTCGAGGTTGCGCAGGCCGAGCTCGCCCAGCTTGGGGATGCCGGCGGGCACCATGCGGTAGGAACCGGACGGGCCCCACTTGTGGAACATCAGGTTGACGCGGTAGCGGTTGGTCGCGTCGAGGGCGAGGGCCAGGTCGTAGTCGCGGCGCTCGAGGTAGAGTTTCTTCTGGTGCTCGGCGAGCAGGACGGTGTTGAGGCGGAGCGATTCCTCCTCCTTGAGGATATGGCTGGAGATCGGGCTGAGGGCGCGCAGCCGGCGGATGAAGGGCTTGGAGCCGGCGGAGAGGTGGAGGTCGCTGGCGCCGTATTTGCCCGCGTCGATGAGCAGCTTCCGCATGGCCTCGGCGAGCGCCTTGTCGTCCAGGGAGGCGATCTTGTCGAAAGGGAATGCCGGCGGCGGACTGTCCGAGGGCCGGGCGATGGCCGAACCACTGCCGCCGCCGACGGGCATCGGCGGGACACTGCCTTCCAGGAAGGGGTTGGCCTCCGGCGCCCCGAGGGCGGCACGGGCCATGGCGTTGCCGGCGACGCGCTCGAGCTTCTCCACGTCGTGGACGATGCCGTCATCGATGAGCTTCTGGGCGAAGTCCATCAGCGAGGCGTCCTTGCCGACGGCCTTCAGCACCGTGATGGCCTGCACGCGGGTGAACAATTGGCCATCAACGCCGAGCCGGACCAGCCAGAGGATTTCGTTATTCATGCCGGAGGATGCGCGATGCTTTCGGCGCGGGGATTTTTTGCAAGAATCGACTCGCGCTGTGCGGGCTTATTCGGAGCCGTGCACGACCTTGAAGGCCAGGGCCGCGGCAACGGCGCCCGCGAAGTCCGCCACCACGTAGATGCCGAGTTGCTTGACCGACTCGAGTCCCATGGTGACCACGGCCAGGCCGACGGCCGGGTTGAAGGCCCCGCCGGAGATGCCGCCCACTGTCAGCGCGCCGGCCATCACCGTGGTGCCGATCGCGATGCCATAGAAGGAATTTCCCGCCGTGTTCTTGTGTGTCGCGGTGTTCAGCACCACCCAGCCCAGCGCGAAGGTGAACAGGAATTCCACGATGAGGGAGGGCACAGTGCCGTGCACGGCCGGGCCGCCGGGCGGTTTGCCGAGGAAGAGCCAGTTGACGATCAGGGCGGCCACGACGCCGGCCGCGAGCTGGGCCACCCAGTACGGCACAACATCCTTCGCCTCGCATTTGCCGCGGATGTACACCGCGAGCGTCACCGCCGGATTGAAATGCGCGCCCGACACATGGCCGCCGGCGAAGACCATGACCATGAGCACGCCGCCAATGGCGAGGGGGGCCAGCGGCGTGCCGCTCCGGACGGCCATGCCGATCGTGAACACGAGGAAGAATGTGCCAATGAACTCGACGAGATATTTTTTCATGGGGGTGGTGAGTCGCCGGGATTCAACGGCATTCGCGCGATGGGTCGAGTGGGAAACCGAGACCGGTGCGGCCCATGGAGGCTTTCTCCGTTAGCGTCTGAATCAGACTTGTATGAGGCGGGTCACCCCGGTTTGATGTTCCTTTGCATCCATGAAACTCATCGACCTTAACCGCCAGGGCGGCATCGGCGCCAACTCGCTGCTCCTGATGATCGGCGACCTCAACATCCTCGTGGATTGCGGCCTCAATCCCAAGACGCCCGGGCTCGACGCCATGCCCGACCTCTCGCTCCTGCGCGACATCGAGCTCGACCTCATCATCGTCACGCACTGCCACCTCGACCACATCGGCAGCCTGCCGGTCGTCATGCGCCAGCACCCGAAGACCCCCGTGCTGCTGACCCAGTCCAGCCGGATGCTGATCGAGAAGATGCTGCACAATTCGGCCAACGTGATGCAAAAGCAGAAGGAGGAGGACAACATTCCCGGTTACCCGCTCTTCACGCACAAGGAGATCGAGGGCCTGGCGCGGCGCTTTGTCGGGCTGGCCTTCAAGAAGGTCAAAAAGATCAAGGGCAAGCGCGGCGAGATCGAGCTCATGTTCCATCCCTCCGGCCACGTGGCCGGGGCCACCGCCGTGGAAATCCACCACGGCATGCGGAAGATCTTCCTGACCGGCGACGTGTTGTTCGACCATCTCCGCACGCTGAAGGGCGCGCATTTCCCGATCGGCCATTTCGACACCCTGATCATCGAGACGACCCGCGGCATGACGGAGCGCGCCTACGGCAAGGAGCGGGTGCACGAGATCGCCCGCCTGATGGATTCGATCAACGACACGATCGCGAAGGGCGGCTCCTTCCTGCTGCCCGTCTTTGCCCTCGGCCGCATGCAGGAATTGCTGGCCGTGTTTCACGACGCGCGCCGCTTCGGCCGGCTGATCGACTGCCCGATGTACGCCGGCGGCCTCGGCATCGGCCTCTCGGAGCTGTTCGACGAGATGTCCCGCAAGACGAAGGACGTGCAGTTCGACCGCCGGATCCTCCACGACCTGAAGTTGCGCAAGCTGCCCAAGAAAATCATCCCCGGCGAGGAGCCGCACCAGAAGGGTCTTTATATTGTGAGCTCCGGCATGCTCGTGGAGCGCACGCCCAGCTACGCGCTCGCCTCGGGCCTGCTCGGTCACACGCGCAACACCATCGGCTTCGTCGGCTACTGTGACGCGGACACTCCCGGCGGCAAGTTGCTGGCCACGAAACCCGGCGCGACCTTCCTGTTCGAGGCCCTCAATGTGAAGGCCAAGGTGCGCGCGCGGGTCGAGCGCTTCGAGCTCAGCGGCCACGCCGAGCGCGGCGAGTTGCTGGAATTTGCCACGCAGACGAAGGCGCGCAGCATCGTGCTGACGCATGGCGATCACGACGCCCGCGACTGGTTCAAGGCCCAGCTCACGGTCCAGTTGCCGAAAGCCCGGGTCATCGATCCCGTGCCGCTGCGCCTCTACGAGGTGTGATCGGTTAGGCCGCCGGCCCCATGCCGGCCGCGGGCAGGCTGGCCGGGTTGCCGCGTGGACGCATGACCGCGCCGCCTGGGCCGGCCGGCCCATAACCCGGTCTTGCCTGCCGTTGCAAAAGTCGCTCTGCTCGACGCGCTTGGACTCGATCACCGGCAGCACCGCAGGGCCACGGCCGGGCCCTTCCACCCCCCTCGCTTCGCCGCGCCCGGGTCGCGGGATCGCGGGTCGGGATATTTTTTAAGGGGAATCCGCCGCGCCCATCCGCATGTCCGACTACCGCGGCTACACCATCAAGCGCGCCCATGCGCTCGGACCGTTCGCCAGTGTCTATGAGGCGACCGGGCCGGACGGCACCGGGCGCTTCGCGCTGAAAATTTTTCATCCCCCCGCGTCGACGCGGATCCGGCGCGCCTATGAGATCGAGGGATTCCTGCTCGCCGCCGAGCGCCAGCAGCTGGCGGCGAAGAAGGACGGGGCGGTGCTCGAGATCGTGGCGTTCGGCCGCTGTCCCGAGGGCGCGTATGTCGTCATGCCGTGGCAGGAGCGCTCGCTCGAGCCGTATGTCAGCACGCTCGCCGCCAAGGGCGACCTGTTGCGCGCGGTCGCGGAGTTGTTGCTCAACGCCCTCGAGCAATGGGGCACGCAGACGGGCGGCTCGCACCGGAAGCTCAAGGCCGCGAATATTTTCCTGACCAAGTCCGGTCCGCTGGAGACGGTCACCGCGACCTTGTCGGATCCCTGGTTCCTGCTCGGCGTGAACACGGAGGCGCCGCGCCGCCACGACCTGGCGGCGGTCGGCGCGATTCTCGCGCAGATCGTGCGCCGGCGCGAAGTCGCCGCGTGGCCGATCGAGGACGCGCCGGAATGGAAGGCGCTCGGCCGCGCCGGCAAGGCCTGGCTCGCCTACGTGAATTTCCTGATGGACCCGCAGCCCGCCAGCGGCGAGCTGACGGTCGCCGAGGCCCGCAAGCGCCTGCGCGCGATCCCGAAGGATGCGAACCCGGCGCGGACGGCGGCGATCGTCGGTGTGGCGGCCATGCTGGTGATCGGTGGCGGCCTGCTGACTTTTGCGCGTTTCGGCAATCCAGTCTACATGCCGGGTCCGATCTACAAGCTCGCGGAAACGGTGAAGAACCCGCGCACCCGGCGCGAGGCGCCTTCCGTGGATTGGGCGCCGCTTTGCCGTGCATGGGACACCTGGCTCGGCGATCTCCAGGGCAATGCCTCCCGCTTGCTCCGGACCGACGCCTTGTGGTCGGGTCCCGCCGATCCCTTGCGCGTGGCCCTGCAGAAGTTCGTGACGGAAGCCGAGCAGCTGAAGCCCGGCGTGCTGGTTCCGGAGGCGGCCGGGGAAAAGCGTCTCGGCGCGCTGGCGGAACCCGCCCAAGGCAGCCCGGTGTACGAAGCCCTGCTCCTCGTGTCGGCGCAGGAACGCATTTCCGTGGCGATGAACGGCGGCCACCTGACCGAGGGCGGCCCGGAGATCCAGGGCGTCCGGAAACTTTCCATCCAGTTCGAAACGTGGCCGCGGTGGGACGAAATGCGCGAACTGGTGACCCGCCTGGAGGCGCGCAATTTCACGCGGGCCGTGGCCGCCCTGCAGCCGAAACTGCCGCAGGCGCGCGGCACCGCCGGCTACAAGCTCGACATGGCGCGCACGCTGAAACTCTTCAATGACGTTTCCCTCGACAGCACGGGCACGCTGTTGCTGGCGGCGCGCTGGAATGCGATCACCAAGGTCCGGACGGACATGGAAAACACGACGGGCGACCGGGTGCAGGCCGCCATGCCGGAATTGATCCTGCAGCGCCTGCGCGACACCGGTTCGATCGGCAATTTCGCCGACTCCCTCGGCGAACCATTGGACGAATTGAACCAGCGCCGCGCGCGCTACCTCGACCCGCAGGTCGTGAAAGAGCGGTTCCTCGCGGAATCCGACCTCTTGAAAGAGACGGCCGTGGTGACCACGGCGGATTTCCCGCGCTGGGAGGAACAGCTCGTCCTGTTTTCCAAGGTGCCCGCCGCGGACGATCCCCGGCAGACGCCCATCCTGAACGCGAGTGTCGAACGCATGCGGCCGCAGGAGTCCGACCTGGAGGACGACGCCCCGGCGCCGGAGCCGAATGGCCTGCCGACCCTCAGCACCGCGACTTTTCGCAGTGAACTGCAGCAGCGCGTCGCGGATATTGCCGCGTTGCGCGCCAGGGAGATTGTTCGCAAGGACATCCCGGAAATCGAAACAGCGACCAGGGAAATGGCCGGCCGGCTCGACCGGCTCGAACAGCAACTCGCCTACACGCTCACGCTGCTGAATCCCCAAAACTGGTTGGACAAGGTCAGGAAGCCCTACGAGGGCAAGCTCACCGAGACCCGGCAGCGCTGGGCGGCCTGGCAACAGGCCGCGGTCGGCCCCGCGGTGACCGCCGATTCCCTGCGCGGCGCCGCCAACCGCCAGGCTTTCCGTAATCTTCGCGCACAGGAACGCCAGGTGAAGGAATGGATTGATGGCCTGGAAGGCGCCGAGGGTCTCGCCGCCCTGACGGTTCCCGATCTCAGCGGCGTCACGCCGGAAACGGCGGCGGCGTTGCGGCAGCTCGAGGCCGCCCGTCGCGAACAGGCGGCGACGCAGGCCGCCGCGGCGGTCGAGTGGCGCAACGGTTTGCCGCAGGCCACGTGGGCCGCCGCCAGCGCCACCGTGCGCGAACCGATCGAGGCGCATCGCCAGTGGCTGGCGGCCTTGCCGGCGTTTGCCGCGGACCTCGACCGCCTGGCGGGATTGCTCGCCGGTGGTTTCAGCTGGACCGAGGGCGTGAGCGAGGTGGCGGAACGCCTCGCGCCGCGCCCGGGCCTCGACGCGCTGACGGGCAAGCCGGCGGAATCCATCACCGAGTCGCGACTGCTCGGCCAGCTGCAAGCCAGCTCGGACCGCACCGCGCTCGTCGCCGCGGCGCAGAGCGGCAAGCTTTCCCGCATGCTCACGGCCTGGCGGCGCCTCGGCGCGGTCGCCGGCTGGCCGGCCAACGCCGCCGACCTCGACATCGACGGCGGGGTGGTGGAGAGCCTGCGGCAGATCATTCCCGCGACCGTGACGGATGAAACGCGCCGCGGCGGCCTGCTCGACGAGCTCGGGCGCGAGACGCGCGTGCGCTGGAACCGGGCCGCGCGGAATTCCGCGAGCAACGTCGAGCAGATGAGCGCCGTGTTCGAGCGGATGGAGAAATACAAGATCGGCGAGGGGGACCTCGAAGAGATGGCCCGGTACGCTTTTTATCTCTGGCAGTTGAAACGCGCCGACTGGAGCGTGGTCGACATGGCGCCGCTGCGCCTGCGTCGCGATGACTTCGTCCGGAAAGTGCGCGCGATCCCGGGCGCGATGGCCCAGCCGTCCGTGAAAAGTTTCGTCGACGAACTCAGCGGCATCGAACTCACCGTCAACCCGAACCGCGTGGCCACGCCTTCGCCGCGACTGGCGGGTTGGAAGGAGGAGCTGATTGACGACGGATTGGGCCTGACCGCGACGTGGAGTGACGGGAAGAAGACCGTCAAGCTGGACTTCACGGTGATCCAGCCGGCGGACCAGTCGCTGCCGCCGTTTTATCTGGCGCGGCGCGAAATCGCCGTGGGCGAATTCATCGATCTCATGGATGCCCGCCCGAAGGAGCAGTTCGATGAGGTCATGGCTGCGATGCCCTCGTGGACCAAGGACAGCGCCTCGCTTTCCAAGCCCTTCGACCAGCCGATCAGCTGGAAGCCGCGGGATGAGGTGAAGGGGTTCGAGCTGAATCCCAGCTGGTTCAACCGGGCCTTCGCGACGCCCCTGGTGCAGGGCTTGCGGGATGACCGCGCGTTGCAGACGGAGCATAAATTCCTCAAGCAGGCCTTTGAGGAGAAGCCCACGCTGCGCAGTCCGCTGCAGGCGATTCCGCCCCTTGCCTCCCGGATCTTCGTCGAAAAAATGCTCGGCGCCCGGCTGCCGACACTTCGCGAATGGGAGGCGATCACCCGGTTGTTTCCGCCGGCTGCCACGGGCAATTTCCGCGGACCCGTCTTCCAAAGCCTGTTCACCTACCTGCAGGAGTACAACACCGCCGGCCAAAAGCAGCTCTGGCGGCCCACGACCGGCGCGTTCAAGGCGATGGTGGTCCCGGCGGGCGGCGGCAAGCCGGTTCTCCTGCGGGAGGATGGCGCGACGGCCCCGGGGGCGACCCGCAGCCGCTTGTGGTTCTCGCCGGTCGATGAAGGCCCGGTCACGGAGACCGGCAGTTTCGTCAATCTCACCGGCAACGTTTGGATCTATCTCCAGGGCGCGACGGCGAACGAGTTTTTCGTGGCCGGCGGCTCCGCGCTTTCCCCGCCGGGAGTCGATCTGGCCACGCCGCAAAAAGCCGAGCAACGGGGCATGGTTGGCTCCAAGTCGTCGGCGGTCGCCGAGGGATTCACGGATGTCGGCATCCGGCCGGCCTTCGACGCGCCGCCGGGCTTCAAGGAACGCTACAAGCTCTTAGGGCTTGTGCGAAAACAAGGATTTCTGACATGGTGACCCCCGTGCCGCCTGATTCACCCATCGATGTGGCGAATGCCAAGCCTGCCGCCTGGGCCACGTCGTTGGCTACCCGTTTGAAATACCTGCAGGCCAACCTGCCGGACGCCACGCCGGAGGCGCGCCAGGTCCAGATCGAGCAGGAACTCAGCCGCGCGCTGCAGGAACTGCCGGTCGAGAAACGCGGCTCGCACCTCTACGCGCTGGCGCAGGCCTTCCCGGATTGGGAACTGGCGGCCGCCACCGCGATCGCGCCCGCCGCCGCGGCGCGCCTGACGCCCGACGAGCAGATCAGGGCTTTCCTCCAGCTGGTGCCGCAGCTTTCCGCCGGGCAGCGCGACACGGTGAAAAAACAGCTCGCGGCCGCGGGCTTGGTGCAGGCGTCCGGCGCACCCATCGAGGGCGAGGCCCTCGTGGCGGTGCGGACGAAGCTCAAGCTGGATGCCGATGACCCGATCGACGGCCAGCAGCTTGCCAAACTTTTTGCCGCGTATGCCGAGGCGATGCTCGCCCTCGACCAGCTCGCGTGGAACGTCTGGCGCAACGCCGCGCCGAAGTCGCCGGTCCGCCGCGACGTCGCGCAGGGCGACCTCCGCACCGTGACGCGCCGCACGCTGGCGGGCGACGCCGAGTCCGCCGCGACCCTGGGCCACGTGCAGAAGCAACTCGAGGCGTCGCGGCAGCTCATCGCCGGCCTGCTGGCCGGCCTCGGGCCCGCCGGCAAGAATTTCGCCCGCCGCTACCAGCAGCGCTACACGCCCGACGCGGTCCGCGAGGTCGTCCGCGCCGAGGGCGGCGGCAAGAACGACGCGCAGTTTTGGAAGAAGCACACCGAGCTGGCGGCCGAGATCACGGAGACCGTGATCGAGGACGACGTCCAGGCCGCGGTGGTCAAGTACGCCGAGGACCTGATGCGCGGCTCGCAGCGCGAGTGACGGGCGCGGTCCCGTTTCCGGCCGGTTTATTTCAATCACCCACCACCAACCCTCCCCTGTCGTGTCCGCCAGTCTCATCGCCCATTGTGACCCGCTGTTCCAGGCGGTCTGCCGTCTCAACCGCATCGGCCGCATCCAGCGCGGCTCGACCATCGAATACACGCAGGCCCGCACCGAGATCGAGGAGCACTTCGAGGTGCTCGCGCGCATCGCCCGGGGCGACATCGCCCTCGGCGAGCAGTACCGCAAGGTCGAGCTCCCGCTGGTCTTCTTCGTGGACTCGATGATCGCCGAGAGCGCGCTGCCCTTCGCGCAGAAGTGGAACAACAACCGCCTCGCGTTCGGCCGCAACGAGCGCGCGGGCGACGAGAAGTTCTTCACGCTGCTCGACGAGACGCTCGCCGAGGCCGGCCCGGCGGCCGACGAGCGGCTCGCGATCTTCTACATTTGCATCGGCCTCGGCTTCACCGGCGGCAACCAGCCCGACTTCCTGCGGAAGAAGATGAACGAGATCGCCCCGCGCGTGAAGGCACACGTCGACGCCGACGAGTCGGCCTTCATCACCCCGGCGTCCTACCAGCACACCAATTTCGCCAACCTGCCGATGCCGATGGCCGCGAGCCTCGTGCCGCTGCTGATCATCCTCACCGGCCTGCTCCTCGTGGTGGTGGGCGTCAACATCTACACCTTCCGCAGCGCCTCGGCGGAGCTCAACGATGCGCTCGACACCGTGATCGCGCACGATCCCGCCAAGTCCACTCCCTAACCTGACCGGCGCCATGCTCGACCAATTCCAACAGATCCCGAAAAACATGAAGCTGGTGATGGGCGGCCTCGCCGCGGCCGCCATCCTCGCCATCACCGCCGTGATCGGCAAGCAGGCCCTGCTGATCGCCGTCGCCGGCCTCGCCGTCATCGCCGTCGCGATGTTCCTCTGGTCGGTGTACCAGCGCGTCAGCGGCCAGAAGCGCAGCCGCGCCCTGAGCAGCCAGCTCGCCGCGCATTCCTCCGGCGCGCCGTCCTCGATCCATGACCCGGCGCTGCTCGCCACGCTGGACCGCCTGCGCGAGAACTTCGCGCGCGGCATCGAGAAGTTCGAGGCCGTCGGCAAGGACCTCTATTCGCTTCCGTGGTACATCGTCTGCGGCGAGCCGGGCTCCGGCAAGACCGAGGCCGTGCGTCGCTGCAAGGTCGGCTTCCCGCCGGGCCTGCAGGACGAAATGCAGGGCGCCGGCGGCACGATCAACATGCACTGGTGGTTCACGAACTACGCCGTGCTCATCGACACCGCGGGCAAGCTGCTCTTCCAGGAGGCGCCCCCGGGCACGACGTCCGAGTGGACCGAGTTCCTCGGCCTGCTCCGCAAGACCCGCCCGAACTGCCCGATCAACGGCCTGCTCCTCGTCATCCCGTCGGAAAGCCTGATCAAGGACTCGATGGACGAGATCACGGCCAAGGCGGGCAAGATCGCCCGCCAGCTCGACACGATCCAGCGCACGCTCGACGTCCGCTTCCCGGTGTTCGTGCTCATCACGAAGTGTGACAAGATCGTCGGCTTCCGCGAATTCTTCAGCGGCGTGAAGGACCCGCAGCTGCAGGACCAGATGACCGGCTGGTCGAATCCCGCGCCGCTCGACACGCCGTTCCAGATGGAGGCGGTCAACCGCCACCTCGCGGAAGTCGTGCAGCGCATCGGCCGCCGCCGCCTCGGCATGCTCAAGGACCCGGTGCCCGCCGAGGCCGGCAAGCGCCGCGCGGACGAGGTCGACTCGCTCTTCGCGCTCTCCGCCAGCATCGGCGCGCTCGCCCCGCGCCTGCGGAAATACCTCGAGACGATCTTCGGCACCAGCGCCCAGGCGGCCAAGCCGCTCTTCCTGCGCGGCATCTACTTCACGTCCGCCCTCACCGAGGGCAAGGAGCTCGACACCGAGCTCGCGGCCGCGCTCGGCCTCAATGAGGACCAGCTGCCCGCCAGCAAGGCGTGGGAGCGCGAACGCTCCTACTTCCTCAAGGACCTCTTCCTCCAAAAGGTTTTCAAGGAGAAGGGTCTCGTCACCCGCGCCACCAACACGACGCAGGTCATCAAGAACCGCCAGCGCATCCTTGGCGGCGTGGTCGCGGCCGGCACGCTCGCCCTGCTTGCCGTCAGTTATTTCGGCTACAAGGCCCTCAAGTCCAGCGTCGGCAGCGAGCTGGTCTACTGGCGCGCGGGCGCCAAGGCGGAGAACTGGTCCGGCGACAAGTGGCGCCCGATCGTCAACAACCGCCTGGAGTACACCGGCAACGACGTGGTGCAGCTCGATGTCGGCCAGGAGCTGACGATCATGCAGTACCATGAGAAGCTGCAGCAGCTCGCCAGCGCCGATCTCAAGATCCCGGCCATCTTCAAGCCGATCGAGTCGATCGCAATGCAGGCCAACCCGAGCCGCCGCCAGGCGCAGCGCGTCCTCTTCGAGGCCAGCGCGATTGCTCCGGTGGTCGAGGCCAACCGCGACCGCCTGATCAATTCCGACGGCTGGAGCGCCGCGGATTCCGAGCGCCTCGCCGCGCTCATCCGGCTCGAGGGCGCCATCCACCTGAAGGGACTGCCGGGTTACGACGCGGATTATCCGTCCGAGGATTTCTTCAACCCCCTGCTCGGGCCCACGCTCAAGGATGCCCCGGGCGGTCCGGACACCATGGCCAAGCTCCTGGCGATCCACGAGTGGACGTATTTCCGCGGCGGCGCCGGCAAGGGCCTGTGGCCCGCACGGTGGCTGTCCCGCGGCATGAGTCTCCGCGACAACCAGCCGATCGTGCGCGGTTGGGACACCCTGGACCGCGCGGTCCAGGCCTCGCAGGCCACGCAAAAGGAAGCGATCGAGACGATCAAGTCCGGCCGCCTCGCGATCGAGCGCTACAACCAGGCTGAGCGCGCCTTCCTCGCCGCCGTCGCGGCGCCGCGCAACGGTTCCTGGAACGAAAATGTGCTTTCTGCGTGGAGCGATCTCGCGACGCGCCGCAACGGTGTCGACAAGCTGGTCGCCGACCTCAAGGCGAAGACCGGCGTCACGGGCGAGGTCACGCTCGAGGCCAGCTACCGCGCCAGCGTGGAACGCACGAAGAGCGAGACCGGCGCGGCCTCGCAGCTCATCCGCGCCGCGCTGCTCAAGCAGAAGCCGGCGGCCGATGCGGCCGCGGCGGCGACCGGCGCCGCGGCGGACTTCACGCTTTATCGCGATCTCGAGCGGCGCCTGATCAGCCTCGATGCCCAGGTGTCCACGCAGGCCGCGCAGCTGATGAGCACGGCCGACGAGGCCCAGCTGGGCGACCTCGACATCACCACGTTGGTGGGCGAGGGCGGGACCCCGATCTACGTCCAGCGTTACGCGGCCTACAACGACATCATGCAGATCATGGCGCCCTCGCCGGATGGCGGCTCGCTCGTCGGCCGGCTGGGTGAGGCCGTGACGCAGCAGGCGGCGACGCTCGCCGCCGTGCGCGAACGCAGCGGCAAGTACACGGGCTTCAAGCGCCAGGAGTTCATCGCCGCGCTGCGCACGTTGCAGGAAGTGGCCGCCTCGCAGGGCATCGACGCGACCGTCGACGGTTACCGCAAGGAACTCGACAAGGCGTTCCCGGACTCGATCGGTTATCCGCTGGGCAGCGGCGCCCCGCTGACCGCGGAGCAACTCAAGTCATCCCTCGCGCTCCTCACGAAGGTGCGCGCCGATGCCGCGGCCACGGCAAACCTGCCGGCCGACGCCCGCCGTCCGCTGGAAAAGAGCTTCCGGAAACTCGAGCAGATGGCGGCGTTTGCCGGCGCCCTCACCGGGGCGGATGGCGCGCCGCTGACCGTGCGGCTCGTGCTGCCGAGCGACCAGGACCAGGAGGCGATCGTCGCGAAGATCCTCGGCTCCGGCGGCGCCAGGCAGGCCCTCACCCGCACCTTCAAGTCCACGCGCGTCACCGACCGCGGCTACCCGCTCTCCGGCCTGCCCGAGAGCCTGCTGCTCGACAAGTTCGCGCTCGCGGCCCCGCTGCCGCGCCTGGAGTTCTTCACGACCGTCGGCCCGAAGTCGGTCGCCGACGCCGCCATCGAGCCCGGCGCCGCCTGGGGCGCGTTGCGTCTCCTGCAGCAGAACGCCGTGCGCCGCGCCGACGGCAAGGAGTGGGACGCCATCGTCCGCCTCAACCACAAGGGGAGCGAGCTGGTGCTGCCGGTGACGCTGTCGTTCGAAAAGGGCCTGCCGCCGGCCGACCAGTGGCCCGCCCGTTGACCGGGGTTTCGCGCCAGCCATGAACAATTTCTCCAAGTTTTTCCTCAACGAGGACTGGAAGAATGTGCAGGCCGCGCCGCGCGTTTTCCTGGGCGCCTTTGGCAAGCACCCGGGCTGGAACGACCACATGGATCCCGTGGGGCTCGTGACCGCGACGCTGGTCGAGGCGCGCGAGCTCATCTACGGCGGCATCGCGCACCAGATCGAGCACGCCGCCTGGGACAAGGCCGGCGCGGAAAAAGTCCTGCCGGGTTTCGATCACGTCATCCACTGGCGCCGCTTGAACGAAAGCCTCACCGGCCTCATGTGGTCCTCGCAGGACGGCAAGGGCCGCGCGCTTTACCCGATGATCGCGGTGGCGCATTCGGTGACGCGCTCGTTCACCTGGCTGGCGGCCGAGGTGCTGCCGGCGCTGGAGGACGTGAAGGCGAAGTGCCAGGAGACGACCTCGTCCGGCGTGGTGATCGCGCACATCAAGGGCGTGGAAAAAAACCTGCAGGCGCGTGTTCCCGATGCCAACCGCGTGCAGACCAGCGCGGGCCTGGGCGTGCCGGCCTGGACCGCCTACTTCGCGCAGGAACCGATGGTGCTCCGCCGCGTGCTGCATCATTTGCGCCGGAATTTTTCCCTGTTCACCCCCGGCGGCCTGGAATGGTGCAAGGCCGACAAGGGCGTGTCGCGCTGCCTGCGCCTGCCGCAGATTCCCGGCGCGCAGCCGGGTGAATCGCTCAACGCCTGGATTTCATTTCTCGCCACGCAGCTCGATCCCGCCGTGCCGGTGCTCGGCCTTTTGCCGCGCGGCGAGAAGTGGCTCGATGTGATCGTTGGCGAACCCGCGCCCGCGGATTTCTACCTGCTCCGGGTGCGGTCGTCGGCCATGCCGATCGTCACGGACATCCCCTACGAGGTCGCCGCGGACACCAAGGCCGAGGATGATCGCATGGCCGCGAGCATCGCGCGCGGCCAGTTGCCGGAATTTTCATGTCTTAATGGACAGCCCGCCGCCACGAACCGGGACGTTGCCGCGAAGTGGTTGGTGCGGTTCCGCCCGGGTTCGCGTCCGGGATTTTTCAGCCGGCTGTTTTCCTAACTTGTTAAAGGGGAACGCCCCGGGGGAGGCATCCCGCGTTTTGGCCCTGCATTAACGGGTTGACGCCCCGGGTGGTTTATCGATTTCTTCAGCCCTCACAGTTGGGGAAGTCACAGCGTGATAACAGGCTTCAAAAGTCTCGGGGCAATGGCCGCGGGTCAGCGTTCGCTCCGTCTCTGGCGGTGCGTGACCGCGTTATTGACGGTAGGCGAATACCTACTGCCGCGATTTGATTTTAAGCGCGCCTTGGGTCTGGGCTGCCTGATCGCGGGATTGGCCGGGGTGGGCACGGCGCAGGAAACACCGGCACCGGGCGTCACCGCCGCGGCGCCGGCGGCGGATCCCGGCGTGGCCGTGGATCGTTTTGAATTTCAATACGGACTCGAGCATCCCGCCCTGCCGCCGATCGAGGCGCTCAACCAGGTGTCGGTGCGGCTGGTCCGCGATGACGGCGTCTGGCGGCAGGCCACGGGTTCGAAGGCCGGCGAAATCCTCACGCTCGGCGCGATTCCCGCCGGCAGCCGGTTCGAGGCCGCGGCGCTGCGCCAGGTCGCGCAGGAGGTCGTGCGTTGGTACAACTCGCAGGACCTCTACGGCGTGTGGGTGGCCTTCAGCGAATTGGAATCGGGCGCGAGCGGGATTTCCGACCGCCGGCCGCCGGACGATCTCACCGCGCGGGTGAAGATCTGGGCCAGCCAGGTCGCGGAAGTGCGCACGCTGGCGCGCGGCAAGCGCTTCAAGCCGCAGGCTTCCGTCAACAACAAGAAGCATCGCGGCGTGATCATCCACTCGCCCCTGCAGCCGCCGAAGGACGGCCAGCCCGGCAGCTTGTTTCACCAGGGCCAGCTCAACGATTACCTGCGCGGGCTCAGCCTGCACCCGGGCCGCCTGGTGGAGGCCTCGATCGCGTCGGCCGGCGACCCCGGCAAGGTCGTGCTCGACTACCTGGTGAACGAATCGAAGCCGTGGCAGGTCTTCGGCCAGGTCACCAATTTCGGCACGGACGCGACCGGCGTCTGGCGCACGCGGGTCGGCTTCCAGCACAACCAGCTGACGAATCACGACGACATCCTGAACATCGACGCGATCACGACGCCGGATTTCAAGACCTACGGCTCCTTCCTGTCCTACCGCATTCCCGTTTTCCGGCCGGCGAAACTGCTCGCGCGCATCTACGGTTCCTACGGCGACTTCCTGGCCAACGACGTTTCGATCGAGAACCTGCGCTTCGCGGGCCGGAACTGGCTGGGGGGGGTGGAATTCACCAACCGGCTCGCGCTCCCGCATGACTGGGAGATGGTGTCGGCGCTGGGGGCAAACTTCGCGCATTACGGCATCCAGAGCCGCATCGTCCAGGAGAACGATGTGGTCACGCCGCTGGTCACCGGGTCCTCCAATTTCCTGATCCCGTTTTTCTCGGCCACCGTTTCCCGCGGCGCTGCCTGGTG
Source organism: uncultured Oleiharenicola sp. (assembly GCA_964515595.1). Taxonomy (GTDB): domain Bacteria; phylum Verrucomicrobiota; class Verrucomicrobiia; order Opitutales; family Opitutaceae; genus Lacunisphaera. The sequence continues at coordinate 19,484 of CAZEUN010000004.1, read as the reverse complement.
GTCGCTGTCCGGCAGCGTGCGCTACGACCGGACCGTGGGCAGCTTTGCGAACCTCGACACCACGAACGGCATCCCGGCGCTGGGCCGCGTGGGCGCGGACTCGAAGTGGAGTTCGGCGCGCTGGAGCCTCAGCGGCTCGATCTATCTCGAGCCGATCTTCACGCGCGGCGAAGCCGACGCGCGGTTCCTCGCCAACCAACTGTCCTTCCGCGTGCGCGGCCGCACGCTGTTGGAGGGCTCGCGGTTGATTCCCCACGAGCAGGAGCCGATCGGCGGCGCGTTCTCGGTGCGCGGTTACGCCGAATCCGTTTTGTCGGCCGACGAGTTTGTCATCGGCTCGGTCGAATACGCGCTGCACTTCCCCCGCCTGTTGAAGCCCGGCGAGGCCGGCAAGCTGATGAACCGGACGTTCAAGTGGCGGCCGGCGCGCACGCGGCAGGATCCGGACTGGGACCTCATCGGCCGCGCGTTTTTTGACTACGCCTATCGCCAGGTGACGCCGCAGAAGCTCGCGGCGGGGCAAACCGAAGAGCTGGGCCTGATCGACAAAAACGTGTCGATCGCCGGCGCCGGCGGCGGCGTCGAACTGCAGGTAAAACAGTATTTGTCCATCAGGTGCGATGTAGGACTAACCCTGACAGAATTACGTGATGACACGCGGGAGCCGGGCCAGCAACTTATCGTTCCTGCCGGCGAAGTCCGATACTACATCTCATCGAGCTTTTCCTGGTAGCCACCGACCGATTCTTTTTTTCCGACCCTCCTCAGATGATCGTCCCCCTCCAGGTTCAGCCGCGACCTGCGTCCTTCCGACGCGGGCTGGGCTGGCTTGCGGCCGCCCTGGCGGGCTTGGTGGCGGTCAGCGCGCACGCGCAGCAGCCGACGGGCGGCACCGTGCTGGCGGGGCAGGTGACCATCACCTCCGCGCCGCAGACCACGGTGGTCACCGCGAGCAACAACAGCGTGGTGCGGTGGAACACGTTTGATGTCGGCCTCGGCGAGACGGTGCAGTTTGTCCAACCCGGCGCCGCCTCGCGCGTGTTGAACTGGATCGGCGGCCAGGCCCCGTCGCAGATCAATGGCTCGCTGCAGGCCAACGGCCAGGTCTACCTGATGAACCCGTCGGGTGTTTATTTCGGGTCGACCGCGGTGGTGAATGTCGGCGCGCTGTACGCGGCGGGCGGCACACTGTCCAAGGAGGATTTTCTCGCGGGCCTCAACCGGTTTACCGGCCTGACCGGCGAGGTGCGCAACGACGGTTCGATCCGCGGCGAGTTCGTCGCGCTGGTGGGCCGTTCGGTGAGCAACACGGGATCGATCGTCTCGCCCAACGGGTTTGTCAGCCTCGCCGCCGGCGACCAGGTGTTGCTCGGCCAGAACGGCAGCAATATTTATGTGGAAGCCGGCCGCACCGCGCCGGCGGGCGCCGCGGCCGCCGGCACCGGCGTGAGCAACACCGGCACGGTGGACGCGGGCCATGGCTCCGTGCTCCTCGCAGCGGGCGACCTTTATGCGGTGGCCATCACGCAGGACGGCAAACTTTCCGGACGCGACGTCCGCCTGCAGGGGCAGGGGAGCGACGAGGTGCGCGTGAGCGGCACGATCGATGCGTCCCATGCAAACGGCACCGGCGGGCATGTGGAAATCACCGGCGAACGCGTGGCGCTGCTCGACGGCGCGCGGGTCGATGCCTCCGGCGCGACCGGCGGCGGCCAGATTCTGGTCGGCGGCGACTACCAGGGCCGGAACGATGCCGTCCGCAACGCGGCGCGCACTTCGATTGGCGCGGGCGTCAGCCTGCTGGCCGACGCGCTCGCCACCGGCCATGGCGGCAAGGTCATTGTGTGGTCCGACGAGGTCACCCGCTTCGCCGGCAACATTTCCGCGCGCGGCGGCACGGGCGGCGGCAACGGCGGGTTCGCCGAAGTCTCGGGCAAGGGCTTCCTCGACTACCAAGGGTTCACGAACCTCACGGCGGCGGCGGGCACCTGGGGCACCCTGCTGCTCGACCCCACCAATATCTATATCGCCAACAACCAGGGCAACGCCACGGCTGCGGGGATGCCGGGCACCGACTCGTCCGCCGATGCGTCCGGGCCGACGACGTTCTCCGCCAGCGGAGCGGTCGACGACTCGTTGCTGACCACCGGAGTGCTGACGACAGCGTTGGGCAGCGCGAACGTCCTGATCACCACGACCAACGCGGCGGGCGCCGGCACAGGCAACATCACCTTCGTCGATGCGGTGTCATGGAACAGCGGTTCCTCGCTCACGGCCACGGCGGACGCCGCGATCAACGTGAATGCCGCCATCACCAACTCGGGCTCGGGCGACATCAACCTCAATGCCGGCACCGCCGCATCGATCGGTGCCGACGTGTCCACGGCAGGCGCGATCACCATTAACACGGGCACCACGGCGGCGCTCGGCGCAAACTTGAGTGGCGCGGGCGTGACGATCACCAACGCGGGCGCTCTTACGCGCACCGCCGGTACGATCACGGCCGGCACACTCACCTTGAATGGGAGCGGTTCGGTCGCGGCCGCCGGCAGTCGTCTGGCCACGGACTTGGGCTCGCTCGTCCTCAACAAGACCGGCGGAAACACCTTCATTAATGATAGCGGCAGCTTCAGCGCGTCCGGCACGACGGCCGGCGGGAGTCTGACAGCCACGGGTGCGACGGGGCTGACGGTCGGGGCCCTCAATCTCGGCGCCGGGGCGCTCGACGCCACGGCCACGACGGGCGGCATCACCGCCACGAGCGGCGTCACCGCGGGTGCAATCACCCTGAATGGCGCGGCCACCTTGGGCGGCACCCTGAGTACGGCGGCGGCGAACGGCGCCCAGACCTACGCCGGCGCGGTCGTGCTGGGCGCCGATACGACCATCAGTGCCGGCGCGGGCGCCGTGGGATTCAACTCGACGGTGGATGCGACCACGAACGGCGGCCAGAACCTCGCGGTGACGACCACCGGGACGGTTACCTATGGCGATGCGGTGGGGGCCACCGCCCGGCTGGCCTCGCTCACCTCCGCGACCGGCGGGAGTAGCGCGCTCAATGGCGGCGCCGTCAGCACGACCGGGGCGCAAAATTACGGGGCCGTTTTACTGGGCGCCGCGGCCACGCTGGACTCCAGCAACAATGCCACCCTCGCGCTGGGCGCGATCACCGGCAACAATCACAATCTCTCCCTCTCCAATGGCAGCGGCGGCATCTCGCTCAATGGCGGCGGCTCCGGGATCGCGACGCTCACGTTGATCAATGCCGCCACCGTGGCCGCGGCCGCCGCGGTATCCGCGACGACGGTCGATCTTTCCAGCCATGATACCGGTTCGGTCGCTTTCGGCGGCGGGCTCACCGCCACGACGCTGACCACCGGCACCAATGCTTACAGCCTCAGCCAGACCGGCGGCACGATCACCAATGCGCTGACTTACGGGAACACCGGCGCACTCTCGCTGGATGGCGTGACCTTCACGAACGGCGCGACGGCGACCGCGCCGTCCGGGATCACCTTGGCCAACACGATTTCATCCGGGGGGGCTCTCTCGCTTGGCGACGGTAACACCGCGATCACGCTGACCGGATCCCCGACGCTCACCACCGGGACCAGCACGCTGACCCTGGGCGGCGCGGTGAGCGGCACTGCGCTGACCATCACGGACTCCGGTGCGCTCAACTTGAACGGCGGCGTGACCCTGACGGGCGCGCTGACCCAAACGAACGCCGCGACCGGCACGACCACCCTCGGTGCGGGCGTCAGCGTCGGTTCAGCGGATCTGAAAGGCACGACGCTCGCGCTGGGCGGCAACAACCTCAACGCGGGATCTGGCTCCGTCACTCTTACCCACAGCACCGCGGTCACGACGTCCGGCGGCAGCGTCGGGGCGGGTACCCTCACGCTGAACGGTGCCGCCGACGTCGGCTCGAATGTCACGCCGCTCACCACTTCCGCGACCACGCTCGTGTTCGGCAAGAGCGCCGGCGATACCTACATCAGCACTTCGGGCGGCGTCACGCTGGAGGGCGTCGTGGCGGGTGGCGGCAACCTGGCCGTCGGCGCCAGTGGCGCGATTGGCCAAGGCGGCACCTCCCTCGCGGTCGGAGGCACGACCTCGCTCGATGCGGGGGCGAATGTCATTCTGCTGGATAATTCCGGTAACAATTTTGGCGGCGCCGTCTCCCTGCAGACGACCGGGGGCAACGATATTACCATCGCGGATGCCGACCTGCTGGACTTGGGAACCGTCAATGCAAGTGGCAACCTGACGGTGCAAACCGGCACCCACCTGACCGACTCGGGGGTCCTGACCGTGGACGGCAATCTCAGCGTCACCACGACGGCCGGAAATGTCGTTCTCGACAATCCCGCCAACACTTTCTCCGGCACGATTGCCCTGACCGTGCCGACGAGCGCGGACGTCACGCTGGTCGACACCACGGCCATCGATCTCCCCTCGCTGACGGTCAACAGCCTGACGGTGACGGCGGGTGGCGCCATCACGCAGACGGGCGCGCTGACGGTCACCGGCCTGGGCAATTTCACCACGCTCAACAATGGCGGTGCCGCGATCACGCTCGCGGACGACACGAATGCTTTCGGATCCGTCGGGGCCCGGGTTCGCGACGCCGCCGATGCCACTGACGCAGGGGCGACCATCACCCTGCATGAGACCGGTGGCACCGTGGTGGCCGGCGGCAGCACGGCCGGCGACCTGACCTTGGTGACCAATGATGGCGCCCTGAGCCAGACGGGCTCCCTGACGGTCGGAGGCGTGACAAGCGTGTCGGCGGGCGCCGCATCGGTCGACCTGACGCACACCGGCAATGATTTCACCGGGGCGGTCAGCATTACCAACAGCGGCAACCACGACGTGGCGATCAAGGATGCGAATGCCCTCATCCTCGGCAACCTGGCGGTCGGTAGCGGCGCCCTGGCCATCACGGCCAATGCCGGCGGTTCGCCCGATGTCAGTGGCATCACGCAGAGCGGCGCCGCGACCATTGTGCAGGCTTCCGGAGCCCCGACGGCCAATTTCGTCGCCGGTGCCGGTGCCATCAACCTTTCCAACACCGGCAACGATTTCACCGGCGCCGTCGGTTTCTCCAACAGCGGCGCCCACGACGTCTCGGTGCGCGACAGCGCCGGCGGCATCCAACTCGGTTCCACGAATGTGGGCCGCGATCTGACGGTGCGCAGCAGCGCCGGCATCACCCTGAAGGCCACCCAGACGCTGGTGGTGCCCGGCCTGCTCCGGCTGAGCGCCGGCGGTTCGGACGACATTCTGCTGGATGAGGACAATGACCTGAACAAGGTCGTGGTCGAATCGGGCAACCACGTCACGATCGGCGCGATCGATGGCCTGATGTTCGGCGACGGCAGCGCGAGCGCCAGCGGGGTTTCGACGATCAATGGCAATCTCACGGTGAATTCCTCCGGTGGCCTGGTGGGCCAGACCGAGGCGGTGCATGTCGCCGGGACTACTAACATCGATGCCGGCGCCAGCGCGATTGCGCTGACCGACAGCGGCAACGTCTTCGGCGGTGCGGTGAGCCTGAATAACACCGGCACCAACAACGTGGCGCTGGTTAACTCCGGGGACTTGGTCCTGGGGGCCGCGCACTTGGGCGACGGCACCCTCGACGTGACCTCCATCGGGGGCGGCATCAGCCAGGCGGGCGGGGCGATCGTCAAAACCGGAGGCGCGTCCACCTTCACCATCGATACCGGCACCAACCAGGATGTTCTGCTGCATACGCAGGCCAACGATTTCGGCACCGGCTCGGTCGCCTACGTCACCGCCAATGGCGGCTCGATCCGGGATTTCGGCCTGCGCAACGACAGCGCCGCCGCGTCGTTGGGCGGTCTGCCCGTGTCGGGTCGCAATATTGATCTCCATTTCGGCGGTGCGGCCATCGATCTGGCCGGTCTCACGGCCACCGGCCATTTGAACGTCACGGCGGGTGGCGACATCACGCAGAGTGCCGCCCTGACCGTGACGGGCACGTCGAGCTTTTCGGCCGGCACCCATGCCATCGACCTGACCCACGGATCCAACGATTTCACCGGCGCGGTCAGCCTGAACAACAGCGGCAACCACGACGTCGCCATCGCCGACGCGAACGCGATCGTCCTGGGGGCTTCGAACGTCGGCACCGGCGCGCTGACCGTCGACGCCCAGGGGATCACCCAGACGGGCGCCATCATTCAGGAAGCGGCCGCCACCGGTCTGGCAAATTTCAAGGGCAATGGCGCGGCGATCGATCTGACCAACCCGGCCAACGACTTCACCGGCGCCGTGGCGCTGTCCACCGACAGCACGTTCGCCATCGCCATCACGGATGCCAACGCCTTGTCGCTTGGCACGATCACGGCCGGCGGGAATCTCACCGTCAATGCCGGCGCGCTCGATCTGCAACAGGACGTCAGCGCCGCTGGCGCCACCGTCACGCTCAATCATTCGGGCGACCTGACGCAGGCGTCTGGAAAGGTGATCACGGCGGACACCCTCAGCCTGACTGGCCTGGGAAAGGTCGGCGTCGACGATACCAGCCGGATCGCCACCGACGTAAACACGATCGACTTCAATAAGAGCACGGGGGCGGGGGACGCCTACCTCATCGACGCCAGCGCGGTCACGCTCAGCGGTTCCTCCGCAGGCGCGATCGATGTCAAGACCACGACCGGTGCGGTCACGCTGGCGGGCGGGTTCACGGCCAGCGGCGGATTCACGACCGATGCGAACGTCGGTCTGACGGGAGGCACGATCACCGGTCCCATGAATTTCACCAACGATGTCACGATCTCCGGCACCACCACCCTCGCGGGCGCCGTGACGCTCGGGAACGACCTCACCTTTACCACCAACGGCAACACCCTGACCTTCGGTTCCACGGTGGATGGCGCGGTCAACCTCAGCGTGACCTCGACGGGCGGCATGGTGGAGTTCTTCGGCGGCGTGGGCACCGTCACGCCGTTGATCAGCCTGAGCGTCACCGGCCCGGCTCGCGTCAGCGGCACGATCATCACCGGCGGCAACACGCAAAACTGGGGCAACCTCACGCTGGTCGGCAACACCGTCCTGACGGACAACACGGGGGCCATTAATTTCAACGGCACGGTCGACGGCACCACGGCCGGGGCGGAATCGCTGACCGTGAATGCGGCGGGGGCCGTCACGTTCGCCGATAAAGTGGGTTTCGGTGTGGCGCTGGGCGCGCTCGATGTGACGGGAGCGGCGATCAATCTTAACGCGGCGAACGTGATCACCGAGAATGGCGCGGTCGATTTCACCGGTCCGGTGAAACTCGGCACTGCAGTGACCATCGACACCACCAATGCGGGCGCGGGCGCGGGCGCGAACCTCCACTTCAAGACGACGACCAGCACGGTTGACGGCACCACCGCCGGCACGGAAGCCCTGACCCTGGACGCCGGCAGCGGCACCATTACCTTCGATGGCGCGGTGGGCGGCGGGACCACCCTTGGGGCGATGACGCTGAACAGCACCGGCGCCACCACGCTCGGTGCCACCGTGGCCGCGGCGAGCCTGGCGACGAATGCCGGCGGCACCACCGCGATCAACGGCGGCAGCGTCACGACCACGGGCGCGCAGGCTTACGGCGACGCCGTGACCCTCGATGCCGCCGGCAATGCCACGACGCTCACGGGCGCGGGGATTTCCTTTGCGGGCACGGTCCGCAGCACGACCGACGGCGAGGATGCGCTCACGGTGACCGACAGCGGCACCACGGTGTTCGGCGGTGCGGTCGGCGACAACGGCCAGCGCCTGGCCGCGCTCACGTCGAACGGTGGCGGACTCACGGAGCTGAATGGCAATGTCACCACGACCGGTGGCCAGACTTTCACCAACAATGTCCAACTGGACACGGACCTGACCCTGGCCACCACCGACAGCACGGTGGCGTTCGCCGGCACGGTGGACAGCGAATCGACCGAGACCAATGACCTGACCGTCAACACCGGCACGGCCACGGTGACCTTCGGCGGCGCGGTCGGCGGAGTTGCCGGCGGCGGTTTGGGTACGCTCACGATCACCAACACCTCGGCGAGCGGCGTGGACCTGCCGGCGCTGACGGCGCAGGCCCTCACGGTTGCCACTGGCGGAAACCTGACCGACGGCGGCACGGTCACGGTGAGCGGTGCCAGCAGCTTCACGACATCCGCCGCGAATTCCACGATCCTGTTGGACCAATTGGCTGCGAGCGGTTCGGTCGACGTGCACAGCAGCGGCGCGTCGGGCGACGTGACCCTCGTCAATGCCGGCGCGCTGGACCTGGCCGCATCCACGATCGGCGGCAGTCTTGCGGCCACGGCGACGACCGGCAACCTGACTGATAGCGGCACGGTGACGGTGGGCGGGACGAGCAGCTTCACCACCTCCGCCGCCAACGCCACTCTCCTGATCAATCAACTGGCCTCGACCGGGGCGGTGGACGTGCACACCAATGGCGCGACCGCGGATGCCACGATCGTCAACGCGACGACGCTCGACCTGGCCGCGTCCTCGGTGGGTCGCAACCTGTCCGCCACGGCGACGACGGGCAACCTGACCGACAGCGGGACGGTGACCGTGGGCGGCACGAGCAGCTTCACGACTTCGGCGGCGAACGGCACGATCACGGTCAACCAGCTGGCCTCGACCGGCGCGGTGGACGTGCACACCAATGGCGCGACCGCGGATGCCACGATCGTCAACGCGACGACGCTCGACCTGGCCGCGTCCTCGGTGGGTCGCAACCTGTCCGCCACGGCGACGACGGGCAACCTGACCGACAGCGGGACGGTGACCGTGGGCGGCACGAGCAGCTTCACGACTTCGGCGGCGAACGGCACGATCACGGTCAACCAGCTGGCCTCGACCGGCGCGGTGGACGTGCACACCAATGGCGCGACCGCGGATGCCACGATCGTCAACGCGACGACCCTTGACCTCGCCGCGTCCTCGGTGGGCCGCAACCTGTCGGCCACGGCGACGACCGGCAACCTCACCGACAGCGGCACGGTGACCGTCGGCGGCACCGCGAGCTTCACCACTTCGGCGACCAACGCCACGATTCTGGTCAACCAACTCGCGGCGACGGGCGCGGTCGATGTCCATACCAACGGCGCCACGGCCGACGCGACCATCGTCAATGCCACCACGCTGGATCTCGGCGCTTCCGGTGTGGGCGGGAACCTGTCCGCGACCGCGACGACGGGCAACCTGACCGACAGCGGGACGGTGACCGTGGGCGGCACGAGCAGCTTCACGACTTCGGCGGCGAATGGCACGATCACGGTCAATCAACTGGCGTCGACTGGCGCGGTGGACGTGCACACCAACGGCGTCGCGGCGGACGCGACCATCGTCAATGCGACGACGCTCGACCTGGCCGCCTCCTCCGTGGGCCGCAACCTGTCCGCCACGGCGACGACGGGCGACCTGACGGATAGCGGCACGGTCACCGTCGGTGGCACCGCGAGCTTCACGACTTCGGTCGCCAACGGCACGATCACCGTCAACCAACTCGCGGCGACGGGCGCGGTCGATGTCCATACCAACGGCGCGACCGCGGACGCGACGGTCGTCAATGCCGGCCTCCTCGACCTCGGCACTTCCGTGGTCGGCGGAAATCTTTCGGTCACGGGCACCGGCGTCACCCAGACCGGCGGCACGATCACGGTCACCGGCACCACCACGGTCAACGCGGGCGCCGGGGTCATCGACCTCGCGCAGGCCGGCAACGACTTCACCGGGGCGGTCAGCCTCAACAACAGCGGCGCGAACAACGTCGCGGTGACGGACGCCAACGCGATCGTGCTCGGCGCCTCGAGCGTCGGTTCGGGCACGCTCGACCTCACCGCGGTCGGCATCACCCAGACCGGCGCGATCACCCAGGCGGCCTCGGCGGCGGCGGCCACCTTCAACGGCGGCGCGGCCGCCATCGACCTGACGCAGGCCAACGATTTCACCGGCACCGTGAATGCCAACAACAGCGGCGGAAACGCGATCCAGCTCACCGACGCGAATGACCTCGCGCTGGGAGTCATCACGGCGGCGGGGGGCGGCGATGTGACGGTGACCTCGACCGCCGGCTCGATTCTCGACGGGAACGGGGCGACGAACAATATCACGGCGAACCTGGCGACGCTGACCGCCGCGAATGACATCGGTGCGGTGGCGGATCCGCTGGATCTCACGGTTGCGAGCGTGGCGGCCAGTGGCGCCAATATTTACCTCGGGCAGACCGGCGCGGTGGCGCTGGCCGGAATCACCGCTTCCGGCGACCTCAGTTTCACCGGCAGCGGCAACATCACCACCACGGCCGTCCTCAACGTCGATGGCAACCTGAGCCTCGCGGCGACCGGGGAGAACGACATCACTATCTCCAATAATATCACCCACAACAACGCGGCCGCCGGCGCCTTGGTGCTGCAGGCCGGGCGCAATGTGGTGTTCGACAGCGGCGCGGATGTGACTGGCACGGGCGGCGGCACGTACAACGTGACGCTCAATGCCGACCGCAACGCCGACGGCGTCGTGGGCGGGGCCATTGCATTGGGTGGCGGCACGGTCATCAACAGCGCCGGCGGCAGCATCACTCTCGGCGGCGGGGCGACGCCCGCCACCGTCGCGGCCATGGGCACGTCGGCCAATGTCGAGGGCGTGTTGCTCGACAACGCCCAGCTCCTCTCGGGTGCCGGGGCCATTTCGATCCGCGGCCAGGGCAACAATTCCGCCGGTGGCAGCCGGTATGGCGTGAGCATCGCGAACGGCAGCGTGGTCCAGGCCTCCACGGGGGCGGTGACGATCACCGGCCGCGGCGGCAACGGCGATTCGCTGGGTATCGGCGTGGATGTGAACGGCGCGGGCTCGCGCGTGACCACCACCGGGACGGGCAGCCTTTCCATCACCGGCACCGGGGGCAACGGCACGGGCGACAGCAATGTCGGCGTGGCGGTCCGCGGCGGCGGCATGGTGAATTCCACGAGCGGCGCGGGCGGCGGCACCCTCACCATCACCGGCACGCGCGGCGATGGTGTGAACAACAACGAGAGCGTTTATATCGACGGCACGGTCACTTCCGTGACGGGCAACATCCAGGTCACGGGCAACGCCGGCGGCACGGTGACCGGTGTTAACAATACGGGTGTCACGATCGCGGGCCTGGTCGGTTCGACGGGCACGGCCACAGTCGGCATCACCGGCACGGGCGGCGCCGGCACCACCGGCAACCACGGCATCCGCATGATCGGCGGCGGCGGCGTGACGTCCACCGGCGGCGCCATCGCACTGGACGGCACCGGCGCGGGGGCCGGCGGTTCAACCGACAACAACGCCGGCGTGTTCCTGGATGGCGCGGGCACGACGATTGCGGCCACCAACGCCGCCACGATTTCGATCACCGGGGCGGGCAACAACACGGCCGGCAACAACATGACCGGCGTCCGCGTGGGCAACGGTGCGGTGGTGGGCGCCGTGAACGGCAACACCACGATCACCGGCACGGCCGGCGCCGCCGGACTCATCAACAGCTTCGGCGTCCATATCGTCAATGGCAGCAGCGTGGTTTCCACCGGCTCCGGCAATATCGCGATCACCGGCACCGGCACGGCGTCCAGCAACGGCGTCGACATGCAGCTTGGCACCAATACCGTGGGTGATGCCACGATGACGGGCACCATCCTGGTGGATGGCAATGATACCGGCGTCCGGCTGAACAACGTCATCACCGGCAACACCTCGGCGACGGCCATCCAGGTGATCGACGCGACCACGGTGGGCCTCGAGGGCGACGTCACCACCGGCGCGGGCGGCACCCTGACGCTCGGAGCCGCCGGCACCGACAATCTTTCCGGCGCCGTCACGCAGACCGGCATCATCACCGCGGGCACCCTCACCGGCAACACGGGCAGCACGGTGACCCTTGGCGGGGCGAACGTCCTCACGAACCTCGGTGCCTTTGATTCCGCGGGACTGACGCTGGTCGACAGCACGCTCGGCCTGACGGTCACCGGCGCGGTGAACACCGGCGCGGGCGCGCTCTCACTGCAGACGACCGGCGGCAACCTGACGATCAATCAAACCCTCACCAGCACGAACGCCACGCTGGCCAGCACCGACGCCTCGATCGCGATCGGCGCCAACATCGACGCGGGCAATGGTGGCGGCGGTGGCACGGCCACGCTGACCGCGGGCGATCAGATCACCCGCAGCGCGGGCACGCTGACCAGCCTGAATGCGGTCCTGTCCGCGGCGAACGGCATCGGCACGGGCGCGCCGATCGTCACGACGGTGACGAACCTCAAGGCGACCAACACCACCGCGAACAACATTGAGATCACCAATACCGGCGCGATCACCCTGCACAATTTCTCGTCCGGCAATGCCGTCACCAACTCATCCGGCAACCTGATCCTCACGGCGGGTGGCGCCATCGATCAGTCAGGCACCGTCGTCGTCAACGGCACCACGAGCCTCGCGGCTGGCGCCAACGCCATCACGTTGACGGACAGCGCGAACAACTTCACGGGCGCGGTGACCGCCAGCACCACGGGCGGCAACGCCATCCAGCTGACCGACGCGGGCGATATCACCCTGGACACTCTTTCCGCGGCCGGCGGCGGTGACGTCACCGTGACCTCCGTGGCCGGCTCGATCCTCGATGGCAATGCGGCGGCCAACAACATCACGGCGAACCTCGTCACGCTGACGGCTGCGAACGACATCGGCGCGGTGGCCGATCCGCTGGATCTTACGGTCGCCAGCATCTCGGCCAATGCCACCAACATCTACCTGGCGCAAAGCGGCGCGGCGGTGCTCGCCGGCATCACCACCTCCGGTGATTTCAGCTTCACCGCCAGCGGGAACATCACCACCACGGGCGCATTCAACGTCGACGGCAACCTGACGCTGGCGGCGACGGGCGAGAATGACATCACCCTCTCCAATAATATCACCCACAACAACGCCGCCGCGGGCGCCCTGGTGCTGCAGGCCGGGCGCAATGTGGTGTTCGACAGCGGCGCGGATGTGACTGGCACGGGCGGCGGCACGTACGACGTGACGCTCAATGCCGACCGCAACGCCGACGGCGTCGTCGGCGGGGCGATTCTCCTGAACAGTGGCACGGTCATCAACAGCGCCGGCGGCAGCATGACTCTCGGCGGCGGGGCGACGCCCGCCACCGTCGCGGCCATGGGCACGAGCACGAATGTGGAAGGCGTGTTGCTCGACGGCGCCCAGCTCCTCTCGGGTGCCGGAGCCATTTCGATCCGCGGCCAGGGCAACAATTCCGCGGGCGATGTCCGTCTGGGCGTGGGCATTCGCAACGGCAGCGTCGTGCAGAGCGGCACCGGCGCCATCGCGATCACCGGCACCGGCGGCACCGGCACGAACGCGAATTTCGGTGTGTTGATCGACGGCACCGGCACGTCCGTCGCCAGCACGGGCGCGGGCGGCACGATTGCCATCACCGGCACGGGCGGCGCCGGCACCGGGAATTCCAACAGCGGCGTGGCGATCGGCGGCGGCAACCCCGCGGTGTCGACGACCGGCGGCGGCACCATCACCCTGACCGGCACGCGCGGCGACGGCGTGAACAACAACGACAGTGTCCTGATCCAGGGCACGGTCGCCTCCAACGCGGGCGCCATCCAGGTCACGGGCAACGCGGGCGGCACGGTTTCGGGCACCAATAATCTCGGCGTCAACCTCAACGGCGGCGGCCAGGTCAACGCGACGGGCACCGCCACGGTCACGCTCACCGGCACCGGTGGCAATGGCACCGACGACAACTACGGCGTGCAGATCACGGGCGCGGGCAGCCAGGTCAGCAGCGCGGGCGGCGCCCTCGCCGTCACGGGCACGGGCAGCGGCACGAATTTCAGCGGCGTTGGCGTGACCATCGACACCAACGGCGCGATCGCCGGTGCGGGCGGCGCGAACATCGCGGTCACCGGCACCTCCGGCGCCACCACCGCCAACACCCAGGGCATCGTGCTCAACGACGGCACGATTTCCTCCGCGGGTGCGGGCACGATCACCCTCACCGGCACGAGTTCGGAGGATGCCGCGTCCGCCATCCACCTCGGCAACGGCACCAACAGCCTCGGTGGCGCCACGGCGACCGGCGACATCGCCCTGATTGGCACGGGCGGCCTGACCCCGGACATCCGGCTCGGCACCACCACGATTCGCACGAACGGGAACGTCACCCTCGATACCACGGCCGGCGTCAATCAGGCCGCGGGCGGCGCCATCCGCGGCGGGGCCAGCGCGGCGGCGGCCGGCCTGCGTTTGCTGGGCGATGGCACCTTCACGCTCGCCGGCAACAACAACGATGTGACGACGCTCGCGGGCAGCCTGACGAACGGCAGCGCGGTCAGCTATAACGACGCGAATGCCGTTTCCATTGGCGCCGTCCTCGGGACCAATGGCCTGGATGTCGGCGCCACCGGCACGCTGGACCTGACCGCGGGCACGGCGATCACGCAGACGCAGGCGATCACGGCGGGCACGACGACCCTCACTGCCGGGACCGCCATCACGCTGGCCCACGCGGCAAACGACTTCCAAGGCACGGTGACGGCGACCGGCACGAACATCCAGCTCACCGATGCCAATGCGTTGACGGCGGTGCTCGACGATGGCGGGGCGAGCACCCTGATTGCGGGCGGCGCCCTCGTGACGTCCGGCACCACGGCCGGCTTGCTCACGACGACGACCTCGGGGGGCGCGGGCAGCACGACGACTTTCGGCGCGACGACGGCCGGCTCGATGGACGTAACCTCCACGGGCGACATCAGCCAGACGGGCGCCCTGACCGCCGGCGCCGCGACCTTCAGCGCGGCCGGACAGTCGATTGATCTCACCACCAACGGGGCGGCCAACAACTTTACCGGTGCGGTCAGCCTGACCGGCGCGACGACCACGATCACCGATGCGAACGCGCTGACACTCGGCACGCTGGCCACGGGCGACCTGACGGTCGGTTCCGCGGGCCTGTTGAACCTCGGCCAGGGCACCGTGACCGGCAACCTGGTGGCCGACAGCGGCGGTTTCACGATCTCCCAGAATGGCGCGCTGACGGTCACCGGCACCAGCGGCCTGACGGCCACCGGCGCGGCGATCACGCTGACGCAGGCCAATGATTTCCAAAACACCGTCACGGCGACGGGCACCAATATCCAGCTCACTGACGCCGATGCCCTCACGGCGGTGCTGACCGACGGCGGCGCGAGCACGCTGAGTGCCGGCGGTGCCCTGGTGACCTCGGGCAGCACGACGGGCCTGCTGACCACGACGACTTCCGGCGGCGCCGGCAGCACGACGACCTTTGGCGCGACCACGGCGGGCTCGATGAGCGTGACCTCGACCGGCGCGATCAGCCAGACGGGCACGCTCAGCACGGGCGGGGCGACCTTCAGCGCGGCGGGTCAGTCGGTCGACCTCACGAGCAATGGCGCGGCGAACAGCTTCACGGGCACGGTTAACCTGACCGGTGCCGCGACCCAATTGACCAACACGGTGGCCACGACCGCGGTGCTTGCCACGACCGGCGCCACGACGCTCACGGCGACCGGCCAGACGCTCGACGTCTCCGGCAGCGTGACCGGTGCCTTGCTGACCACGAACGCGGCGGCGACGAACCTCGGCACGCTGAGTGTCGGCAGCGCCACCCTCAACGCCACGGGAGCAGTCACGCAGAGCGGTGTCCTGACCGACGCCGGCGCGCTGACCGTCAACGCGGCGGGCCAGGCGATCACGCTGACGCAAGCCAACGCCGTCACCGGCACGGCGACCCTGACCGGCGCCGCCACGCAGTTGACCAACACGGTCGCGACCACGGCGGTCCTGACCACGACCGGCACGACGACGCTCACGGCGACCGGCCAGACGCTCGATGTTTCCGGCACCGTCACGGGCGCCGGACTCACCACCAGCGCCGGGGCGACCAACCTCGGTACCTTGACGGTGGGTAGCGCGAATCTCACAGCGACCGGTGCGGTCACCCAGAGCGGTGTCCTGACCGATGCCGGTGTCCTGACCGTGAGTGCGACGGGCCAGCCGATCACGCTCACGCAAAATAACGCGGTGACCGGCACGGTTAACCTGACGGGTGCCGCCACACAATTTACGAACACGCTCGCCACCACCGCGGTGCTCGCCACGACCGGCGCGACGACGCTTACGGCGGCCGGCCAGACCCTCGATGTGTCCGGCAGTGTCACCGGCGCCTTGCTGACCACGAACGCGGCCGCCACCCACCTCGGCACCCTGAGCGTGGGCAGCGCGACCCTGAACGCCAGTGGGGCGGTGACGCAGAGCGGTGTCCTGACCGACGCGGGCGCCCTGACCGTGAACGCCGCGGGCCAAGCGATCACGCTGACGCAAGCCAACGCGGTCGCCGGCACGGCCACCCTGACGGGTGCGGTCACCCAGTTTACGAACACGGTCGGAACGGCGGCGGTCCTGGCGACGACCGGGGCCACGACGCTGACGGCGACCGGGCAGGCGCTCGACGTCTCCGGTAGCGTTACGGGTGCCGGGCTCACCACGAGCGCCGCGGCCACCAACCTCGGCACGCTCAGTGTGGGCAGCGCGAACCTCACCGCCACGGGTGCGGTCACGCAGAGCGGCGTCCTCACCGATGCCGGCGTCCTCACGATCAGTGCGGCCGGCCAGCCGATCACCCTGACCCAGAACAATGCGGTCACCGGCACGGTCAATCTGACGGGTGCGGCCACGCAGTTTACCAACACGCTCGCGACGACGGCGATCCTCGACACCACGGGCAACACGACCATCACGGCCGCCGGCCAGACCCTGGACGTGACGGGCGACGTGACCGGCAGTCTAACGACCAGCGCGGCGGCGACGAATCTCGGCACGCTCAATGTCGGCAGCGCGAACCTTACGGCGACGGGTGCGGTCACGCAGAGCGGTGTGCTGACCGATGCGGGTGCGCTGACGGTCAACGCCGCGGGCCAGTCGATCACGCTGACCCAGGGCAATGCGGTCACCGGCACAGTCAGTCTGACGGGTGCGGCCACGCAGTTTACCAACACGCTCGACACGACCGCGGTCCTCGCGACGACGGGAGCCACGACGCTGACGGCGACCGGCCAGGCGCTCGACGTCTCGGGTAGCGTGACCGGCGCCGCGCTCACCACGAACGCCGCCGCGACGAACCTCGGCACGCTGAGCGTGGGCAGCGCGACCCTGAACGCCACCGGCGCGGTGACGCAGAACGGCGTCCTGACGGATGCGGGTGCCCTCACGATCAATGCGACGGGTCAGCCGATCACGCTGACGCAAGCCAACGCCGTCGCCGGCACGGTCAATCTGACCGGCGCCGCCACCCAGTTCACCAATACCCTCGCGACGACGGCGGTGTTGGCCACCACGGGCAACACGACGCTGACCGCGACGGGCCAGGCACTCGACGTCTCGGGCAGTGTCACGGGTGCCGGGCTTACCACGAGCGCCGCCGCGACCAACCTCGGCACGCTCAGTGTGGGTAGCGCGAACCTGACGGCGACGGGCGCGGTTACTCAGAGCGGCGTCCTCACCGATGCCGGCGCCCTCACAATCAGTGCGGCGGGCCAGCCGATCACGCTCACGCAGAACAATGCGATCACCGGCACGGTGAGCCTGACGGGCGCCGCCACCCAATTCACGAACACGCTCGATACGACCGCGGTCCTCGCCACGACGGGAGCCACGACGCTGACCGCGACCGGCCAGACGCTCGACGTCTCCGGCAGCGTGACCGGCGCCGCGCTCACCACGAATGCCGCCGCGACGAACCTCGGCACGCTCAGCGTGGGCAGCGCCACCCTCAACGCCACCGGGGCAGTGACCCAGAACGGCGTCCTGACCGACGCCGGCGTCCTGACCGTTAATGCGGCGGGCCAGACAATCACGCTGACGCAAGCCAACGCGGTCAGCGGCACGGCGACCCTGACCGGCGCCGCCACCCAATATACGAACACGGTGGGGACCACCGCGGTGCTCGCGACGACGGGCGCCACCACGCTCACGGCCACGGGCCAGACCCTCGATGTCTCCGGCAGCGTCGCGGGCAGCCTGACGACGAGCGCGGGTGCGACCAACCTGGGCACCTTGAGCGTCAGCAGCGCCGATCTCACGGCGACGGGTGCGGTCACGCAAAGCGGCGTGCTCACGGACGCCGGCACCCTCACGGTCAGCGCCGCGGGTCAGCCGATCACCTTGACGCAAGCCAACGCCGTCACCGGCACGGTCAACCTGACCGGCGGCGCCACGCAGTTTACCAATACGCTCGCGACGACGGCGGTGCTGGCCACGACGGGCAACACGACGCTGACGGCGACCGGCCAAACGCTCGACGTCTCCGGCAGCGTGACGGGCGCCGCGCTCACCACGAACGCCGCCGCCACCAACCTCGGCACGCTGAGTGTCGGCAGCGCCACTCTGAACGCCACCGGTGCGGTGACCCAGAACGGCGTGCTGACGGATGCCGGTGCGCTGACGGTCAACGCGGCGGGCCAGCCGATCACGCTCACGCAGGCCAATGCGGTCACCGGCACGGTGAGCCTGACGGGCGCCGCCACCCAATTCACCAACACGCTCGATACGACCGCGATCCTCGCGACGACGGGAGCCACGACGCTGACGGCGACCGGCCAGGCGCTCGACGTCTCGGGTAGCGTGACCGGCGCCGCGCTCACCACGAACGCCGCCGCGACCAACCTCGGCACGCTGAGCGTAGGCAGCGCGACTCTGAACGCCACCGGCGCGGTGACCCAGAACGGCGTCCTCACGGATGCGGGCGCCCTCACGATCAATGCGACGGGCCAGCCGATCACGCTCACGCAGGCCAACGCGGTCACGGGCACGGTGAGCCTGACGGGTGCGGCCACGCAGTTCACCAACACCCTCGCGACGAATGCGGTCCTCGCGACCACCGGCGCCACGACGCTCACGGCGTCCGGCCAGACGCTGGATGTTTCCGGCAGTGTGACCGGCGCCGGGCTCACTACGAGCGCCGCGGCCACCCACCTCGGCACGCTGAATGTCGGCAGCGCGAATCTCACGGCGACGGGCGCGGTCACGCAAAGCGGCGTGCTGACCGACGCGGGCGCGCTCACGGTTAATGCGGCCGGTCAGCCGATCACGCTGACGCAAGCCAACGCGGTCACGGGCACGGTGAGCCTGACGGGTGCGGCCACGCAGTTTACCAACACCCTTGCGACGAATGCGATCCTCGCGACTACCGGCGCCACGACGCTCACGGCGACGGGCCAGACGCTCGACGTCTCCGGCAGCGTGACGGGCGCCGCGCTTACCACGAGCGCCGCGGCCACCCACCTCGGCACGCTGAGCGTGGGCAGTGCGAATCTCACGGCGACGGGCGCGGTCACGCAAAGCGGCGTGTTGGCCGACGCGGGCGCGCTCACGGTTAATGCGGCCGGTCAGCCGATCACGCTGACGCA